>CAZSAP010000001.1:0-523349 GCA_964604705.1 uncultured bacterium
ATATTAGATATCCATTATTTAATAACTTTTTTTACCACACCAATTTATATAAATCTCATAGTTATTTATTAGTTTTGGTTTGACTATATAGCATTAAGTGCACAATATTTTGGTATATTTCGTGTATCAATATGATCTTTATCAAATTTTAAATAGGTGCTAGTTTAAATTTGGTAAAATTTATTACATAATTAATTATTTACATTACTGTAAAATATATATTTCCATACGAACATTATAGCTAAATTAAAATTTTAGCATTTAAAATTTAATTATATATTTTGGAGATGTGAATATCATTCTTAACATTTTAAATAGCTGATGTGACAGAATCATGGGTTAGTATAAAAAAATATTAACGGTTAGGTTAAGCTGAATAATATATTAAGTCTATTGTATTTTTATACATAGTGTTTTTAAAATTTAATTTATTTTAGGGATTATGATCTAATCGGGTATTTGAATGTTTGATGTAAAAGTAATCTGCACCAAATTATTAACTAGTCATGTCGGGGCGCCAAATACTATTCGATAACAGAGACTCAAATTAGATAGTTGCGTTCCAAAGCTTAAGTAGTATCTTAGTGTCAAGTTTCAATGAAATGAGTGGTAGTTAATAGACGTGATTAAAAAATAGTGGCTTCCTTATCAGTTGCAGTAAAGGTAGTTTATTCTCAGCAAAGGCGACCAGAACGCCATTATACTCAATGGCATAGAAAAGAGGTGAGGGAGAAACACGGAAGGCGATAGAGTCTATAAAAGTTTCAGGTCATAGATGAGAAATTTAATGGGGTTTAACTAATGTGAAAATCTGCCGCTATTAGTGCTGGGGATTGAATTTTTATCATTGTTCAAGATAGTTTTCGGCACTTAGCTCACTTAGAATTATTTCAAGATCTGATTGTTGTAGTTGATTCAATGATGAAAGTTCCATTCCGAATTCGGTGGTTTTGGTTTGATCATCCCAATAAGTCCAAACAATGCGGGCTTTCCCTCGAATTTCCTGGTAAGGCCTAGGAAGTACTAAAAAATAATCCATTATCTTAGTTGTCGAGTCTTCAACTTTAATAGGCAATTTAACTTTCATACCCCCGACACTCAAGTTGGCAACTTTACCTGCAGCGGATACAATTCGCGCATGACTCAGATTAGTAAATTTACAATAGATTGGTAAATTTACATCTACTCGCTTATGTTTTCGGCGTTGCAGAGTCATGAAATAGCTCCTTGCCAGGGGTAGATAACAATTCTAGATAAATGATCGGTATACTTTGAAAGCGATATAAGGGCTGTGTATAAATATTTAAAAAAGTATTTAATGGTAATTGAATAAAAAAAGGCGTACCATTCTGGTAGAAGAAAAGAGGTATTCTCACTTTTGCCAGCCCATTAAGCCACAAAGTATCGACTGGTAGGAAACGTCCTTCCTAAAACCGTTTTGATCACGAAAGGCTGGTGCTGATATGAATATTCTTTTGGTTTTTCCTGAATATCCGGAGACATTTTGGAGCTTTAAACACGCATTAAAATTCGTTTTTAAAAAATCAACCAATCCACCACTTGGCCTGCTTACAGTAGCTGCCATGTTGCCAAAGGATTGGAATAAAAAATTAGTGGATATGAATGTTAAGAAATTAAAAGATCGTGAATTGCGTTGGGCGGATTATGTTTTTATTTCGGGTATTTCTATTCAACAGAAGTCTGTGAAGGAAGTTATTGCGCGATGTCAGACTCTAGGCATTAGAACTGTTGCGGGTGGACCGTTATTCACTAGTGGATACAAAGATTTTCCGGGAGTTGATCATTTCGTTCTTAATGAAGCGGAACACACGCTCGCGCCATTTATTGAAGATTTAAAAAACGGCTGTGCAAAAGCTATATACACATCAAATGAATGGGCGGATTTGACACAAACACCGGTTCCACAATGGAATTTAATACGTATGCGTCATTATGCCAGTATGAACATTCAATATTCTCGCGGGTGCCCATTTAATTGCGATTTTTGCGATATTACTTTATTGTACGGAAAGCGTTGTCGGACCAAACATCCAGATCAAGTAATACGGGAATTGGATGCGATATATGACCAAGGATGGCGTGGAAGTGTTTTCTTTGTAGATGATAATTTCATTGGCAATCGTAAAAAATTAAAACAGGAAGTATTGCCGCGGATTCAAGCTTGGATGAAACAAAAGAAACATCCGTTTGGTTTGTTTACGCAAACCTCAATTGATTTAGCGGACGATGAAGAACTTATGCAGCGGATGCGTGAAGCGGGTTTTGAAACGGTATTTGTTGGTATTGAAACTCCCAATGAATTAAGCTTGACCGAATGTACCAAATCGCAAAATAAGAATCGCGATTTGATCGCCTGTGTGCATAAGATTCAACGGTTTGGTTTTCAAGTACAGGCGGGATTCATTGTTGGATTTGATAGCGATCCTTTGACGATCTTTGAGAGCCAAATCAATTTCATTCAAAAGAGTGGTATCATTACGGCTATGGTGGGACTGCTCAATGCACTTAATGGCACGCAACTTTACCAACGAATGAAATCTGAGAATCGATTATTAAATAACGGATCAGGAGATAATACTGATTTTTCCATGAATTTTGTTCCGAAGATGAAAATGGAAACGCTAATGGATGGGTATCGGTTGATTATTAAAAAGATATATTCTCCGAAATATTTCTATGCCCGTGTGAAGACCTATCTCAAAGACTACCAGTCTATGAAAATACGTCCCATGCGTTTTAAACCAATAATGTTTATAACTTTCTTGCGTTCGATTTTTCGGTTGGGAATTATTGGGCGTGAGCGATTTCAGTATTGGAAATTATTAAGTTGGTCACTTTTCCGTAGACCCAGTACGTTTCCGTTGGCGGTGACATTTTCCATTTATGGTTTTCATTACCGGAAAGTCTTTCAAAAGTACACATAAAATAGAAATTGCCAAGAGAGTTTATGTTTTTTATAATACTTCGATTTTATTCGAATGTTTAGTTAGGATTGACATTTATGAGTACGTTTTATATCCATACTTTCGGTTGCCAAATGAATGAATATGACTCCGAACGTTTGGCTCAAATCTTAATGGACGCACATTGGGAACGGGTCGCACAACCTGAAACGGCTAAGTTGCTTCTTTTGAATACCTGCACGGTTCGCCAATTGGCAGAGCAAAAAGCCTTTTCCTTGATTGGTCGTTGGGTTGCCATGAAACGACAACAACCTGATTTACTGATCGGGATGGTTGGGTGCTTGGCTCAGCATCTGGCGCAAGACATCTTCAAACGCGCTCCCGAAATTGATTTCTTAGCTGGCCCTCGAGCCCTAACCCGCGTACCGGAATTAGCTGAAAAAGCCAGGAAATTTAAGCGTATTTATGAATTTGAGGATACTGGATACGGCAAAGGCGTTGATGTCACATCGTCTTCCCATGCTTTGCAGGCTCGAGTTGCAGTGATGGAAGGGTGTAATCAATTCTGCGCATATTGTGCTGTACCGTATGCTCGTGGCCGAGAAATGTCTCGGCCAGTGGAAGCGATTTTAAATGAGGTTCAACAACGAATTGCGTCAGGTGCTAAGGAAATTATGTTGTTGGGTCAAAATGTTAATCACTATGGATTTGATTTTAAAGATAGAATTGAGTTTGCGGATCTATTATACCGAGTGGCGCAATTGCCGGGTGTGGTCAGGATTCGTTTTATGACGAGTCACCCTAAAGATTTTTCCCCGCGGCTCATAGAGGCCATTTCCCAAATACCAAAAGTTGCAGAAGCTCTTCATTTACCTTTACAATCGGGTTCAGACAACATATTGAAAGCTATGCGTAGAGGCTATTCTTTTTATGAATACTCCAGTTTGATAAAAGAATTACGGAAAGCTATTCCGGGTCTTGCCATATCGACAGACATTATTGTTGGGTTCCCTGGAGAAACCGAAGTTGATTTTGAAGCGTCCGTTTTAGCAATCAAAGAGATTGGATTCGATTTAGTATATTGTTTTAAATTTTCTGCACGCAAAGGAACGGCTGCAGCGGATTTACCAGCTCAAGTTCCGCTCGAGATACGCGAAAAGCGACTGGAGCGGCTGCTTGAGGTCGTTAGAGAGACCACTATGGTTTCTCAGGTTTCTTGGCTAGATCGTCAAGAAACGGTTTTAATCGAAGAGATTGATGAACTTCAAGCAGGTCATATCAAGGGAAGAACAGCAACCAATCGTTGGGTTTCTTTACCTGGTCCTACCGATTGGCTGGGGCGTGAAATACCGGTAAAAATTACAGCTGCAGCAGCCTGGAGCCTATTAGGTGAGCCAGTTGTTTAACTTCTGAATTTCGCTTTACAATCAAGCGAAATATCGTATAATTTCGTTTTATTCCAGACGTAAAATTTAAAGACACAGGAGTCGTGATTGATAATGATTCTTGTATTTATTTCAAGGAGGCTCGTGTAATGTCAGGTCATTCTAAATGGGCAACAATTAAGCGTTCAAAGGCTCTTGTGGATGCCAAACGCGGCAAGGCGTTTACCAAAGTAACTAAGGAAATTATGGCTGCGGCCAAACAAGGCGGAGGAGATCAAAATTTAAATCCACGCCTACGTACCGCCATTGCGGCAGCAAAAGCAGTGAATATGCCTTCGGATAACATCAAAAAGGCTATCATGAAAGGCACTGGAGAGTTGGCTGCTGAAGCCATGGATGATATTGTTTATGAAGGATTTGGACCTGGTGGGGTCGCGGTTATGGTTGAGACTACTACAGATAATAAAAATCGTACTCCTTCGGAAATTCGTTCTTTGTTTTCCAAGCATGGCGGAAATATGGGGGAACCTGGAAGTGTGGCGTGGATGTTTGAGAAGAAAGGGGTTATCAATGTACCTAAAGCTGCAATGGGTGAAGAGGAATTGATGACCATTGCATTGGATGCTGGTGCAGAGGATATTGAAACCGAAGATGCAGCTAATTATGTGATTAAAACGTTGCCGGCGGATTTTGATGCTGTGGTCGAGAAAATTAAGGCCAAAGTTGAACCTGAATCAGCCGAAATAACCATGGTGCCTAAAACCTATATGGCGGTTGAAGGGAAGGCTGCTGAGCAGCTATTTAAATTATTGGATGCGTTGGATGATCATGATGATGTCCAAAAAGTACATGCTAATTTCGATATTGATGATGAATTGATGGAAAAGCTGAGAAGTTAGATGACTGACTCCATAGCTCCGATTCCGGAAGACGGGCAAGATATACGTGAAGCACTTACGGATTTGATTCCAGGTACGGCCAATCTTGAAAAGGAAGAGTTTTTAACCTTGGCGGGATTGATGCGCCGCCATGTCTTGCTGGAACATCAAGAGGAAAAAGAAGCGGTAAATATAATTGATATTGCAGATTGGAAATCCATTCAACCGATCATTTCGGGACTGCCGTTGAACTCTCTTAAAGAGATGGCGGTCCTTATGGATGAGTTGGCATTGGATCCTGAAGAGTCTGAACTTGAAACGTTGAACTGGGCTTTTCGTCATCAATCTATAGGAGGGGAACTCCTTGCCGGAGAACGTCTGATCCCGTTTAAGCTGATTCGGCTTAAGGAATTCTCGTATATCCTACTATGCGAAATCGGTACACCTGAAATTTTCTTTTGTTTTTCAAGAGCTTTTGGAAAAGAACCTTCTATATATGAGCCGCGCGCATTGATGATCGATAAACGTCACTGGGCTGGATATGCCTGGTTTTTAGATCCTGATACTCAAATTGCGCAATCAGAGACTGAAAATTTAAGGAAAATTTGGGAAGGAAACCAAAAATGAAATTTCGTTGGGCCAGTGAAATGTATCCGTTAATCACAATCGCCATTTCGGCGACATTGGCGGGGATTGTCTTGAGTTTTGGCTGGTTGACCAGAAATCCGTGGCTAAGAGGAACGGGATTAATTCTTGCTGTTTTTGGGTTTTCTCTAATCCTTTTATTTTTAGTGTTCTTTCGCGATCCGGAACGTTTTTCTATAGCGGATGATACAAAGTGGGTTTCACCTGCCGATGGGCGTGTAATGGTCGTAGATACCTTAGATGAAAAGCGAGTAATTAAAGGTCAGGCGCAACGAGTGGCTATTTTTATGCATGTTGGAAATGTTCATGTGCAGCGTGTTCCGACTTCCGCACGGCTTCTTTGGACAACGCATTTTCCGGGGAAGTTTCTTCCTGCGTTCAAAGCAGAAGCTGGGTTTGAAAACGAGCAGCAGTGGTATGCCTTTGAACAGGACGGCAAGACGTTTGCCGTGGTTCAAATTGCCGGATTATTAGCACGCCGGATCAATTGCTGGATAAAACCCGACAAGACATATAATCGAGGGGATAAAATGGGGATGATCTCATTTGGTTCTGAAGTCGATTTATATTTACCAAAAGAGGTGAAGGTCTTAGTTAAGCCGGGCGATGTCGTAAAAGCCGGTGAAAGCATTGTGGCGGAATGGAAACGACCATGAACGGAGAGAATAAAATGATTCGCCAAGGGGCCTATATATTGCCTAACCTTCTAACGGCATTTAGTCTCTTGTGCGGCATTGTTGCAATGGTGTTATGCTTGGAATATCTTGCCGGGCATGTATCGAGTCCTAACGGAAAACCACTTTATACTTCTTCGGCTTGGCTAATTATTGCGGCAATGGTGTTTGATTTTTTAGATGGGAAAGTTGCTCGTATGGTTCATGCCGAAAGTGAGTTCGGAGTTAAAATCGACTCTTTAACAGATTTTGTATCCTTTGGCATTGCTCCGGTGGTTCTTGCATATACTGTCTTGTTGCCGCATGTCCCGTTTCTTTTGCAAATGATTGCATGTGGGTTATTTTTATTTGGTGGTGCATGGCGTTTAGCTCGCTTTAACTGCGAAGCTGCCAATCATTGTGGAAGTTCGACCCATTTTACCGGTCTACCCATTCCCGCTGCAGCTTCATTTATTTGTTCGCTTGTACTCATTACTCCGGTTGCTGGCAAAAGCGAGACTATATTTCTGGGACGTTCTTTTTCGGTTTTGCCTCCTGTGGTTGCGGGTGCATTGGCCGCTCTGCTTTTATCACTTTTAGCATTTTTGATGATGAGCCGGATTCCGTTCCCGGCCTTTAAAAAGACCAATCGCCGCACTTTTATTCTTTTGGGTGGTGTTGGCATTTTTGTTTTGGTATTGATGTTAGTATTACCTATTCCTAATATCGTTTTTTTAATAATGGTTATGTATTTAACCTTTGGGCTGTTTCAATACTTCCTTGATCGAGTATTAAAATTGCAGAATCATACTATTCCCAAATCACCCCAAGAGAAAGTGTAGGGAGCAAAAATGGCGAGTGAATTTATTGTTGAATTGTCGGATGTAAAAGCAATTGAAGTTGTTGAAGGTGCCACATGGGCTGAAGCCATCAAACAACTAGATCCAGCGCTGTATGGCAGGACTTTGGTTATAAAAGAAGGGGATTCAATATACGATGTCCATGTTCCGGTTCCGCAAGGGCGCCATCGAATCAAAGGGTTGGATTTTTCTGATCCGGAGGGGATGGATGTATTTCGTCATTCCACGGCCCATCTTATGGCTGCAGCCGTAAAAGAATTATTTCCGACGACAAAAGTAACTATTGGCCCTTCGATTAAAGATGGCTTTTATTACGATTTTGATCGCGAACAACCGTTTTCGGCAGAAGAATTGATTAAAATAGAAGAAAAAATGCGTGAAATTGCTCAGCGCAAACAACCCTTCGTTCGCAAGGTAGTATCTGCGGCAGAGGCGCGTGCCTTCTTTGAACAACAAGGAGAAACATATAAAGTCGAACTGTTGGACGCCATTCAAGAAGGGGAGATCACACTTTATTCCTTAGGTGATTTTGTTGATCTATGCCGAGGCCCACATGTCCCTAATGCCGGCGTTTTGAAAGCATTTAAATTAATGTCCGTCGCGGGCGCATATTGGCGAGGCGATGAACGGAATAAAATGCTCCAACGAATTTATGGTACGAGTTTTGATAAGGCCAAAGCTTTGGAAGAATATTTAAGTAAACTAGAAGAAGCCAAACGTCGGGATCATCGTAAATTGGGGAAAGAACTTGATCTGTTTTCCTTGCACGAAGATGCTGGTGCCGGATTGGTTTATTGGCATCCTAAGGGAGCTCTCATCCGGAAGCTCATTGAAGATTTTTGGAAAAATGAACATTTGCGCAATAATTATGATCTTTTAAATACTCCGCATATGGGGAAATCGCATCTTTGGGAAACGTCGGGTCACCTTGGCTTCTATAAAGAAAATATGTATTCGCCCATGACCATTGATGAGGCTGATTATTATGTCAAGCCCATGAACTGTCCGTTTCATATTAAAATCTATAAAACTCGCATGCACAGCTATCGTGAAATGCCGGTTCGTTGGGCTGAATTGGGAACCGTGTATCGCTATGAAAAATCAGGTGTACTCCATGGATTGATGCGGGTTCGGGGCTTTACCCAGGATGATGCCCATATTTTCTGTCGTCGAGACCAATTGGAATCGGAAATCATTGAAGTCATCCGGTTTGTTTTGTATGTACTTGGTGCATTTGGATTTTCTGAGTATCAAGTATATCTTTCTACCAAACCGCATGAAGGTACCGTAGGTACTGACGAAGGGTGGCAAGAAGCCACCTTGGCTCTTCGCAAAGCCTTGGATGCCACGGGGCTTAAATACGATGTGGATGAGGGTGGTGGAGCATTCTACGGCCCTAAGGTTGACATTAAAATCAAGGATTCGCTTGGTCGGACGTGGCAGTGTTCAACAGTACAGGTTGATTTCAATTTACCTGAACGATTTGACATGACTTACATTGGAGAAGATGGCAAAGAACATCGCCCTATCATGATCCACAGGGCACTGATGGGCTCGTTGGAGCGATTCTTTGGTATTCTTATTGAGCATTACGGTGGAGCTTTTCCTGTATGGCTCGCACCTGTTCAAGCAAGGATTTGTACCATAACGGATCGTCAGAATGACTTTGCAATTCAAGTAATGAAGCAATGTCGGGTACTTGGGCTACGAGTTGATGCTGATGTTCGTCCTGAAAAAATTAATTCCAAGATTCGCGATGCCCAACTTGAGAAAATACCCTACATGCTCGTTGTTGGCGACAGGGAAATGGAGAGCAATTCAGTTGCGGTTCGATTACGTACTGGTGAAAACTTAGGTGCGAAACCAATAGAAGCGGTTTGTAAGATGCTTTTAGACAAACAAGAGACAAAGTCTTTGGAATTATAATTTAAATACTAAGTCTAGGGTTGCTGATAATAAGAATTTGCGATTTATTGATATGTATTGTAAAAATTAGTGCCAGGCAGTAATGACACTACTAAATTCTAATGATGTTAAGATAAAAGAATATAATAAAAAGCCTTTCGAGTTATACTTGAAAGGCTTTTTATTTAAGTAAGCTTTTAAATGGATGAATTGTCAAACTAAACTTATTCGGAATCTTTGTCTTTTTGGATAAATCTTCGGTGATACATTTGAGCCACCAATTCACTAACATTAGTGAGTGTGATATAGAAAATTTCGACTGGTTTTACAGAGTGATTTATTTGGTTGATTAGTAAAGATACGAATGAGTCACTTGCTCTAAAAACATTCAAGCAGGTTATATATTAATCTAAAATCGATAATTATTTAACGTCGTATAATATATATTATGTTAACTTATATAAAAATATTGCTTGTTTTAAGTTACTTCACTTTAATTTTGACCTTATTCGAACTTACTTGAAGTTATTTCTATTTTGTTTGGAAATAAAAGAAATAATTTACGAAACTTAACCGATGAGTTCGTTGATTCGTTTAGCTGCTGCTCTTCCTGCACCCATAGCTAAAATCACTGTTGCAGCGCCACTAACAATATCGCCGCCAGCAAATACCTGCTTTATTGAAGTTTCTCCATTTTCATTGGCAATAATATAGCCGCGTTTATTGGTTTCAAGTCCAGGCGTTGTTGTCGCAATGATCGGATTGGCTTGAGTACCTATGGCAACTACGGCGGAATCAATTGGTAGTTCAAATTCACTTCCTGGAATCGGCAGAGGCTGACATCTACCCGAGGTATCAGGTTCGCCTAAACGCATACGAATGCATTTCACGGACCGTACAGCACCGTTGGGATGTGCTAGATATTCTAAAGGCAAGGTTAATAACTGAAAATCAACGCCTTCTTCCTGAGCATGTTTAATTTCTTCCAGGCGCCCTGGCATTTCAGCTTCGGATCGTCGGTAGATTAAGTGCACATGCTTGGCACCGAGGCGCAAAGCTGAACGAGCGGCATCCAAAGCGGTATTTCCGCCGCCGATAATAGCGATTCGTTCACCGATATGTATGGGGGTCGCTGAAGAGTCACCTTTAAAGGCTTGCATGAGATTGACTCGAGTTAAAAACTCATTCGCTGAGTAGATATAATTTGAATCTTCGCCAGGAATATTCATGAAACTTGGATAGCCGGCTCCGGTTGCAATAAAGACTGAAGCATAGCCATTATCCAATAATTCAGGGATGGTATTAATTTTACCGATTACCGCGTTTGTAATAAAAGTTACTCCCATTTGTTTTAATGTTTCTATTTCACAATCGACGATTAACTCTTTGGGTAAACGAAATTCAGGAATTCCATAGGCGAGGACCCCACCTAAGGCATGAAGGGCTTCGAAAACAGTCACGGAATAGCCTAATTTGGCCAATTCACCTGCGCATGTAAGACCTGCTGGGCCACTCCCAACAATTGCAACGTTCTTCCCTTTTTTTACAATTCCAGACATATCCGGCAAAACGCACGCATTGATTGCGTAATCCCCAACAAAACGTTCCAATGCTCCAATTGCCACCGCAGTACCCTTTTTTGCCAAAATACACGTTTTTTCGCATTGTGATTCCTGAGGACAGACACGCCCACATATGGCTGGCAAAGAATTATCCTCGCGAATACGTCGAACAGCTTCTTTGGGATTATTCTCAAGGATGGATTCTATAAAATACGGAATATTGATATGTACGGGGCAACCATCACGGCATGTAGGCTTTTTACAAAATAAACAACGACTGGCTTCGAGTTGTGCCTGTTCGCGAGTGAAACCGGTATTAACTTCGTTGAAATTTTTCGCCCGAATATGAGGTTCCTGTTCAGGCATTTTCTCGCGATCACGTTTAATGGGCGGCATCGGATCCTTTCACGCTATCCAAACGTTGTTTTTCCTCTTCACTGAACATGGATAAACGACGTCGAATGCTGTCGAAATCAACCTGGTGGGCATCAAACTCAGGCCCATCGACACAAGCGAATTTTGTCTTTCCGGCAATGGTGCAGCGACAAACGCCGCACATTCCTGTCCCGTCAATCATGAGTGGGTTAAGGCTGACCATGGTTTTTATTCCTAATGGTCGGGTTAGCTCTGCCACGGCCTTCATCATGACCACGGGTCCGATGGCTACGATGAGATTGACCGCTTCTTGATTTAAAACGGATTGTAAAACATCCGTTACCAATCCTTTTTGACCTTTGGAGCCATCATTGGTAGCAATCAATAGTGCATCGCTAACCAAGGAAAGTTCTTTTTCTAAAATTAACAAATCCTGAGAGCGTCCGCCTAAGATGGTGATAAGTCGATTTCCATTCTCCTTAAATGCTTGGGCAATAGGCAAAAGCGGCGCAATTCCCACTCCGCCACCAATCATAACAGCTGTGCCGACATTATCTATGTGTGTTGGATGCCCTAGAGGGCCTGCAAGGTCTTGTATGGATTGTTGGGGCGCCAAAGCAGCCAATTCAAAGGTAGTTGCGCCAACAACTTGAAAAATAATATCAATGGTTCCATGTTCTAGGTCGGATGAAACAATCGTTAAAGGGATACGTTCAGAATGAATAGTAGGCCGAAGGATAACAAAATGTCCAGCCTGACGCTTCTTTGCGATTTCGGGTGCGTGCACTGCATAACGCCAAACATTTGGTGCAATAAGCGTTTTTGAGATAATTTCAAACATCAGTCATCTCCCCCTATTGGGTAAAAACAAAGAAAGGTAATCAAAAAAAACCCGGTAATTAATGCAAGGGCATTAATTACCGGGTTTGATTATACCAGTGAATTAGATTTTTTTAAAGCGCGCTCGTTGACTTGCTAGCTCGTGTTTTAATTCAACCGGAAGTGATTTTCCAAACGTTTGGAAAAATTCTTCATGCTGATTCATTTCTTTTTCCCAGACGTCTTTATCAATGGCGAGAACCTTTTCTAGATTTCCAACAGGTAGTTTCAAACCAGTTAGATCCAAGCTTCGTGGTGTTGGAACATATCCAATAGGGGTTTTAACCGCTTCAGCAGTATTTTCGCAACGATCTGCAATCCATTCAAGAACACGGAGGTTTTCACCATAGCCTGGCCACAAGAAACGTCCATCTGCATCGGTGCGGAACCAATTAACATTGAAGATCTTAGGTTGATTTTGCATCTTTTTCCCCATTTTGAGCCAATGAGAAAAATAATCACCCATATTGTATCCACAAAAGGGTAACATAGCCATTGGATCACGACGTACTTCACCTTCGGCACCGTATTGAGCGGCAGTTCGTTCCGATGCCATGGTAGCACCTACATAGACGCCATGTTGCCAATTAAATGATTCATAGACCAACGGAGCAACATGGGCACGCCTTCCGCCAAAAATAATGGCCGAAATTGGTACCCCGTGATGGTGCTTGATCCGGAAAGAAGCGGTCGGGCATTGTGTGATGGGTGCCGTAAAACGACTGTTTGGATGCGCGGCTTTAATTATTTCACCATTTTCATCAGTTATACCTGGTTTCCAAGGACGACCACGCCAATCAATTCCACGAGAAGGAATGGGGCCGTCGGCGCCTTCCCACCAAACGGTTTTGTCTGGCTTCAATAATACATTTGTGAAAATAGTATTGGTCTTAATGGTGGCAACTGCATTGGGATTGGTTTTAGAATTGGTGCCGGGAGCAACACCGAAAAATCCAGTCTCGGGATTAATGGCCCAAAGTCCACCATCGGTATCAATGCGCATCCAGGCAATGTCATCTCCCACGGTCCAGATTTTATATCCTTTTTTTGCTAAACCTTTTGGTGGGACCAGCATGGCGAGGTTGGTTTTTCCGCATGCACTCGGGAACGCTGCGGCGATATAGATAATATGTCCATTTGGTTTCTCAACACCCATAATTAGCATGTGCTCTGCCAGCCATCCTTCGCGATAACCCTGATGACTGGCTATACGTAAGGAAAGACATTTTTTCCCTAGCAGGACATTTCCACCGTATCCGGAGCCAACGCTCCAAATGGTATTGTCCTCAGGGAAATGAAGGATTAGACGACGATCGATATTTAGATCAGCTTTACTGTGTAGGCATTTTGTGAACTCCCCATCGTCCCCTAATTTCTTTAGGACAGGGGTACCGATGGTTGTCATGATACGCATGTTCAAGACCACATAGATACTGTCGGTAAGTTCAACACCGATTTTTGAAAAAGGTGAACCAACTGGTCCCATGGAAAAGGGAATGACATACATGGTTCTTCCCTTCATGGCGTTTTTAAAAATAGCCTTCGCTTTAGCATATCCAGCCTTCGGAGACATCCAATTATTGGTGGGGCCGGCATCTACCTTACGACTGGTGCAAATGTAGGTGAGGTGCTCAGTGCGCGCCACATCATTGGCGGCAGTGCGATGAAAGACACATCCGGGCATTTTTTTTTGATTGAGTTGCAACAATTCACCCGTTGCGAACGCTTCCTTTTCCAGACGATTTTTCTCTTCATCGGAGCCATCGATCCATACAATTCGGTCAGGACGACACATTTCTGCCATCTTTTTGACCCAATCGTTTAAACGTACGTGGGTTAATTTCATTAGCTGGTTCCTCTCTGCCGAAAGAATGTTCTCCTTAAATTATAAAGAAGAATTTTGTTTTTATATCATGGATACCTGTCGGATGCAATATCTTTTGCTGGTTCTGGAAAACTAAACGCTGATCCTTCTAAAAGGCTTGGCCGAATCCCCATGTGTAATACGGATCCGAAGGTCCGTTGGTGAGCTTGGAAATATCAAAACGTATAGTTAATAGCTCTTTGCCTAATAAAAATGTATGGAATCTAAATCCCAGCCCAACAGAATTTCGGAGATCGTTTTTCGTACTGTGTGAGAGATCGTGACTTATGATGCCGGAATCACTGAAAAGAATCATTTGAGCATCTTTAAGTAAAAGGAAATCCAAAGGCCAGAGAGAATAGTCAATCGATCGTGCTAAGGGAAAACGTAATTCGACATTAAGGGCTGCAATTTGCGAGCCTAAAAGATCGCCGTAGCGGTATCCGCGGAGTGACCCTGATTCGGGCAAAATACCAATACCGGCAAACATTAAAACAGGTGCTTCGGAACCTATACTGGCTGCGGTAACAAGTCGAGAGCCGAAGATTAAGTGGGGGTTTATAAAATCCAAACTTTTGTAGGCCTGCGCATTGAGTTGGAGGATTGTATAGGTGGCATCGCTTTGAAACATTCGATCTGCAAGTAATGCGGAAAATGTATGACGGAATCCATTGGCGGGTTCGAAATCAAACCATGCGATACTATCGTGAACCAATGAGAGGCGTGTTTGTGTGATACGTCGATGCAAAGTATCGTCTTTATATTCACGTTGCAAGTCACGTAACGCCAATTCGAATTCCAGTCGATTGTACAGTGAAAAAGGTTTGCTGAATTGGATGCTTCCACTGGTTTCTTGGTCATTAAATTCGTCTGTGAGCGTGCCTGTTTCGAGGTTGATCAGTCGATAATAATTTCTACGATAAAGACCTGAAAAAAGTAAATCAACAGGAAACATAAAATTTCCATAACTTAGTAATGTGCGAGCTTGATATCCTGGGACCCAATCGCTCAGTAAGGAGACCATATGGTTCCCTAAATAATCACTCGCTGTTAGGTATCCCCCACCGACGAATCCTTGTGAGCTGTCGTAACCAGCGAGTAAAAACAATAAATCAGGAGTAAATCTAAAACTGTATGGGTGAAATCCTAAAGAGGCAAACGGATTTGTGTCATCGGTAAATGCAGTGGTTGTGTTTGCGATAGAGGAAAATATTACCGGAGTGTTGCTGGAGGGATTGGGGATGTCAAGTGTTTGGATATAGATGTCACGACAACGATTTTCATAAACACTAAAAGCGAGTTTGCGGCTGTCGGGGGATAACGAAGGTTGGAATGCGCCACTTCGAATATTGGTGAGTTGGTGAATGATTCTGGTTGAAAAATCCATTTGATACAAATTGTAGATTCCGGTGGCGTCGCTCGAAAAAAGAAGCGTTTTTCCATCGAAGGAAAAATTGGGGTGGATATGATTGGAGGAGTCTTGGGTGAGCGCGTTGGGCTTTTTTGATGCAAGTGCTGGTATGGAAAATAATTGCCAAATACCTGAACGTTCGCTAGTGTATACGATGGTTTTTCCATCTGGAGACCATGTAGGTGCATCATCAGGCCAACGATCTTGAACGATCAACGATAAGGTGCGACTTGATAGTTCCCAAATGGCAATATCGGATGTCCCATTACGGGTGATCGATAAAGCAATAAAATTACCGTTTGGTGACCAGGCAGGAGACGATAAATCATCGCAGGGCAATTCATCTTTCTCTAAAGTTTTATTGATAAGGTGGTATCGAAATAAGGCGAACTTCCCTTCTTGTTTTGCCGTGAAAGCGAGTTGTTTGCCATCGGGTGACCAGGCTAATGAGTGTCCTCGCGTGTTGAGAAGTTCGAAATTTTCAGACAGGATAGCCTTAGGCATATCACTGTTTCGGAGTTTGAGATAGATTGTTGGGGTTTGATTATAATCGGCGATATAGGCTAAATAGCGACCATCCGGTGACCAAACGGGGCCGGTTGCGGAAAAGGGGCGCCCGGATGGTTGCTCCCAAACAGACGAACCATATTTATCTGCGCGCTGTTTGTCGGCTGCTTGCAGCCAATATTTTTGTCGTACCCAATAGATAAAATCATGATTGAATTCCACTAGGCCAATACCAAGTGTTTCACGCAAAATTTGGGAAAGCGATATTTGCGTCTTGAATTTATTGAAGATGGTGCCGATCTTTTCTTCTCCGTATTGCTCGGCAATATATTGAAGCGCTAATTGGGATTCTTTGTAAGCGAGAAAAATGTCCTCCAAATGAGAAAAACCATCCATAAGTGTTAGCGGGATTAAACGATCGTTTAAGACTGCGTCGCGTACAACCATATCTGCTTGTGTGTCCCAATCTTGAGCTGCATATTCCGCTAAACCCTCAACAATCCATAGGGGCATTAGATAGCCCTTGTAGACTCGAAAGGAGCGCATCCCTTCCCCGTATAATATGTTGAATTGCAACGCATGCATTAGTTCGTGTTGTATAACTTGACGTAATTGTGTGGGAGATGTAGAGGCTGGCAATGCGATTCTGTTCTTAAACGCTTCTGTAAAACCGCCGGTCCCAACACCGATTACAGATGGCGTGATGTTTGTTTGTTGAAAATCAACAGCGTTACGATAAATGAATAGAGGAATCTTATCGTTGGGCTTATAGCGCAGAAGTTGGGTGTTGTGTTCGAAAGCAGCTTCGGCCATTTTACACGTTTCTCTGGCTAACGCTTCTTCCTCGGGGTAGAAAAAAATTTCGAAATGTTCGGTTTCGAAAATCTGCCACTGAAAATCATGGGTGCGAAGTTTGTTTTTTCCAAAGGCCCAACTAGAGACAGATGGGAGCGTGGTGCTGAAAATAAGGAGTGAGAACGTAAGGAAAAGCAAACGGCGAAATACTTGCCAGGGAAATATCAGCGAGCCATTCACGTAGGCGTTCTCCTTGAACAGGATATTTACATGATACGTTTGTTGCCGTGTAAAAGTCAAGGTGTGAAGCGGCTATGAGGTGCTATTTACCTTGTAGATCCTTTTGGATTTGTTTGAATAAAGTTGTTTTTCGTTGAGCAGTAGAAGGTGGGGCTTGTATAAAGTCCAAAGCAGCGGGGCCCAATTGAACGATGCTCTTGCGAACACAATAGTCTAAGTAATGGAGGTTTCTAAAATCACTGCTGGCTGAATAAGTGGCATCCAAGGCGGTCCAAATGGAGTGAGTAAGTTTTGGGAGGTTGCCCTTCTGACGATGATAATCAACGACATCAGCAAGTTCGCTTAGCGTTAACCAACCTGACCCAGCTAAAAAATAGAGGGCGTCTTCTCGAATTGCTGGATTGTGGCTTTCGAATGAAGAGAGAGATAAAATGGCATATCGTGATAGTGCCCAGGCGGAATTAAAAGCAAAACGAAAATCATCCAAATTATGCTCGGGGGCGTAATATTTAATGGTTTTGATATGTTTGCCAGTTGAATCTTGCCAAGCTAATGTAATTGTCCCATGCGCAGCATGGGCACGTAAAGTTTTGCCACGATATTCGGGTTTGAGTGCGAATTCAGGGATTGAACGAAGCAAATTAAATACAAGAAAAAATTTAGGAGTGGGTATTTCACCTCGCCGCTCCCCTAAGTAATTTTTCATCCAAATTTTGGTAGAGATCATACTTTGGTCCATGACCAATATGGTTTCGTCTGCGTCGCTTCCGCGGGTATCGTAGATAATGAGACGCGCTATTTTGGGTTCGTTTACTAGGTCAGACGCGGTGGATAATATCGGTAGGTTGAAAGAACAGGCTATTATACTAATGCAAAATAAAATACGTTTCGAAATCATGTGGAAGGAACAGTTTGCTTTAAATAAGCTTCGATAAAGAGATCGATATCACCGTCCATCACGCGTTGCACATCGCCAATCTCTTTATCGGTCCTATGATCTTTGATCAGACAATAAGGCTGAAAAACATAAGAACGAATTTGACTTCCGAAGGCGATTTCTTTCTTTTCACCATATAATTGCTTGGTCTTCGCGGCTTGTTCTTCCTGAGCTCGCATATATAAACGCGCTTTTAAAACTTTCATAGCGTTGGCCTTGTTCTTAACTTGAGAACGATCTTCTTGGCATTGAACAACTAGACCGGTTGGTATGTGGGTTATACGTACGGCGGACTCGGTTTTATTAACATGTTGCCCACCAGCACCCGAGGCACGGAAGACGTCGATTCGGATATCGTCATCTTTAATGTCAATTTCGATTTCATCTTCAATGTCAGGGATAACATCCACAGAGGCAAATGATGTATGTCGGCGCTTATTGGCATCAAATGGGGAGATGCGAACGAGACGATGAACTCCACATTCGGATCGAAGCAAGCCGAACGCGAAATCTCCTTCAATATTAAACGTTACTGATTTGATACCGGCTTCTTCCCCGCTTTGGAAATCAAGTAAAGATACTTTGAATTTTCGTGATTCTGCCCATCGCGTATACATTCGAAAAAGCATTTGTGCCCAATCTTGTGATTCGGTTCCGCCTGCACCTGGATGAATTGAAATAATCGCAGAATCCCGATCATTAGGCCCGGAAAGCATAAAACGAAATTCAAATTCGTCAATTTCTTTATTTAAATGAGCTGTGCCAACCTTAAAATCTTGTAGGAGTTCAGTATCCGTTCCTAATTCTAGCAATTCTGAAGCTGCTTGAAGATTCGCCAATTCATTGATTAATCCTGAAAAATAAGCAAGATCTTTTCGGATTCTAGCCAATTCGGTATTTAATGATTTCGCTTGTGCGGGATTACTCCAAGCGTCAGGTTGTGCGAGTTGATGTTCTAATTCAGTGCATTTTACTTGTTTGGATTCGAGGTCAAAGATACCCCCTCATCTTCTCAAGCCGCGAAGATAAGGAAAAAATAATTTCGGAGGACAAAAGACCACCTCTTTCATGGGTGAAATGCAGTGACATCGACGGGTACTATACAAAAAAAAAGGATACGCGACAATGAAAAAAGCTCTAAAACTTATAGTTCGGAAAACTCGACCGGCAGTTCAGAGTAAGGTAGAACTAAAAAGAGTGAGGGTGAAGATGAGTTTGTTGGAACCACCGATGTAGGTCGTTGGATTTTGTAGCGAATACAAATTTTGTCCGGCATTTGTTCGATTGCATCCAATTGAATTTGATATCCTGTGCATACAACTGGGTCTAGGAAAATGGCGGCCAACATTTGCTTTTTCCAATCCAGATCTGTAAAAAGTGGCGCTGATTGCTTGGAGTATTCGAGTGCTTGTTGTAATTGGCCTGCGTTACGGACAATCATACAATCCGGTTTGGAACGTAGTGGAATATCGGCTTGTAAGCGCTTTGAGACGATAGCGTTGGTGATAAAGTCGTTATCGGATTGAGAAAAAGGTGGCGTGTGTGGAACTGAATAAGCGGGAATGGATTGTACCGCTGGAGCAAATGTGGCTTTGTGTATAAGTGGTGGTTGCGGTTCTGAAATCGAGGATTTACCAGGGGCTTGAGCCAGAGATGGACTCGTAGAAGGAAACGTTGCTTGATTATCAGAAAAAGAATCGGTTTTCTCATTGATGGATTCTTTTTTTTCAGCTGTTTTGGGTGAAAGCTGTGATTGAACTTTCGTATTCGAAGAGATACCTGTATTGGGTGCTGTGGGATTAAGCAAAGGAGCGAGTTTGACAGCTTGGGATTTTGTTGGAAAGGAAGCAATGAAGTTTGTAGGAACGGTTGGGTTTTTTTCGGGTAAAGTGATTAAAAGTGCTAGTAGTGCTGCAGCACTCAAACTTCCAACCATAAGTGGCATACGCCATGTCCAAGACTTAGTTTCAAAAGTTGGTTTTGAACATTCAAGTTTGAGTTTTCTGGATAGCCGATCATAGAAATCACAAGGAAGTTCAACTTCGGGAAGCTGGCAACAATGCTCAACAATTGTTTTGTATAAAGTTGCTTCCTTTTGACACTGAGGACATTCCTTCAGATGCTTTTCCAGCTTTAGCTGTTGGGTTTCTGAAAGCAAGCAGTCAGCCATAAGTGGCAACCAAGCTTGAAATTTTCGACATCCCATAAATCCTTATCTCCCCAAAACAGGTTCCAGAGCATCGCGTAAAAGTTTACGCGCTCGGGCCAACCGTGATTTTACTGTTCCTAATGGAATATTGCATAAAGCAGCAATTTCATCATAAGCATAACCTTCAACATCGCGTAGTACAGTTACTTCGCGTTCATCCGGCGGGAGGTTTGCAATCGCTGCGTGAATAAGCTTGTTTAATTCACCATGCGATGCTTGCTCCGCCGGATCAGGTCTTTTTTCTTTAATTTCCTGAGCAAGACCTCTCGATCCTTCTTTTGGTGGTTCGTTCAAAGACCTGTGCTGAAAATATTTCCTGCGAACTTGACTTCTTACCATATTTTTCCATAAATTGACTGTTATTCTATGTAACCAAGTTCGAAATTCCGAACGCCCTTCAAACCGCTGTATCGCCCTGAATGCTCGAATAAAGGTAGTTTGTGATAAATCATCAGAATCAGCATGGTTTCCACCAGTTAAATGATACGCCAAATTATAAATATAAGAACCATGCTTGCGAGCCAATTGCTCAAACGCATCCTGGTTCCCTGCTCGTGCCAACTCAATAAGTTTTGTTTCTTCTTCTCTATCTTCAACGTTATTCATGTTTACGACCCCAAACCTGCATTTAAGTTCATTGTTTATTTCTTTTTCATGAAACTCATTGAAACAAAATCAGTAATTTGCTAAAACAACCTACCATGTGTTGTGGTCTTCTGCAACAGGAAAGGAAGTATAACATGGAATTAAGACTGGGATTGGTTTATCAAAGTCTACTATTAGTGTGTTTGGGTATTGGCGGTTGTGCCAATTTTGGCAATGTAATGACCCATCCTGTAATAGACGTTAAATCGGTTCAGGTTGTACAGGTTACACCGGATTCAACGCGTATGGTTGCAGTTTTACAATTGCAAAACCCGAATCCTCTTTTTTTACATCTGAAACGTGTGGAATATCGAATGATGGTTGATCGAGCAACCATTATTTCCTCAATCACAGAAGCCTTGCCGCTAATAAAAAATGAACATACCCAAATGCTGGAAATTCCAATATTAATTAAAAATACTGTCTTAGATAATGCATTTCCGGATCGGGGACAACATCGCTTTCGTTTTGTAGGTCAAGCCATTGCGGTTGATGATTGGGTGTCGTCGCCTATACTCTTTGAGGCTGAAGGTGATGTTACATTTCCTAGGTTACCGGTTGTTCGGTTTATTGAACTTGCTTCAGTAAAAGACGCCAATAAAATTGGCTTCTTTTTAGAGCTAACCAATCCCAATTCTTTTATGATAAACGTACGTCGTTTACAAGGCCAATTGGAAGTGGATGGCCATATGTATCGATGGACCACACAACCGAAATCCTTGAAAGTGAATCCAAACCAGTCCCTGCGTATACACATTCCCTGTCAGTACTTAGGCAACGAAAACAGACTATTTGAAGCTGATTTACAAAAAGTTAAAAATAAAGTGGCGTTAAAGCATTGGCTTCAGGGGGAGATTGAAACTGAATCTCTATTCGGAAAAACACTTACTGTGATAGATTCGCAAAATTCCGATACGCAATGAGCGGTAATACTATTTAGTAGTTTTTTTGGCTTTGTTGGGGGACTGGGTTTTGGAAGATGCGGCGGAGGGTGATGTTGGTTTTTGGGGTTCGCTTTTTTTCTTTTGGGCGTTTTTGTCGGCTTCAAAGACATCTCGCCCGAAGTATAAACGCAAATCTTTATCGAAGGCTCGACGCGGAACTGAACCTGCAAATAAGTCTATTTTCCAAACATTTTTTTCTTTAATCATCCAAATGAGTCCGGGCATCGTTAACCGATCCCCTTCCCAAACCCACCACTGCTTAAAGTAGGATTCATCACGAACTTTGGATAATACATTGGTTGGATCAACCCAAAGCTTTCGGGGATCATCGCGAACCGGACCTGTGTCCGCATGAGCGATTTCGTAGGTTTCGCGTGTAAAAACGGCGGCGAAATTCCCAACGATATAATGCTGCCCAGGAACAAAAAAAGAAATTCGCTGAGGCATAAGTGTTTCAGCGTCTTTCTTTTTTCCCATACCGGAGTTTGATTGTCCCTGCATGAGATAAAAACTTTCGGCTAAAATTTTCTCTAATTTTACGCTTTTGCCTTGTTTACCCATTTGCTTTTTTAGTTTTACAACCGCTGATGAATCGGCGCTTGAAAGTAGTTCGGCGGCATCACTGTATTCCTGATCAGCCAATAACCGGAAAAATTCTTCAGCAACTACGGTTGGTTTTTCAGTTTTGGAAAATCCTGCAAGTGGCAATCCTAGAAGAACGCCGAGTGTAATGATGCTACGTAAGGCGTGTTGTGAAGAGATCACTCTTTGTCCTCCACCCCATCCGTAGTTTCTGTGCCGCGTAGTTTTCGGATGTATTGAATTAATTGGGTGCGTTCAGGTGCGTTCGGGTTGAGTTTTAGATAGGCAACGTATTCTTGAGCCCCTTCTTCCTTGAGTCCCTGGGCAATATATTCTGTACCCAAAATGAAATGGTCTTTTCCGCGTTGGTTGTCTGCGACCGATTTGGCGATTTCCAATTGTTTTCGCGCCTCATCTAAATAGCCTTTTTTCCGTAGCACCTTGGCCATAAGAAGATTGGTTTCAAAATGCAGGGGTCGGAGTTTTACAGCCATTGACGTGAAAGTGAACGCCCGGGTTAGATCATTGGTTTTGAAATACTCGTTTCCCAAGGCTAAAGTGGTTTTGGCTTTTAATTGTTTAAGTTCTGAGGTTTTTTTTAAGTTCTCCATAATTTGTATTTCGTCCATGGTATCCAACCATCGACCAATATTAAACAGTGCTACAGCTCTCCAATAATGTAATTCTGCGTTTTTAGGTTCGAGCTTAATGACTTCTTGAAGGAAATTTTCGGAAAGCTTATCCTTGTGATTAAGCAAAAGCATTCCGAGTTCGAGATTAAACGGTTTCTTTTGCAAGGCGGTTCCTTGCTGAGCTAAAGCGGACATTAATATTTTTTCAGCTTCGGACCATTGATCAATAGCCAAAAAGGCGCGACCTAACAGCAGGTAATTACGATAGTTGGTGCCATGCTGTTGGATGAAGCGTGAGCCTAGTTCGATCGCTTGTTTGTATTGCCTGTTTTGAAGCAAAATGTCTAAACGTGCATTTTCGAGATGGGGATTTGTTGGTTCGAGCTTAAGTGCATGTTCGATATCTTTTTGGGCATTTATGAGAAATTGCTGATGCGTTTTTATATCAGAGTTAGGTTTAAGTAATTGAAATGAAATTTTTTGCGCGATGGCAGAGACGAACGTTTTGTCGGCTTGAACAGAACGCTCAAGAGCCAGAATGGCTTTTTGGTGCTTAACGACGGTTTCGGTAGAACCATAGAAAGCTCGAATAAAATCTTGAGCTTGGCTGTAGGCTTCTAAGGCGGTCCAAGAGTTGGTTCCGGGAATTGAACGCCATTCTTCCCAAATGGAGTCAGTTGGTTTTATATCCAAAGCGCTAGCCGATTCTTTAAGCGCTTGCTTAAAAAGAGATTTTAGTTGGTTTTTTTGTCCGGAAACTGTGAAGGTGTGGCTATCATCACCACGTCCAGGTATGACATGGCAGTTTATTGTAATGGTATCTTTATGGATTGAAAATGAACCGAAAATCAGCGCCAGTTCTTTATCGTCGGCTATTTTTTCCATGATTCCGGGTTCGGGTTCTTGCGAAAGCTTGAGCGAGTATTCTTTGACGAGCGACGTGAGTTCGTCATCTTTTAAAAATGCTATAGAGTTCATCGAGAAAAAGGCTTGGGCATAAGCATCGCGAAAAGCGGTACCAAACCAAACCGCATTACGTGCAGCCTGATCGCTGGCCACGAGAGGTAATACGAGCAGATGCTTTTCCCAAGCGCTCGCAGATGAAATATGGGGTGCAATTAACGCCAAAAGGAAGGTGCAAAACGTTGGTATATAAGTCTGTAAGCGTCGTAACCAAAGCAACATCAACTCACACTCCCGCTTGTTCCAAGCCTAGGATAGCCCCTTCAATATCCCCTTCTAGCAAATAAAGACGGATTCGGTCGGCCCGCAATGCAGGGGCACCGCTTTTTCGCAAACGATACAATCTTTCAGGCAGAAAAAGCGTTGGAAGTGGCCAAAGTTTTTTACCGGTAAAACGAGCCGCATATTCGCGAGTCGTAATAAGTTCACGATACCCCCAACCTGGCACAGCTGCGTTTTTGTGGAGGATCATTTCTTTTACGGGTTCTATCCCGGAACCATCGGTATGATCGTTCCAGGTTCCAATCTGAATAAAACGCGCTCCTTGCAGCAAATTCATCTCCCATGTGGCAGGATAACGTGCTCCCTGCTGTCTGGAATAGACCCGAAGCTGTTTTGAACCAATGCCACGATTATCACAGCCGGAGGTTACCAATCCCGAAATAAAGGAATACGGTTTCATTCCGAGCGCTTGTTTGCTACGTGCCCAAAAATTTTCAATTCCGCCGAGATCATCCAGCAAAACCGTAAGCCAGGGGTAGACACTGTTCCAATTGGCAAAATCCAGCGGAGTAACTCCGGCTTGGTAATTTTGGATAAGACAGATGGGCTCATTAAGGACGCTTAAAATTTGTTGCCACTCATCAGGGGTGAAGAACGGAGAATCCCATGTAGCCCAGCGGCATCCTTGATTTAATGTGGTCATGACCGGGACTCCGGCCCAACGCAGATAGCCATGGGAGGAGAAATAATGCCGTTGAGCATAGATGAGAGCCTGCTGCGCTGCCTCTACGGCTTGTGCTCGGCTGGTCACTTTTGGACGCATGGGCGGGAAAAATGCCTGGTCTTCAAAACATAAGGAAATCTTAAACTCGAGCTTTTCCGCCTGCTGCAAAAGCACTCTGGCATTGGCATCTAAAGCAGGATAGTCTTCATTAAGGTGCGGGCCAAACCAATCAACCATGAAGGCTTCAATCCCAGAGGCTTTGGCTAGAAGGATGTGGTACTCACAAAGATCAGGGTCTCCAGAATCATAAGGCCCAATGACCGGACTGCACACGGAAGCGATGTCGTGTTCCCCATTTGCGAGCAATTGATCTGGATTGTGCGATAAATCTGCATCAGGGTATTTAAAGTTAGATTTCCAAAATCCCCAACGATCTGAAAATTCTGGAGTGTGGAAACCAGTGCAATAATGTGCTGCCAGTGTGGCAGGAATGGATTCGGGAATATCAGCGAGCATTATAATCCGCCTTATTTGATGCAGGAGGAGTGTTGGCATTATAAGTGTAGGATTTCACAATTCCTTTTTCATTAAAACGAACGGTTAAATCCTTAGTGATGGTATTGGTAAACAAGCCTAAACGATAATACATATACGTGGATGTGGGATCGCCCGAATCCAATCCGGTCCGATAAGGTGCGCCCAATTCTTTTTCTACATCCGCACGGGATGTTTTTCCGATGACGATTTTTGATGCGTAATCATGCGGGAAATTTCCCCCGATGGTTGCGCAGCCAGTCAATAATCCGAAAATAAGGAGTGCGGTCCATAATAAAATCAGCTTTTTCATGTCTTGTTCCTTTCGATGCATAGTTAAAGTGAAGAATAAGGCTCAAACCGATCATGCGTGACCCCGCAAATAGGACATACATCTGGGGCCTCGGGTCGTGCGGTAAGGTATCCACATACTTGGCAACGCCAGGTTTGAATGGCTGGTTTTTCTGCAAGGCGACGGTCGGGAATGGATTCAATGGTTGCTTTTTTCATATGTACCTCGCGACTTACATAGAGTCCACAGAAACAAGACCCGAATTCAGTAATATCCCAATCCCGCACATCACAAGGGCAGATGATATCACGATCAAGCGGATAGCTGCCGGTGGCCAACCGGCAAGGACAAGCCGGGTAACCGTAGCGTTCCTCATTGATTACTAACCCTTCTAGAAGCGCTTGGGTCATTTCATCATCGGGATTAAAATAATAGCCGCGCTTTTCAAGAAACGGTTTGCGTTTTTGTACTGCGGCTACAAGATCGCTCAACGCATTAATGCCCCACGAATTTCTTCAGGTTTAAAACCCACGACCACTTTCTGCCCATCGATGACCAAGGTTGGGAAACTGCGATTCGGATTGAATTTTTCAAGCTCGCGCATGGTGTTTTCGCGAGGTTCACCCGAAAGTTTATCAACATAGATCACGTCGTATTTAAAACCCATTTCGGTTAAATGCTTCTCGGTTTTTCGACACCAAATGCATGTGGATAAGGCGTAGAGCTTAAGCTCGAACATGGGTTCCCCTCCTGGCGGGTGTTTGTAAAAAATCTAGCATTCACAGGCGGGAAAGTCAACGGGATTCGGTTGTGCCCCGATTAGGGCAATGTGGTTGTTGGGGCTTTATCTCCCAGACGTTTGAACGGTAGATTGGATTCTGGAAAAATAACCGTTGTATGAGGAAACGGCATTTCAACTGCAGCTTGTTCAAAGGCTTTTTTAATACGCCGACGATATTCACGGGCAACATCCCATTGTTTCATGGGTTTGGTTTTAACCCGGGCTTTGATTACAACCGAAGAAGCGGCAAATTCGTCTATCCCGAAAATTTCGAGAGAATTTAAAATATGTATTCCCCAGGCTGCCTCTGAACGCATTTCTTCCAATACGCTTTGCATGATTTCCGATACCCGATCCGTATCTTCCTTGTAGGCTATATTTATATCAAAAACCGCGGCTGACCATCCCAAAGTCATATTCGAGATGGTATTTATAGATCCGTTTGGAAAAATGTGCACAACGCCAGCAGTATCACGGATAATCGTGGTACGCAAGTTAACGGCTTCGACCAATCCGGTCGTGCCATTGATAATGGCCACATCCCCAAGCCGGATTTGATTTTCAAGAATAATAAATAATCCGCTTATGAAATCCTTGATTAGATTTTGGGCACCAAAGCTGACGGCCAGTCCTAATACTCCGGCTGTAGCCAAAATAGGACCGATATTTATCCCTACTTGTGAAAGTATTGTTATACAGCCTAATGCCCACAGAAAGGTATAAGTGGTTTTACTAAGTAATGAAACCAGTGTTGTAGCACGTTTGTGAAGTTCTTCTTCTTGTTCTTGGGTATCAAACGTTAACCGTTTAATTATTAGTTTTTCGAAAATTTTGAATAAATATTTTAAAATTAGATTTAAAACAGTGAAAATTAGAAGCGTAACTAATATTTTTGGCCCGGTTCGGATTGCGAAATCAATAAATTCTTTTATGTATTTTTGTAAATCAAACATAGAATAAAAATGCATTTGATACTCCTTAGACAAATTAATGTATGTTTTCAAAAAGCGTTTGAAGCTTGTTTAAGACTCCATCAATGGTTTTTATCTTCCTTGGGTACTAGTGTAATGGGTTTGGAAAATGGAATGAATTTTAGCGTAACACTGTGGCCCCCTTCGGGGTTGGGATGATTCAATACAACTTTAGATGCATGGAGAGTGGATGGAATTACCGCAATTTTCGAAGTTGACACATGTTTGAACTGTTCGTCACCCGGGTAAATACGAATAAACCAGTCTTTTATTGGGGTGGTTCGCAATTGTTTTTGGTCATCGAGTTGCAGATGATCGCATTGTAAATAAAGGGTAATATCCAAATGAGTCTGGATGCGAACCACAAATTCTGTTCCACGTACAAATATTTCCGGTAGTTCTGCGGGAGTTAAAATGGGTTGTTCAGGTGCGAAGTCGTGTTTTTCTTCCCTGCCGATGGGATTGTAGAGGGGCAAAACAGTGCCAGCTTGTTCGATGCGAAATGAATGGATTTTAATTGCCGAAGTAAGTCGATTTTGCTCCAAATATTTTTTTTCTACATTGGAAGCTTGAGCTAAGCACAGGGAGATGCTTAGTGAATATAGGCCAATGAAAAGTATCTGAGCAATTTGAACGGGTTTCCAGTTAGGATTCATTTGGGAGTGGCGATGAGATAGATGTAATCGTGTTTACGTACTTTATGTGAGGCTTTAATTCCCACGGTTTGTCCACCCTCAGCATGTGAAATCGCCTGATGATTCCATTCAATCGAATCGATCGTTTGCTGAATATCGGTTGTGCAACCGCGAATATGAATATGTTCACCGAGCGTAAGCGATGTTTGCAGCGTGGTGATGAATACTTGTTTATGCGCCAAATAATCTTCCACAATTCCAATCCATTTTTCATTTGGCAGGGTTTCTCGCCAAGGGAGTGTTTGGGGTTTGGGGAGTTTAAGTTTGATTCGGATGGTTGTTGGAAAAGTCCGGGTTGTTTTATTAGGCGTTTTGGTTTTCTTTTTCAAGGGTGGTACCGAGCGGGACATAGCGCTGGCTTTTGTTTTTTGAAGGCTTGTTTTTTTGGTTATGGATTTTTTCTTGGGGATTTTTTTTACTGTTTTTTTAGCTGGTGTCATGGGTTTCACACTCCCCCAGGTAGACGTAAAGTAAATTAATTATACTTACTGTCGAGGATGGGTACAAGCAAAACCTAAAGGTTTGTAGAACTTACGGAATTAGGTGGTGACCGGTGGCGTGGCAACAATGGGTGCAAGTTCCGAGGCGAAGACATGAACTTGCCAGGTGCGCACTTCAGAACCATCGCGGTGTTCACATTCAGCTTGAAATTTTTCGGGTGCTTGAGCCAATGCCTCCAAACTTCGCATTGGCCAAAGCAATGAAGGATCTAGGTTTAGGCTATCACCCCGTTGTTGCCGCCATTGTTTTAAAGCCGTTAAGCGTTTTTTGGCTTCGGTGGATAGTCTAAACGGCAAGGGACTCTTGGCCTTGGGAAAAGAAACGGGATCTTTGGTCGGCTTTAATGCTTCACGTAATTGAAGCAAACGTTGCGACGATTCCACGGCCCCCAGCCCCTTCATAGAGGCAAGATCCGCTTGAGGATTTTGCGCCAACGCCAATAAGGTTGTATCGGACATAACCTTAAAGGGGGGGCGGTTGACATGTCGAGCCAATTGATCGCGAAAGACATATAATTGCCTTAGAATGCCAAGTTGCGCTGTAGGCAGATCACGACTCCCCTTAATGTTCCAAAACGCTTCACGCGGAGGGGTGGGTGGTGAAAACCGTAGCTGTTCCATCCGCTGACATTCCTCCAATACCCAGTCTAAACGTTTGTGTTCGTTCAATGCTTCCAACATACGGATACGCAGCTCTTCCAAATAAAAAACATCCAAAGCCGCATATTGGATCGATTCAGGATTCAAAGGGCGTAGCGTCCAGTCTTGTCGCTGAAGCGATTTGCTTTTATCCAGTTCGACACTAAGGAAGTGTTTCAATACTTTGCCTAATCCAACCTCATTGATGCCTAAGAAACGGGCGGCGATTGACGTATCGAAAAGGCCTTGGACATGAAAGCCATAGTCTCGGTCCAAGGAACGCAAATCCCAGTCGCATGAATGGAAAATCTTTATAATATTTGGGTTTTCTAGTAATTTACCCAATGCGGTTAGGTCTTTAATGGCCAAGGGGTCGATTAAATAGACTTGTCCAAGTGCAGCCAATTGGATAAGGCAAATATGCTCGGGATAGCGGAAATAGCCATTTCCTTCCAGATCAATGGAAAGGGTTTTGGCTTTTTGCAAAGTTGCGGCTATTTTTTCCCATTGCTGAGAATCGGTAACGACCAAAGGGGCCACAGGAATAATCATGATACGGCTCGTTCAGAAATCCGAGGTGTGGCTAAAAAGCAGCCGGCTTCATGCCGCACAGGCCAATGCCCGGTGCTCATCAGGAATTCTTCGACAATTTTTGGTCCCATGAATTTAAAGGTCTGCTTAAAAACAGAAATGGTGGCAGAGCGATTGTCCAATGGGAGTGTTTCGATGAAAGACTTAAATCCGCCTTTACGTCGTGCTAGACGATCAAAGACTCGAGCGTTGTAAATGGCTGCTTCAATCTTAAGTGTATTGCGTACAATGTTTTTGTCGTCTTTTAGACGTTGAATATCTTTGTAGGTGAACGCGCCTACCTTTTGGGGAGAAAAAGCCGCAAACGCGTGGCGGAAGGCTGAGCGCTTGGCCAAAATGGTACGCCAGGAAAGCCCGGCCTGAAACAATTCCAAGATCAAACGTTCAAAATAGGCACGGTTGTCAGTTACCGGAAAGCCATATTCCGTATCGTGGTATTTTTGCAGTTCGGGCGACGCTTGAGCCCAGGCACAACGTGTTTGGGCTTGGTTGAAGACGGAGGGGGGCATTTATTCGTGTGCGTAATGCTTCAGGCTTGCCCACACATGTCCCTTGCGCAACAAATAGGCCTCAAGTTCTTCTAGGGTTGTGAAATATTCGTCATGATCGCATGGCCGGTCCATGCCATGGCACTCAGTCTCCCCTTCGGAGTCCATGCCGTAATCTCGACAGATCTGGGGCCGTTTTTCATAATAGCCGCACTTATTGTCCGCCAATAAATAGCGGCAAGGGGTATTGACTTGAAGGTACCAATCCTTTTTTTCAATAAAGATAACGACTTTTTCGTGAGCCATATACCAGCGCAAATGATCAAAGTCTTCAGGTGTTTCCGGCGTGTCGATTTGCAAGGCAATGTAGCGGCAACAATTGCCGTCACATTCCCGACAATCGACGGTGGCGCGTTCGTGTTCTTTTACTTCTACTTCGAGCTCGGACATGTGCAAGTACCTAACCTTTGCCAAGATGATTTAAAATGCCGGCTATCCTATCGCTTGAGATCAAGGATTTCAAGGCATTTTTATTAAAGTGCATGTGTTTAAAGGGGCAAGCCTATCAAAAAGGATAAGGCCAACGAAACGCAGCGGTTCCCCTTTGGGTGCATTGCTCTATAAAATGCGGTGCCCATCCTTGCTGTTTCCAAGTTTCGCATTCTGAATGTTGAATAAATAAGCCGCCTACAGGTCGTGCGAATCGCCGACCGGCCGCTTGAAGCAATTCGTGAAAATCGTCCAAAGTTTGTTTGGAAGCCAATTCGGGTTCATCGGCCCAAAGATGTTGGAAGGTTGTGAAGAAATCCAACCCACCCTTGGAAATTCCGGCCAGGCATCCCGCCCAGATGCCTTCTGAATTTAAAACCCCCAAAAGCATGACGCAGGGTGTTTGCAATGGCGCAAGTACACGCGCTAGAATCGGTTCTGGAAAACCAAAGATTCTGGGTTCGGGAAGCTGGATATTCATGGTTTGGGCAATCTCGCGAGTATGTTGCTGGACCACCGCCAAGGGATGACTCCCTGGTGTTGCCAAACGAGCATTCAATAGTGTGAAAAACGCTTCGCGTTGATTGGCTTCCAAAGCCAGCAAGGTGCAGGACCATGGCAAGGGATTTGCGGTTTCAACTCCAGATAAAGTGGCCAAGCGTTCCATGTGTTCTGTTTCTGGATCCAACAAACGAAATTCGGGATTTAGCATGGTATGAGCTCCCAAAATTTGACGCTGCGCGGAGGCAGGGTCAAACGTATTTCATGATTGCCGCCAAAGTATTTCTTGGCGTTCCAGAAATCTTTTAATACAAACTTGCCTTCGCGCTGGGCGATGGTTTCGACCGCCTGTTGTGCAGGGTTGATAATGGCCACAAACATACGGTTGCGGAATTTATGTACGGTTAATTTTAGAGAAGGTTGATCCAAAGTTAATTCACGAACAATACCGGCTTGCTTCAAGGTACGGGTGAGCTTCTGATCGACATACTCCGGAATATGAAACAGTCGTCCGGTCTTGGTGGCGGCTTTGGAACGACTGGCGCTCTTAGGCTTGGCTTTGGGCTTAACATCCGCCAATTCATCCAACGGAGTATGGGACGCATTTTCAGGGTGTTTTGGCATAGGACCAACCAAAATAATCGATGTTCCCTTTTCCAGCAAATCCACCAACAAGGCTTGCATGGAAGCAGGCAAAGCCTCATGGCTAGGAACCAACAAAACTTGACTGGGATTTAAACGGTCCAAAGCGGACTTGCTGCCCTCGGCTCGAACATAAGCATAGTGGTCGGCGCTAAGAAACATCTCCAGCTCTTGATACCGATCAACATAAGCTTGCGTATCGGGATCCCATGAGGGTTTGGGATCCAGGCCAATACCTGAAATACCCGCTAAATCATACCGCAGCCCTGCAGGTGTTTGTAGGTATTTGGCACGTTCAAATTCGGGAATGGTTAGAAGTAACACATCGGCGAAAAATTGGCTGTTTAAGAAGCCCTCTACACGTGCGTGTTCCCTCACGGTGTCCCAAAAATGTTGGTATTGACGGTGCGGACTTCCCTGACGGTCCATTAAAAAGCCAGGCAAAGAACCGGAACCGGCAGGTGTTAGTGCGTCCCAGGCGCGAACGCCGGCAGCCAAACCGCAATGCAAAGCGTAGTTTTTTTCTATATCGTCGGCCTTGGATTCAGGACGTGCTTGAAACCATGCTGAAAAACGTGTTTGCCACATAATGGGATTTAAGAAGTCCACAATTGCATCCGAATGACTCACCGGCAAAGGCAGATCGGGCATCGTATACGCAAAGCAGCGGGAGCGCTCTAATTCAGCAAGATTGGACGGATAGCCGTTGACCGGCAGTGAAGCCAAGAACATTGGGATGCGATCCAGGGATAAAGGTGCAAAAATGGTATAAAGGCGTTCGGCCGCTTGCACGAAGTATTCTTCACGGAAACGCGCCCAATCCAATTGCTTAATACTTGGAAATTTTCCCGAGGGTTCCATTTGACGCGGTGGTTCAACGGCTTCAAACGAGCCGACAACATTTCCATAAGCTTCAATCAAGGCTTGAAGCTTTTTGTACTGCTTTTTTAGAAACGCATGGTAAAGCGTCAGGGTCGTCGGATGATAATCCGAGGCCGTGGCGGAGAGTGACGAAATCCAGCCCGGAGCTTGGGTCAACCCGAGCCCGATCACAGGACCGTCGGGATGAATCATGGGCATGAGGACAGGTTGCAAGGCTTGACAAAAAGTATTGAGTGAACGTTGCAAGGGCTCGCTGACCAGTGAAGGCAAAGAAAACACATCACCGCTGAGCATCGCGGCGGAAGGTATTACTTGGTCTTGCGCATCAAGTGCCAAAGCTGCGGGATTGTTGATCAGGTCATCGGTGTATCCGGCGGCCGCGACCCCTGGAACATCACGCGGTCCAACCCAGAGCACTACCTTAAGTCCGCATTGCTGAATTTCATTTAAAAATGCACCTAGATCAGTATGTGGTTGGGGATGTGAAAAATCATATTGATCATGTCCCAAATAATGTACACGCGGTAAAACAGAGGTGGAAACCACCGTGTGTCCCAATTCGCGGTAGGTACGCAATACATCACGCCAGCGGGAGCGATCCAGATCCCAATAATTGATCTGGCCCCAAGCCCAAGGCAAGTATTTACCACCGAATTCCCATCCGGACGAACGCAGTTTGACGGTCAAGCGGACAAACCTTTCTGATCGCTTTTCATAAGGGCGATCCAGGAATCAAGACCCGAGAGAAAAACAGCCCGGGTACTCGTATTTCGAAGCGGTAATCGTGTACTGCTTCAAAGATTAGTTTGAACTGGGATCCTCGGGAGGACGAGATAAAGCTACGCGATTTTTTCCCAGACGTTTTGCTTCAAATAATGCTTCGTCGGCCATACGCAATAGATCTTCTTTACTCCCTATATTGGCCGTGGAAAAAGCCGCGGCCCCCAAAGATACAGTTACTTTTACTTGCGGATCGTTCTGCAAGATTTGTGTGTTTTGCACCAATTGGCGATAGCGTTCCCCAACGGTCTCAGCTCCACCCAAGTTGGTTTGTGGCAAAATCATGATAAACTCTTCGCCGCCGTAACGGGAAAGAATGTCCACAACCCGGTTGGTATTTTTCATCATAATGGCCAATTGTTGAAGGAGTTGATCCCCTTTCAAATGGCCAAATGAATCGTTGATTAATTTGAAATCATCAATATCAACCATCAAACAAGAAATGGGATACTGATAGCGTTTGGCTCGTTCTATTTCCTCATGAAACCGTTCCATAAGATAGCGCCGATTGTAAAGACCGGTTAGAGGATCGGTCATGGATAGTTCGGATAAGCGTCTGTTTTGAGCGCGCAAACTATCGTGTTCGCCTTTAATGCGCAAGGCAGTTTCGACCCGAGCGATTAGTTCGTCTAAATCAAATGGTTTGGTAATGTAATCGTGTCCGCCCAGACGAAGTCCAACTACTTTGCTGTCGGTTTCACCCCGGACCGTAACAAAGATGACGGGAATGTGCTTTAATTCATCCCGTTCTTTTATAGCCCGAAGTACTTCATAACCATTGAGCTTAGGCATCATGACATCCAAAAGGATAAGGTCGGGTTTTACTCGTCCTACCTCACGTATGGCCTCTTCACCATCTTTGGCCCAATACGTTGTATATCCCTTGGCTTCAAGAATGATTTTTATAAGTTCGGCAATATGGGAATCGTCTTCGGCAATCAATATCGTTTCGGCCATAAATTCCTCCCACCTACAAAGTACCAGGCCATCAAGATAACGGATTGGAGCGTTTTTGTCAAGGTAAGGAAAAAGACTATACCTAAGGAAAGGAATGCGATCTCGTTGGAAAACGAGATGTGTTTGGTAATCAAACAGATAAAATTGGTGCGAGGGGCGGGACTTGAACCCGCACGGATTGCTCCATATGCCCCTCAAACATACGTGTCTGCCAGTTCCACCACCCTCGCACGAGGAAAAAAAGGGGCTAAAGTGGTGTGAATATACCGTAAACCTGCCGGGATGTCAATCGGGTAATCCGCGAAGTTCAAAAAAGGTTAACTTTGGGTAGTGATGGATACTTGGTTTTTTCCCTGACGTTTCGCCTCACATAAGGCATCTTCGGTCCATTGTAAGAGGTCTTCCGGTGCTTTTGGTTTATCGGTTGAAAAAGCGGCTACACCTGCGGAGAGTGTAACGCGGCGTTGTGGATCATCGCTAAAAAAAGACTTGTCTGCAACCAGTTTTCGGATTCTTTCGCCTACGGCTTTGGCCCCCCCCAGATCGGTTTGTGGGAGAACCAGAAGAAATTCTTCGCCTCCAAAACGTCCAACAATGTCGACCACTCGGCTGCTGTTTTTAAGAATTAAAGCGATTTTTTGCAAAAGTTGGTCCCCTTGCATATGCCCTAAGGTTTCATTTACGCGTTTAAAATCATCGAGATCGAAAATAAGGCAAGCGATGGGATACTGATAGCGTTTGGCTCGATCGACTTCCTCTTTCAAACGTTCTTGGAGAAATCGCCGGTTATAGAGACCGGTTAAGGGATCGGTGACGGAGAGTTCGGCCAGACGCTGGTTTAAGGTATTAAGGTTTTTGTGTTCGTGTTTGATACGTAACACAGACTCGACCCGAGCCAGCAACTCTTCGATATCAAAAGGCTTAGTAATGTAATCGTTTCCCCCTAATTTTAATCCTACTACTTTATTGTCAGTAGCCGCTTGTACGGTTACGAAAATGACGGGGATATTCGCAACAGCGGGAATGGTTTTTAATTGTTTTAAAACATCAAAACCATTCATGCGTGGAAGCATCACGTCCAGAAGAATCAGATCCGGATTGTGCGCTTGGGCCATCTCAAGTGAGGTTTCTCCATCTTTGGCCCATAAGACCGAATAGCCTTTGCTTTCCAGCAAAATGGTCAACAGTTCTGCGATGTGATGATCGTCCTCGGTGATCAATACGGTTTCGGGCATGAGGCAACTCCTTGATTCAGTACATGAATTACTAGGTTAGTATCTCCTGGCCTATTTGTCTATGCTTGAGTATCGGCTTTTTAAAAAAAAATATCAGGTTTTAGAAGAAAAAGACGACACTTTGTATAGATCTCAAGGAGGCATCATGGCGCCGGATACGTTCGATTCCCTTCCGAATACAGAAACACCGGAAGGCACCAAACACATACTAATTGTAGATGATGATCAGGATATTGTGAATCTGCTCACCATTCATTTAAAGTCAGAGGGATACAGCATTGATGTTGCTTACGATGGTTTAGAAGCATTGGATCGGATAACCGCACATCGCCCCGATTTGATTATCTTAGATCTCATGATGCCGCGGGTGGATGGGTCGGTGGTATGTTTGAGTGTCAAACACACATCATCGACACGAAGCATACGAATCATCATTCTCACAGCGAAGGTTCATACCAAAGATAAGATCGAAGAACTTTGTAAACTGGAAGCGGATTTATACATGACCAAACCGTTTGAATTGGATGAACTCAGCAAAAATATTCAGGATCTATTGGCTTCTCCAGATGGGGGAGCTGATTCAACTTGTTCCGATCGTCCCTATTTTCGTGGACATAATTAGTATGTTATTTCGAACGTAACCACTGGAAAACCGCCCACATGGCCTCTAAATCCTCACGATTGTAATTTAATATTTCTTGCATGTACGCCTCGCGGATATCGATTGTTTCTGCTTCGGTTGCTTCCAGGTATTTAGCAATCGACCAATCCCCGCCGTATTCTTCCATCGTGCGCTTGTAACCAATGTATTTTTCAACCACTTTTAGGCTGTAGCTGGGCAAAGGCAGCGCCAATGCCGCTTTGGTAATAGGCAATAAATCAAGGCAGTTTTCCAAAACTCGTTCTGCGATTCCCGCCCGGTCTCCAAATCGTTCGATATAGAGCTTGATGTTGGTTTTTTCATAGGCGGACCAGTGGACAAACGGAATTGAACCAAAAGCAGCGAAGATGGATTCAGCTTGGTTCAAAAAACGCTCCCAGCCTTCCCTGTCGCCTTCGGGACCAAAACTGGCCAAGGCCGGTGAAAAGGGACCGTTTTTTTTTCCCATGACTTGAAGTCCCCAGAGATACATTTTTTGAACGTCGGCAAGTTGTGGGGGCACGCCTTCGAGGTCAAACATGACATAGTGATCGTATTGAGGTATTTCTGGCTTTTGAAGAAGTATTTCCCGGCCTTCTTCCCAGGCGCGGGCATTGAGCAGCAATTGAGTTGCTTTCCTCCCAACTTTCTTTTGTCCTTCTCCCCAGGGGCGGATGTAGGTTTCCAAGTTCTCGGGTGTAAAACATTTGAGAAATTGGGATATGGTCTCGATCCCATCGGCATGCAAGGCAGTTGCCAGACCGAGGTCGAGATCCGCCACGAGTGCGACATCGCGTTTTTTTTCAGCCCTTGGCCAACAATGATTGCGGTAACCGCAGCCTAAACATTTTGTCCAACCCAAGGGACTGTAGGGTGAATGGGATTGTTTTCGCAATTGAACCAGAGTGGCGAAGGTAGCAAGCGCGCGTTCGCCGCCGGGATACGGTAATTCGCATGCGTCTCCGGTACCGGTTATGATCTCGAGTCGAGCAGGTGCAGAATGGGTGCTTTGTTCAAACAACCAGCCGTATAATTCGAGCTGCCGCAATACTTCGGGATGATCGTTTTCAGAGATGCGCCGACTGATTTTGACGTCTTGAATAATATAGCCTTCTGGAGTCCAGATAAGAAAATCAGGTTCTCCGAGGATTGTGCAAGGTGTGTTTGCCAGCGTTGTTTCTATTCGAAAGAGTGGATGATATAAAACTGGAACTTGTTCTTGAATCGCTTTTTTTGTCTGGATGAGGCGTTCTTCAGTGGGAAATCCCCCTAAGTTTAAGAACTTGGAATGGCTTTTAAGGTAGGCCAGTTCGTGACGTTCGCCAAGTTTGCGTAAGACTTTAGCATAGGCGCTGGGCTCGGCTGCCTCTATGCCCTTGCCATTTAAATACACACGCAACTCACAAATGGATGGCTGGTATAGACTGTAGAGATCCGAAGCGAAAAGTTTCATGAGAGGATCTCGATAGAGTCAAAAATAATTACACCTCGAGGTATAATGAAAATCATGACGTGATTGTGAAGTCTTGGGATTCAATTGTTTGCCAACGGCAACAAGCAACCGCGTGCGTTGGAGTGACGGCTTCGGGATTGTTTTCGTAGTTCTGGCAAATGTCCTGAGCATAGCGACAACGAGAAAGAAAACGGCAACCTGGTTTGGGGTTGATGGGACTCGGCAGTTCGCCTTGGAGAAAAGCTCGGGTGCGGTTTCGACCAGGAGTCAATTTCGGCAAGGCTTTGAACAAAGCTTGGGTGTAGGGGTGGCGGGGATTTTGAAAGAGCTCGCGCGTGGGTCCGCTCTCCATGATCCGTCCTAGATACATGATGGCAATAAAATCGGAAATGTGACTCACTACCCTTAGGTCGTGTGAGATGAATAAAATGCTGAGATTGAGTTTTTCTTTTAAGTCGAGAAGTAGATTTAGAACTTGTGCTTGGATCGATACATCCAAAGATGAAAGCGGCTCGTCGGCAATGAGCAGCTCGGGTTGAACCGCCAAGGCACGAGCGATTCCCAGCCGTTGTCGTTGTCCTCCGGATAATTGATGGGGATAACGATTTAGAAGTTCCTCCCCCAGACCTACAGTTGCCAGCAGGCTTATGACCGTATGGATCGTTGATGGAAGTTTGAAAATAATTAACGGTTCGGTTAAGGTTTCTAAAACAGTAAAGCGTGGATTTAGGCTTCCGAAGGGGTCTTGGAAAATGGGTTGGAAGCCCTGGCGGATTTTGCGAATGGATTTATCCGGCAAAAGATGAAGGGGGTGTTCTTTGAACAGAACCTCGCCCGAAGTTGGTTTTTCCAGGCCACAAAGGATCTTGGCGAGTGTGGTTTTACCACAGCCGGATTCACCAACCAAACCAAGTGTTTGTTTGGGTTGAAGTTCAAGTGAAACGTTATCCACGGCCAGGAGTCGTCCTCCCTGACCTGAAAAAGTGCGACTTAAAGTAAATTCTTTACGTATTTGCTTGAGTTGCATTAAAGGGGCTGTCATTTCTCCGCCTTGGGATTCCAACAGGCAAATCCGTGAAGAGTATGCGAGACAAACGGAGGGTTTTGCTCACTGCATTGATGAACTCTATTTGGGCAGCGAGGATGAAACGGACAACCATTTGGCCGATCAGCGGGATTGGGTTGAAATCCTTCGATCGTATATAAACGGGTTTTATATTCATTCAGTTTAGGAATGGAATGAATTAAACCATCTGTATATGGGTGATATGGATGGCTTAAAAGGTTTGATGTTGTATTTGTTTCTACCTTGAATCCAGAATACATAATTGAAATAGAATCTGAAATCTCGGAAATGACAGCTAAGTCATGTGAAATCAATAAAACAGAGACGTTGCTCGAGCGTTGTATGAGCTCGATGATGTCAAGTATCTGTGCTTGAACAGTAACATCCAAGGCTGTAGTGGGCTCATCAAGAATAAGTACTTGGGGATCGGCCGACAATGCCATGGCAATAAGCACACGTTGTTTCATCCCTCCTGAAAGCTGGTGAGGATAACTATGAATTTGTTTTTCTGGAGACGGAATATTAACCCGGCTTAGTAGTTCAAGGGCTTGAGATTTTGCTTCAACCAATGTTAGGGGTTTATGTTGAAGTAAAGTCTCAATCATTTGAGTTTCGATAGTGAGAACAGGATTTAAAGCCGTGGCAGGATCTTGAAAAACTATGGAAATTTTTGCTCCACGTATTCTTTGATAATCAGACTGTGAAAGATCGATCAATTCTTGACTGCCCAGTTTGATTGAACCACTCACTTTGCCCGGAGGTGGCACCATACCCATAATAGCTAAAGCAGTTAGACTTTTACCTGAACCTGACTCGCCTGCCAGTCCAACCGTTTGTCCAGGATACAGGTCCAAGTCAAGCCCTGAAACAACCACGTAGTTGTTCATGGCTTTTGGATTAGGAAAGGTAATGGAAAGATTACGGATGGAAAGTGTTGGTTGGTTAGTCATGGTGTGTTCCAGATAGCCTGGGATCTAAAATATCACGTAACCCATCACCCAGAAGATTGTAGCCTAAGACTGTAATAAAAATTGCCAGTCCGGGAAAAAGAGTTAGCCACCAAGCCTGTGTAATATAATCTTTCCCTGTTGTGAGGATGTTTCCCCAAGAAGGTGTTGGGGGTTGAACCCCTAGCCCTAAAAAGCTTAAACCGGATTCCAAGAGAATGGCTCCAGCGACCCCGAAGGTAGCAGAAACAAAAACCGGGGCTAAAGCATTGGGCAGTATATGTTTGAAAATGATTCTGGGACTTTTAGCACCAATGGCATGAGCCGCCAGAATGTAGTCACGAGTTTTAAGGGTAAGGAATTCTGCTCTAACTAAGCGTGATAGGTCGGTCCAGCTGGTAAGACCAATAATGACCATGATATTGAACAAGTTGGGGCCGATAAACACGACCAACATTAATATAAGGAACAAGGTTGGAATGCATAAGACAATGTCAACCGTACGCATAATGACCTGATCGACCCATCCACCAAAGTATCCAGCAACAGCACCTAAAATAATGCCAATGAGGAGTGAAATGGCTACTGCCACCAAACCAACAGAGAGAGAAATTCGTCCGCCATAAAGCATTCGGGTCCAGACATCTCGCCCAAATTCATCGGTTCCGAGCCAATGTTTGGCAGTTGGAGCCTGTAGTCTGAGCGTAAGGTCTTGTGCATTGGGATCGGCAGGGGTAAAAAAAGGTGCAAATAAGCAAAGCAAAAGCAATCCGAGAACCAAGATACTTCCTAGGACAGCGAGGCGTTTTTGTCGGAATTTATGCCAAAAGGAGGATGGTGTCATAGGCGTATCCTCGGATCGGCCCAGGCATAGAGTAAATCGGCCAAGAGGTTGCCTAGAAGGGTTAAAACAGCGCCGATGACCGCAATACCCATGATCGTGGGATAATCAAAGGAAAGAGCACTCTCATAGGCCAAACGCCCCATTCCCGGCCAGGCAAAAATGGTTTCGAAAATAAAACTACCACCGATCAGCCCGGGCAGTGAGAGTCCTAAAATGGTCAAAATGGGCAGCATGGCATTGCGCAAGGCATGGACGTAATAGACCCGGTTGGAGGTTAGTCCTTTGGCCAGTGCCGTGCGAATGTAGTCTTGGCGGACGATTTCCAGCATGTTTCCCCGGGTGTATCTGGAAATGGAGGCCACTCCCCCAAAGGCCGAGATAAATACCGGTAAAATCAAATGGGAAGCATAATCCCAAAGCTTCCCCATGGGATCCATAAGGTCATGATTGACAGACCGAAGGCCGGAAATGGGCAGCCAGTTTAACACAACTCCGAAAAACAACATGCAAAGCAAGGCCAGCCAAAAAGTAGGTATGGAGTAACCTATAAAAGTGGTAATGGTAATGGCGTGGTCGGTTCGAGTATTGGGATGCATGGCGGAAAAAACACCTAAAGGGATGGCCAAAAGAAAGATGGTTAACATGGACAGGCCGCTGAGCAACAAAGTGGCCGGCAAGCGGTCGGCTATTTTATCCAAAACCGGACGCTGATCCACAAACGACCGGCCGAAATCAAGTCGGGCCAGCCTACCGACCCACTGGGCGTACTGGACAGGCCAAGGACGGTCAAGCCCATAGAGTTCACGCAGTCGGGCAATAGAATCCGGAGACACCGTGGGATTCATCTCCATCTGAACCGCGGAAAATCCCCCGGGGGTAAGGTGAACAATGCCGAACGTAATTAAGGTAATGCCGAAAAGGATGGGTATGGAAAGCAACAATCGCCTGAGGACGAAGTGGATCATAGTGGCCAAAGTATAGCGTATTTTTGCCTGAAAGACAACGATACGATCATAGGGTCTAGCGGACTAGTGTATTTTCCAATACACCTATTTGATTCGATACTATTTGAACCCGATCTCCTACCTTTAAAGGCCCGATTCCAGGAGGCGTGCCGGTGATAATGACATCCCCGGGCAGCAAAGTCATGACATGAGAAATAAAGCTGACTATTTCCGACAAAGAAAAGATCAAATCTGTAAGTTTTCCGACTTGAACGCAGGTGCCGTTGACCAGGGTTTTAAATTCGAAGGTGTCGGTTGGAGGTTCGGTAACGAGAACCGGCCCCAACGGACAGAACCCATCAAATCCCTTGGCTCGGGTCCATTGTCCGTCGATTTTTTGCAGATCGCGGGCCGTGATATCGTTGGCCAGAGTGAATCCTAAAACATGCGACATTGCATCCGAGACACTTATTTGTTTAGCGGTTCTGCCCATAACCATGGCCAGTTCCCCTTCGAAATCGACACGTTCTGAAGCCGGCGGCCAATGAATGACTTGACCGGGGTTGGCCAAAGCTGTAGGTGGCTTAAGAAACAACAAAGGAACACTTGGTAGTTCCATTCCCATTTCCAAAGCATGGCTGCGGTAGTTAAGACCGACGGCAACAATTTTGGAGGGGACGACCGGAGCTAAAAGCTGAGCATCGTTCATGTGAATCAAGGTTTGGGTGGAATCCCAGGTTTCGTAAGGCGGTGCGGTGATGAGCCGGAAATGGGTTCCTTCTTGAATCGCAAAATGAGCCTGGTCTTGCCATTGCACCCGGGCAAAGATTTGGGCAGCCATGTTATTGAGTTTGCTCCGGATATTTTTGAAATTCTTTTGGCACATACCATTTGATGAAGTTGTAGCCGATTCCGGCTTTTTCAGGTTTTATGTTCAGGACCCGACGGTGCATGGCGACCAAGCTGTCAGGCACATAGAGAAAGACATAGGGCAAATCAGCGGAAATAAGCTGATGAACCTGGCGATAGATTTCAATGCGTTTTTTGGAGTCGAATGTCTTTCGCCCTTCAAGTAAGAGACGGTCGACATCGGGGTTGGCATAGGAAACCACGTTGAACTCAAATTCACCGGTTTTGGAAGAGTGCCAAATATCATAGAGGTCGGGGTCGACCGCCAAGGACCAGCCCATGATAAGCGCTTCAAACTTGCGCTTGTTGATGAATTCTGAGAGCAACGATGTCCAAGCAATGATGCGGATCTGCACATCCATGCCAATGGTTTTTAATTGCGATTGTATGATGGTCGCGGTTTGCTCACGGTTGAGGTTTCCCTGATTGGTTAAAATGGTGAAGGTGAAAGGTTTGCCATCTTTCATGAGTTTGCCTTCGGCGGAGTATGTAAAGCCAGCCTCTCTGAGCAACTGTTTGGCGGCTTCTGGATCGTAAGGCAAAGCCTTGGCTTCGGCCGGATAGGCCCATGAGGTTGGCGTATAAGGGCCGGTACCAATGGTCCCGAGTCCTTCCAAGACGCTGTCCACCAAAGCTTGGCGATTAATGGCCAGGGCAATGGCCTTGCGCACCCGCACATCCTTGAAAATCGGATTTTTAAGATTAAATCCCAAGTACGTATATTGCGGGGCGGAATAGCGGTATTTGTTAAAGCGGTTTTGAAATGCCTTCTGGCTGCCCTCGCGGTTGAATTGGTTAGGGGTCATGGTCATGGTGTCCAATGCCCCGTTTTGCATTTCGAGAAATTGTACGGACATATCGGGAATGACACGGTAGACCAAGCGTTGTATGCAGGGACGGCCTTCAAAATAGTTGGGATTGGCCTCCAGCGTGACAGCTTCGGTACGTTTCCAGGTTTTAAAGATGTAGGGTCCGCTGCCAATGGGATGCTGGTTAAAATCATCGGCGGTGTTGATGTCCTTCCCCGCCAGCAAGTGTTTGGGAAGGATCGCCATACCGGCCAAACTTTGCAGCGCCGGAGCAAAGGGCTCTGTGTACCAAACCCGGAAAGTATAATCGTCCAAGGCCTGGTATTTCGCAATGGAGGTGTAGTTGCTCCGGTAAGCGGTTTTTACGTTGGGGTTTAAGTACGTCGAGAGTGAGAAATGCACGTCTTGGGCCGTGAGTGGTTGGCCATCGTGAAAGGCAATGTTCTTACGCAGATGAAACGTGATGGTTTTGCCGTCCGGTGAAACCTCCCAGCGCTCGGCCAATTCCCCTTCCAAGTTTAAATCTTTGTCGTAACGCAAAAGCCCATTAAATACCAGACCGGTTATTTCGTGGGACGCTGAATCGGAGGCTAAGACGGGGTTTAAGATCGCAGGATCGGCAATGGTGCCCTGCACCAAGGTGTCCCCGTAGGCACTTGGATAGGTCTTGGCTGGATCCGGTACGGAGTCTTGTGCTGTTTTTCGGGCACAAGCCAAGGGCAAGAGCAAGCAGGCGAAAAGCGCGAGAGCAGTGATTCGTTTCATAGGACTCCTTAGAATGGATGCCACACAAGCCAGTACCTAAGCTTTTTTAAGAAACTTTTCGATTAATTTTGGACGAATTTCGTCTGGGACAAAAGCCGAAACATCCCCACCAAACGCCGCTACTTGTTTGACCAAAGAAGAACTGATGTAGGTGTATTTTTCATCGGGCATCATGTAGACGATCTCAAACTCAGGATACAGTTTGCGGTTCATTTGGGCCAGCTGGAATTCATATTCAAAGTCGGAAATGGCGCGTAAACCACGGAGTGCAACGTGAGCATGTCGTGAGCGCATGTAGTCCACCAGGAGTCCGCTAAACGATTCCACTTCCACTTTAGGCAAATGCTTTGTTACTTGTTTGATCATGTCCACGCGCTCTTGGATGCTGAACAGCGGTGACTTGGGCAGACTGTCGGCTACGGCCACAATGACTTGCGCAAAAATATCGCAGGAACGTAGGATGAGATCCAAATGACCTGTCGTAAGCGGGTCAAACGTACCGGGATAAATCGCAACGGTTTTCATAGTAAGCTACCTCGGATACCAAAGATACTTGGAGAATGCCGATATTATAAAGGAAACATCGCTCCTCCACAAGCAGACTATTCGCTCCAACCCTGTGCCAGTACTCCAATATAGACATGGGTCGCACCGGCAGCCAACAAGGCGCGAGCGCCCTCTTGTACCGTGGCACCGGTTGTGAGAACATCGTCAATCAACATGATTGAGGTGAAAGGAAGCTGTCTGTGCAGGTGGAGTTTATTCTGCATATTGCGTAAGCGCTCTTTGCGCTTAAGTCCACGTTGTGGTACTACTTGTTGTGAGAAACCAAGACAAGGATAGAACGGTTTGTCCCCCAGTTGCGCCAAACAACGGGTAAGGCGGAAGGTCGGATGCAGTTCTTGAATGTGCCGGCCGGGAATGGGAACCAAAGCCTGGATTTGGTTCCAAGGCAAATGCCCTTGCGCCTGACGTAAAAGCAGGTGGGCCATTTGCCAGGTAAGATCCCCTTGATGCTCCAGTTTGAATTTTAAGATGGCTTCACGCCACGTGTTTCGGTAAGGGGCGACTGAAATAGCTTTGCAAAATAAGTGTTTTTGGGTTCGGCAGAATCGGCATGAAAAAACCGGCTGCTTTTTCAAGCTCGGGATATCGGGCAGTGTTCGGCCGCATCCATGACAGTGGGGTTGGGGTTTCTGTGTGGGTCGGCAGTCCGTACACAGAAACGCGCGTGCATGCTTGTGTTGGGATTTTTGACACACCGGACACTCGGCGGGTGCGATCAGGTTGAGCAGATGCCAATACAAGCGTAGGGGTAAAGGGGTAATACGCAAAGTGGAAACCTCCGGATCGATTAGAGGTTTCCACCTTAAAAAAGTTGCGTGAATCTAAAAGGAATGAAACTATTTAATAACGGCAATCTTGCGTGTTTGGTGATAGCGGGATTGCCCTTCGGTGTGAATCATATACACCCCGCTGGCGACGGTTTCACCCCGAGTGTTTTTACCATCCCATTGCGTATAGAGAATAAAGGGGAAATCCGGTGTATAGGAGCTTCCTACCTCATCATCCCAAAGTGTCCGGATGTGCTCCCCTGCCAGATTGTAGATCTTTAGCCAGGCTCGACCGGGTTGGACTTGCATAAGCTGAATGGGGACCACTTCCCCTTTGGCTGGATTGAAAGCATTGCGCAGGACATCCAACCGGTTATTGGGATACTCCACATCCACTCGGGCCAAAGCATAGGCCGGCCCCTCATGGTAGAGCGCATAAGTACTGTCGAAATCCATAGGATGCAGTCGGTAAAGGTATACGGCTCCGTAGTTGATGTCCGTATCGACAAAACGTGTCGCTGTGGCTTGTGGAATCGAGACCGGAGTGACACCCAAGTAGGTGAAGGTTCCGCCGCCATCCGTGCTGCGATAGAGGTTGTACCCGACAATGGGATAGTCCCCTGGAAGTGCGGAGTCCCATTGGAGTTTAATCTCACGCCGCTCATGCGAGGTGTGAAGTGTGCTGTCGTCAGGCAAGGCTGCGGGTTTGTAGGGAATGGCCCAGAATTCAGCTGAACGCGTGCTCTCGCCGGCATCGTTGACACAGGTCATGGTGTAGAAATAGCGTGAAGTGTTGGTCAAGCTGTTGGCGTCAGTGATAAAGCTATCTTTGGATGGGATGCCTGAAAGAATTGGTAAACTGTATGTTCCGGCGGTTGTGGAACGATAAATGTTGTAGGTGGTTATACTGGTAACAGAAGCGATTTTGCGCCAAAGAATTTGGACCTGCCTATCCCCTGCGGTCAATTTGAATGTATCCGGGGGGGTTGGTGGGACCAGTATCGTAGCCGTGAGCGTAGGCGCCAGGGCGTCGGGTATGGTCTGTCCGATTGAATTCTGGGCATTCAGACGGTAATAGTAAGTCCCGGAAACAAAGGGGCGGTCTAGGCACGCAGTTTGAGCCGTGGTGGTGAGTAAAACCGGATTGGAGAAAGAACTGTTGGTCCGATACACCTGATAAGCGGTTACTCCGCTGGGGGCGGCTCCTTCGTTCCACGTGATTAAGATCGTGTTGCTTTTTACGGTGGCCAGAGCCGAAATTGGTGCGGCCATGGGGGCGGCAGTTAGGGTTAGGGACGCCGGGCTCTCCCCATTGGCGTTAATGGCCGTCAGGAAAAAGCGGTAGCTTTGTCCGTTGGTTAAGGCATTGATGGCTGTAATGGTCGTGGAAATTGGCAAATCCACGCTGGTGAAAGGACCGTCCAAAGCATACAACCGATACGCAGTTAGGTTATCCAACGCGGAATTCAAGGTCCAGGAAAAAATTAAGCTCTGACTAAGGCCGAGCGAGACTGCGAATTTTTGGGGTGGCGAGGGCAACGTTCCCGTGGGGGCCGCTGTGACGGTTAGAACTTGCGGACTCTCGCCCGTGGCATTGACCGCACGGATGCTGTAAAAATTTGTATCCGATGTGGTGTACAGATACGAGGTTTGCGTTGCTGGGACCGTACTCAACAAGGTGGTGGGGTTGGCTGCTGCATCGCCGTAAATTTTATAATTGAGTATGCCCGCCGCTGTGGGGACCGCAGCCCAATTCAACTGCACGTAGCCATTACCGGCTAGAATCGCAGGCGATTGGACCGTAGGTGGCAGCATCGCAGTGGTCGTGGAAATGGGGGTTCCCAGACTGCCGTTAAGAATGGGGGCGACTGAGACAAAATACACTTCCCCGTTGTTGGGGACCGCAAAAGCAGTATAGGAATTGGGCGTGTATTGAACAGTCAAACTGTTGTCGGAAGCCCGCAGCAAGTTGACTTGGAAACCATCGGTGGTTGCTGTCAGATCCTGCCACTCCAAATAAAGTTGGCCGTCCGAATGATAGGGTGTGATGTAGTTGGGTGTAAGGGTTGACAAAAGCGGCGCCGTGGATACCAGCAAGGACGCAGACGCCGCCCCTGTGTTGCCCCATTGATCCACGGCCGTAACCTGGTAGTAATACGAACCAAACGCATTGAGCGTATTAATGCTGGTGTCAACCCACGAGGTGGTAGAAGAAAACGTCGTGAGCGTTTGGGTCGTTCCGCTCAATGCTCGGTAAACGGTGTAGCCGGCAATGGGGGCCGATTGCGGCACGACCGGGTTCCATTGCAGTTGAATGAGCGGTAAGGGTGTTGTAATGGCTGTGGCTGTAACCCCGGTCGGTGCTTGGGGTAAGACCGCTGGAATGACGGGCATATCTGCCGTGCGTACGCCCTCGCCACTCGCGTTTTTCGCCGATACCGAAAACGTATAGGTTGTTCCGTTCACCAAAGAACGGGCAAGATACGAAGTGCTGGGGGCGGTCACATCCGCCACAGGGGTGAGGTTTTGATAAATGATGTAGCTTGTGGGAGTGCCCAACGGTGCGGTCCAGAGCAACACGGCATTGGCATTTCCTGCGGAAACGGAAAATTGGGTGGGGGTGCCAGGTACCGCGGCCCATAGCGTTGACCCGAAACCGAGCATCACCAGTGTCAGTATCCAGCCTAGTTTTCTTAGATCCAGCATAGCGGTTTTCCCTATTCTTTTAGAATGTGGCCGTCAATCCCAGGGTTAAGCTGAGCGCGTAATAATCTTTATCAGCCAAAGTGTGATTGTAGTACCACTGATTGGTAATCTTTAAATTGCCCAAGACGTTTTTCCAAAGCGAATAATCGAATGATGTTTCGTTGGTGTAGGTATCGGTGGTCAACTCTTGCCCTGTAAGTCCTTGCTGGGTATTGCGTACCAGTTCGGCATTAAACGAGTTGCTCATGCGCAGAGCTTGCTCCAAACGCAACTGCACGCCCATGAACGGCCAGAAATTAGGAAGACGAATGGGTTGGAGCATATGCAGGTTGTACGCCAAGGTCCCCCCGCCGGTGTATTTGTTTTGGAACGTAATGACATCGAGGTTGTTCCCGTTTTGGTTCTTGTCGTTGGTGTAGCCTGCCGTCAAACTGGCGTTGAAATCGCTGCTGAACCTAAACGGCAGCGTTAAGGTGGACGCGTGCGATGTCTGGCGTGTGGATTCTATGTTGTTGGTATCAAAACTGCGATTGAGACGGTACTGATAATCCAAGCTAAATGATTGCAAAGCAATAAGCTCCTGCAACCATGGGATGCGGTTCCACATGAGATTGGATCCCAAGGAAAGGGTTTTGGAGGTGGTGTAGTTGTTCAGGTTCATTTTGCGCGACCAACTGTAAGTATATTGGGGCGAAAGTGAAAGATCTTGCCAAAAATAAATACTGGTGTTGGCTGTGTCCGTATAGGTTCGAGCATTGATATAAGCGCTGTTAAACGCAGTGTTGGTATTGGAATCTTCAAACGTCATGGGGTCAATCCACCATAACGTACTGTTGTCCAAACGCCCGATTGGATCTTTTTCTTCATCAGGATTGTGTTGGAAGGTGGCGGAAACCGTGTAGTTGCGTCCAACGTTAAGCTTTGGGAATTGCGACCAACCGAACAAGTCACCGGGAGCAATCCCGGCGCGTAGGTTGAGCGAACCATTGGGAATGGCAAAGGTGTCATTTACATAGTCGCGATTATGCGTCATGGTGTAAGAGGCGCTGGGAGTGAGGGCCGGAATGCGTAATAAATTAACATCCAGTTTGGCCGTACGGTCGTAGCGTGCCATGCGGTAGGTGTCGGAATAATAATTTTTGACCGTTGGATCGTATTTGGGGTTCAAGGCGGCGTAAAAACGGTACAGGTTCAGGTTGCCGCGTTCACTGGTTTGATTGTATGAAAAACTGGGGGTGAAGCTTAAAAAATCAATGGGTTGATAATTGCCGTTGTAGGAGTAGCGCTCTTCACGAGAGAACAATTCGCGGTTGTAAATATCGGAGCGCTTTAAGATGCCTTTGTACATGCTTGTAGTGGTATCGCTGAGGGCGTCGATGTAGTCGCGATCAAATTGCGTCAAGGTGTCGCGATAGGTTAGGTTGCCGGTGACGGTCGAAGATCCTAAAGGAATGCTCCAAATTTTGGTAGGCAGTGTATAGGAAAGTGACGGATTGAGCATGGTGGTGCGTTCTTCATTGTTGATATTGAATTTTTGATCGATATACTCGGTGATTTTACGCGCTTGCGAGGCTTTCAAAGAAACATCCATACCCGTCAATTGGGTGTAGCCAATCTCGCCGGTCATGGTTTCGGTTGAAATATCCGGTGTGGCGAAATTGTTTGAGTAGCTTGGGTCTTTTCTGTTTTGTTTCTCGGTAAAGGTTTCGGTTCGGTTCCAACCGGCTTTCACTGGCAAATAATTGAGCTTGGTAATGGAGGCGTTTACGGTTGAAAGATTGGTGTGTTGCTTGCCCGACGGTGATTCGTCAATGGAGAGAAAATCCGAGTCCACATTTCGGTTATCGGTTCCCAGGGTTAAGAAGTCAGAGATTTTGGTGTTGGATGTGACACGAAAAGCCTTGCCCAGTCGTTCCTGGCCATCGGTTACACGCAAATTGTTGATCCAGAGGACTTCATCGCGTCCAAAGGTGTTGGGATTCATGATACCCAGGGAGACTTGTCGAATCTGATTAAGGCTGGGAATGACGTTGGTTTGAAAGTGCTCAATACGGTTGTGGTTAGAACCATCCAGAGGGATGCGTACGGTGTACCAGGTTCCAACAGGGATGGCGTCCAAGGAGACATTGTATTGATAATAGTTGTTGGCATCAATGCCGAGACGAATAAACAGACTTTCACCATTTTGTGTAATATTCTTTTTAAACACATCCACGCACATGTATTTATAGTTGGTGTAGCTGTACCCAGTGCCTGTGGTTAATATACGCGTGATGTAATACGCGGCCTCGGTGTTGGACCCGTTGACAATCACATCCTGATTATTCAGATTGTACTGCATGCTCAAGGAACGTTCGTTCCTTAGTTCTTGGTCGGCGTTGTTTTTGTCGTACTGAAAGAAATTGGTATTGGGTTGATAGGTACTGTCGGTCACCAAACTAACTGTGGTGACATTGAATTTTTTAGGATCTGGTTCCAACACGGTGTTCCCCACAGGATCGGAAAAATTAGTGGCCACTTGCGGGATCCACTTGTTTCCTGTTAGTTGGACACTTTCAAAGCGTATGTACCCTTGGCTCGGAGCTGCCGACGTCCCGGAGGTCCACATGCGTACATGTTTCACAAAACTCAAAAATTGCGGGCTTTGAAATTGGTCCGTGGGCAAGGTATCTCCCAAACGTTTAGGCGAATTGGTCAAAGGGATTTTGATGTAATTCCAACCCGGCGTCAGCGTACAGTCATATTCATAGTAGCTTTGGGCCGTGTCCAGATGATCGTTTTTATCCAAATCTTCCGTATTTGGGATGGTGCTGCTCTTCTTGGGCCCCCAATAGTTTTCAGGGAAATCAGTCGGACAATTGCCGTTGGGGCCCAAAGGATCGGTTTTAATAATGGCTTCACCACGTTCGTTGTAAGAATCAAAATAATTGGTAATGTTGGTATCGTCGCCGGGCTTTAGAATTAATCGATCACCCGCGAAATTCAGTCGACTATTGGCATTGGAGTCTTCACTGATTACCCCAAGGTCAAAATGCAAAGTTACCGGCTGGGCGGAATTGACCGTTTCAGAAAAAACCGTGATCTCAAGGTAGCGATAGTCATGCAAATTGGAACCGGAGGTGGAAATAGGATAAACAAAGCCGTCCCACACTGCAGAGGAAAAATTGGTGTAATCCCATTGAAGCATGTTTTTCTTATCGTTGGCATTGAGCGGAACGCGTGGTAGCTCAGTAACCCCATGTTGAGTGATGTAGCGCCTATCATTCGGTGCGGGAAATTGTACAGGCAGACTGCTGGGAAACCAAGAGTTGTTGTCCATAGGCAGCGAGAGTACGTTGTCCGAACCTTCCATGTTGTCCACCATGGCCACGGCATCTTCCCCTGAGCGTCGATACGTGTTGGTTTTAAAGGAACTAAAGGCACCTTCGGCTGTGGCATCCAAGGAAATCGGTATTTTCATAGGCCCGAAAAGTGGTGTAAACATGTTTTGGAAATCATCGGGATTGAGCGACAGTTTGGTATCGCCATCGATGAGTGAAAGCGATGTGGGTGTGGAACGAATATCCGGGATGTCTTGCGGCGCTTGACTGGCGCTGTACAAGTAGGTTGAACCGAAGGAAAATTTGCTGGGAATAATATCATATTCCGCACGGGCACCAAACAAATTGGACTGGAACTTGCCGCCGAACGGAAGGTATTCGTACGAGACGGTGATCTCGGTGCTGGACGAAATCGTCTCGGGATTCATGAACGTAATAAACCCTGTATCGTAGTCAATGTAGTAATCCGTGTCGCGCCGGAGTTTAACCCCGTCCTTTTTGATCACTTCTGAGTTTTTAATCACGTTCCAGTGCCCGAGTTGGAAGGTGGTGATTTGATTGCGGAACTGGATATGCAGTCGATATTGATTGCCGTCGTTGAGCGTGGAGGTACCGAGACGCCCGTTGTGCAAGGCGCTGTAGGCATCAATCCGATCATTGGCATAATTGTTGGACGAGAGCGGTGCTGGCGAATCACCGGCCGCCGATGAGCCCTGGAAAGGATAGAGCATTTTAAAGCGGATTTGTCCGAAGTTGGGATCTATCGTGTATTGCTTCTCGGATTCAGCTGGGTTGGAGGGTTGGGAAATAGGCACCTCTTCCCCGCTCATTTTGAACACTTTAATGACAAAATCAGGGTCGGTTTGGGGATTGACGATGTTTTGAAAGCCTAGCGAGTAGCGGTTCATAAGCATCATGCGGTAGGAATTGGCGCCGTTGGTGGTGTTGTAATCCTGGAGCAAGTGAGCGGCGTTGCTGGTCTTGCCGTCGGCCGGAACCAGAAAGCCCGCGGGCGAGACATCAAATTTACCGTCGGGGGTATACCCTACCGTGCGTGAATTGCCATTGGCATCGATATAGACATAGGCAACAGCGATGGTCTGCGTGTAGGAAACGGCGTTGTTGAAGGTGATGATGCCGCGTTCGTAGTCTACGTTGTAATCAATACCCGGCGATTTTAAATTCAAAGCTAAAATACGATCGTTGTTGTTGGCGTCTTTTAGCGTCACACGAACGGTGTCGCTGGTGGTCATGTTGTCGTTTATGTAGAGCTTGATGGTGCCGGGAACCAAACCGTGATTGGGTGATGATTTGTCATAAACGGTAGCGGGCAAGTCAGGGTGGTTGACCTGGGTGGAATCCAGTGTGATGTAATAATATTTAAACGCGTCAAAAGTCAAATCGTTAATATCCAACGTACGGGCCGAGGCATTGCCTTTAAACTTTTCCGTAACCGTAATGCCTTTGGTCTGCGCGCCAATGGCGGTAAAGCGGAATCGGTCAAGTCCGACTTTCAGCTTGGCACCGAAGAGATCTTTGTTATAACCGGCAAACTCGGTACGAGGCAAATCCAGCTTTATGTCACCGAAGGCGGCTTCCTGCACCACTTCGTCGGGATCACCTGCATAAATAATCGAGATTTTGCGCTGATCCTCGGTACGGTCATCGTAGTCCACATCCACCGTGATTTTTTTTCCGACTTTTCCCTGCAACTTGACTTGGAGTTCCTGCGTTAGGTTAAAGCCCTTTTTCAGGGTGGAACCGGTTGAGAGATTTCGTTCCGTTGATCCACCGACACTGGTGTTTAAAGGTATGACTTGCGTGTAGCCAATATCGATTTTCTTGCGTCCGGCGATGGATAAAGACGATTCGGGAGGCAAGCCGGGAATGGATGTGGATAAAATGCCCGAGGCTGGAATTTCAATCGGTGGTTTCGGTGCAGCGCTAATGGAGGATGACGATAAGCTTTCGAAACCGCGTTCATCGACCGCTCGAATGACATAGGTGTATTGCCGCCCTAAAATAGGTTTGGATTTGCTGTTGCTCTCAGAGTCCAAATATTCGGTTCCCTTAACCAGTTGTTTGTTGATCGGACCTTCCAGTGTGTCTGTGGAGAGCCCTCGGTAAATGTTATAGCCTGCCAAAGGGTAACTTCCGCTACGCGAAGCATTCCAGCGGAGCTCAATGGTATCGTCGCTTTTTCCAGTTCCTGTTACCTGGAGTGGTGTGGACGATGGAATATGGGGTACGGCGGAAACTTGCGCTGTCGGCGGGGAAAGGGTTCCCTGGGTGTCTTGAGCATAGACGGTATAGTAGTATTCCAAGCCATTCACTAAAGGTGTTTGCGGCGTACCTACATCCACAAAGGTTTCTTTGGGAGTCGGTGTGGTTGAAAGCGGCGAGCCTTTTTCGCCGGCGAGCATGGATCGATAGACGATGTAGCCGCCCAGTCCTTGTTCCCCAACCGAGAATGGTTTGATCCAGGAGAGCGTGACTTTTGAATCCTCGCCAAAGGCTTCAAGATTGGTGGGGGGCGAAAGTTCGCAATTGTTTACCACATTTAAAATAGCCGACATAGGTGAAGAGTTTCCGTCGGCATCTACGGCGATGACAGCATAGTAGTAAAGGGTATACGGCTGTGGCGGATATTGGCAGGTCTGGGCTGAGTCTAAGAAAAATTCTTCTTTAATCGGTTCGCGGTTTATTGGTGCATGCCAGGTTTGGTTTTTTTTAATAGGTGTGAGAAGTTCATTTTCCTTTTCTGAACGGAAGATTTGATACGTGACCGGTGAAGCCGGTGCAGGTTGAAGCGGTTCCCAAGCAATAAGTATTTTGTCTTTGGCAGTTTGGGCTACCAACCCTCTGGGAGTTGGCAAAGATATACTGGTTTTGGATTTGACTTCCGGGGTGCCAAGTTCTTCGGTTTGAACCGCTTCCATGGTTTCGGTGTTATCAAAAGCAGTAGAGGTTAATGAATTCCCTTCTATGGTTGGTGCAGTTTCAATAGAGTCTGTGAATGATTCGACGGGAGTAGCTGCTTGGACAGCTGTGGTGATCAGTCCCAAACTGAGAACGGCCATGTACAACAGATGCTTTTTCAAAACCGGCTGAAACCCCCACATGCCCATGTGTCTAGGCACAATATGTAGAAAAAGACTTCCTATTATCCCAGGAGTGCAGCAAGCGTGCAAGAAATTATTGTATTCAGCATGAAAATACCTAAAGCTTGAAATGTCATGGGGAAAAAAGGCATTCTTGACATAATGCGTCATCCCTTCTAGAATACCTACTTTATTGTAGGGTTTTGGCATACGTATTTGAAGGAGCGCATCTTGGATAAGCAACATAAGCAATTTTGGACAGTGTTGGGACTACTCACGGTGTTTCGTCTTTTCATTATTGGACAATTTGAGCTCTCGCCGGATGAAGCCTATTATTGGACCTGGTCACGCCATTTGGATTGGGCCTATTACGATCAAGGACCAATGTTGGCCTTGGTCATTCGTTTTTTTACCTGGATCACCCATTCATCCACCGAGTGGAGTGTGCGCTTGGGGGCCGTTGTGCTTTCCTTTTTCTCATCGTGGATGTTCTTTGATTTGATTCGTCGCATGTTCAAAAGCACGGAAGCTGCCTGGCTCGCCTTTATAGCGATGCAAGCCTCGCTTCTCTTCTCCGCTGGGTCTATCCTCATGATGCACGATACCATCATGGTCTGCTTTTGGACCGCTTCCCTGCTCATGTTTTATCGGGCCTTTTTTGAAGAATGGCTTCCGGGACTCTACCTAGGGGCACTGGCGATGGGGCTTGGTGCACTAAGCAAGTATTCGATGGCTTTGTTTGCACCCTGTCTGTTGATCTTTTTGTTGGTATCTCCCGAACATCGCAGCTGGCTAAAAAGACCGCATTTGTACTTTGCGGGATTGATTACCTTGCTTTGCATATCACCTCTGTTGATTTGGAATGCCACCCACGGAAGCGCGACCTTTGGACATATTGCAGGCTTGGGGGGGGCTAAAAAACAATTTGCGCTCTCATTTAAGACCGTAGGTGAATTTGTCGGCGGCCAGTTAGGCGTTTTGACTCCCATTTTAGGTGCGCTTGCTTTGGCGGCTCCGGTATGGGCGTGGCGCCGTTGGCGCCAAGGGGGCGAACATGCTGCGCGTAAGCTCTTTTTAGCTGCTTTTTCTGCACCGGTATTGGTGTTTTTCTTTCTGATTTCATTCAACACGTCTGTCTATGCCAATTGGCCTGCCCCGGCCTATGTGGCCGCCTGGGGTTTGGTAGGAGCTTGGATGGCTGAGGTTTCGCCCACCACGACGCTGCGGAAATGGTTTAAAATGGCATGGATTTTGGGTGCCTGTCTTACACTCTTGGTACATCTTGAAGTCGCCTTTGGCGTGCTTCCGCTTACTGGAAAAGCCGCTGCTTCGGTAGACCGTATTCGCGGCTGGAAAGCCATGGGTGAAGAAGCTGGCAAACGTTGGGAGCAGGTAAAGTCATCTGCCGCCGGTCCATTCTTTTTGGCGGCTCGGCGCTATCAGGTCGCAGCCGAGCTTTCGTTTTATATGCCGGGTCAACCTGAAGTGGAACTTATACCCAAAGAGCCCTTGGCCACCAATCAGTATCGCTTTTGGAATCATGCGGATGAAAAACGCGGCCAGAATGCCTTGTATGTATGTGAAGACGGTTGGGAAATTGATCACCTGCGTTCCAAGTTTTCACGTATCCAGAACCTTCCGCCGTTTGAAGTTCTTTTTCGGACCCGACGAATACGTGAGATTTTGTTCTTTCAGGTAGACTCGTTTTCTCCGGAAGCCGAATCGGGATATGCCTGGCAAGGTCAACAGGAGTACGGAATATGAAAACCTTACAGAAGTACATTCTGAAGGAATTGCTCTTCCCGTTTATCATGGGGATTGGAATCTTTACGTTTATCCTGATCATGGATAAAATCTTTGCTTTGGCGGATTTGATTGTTAAATACGGTGTACCGGCTCTTACCGTGATTAAGCTCATGATGTACATTTTACCGGCTACGTTTGCCATTACCATCCCTATGGGTTGTCTGGTGGCGGTTATCGTTGCTTTTTCACGTTTGAAATCCGATAATGAATTAACGGCGATGAAAGCTTCAGGTGTTTCGATTGTTCCACTCACAGTGATTGCCTTGCTTTTCGGATTTGGGCTAACGGCCACCATGGTCTGGTTTAACAACAAAGTCCTCCCTTCTTCCAACTATGCCTATAAATCCCTGTATTACAATGTGGTGAGTAAACGCGCAGCCATCGTGATTAAAGAACAAGTGTTTGTGAATGATTTTGATGGCTATATTTTTCGCGTAGGAGAAACCAATCCGCTGAGCAACGAACTCAAAGACATTATGGTTTTTTCGCTGGGGCATAAAGAAGATGACCCGCTGCGTACGATCGTCGCCAAACGGGGACGCTTGATTACCGATGACAAAAGCCGGCGGGTTATGCTTAAACTTGAAGAAGGGTTTATGCAGATGACCCAACTGAAGGATCCGCTCGCCTTTGCGCGGCTGGAGTTTGATACCAACCTGTTGGATTTGGACATTAACAACGCCTTGAGCAATCAAACTCCGGAAAATTTAAAAAGCGCACGTGAAATGTCCATGAGTGAGATTCAAACTGAAATCAAAAGTGGACGCACCACCGGTGAAGATCTGAATCTTTTGTTCGTGGAATACCATAAAAAGATCTCGATTCCTGCGGCGTGCTTGGCCTTTGTTCTTATCGGTGTTCCGCTGGGGGTGTTGTCTCCCCGTTCCGGGAAATATCTAGCCTACTTTGTCGGTGTGCTCTTGATCTTTTTGTACTACATTCTGTTGTCTTTGGGTGAAACCTTTGGAACCCAAGGGAAGATTCCACCGTTTCTTTCCATGTGGTTGCCCAACATTGTCTTAATTGCCTTTGGATTGTACGGCATGATGTGGGTCATTCAGGAACGGCCGCCTTTCTGGGGTTGGCGAAAACGAGTAAAGGCGAAAAACGCATGAAAATTATTTCACGCTATTTGTTGTCAGAGTTTTTTCAACCTTTGATGTTTATTGTTCTGGCCTTTGTAGGTTTGTACATTATTGCTCAGTTGGTGGATGAAATGCGCATGTTTGTCAACCATCGTGCCCCCATTACGATGATTGTGCTTTATTATACGTACCGAATTCCCTATTTCATGGTTCAAATCATGCCGGTCTCGATTCTCCTTTCTGCCTTATTAGCACTTGGCCAATTGGCTCGTCAAAACGAATTGATTGCCATGCGCAGCTGTGGATTAAGCTTTTATCAGGTGGTTTTTCCCATTCTGGTTGCCTCCTTGGGGATTGTGGCCATGGTCCTGGTGTTTGACGAGGTCATCATTCCCTATACCAGTCCTCGGGCGGAGTACATTAAACGTGTTAACATTGAAAAAAAAGTGGATGATTCATACATGTACCGGCGCGACCAAATTACGCGCAGCTTATCGGGCAATCGTGTTGTGTTTATGCGTCATTTGGATGCGCAAGCCGGAAAAATGGAAGATGTCATTTACCTGCAACTTTCATCTACCATGAATATTGTGCGACGCATTGATGCCTATCAGGGACATTATGAAAATGGGAGTTGGATTTTTGAAAACGGAACCGATCGTACATTTGACGAACAAGGTCAAGTCGTAACCTTTACTAAATTCAAAACGCTACCTTTGGAGTTCTATGATCCACCACGTGAATTCATCCGTGAAGAAAAGGATACGCATCAATTATTGGCCATGCCGATGCGAGAATTGCAGAGGCGGATTCATGTGTTGAAAGAAGCTGGAAGCAGCACCTCCAAAGAAGAGGTGAATTATCACTTGAAATGGGCATTCCCGTTTGCCAATTTTGTCTTGGCGCTTTTGGGTGTTGCGCTCCCGTTTATCTTTCCATCCGGAAAACGTGCGTTGGTGGGCGCGGCCATTGGGTTTGTGATTACACTGGTGACGGGCTTTTTTTATATTGGTTTCATAGCCGTAGGCACATCGTTGGGAAACAACGGAACTCTATCTCCCGTTGTTTCCGTTTGGATGGCCAACGTGGTTTTTGCTGGATTGGGTTTTTGGCTCATGCGCAAAGCACGCTCGTGAGCTGGTTAAAACATTTCAGATGAAATGATTTGATATTTTCGGACACCTGCGGGAATCCGAATTTCCACCGTGTCGCCGATTTTCTGCCCCACCAAACCTTTCCCAATGGGAGAGGTATTGGAAATTTTTCCTTGTTCAAAATCGGATTCTGCAGGAGATACCAAAAAGTATTCAACTTCGGTTTTTGAGTTAAGATCCAGGAGTTTCACCTTTTGCCCAATTGAAATTTTTCCTTCTGGAATCTTTGATTTATCGATGATTTGGGCGTTGGACAATTGATCCTGCAGTTGGCTAATGCGCAATTCAAGTTTCGCCTGTTCTTCTTTCGCCGCATCGTACTCGGCATTTTCGGATAGGTCGCCGTGTTCTCGAGCAACTTGAACCGCTTGAATCACCATTCGTCGTTTGGGGCCTGTCAATTCAGACAATTCAGCCTGCAATTTTTTTAAACCCTCGGGGGTTAAATAGATATCAGTCATACAGTGCGTGCCTCCTTAAATTGAATCGCCGCTATTGTACTAAAAAAGCGTCTTCCAAGTCAAACGAACTTGAGCATTTTAAAAAGCTTTTCAAGTAGATAGGCCTCGTTGATTTTATGCAAGCTGCTTGCTTTTTAGATACATGCGAAATAAAATAGAAGCACTTATCAAAAAGGAGCTATCGTGAACCCAATTCTCTCGCATACACGAAATGCTTTCACACGAATGGTTGCTATGGTTGATTGGCAACATAAGCTCCGAACTAAGATTGTCTGGATGGTCTTATTGCTGGGCGGACTACCGCTTACCATATTTGCGCTTATTACGATGCAAATGGGAGTGGCGTACGTGACTATGGATACTGTCCAGCAAAATCAGGAAAAAGTTACACAGATGTCAAAAATTATTGATATGTACTACGGGAGTAGTTTTGAATTCTTAAGGCGTTACATCAATGATAAGACCGAATTTGGAAACCCTTCACCGCAATCGTCGTTCGATTGGATGAATTCATTATCTCGCCAAGTATTCCAACGATTTACAGATGTTTCCGCTATCTCCACTCTCGACTCACAAGGCCGTATTCAAGTGTATACGCCAGCAGTGGCTAAGCAGGAACAATGGCGTCGTTTGGCCTTTCAATGGGCCAGAGCCTATCAAGGGAATGCGGGATTAGAAAAAGGCGAACCGCAATATTTCAATGAGCTTGAAGAGACCGTCGTTCCCATCTACATCACCTTGGTGCAACGAAAATACAATCGTGTCTTGTACCAAATGACTGTGTATTATTCATTGAGATCATTATGGGATAAACAGGTTGGGATACATTTCAACGATCATTCCAGAGCCGTTCTCATGGATTCTGAAGGTCATAAAGTCATCAAATCCCATGCCCGTTTAAGGAAACTAGAGGATTTTGCTCAAAGCGATGAACTCGCTCCGATTAAAACCACCTTAATTAAGTCCATTCCCTGGTTTATGAATGAAAATATCCAATTGCTACAGTCATCGGCACGTTGTCCTCAACTCGGTTGGAAAATATCATTGCAAGGTGATCCGGCTTTTCTTTTAGAAAGAATTAAAAAAATCCGCATCATTATTTTAAGCTTTTGGATTGGCTCGTTTATCTTTCTTTTAGCGGGTGGTATTTGGTTTGTATCACGTTTAATTCAGCCTTTGGAAAATTTAGAGACCGGAATTAAGCTAATCAGTTCAGGGTTGATGGGCGATGAATTGCCGGTCTATTCTCATGATGAGATTGGGCGGTTAACCCAAACATTTAATCAAATGACCCGCACGTTGATGTTACGCAATGAAGAGATCCGCGGGAAAACTCGTGAACTGACGTTTTTCAATACCATCACCAGGATTATTAATCAATCGGTTGATTTGAAAACGATTTTGGATCACAGTCTGCAAAAAATATTGCAGCTCATGCACGCAACGTCGGGCATGAGCTACATTTATCAACCGCATTTAAAGCAATTTAAGCTGATTTCATATTTTGGTGTAACCGAAGAATTTGTGAATGAAAACAGCCAGTTGGATTTAAGCCAGGAATTGCTAGCTAAGATTTTTTCTTCGGGTGAACCTTCCATGATTCGAGATGTTCCTCGACATGGGGATGCTTATGAGATTATCCGGCATGAAAACATTCGCGATTTACTTCTGGTTCCCCTACGTTCGAAAAAACGTACATTGGGTGTATTGGGCGTCGGTAGTCGCCGCAAACGTTTTTTCCATTACCGGGATTTAGATCTCCTGGCCCGAATTGGAGATGAAATTGGCATGATGGTTGAGAATGCACTGCTCTACACGGAATTACAGTTGAAAATAAAAGAACTTGAGGATGCGAATAAGGAGTTGCAGGAATTGGACCGATTGAAAAATCGGTTTCTTTCCAATGTATCACATGAACTTCGCACACCCATCACATCCATAAAAACCTATGTTGAATTATTTTTAGAAGATAAAATTGGATCTTTGGATGAGGTTCAAAAAGATAAATTGTTCATTGTTCGGCGAAACATCAATAACTTAATGACCCTCATCAATGATCTATTGACGCTTTCACGATTGGAAGATCAAAAGAGCCAAACGTTTCCCTTGGAAGTTATATCGATAACCGAATTGGCCGAACAAGTGTTTGCCGACACGGTCGAAATGGCACGTGTCAAAGGGATAAGCATGTTGCGTAAAGGCTTGGTGGAACCGTTTCCGGTCAACATTCATCGGCAGCGTATTCAACAAGTGCTGCAAAATTTGCTTTCGAATGCGATTAAATTTACAGAAAAAGGAACTGTGACATTAAGCCTTAAACGAGTATTCGTTTCCCCCAATCAAGATTATCAATCAGCAGATCAGCCAGTAGCTGCCGTTGAGATTTCTGTAACCGATACGGGTATAGGTATTCCAGAGGAAGAATTGTCGAAATTGTTCCAACGGTTCTACCAGGTGGATTCATCATCGACTCGAAAATACGTAGGTACGGGTTTGGGTTTGGCCATTGTTAAGGAAATATTGGCTGCCTACAATACAGAACCTCATGTTGAAAGCGAGGTTGGAAAAGGTAGCCGTTTTTGGTTCGTACTTCCGTTGGTTGAATTGACGCACACATAAAATGCTTAAGCATTGAAGAAAATGGATGGTTTACACATTTTGTATGTTTAAGCATGACTAAAATCTTTAAAGTGGGTAATGTTTTGCAACGTTTGATAGCGTTGACGAATTTCTGCTGGCTTTAGCCCTACTAGACGTCGAACGGAAAAATCTTCCACAGTAAAAGATGCCATAATGGTTCCGATTGCGGCCGCTCGTCGAAAACTATCCATTGATAAATCACCCTCGCTGGCCAATGATCCTATAAACCCGCCAGCAAAAGTATCGCCTGCGCCTGTAGGATCTTTGACTGTTTCCAACGGATACGCGGGTAACGCGAAAATCTCATCACCCCAAAAAACCAATGCGCCATGTTCTCCTTTTTTGATGATAACACCTTTGGGTCCATGGCTACGAATCCAATGGGCGGCTAGGATGAGGTTGGATGTACCTGAAAGCTGACGCGCTTCGGCATCGTTAACCACGACCATAGATACTCGAGGAAAAACCCGTAATAGAGCGTCGCGTTTGGTTTCAATCCAAAAATTCATAGTATCTAAAAGTGAGAATTTTGGTTGCTCAATGTGATCTAAAACCTTGCTTTGCAATTCTGGATCGATATTGGCTAAAAAAAGGAACGGTGTGGTTTTCATTACGGCTGGAATCTTAGGATTAAAGGAAGCAAACACATTTAACTTTGTATCTATGGTTTTAGCACTGGACATATCATTTTCATAATAGCCTGCCCAATGAAACGTCTGTCCGTTGGCACGTTCAAGTCCTTCAAGCTGAATTCCTCGTGAACTTAACAATTGGATATGTTCAGCCGGGAAATCATCTCCGATGACACCCACCAGTCCAACAGATGAAAAGTAAGCCGCGCTTAAGGATGAATAAATCGCAGAACCGCCTAAAGCATTTGTCACTTCACCCAATGGGGTTTTTACATTATCCAGAGCAACAGAACCAACGATGGCCAAATTCATAGGTCGATATCTCCTTACAAAAATAGTATGTGCATATTAACATACCTAAATGTTTTTTGAAACGGACTTCAACGGTTGGCGAATAAAACACCAAACAAGCCAAATTCCAATCCAGATTAAGCAAAGCCAGGCAAACCATGGTCCCCATTGGACATAAAACGAGGTTGTGTCCCTTAATCCAACCGTATGCACCAGTGTATCGGCCTGGTTAAGCGGAAGCATACCCAGCAAATGCCCTGTAGGATCAAAGACGCATGAGATTCCTGTCGCGGCTGTCCGAACCACATAACGATCGGTTTCTGCAGCACGAAATGCTGAAAACAAGGCATGCTGGGCCGGCGCCGCTGTTGTACCAAACCATGTATCGTACGTGACAACCAAGAGCAACTGACATCCCTTCCCTACCAAATCAGATGCGTATTGAGGGAAAATACTTTCAAAACAAATGAGCCCCCCAACGGGGATAATTCTTCCCCGCAGACGCCATAGCAGAGGAATCCGTTGTTGGCCAGGAGTGAATTCTCCGTTTTCATAACGAGGAACAAGTTTTTGAATGAAAAACAACAATGTTTTTTTGAATGGAATATATTCACCAAAAGGGACCAGATGAATTTTTGAGCTTTTGCCTGTTACCATGCCGTTTGAATTAAGCCAAAGAATCGAATTGTAGTAACGATAATTTCCGACATCGCTTAAGTCAACTGTATCCGAAGCAACCGCTTGGCTGATTTGCCATTGTCGTGACCATTTTTTTACTTCATTGGCCAATTCATGGTCCCAATTGAAGATTCCTGGAAACGAAGATTCCGGCCAAATAATTAATTCAGCCTTTTGTGCCACGGAACGCGCCGCCAGTGAATAAAAACGGTCAAGTGTCGAACGCCGATAAAGATTATCCCAGGCGCGATTTTGATCAACGTTGCCTTGCAGTGCGGCTACGCGTGTTTGGGAAAGATCTGGAATCGTACGCAAGCGTTGAGATTCTAACCATCCACCTGCAAGTATTGCGCTGGTGATAAGAACCATTCCTGAGACGTGAAAAACGAGTATGAGTGTTGGAATGATTTGTTTTGGATGAATGGGTTTGAGCCATTGGATAAACTCAAATAACAATACATTAACCAAGAGCGTTAGAAAGGTAAGGCCCCAAACCCCTGAAAATGGGACCAAATGCATAAGCCAAGGAGTTTGGTAGTGGGCATAGCCTAATCCAACCCAAGGAAACCCGCTGACAAAGTAATTCCGAACAAATTCAAGCAGTACCCATAGTGCAGGAGTCATGCTCCAACGCGGTAGATCATGTTGAACAAACCATTCGGTCAAACCTAAAAAGACGGCAGGATACAAAGCTAGATACAGTGTTAAGATTAGCCAAACACCAGGTGCTAGTGGCCCCAAGGCTGGCATAAGGCCAAGCCAGTAGATGGATAATCCAAATGAAATACAGCCCGATAAAAATCCCCAGCCAACATAGCGCCGTACAGTTGTTTCTTTGATAAGGAAAAGTGGAAGGATAGCAACCCATGCGAGCAGGCTACCTTGCCAATTTAAGCGATAATAAACGATATTAGGAAAAGCAAATGCACAGGCAATGCCAGATAGGATAGCCCAAAAAGCATTGACGCGCATCAGTGGATTTTTAAAAAGCGAAAGCAAACGCAAGTTCATAAATTATACCTGTGACCAAAGTAGGGCGATCCAACCCAAAAAATATAAGATCATACGCCATGTTTCCTGTATCAGAAGCCAGGGATGAATTATACCTGGAGCGATAAGGGATAGTAAAAAAGTGAAGACAAGTAGATTCATAAAATAAATAAAAATCAGGGAAAAAACGACTCCCACTTGTTGGAGATCGCTTTGATGTTCCCGCAAGGAGTGTAAGGTTAACGCGATATGAAAAGCCAAAGAAAACCCTATTAGCAATGAGACTAAAGGTTTGAATTTGTCAGCTGTAATTGCAAATACTGGAACCAATAAAGCGGTATAAAAAGGAAAAAAATATGGCGCTAATGCGACAAAAAAATTGGTTTTAGAAAGAGTTACCTGGCCGCCCAAGGAAGAAACCTGTAATGATTTTGTTCGGCCTCCGAAAACAAAAGACCAAAATGCATGTGTAAGTTCATGCCCCATGACATGTATAAATATTGGCTTCCATAGGACCAGATGCATAACCAAATATACACCAATTCCGGTTAAGAATGCCACTTGGACCAGATCATTGAATTGAAAACCCAGTGCCTGACGGGTCAGTGAAACCGTACCAAATCCGTTGGGGATGATTAATAGTATCCCGAAAATAAGTTTCAAGATAGAGAGCTTTTTTAAAGGTGTTTTCGATTTAGCCATGAAACATATCAGGCTAGCGTACAGCGATTGCGCCCGTTTTCTTTGGATCGGTATAAGGCTGCATCGGCAGCTTCAACCAATGCTAAGGGAGCGGCTGCATCCAAGGGGGCTTCGGCCACGCCGATTGAAATGGTAACCATCACGGTTTTTCCTTGGAATTCATGTGGAATGGATTCAACGGTTTTACGTAAACGTTCAACGGCAATAAGTGCATCTTCCTTTGAAACTTCGGGCATAATAACGGAAAACTCTTCTCCACCGTAACGTGCGGGAATATCGACATCGCGGAAATTGTCTTTAATGGATTTGGCAACCGAAATAAGGATCTCATCCCCTTTCGTGTGACCGTAGGTATCGTTGATCCGTTTAAAATGGTCAATGTCGATCATAGCCAAAGCCAATTTTCCCTTATAGCGTTCAGCGCGTTTGAATTCATCATCCAAACGAAGTTGGAAATACCGTTTGAGATAGAGTTTCGTCATGGCATCGGTAATGGCCAATTCATACAAACGAGCATTTTCGAGCGCAATGGCAGCTAATGAGCCAAGCGTGTTTACGAAATCTTTTTCACCTTGAGTAAATTCTTCCCCGGAAAGTTTCTTACCCATCAAAAGCAGTCCGACTACATTTTTCTTAACCGTTAAGGGAATCATCATTGCGGATTTATGTTCGTTAAAAAACATAACTTCCTTTTCGAATTCAGGTTTATCGATAAGGTCGGCAATAAGTAATGGTTGTTCGGCCATACGCAAGAGATTCATAAATTCGTCGGAACAGTTCATGGTTTGAGAACGTTCTTGTTTTCCTCGTAGCCCCTTTTCATAAACCGTGGACATCATTGTCCCATCGCGGCTTTCCAAAAGCATGATGGTCATCACGGTAATGCCTAGTTGTCCCATACTGGTGAAACATGCGATTTTTAAAATAGCTTCCATCGACAATGTGGAATTTAATTCTTTGCCAATGTTGAATAACGTGAATAAGTCATACACTTTTTTATCTAATTCTCGGTACGTTTTTTCAATAATTTCGGCATGCGATGCTAGCTCGACGTTTGATGTTTCCAGTTCCATACGTTTCATTTGAGCATCTAAAATAATTTGGTTAAAACTGTTCGCTAACATTCCCAACTCGTCATCACGGACCAAAGAAATATCCCCTTGGCGCAATCCTTGCAAAGTTTCCTCGGTTTCGCGAATTAAGACTTGGATCGGACGATACACTTGTAAAAGCAAATAGATGAAAAAGAAAACATTCATTACAATCAAAAGGCCGATTAAACCTAAGAAAAGATAGCGAGTCGGAGAGTCCGGGAAACGAAAGGTAAAAAATGCAGATGTAACCAACCCCAATGTCATGATGGTGCTACCGATAAACACCAATCTAAATTTACTTTTGCGAAATTGTGCAAAATAACTCACGATGCGCTCCGAGAATTGAACCGCTTGAGCATGCGCAGTTCATTGGTATGATGATGTCTCTGATAATGTACTTCATCCATTAAGGTTTTCATGAGGTAACGTCCCAACCCTCCGACCCGTCTTTGCTCAATATGTTCTTTTAAATTGGGCAATGGAGTTTTTTGACTATCAAAGGAACGGCCATGATCGGTAATGATGATTTCCATGGCGTCTTGATAAAGACAGATGGAAATATGGACTTCTTGAAAACTATCGTAAGCATACGCATGCTCGACCACATTGGCCAAAGCTTCATCCATAGCCATTTCAATTTGAGATACCTGTTCTTCGTCAACGTTTTCTTCGTGTGCCACACCGACGATGAAATTGCGAACCAAATTCAGATAATTAATGTCGCTTGGGATATTAAACGTAAGATGCCGAACAAAATCCCCTAAGGGCTGTATTCCGGGTTTGAGCGGAATTAGATGTCCCTGTGGATCAACGAAGTAGATGTGGTTGCACTTCATACAACGCGAAACATCAGCTTTGCTGACAACATTCTGTTTATGACACCCAGGACATTCAACGGTGATTGGAAAGGTTACTGGTGATCCGATTTCCGTTAGATTCAAAGTTAGGGTACCTTCGATAGCATCGTCCCAAATACGTAGATTGATAGGTCCCGAACCTGAAATGACCGTTTGCCCTTCCCAAAAACCATTTTTCATTTCAGTGATCAATGTAGGCGAGATCATTCCGCGGTCAATCATGAGATGTGGAATGCCGGTGTAATCGGGAATAATTCGAGATTGATGATCCTTAGCTTCAATTCGTAGTGTGAAGGCTTGACCTGATTTAAGCTCGGATTCTTGAACACTCAGCGAAAAATGATCAACTGGAATGTGCAACGAAAGTGAGCGAATGTCTTGAATATCTTCGGTGGTAGCTTGATGCACGCGAGTAAAAAACGCTGCATCGAACGCTAAAATAGCCTGTATGAATTCAGGTGAGGAATGGGAAAACCAAATGGCACGCGTTTGATGGAAAAGACTCTTGGACATACCTAAAAAAAAGCCCAATCCCAGAGGCGTCCAGGATGTGAGCATTTCGAAATCAAAAATAACTAAACGTGAAGAATCTTTGGAAAGGAGGCTCCAAAAAGGTTCAATATGGGAATAAAAAGTCTCGTCTAGGGTGGAGTCCAATTGTACCCAAATTGCATTGGTACAAGTCTTGGTTTGGCAGGATTTTATTTTGAGTTTATTCATTCAGCAAAATCCTCAAACGCTCGAATCACCCAAAAACGAAAACAGATAAAAAGGAAGGCTTGTTCCCGCCTATTTGGCTTCAGCAAATTTTGCTACTGCGGCTGCATCTGTATCAACGATCTGAAACAGCTCTGAGAATCCCAGCAAATCAAATACCTTGTAAATTTTCGGGGATAAATTGGTCAATATGATATCACCATTGTTGTCACGAATCTCATCGATGACACCCATGAATGTACCAAGACCTGCACTGCTGATGTAGTCAAGCTTGGACAGATTGATAATGAGTTTGAATTTTTTTTCTTTGATCAGACCGTTAAATGTTTCTTCGAGTTCTGCCACCGTATAGGCGTCCAGAAAACCTTCAACATCAACGACGGTACATTCTGGATTGATATCCGCTGAATGTACTTTGACAGTAATTTTCTTCATCCTTCCACCTCCACCTACAATTGGAAGAAGTTTAGCATAAAAATATATGAATAGGAAGTTCTTTTTTCTTAACTGGGCTTTTATATGAATAAAGATTACTCGACTTTAACGGTGACCAGTGTAATGTCATCATGTTGAGGCGCACCGGCGGTAAATTCCATAAGCTCATTAACGATTGTATCACTAATGGCTTGCGCCTCAAGATGAACACATTTTCCTAATACTTGTGCTAAACGCTCTTCGGTGAATTCTTCTTCTTTTAAATTCATTGCCTCGGTAACACCGTCAGTATAAATAATAAATACATCGCCGGGCTTTATATCGATATCCATTGATTGGATTTTTCCGTTGAAACGGTCGCCGCTATCCAGACCTAAGGCGATACCCGACGGGTTAAATAATTCAACTCGTCCATCCGGATGTCCCAGAATCAATGGATTATGTCCGGCATTGGCGCAATTGACACGCATGTTTACTAAATCGATAATAGCATAGAACATGGTTACAAACATGCCACGTTTGATGTCTTTATAAAGCAGTGCATTGGTTTTGCTAAGGGTTGCAGCGGCATCGGTAATTTGTGCTTGTGAACGTAGAATACTGCGTGTCATAACCATTACCAGAGAACCAGGTACACCTTTACCGGATACGTCAGCTACGGTAATGGCTAAATGTTTATTTTCTTTATTAACCCATAAAAAGTCAAAGTAATCACCGCCGACTTCTTTGGCTGATTTGTAAAAGGACACAATTTTGAATCCAGCAATTTTTGGATTTTCTTTCGGCAATAAAACCGCTTGGATTTTTCGAGCTGTTTCTAATTCCTGTTCCATCTTCTCTTTTTCGATAATTTTAACCTGTGCTGATTTTAGATCCGTGGTCATTTTATTGAAGGTACGTGCCAAGTTACCAATTTCATCTCGACTTTTGACATTAATGGTAAAATCAAGGTTTCCTTGACCGATGATTTCAGCACCTTTTTCCAGAGCGCGTATAGGACGTACAATTAGACTCACCATAATGACTGTGACGAAAATTCCAATTAAAATAAATGCCAGAGCCAAATAACTGATTTGCTGGATGGCTTCTTGAATGGTTTTTTCGATGAAGGTTTGAGACAAACCGATATGGATTTCCCCAATCGGAACTTGATTGTTTAATAAAACAGTTACACCAATATCGACATTTTTCGTGTCTTTGTAAGGAAACGGCTCGGAAATTTTCATTTTACTTCCGCCAAGTTCTTTTACACTTGCGGGACGGCGGTACATTTTCTCGGCAAAGGCAATATCGTTATGAGCGGCAATAATCCCTTTTTCGTCAACAATAAGGGCGTAATTAACGCTCGGATTTTCCATGGAATCTTTTACTAACGTTGATAAAGTAAGAATGTCGCGAACGACCAATGCTTTGGATGCGTTCATCGCAAGGTTGCGAGCGATAGTGATACCGCGTTGGGTCATTTCTTGGCGCAATGCTTGTTCTTCACCTTTAAGCGCAAACACACTAATGAAAATAATCGTGAGCGTTAGGAGTAGGGTTACAGAAGCACCGAATTTATAACGTAAACTACCTTTTTGTTTTTTGACGGGAGCTGATGCTTTAGGCTTGACAGGAACTTTTTTAACGGTCGCTTTTACAGATGGCGCGGTTACCGGCGGCATATTCCCTCGTTAATGGTGAATGTAATAAATTACTCAACCTTTATACCGCGTTTTTCCATTTCCTTCAACTCCATTTCGGCTTTGGCAATGGAACTTTTAGCTTCTTGATTTTCGGGGTCAAGAACTAGTATTTTTTGCCAAACCTCAATGGCACGACGATTTTGACCATCCAAATAAAGAGACACGCCATCGTAATATAACTTTTTAATTTCATCTTTATTAACAGCAGCATGGGTGGTCTGGCCGGTTAACTTAGAAAGGTATTCTGTGGCTTCGGCATTACCCGGACTTAATTTTAAGACTTCATTAAATTTTTCTTTGGCTTCAGCCACACGCCCGGCATTCGCCAATTCGATACCACGAGCCATAAGCGCTTTTAGATTATCACGTAATTGAGTGCGTGCTTTATACAATAAATTTTTTGTACGTTGATCTTGTTGATTGACTTCCTGCGCTTGTTCCAAATTGTCGATGGCTTCGTTAATTTTTCCCTGAGATAATAATTCAACACCTTTACGATAAAATTTCTCGGATTCATTTTTTTGTTCATTTTGTAATTTATCAACATATTGTTTGGCCACTAGGTTTTTTGGATCTACTTTTAAAGTGCTTTTAAATTCTTCCAAAGCAGCTTTAACATTTCCCTTTTTCATATAATCCAAGCCTTGCGAAGTAATCAAGTCGTTGGTGGAGACTTTTTTTGTTTTTAGCTTTTTTATACCTTCCTGAGCCGCTTGATTGTTGGGATCGACTTTTAGGACCAAATCCCATTCGCGATATGCATCCTGATAGCGGTTTTGCAAGAAAAACTGTTCGGCACTTGCATTATGTGTTTTGATATCTTTGCCGGTTTTACTTTGGGCGGTACTAATAAATTTTTTGGCATTAGCATTGTCAGGATCGAGTTTTAAAACTTTCTCCCAATTCATAACCGCGTTTGGGAAATCGTTATCCAAATAGGCCTGACTTCCCTTTCTTAAGTAATAGTCGACGGCTTTGTTCTTAAGCGCTTGATATCGACTCTTTACCGTGACCTCTTCAGGTGTCATCTTTAACACTTGATGAGCATAGTAGAGAGCTTTAATGTAATCGCCCTTATCTTCATAGGAAATGGATAATTCTTGAAAGGCATTGGTGTAAGTGTTATTAAGTACAGTGGCTTGTTTAAACTCTTTAATGGCTGCATCGAGATTGGCTTGGCGTCGATTGATGATGCCGAGCCCATAATGAGTTTCAGCCTTAGTTGGATTAACTTGGTTTGAAAAATTAAAATATTTTGCAGCTTGATTTAAATCTTCGCGATACAAATGAGCGAAGCCTAAATTGGTTAAGGCGTCGGCTCCTTTAGCGATTTTATCATCAGCTTTTGTATACATCTTAATAACTTCGTCATATTTTCCTTTTTGAAAATATATATCCGCTAAAAACTTATAAGCTTTTTCTGATTTCGGATTGCTTTGAACCAAACGTTTATAGGTCTGAAGCGCTTCATCGGTTTTACCTGCTTCGGAATATATCGTTGCTAAGGTTAACAAGGTATCGGCATTATTGGGCTGCACAGATAGACTTTGCAACAATTGGGATATTGCAGCCTCGTACCGTTTTTGTTTGTAATAGACCAGACTTAAGTTATTAAGTGCATCTGTGTTTTTGGGGTTTATATCTAAAGTTTTTTTATAATATTTTTCAGATTCATCTAAGGCATCAATTTGAAGATGAATGGTTCCGAGCAATACCAGGGCTGTTTCATCATTGGGGGTTACATCTAATAATTTTTTTAATGGTGTGATTGCCTCTTTAAACTGTCCGTTTTGATAAAAAGTAAGCCCTGAATTAAAAAGTGAATTGGGATCTTCTTTGTGATCTGCGGTAGTTTTAGCTGCAAGGACAGTCGAAGGAAATATAAATGAAACTATAATTAAAGAACAAAGAAGCTTTTGAAAGATGTACCTTATTGCCGTCATGGGCACGGGGCCTTCTTTCTAATGCATTTAAGACAAGTGAATAATAATGCCGGTTAGTTTTTTTGTCAATTATTTTTAGGGTATTTTTTAAAAAAACTAAAAATAAAGTGTAAATAAAAATATGAAAAATCAAAAAAAATAAGGATAAAAGTGAAAAAGAATGGTGAGCCGGGAGAGGCTCGAACTCTCGACAGCCGCCTTAAAAGGGCGGTGCTCTACCAACTGAGCTACCGGCTCGTTACAAGTGAATAAATTTTAAAAGAACGAATTAATCATTATTGTTTGAGCGCGATCTTCCCCGATGGAGATGATCGATATTTTAGCTCCAACCAGTTCTTCAATTCGATCCAGATACTTTCGAGCATTTTTTGGAAACTGCTCAATGCTCTTGGCTTGGGAAATATCTTCAGTCCAGCCTGGCATTTCTTCGTAAATAGGTTTAATGCTTTCAACATCTTCCAAGGCAGAAGGGAAAGAAGTTACCCGCTCGCCATTGATTAGATATTCTTTACAAATGTACAACTTGGGAATACCTGTCAGTACATCCAACTTGGTTAATGCCATTTGTTCGAAATGATTTAACATCTGAGCGCGTTTAACAACTACGGCATCAAACCACCCACAGCGTCGTGGTCGACCTGTCGTGGCACCAAATTCACGCCCGCGTGTTCGTAAATCCTCTCCGCCGTCTTCAATTTCTGTTGGCAAAGGACCTGCGCCGACACGAGTCGTATATGCTTTTACAATGCCAAGGATTTTTTCAATTCGGGTCGGGCCCACCCCAGTGCCAGTAGCCGCGCCACCAGCAGTAGGATGAGAAGCAGTCACAAAAGGATACGTACCGAAATCAATGTCCAAAAACGTTCCTTGTGCGCCTTCAAAAAGAACTTTTTTCTTTTCATCCAACAACCGATTGATCAAGGAAACGGTATCCGTTACAAACGGCTTTAACCGCTGCCCTAAAGCAAAATACTCGGAGACTATATCATGACTTTTTAATTCTGTCATCGAATAATATTGCTTGAAGATAAAATTTTTCTCTTTTAGATTTGTCTCAACTCGTTTCTCGAGTCGGTCGGCATGCATAAGATCAACCATGCGAATACCGGAGCGGCCGAATTTGTCTCCATACGCTGGACCAATACCACGGTGGGTGGTATCGATCTTCCCTGAACCACGTTTGGTCTCATTGGCTGTATCCATGGCACGATGATACGGAAAAATCACATGGGCCAATTCACTGATGCGGAAGTTGTCGCCGACTTCAATCCCCTGTGCGGTGAGTTGTTCAATTTCGGCAATCAACGCATTGGGGTCGATCACGACACCGTTCCCAATTACGCACAATTTACCCTTGTGCAATATGCCAGAAGGAATGAGATGCAGAACATGTTTTTTGCCTTCAATGACGACCGTGTGACCGGCGTTGTTTCCACCTTGGTAACGAACCACGGCATCGGCGTTCTCCGCCAGCAAATCAATGATTTTTCCTTTGCCTTCATCGCCCCATTGGGCGCCCACAATGACAACATTTGGCATAAAAGTCCTCTTAATTGAAGATTAAAGTTTAACTAACTTTATATCTTTGATTTTCGCAGTTTGCGATAGTTTGGCCAATAAGTCCGCTGGTACTTCGGCATCCAGATTCAAAATACTGACGGCATCCCCGCCTAATGTTTTACGTCCCATATGCAAGGCGGCAATATTGATGTGGGCATCACCCAATACCGTTCCCATACGCCCAACAATTCCAGGTTCGTCGGTATGCGTGAAAACCAGTAAAAATCCCTCGGGATTAAAATCGGTATGATAGCCAAACAGATTCACGACCCGCGGGTCACGTTTTTTTCCAATCAACGTTCCTACAACCTGGCGTACGGATTTATCGGTTTCAACTTCCACGGTGAAGGTGCTGGTGAAATCCTGCGTCTCCTTGGTGGAGGTTTCCATCACTTCGATGCCACGTTCCTTGGCCAATACGCGTGCATTGACAAAGTTGATGGAATCGGACAGCATCGAGGATAACAATCCTTTTACTGCGGAAATGGTTAAAATGTGGGTTGGAAATTCACTGATTTCCCCAGCGTATTTTAACGTGACCTTTTTGACTTGCCCATCAAGGATTTGTGCTTGAAAACTTGCCAGGCGTTCAGCCAGGAGCAAATACGGGGACATTTCTTTTAACAACTCTGAAGGAATCGACGGAATGTTGGCTGCATTGCGCACCATCCGCCCCTTAAGCACATCCAAAATTTGTTCGGCCATAACAATCGCCACGTTGACCTGTGCTTCTTCTGTGGAAGCGCCCAGGTGAGGTGTTACGACAATATTGGGCAAAGTTAAAAGGTCCATATCTTTTGGCGGTTCTTCTTCAAAAACATCCAACGCGGCGCCGGCGATTTTTCCGGATTTAAGTGCATCGCGCAAGTCCGCTTGCTTGATGATCCCTCCGCGCGCGCAATTAACAATGCGCACCCCGGGTTTCATTTTGTCAAACTGAGCCTTGCCAATCAAGCCTTCGGTTTCTTTGGTTTTGGGCGTATGTACGGTTATAAAATCAGCCTGGGTTACAATTTCATCCACGGTTGCCAGTTGGAGGTTCATTTTTTCGGCTTTATCCTGAGATACAAATGGATCGTACGCCAGGATTTTCATGCTGAACGCTTGCGCGCGTTTGGCCACTTCGGTTCCAATGCGCCCAAGTCCAATGACACCTAAGGTCTTACCGAACAATTCAGTACCCATGAATTTTTTACGATCCCACTTCCCTTGCTTCATAGAAGCGTCGGCCTGAGGAATGTTGCGCGCCATGGCCATGATCATTGAAAACGTATGCTCGGCGGTGGACATGGTGTTGCCATCGGGCGTATTCATGACTATAATGCCGCGGCGAGTAGCTTCCGCAATGTCGACATTGTCCAAGCCCACGCCGGCGCGTCCCACGACTTTCAAGCGCTTGCCCGCTTCCAGGACTTCTTTTGTCACTTTGGAATCGCTGCGCACAATAAGCGCGTCGTAGTTCGGAATGATTTTTAAAAGTTCTTCAGCCGAAACTTTTTCTCGGGCATCCAACTCAACTTCTGAATCGGCTTTCAAAATCTGTTGCCCTTCAATCGCTAGATTGTCGCTTATCAATACCTTAAACATGCGTCGTATCCCCCGTTCGTCGGACTATCGTCCAAACAAAACTTTTTCAGCCGCTGCTACACCTTGCCCGATTTGCAGCGAATAATTTTGCTCCAACAATGCGCGTTCAACAGCCGCAATGGTCGCTACCACATCAAAATCATCAACATACCCTAGATGTCCAATTCGGAAAATTTTCCCTTTGGCTACGCCTTGACCGGTGGCCAAGGTGATGCCGTATACGTCGCGAACGGTCTTAAACAGCTTGCTGACATCTACACCTTCAGGAACATAAATGGCGGTTACCGCATTGCTGGCCTGCTGGGGTGCATAGAGCTTAAGTCCCAAAGCTTGGGCTGCAGCCCGGGTGGCTTGTGCCAAACGAGCATGTCGTTCCCAAACAGGTTCCAACCCCTCGGCTTCAATCAAACGAATCGCTTCCGCCAATTGCATGATCAAAGAAATACTGGGTGTATAGGGTGTATCTGCCAAAGCTTCGGCTTTCATAGCCTTTTGAGCTTTCAACCAACTAAAATAGTATTTCGGACATTTCGAGACATTGACATATTCCCAAGCTTTAGCGGAAACCGAGACCAGACCTAAGCCCGGAGGAATCATTAAGCCTTTTTGTGAGCCGGCGACAACGACATCGGCCTTCCATTCATCGGTTTTCATGGGAATGGCACCCAATCCTGAAACCGCATCCACCACCAAGACCGCCTTTGTTTTGGCAACTATTTCGCCAATGGTCTTAATGTCGGTCTCAACGCCGGTGGATGTTTCGGAAAGGGTTGTAAACACGGCCTTGATCGTAGGATCCGCAGCCAAACGTTTCTGGATTTCAAGGGGATCAATGGTTGTGCCCCAAGTCACTTCGTAGTGTTCGCTTTGGATGCCGTAGGCTTTGGCAATATCGGTCCAGCGATTGCCGAAATTCCCGCAGGACGCAACCAGGATATGGTCGCCGGGTGAACATAGATTGACAATGGCGGATTCCATGGCGCCGGTACCTGCGGCAGGATAAAGCAAAATGTCATTTTCGGTCATGAATATGCGTTTCAAACCAGCCACGACATCCGTGAGAATGCGACGGAACTGAGGTGTGCGGTGATGCATAATTGGTTTTGCCGCTTCGGCTAAAACCGTTGGGGGTACTTCCGTGGGGCCCGGGGTCATTAAGCGTTTTTTATACAACATAGCGACCAACTCCTTTATAGATGATGGTGAGACACGGCGTCGCGAAGAGTACGATTCAATTCAGCCATGCCTAGTCCAGTTTTGGCGGATACGGTAAGCAAAATCGGCTTTTTAACAGCTTCGGAAAAAGAAGCGGCGATTATTTTTTTCTGTTTTTCGATCTCAGACCGCGAGAGTTTATCACATTTATTTAGTACCAACAAGTAGAAATAGCCGAAATGTTGTGCCCATTCCCACATTTTTTTATCGTTTTCCTGGAGTGGCAAACGCGCGTCTAAAACATGCAAGACACAGGCGATGGTTGGACGGTCTTTCATGTACCCATCAACCAGTACACCCAGTTCCCTACGCTGCGCCAGTGACATTTGAGCATACCCAAATCCAGGCATATCTACCAACAAAACATCAGGCCAAAATTTGTAAAAATTCAATGAACGTGTACAGCCGGGTTGGCTGGATATACGTGCCGCATGCTTTTTGGTATCCCGGGTAATCATACCTGAAAGTCGATTAACAATGGACGATTTGCCCACATTGGAACGCCCTACCATGACCAATTCCCGGATCTGAACATCCTGTTTGGGAATTTGATCAACCGTATAGGCGGTTACAAGCAGTTTTAAATCAGGGGTTCCCATAAGCTAGGATGGTAGCGGAGTTGGCGAAATGGAATGGCCCGCTGGTACTTTCAAAGATTTTGAACGTTTCTTAGATTTGCCCGGCATGCTTTTCTTCACCAATGCGAGACGTAAGACTTCTTCCATTTCGTCGACAAGATGAATGGTCAGAGCTTTTTTAACTTCTTGAGGAAGATCTTCTAGATCTTTTCCGTTTTCACGAGGCAAAATAACCGTAGTGATACCGGCGCGAACGGCCGCTAAAAGTTTTTCTTTAAGTCCACCAATGGCCAGCACTCGTCCACGCAGTGTTATCTCACCGGTCATGGCTACGGCCTTTTGTACGGGCGTAGAGGTTAACGCCGAAATAATCGCCGTCGCCATGGCGATGCCTGCCGAAGGACCATCTTTCGGAATGGCGCCTTCCGGTACATGCACGTGAATGTCGGTCTGCGTGTAGAAATCAGAGGCGAGATTAAAATCACGGGCGTGTGAACGCGCATAACTGAGCGCAGCGTGGGCAGATTCCTTCATAACGTCACCCAGTTTTCCAGTTAGCATCAACTGTCCTTTACCAGGCATCAATGTAACTTCAATGGCTAAAATTTCTCCACCCACTTCTGTCCACGCCAATCCAGTGGAAACCCCGATCATATTGGTGCGTTCGCGTTTGCGACGAACGATTTTTTGGGGTCCTAAGAATTTTGAAAGATCGGTTTCAGACAAAGCGCGCGTTTTGCGGTTTTTGCGTTCGACCTTCAAGCGGGCGACCTTGCGCATAATGGCCGATATTTCGCGGTTCAAGTTGCGAACACCGGCTTCGGAAGTGTAGCCGGAAATTAATTTTTCGATAATTTTTTTAGGTACAATGACATCTTCGCGCGTTAATCCGTGCTCTTCCAATTGATGTGCAATCAGATAGCGGTCTGCAATTTGAATTTTTTCATCCAATGTGTAGCCGGGGATTTCGATAACCTCCATACGGTCACGCAGGGTTGGATGCAAATGATGAATCACATTGGCTGTGGCAATGAACATAATCTCAGAAAGATCGAAATTAATGTCCAGATAATGATCGGCAAAGGTTGTGTTTTGCTCAGGATCCAGAACTTCCAACAAAGCAGCGGCTGGATCGCCCCTGAAATCAGATCCGATCTTATCGATTTCATCGAGCAAAATGACGGGATTACGACTCTTAGCCGTTTTCAACGCTTGGACAATGCGTCCAGGTAAGGCTCCAATGTAGGTGCGACGATGTCCTCGGATTTCGGCTTCGTCACGCACGCCACCCAAAGAGATGCGAACAAAATTACGATTCAACGCTTTGGCCACGGAACGCGCCAAGGATGTCTTCCCTACACCCGGAGGCCCTACCAAACATAATATTGGACCTTTCATTTTCGGAGCCAACTTACGCACCGATAAATATTCTAAAATACGATCCTTAACTTTTCTTAATCCGTAATGATCTTTATCCAAAACCTTCGCCGCATCACGGACATCCAGTTTTTCACGTGTCCGTATGTTCCAGGGTAAACTTAAAAGCCAATCCAAATAAGTGCGGATGACAGCGGCTTCGGGTGACATGGCCTGCATGCGTTCCAACCGGCCTAATTCTTTAAGTGCTTTATCATGAGCTTCGGGGGCCATTTTAGCGGCCTTGATTTTCTGAGCCAATTCATCGGTTTCGCTTTCGTCATCTTTTTGTCCAAGCTCTTTGCGAATGGCCTTGATTTGTTCATGCAGGTAGTACTCTTTTTGCGTACTTTCCATTTGTTTACGTACGCGTCCTTGAATACGACGTTCGATTTCTAAAATTTCAATCTCCGTTGAGAGTAAAGCCGACAACTGCTCAAGACGTGATGCCGGTTCCAATGCTTCCAATAAACGCTGCTTCTCTTCAACTTTAGAAGGCATATGCGACGAAATAATATCCGCCAACCGACCTGGGTCTTCAATGGCCGAAAGCGCATTTACCGTATCGGACGTAATTTTTTTATTTAACCGTGAGTATTGTTCGAACAGTTCCATGACATTGCGCATCATGGCAATCAAGGTAGGGCCGGCTTGGTTTTTTTGAGAAATCGTTTCGTATTCTACGGTGAAAAATTTTTCTGTGGTTACGTAGTGCGTAACTCGTACCCGTTCCAGTCCTTCGACTAAAACTTTAATGGTGTTGTCAGGAGCTTTCAATACCTGGAGGATTTGAGCACGTACACCAATGTCAAAAATATCTTGCGGAGTAGGATCGTCCACCTGAGCTTGTTGCTGAGCCACCAAGATAATAATTTTATCTTTGAGCATGGCTTCTTCTAAAGCCAAAACCGATTTACCGCGTCCTACAAATAGCGGAACCAACATGTGCGGAAACACTACCATGTCACGCAAAGGCATAAGCGGAAGAATGGAGTTCGATCCGGACGTCTTTATGGTCGTCATAGGCGTTCTCCGTATCTTAGGCCAACTTGGCCAAGGGTTCTTCTTCCCCGGTTTGTAGAATAAGCCGAGGACTGGCTTTGCGTTTAATGACATCAGGGGTAATGATGCATTCTTTCACATCGGTACGCCCCGGAAGTTCATACATAGGATCCAACATCACTTCTTCTAAAACCGCACGTAAACCACGGGCTCCGGTCTGACGTCGCAGGCTTTCAAGGGCGATTTCATGGTGTGATTCTTTGGTTAAGGTGAGTTTTACGCCTTCCATGGCGAAAAACTTCTGATATTGTTTCACCAATGCATTTTTGGGCTCAGTAAGTATACGCACCAATGCGGGTTCGTCCAATTCATGCAATGCTGCTGCAACCGGAATACGTCCTATAAATTCGGGAATCATACCGAATTTGATAAAATCCTCAGGTTGGACGTCGGCGAATAATTCACTGACGGAACGATTGCGGCGAACCGCGGTTTCGTCCGATTTGAAACCCAAGGTCTTTCGCCCGGTTCGATGTTGGATGATTTTTTCCAATCCTATAAAGGCGCCACCGCAAATAAAGAGAATGTTGGTAGTATCTACTTTGATGTATTCTTGTTGTGGATGTTTACGCCCACCTTTGGGCGGAACATTGGCGACCGTGCCTTCGATAATTTTCAGTAGTGCTTGTTGGACGCCTTCGCCGGATACGTCGCGGGTAATGGATGCGTTCTCGCTTTTGCGACCGATCTTATCAATTTCGTCAATGTAGATAATACCACGTTCGGCGGCCGCTACATCGTAATTGGCGTTTTGCAAGAGTTTGAGGATAATGTTTTCGACATCGTCTCCAACATATCCGGCTTCAGTCAAGGTTGTGGCATCGGCTATGGCAAATGGTACTTTCAACATACGCGCCAAGGTTTGAGCCAGTAATGTTTTCCCCGTACCCGTGGGCCCTAATAACAAGATGTTGCTTTTGGATAATTCAACATCATCCCCCAGAGGATCATGCAGATAAAGGCGTTTATAGTGGTTATGTACCGCGACCGAAAGTACCCGTTTGGCCTTTTCTTGACCAATGACATATTGATCCAGGAAGCGATGTATATCCGCGGGCTTGGGTGGCTTGTCCAAAGGAGCGGCGGCGGTTTGTGGAAGTTCGCGCACCAAGGCCTCGTTTAAAACCAAAACACACTCATCGCAAATATAGCCGTTTTGCCCCTGGATCAGGCGCCGAACGGCTTGTGCGTCTTTGCCGCAAAACGAGCATTGTACGGACTTGGAGGCGTTACGAACCACGATTGAATGACTCCTTAGACTTTATTCACCATAACTTCATCAATGACGCCGTAGGCACGAGCTTCTTCCGCAGATAGGTAAAAATCCCGATCCGTGTCTTTCACGATCCGTTCGACGGGCTGATGCGTATGGTTAGAAAGGATTTGGTTCATGATTTCACGAACTCGCATGATTTCTTTGGCTTGTATGTCAATATCCGGCATGGTTCCTGAAAAACCAGCCGAACCTTGGTGCATCATAATGCGCGAGTTGGGCAGCGCATAACGCTTCCCCGGGGTACCGGCCGCCAACAAAACAGCAGCCATGGATGCTGCCATACCCACACACAAAGTTGAAACCGGAGATTTAATAAACTGCATGGTATCATAAATGGCCAATCCGGAAGAAACCACACCTCCGGGGCTATTGATGTACATGGAGATTTCTTTTTGTTCTTCACCTTCCAGAAACAGCAACTGGGCAATGATCAGATTGCTGACATCATCATTGATGGGCGTACCGAGAAAAATGATCCGTTCTTTAAGTAAGCGGGAATAAATATCGTAGGCACGTTCGCCACGTTGTGTCTGTTCAACAACCATAGGGATGAGCGACATAGAAACCATCCTCCTTTAGTATATGTAGAGAAGTTTCGGTTAGGCTTCTTCTTGAACTTTAGCGTTTTCAATAATCCAATTTTGAGTTTTATCATCACGTAAACGATCGCGCAAGTCTTCCCAACGATCGGATTGTTTCAAGTAATCCTTCAAACCCTGGACCGGCTGACGTGACATGCGTGCTAGGCGTTCCACCTCTGCATTCAGTTCGTCAGAGGAAATCTCGATTTTTTCCAGAAGCCCGATTTCGCGCAAAGCCAGGTTGGCGCGTAACTGCAATTCCACTTGTTGCCGGTGTTGTTTTTTGAGTTCTTCGGCTGTGGTTCCTGATTGTTCCCAGGTCTGACCTTGCTCTTTCATTTTGTTTTCATGATCTTTGACTAGTTTGTCCAAGGACCGATCAATAAGGATATCCGGAATCTTGGTATGCACCATTTTTCCGAGTGTTTCCATGATCTGATCTTTCATACGGGAACGGTTTTGATGTTCTTGTTCGGTCCCTAGATCCTTACGAATACGTTCTTTCAATTCGTCCAAAGAAGCAAACGGTCCCATTTCCTTGGCAAAATCATCATCCAAAGCGGCCATCTTCTTCTCTTGGATAGCCTTGCAGGTTATGGTAAACATAACTGTTTTTCCTGCGATTTCCGCAGCATGATAATCTGCGGGAAATTGGGCTGGAAAGGTTTTGGTTTCGTTAAGTGAAACGCCTTGAAGGTTTTGATCGAATTCAGGAATGGTCTGACCGGATCCTATTTCAACCGAATAAGCTTCGGCTTTGGTATGCGGAACGGGTTTCCCATCCAGGGTTCCTTCGAAATCAATGGTGATGACATCGGATTTCTGTGAGGGACGCCCTTCCACCGGCGACAAGACGGCGTTCTGAATACGCAGTTTCTCTAACACTTCAGTAACTTGTGCATCGGTCACATTAATCTTTTTCTTGGTCAATTTCATTCCGGAATAGTTCCCTAACTTAACTTTAGGCAATACTTCCAAAGTCAATTGATAGGTTAACGGTTTGCCGGGATCCAACATGATGTTTTCAAACCGCGGTTGTACAATCGGAACGCTATTGGTTTGATCCAAGGCTTGTCGATACGATTCGGAAATTAGGCGTTCCATGACTTCCTCTCGGATTTCATGGGTATACTTTTTCTTAATGACGTCCATGGGAACGCGTCCCTTCCGAAAACCTGGAAGTTGAGTGTTCTTTTGGACACTTTCCGATACTTTCGAAAATTCTTTTTCTACAACCTCCAGGGGAATTTCCACCTGAAGAATACGCGTTGTCTCACTTTTTTCCTGCAGATCAATTTTCACCATATTGCGAGCTGGTGCGAGGGGCGGGACTTGAACCCGCATGCGGTTAAGCACTAGATCCTAAGTCTAGCGTGTCTGCCAGTTCCACCACCCTCGCGTGCAGCATAACCTCCCTTTGAAAGTATATGATAAAATGGAATGGCCCAATTATACTAAACCCCCGGCCAAGTTCAAACCTGAAGTTTGCGCTTTCACCGGGGGAATTATTGGTGGTGGGTGATACAGGGATCGAACCTGTGACAAGCTGATTAAGAGTCAGCTGCTCTACCAACTGAGCTAATCACCCGAAAAACAAACTGATTCTTGATGGTTGCTCTAATGTTCCCCAAGTTTTCCTAATCGCTAGGAAAGTTGGTGCGCCTGAGACGAATTGAACGTCCGACACACGGCTTCGGAGGCCGTTGCTCTATCCGCTGAGCTACAGGCGCATTACCAAACTTACAATGGACAGCAGGTGTATCTTTTATAGGTTTCGACAGTCACCTATTTGCGTCACACTGTGCGGAAAGTTGGGGTGGGCGACGGGACTCGAACCCGCAACATCCAGGACCACAACCTGGCGCTCTAACCAATTGAACTACGTCCACCATGAAGCAACCTACATAAAATATACAAACATTCCTTATGCAGTCGGATCATTTTACGCATTCTTTTATATTTGTCAAGGTTTTTCAAAAAACATTTTGAAAATTGAACTATTCCCATTAAAACCAATAAAATCATTATAAAATGCTGGTTTTAAAAATTATAGATAACCGTTAAAAGTGACCGAAGAAAGGCATTAGTAAAAGTGGAAAAGCACTCGCCTCTTCCCTTTAAGGTCCCCGTCAAACGGATTTCAAAGGTTGATTGGGGAAAAAGAGGTCAACCGTCGTTCCTTCCTTAAGGTTGCTTTGAATTTGAATTTTCCCTCCATGAGCTTCTAAAATTCGCTTACAAAGACTAAGGCCCAAACCAAATCCGCCCGTATCTTTGGAACGTGAACGATCTACTCGATAAAAAGGTTCGAAAATCTTTGATAATTCTTGAGTGGGAATTCCGCATCCGTGATCACGTATGGTGATAATGACCCATTCGTTTTCTAAACGTGCCATTATGTTTATTGGTTTACGATGATCGGAGGAATATTTATAAGCGTTTTCGAGAATGTTGGAGACGACTTTCTTAATGCGTTCTCGGTCAAGCGACAATTCCAGATCTTTAATTTTAACCAAATCCAGAATGAGCTTAGGTTTTCGCAATTTATACGTCGAGACGATATCCGTGATGAACTGGGCAATTTTGAGCGTTTGACGATTAAGCCCTCCATGGGCACTGTTAAGGCGACCACTTTCGAGAATTTCATCCAACATTTGATTAAGCTCCACTATATCCGCTTGGATGCTATCACGTTGCTTGCTTTTGGACATTAAGGCGAGTGAGAGTTGGATGCGCGTTAAGGGGGTACGGAATTCATGACTGACATCTAGAAGGAGTTGCTCTTTGGCGGATATCATTTCCCGAATGCGTTGCGTCATTTGATTAAATGAAACCGCCAATTGTCCCAATTCATCACGTTTGCAGACGGAAATGGTGTAGTTTAGATTTCCTTGTTGTATTTGTTTAACGCCCTCTTCTAAGTATCGAATCGGTTTCAAAATGTGTGCAATGGCGTAAAGTGCTCCTAAGAAAACCAAAATAATGGCCAAAAGTAAAAAGATGATATGCAATTCATCCTTGAACGTAAATATAGGTTTGAAAGTGGGTATAAATAAAAATTTGCCTTTGGCTCCGGGGCGAATGAAAAAATGATATTTTTTAGGCGATTTGGAATCATGTAGAATTTGTTCGACTTTTTGAAAGGTGGGCATGGAAGGTGTCGTCGCCCATTGTTGATCCGAACCTTCATAACGAATAGCCCAAAAATATTTTGAAGCAAATGCTTGGGCACGGTCTAAAGATGGCGTCGGTCCTAATTCAGCAATGAAATAATCAATATAATGAGAAGCATTTTTAAAAAAAGGATTTTCGGGTTGATTGTGAAACCAGAAATGAAAAAAAATAAGAATGGGTAAAATTACAAGTAATCCGGTTATTTTAATAACCAATAAAAATTTCAAAAAAATGGAGCGGCGGAAATGTTCAATTATCGAGGGTTTCATTTCGCGTCTCCGCCGATAAACATATAACCTGTTCCCCAGACCGTTTTAATATAAAGCGGACGTTTGGGATGATCACCTAATTTGTCGCGCAACCGACTGATTAGAACATCAATGGAGCGGTTAAATGCCTCCCACTCCAATCCACGTATTTTTTCTAAAAGTTGATCGCGATTAAGGACTCGACTCGGATTCTGTAAAAAAAACGCCAAGATTTCAAATTCGGAAGAAGTGAGTTCGAGATCTTTTTTTCCCAATCGTCCTGAACGGCGAGATAAATTTAAAATCAAATTACCGGACCGAAGGATTTCACTGTTTAATTCAGGTGTGCCTCGGCGTAGTACACTCTGGATGCGGGCAACCAACTCACGCGGTTCAAATGGTTTGCCGAGATAATCATCGGCGCCTAACTCCAAACCTACGACACGATCGGTGACATCCCCGCGAGCGGTCAGCATAATGATGGGAATGCGCGAGTGTGTGCGGATTTCTTTACACACTTCAAAGCCGTCTTTGTCGGGCAGCATCACATCGAGAATGACGATATCCGGTTGGTTGCGTCGCAATTCAGCCAATCCTTGATCCGGATGTGTTGCGGTAAGCACTTTGAACTTAAACTTCTCTAAATATTCTTTCAGTAAATGGTTGAGCTTAAGGTCGTCATCGATTACGAGAACTGTTTTTGACATTCGGACTCCTTGTGCAAGTAACACTGCAGGCAGCTTTATTTCAGTTTCACTTGCAATTATCGGTCAATCGCTCGTGGAGTTCATCCAATTTTTTAACAAAACGTTCGCGCTGTTCTTGTGTCAGTGTGGCGTGAAAATCAGCATATTGAGCAATACAGAACTTTAAAAAAGCTTCGTGCTGTGTTTGGCGGGATAAGATTGCGGTTTGAAGTTTTTCCTGATCTATCGTAGGCAACAATAGTTGGGTGCGTATCTCGGTTCGCATGGATTCGTGTATGTCTTTTAATTCAGACTTTTTAGCAAGGATTGCATTTTTCAGGGCGATTAGCTTTTCTTTTTGTGCCTCAGTTAGTGTAAGTTCTTGGCTAACATGATTTACAAACCAATCAGCTTTATGATGTCCGCCACCATGACAGCCCCAAGGTCCTTGAGTATGTCCGCATCCAACCAGCATTACCACACCTGCCAACGCTGCACCAACCAAAATTCCTCCTACCCATGTTCCGTTCATGCTTGTTACCTCCCAAAGGAATGACGATCTATGCATGAAGGATCGCTTAGGCTCGTTGCTCAGCTATGTCGTAACTGTAACAATATGTAACCTATTTAACTGATTTTTTAGTGGGCGGTTTTATAGATGTAGGAAGAGTATGCGCTCTCTTGTTTGGGTTTAGCTTACTTTTTTGTACCTTCGCAATGGCTTGGTCGGCCTCGTCAAGTATCGCTTGATGCGCATGACGCCCTTCCAAATTCGAAAGCAGACTGTAAACACAAGGAACCACTAAAAGCGTTAGGATGGTTGAAACCAATACCCCTCCTATAATGGTCACAGCCATCGGAACGCGGCTCTCGGCACCAGGCCCAATGGCCAAGGCTACCGGCAAAGCACCGGCAATAATCGCTACCGAAGTCATGAGGATGGGGCGAAGACGAATGGGACAGGCTTCTAAAAGAGCTTCGTTAACGTGAACCCCACCACGTTCACGAACCTTGTTGGTGAAATCAACCAAAAGAATTGAGTTCTTTTTAACAATGCCCATCAACAGTATCATGCCAATCATACTGTAAATGTTCAATGTTTGGTGGGTTAGTAGTAAAGCTAAAAAGGCTCCTGATACAGAAAAAGGAAGCGCCATTAAAATGGTGATGGGATCAATGTAGCTGTTGTATTGTGAAGCCAATATCATATAGGCTACAAGGATACCTAGAATCATAGCCATGAATAAATCACCAAAAGAGTCCTGGAATGTTTGGGATGTTCCTCCGATGACCACATGGTAATCCGCGGGTAAAAGTTTTTTTGCCAGTGTTTGTATCGTTTCCAACGCTTTTTGTTGGGATTGACCAGGAGCTACATTTGCAAAAACCGAGATCGCCCGTTCACGATTTTTGCGGGTGATGGATTGCATGGTTTTGCGTTCTTCAATTCGCACAACTTCAGATAAGGGAATCAGTTCACCTCGATTGTTTCGCACAAACAAATCCTTGATACGATCAAGACGATCGCGTGCGTCGTCTTGTAATTTAATGCGGATATCGTAACGATGCCCGCCTTTTGGATACGTCCCGACCACAACACCGCCAATCATGGAGTTGATTACATTACCGATGGAAACGACGCTTACACCGTACTGGGTGGCTTTATTGCGGTCGGGAATGACATGCATTTCCGGCATGCCAACCTTATAATCGGAGTCAAGGTCCGTAACTAAATTGGTTTGTTCCAGCGCTTTAATAAATTGGTTTTTATAGTCTGCCAATTTGTTCCATTCAGGTCCCTGGATGGTAAATTCAACTGGGAATCCGCGGGATGCGGAAAAGGCTCGCATGGATAAATCTTGTGGTGAGGCTTTTACATCGGGGATTTTATTCATGAACTTTCTGCACAAGCCCATTATTTCCATTTGGGATAGTTCGCGTCCGACCTTTGGATCGATGCCCCGTTTCCCTTTGGGCTTTAAGGTGATGTACATAAATCCCATATTGACACCACCACCGCCGCCGACGTTTAAATATACTCGTTCGACTTCGGGACGGTTCAAAACGAATTGTTCGGCTTTGGAAAATTGTGCATCTGCATATTGCAAGGATGAACCGACAGGCGTTTGCAAACGGATAATGAACCGACTTTGATCTTCTGTAGGTAAAAATTCTTTATTTAATTTGCCTAAAGTCAAAAAACTGGTGGCGAAAAAAATGAGCGAAAGAAGAATGACTTTCCAACGATGGTTTAAAAGGATGGTGAGTATTTTGCTATAAATAGACTTCAAACTGTGCATTCCGGCTTCTATGGCTTTCCCAAATCGTGTTCGGCGTTCACCGACTTCGAGAAACTGCGAGCATCGCATGGGGGTTAAAGTTACAGCTTCCAAAAGTGAAAGCATGACCGCCACGGTAATCGTGACACCGAATTGGAAAAAGAATTTACCCATAACTCCGCGCATAAAAGCGACGGGTAGAAAGATGGCGACAATGGCCAAGCTTGTGGCAATAGCCGCAAAGGTTATTTCACGTGCCCCGACCAAAGCGGCATGAACTTTCCCTTCCTTGTTTTCGCGATGTCGAATTATGTTTTCCAACATCATGATCGCATCATCGACGACAATACCAATGACCAATGACAGTGCCATCAGTGTAAAGGTATTTAAAGTAAAACCGCAAAAATAAAGGACTAAAAATGCACCCACCACCGATGTTGGGATTGCCAGCAGGACATTTAGCGTCGAAGACCAAGAACCTAAGAAAACCCAACATACCAAGGCGGTGAGAATCGCCGAAAGAATCAAAGTGAAATTCATATCCTCAACCGCGCGCTCAGTGAACACGGTATTGTCGACATTAACTGCCAAATGCATGCCTTCGGGCAGGACTTTATTGAGTTCTTTAACCCGCCTTTTTACGGCCCTGGCAACCTGGACTTCATTGGAACCCCGTTGTTTAATGATGCCGATCCCGACAGCGGCTCGTCCCATGCCGCGCCCAATACGTCGTATGTCTGCGAGCCCTTCTTCAATTTTCGCCACTTGTCCCAATCGGATGGGAGCATAATTAGGTTGTCCGCCGCGAGAATTAATAATTAGATTTTCAAACTCAAGAACACTGCTGGCCTCTCCCATCATTCGGACATTAAATTCTTTTTTGGCACTTTGCAAAAATCCGGCCGGAAGTTCTGAGTGTTCTCGACTGACGGTATTCATGACATCATCGACGGTTAACGCGTACTTGCGCAGGTGTTTATCCGAGACCCAAATTCGTAAATTTGGGTCCACGAATCCCATAAGATCAATATCCCCCACGCCTTCAACAGTGGCAAACTTTCCTTTTAGTATATCGCGAACATAAGCCATGAGTTTGGCGCGAGGGATCGTCTCGCTTTCTAAGGCCAACATGATGATGGGACTGTCTTCGGGGTTGGTTTTGGAAATTTCTGTGGCTTCCATTTCTTTGGGGAGATCCCGAGAAATACTTTGTAATTTGGATTGTACATCTTGAGCAGCCAAATCAATATTGCGGCTGAGTTCAAACTCGACCGTTATATTCGCAGAGCTATTGCGTGAAGAAGATGTGATGGATTTTACCCCTTGGACGCTCATCAACGCACTTTCCACGACATCCACAACATCGGTTTCCATAACTTCAGGTGCGGCACCAGGTAAACGCATGGAAACAGATATAATGGGTGAGTCTACGTCAGGTAACTGACTAACACCCATTCGCGAGAAAGCGATACCGCCGAATATAATCAAAGCGGCCATGAGCATCCATGCCATTACAGGTTTGCGAATTGAGAGATCGGACAAGAGCATAGAGGGTTACTTCCCTTCGTGAAGTGGCGAGAATTTAGCGGATACAACATTTAAACGTTGCACATCGGCGAGCACGGCCATTTTTAAGCGATCAAGAGCCCTTATGTTTTCTTGGTAGTTGGACATGGCTTGGAGTACATCCAAATTGGTGACCATTCCGTAATTATAATCGCGTAGAACCGCCTGGTAATTTTTTTCGGATATGATTGCGGCTTCTTGTAAAATGGTTACTTGCATTAGTTTGGATTTAAGCGTTTGATAGGCGTTGCGAACATCCTGCTGAGCCAGACGTTGAATTCGACGTAAGGCTAATTCGCTTTGTTTGAATTGCGATTCAGCTTCTGAAATCTTAGACGAGGTAATAAAACCAGTAAAAATTGGTAGTGTTAACGAAATTTGTGCATCCCAAGTAACGTTGGATAAAGAACCTGAACGATCTAAATAATAATTCCCAGAAACATCCACACTTGGCCAATGGCCGCCTCGGACAATATCAATATTGGCACGGGCGACTTCAAGCTTTTTTCTTGCGGCGAGCACATCGGGACGAATCTCAACGCGTGATAAACTAAGCTCCAATGTCTCCGTTTGATCAGGTAAGGAGGAATGATCTTCCAATTCAATGTCGGAATTTAATCCGGTAAGAAAAGCCAACGTTTCACAAGTAACTTGTTTTTGATTAAGGATCTGCTGGCGCTGTGATCTTAGGTTGGCCAAGGCGGCTTGAACCGTTAATACCTCACTGGAGCGAGAGCGCCCAATGGCCACTCGTTCCTTTAGATCTTGTATGCGTTTCTGATATAGCTCTACTTGAATATCTAAATGTTGGATATCCTTTTGCAAAGCCAAAACCGAATAGAATACCTCCGCGACATCACTGTACAATTGAATGGCTGCCCAGTTCCTAGCTTCTTTTTGCAAAATGATTAAATCGCCAGCCTGACGTATGGCGGCATATTCACGTAATCCACGAAAAAGCGGCTGTGCAATAGCGAGTTTTGCCTGATGTTGTTCGGGTTGATTAGAAGACGAGGTAGGAGCGTCCTGTTGCCGTAAATAAGCGGCATAGCCATAAATATAGGGGTACACATTTCCTATGGCTTGAGTGTAATGTTCTTCGGCTTGTATGAGTTGTTCGGTTTGATCAGCCATGGTTTCACTCTGATTGAGCGCTGCTTTAAAACAAGCATTTAGATCGTAGGTTGCCGCCCAGCTTCCACAAGTGAGGAAAAATGAAATTAGGCAAAATCCGAATAAACGAAATGAAGTCAACATAGACAGATCTCCTGAAAGTAAAGCTTGTACTACATTCATTTTACTACGGTCGAATCAATCGAAAGTTCCAAAGGCATTCGCTTATTCGAGTGTTTTAACAATGATTTCCAGGGGGCGTTTCACTGGGCCTTTATGTTCGCGCGCGGCATACCCTACTGGGATTACAGCCATAAATTCGCCTTTAGGTTCACCTAATAACTGCAATACTTCATCTTTGATCAAGAAAAGGATTCCTAGCCAGACTGTCGCTAAGCCTAGGGATGTAGCTGCCAAAAGTAAGTTTTGTACCGCAGCCGCTGAACTTTGGATTTCCATGGTCCGAAAAAAATCAAAAGAAAGCTCGTTTTCCAAACCGAACAAAGATTGACCATGGTCCATAAGTTCGCCCGTATTTGCGACGGCAATAACAACCGGTGCGCTGGCTATGGAGCGCGCCGCCATGCGAAGCAAAATAGAGGCGGACCGCGGAAAACGATCAACGTGATTGTTGATTAATTCAACCAATTCCTTTTTTTTATCGCCACGAACGACTACAAAGCGCCATGATTGTTGATTGTGCGCTGACGGTGCGGTATTGGCGGCTTTAAGTATAGTGGTTATGTCGTGAATGGTTACTTCGCGATCCTGAAACATGCGAATGCTCCTACGCGAATGCATGGTTTGTAACGCAAAATTGGTATGTTCGGAAGTTGATTCCATAGTGTAAGTCCTTTCTGATTTTACGTTTATCATGTTACACAAGTAACAATACACCGATAAGTGTGATTGTCGCCTTAGTAAAAGCATTAAATTGTAACATAAAAATCAACTTTTTCTTATATCTTGTCGCAGATCACCGATACTATGAGCAGGAGTGTATAGACATATGCAAATTCAGTTGCGTAATGGCTGGTGGTTTGATTTATGTTTAGGTGGGTTTATTGCGCTTTGTGCAATTTTGTCGGTCACTGCCGAAAGCCCAACCACTGACATTGCTACAGCTCATTCCAACACAGTCGTCGCAAGCAATAAAAATGAGGCTATGCAACATTTTCAAACAGGTAAAAATTTAATGCAACGAAAACTATTTCAAGGTGCTATTCAGGAATTCAAACAAGCGTTGGTCTTGGATCCGGCGTGGAAAGAAGCCAAGATGGCGTTGGAATGGGCCAAACGCGATTGGCGATTGAGCCAGGAATTGGAAGGCCAAACAGCCAGTTCCCTGCCTGAGTTAATCAAAAAGGCGCAGGTGTTTTATGAGCGCGGTCGGAGATTGGAAGCGGAAAACAATCTGCTAGAGGCTGCTCTGGCCTATAAAGATGCGCTTAATACCGTGAAGGATTATCCGGAAGCCAAAACCGCGTTGCAACGTGTACAAAACAAGGCGAAAGGACAAATAGGCTCGGGAGAAAAAGCCTATTTGGAACCAACACGCCCCAAAGCTGCAGACGTAAATGCGATGTTGGATACCAAAACCAAAAGACGCAAACTTCCGCGCGCCATCATCCGACATCAAAGTCCGCGTTACGTGCGCTTTCAACCCACCGGCAGTGCACCCGGCGAAAGCAAAATGACTCAGGCGCTACAAACGCATTATTTGAATGGATGCCAAGCGCTTGATTCAGGGGATTTTTCCGTTGCCATACAGGAATTCGAATTGGTTTTAGAATTTGTCCCTGATCATAAGAAGGCGGCGTATAAATTAAGTCAGGCTAAGGGGCGTCGTGAGGATGAAATTCAAGTAGCTCGGCAAAAAATTGAGGAAGCCACGGCGTCCAAAGATACTGTGGGCAAGCTAAAAGCCTTGAGAAATCTATTATCGATGGATCCAAATAATCCACAGACAGTTGAATCTTGGGAGAAAGCCAAAAAGGAAAATCCGGAATTGGCAGAACAGTTGTATCGCAAAGGTGTGGAATTGTATGCTCAAGAGAAATATCAGTCGGCGCTACAATATTGGGAATTGGTGCTTGATCTTAATCCGCATCATAAAAAATCAAAAGAATCCATTAAGCAAGTTCGGGAAAAACTATTAAGAATCTCAGAATAAGCGCATCGCGGAAAGTCGGAAAGCGTTCAACTTCCCACGATGCGCTAGGTCCGATTTAGGCAGCGCTTGCGGCACTGCGGAATGCTTTACGGCGTTGAAATTCCAATTTGTTTTCGTCTACCTTTACCGGCAAAGGCATGAGCAGATCGAAATAGGCGCCCAGAACAGCCTTGCTCCCGCCGCGGAATAAGACACCGGGGCCAAAAAGACGTTGATCGGCATAACCGGTCGGCAATTGCCAACGACCCATTTCAACGGATTCCAAAACTTGCATACGTCGGACCAATTCACTAAAGGCAGCCATTTGTGCCGTGTGTGTTTGGATCTGAGGCTGTATTTGTTCGGAACCTTGGGTGGAACGCGCAACGTCCAAAGCGGTTGCTTCCCTTTTCAACAAGCGCAGCATGGTTTTGATAAAGGCCCTTTCCTGCCGAGGTTGTCGGGAATGCAGTGCGTAATTAAGATATGCTTGTCCCAAGGGGGTTTGGGCGTTTATTAGTTGTTGAATAAGCGGGCCGCTGGTTTCCATGCCTGCAACAGAAGATTGGAGATAGGCTTTGGGATCCACTGTCAAAAGAAACCGTGGCATAAGAAATCCAGAAGTCATTTTTGCACCATGATGGGCCAGTTTATACAACCAAGGTTTGATTCCTTTAACGTCAGAAATAATCGGCTGAATCGCTCCTTGGTATGCTTGCAAGGAAATATCGGAGGCTAATTGTTGGGGGTTGAAGGTGCTCACGGATAAGGCGTTCTCCATCGGCGCCGTGATTTCATAGACCACGGGCATGGCCATCGTCTGCTCGTCAACCGTTTCGCCCCTGACTGTCCCTGTGGATAAACCGTGTACTCGTTTGGATAAATCCTCGCCTATGGGTGAAATCTCGGCTGCGGTTCCTTGGTATAAATAGGCGAGTTCTCCCACCAGGTTTGCGGCGTCGGTGGTCTCGAGTTGTGCCCATTCGCCCAAGGCTTTTCCTTGGGTGGATTTTATAATGCGCTTAATGATTTCCAAGCGTTGGCGTAGTCCAACCGCGCTGGTTTGATCCTTAATTTGTTCTAACGCGGCATCAACCGAACGTAGCAATTGTTGATTGGCTTCAGGCATGGCCATCAGGGATACGGTTTGGCTCTCAGTGGATACCTCGGCTGGACGTTGCGGTGTGGTTGTGTCATCGGCGCGACCTAAGAGCATATGGGCCAGTGCTGTGGAAACCATACGTTGCTTGGAACCTTCCAGGGTTGCGGTTTCTTGGGCCAGCGCGATCAGCGTGTTTTGGACACCCGAGGGAGCTTGGAGCTGTTGGGTTTGAGCCAATGCGCGTAGAGTGCCGGCCAAAGAAGGTTCGGCGCCAGCATCCAAATGTTGATTCAAAACAGCCTGCAACCATTCCTTCCCTGTCATGGAAGACGAGCGAGTAAGATTGGCTGCTTCTTGGAGATAAACATTGGTCAAGCGGACCAATTCCCCGGAGTGAATGCCCAGTTTTCCATGATTGATGCGGTACCATTGATCGGCAGGCAAGCCCGGTTGATAGAGGTCCTGGTGTACAAGCGTATCTTCTTCATCGTCGGAAAAGGTAAGGTGACGATCCCACCATTCCGTGGTTTGCGAAGCCTGGGTTTCTTGGAAATACCGCTGAGCCTGATGCTCCACCACCACGGCCAGGAGAAAGGCCTTGGCCAAATAAAGCATTATTTGAACCCGCGTTGTTATGGTGCCGTCGTCTTCAGGCAGTGGAAAGAGTACGGTTTGTAAGAGTTTTTCCGGAACGTAAATGGTCGCCCACTGTTTGTGGTCGTTTGGATTTCCGTTTTCCCGATACGTGCCCATGAAATTCCCGTTCAACAAGCGCTTAAACCATGAACCAAATTGTTTTTCCGAGAGTGCTTCGAAACGTATTTGTTTAACATTATATTGTCGTGCAATCGCGGCATCAGGAAGTGTGAATGCACGTCGCAAAGTTTCTAAACGTGGCGATTCTTGTGTTACCGGCAAGGCCTGGGCCACCGGTGTATTCATCCAAAGGCCGAAGATGCTCTGCGAGAGAATCAATGCCCCGGCCATGAGCGGTGTGATGGCGCGGGCGCTGGTTTGACCCAAACGCCCCCTCAATGTGTTGGATCGGGCGCTGTATAGGAGCGTTTCAAAAAAGGTCATGAGCATCCGAATCATCAAAGGTTGCTTCAAACGGACGGATTCATTGGCAAACCCCCACGTGGGTTGAGTTGCAGTGGTTTTTTGGACGCGAGGCTGGTTCTCGCCTCGGGCACCTGGTGTTTCCACTTCCAGATCGACGGCTTCTGAGGATTGTGCCTTGATGATTGGGGCTGCAAATTCCGTTTCAAACCCCATAGTCGGAGCGGAACCGGCACTACCTTTGGCAGTTGGTTGTGTTAGCCGCTGAGATGGCAATGTTTCCTGACGAGTAGGTTGTGTTTCGTCTAAACGGCTCGGACGGACAGGTATGCCGGTCGAAAGCTGGGTCACGATTGACTGTTGATCCGTTTGAAAAGAAGTTCCACTTCCCGTTCCCTGTGCGCCTGAGGAACGGTTGGCGCCAAAATATTTCTGCAACCATAGGTGCGCCGCACGCGTGACGGCTTGCACCTGTTGGACCACTTGTGCTGCCTTTTGCGCTGTGGCCGTACCGAGTCGTTGCGGCCATGGCTGACGCAAATATTGTGTCGTCAGGCCAGCTTGGGCAATGAGGTAGTCATTTTCATAACCTGGGAAGCTCTCGGTAGCGGTTGCGGCTTTAATCGCGTTCACGGAAGCATCGTGGGTAAGCCCGGCAATTTCCAAAGCTTCGTGAAAGATAATGGCCGCCAGTTCCTCGTTATTCCGGACGCGATTAAAAGCAGACTCCAGAATGTACACCGTGCCCCCAAGATTAAACACGCCCAATCGGGCCACATCTTCATCTATAGGCACGTTGCGCGGAAGTGTTTTAAGCACTTTCACGGGCAATTTAGCAAAGTCAATTTGGCTTAAAGCCGCTTGAACCTGTGGGTCTGTGGAACTTTGCCGAAGTTTAAGGGCATATTCCCCTACTTGGTACCGCAAAGACATGTCACGCAAAGCAGCGTGTTCTTGCAGGGACACTTGTAAAAGTTTTTGTTGGTTAAAAACCGCAACCGCCAAATCACCAATGCTTATGCCCGGCTGTAAAGTTTTGGCTGCGGCGATGAGGGCACGTTCGATAATATTGTTTCCTTCAGCACCCAGTAAAAGCCCGAAAGGTTTGACGGAGGCCTCTGAATCCAATTCGGCCTTATCTTTCGGTCCCAGGCGTAGCCGTTTCGGGCTATCCAAGGCTTCGGTTAATTCAGGTTCTGAGACAGTAGCTTCCGTCATCTCAATGGGTTGGGCGACAGTAACTGTCGTGGTTTCTTCGGTGTCTTCTTGATCCGAGCCTTTGCGTTTGTGAGCTTTTAATCGTTGGCGTTGTTTAGCAATAAAGTCCATACCAACATTGTCAATATAGTACTGTTTTTTTATGGTTGCATCGGTATCGGTTGAGCCTACAAGCGCTGGATAAACAAAATGTTCGCGGTATTCTCGGATCATGGGAATCTTGGATAAAAAACGGTCCCACATGCTGATGTATTCATTGGCGGTGCCATGATACTCGCGCGCCGTACCCCAACCCATGGATTGATGCACATACTCAAACAGCGGAGTGGTCAACACACCGCCATAGACCCAATCACGTTTTAAGCCTGTGGTTTGCGGCTGGCCGTTTGCCTTTTCGATGGAACCAATCCAGACCCGGCGCCCTTGGGCTTCTTCCATAAAGGAATACCAATACTTGCCATTCACGGACGAAATCACCCGTACTTTCACTTGACCATACATCGGATTTTCCTGGGTATATTCACTAACAACATGGCGAAAGTCAGGACGATCGTCATAATGAGATTCATCAATGTCAACATGTTCTGGAATAACGGCTGGCATGGACATGGCTTCGGGGGTATATCTAAATGTATAAAACAACCGTTTATTCCGAGACCAAAAAGTTATTTGGTCACTTTGTTTCATGATATTCATTGTTTTAAGATCCGGATCATCCATAGGATCTGTCAAAACGCGTGCTCTTGGTCCTGATTTACCCAAACCCAGTTGGATGCCGACGAGTTCGTTCATTTGATGATGGATAAATTTATCGTTTTGGGAGGCCCAAAAACGGCATTGCGTGTTTAAATACATACCTTCAAACATGGCTTTGCCTAAATCGAGCATATCTTCTTTTGTTTTTGGTTTATCTTTACGGGTCGCTCCAGCATTCAACAACATTTCGCCTCTTGAGGTTACTTCGTCCTGATACGCGCCCGAGGCTTTTGCGCGTTCTTTTTTCGCTAAGTCATCTGTTTTTAGATATACAAAGGCGGTCCCGATTTGAGCTGCAAGTCTTTGTTCGGGAGTGAGCGTTACCGGCTGGTTTTTAGCCACTTCTTTGAGCTGCAATTGAAGTTGCAGCGGCAAGGTCACGCTGTCCTCGGTGTAGCCTTTATCGATCCAAGGGTTGTTTTTAGGATCAAGCTCGGCAGCGGGCAAATAGCGCCAAACCGATTGGCTCTTACTCAAGTAATAGGTGCGGGGTACAAAACCGCCTTTTCCATCTGTCAAATACGCTATGATTGCAAGTTGGCCGCTCTTAGTGTTAAAAGGCGAAGAGTAATAGATAGGTTGGCCGGAAGTTAAAGTCGCCTGGTAGTTGGGTCCCAAATGCCACGCTGACAATTGAGCGGTGGTAAGTTTTTGATCGCCGCTTCCGCCTTTTTCAATCGTGGTTTTACCTAAAACCGCCGCGGAAGCTTCCGGAGTTAAAGTTGTAAGCGCGGTTGAAAAACGGCGTGGGTCCTCTGCTGCCGGTTCGGACAAATGTGCTTGTGCGATTAAGTAATCATTTTCAAAATTGGTTGCCAGCTTCACGCCTTGCACAGCTTCGTCATGGGTCAGCTCGGCAATTTCCAAAGCTTCGTGCAAAACCACGGCCGCCAATTTGTCGTTGTCCTGCAAATGTTTAAACGTCGCTTCAGTTATGTAGGTAGTGCCATTCAAGCTAAAGACGCCCAATTTGGCCAGGTCTTGGTCTACCGGCAAAGAGTGCGGTATGACTTTAAGGATTTTTATGGGCAGCTTGGCTGGGTCTAGCTTAGCCGCGGCAGCAGCGAGGCGCGGATTTGAAGTTTGTTTTTTCAATGGATCGAGAAAGGCTGCCAATCGCGTACGGACCGCTTGCGAACGGGTTGCATCATGATCTTCGAGGGTCACCGGTTTTAAACGTTGTTGCGTAAAGAGATTAACCGCCAAATCTCCAATAAGCAAGCCTGACTGAAGGGCGGCCGCGACATTATCAACCACGCGTTTTAAGATCGCTTCCCCTTTTTCACCCAGCAAAGCAGCTTTCTGATAAAGAATGGGCGTTGTTGCCGTGGCCGATTGGCTCACCACCAAAGTCAGAAGCGCGCCGTGGGTATCTACGGCTTCCATCCGGCGCTGTTCTTCCTGTTCCCGCCTGATCCGTTCCAGGCGTTCGGCTTCTACTCGGGCTAGGCGCAAACGCTCGGTCTCGGCATCGGTAATACCTTTGGAAATTTCTTTGGCTTTGGTTAAAACAAAGGTCATTCCAGCGGGTGTAACATGGTGCGCTTTTTTAAATGTCTCAATGGTGAGTTTAGCTTCCGCTGACAGGGTTGCATCGGCTGCATTGGCCAGGTACTTTTCCAACTCCTCGGGGATCACCCCTTTGGCCAGGAGCTTATGAGCCAACTCGGGATAGATGAACTGCTCGCTGTAACTCTTAACATAAGGGATTTTTGATACGTAGTTCTCCCAGACGCTGATGTATTCTCTCCCTTCGCCGGCATAGTCGTCGGGTGTACCGTAGCCATTGGATTGGCTTACGTATTCGTACACCGGAGTAGTCAGAGGTTCGCTTTGAACCCATTTTTTCTTCAAGCCTAGCGAGGTAACCGGCTCTTGGGTTTCAACGGATCCGATCCAGGCTCGACCCTGGTCGTCTTCCATAAACGAGAAGAGTAATTTGTGATTTTTGGACTCAAAGACCCTGACTTTTACTTTTCCGTAAACACTGGTGGTTTGGGAGTATTCCTTGATCACGGTGTCCATAACCGGAGCATCATCCGGGTCCTGCAATTGAATGTTCTCTGGTTTGGCGGCAGGTTTATAATCGGTTTGATACCACTTCAAAGGTTTGTGGACATATGTGATTTTTCTGTTTTTTGAATATGTGTGAATGTTTCCATTGCGATCAATACGCGAAACGGAAGTCGGATCCTCGGCATCATCAGCAACCGTAGGGTCTGGTGTAATTTTTAGACCTGTCACTCGATCGAACGCTCCCACGAAAGGTCGAAAGTATTCATCACAGTAGCGAAACTCTCCGTTTTCCGATTCCACAAACCGCACCGGAGTCCCTTGATCGACACCGGTGAAAACGCGATGATGACGTGCATCCTTTGGCTCGGTGTTCGTATCAGGCTCTTTTTTATAACTGGCATAATCTTTGATGGGTTTCACAGCGGACTTTAGCACTTCCGTTCCGAATGTTCCGGTTTTTTGATAACGAGCAAAATATTCGGCTTGGTTTTTAAATATTCGTACAGTCCCGGAAAAGGCGAAATCACTGTTTTCCCATGAGAGGGTTAGGGACGGTTTGTGCAACATCACTTCCAAAGCTTGTTGCAACTCGAAAGGCAAGGTCACGCTGTCTTCCTTATAACCTTTGGCGAACCAGCCCAATTCCCCCTTTTTATCTACTTCTACATTTGGCAAGTAACGCCAAACCCCCTGGCTGTTGCTGCGGTAATAAGTGCGGGCCACGAGTTTGCCGTGTATGTCTTTAACGTACGCCATGACGGCTTGCCTTCCGTCGCGGGCGTTGTAAAGCTGCGAAAAATAGATGTCGTTCCCATTCGACATGCGGTAGGCAAAGGCCGGGCCTAGCTTTACTTTTTTGAGAAAGGTTTTATCGAGTTTTTTGCCAACATGGCCTTTGCCGGGATAGACATCTCCGTGATGAAACTCTGTAGCATCTAAAATCCTTTCCTGCTGCTCTTCGAGTATGGGTTGCAACACAGGCAATTGGTCCCTACTCAGGCTGGTGAGTTCTGCCCGCCGGATGAGATCTTCGTTGGTATACGTGGTCGCAGCTTCAATGATCGATTCCGTCTCTTGGTGTGAAAATCCCTGGCATTCTAGGGCTTCGTGCAGAAGAATAGCAGACTGATAATCCACATCGACAATCCGTTCATAGACTTCTTCGAGCATGTATATTTTTCCGCGAATATTAAAAACCCCGAGTTTTTCGAGATCGGCATTGGCCGGACGCTTGGCTCCCTTTTTCAGAATAATAATTTCCATTTTTTGCGGATCAATGGCGTCTAGTTTTAACCTTTGAGCCGGGTCTTTGACTTGGGTTTTGGCAATGCCCAGCCAGTGTCCTATGCGGTCGCGAACTTCCGGTCCCCAAGCGGAATCAAACGTATCCAGTGGTTCTTCCACACGGCTTTGCAATTCCCAAAGTTTATCCAGAGCCAATTTATGCGCGGCGGCTTCAGACATAGACCCAACGGTTTTCCCCATCATGGCCAAAACCCGTGCGCCTCCCACCAATTTATCCAATAATGCTTCGCCCGCATCGCCCAGGAGTGCGCCCATGTTGGCAACGGTTTTGGTGGTCAAAGCCGGCTCTGGCCGCACCATGCTTTGCACGGTTTGGGGCATCGACTGAGTACCCGTGATCAGCGGGCTTACCAAATGCGCGACTCGGGCACCGGGAAAGCTTCCCAAGAGTGAAAGCGAGGTAGGAATTGAAAGCACTCTTCGACCTGCCTGGGTTGCGGTACGGACCTGTGTCAACCTTGCATATTCCTTGCTTGCGGTCTGAACATCATAAAGCAAGAGTGTCTTATCTGTATCCGGGAGTTCCGCACGGCTAAGTTCAACTTCCGATCGGGTATCCACGGATTTTTTCGGTGTAATGAGTGCGGTAAGAGGTAGCTCCTGGAACGGGAGCAATTGAGTCTGGCCTTGGAGCTTGGCTTTTTTCCAATCAATATGCATACGTCCGCCGTAAGGGTACCGATTCGGAGCCGTATCCAAGGCGAGTAAGGCCGTGGACAGGGCAGAGCCATGGTGCGCCAGTTTTAACACTTGATACTGCAGGAATTCAAACCGCACCCATTTCATAAACGTCCGTACTTGGTCGGGTTGTTGTCTTTCTTCGGCTTCGGACAAGGGTTGATCGGGTTTGGGTGTTTGCGGAAAAAGCGTTGGGAGGGCAAAAATCTTTTGGTTTTGCTCCAACAGAATTTCGACCGGGAGTTTCCGTCCTTGGAGGAGTGCAAAGTAGGGGTTGATCACATCCGAGGGTGGACGGGTTGGGAGCAAGGAAATATAGCCAATTCCCTTTTCCTCAAGTCTTTTTAGAACGAGTTCCGTATGAAACCCGCCGGTAATGATCACTGTAAGTGGAACCGATTCCCCGTTTAGCGTAGAAATCGTATTGGCGACAAACGCATCGCTGCGCTCATCCACCAGCTCATAAAAGGCCTGGATTTTTTCCAGGTATTTGTCCAATTGCACATCCTCTTCATCCCAGGTGGTATCTTCTTGGGGATTGACTTGGCGGAGGAGCTCAAGCAAGGCCGCGGTGGTGTACTCGTCGTAGTTCTCCTGAAAGTCCTTCACTTCTTCCGGCAAGGCGGAGATGCTGAACAAGCGTTCCAAAACATCCAGTTGATGCAAGGCCTTGTCTAAGTTGCGTTCAGCTTGGGATTGATACATTTTCTGGCGCACGGCCTGATCGACGCGGCGGATATCCAGTTGCAGTTGTTCGGCATCCACTTCTTTGGCTTTAAAAAGACTTGGCTCTTTGGATTCAGCATAGTCACGCAAAGTCGGATACGGCGACAAATTGACTTGATAGGTTGTGGCCGTGGCACAAAGCAGAGCCGAGAACTTGGTGATGGGCATTTGCCCGTCACGGCATTGCGTCTTGGCCTTGTCGTAGGCCTTGAGTTCTTTGGCATAAACGCGGTTTTTTAACTGCTCAAACACGTCCCGTACTTCTTGGATCATGCCTTGGCATTCGTCGTTGAGAAAGTATTTCACCAACGTTTGGCTCTCGGTATACAGATTTTGGGTTTCCAAGCCGCGCAAACGAAGCGGGTTCTCCCCACAGGCCGCATAGTATTCAGCCCCGCTGATTTTCCCCTGCTTCAGGAAAAAATCACCCACTTGTTTTTTAAGCGTAGCGTCGGGAAACGTGGATAAGAGGGTGAGATTGATCGGTTGCGAGGCCCCTTCCACCATGACCGTGGCAAGTCCCGCATTTTTAACCAGGTAATCCAAAATCGAGGCAATGTTGGTTTGCACCCCGTAGTTGCAGTGAATGTCCTGGATATGGACGACCATGCCTTTTTGACCTTGAAACTGTTTGGTGGTGGTGGCAAAGGTTTGCGGAATTTGCAAGGGCTTCCCTTGGAACATCACCGGCGCGGTCGCAGGTACGGTCGAATAAAGCACGGGATCAAATGCCCAGGTGAAGGTTGGCAGATTAAAGGCTGCGAGCAGGACAAACACCACTGTTTTGTGTAAGTGTGTGGAACCAGGACGTTTTGAGAACATAAGGGTACGTAAAGGCATGGGTGACTCTCCTTTAAGAAGGTTGAAATCGTTTTAACCGGTTGCGCACCTGCGAACATCAATTGTAGCTTGGGGAAAGTCAATACTATCGAGGAAAATGGCCTGTAAAACAAGTTTTTTTTGTAATACAGAAGAGGTTTTTGGTTAAAACGCAATTGTGCAGTTCAACGTACCTTCGGTCGCGGTGGCCGATGGATCACGGGTGGGGCTGTACTATACATATCTTTAATTTCTAAAACCAAAAATCAGATCTCTCACTTCGTTCGAGATGACAGGCACAACTCCCCCTCCTGGCCCTAAAGCAAAGTCGCTGGATTCCCGACGGATGCGTTCGGGAATAACGATCAAGAGTCGAAGTTGCTGGGTTCACGATAAAAATTTCAAGAGTTATAGTATAAATGCACATCAATGTACATACTAGTCCTAAAACACCTGCTTTATCCCCGAGGTCACGGTTACCAAGTCATAGACAGAAACGTTTTAATCCACATAGTCGTTCCACTGTGCGGTCAGGTCAAACGACATCAACTGTATTGATAGAAAAATAATTTAATTTATTTTGTTTTACTACCCGCCATCTGGTTAAAGATGAAAAAGCAATTGGATTGCCCCTTCGTACTGGGTAGCTGTGTTATGTGCTATGCCATTGGTGGACGCTGGTTGAAATAGTTTTAATTGTGCTTGCCTATGTATCACTCATAGTTTAATATGTGAGCATATGCTCACATATAGGAGGTTGCGTTATGCTTACCCGTTTTTTCTTAGAAACATGGTCCATCTTGCTCGAACTGGCTCCCTGGTTGTTTCTAGGGGCTGTCATAGCCACGATCTTGAAGTTTACCCTGCCTACGGATTTTGTGAGCCGCCACCTGGGGCGTCCCAACTTGGGCAGCGTGGTGAAAAGTTCTTTTTTGGGCCTGCCCATGCCTTTGTGTTCTTGTGGTGTAATCCCTGCTGCCATAAGCCTTAAAAAAAGCGGTGCTTCCAACGGAGCGGTGGTCTCCTTCATGATCAGCACACCTCAGACTGGGGTTGATTCCCTGCTGATCGTGGCCTCGTTTCTCGGTTGGCCCTTGGCGCTGTTTATGATGGTGACCACATTTTTAACCGGTATTCTCGGTGGGATCTTTGTGCATTGGTTTGCACCACACGATAAGGGCACAGAAAGCGAGGCGGTCTCTGAAAAGGAAACCTGTGCCGTAACTCCCGCGGCTTCCCCGCGTTGGCAGCGCTATTATCGCTATGCGGTGGATGAACTTATTGGCGGGATTTACCGCTATCTGCTGGTGGGCATTCTGGTAGCGGCGGTGATTAATTTGGTGATTCCGCCGAATTCTTTAGCTGGAATCACAGCTCTCCAGGGAATTTTGGGCCTCTTGGGTGTCTTGCTCATCGCGATTCCACTCTATGTTTGTACCAATGGTTCTGTGCCTATTGCTGCTTCGTTGGTGGCCTCCGGCCTCCCGGCAGGCTCAGCCTTTGTTTTCCTCATGGCCGGTTCAGCCACCAATGTGGCCACACTCGGTTCTGTGTTCCGGGTTTTGGGCCGCCGTATCATGCTGATCTACCTGGGCACGATTATTTTCAGCAGTTTGGGCTTGGCCTGGATTTTCCAGGCACTTTGGGGAGACTTCACCCTAGGACATGTGATCCAGCACCGACACCATGAAGGGTCTTGGTACATGCAGATGCTCAGTACGCTTTCCGCCGTGGGCTTGACTGCGCTTATCCTGCGTTGGTCGTATCTTGATCTGCGCTCGTGGTTCCGCTCTTTTTCCAAGTTGAACAAGCAGGCTGGATTGCAGGAAATGGTGCTGCACGTCGAGGGTATGACCTGTAAAAATTGCGTAGCGCACGTAAAGCGCGATTTGGAAAAGGTACCTGGCGTAGCCCGGGTGGAAGTTGATTTGAGCACCGGTTTGGCGAAAATGTGGGGTCCGTCGTTGAATGCAGTCTTGCTCAAAGCGGCTGTGTGCAAGGCCGGATACGCCATACACGGGGAGACCTGCGCATGAAGCCTAATACATCTCCCCGCACACGGAGCGTTCGTTCAAAAGAGTCTCACTCCCCTGCGTGTTGCCAAGTACCGGGTGGGTACGAGCAGTTGGTCCCGACACTGGCCGAACTTTTTCATCATTTGAGTGATCCGTGCCGGCTCAAGCTCTTGCTGATCCTGTCGCAGGGCGAGCACGCGGTAGGAACATTGGCCGCACACTTGGGTGTGACGTCCTCAGCTATTTCGCATCAACTGAAGACACTCCGGCAGGCGCGTTTGGTGGCTTTCCGACGCGAGGGCCAAACCCTCTACTACCGCCTGGACGATAACCATGTGAAGCAGTTGGTGGACATGGGACGCGAGCATGTGATGGAGAAGAAGGACTAAGTTTTATGAGATTGTGGATATTTCCAAAGGGTTTGAAATAAACCTACGCGTGCCCAAAGGTGGAAGATTGTTTTAGACATGCAGCTCCACCCAGTGCTCCCGGCGGTCATCGACCAGATGCAGCACAGGTTCGGCTTGTTCCACTCCGTCCACGGTGACGCGAGCCAGGTCGCCCAGCGGAAGTTTGTATACGGTGAGGTGGTACTGGGTTTCACGGAAGCGATAGTGGACCTTAAAGGCGTCCCAGTGGTCAGGCCAGTGCGGGTTTAGGGTCAGGGTGGTTACGTTGAGCTTAAGACCTAGAAGAGATTCCAGCACGCACTGGTACATCCAGCCCGCAGAACCCGTGTACCAGGTCCAGCCTCCCTGCCCAGTGTACGGCTCACGCGAGTACACATCCCCGGCCAGGACATAGGGCTCGGTTTTGTAGATGGCGATCTCTTCAGGTGTGCGCGTGTGCCGGATGGGGTTGAGCAGGTTGAACCAATCCCAGGCTTTCTGGTCATGCCCGAGTGCCGCCAGGGCCATGGTGGCCCAGACCGCCGCATGCGTGTACTGTCCGCCGTTTTCCCTGACCCCTGGAACATAGCCCCGGATGTAGCCAGGGTCCAACTCGGTTTTATCAAACGGAGGATCAAACAACTGGATCAGGCCTGCCTTCGGGTTGACCAAATGGGTTTCTACAGCGTGCATGGCACTCTCGGCACGGGCTGGGTCCGCAGCCCCGGATAACACCGACCAGCTCTGGGGCAGCGAGTCAATGCGGCATTCGGCGTTGGTTGCCGAGCCCAAGGGTTCGCCGTGGTCGTAGAAGGCGCGTAACCACCAGGCGCCGTCCCAACCCGCGAGGTTGATGCGTTCCTGGAGTCCGCGAGCCTCGGTTTGGCAACGGGTCGCCATCTCCGTGTCCTGGCGAGCGAGCGCCAGAGTTTGAAACTGGACCAAGACCGTATAGAGAAAAAACGCGAGCCAGATGCTCTCGCCTTTCCCTTCAGCCCCCACGCGGTTCATGCCGTCGTTCCAATCGCCACTGCCGATCAAAGGCAGACCATGGACCCCGAAACGCAAACCGTGAGTGACAGCACGGGCGCAGTGCTCGTACAAAGTTACTTTTTCTTCGGTACGGTTCGGTAAATCGTAATTGGATTCTTCCTCAGGCTTGAGCAAGCGTCCTTGTATAAACCTCACCTTTTCCTCCAAGACGCCTGTATCCCCGGTTTGCGACACGTACTTGTACACCGCATACGGGAGCCACAAGTAGTCGTCCGAACAGCGGGTACGCACGCCGCGTCCCTGGGGCGGATGCCACCAATGGAGCACGTCCCCTTCTGGAAACTGGTGCTCTGCACAGCGCAGCAAATGGGTGCGAAGCCCGGCGGGATCGGCGTGGATCAAGGCCAGGCTGTCTTGGAGTTGATCGCGGAAACCAAAGGCTCCACCGGACTGGTAGTATCCGGTGCGGGCCCAGAGGCGACAAGCCAGGGTTTGATACAGCAACCAGCCGTTGGCCAACAGATCCACGCTGATGTCCGGGGTTTCGATGCGTACAGCTCCCAAGGTTTGGTTCCAATAGTTCCAAACACGCTCAAGCGCCACTTGCGCCGGAGCAGTGCCTTTAAACCGTTTCACCAACTCACGCGCCTGCTCGACGTTGCGTCCGGTGCCCAGCATGAAAACGATTTCCTTAACCTCGCCGAGTCCGAGGTCAAAAGCACTTTGCAAGCCTGCACAAGGGTCAAACGCCGGCCCGACTCGGTTGGAGAGCCGGGTGCGCCCCATGGCCGCGGGTTTCTTCAAGCTGCCGTTGCGCCCGATGAATTCCGTGCGATCCCCGGTAAAGCTGCGTTTGGCATCGTTTACATCAAAAAACGCGACGCGCCCTGAGAACTCAATGTTGAACGGGTTGCGGGCAAAGACGGCCTGGCAATGGGCATCCACCTCGGTCACCACATGCATCATGGTTTTGGAGCGCAACTCCCCCAACACCCACTCCACATAACCTGTGACCGAGAGTCGGCGCGCACGTCCGGAAAGGTTGCGGAGCTTCAGTACCCAAAATTTGATTGGAGCGTCCATGGCCACGAAGGTGGTGAGTTCCGAAGTGAGGCCCAAGTCCATGTATTCAAAGACACTGTAGCCAAATCCGTGACGGCAGGCGTAGGGTTTGCCACCCCGTACGGGAAACGGCAGGGGTGACCAGAAGCGCCCGCTCTCTTCATCGCGGATATAAAACGCTTCTCCGCCCGAGTCGCAGACCGGATCGTTGTGCCAGGGTGTGAGGCGGAATTCGTGAGCGTTCTCACTAAACGTGTAGGCTGAGCCGCTTTCAGAAACGACCGTACCAAACTCCGGGTTGGCCAAGACATTGGACCAGGGCATGGGTGTCATCTGCTGGGCCGTGGTGGTGACAATGTACTCTTTCCCGTCCGGGGTGAAGCCGCCTTGTCCGTTGGAAAAGACCAGATCTCGGCGCGATAAATCCATATCTTTGTCCAAGGGGGTGAGCCACGCACGATACGGTGCAAAAGCCGGTATCGCGAGCTCGGTTTGGAGGCGGCGGTTGATCTGATCTTCCAGGTTTCCTCCCCGATCCGTAATAATAACCCGGGCCACGGTTTGCATGAGTACTTGATCCTCCGCGGGGATTTGATCCATGCGTCGGATAAAGATCCCGGCACTTCGGTCCATGGTATGGGCCTCAATGCCCGTGGAGATCAAGCCCATGATCTTGTCATGCAGAAGTTCGCGGTAGCCGGTCACATCTTCGTTCCAAACGATCAAGTCCACGGCCAGGCCTTTGAGGCGCCAGTAGGCATGCGCTTGGACCATGCGGCGGACCAGATCCAAGTTCGCAGGATCGGAGATCCGGAGCAGGACGATAGGAAGATCGCCGGAAATGCCGTAGCTCCAAAGACCCGATTGCCCGCGTACGTTTTTGAGGAGCACGCCGGTCTGAGCACGGCGGGCAGGATTGGCAAAGATCACCGAACTGGCCAGACGACCGAACAATTGGGCGTCCGCCTCGGTGGCGTTGAGTTGATGCAACACCACTTGGCCGTGACTAAAGGCCAGTTCAAAGACTCGGTCCGTAAGCCGCCAGTCGTGGTACTTGTCGATCAACACCATGGCACTCTCACGCGTCTCGGTGGCACCTAAGACCAGGTTCACAATCACGGTGCCCTCAGGTTTCAGTGTGATCCTGCGCCGGATGGCCATGACCGGGTCTAAGACCGCCCCTTGGCTGTTGCTCAGGGATCCGGCATCAAGACTGGCAGGTTCGGCCACACTTCTTCCCCGCCCTATAAACTTACGCCGGTCGGTCTCAAACGAGGTCGCGACTTCAGCCGCCCCTTGTACCACCATGAGATGCAACAACCACGGGGGGCGCTCGTCGGCCGAACGGGGTTGGCGCGTGGCCAGAATGCAATCGCGGTTGGGGATGATCTCGGTTTGGATGAAGAGGTTGTTAAACGCCGGATGGGTCGCCTCGGCCGCGGGCGGAGCCAAGACGATCTCCGCATACGAGGTTATTTCCAAAGTACGTGCTACGCGTGAACGGTTGGTGATGCGCACCCGGCGCAACTCGATGTCGTCTTCCGGTGAGACCGTCACTTCGGTGTGGGTATCCAAATCCAGATCACGCCTGCGGAACTCAGCCCGGGCCTGCGAAAAGATTGCCTCATAATGCTTCCCGGTTTTCTTCAAAGGTTGAAACGCGGCGGACCAGGTCTCGTTTCGATCCACGTCGCGGATGTAGCAGAACAAGCCGTAGTCATCCAGAGTGGCATCTTCGCGCCAACGGGTCAGGGCCAGATCTTTCCAGCGACTGTACCCGCCGCCGGCTTGGGTAATCATGACATGGTAGTTTCCGTTGGAAAGCAGATGCACCTCAGGGATAGGTGTGTGCGGTGTGGTGAAAATGCGCATGAGCGCTTCTCGGTCTTCACCGGCTTGCCAACGCCGTTCCAAGGTCTCGAAGGCATGCGGGAAGGCGGGCGAAACTTTTGGAATGCGCTCCTGGAGCAAGAGCGTGGCAGCCTGAAACTCCGGATCGGCCTCAAAGCGTTTTTGCATGGGTTGGCCCAGGAGGGAATGCGCCAACGAAAGCAAGATCATGCCCTGATGGTGGGCCATGTACGAGTTTACCACCGCGTAGTTTTGACCTCGGGCCAAACGCGCAGGTGTGTAGTCAATGGCTTCGTACATACCGTATGGACCCATGATATGCGCACGGGCCATGGCCTGCAGGTTCTTGGCCGCCGCCCTCGGGTCCACCATCAAGGCCAGGGCCGAGGCATACGGTGCGACCACCAAGTCTTCCGAGAGGCCGCGTTTATACCCCAAACCGGGCACGCCAAACGCGCGGTACTGATAATGATGCCCGGCATCGAGCGTGTTGTACCCGGATTCGGAAATACCCCAAAAGATATTGCGCTTTTCCCCATATTCAATTTGCCGCGCAACCACCGCACGGCAGGTTTCATCCAACAACGTGTTGGCATACGTGGGCATGACCAACATGGGCATCAGGTATTCAAACATGGAACCACTCCAGGACAAGAGTGTTCCCCGCCCTGAGGCCTGAGTCAAGCTTCTGCCCAAGGAAAACCAATGTTCTTGCGAAAGATGCCCCTGGGCAATGCCCACAAAGCTGCCCAAGCGGGCTTCCGAGGCCAACAAGTCATAAAACCCATCGTCGCGGCGGCGTTCATGCGGATGGTAGCCGATGGACATAAGGTGGTGCGCCGGATCGTAAAGAAAGTCGTATTCCATGTCGGTTAACTGCTGGCACTGGTGGGCCAGGTGCTCGAGTTGGGTTAGGCGTAGACGAGCGTGTTCGCTTCCCTTAAGCACGGCGGTGGCAAATAACGCCAACCAGGATAATGGTTCATGCGAGTCATTGGGTACTAAAACCTGGGTTTGCCTTAGCGCAAGCCAGTTCGGATCGGTTTCACGTCCTGCCAGACTCAGCAAGGTGGGTCTCGTTTGCAGGGTACGCCATAGAGTTTGTCCTAGCGCATGCGCCGGATCAACCCAAAACTCTGCAGCAGGTTCTGGCAACAAAACCCAAGGGGCAAGCTCGAGGAGGTTTTCAGCGTGTGCCTGACATTGGCGTTCCAGGGCGTGCATCCACCATACGGGTTCAGGCCAGGTCGCCAATTCATGCGCGATGTCTCCGCAAAGCATTTTAAGACGATTCAGGTGGTCTACGAGCGGTTTGAGTTCTGGGGGATTTTCTAAAAGGAGTTCCGAGAGTTGACGCAGCTTTCCTTTGAGCTCGGGCGGCCATTGAGGCGCCAGTGCTTGACTCACTTCTTCAAAAACCGCAAACGTATCCACCAAACCTGAGAAGGTTTGAGGTGTGACTACAGGCAGATCCCGCATGGCCAACAACCCTTGACGCAAAACCAGCAAATGTCCTGCCAGATTCCCACTGTCAACCGTTGAGATATAGCGAGGCTCCAAAGGAACCAAGGTCAAGGTATCGTACCAATTGAAAAAATGTCCCCGAAAGCGTTCCATGGTTTGGAGCGTACGGACGGTGTTCTCAGTACGCTGAAGCAACTGCCGTGTGGAAAGGTAGCCAAAGTCATGGGCGGCCAAGTTCGCCAACAAGGCCATGCCTATGTTGGTAGGTGAGGTGCGATGAGCCTGACTGAGTGAAGGCTGTTCTTGAATATTGTCCAAAGGTAAAAAATGATCACGACCTTGGACAAAGGTCTCGAAAAAGCGCCAGGTACGCCGTGCCAGAGTTCGCAAGAACAGTACCTGTTCGGTGGGCAACGGTTTCGTGTGTCGTGTGGTTGGGCGCCCCATAAGCCACGTCACCCATGGTGAAATAAACCAAATCGCCAAAATAATGAGTGCACTCTGAAGGTTCTCGGGAACTGTTACGAAGAGCGCATAGCTTAATCCGCAAGCCACAGCCGGTGCTATCCACATAACTTGAAAAGCGTGACGTACCTTCGAATATGCTTGGCTCGCGGAGGATGTGTGCGACGAAGACCAAAGCAGCAAATAGTGCTGACTTACCCACAAGCGGTAAACGGTTCGGGCAATGGCGCCGAGGCTGTAGAACGCTTCAAAAGGAACCCAGGCCAAGTTCAGTACGGCGGAAAGACTATGGCGCCCCAGATGATACCAAATGATGTGTCCATGAATGGTCCAGGTTAGTTCGCGCGGTTTTTGAGCCAAAAGACCTATCAGCGCTTTAAGCAGCGCGGGCAAAAAAAAGATACAGACTACGCCTACCGTGATGGTCGAGGCCCAGGCCGTATGAAACCAGGCAAAAGATAAAAGTGCGAAAATGCCTGGTGCCACCAAGGAACGACGCAGGTTATCTAAAATTTTCCAACGGTAAAGAACCGTTAAAGGATTGGGCACTGTTCCGAGTAGTCCCGGGACCTTCGGCCCCAGCCAGCGGGCTATCTGCCAATCGCCCCGGATCCAGCGATACCGCCGCCGAGCATCGGTTAAATAATCGCTGGGATATGTTTCATAAAGGACCACATCACTGACCAACCCGGCGCGGGCATAGCCGCCTTCAAGCAGATCGTGTGAGAGAATACGGTTGTCCGGCAGGCGTTGCGCCAAGACCGCGTGGAAGACCGCCACGTCGTAGATGCCTTTGCCCACAAACGATCCTTCGTGAAACAGATCCTGATAGGTATCCGATACCGCCAAGGTATAAGGATCAATGCCTTCTTCCCCGCCGAAAAGTTGCGCAAACCAGGACTTGGCCGAGTGGTTCAAGATGGTTCCAATGCGCGGTTGCAAAATCCCATATCCCCGGACCACGCGGCGGGTTTTAGGATCGATGTGCGCCCAATTCAAGGGATGCGCCATGGTGGCGGCTAAAATCCGAGCCGAATCCAAGGTCATTTGCGTACCTTCATCCAAGGTAATGACAAATTTGATCAGCGGCAATATCGAGCGTTCACCGACAATGCGGGTACCGGGTTCGAGTGGGGCTTGTAAAAGCAGTGCGTTTAGATTTTCCAGCTTTCCCCGTTTGCGCTCCCTGCCCATCCAGGCTTTTTCTTGAGGATTCCAGTGACGGGCGCGATGTACCAGAAAAAAACGTTCATGCTGTTCGGAGGGATAACGAAGATTGAGTTGTTCAATCCCTGCTTTGGCTTGTAACCAGAGTTCCTCGTCTCCGGGCATGTGCTCATGAGAGGCGTCGGTCAAATCAGTGACCAAACCAAAATGCAAATAAGGATCACGGTTGGCCAGATACAAAATTTCCAGGTTCTCAATCAGCCCGTTGACCCGTTTGGGGTCGGAAAGCATGCACGGGACCACCACCAGGGTGCGGGCTTCAGCGGGGAGTCCTTCGGAAAAATCCATGCGGGCCAGAGCTTTGGGTTTAACCAAGACCGTGGCCAATCCGTTGACCATATTCATGGATAACTGGCTTATGACCACACAGGCACATGCCGCTAAAGCGATGAACGCAAGCGTGGGTGCGGCGAAGGATTCCAACCATCCCCAGGTTAAAGCCACGATAAACAAGGCAAGCATTCCCAGGTAGAGGCTCAATGAATGACGACGCAGTTGTCGATCCAGACGCGCCCGCAGGGTGACTTTCGGACGAACAACGGCATCCAAAAGCGGTTGTCCCTGATCGAGCAGATAATAACCCACATGGGATTCACAGCGTGCGAGTCCATATTCGTCCGCGGCATGCTGCGCAAGCTCCAAAACGCGAGCCGCGACCTCGGGTTCAGCGCGTTGACTTCCTTTGGAGAGTGACTCGACACGGTGACGGCAGGCATCGCGGGTCTTGAAATCCGCCCGGTGATAGATGTTCATGGGATCGCGTTTTAAAATCTGCTCAACCACACTCTGGGCTTCAACGAATTCCCGCCAGTCCATGGCATGCAAAAAGCGCAGGCTGGAAATGCTGTTGCTGATAGAGACTTGATCTTCGGCTTGAGCTTGGTTCTCTTGACGCACGAGTTGTTCAATGTTCGAACCGGTTTCACTCAAGCGCTGCTCGATCCAAGTTAAAGGCAACGCTAAAGTCGGGCCTTGACCTTGGAGTTGACGTGTCAGTTCAGCCACAAACGCCCCGGACATGGGTGGATCGGAGCGGGCCATGTCCGCCATTTCCAGGACGAGATTTTTCGGGTCTTTACTCGCAATGGTCAGCATGCGTGTGGCCCAAGAGCTGGCCAGTTTGCGATCAAGGCTGCCAGCGGTGATGCGCATGGCCACCCGCCGTAAATTCTCAATCAACGCCAGGCGGAGCATGATAGGAATGGCCCATAGTTCCCCCAGACGCAGGGTGACGTTGCTTTGATACGCTTCGACAAACGCTCCGATACTCTCGTCGTCGATTCTGCTGTCGCCATGGGCAATCAGCTCCAAGGCCATATCGTAGACGCGGGGATAACCGAGAGAGGCGGTGTTTTTCAAAATGGGCAGTTCGCGGCTATACGCTTTGGGTAAATGTTTGCGGGTTAGGCGGATCTGTTCGTCAATCAGGTAGAAGTTATCCAAAAACCATTCGTCGGCTGGGAGCAGCTGGCTTTTTTTGGCGACTTTGCTTTGCAGAAAGGCGTAGGCATCTTGCAAAAGCAGTTCGTTTTCATTTAAACGCAGCAACAGTCGGTCCGGTCCTCGGACTGTCTTTAACTCGTGTCGTTTCGCCAAAGCTTTGGCGAAAATGGCCATTTGTTCAACACTGAAAAGTTCAGCACGTAAGGGCTGTTCCAATCCGTGCTGGCGAACGATTGATTCTGGCGTGGGTCGGATTTTCAGCTGGATGAAATCCAGGATTTTTTCTTTCGTGTTTTCGGGCATACTTAGGCGTACTCCGCAACTGTGTTTGGGTAGCCAGTTTCGACCGCACACGGATGCTTAAGAGTAGCACAGATGCAGTAGAAGAGCTTGCTCAATCGTGTATGGGGATAACGTTAGCGAAGATTTTCGGCCGCGAAATCCCAATTGATCAGTTTGTCGAGTACGGCGTTGACATAGTCCGTGCGCCGGTTCTGATAATCCAAATAGTAGGCGTGTTCCCATACATCGAGAGCAAGCAAGGGCTTTAGGCCGGACGTCATCGGCACTTCGGCATTGCCGGTTTTGACCACCTTAAGTTTGTCCCCTTCCAACACGAGCCACACCCAACCGCTACCGAACTGCGCTAGAGCCGCCGTGGCTAATTCGTTTTTACAGGCCTCCACGGAGCCGAAAGCCGCCTCGATTTTTTTTCTCAAGTTTGCTGGCGGTTCACCGCCGCCCTTGGGCTTTAGACTGCGCCAATAAAACGCATGGTTCCATGCTTGGGCTGCATTGTTAAATACGGTTGTCTTCTCGGCTTTTCCGGCTGTTTGGAGGATGATTTTTTCCAAAGTCATATTTGCAAACTCTGTTCCGGTTATCAGTTTGTTCAGAGTATCAACATATCCTTTATGATGTTTGCCGTAGTGAAAGCCGATCGTCTTAGCGGAAATGATGGGCTCCAGCGCATCTTCAGCATAAGGTAAGTACGCGAGACCCTGCGGTGCTGAACTTTCGATCTTGTCGTTGCTCATAACGGTACCTCCAATGGGATGATCCGTGCTTGTCGCAGCTACGGATGTAGTAAAAAAAGCCACCGAAAAGGCTAAGGCAAACAAAATCACTGTAACCGCCGTTTCTTTTTTCATAGGCTCGATTCCTTTCTGGTGTGAATAAACACTCACTCCCTACCCTTAGTGGCGCCCATAAAACTGACTCACGCTTTGAGAAACGCGAGCAGATCTGAATTGAGCTGATCCTTGTGGGTGTACGCAAGACCATGTGGCGCGCCGGCATAAATTTTAAGGATTGCATCCTTAATCAGCAACGCCGAGCGCAAACCCGCCGCACCGATGGGCACAATCTGGTCGTCGTCGCCATGAATTATTAGAGTTGGGATCTTAAATTTTTTGAGGTCTTCGGTGAAATCTGTCTCAGAGAAGGCTTTAATGCAATCGTAGGCGTTCTTATGCCCCGCTTGCATCCCTTGGAGCCAAAACGAGTCAATCGTACCTTGCGAAACCTTGGCGTTGGAGCGGTTGGCGCCGAAAAATGGACCACGGGCGATATCCTGATAAAGCTGCGAGCGATCGGTGATGGCTCCAAGACGGATTTTGTCAAAGGCCTCAATCGGCAAGCCGTTCGGATTGGCCGCTGTTTTAAGCATTAGCGGCGGAACCGCTGAAATCAGCGCTGCCTTGGCAATCCGTGCTAGGCCGTGGCGGCCGATATAACGGGCAATTTCTCCGCCCCCCGCTGAAAAACCAATCAAGACCACCTTTTCTAGGTCAAGCAGTTCAATGAGTTCCGAGAGATCGTCGGCATACGTATCCATGTCATTGCCGTCCCAAGGCTGGCTTGAACGTCCATGGCCCCGCCGGTCATGGGCAATACAACGATAGCCGTGCATACTTAAAAATAGCATCTGAGCTTCCCAACTATCGGCTGTGAGCGGCCAGCCATGACTAAACACAATCGGTTGCCCTGAACCCCAATCTTTATAATGAATTTGTGTTCCGTCTTTGGTAGTAAAGGCATTCATTCTTTTCTCCTTTTTAACCTGTAAGGGTTATCGATCGCTTTTTTCGCTCGGGATTCCAGATGCACGTTATCATCCGCAGGCGAAGTTGAACTTTGGATAGTTGAAATTAATTGTAGGAAGTATAGACCCGATGGATACAAACGATCTATTAGACCAAGGTACAATGAATGGTTTATCCTATAGAGGAACAATCAGACGTTGTTTTAAAGGATAGGTAGGATGCTTTGGTTGGCGCTCACTCGCATTCGAATCCTGCCTATGATTTGTAAGTTAATGGTGTCCCAGGCAGGATTCGAACCTGCGACCAACGGATTAGAAATCCGTTGCTCTATCCAGCTGAGCTACTGGGACAGATGAATAACTGGAAGTTTGAAGGTGAGGAAAAAATGGTCGGGGCGAGAGGATTTGAACCTCCGGCCCCCTGCTCCCAAAGCAGGTGCGCTAGCCAGCTGCGCTACGCCCCGATGTGTACCGACGGAATTGAACCTCCGTCCCCATGCTGTCGCATTCAGAGGGGAGTAACTCCCCTCTGACGCTCGTTTTACTCGCTGTCTCCCCGTATGTTCAGGGGATGCTCCCCCGAACCCCCGCGAATTTCGCAGGCGAAATTCCTGCTCCCAAAGCAGGTGCGCTAGCCAGCTGCGCTACGCCCCGATGTGTTGCCTAAGTAAGGTTAATCTTTTATCCTTTTATTGGCTTTTTTTCAAGCGTTTTTCGCAAATACTCAGCAACTTTCTTGAGTGCCCGTGAACGGTGACTGATGCTGTTTTTCTCGAAGGCACTCATTTCGGCCAAGGTTTGCTTGGCTCCGGTGGGCACAAAAAGCGGATCGTACCCAAAACCGTTTTTCCCACGTGCTTCGGAAACGATCTTTCCCAGCAAGGTGCCGGTGAAGGTTACGGTCGTTTTACCGGGCCACGCCAGTGCCATGGTGGTCGCAAAGTAGGCCTTGCGTTGTGCCCCTGTGACGTTTTTTAGCGCCTTGAGCAGTTTCACGTTATTGGCTGTGTAGTCGCAGGCTGGTCCTGCGTAACGCGCCGAACGTACCCCGGGTTTGCCATCCAAGACCGGGACAAACAATCCGGAATCATCCGAGAGTGCCGGGAGTCCTAAGGCCTTCGAAATGGCTTCGGCCTTTTTTATGGCATTGGCTTCCAAGGTTTTCCCGTTTTCCACCACGTCAGGGAGAGGCGGATAATGGTCGAGGGATCGCAAACCGATGCCCGACCCCTTGAGCATTTTCGAAATCTCAGCCAGCTTGTGTTGATTGCGCGTTGCGGCGACGAGAGTGAGGGTCATCGCAATTATCCTTTATTGTGTAATGTCGCCCAAGAGCTCTTTTTGGGCTTGAACGAGCGTCTTAATGCCGGAATCGGCCAAATCCAGCATGGCATTCAACTGTTCCCGGGAAAAAGGATCTTTTTCAGCCGTGCCTTGAACTTCAATCAGTTTCCCGGATCCGGTCATGATCACGTTCATATCCACCTCGGCTTGACTGTCTTCCACATACGCCAAGTCCAGGAGCAATTCGTTTTTGACATGGCCTATGGAGACCGCGGCCACATAGTCGCTAAACGGCAGGGCTGTGAGCAAGCCTTTGGATTTGACCCAGCGGCAGGCATCCACCATGGCGATGAAGGCGCCGGTGATGGAGGCCGTACGCGTGCCGCCATCGGCTTGAATGACATCGCAATCCACAAGGATCGTGCGTTCCCCCAGTTTGGACATGTCCGTAACCACGCGCAAGGAGCGCCCAATAAGGCGTTGGATCTCCTGGGTGCGGCCGTTCTTTCCTTTGATGCCTTCCCGCTGAATGCGTTGCGGCGAGGAGCGTGGAAGCATGCCGTACTCGGCCGTGACCCAGCCTTGCCCTTTGCCGCGTAAAAACGGAGGGACGTCTTCTTGAATGGTCGCGGTACACAAAACTTTGGTATCGCCGGTCTCGATCAAAACGGCCCCTTCCACCCCTTTGAGGTAATTCCGGGTGATTTTCAACGGCCGAATCTGGTTGTTCTGACGTCCATCTGCGCGCATAGGTAGACCTTCCTTAACGAGTTGATCCGGAACGCTGCTGATGCAGCATTTCCAAAAATGCTTCGACGCGGGTGCGGGAACGTCCGTCCAAAGGTCCGGGGCGGTCCCCTTCCAGCGTTAAAATAGGCAAATGCAAGTGTTTGCGAAAGGTCATATCTTCAATCTGATGATGGCAAAAGGACTGCACATAGTGAATGTAGCCGTCCAAGCGCCGGACCATGGTCTGCTCAGCAATGTCCGCAATGCGCCCAAAAATGGAGTACGGATACGTGTACGAGAGGTACTGTTCCAACAGGTCTCCGCTGTAGTTGGGCATGGCAAACTGCCGCGGGACTTCATTGAACACCACGCGGGCTCCAAGTTCTTCCAAGAAGCTAAACAAATCCGAGTAAATGGTGGGTACGCCCAACAGACCCAAGCGTAAGGTGGTGTCTGGGTACGCCGCTTTGGAGGTTTTTAGAAGCGCTTCCAGTTCTTCCTGATAGCGATCCGGCTGCCCTTTGAAATCCGAACAATTGACCAAGACATCGAAATTGTCCTGGCCGGAGAGCATGTTGGTTTGCCAGGTTCGCCGGTCCAGTTCATGCGCCAAGGTCCGAATGAAATCCAGGCGCTTTTTGGCCGCCCGCACTTCGTCCCACTGGACTTCGTAGAGGTTCATGATTTTTTCGATCTCAAACCGGAGCAAATAGCGGTTCTTGTCATACGGAAAGGAAAACGAGAGGAATTGCGACGCTTCGGGCAGTATGGCCTCGAGCATGGATTGCAAATGGGTGCAATCCCCTTGGACCACCCCGATGATGTCCCGGATATCCGAATCGCGAATGGTGGTATACAAGCCTTTGACCCAGGCGCAGGTGTTGCGCGGAAGCCCGTCGCGTTCCGCTTCATCCAACAACGCTTGTGGTTGGGTGGACGTAATGAACCGGTTGTTTAAATCCACCGGGGTGATGCCTGCGGCAAAGAGGACCTCCACTGGAATGGTTGAGGTGATACCCACCACACTGGGTCGGACAGACATTAGAGCAAACCTAAGATCGGATGAATTTGCGGAATAAGTCGTACCCGCGAATGTATCTGTCCGGCGGCTTGGATAAAGGAATTCAAACGATGTTGATGGGTTTTCAGCTTCCAATTAATGCCCGTAGCCGGTTGGAGGATGAGATCCCACTTGGGCACTATTCTTTGCGCCAAACGCGCGGCTTGGACGATCTCGACCGAGGAGGTTTTAGGTACGAGCACGAGTTTGATGGCTCCGGGCAAGGTTTTGGCGGCTTTCAAGAACAGTTCGTGCCGGTTCCAGGCCGTCGGTGTGCCGGTCGCCGAGGCCAGTTTGATGTCGGCCGATACAAAGTCAATGTGGGAGCGCATTTTTTTCATGGCCGGGGCCAACAAGCCGTTGGTCTCGAGAAACAAAGGCAGACGCCATTTTTGCCGAGCCAATTCCTTGGACAAGGCATTTAAAAAGACTTCTTGTTCCAGTGGTTCGCCGCCGGTTAAAGCCAAACTGTGGAACGGGCCGGAGGTGAGTTGCAGATTCCAGAGCAAAGGAACAATCTCCGCGGGCAGGACCGGATTATGCATGACCACAGGAGCGGCCAGGTTGGGCAAATGAACATGCCAGGTCTTGGGACGGGAGGCACGGCTTTGGGGGGTGTCGCAATAGGCGCAGGTTTCGCGGCAGCCGGCCAAGCGTAAAAAGATTTGGCGGTGCCCCACCCACGGGCCTTCCCCTTGGATGCTGGCAAAGAGTTCCGCCAAATACCCCACTGAGTTACTCATAGTATCTCACAAAGGCTCGGGAGGATTCCCAGACAATGACGCAATGAATGCTCACCGTAGGATGCTCTTTTTCCAGAAAGGCACGTGCCTGCCGGTAGATGGACTTGGCCAGGTTCTCCGATGTGGGGTTGTCCTGGGAAAATTCCGGGAGTTCGTTGAGCATGCGGTGATCGTAGTTTTCCAAAATCTCATGCAAGGTTTTTTTCAAAATGCCGAAATCAATGGCCAACCCAATGGCATCCAAATCCGGGGTTTTTACTTCCAGGCGTACTTTCCAGTTGTGTCCATGGCAGTTCTCGCACTTACCATGATAGCCGCGGAGTTGATGCCCGGCGGCCATTTCCTGTTCTACGGCAATTTCATACATAAGGCACCTCTTTTACTTGAACCCTGATTCAGTCTGACTATCTCCAGCCACGATCCGAGTGGAGCTTATACTCAATGGAGTCCACCAACGCTTCCCAAGACGCTTCAATGATGTTTGTGGAAACGCCTACCGTACCCCACACGTTTTTATCGTCCTGGCTCTCAATGTACACACGGACTTTGGCTTCGGTACCGGCCTTGGAATCCAAGACGCGTACCTTGTAATCCACCAGATGCATTTTTTTCAACCCTGGATAGTACGGTTCCAAAGCCTTGCGCAGGGCGCTATCCAAAGCATTCACCGGGCCATCCCCTTCGGCCGCGGTGTGAATGTCTTTCTCTTGGATGGCGATCTTTACCGTGGCTTCGGAAATAAGTTTGTCCTCGCGCCGTTCCACACTGACCCGGAATCCGCGGAGGGCAAAGAAAGATTTGTGCTTCTTCAGGCTGCGTTCCATCAAAAGCCGGAAACTGGCGTCGGCCCCTTCGAACTTATAGCCGGCAAATTCCAATTCCTTGAGTCGTTCAATGATGCGCTTGGCCTCATCGGAGCCTGGATCCAGGCGCACGCCCATTTGATCAGCTTTGAACAAGACCGAAGCCACCCCGGCCTGCTCGGAGATGATGATGCGGCGTTCGTTTCCCACAGTGGAAGGTTCCACATGTTCGTAGGAAACGGGGTTCTTGCGGACTGCATCCACGTGCAAGCCGCCTTTGTGCGCAAACGCGTTGTAACCGACGTAGGCACTGAATTCACGCGGAGGCACATTGGCGATCTCAGACACACTGCGGGCCAAGGTGGTGATCTGTTTTAACTGGGCCGGACTCAGGCACTTCTTTCCCATTTTTAATTGGAGCGAGGGTATGACCGAGCACAAGTTGGCATTGCCGCAACGCTCCCCGTAGCCGTTGATCGTGCCTTGGACCATGGTCGCACCGGCTTCAACGGCCGCCAAGGAATTGGCCACGGCCAGTTCGCTGTCGTTGTGCGCATGGATGCCTATGGCCGCGCGAACTTTGGGGCGAATGACACGTAAAATGTCCGCCAACTCCGAGGAGAGCGTACCCCCGTTGGTGTCGCAGAGCACAAGCCATTCGGCTCCGGCTTCATCGGCCGCTTGCAAGACCTGCAGGGCATACTCGGGATTGGCGCGATACGCGTCAAAAAAATGTTCGGAATCAAAAAGCACGAGGCGTTTTTTGGATTTTAAATACGCCACACTCTCGCGGATCATCTTCAAGTTCTCTTCCAAGGAAATGCGCAACACGTCGCGCACATGCAGGTCCCAGGTCTTACCGACAATGGCCACGGCAGGGGTACCGGCGTCAAGCAGAGTTTGAAGCGAGGGATCTTGATCCACCTTGTACTTGGCGCGCCGCGTACTGCCAAACGCCACCAACACCGCATGTTTCAACGGACGCTTCTTCATGCGCCGATAGAATTCCAGGTCCTTGGTGTTGGTATGGGCCGGATAACCGCCTTCGATAAAATCCACCTTCCCGTCCAACATGTGGGCAATGGTCACTTTATCCTCTACCGAGAATTCAATCTCCTCGGATTGGGCGCCGTCGCGCAGGGTGGTATCGTAGAGAAAAACTTTGCTCATGCTCGCCTCCTTAAAATCCTAACGGTGAATATCTTTGATCTCAAGCTGCAAACTGGTGGTGCCGTTCCAGGTATTTTCCATCAAATGGCCTACAATATCCAGCGGATTTGCAATATCCAGGTACTGGGCCTCTTCGGCTAAGCCAAAGCCAATGGCATCCAGGGAACGATTCTGGCCATCGGTCAGCTTCAATTTCAAATGCCGTTCCCCCACCACGCGCGGAGCCGTTGCCAGCCACATCTGGGAAAGTTTGAGCATGGGCCGGGTGTTGCAAAAACCATAAGGTTCGAGGGCCTTAAGCTCCTGACAAAAACGAGGGGTTAATTCCTTTAGGCCTACGCAGGCATCGACGGTGATAAACGGCGTCATCATTTCCTCGGTCAGTCGCACATGGGCCGAGGCATCCAACCCTTGGCGGAAAGCATCCAAGTGTTCTTCTACCAAAGTCACACCGGCCGCCATTTCATGCCCACCCCATTTATGCAGAATGGGCGCCAGGCTATCCAAAACCGCATGCAAGGGAAACCCGGGAATGCTCCGTCCGGAACCGCGCCAGAAACCTTCGTGTTCACCCAGGACAAAGCAGGGGCGATGGAACCGTTCGCACAGTTTTGAAGCCGCCAACCCCAGAACCCCTAAAGGCCAATCGCGTCCGGCCACCATGAGCGCCCAAGGCAGCGGATCCAAAGCCTGAATGTGTTGGGTGGCTTCGGCAATAACCGCTTGTTCCATGGATTGACGGCGGGTGTTAAGCTGGTTCAACTGTTGGGCCAACGCATCGGCCGTGGATTCGGAATCGGCCATGAGCAAATCGTAGCTCTGTTGGGCATCGCCGATGCGTCCGGCGGCATTGAGGCGCGGCGCCAGTTTGAAGGCAAGGTCTTGAGAGGTCAGTGCGCCTTTTTCCAAAGCCGCCGCTTTAATGAGCGCGGTCAATCCCGGACGGTTGCCCCGGTTGATCACAGAAAGGCCGGCCCGCGTTAAGCGGCGGTTTTCTCCCAAGAGCGGAACCACGTCGGCCACCGTGCCCAACGCCACCAGATCCAAATATTTGCGCAGCGGTTCATGATCGGTTTCACCCAGAGCCTCAGCGGCCGCACGAATGACCTGCAAGGCCACGCCTACGCCGGCCAGAGTGCGAAAGGTTTCAGGGCCCGAGACTTTCGGATTCACGATCGCATGAGCCTCGGGCAGCTCGGCTCCGGGCTCATGGTGGTCGGTCACAATGACGTTGAGCCCAAGTTCTCGAGCGCGGCGCACCTCGGCCAGGGCGGTAATGCCACAGTCGACGGTAATGAGATATTGGACGTTTTGTTCCTTTAACGCATCCAGACATTTGATGTTGAGGCCGTACCCGTCGCTGAGACGATCCGGAAGCAAAATCTGGACCTTCCCACCCCGATCGCGGATAAACTCGGCCATCACGGCCGTGGAGGTCACACCGTCCACGTCGTAGTCGCCAAAAATCGCGATGCCGGCGCGTTCACGTATGGCCTGGGCCATCAAGGCACCCGCCTCTTGCGTACCTGGCAACTCACGAAAATTGATCAAGCGTATGCCGGTGGGGTTTAAAAACTGGGTGGCACTCTCTAAATCCGTTAATCCCCGATGTATCAGTATCTGGGCGGTTAAAGGCAAAATATTAAGTTGTCCGGCCAACTCCGCCACGTGTTCCGCGGTCGCTGCCGGTTTAAGAATCCAGCGTTTTTGCACCTACGTATTCCCTGCTTTCTATGATCCCTGTACCGCGCTCTTTTTCAGCAGCGGCATTATAGCCTACCCGTGAGGTTTACCCAATAAAAAACCCTGTCCCCGTGCGCTCCCCGGCACAAGGACAGGGTTGAAAAGATCCAACGTTGGTTCAGCCTGCGACGCGCAACAATTCCTCGTACGAGGTAATGCCGGCAACGGCTTTGGCTTCCAGCTGTGCCTTCATGGACACAAACCCGGGAACCTCCGCCATGGCTTTTTTCAGCACCACCGTCGGCGCCTTGCCGATGATGGCTTCACGCACCGCATCGGTCACGGGCAAAACTTCAAAGACCGAGACCCGGCCGCGGTAACCGGTCTTAGAGCAGTTTTCACAGCCTTTGCCGCGGTACAGGATGATCTTTTTGCCCGTGGCTTGCGGTCCGAAACGCTTGGCAATGTCCGGTGTGGCTTCGTAGCTTTCCTTGCAGCGGGGACAGACCACACGTACCAGGCGCTGGTTGACCATAAGATTGAGGCTGGACCCGAGCAGGTACGGTTCAACACCCATGTTCACCAGATATTGAATGGCGCCTAAAGAATCGTTGGCATGCAGGGTTGAAATAATCAAGTGTCCGGTAGGGACGGCATCCAAGACCAGACGTGCGGTCTCAATGTCATGCATTTCACCGACCAAAAGCACATCCGAATCCTGTTCCAGCATGGCGCGGACGCCGTTGGCGTAGGTCAAGCCGCGTTTTTCAATGACCGCAACTTGATTCACCCCGGCCAAGGAGTAGTCAACCGGCTCGTCCACGGACGACACGTTCTTGGTCGGTTGATTCAAGGCATTCAAGGTCGCATAGGCGGTGGTGGTTTTTCCGCTGCCTTTGGGACCTACCAACAGGATGAGCCCGCTGGGCAATTGCAATTGCTGGCGGAAGATCTGCAACTGAGTGGGTTCCATGCCGACTTTGTCCAAATCCACAATCGGAGCCTCGGCATTGAGAATCCGGATTACGATTTTTTCACCCCAGAGTGTCGGGGCGATCATGATCAGCATCGAGACTTCTTTGCCCGGGATTTTAAGCTTCAGTCGGCCTTGTTGGGCCACTTTCTTTTCATTGGGATCCATTTCCGCCATGGCTTTGATCTTCGCCGCCAGGGCCGAAGCCAAGGTGCGGGGCGGTGATTGGACTTCCTGTAGGATGCCGTCAATGCGCCAGCGAATGCGGAAGGAGCGTTCGTACGGCTCAAAATGCACATCGGTCGCGCCGACTTTACTGGCTTCGACCAAAACGCTGGTCAAGAAGTTGAGCACCGGAGTATCGCCCCCGGCAGCGGTGGCCGGTGAGGGTGCAGGGGTTGGTTCTTGGTAAGCGGCCGCAGCCGAGGCCATGGACGACGTCGCGCTGGCCATGGAGCTCGACATGGATGATTGAGGAGCGGCTGGACGCGGAGCTTGTTGCATGGGCTGGGGTGACGGCATGCTCATCGACGGCATGGAAGGCGCAGCCCCGAAGGAGTCATCCTTGCTGGAGGCTTTCACGAGTTCTCCGGCATCTTCCTCCTTGAACCCGAAATACTTATCCAACGCGGTTTTGATTTCTTTTTCGGATGAGAGGCGCAGTTCAAGGTCACAATGGGTGGAGAGCTTGATGTCGTCGGTGACAAAGACGTTGCTCGGATCGGCCATGGCCAAAATCAAGGTGTTTCCCTTTTTGGTGACAGGAACCACATGTTGGGAACGCATCAGTTGTTCAGGCAGAAGCTTTATGATTGCAGGCTGAATGTTCTGCATCTCGGCCAAAGGAATGTAGGGAATCCCGAACTGATTACCCAAAAAAGCGTAAAGGACTTCATGGCTGACGTACCCCTTGCGGACCATGACTTCCCCAACCTTTTCACCGGTAACCTTTTGTTCCTGCAAGCATTCCTGGAGCTGTTCTTTGGAGATGATTTCTTCGTCCATCAACATTTCGCCAATACGATGGCCTTTTTTGGTTGCCATGGAACATCCTCCCTACAGTGTGGAATCGTATATGCTTTTAGCTGCCGAACAAACCAAACAAACCTTTTTTCTTATCGCTTTTTTTCACTTCCCCAACGTCATCCGGACCTTCGGATTTTACCTGATCGTACTCGCCTTTTTTGCCTGCGGCAGGTTTGTTCTTGGATGCCGACTGTTCTTGAGAATACTGGGAAATTTCCGCCTGCGACAATCCGGAGTTCGGCGTAATTTTGATGGCCTGTTCCTTGCCGGTGGCCAAGTCGGTAGCCGATACACGCACGATGCCATTGGCATCCACATCAAACGCCACTTCGATCTGAGGAACCTCACGCGGGGCCGGCGGAATGCCGACCAAGTCAAACGTGCCGATCAGCTTGTTGTCCGCAGCCATGGGCTTTTCACCCTGGTACACCTGAATGCGCACAAAGGTTTGATTGTCCTTGGCCGTCGAGAATATTTCACTCTTCCGAATAGGAATGGTTGAATTCTTTTCCACAATCTTCGAGAACATACCGCCTTCGGTTCGGATACCCAGGGAGAACGGTGTGACGTCCAGGAGCAAAATGTCGCGAATGTTGCCCTTTAGGACCGAAGCCTGAATGGCGGCACCGGCAGCCACGGACTCATCGGGATTGACTCCCGGGAATGGGTCCTTGCCAAACATGCGCCGCACCACTTCGCGTACCTTCGGCATGCGGGTCATACCACCGACCAACACCACTTCATCAATGTCATTGGCGCGTAAATTGGCGTCATGCAAGGCTTGTTCGCAGGGCACCAAGGACGCATCCACCAAATCCTTGGTCAGATCTTCCAGCTGTTGGCGTGAAAGCTTGGCCGCCAAGTGTTTGGGCCCTGAGGCATCGGAGGCAATAAACGGCAGGGTGATTTCGGCCGCGGGTTTTTCTGAAAGTTCGCACTTGGCTTTTTCGGCCACTTCCTTTAAGCGTTGCAAGGCAATGCGATCCTTGCGCAGATCAATGCCTTCTTTGCCGTTAAAGTCGTTGATCAACCATTCGATAATGCGTTGGTCAAAGTCATCGCCGCCCAAGTGCGTGTCACCGCAGGTAGCCTTAACTTCGAAGACTCCGTTGCCCAGTTCCAGGAGGCTCAAGTCAAACGTACCGCCGCCCAAGTCGTAAACTGCGATCTTGCGCTTGGTCTTGCGGTCAAAGCCGGCGGCCAAAGACGCGGCCGTGGGTTCGTTAATGATGCGCAAAACATCCAAGCCGGCAATCTTCCCAGCATCCTTGGTTGCCTGGCGCTGACTGTCGTTAAAATACGCCGGGCAGGTAATGACCGCCTTTTCCACCACTTCACCCAGAAAATTCTCTGCATCGCGTTTCATTTTAGCCAAAATCATGGCTGAAATTTCCGGAGGCGAATAATCACGGTTGCGGATGCGCACGCGTACGTCGCCGTTGGCCGAAGTGACCAATTGGTACGGGACCAATTCACAATCCTTTTGTACGGAAGGATCGGTCAACTTCAAGCCCATGAACCGTTTGACGGAAAACACAGTGGACTCGGGATTGATCACTTCTTGGCGCTTGGCGGGTTCACCAACCACCCATTCCCCGGTCTTTAAAAAGCTGACAACCGAGGGCGTCGTGCGCATTCCCTCGGAATTGGGAATAATCACCAATTCATTATCTTGCATAATGGCGGCGCAAGAATTGGTCGTACCCAAGTCGATGCCAATGATTTTAGACATGCGAACCAACCTTCCCTTTCTCGATGGTTAACCTTTTAACTCATCCAAACGGCGGATGGTGCGTTTGATTTCTTGATCCGCCGGATTCATTTCCTGCACGCGATGAAAATAAGAGCGCGCTTCCACGTATTTTTTCATGTCCACCAAGCACAGGCCGATGTTGTAGAGCGCTTCGGGAAACGCCGCCCACAAACCCACCGCTTCCTGAAATTTCAGCATGGCCTTTGGCTTTTGTTTGGTGAACAACGCCACGCCCGCCCCAAAGCGGAGCAATGCATCTTCCCATTGTTTTTTCTTTTTCTTTTGGAAAAAGAAAAACTTACGTTCGGCCGCCGCTTTCTTCATGGGGCAATAGATCTGGAAATTATGCAATTTCCTCCGTTCGGGATCCGAGAGACACTTATAGGCCTCCACCACTTTCGATGTCATTTGGTGGGCCCACTCGGTCCGATCCGGATTGTGGTCCGGATGGTACTTGTACAACAGCATGCGATAGGAGTTTTCAATATCCTCCAAGGTCGCGGCCGGAAACACTTCTAAGATTTCATAATTGTTTTTCTCAATCACGCGTCGCTCTCCGACTAAAATTTAGCACCGGTGATCCGGTACACTTCCAGCATTTCACCGGTATCCGGCATCTGCAGTTCTTCCACTTTTTCACCGCGCACCACGCTGGTCACACGTGCGAATATATCCCCGGCCACCATGAGCATGGACATCGGCTGGGCGCTCATCTTCTGGGTAAACGAAAGGTAATCCCGTATCACTTCCATGGCCGAGAGCCCTTTGGCCGTCACCAACGATCCGTAGGCTTCCCCCGACGCTACGGCCGAGGAAATGTACAGGGGCGTTTCATTGCGCTGCACGCGTCCCTTGTTGATTTCCGCCAAGGCCTTTTGCATGGTGACGGCTGTAAGCATGGCACGCCGATCATCGTCGGTATGGGCAGCGGGAATGCCGAAGACCACCACAAACATGGTTTCCGTAAATTTGTAGACTTGCCCTTCGTATTCAAAAATCGTGGACATGTATTTGCGGAAATACTGATCCAAAGATGCCATGAGACTTGCGGCTTCCTGCGAGGTGGCATTTTGGGCCAACTGGGTCAAATCCGCAAACAACAACGCCACCGGATGATGCTTGCCTTCGGCCGATTGCGACGCCAACGCATTGGAGTCGACAAAGCGTTCTTGCGCCTCTTTGGTGATGTACAGCTGGAACGATTCTTTGATCTTGTTGACGTCCTTGAGTTCATCGGCGACGACATCAAACGCATCTTTGATGCGAACTTTTTCCTTTAAATCTTGAACCATGAGGTTGAAGCTTTCGGTCAATAAGCCGATTTCATCGTTGCTGATAATTTGCGCGGTCACGCCCAGATCGCCTTTGGCCACTTTGGCCATGGCGCCGGTAAGGTCTTCAATGGGCTTGGTTACGGTTTTGCCCAACCACATGGCGCCTACAAAGCCCACGATCATCATCAATAATGTGAGCAGAATGTTTCTGACTTTGGCCCACATGATTTCACGCTTAAGCGCGAGCAACGAGAACCGCACATTGACCGTCGCAAACCGGGTGTTTTCCACCACGATGTCGCCTGCAATCTTGGCGGTATTGCCGCTGGGAAATTTGTATTGTACCAGTTGATTAAGGCTTTCCAAGGATTCATCCAAGGAAAGCTTTTTATCCAGTTTGTGTACACTCTCTGGGTTCAGTGTAAACGCTTTCACATCCCCATCGTTGGTGACAATGGAAATGTACAAGATGTTCGGATCCATGTTACGAATGACCTTGATAAACTCGCGGAAAATGGGCCAGGCTACGCTCTCACCCGCCAAGGGTTCAATCAACTTCAAGGCGGCAATCATGTTGGCCACATCGGTCATGCGTTTGTCCATTTCCATGACCTTCAAGCGTTCTTCTTGGTAAATGGTGAAGTACGATACAGCTCCCATGATGAGCGCCACTAGGGCGATAATCAAGATTGTGATTTTAAGGGCCAGTCCGAAGCGAGCCTTTTTTTGGTTGATGGTCACCATGTATCCGCGACTCCTATTATTGAGAAACCGACATGAATGCGTACACGCTCCGGTCAAAGGACCCGATGACCAGCATTCCATCCGCAATCACCGGTGACGAATCCATTCCGCCACCCGAAGCATAATTCCATTTTTGTGATCCATCCTGGGCACGTAAGGCGAACAAGGTATCACCTGAGCCTACATACACCATGGCGCCGAACTCCACCGGCGAGGAAAGAATCTTCCCCTTCAGCTTGGTCTTCCAGCGAATAGCACCGGTGTCGGCATTCAAAGCATATAGATTCATATCGTTGGCACCGACAAAAAGATACTTGCCCGAAAGGCAGGGGGAAGAAGAAACCCACCCCCCGGCTGAACATTTCCAAACCAATTCCCCACTGGTCTGGTTTAGAGCATAAATGTTCTTGTCATCGGATCCAAAAAACACTTTATCTTCGCTCAAGGCCGCGGAAGAAAAAATACGACTGCCCGTGGCAAAGGTCCACTTCTGGTCACCGGTCGCAGCATCAAGCGCATAAAAGGTCTTGCCCAACGAACCAATAAAGACCAGGCCGTTTTGCACTTTGGGACTGGCGGCAATGGGGCCGTCCAGTTTCTTTTTCCAAACCAAGGCACCGGAGGCTTCGTTGAAAGCGTACATGATCCCGTCCATGGAGCCAATGAATACATATCCCCCAACCACGGCCGGCGAGGCAAAACGCAACATGCTGCCGGTAATCGCTTTCCACATGATGGCGCCGGTCTTGGCATTCAAGCAATACACGTTGTTGTCATCCGAACCTACAATCACTTTACCGTTCACCACAGCCGGCGACGATGAAACCGGACCGCCCGTGGCGCGTTCCCAGATAGGACGTCCGTCTTTGGCATTGATGGCGTAGACATTGTTGTCATTGGAGCCAATATAAACCACACCACCCACGAGGGCCGCCGATCCGTCCACTTTTTCGCCTGTGCGATATTTCCACTGCAAGTCCAACGGTGGGACAAACGGATTGCCGCTAACCGGGCGGTTTTTTTCGTTTTGCCGAAACATCGCCCAGCCGGTATTGCTGCCGGTAAAGGCCGGAACCGCCGCTTTGGCTTGCGCTACCGGAACTGCGGCTTGACCTGCTGCTGGAGCTGTGGCAGGAACGGCCTGTATTTGATTTTGAACTGCGGCAATTTGCTCTTCGATTTTACGAACTTCGCTCTTGGCTTGGGGCGCACCGCTGGACCGCAAGCGCGACAAAGAGGATTGCAATTCCTCCAAACGTTTTCTCTGTTCGGCAATGATTTTTTCTTGTTCGGCGGCACGTTGTTGGGATTGCGCATTTCCGGAAACATTGAATTGAATCTTAATTTCTTTTTCTTGGGCCGATTGGCCGCAGCCGCCGACAAACAGGATAGTTCCAAAAAGGAGGAGCAAGAGCCACTGCGTGAATTTGTTGGTCATGTGTCGCACCTCGTGGACATGGTTGAATGCAAATTTTTACAATAGTATCATTCTGGGTTTCGGCTTGTCAATATTGAACTTTTATATATTTTGTCAACTATTATGAAAACGCCCCAGAAGCCAACTTCCGGGGCGTTTATAGTAACGGAAAGAAATGGATTTCTATTTAATTGGAGGCAGCGGTTTCAGCCAATTTTTCAGTGGATTCCTGAATCGGTTGGGGTTGGGATTGCCCCTTAAATTTCACTGAAACCAATTTTGAAACACCCGGCTCTTGCATGGTCACGCCGTATAGAACATCGGCTTTTTCCATGGTAATTTTATTGTGCGAAATAACGATAAACTGCGATTTTTTCGCAAATTCCTGGAGAATGCGACCAAACCGAACAGTGTTGGTATCATCCAACGGAGCGTCCATTTCATCGAAAATGCAGAACGGACTCGGTTTGATCAAGAAAATCGCAAACAATAAGGCAATGGCGGTCAAGGCTTTCTCACCACCGGACAATAAGGTGATGTTTTGCAAGCGTTTTCCAGGAGGACGCGCAATGATTTCGATACCTGTTTCCAACAGGTCGTTTTCATCCACCAATACCAACTCCGCATCTCCCCCGTTAAACAACCGACGGAAGACTTCACGGAATTTTTCCTGAACTTGGGCAAAGGTTTCGGCAAAACGGGTGCGGCTCTCCTGATTGATCTTGGTGATCAACCGCTGCAGGCTTTCGCGCGATTCCTTAAGATCGTCGAGTTGCTTGGTCAGGAATTCATGGCGCTGTTGCAGTTCTTGGTACTCTTCCATGGCCACCAGATTAACCGAACCCATGCCCGCCAATTTATCTTTAATTTCCTGGATGCGGGTTTGAACTACTTCCGGATCTTGTTCCACTACAGGCGTTGGCTCCGCCACCGCAGCTTCGCCTTCAACCGGGGCTGAACTCGAAACGGCTGCAGCCGTGGTTTCTTCCTCCACACTTAAGGTCAGATGGTATTCGGTCTGCAAATAATCTTCCAATGATTTCAAATTGTATTCCAACTGGCGTTTTTCGAGCTCGAGCTGATGATGCTGTTGCTTGGCTTCGTCCAAACGACGCTGCCGGGTACGCAACTCTTGGGCGTAGTTTTCCTTCTGGGAAACGACCTCATGACGTTTGCCTTGACAGTCGCGAAGTTCCTGATCCCGGCTCTCTTTCTCGGATTCCAATTGCAGCAAGGATTCGCGACGTTGCTGCATCTGGGATTCCAACTCGCCAATACGCATTTGATCGCGTTCGCGCGTGGCGCGCTTTTCATCCAGCCGGTGTTCCAATTCGTGACGTTCGTTCATGATGCGTTCAGCCTCGCCAATCAAGTTATCCACTTGCTGGTTCAGCGAAGCCAACCGAATGCGCACTTCTCCTGAATTAAGGGCGCGATCGTCGTACTCTTTGCGACGCGCTTCAATATCCACTTGATGCTGCGAGAGTGCTTCCTGGGTTTGGCGATCGTACAATTCCAGGTTGAGCAACTCCTTTTCGGCATTTTCATGTTCGTTCTGCAGTTTCTGGCAAAGTTCGAAAACCTGATCGCGTTCCTGTTGAATGGTCTGAGCCTGTTGGTCAAGTTCCTTTAGCTGGCGTTGAACCTGTTCGACGGATTTTTCGATTTTGGTAAGTCGGATCTGCAATTCGTGTAATTCCGCATCATTGGCCGAAAGCCCGCCTACAATTTCTTCGAGACGGCGCGCCATGGTGTCGGTTTCGTCTTGGGCCGAGGCACTGTTTTTCTGCAGGACGATCAATTCGGCTTGCAATTCTTCGATTTCGCGTTCACGTCCTAAGAGGCCGCGTTCAGGAATGTCGGAACTCCCGCCGGTCAACCAGCCTTGTTCGGTTTCAATCTCGCCATTTAGGGTCACCAGCGTGCCGGTCGCACCGGCCGTGCGGGCTTGACGCAGGGTGTTGTAATCCTCAACCAAAATGGTATGCCCTAATAGATAATCAAAGACCCCGCGAAACCGTTCGTCGATCTTCACCAATTCACGCGCATAGCCGAGGACGCCGGGCTGGCTTTGCCAAGCCTGGGGTGTCGGTGTGGAGCTTGGTTCCGCAGGTGTGACATCCACCGGAATGAAGGTGGCGCGTCCGCGGTTGCCGTCTGCGAGGAAAGCCATGGCATCACGGGCGCTGGCTTCGGATTGAACCAAGATGTGCTGCAAACTGTGGCCCAGAACGGCTTCAAAGGCAAACTCATACTTCTTCTCAGTACGCATGAAATTGGCCACAGGTCCGATGATCCCCGGAAAACGCTCCGGATGGGCATTGTGCTCCAACAAAATCGTCTTGGCGCCCAATTCGTATCCATCCAGCCCGTTCTTAAGTTCCTCAATCCATTTTACGCGCGACTGAAGCTGGGTGATGGTTTGGGCGAAATTTGAAATCATGGATTCCAAGGTCGCCAAGGTTTTTTCCAGACGTTCTTTCTCTTGGAGGAGCGACGATTTCTCGGTCTCCAAATTCTCGGCCGACCCAGAAAGGGTCTCCCACTCGCCTTCCAATGTCGCCTTTTCTTGCTCCAGCTGGGTCTTTTGCTGAATGAAACCGGTTAAGCGCTGTTCCATCTGTTGCCAGCGGGCCTCATGCTCGGTACGGCGCACTTCTAAATTTTTCAAAGTACCGCGCAGGGTGGACATTTGGTCCACCAGCGTCAGGAGTCGGTTCTGTTGATCCTGCACCCGCATGGCCCGTTCTTTCATTTCGTTTTCAAGTTCGGAGAGGCGTTCTTCTTCTTGCCCCAAGATGACCTTAAGTTGTGCTTGTTCTTGTTCCTTGGATTGCCGGCTCTCGAAAATCTGCGTGCCTTGGACGCGCAACTGGTCTTCCTTGTCGCGCAACTCCGTCATTTCCCCATCCAACCGCGTAAGCCCCATCTGCAAATCTTGCTGACGTAACTCAGAAGACGTGACAAATTCCTCGGCCTTAATCATGTCCTCGGCCACACGATGGGCGGCCGCTTGCGCTTGGGTCAAGGTTGCTTCCAAAGTTGCCAGCTCTTCATCAAATGCAGCTACCTCGGTTTCCAATGTTTCTTTCTGGTTTTCCAGTTCCCGAATCACGCTTGTGCGCTCTTCCCAAGCATGCTCAATTTTTCGCAACGCACGACGCCGTTCACCTAATTCCTTACGACCGCGCGAAACTTCCAAGGTGGTGAGTTCTTGCTTGAGCTCCTGATAGCGTTTGGCCTTTTGCGCCTGCCGCTCCAAGGTTCCGATCTGCCGCTTCACTTCCACGGCTATGTCATTGACACGCAAGAAGTTTTGGTCCGTAGCCTCCAACTTCCGCATGGACTCTTCCTTACGACTGCGAAACTTGGAAATGCCTGCGGCTTCTTCGAATACAAAGCGACGATCGCCGGGTTTGGACGAAACAATGAGATCGATTTTCCCCTGTTCGAGAAATGAGTACGCATTGGTTCCCAGCCCCGTGTTGCTGAGCAAATCATGAAAATCACGCAAGCGGCAAGGTACTTTATTTAGAAGGTATTCGCTTTCGCCCGAACGGTAGGTGCGGCGAGTGAGCGTAACCTCGGAATGCTCGGTCGGCAAAAAATGATCTTGGTTGTCGATGGTGAGTGAGACTTCAGCCATGCCCACAGCTTTGCGCTGGTCGGTCCCATTGAAGATAACGTCTTCCATACGGGCTCCGCGGAGAGCCTTGGCGCTGGTTTCCCCCAAGACCCAACGGATAGAGTCCACCACATTGGACTTGCCGCAGCCATTGGGACCCACGACGGCTGTGATTCCGGATTCAAAATCCAGACACGTATGATCCACAAAGGACTTGAAGCCCACCATTTCAAGACGTTTAAAATACACGGGAGTATTTCCTCCTACAATTTAATAGCGGCGGATAGTATAAGGGGTTTTTGGTCTTTGTCAAGTTGAAAAAAAACGGCATATACCAAATTTAGTTTGTATATAAGCATACCTACACAATATAATGTGGTCAAGGGGTATTTTTTAAAAATAAGGGGGATTGGCCAAATGACGAAATTTGCGCTAAGATTGCTCGCAAACACAGGGGTTTTCTTGTGTCTGGTTCAGTTGTCTCTCATTCCCTGTTGGGGAAAAGATTTTCCAAATAAAGATGCGGTTATGTGGCTGCCCACAGGATTGGTGAGTACTTCTGCGATGTTTGAGTATGAACGTGGTTTCGGCAATTATATGGGGTTGGGATTGCGAGGCACGCTGACCCCTCGCTGGGAATGGAAAGGTGGGAAATCCGGGGACGACGATGATTACGATTGGATTTATCAGCTCAAAGGTGGCGGCGTGGGGGTTTCCGCCCGCTTTTATCCTTGGGGCAATGCGCCCCAGGGCTTTCACATTGGGCCACGGGCTGATTTTTTAACCTTCCAAGGAACCTATGAAGATCGCGCCAAGAATCTCCCAGCCAAGGATGTTGCGATTCAAATTTCAACCCTGCATCTTGAAACCGGGTATAAATTTGCGATTCGAGATCGGTTTATCATTTCACCCTTTGTGGATGCAGGCGTTCCCTTCACCAAAAGCGACGACAGCGGCGCACGACTGTTGGCGACCATGGCGTATGTGATTGGCGGGGGTGTTTATCTAGGATGGTGTTTTTAAGCAGTAGGCTATTTTAGGGCAACCATGGCGATCTTAGCCTGGTTGGCTAATTCCAAAGTCGTTTTGGGATGCAGCAGCAACGTACGCCCTGCATCAAATGCAATTACCGATGCCTTGACTTTGATCATTGAGCGGATGGTCGTAGGACCCACAACCGGCATGTCAAAACGCAAGTCCTGATCGGGTTTGGTGACTTTCACAACGACGGAATTTTGTTTTCCAAACTTACCGCCACGATCAATGCACGCATCGGTGCCTTCCATGGCTTCGACAGCCAAGACAGCCTGATTGCGGACCACGACGGTTTGCCCGATATCGGCACCGGCCACATGTTTGGCAATGGTATAACCAAACTGAATATCCTTTTGTTCTTGCGCGGTTGGCTTACGTCGGGTGAGGACGCCGGGTTGGGGCAGGCATTCCGTTAAGAAGGTTAAAGGCGTTTCCAAATGAATGCCTTCTTTTCCCAGGGCATCGGCTACGGCGCGCAAAATGGAATCCGCGCGCTTATCTTTCAGCATGGCCATTAAGGTGATGGCTTTAAAATCCAGCTTGAGGTTGGCAAACAGGCGCTTGTGCCGGATTTGACCCGCCATAAACGCCCGTTTCACTTTGGCTTGTTTGAAGGTTTTGATCAATAACCCCAATTGGCCTATGCTGATCCAGTGAATTTCATCCACCAACGAGGTCAATTGCTTGGATGTCTCCTCTGGAAATGCAATGGCTGAAATCCTAAAGCCTTGCTCTCGTGCCGATTTGGCAAACACCAGAGGAAATTCACCGTTGCCCGCGATAAGACCGAGCGTCTCTTCGGCCATGGTTATTTCGCAATACCCCGTTCCGAGGACTTGATGAACTCAATAAACGGTGCAATCTCAACATGCGCATTTTCTTCTTCAAGCTTTTTCAGGGCTTGGGTCACATTCAGCTTTGATCGATACATCACTCGGTAGGCGTGTTCGATAATTTTAATCTGATCCGGCTGGAACCCTTTGCGCTCCAAGCCGATTTTATTAATGCCGACGATGCGCAATGGCGATCCGGCGCAAATAATGTACGGCGGCACGTCCTTGGGTACACGTGAATGCCCGCCAATCATGGCGTACGAACCAATGCGCACGTACTGATGAATGGCATTTAATCCGCCGATGTTGGTATGGTCCATTATTACCACATGCCCGGCCAAGGCCACGGCGTTGGCAATGATGTTGTTGTTGCCGATAATGCAGTCATGCGCCACATGGGCGTAGGCCATAATCAGGTTGCCGTCGCCCACAATCGTGGAATGCTCGGCCGCCGTAGCTCGATTCATGGTCACGTATTCGCGGATGGTATTCTTGTTGCCAACTTTCAAATACGATCGTTCCCCACGAAATTTCAAATCCTGGCACTCGCTGCCCACAATCGCACCGGTAAAAATCCGACAATCCGAGCCCACGGTGGTCCAGCCGTCCAAAATCGCGTTGGCACCGACTTGGGTACGGTCCCCCACTTCAACGAATTCACCAATAACCGCACCCGGCCCAACTTGAACATCCACACCCAACTTGGCATTGGGATGAACCACTGCATTTGGATGAATATTGACTGCCACTGTAAACACTCCTTCACCAACCTTACCACCGGTTGGAAAAATTGGAATCGTTCCTGCTGTCCTAGACGATACGCAGGTTATTTATCCATGATGGTGGACATGAGTTCGGCTTCGCACACCAAATCTTCGCCTACAAATGCCTCACCCTTCATCTTGGCAATTTTACCCTTTATTTTGACAACCTCAAGCACAAAGCGCAGTTGATCACCGGGAATAACAGGCTTACGGAATTTAACCCCGTCAATGCTCACGAAATAGACTACCTTATCCTTGGCATCCGGAACGGCTTTTAAGAGCAAAACGCCTCCTACTTGGGCCATGGCTTCAACAATCAAAACCCCCGGCATAATCGGATGTCCTGGGAAATGCCCTTGAAAAAAAGGTTCGTTGATGGTGACGTTTTTAATACCAACGATACGCTTGCCTTCCTCCATATCAATGATCCGGTCCACCAGTAAAAACGGATACCGGTGCGGAAGATATTGCTGAATTTCACTTGCTTGAATGATCATAGTTCTGTCGTTCCCCCTTTGAAAATGTTCAACTCGTTGAATGGCTTGACGCAAACGCTGAGCCATTTGCGTATTCAAGGCGTGCCCTGACTTATAGACGATAAAGTCCCCTTCGATGGGACGTCCCACCAAGGCCAAATCACCAATAAAATCCAGAATCTTATGATACACCAACTCACATTCTGAGCGTAATGGTCCATTGAGATAATTCTGCGGTCCGATAACAATGGCGTTTTCCAAGTTACCACCCTGAGCCAAACCGTTGGATTTCAGCCAGGTGATTTCATGTTCGAAACAAAAGGTGCGTGAATGCGCAATGATGGCTTGAAACGATTCGGGTGTGACGTCTACGGTTACTCGTTGGACTGGGAGCCAGGTTTTCTCAAACTGCAGGACAAACGTAATGCGCAGTCCGGCGTAGGGCCAGGCCACAATGGATTTATCTCCAGCATCCAATTGCATGATCTCCGAAATACGAAACGGAGTGCGTTGTGAACCGGTAAGTTCAACAATCCCGGCGGAAAGCAGTGCCTCAACAAATGGGCGCGCCGAGCCGTCCATGATCGGAGGTTCGTTGCCGGAAATTTCAATTCGGCAATTGTCCACGCGTAAGCCGCCCAGAGCCGCCAGCACATGCTCAACCGTGTGAATTTCAACGCCGTTTTCACGCAAAGTGGTTCCCCGTTGGGTTTGAGAAACCGCATCGGCCGTCGGATGAATCACCGGATGCTCGGGGAGATCTGTACGAACAATGATATAGCCTGTATTGGGCGCAGCTGGAACAAACGTTAGGGTCGACTGGGTCCCGGTATGCAACCCAATGCCGGCCAACGTTACGCTCTTAGCCAAGGTCGTCTGACAAATTGAAGCTCGCGTCATTTGCCCTCCAGGGCAGCCAAACGCGTTTCAAGGCGCTGTATCTTTTTAAGCAGTTCAGGCAAGCGCGATAAGGCGGCCAATTGGCGCATGGACTCGGTATGTGGGCGCGCTGGGTATCCTGAGACAAATTCTTTTTCCGGAACGTCCCGTGTGACACCGGCTTGTGCACCCAAAATGGCATTGTCGCCAATGGTCAAATGACCGCTGATGCCGACTTGCCCTCCGACCATGGCATGCTTGCCCACGGTAGAGCTGCCGCTGATGCCGCTCTGCGCGGCCACGACTGTGTGCGGCCCAATGACCACGTTATGCGCAATCTGTACCAAATTATCAATCTTACAGCCTTGGCCAATGCGGGTTTCACCCAAGGCGGCGCGATCAACCGTAACATTGGCGCCCAATTCAACATCGTCCTCCACCACCACAGTGCCAATCTGGGGAATCTTCGCGTAGCGGTCTCCGACAGGAGCAAACCCAAACCCATCGGCGCCCAATACCGTTCCGGGATGAATGATGACTCGGTGCCCTACCGTGACCCGCTCACGTATGACCACTTGAGGATAGACCAGACAATTGTCCCCCAGCGTGGAATCTTCGCCCAGAAAGACCTGAGCAGCCAAAACGGAATGGTCACCAATGCGAGCGCGAGCGCCGACCACACAAAAAGGCCCGATCGCCACCTGGGCTCCCAACACCGCAGTGGCATCCACCTGGGCCAGCGGATGGATGCCAGCCTGCGGCTGAGGAATGGGTGGCGCGAACATGTATACGATTTTTGTAAAATCAGCATACGGATTGGAACTTACCAAGCATGCATTCGGATAGGCGACATCCGGAGCCAGGACAACCACCCCAGCCCGCGTCGTCTGCAGCTTGTCCTTGTATTTAGGATTGGCCAAAAAGGAAACAGAACTCTCCCCTGCCGAGTCAAGTGTCCCGACACCGGTGAGCACCTTATCCGGGTCACCCCGGAATTCCAATTTTAAAGCCTCGGCCAATTGTTTAAGCGTACGCTGCATGGCGCCCCAATCCCTGGTTATTTTTTCTTGTTCAACTGATCAAGCACTTTGTAGGTGATGTCTTCGCCGCCGTACAACAAAACTTCCTTGTCAAATACGGCATCGTATTTTTCAGACTTGGCCACTTGTCCGGCGATTTCTTTCACATCATTGACAATGTTTTCCATCAAGTCGCGCTGCTTCTTCATCATGGTCGATTGGATTTCCTTGTATTTCTCGCGGAACGCATCCTGATCATCGTCAAACTTGGCTTTCATGGTATCGTATTGCTTCTGGGAAACAATGCCTTTTTTGGCCGTCATTTCTTCCTGTTGCTTTTCGAGTTTGTCGCTCATCTTTTTGATCTCGGCTTTTTTATCTTCAAATTCTTTTTCCAAACGTGTCTGGGCATCCTTGGTCTTCTGATATTCTTTTACCACTTTGGCCGTATCCACCACTGCAATTTTAGCCGAAGCCGAAGCAACCATGCCGAACATTCCCAGGGTTGCCAAAATCATGGCTGTCGTCAGACCTGCTTTGTTAATCATTTTCATCGTAACTTCCTCCTTGGATTTTAATCCTTTGTCATCCCCTTGCGGGTTATTTCAATCGGGAGCGTATACACCCTTCCCGTTTTCTTTAAAAAATATTTCCGATATTAAAGTGATAATTCATGGTCTGCGGATGCCCATAGGGATCCGGGTCCAGCGGATAGCCGAAGTCGAACCGGATCAATATCACTGTTCCTGGAATGGTCAAACGCACACCCAAGCCCACACCTTTATTCAAAGAAGGATAGTCTTGGAAGTCATTGATTCGATCCCAGGCATTTCCAGCATCAAAAAACGCCACACCCTTCAGTGGACCAATAATGGGATAATGCAGTTCCACATTGGTGACCATGCGGGTTTTGCCGCCCAGCGGCGGTCCAAACGAGCCTTCACCGTATCCGCGCACCGTATCCGTACCACCGGCCCGGAATCGCTTCGCTGGAGGAACGTCGGTAAGGCCGGTCACGCCGTAATCATATCCATAGGCATAACCCACTTCGCCGTGCAACGCCAAGACAAGCTTCCACACCAAAGGCAGATAATAGCTGGTCTCTGCAATGTATTTCATGTAATTGTTGTCCCCACCGAGCGGACCGCCGGCAATTTCTACCGACAAACGGTGATTCATTCCGGTCGTAGCATCGAAAATGTTATCCCGGGTATCGTAAATCAGACTGGGGGTAATCGAACTGGTATCGCTTCGACCTTCGGTGTAGGTATCTGCCACGGATGAATCCAAATCCGTATATTCATCGCTTTCAAGCTTGTAGGTTAGGTATCCCTTCCAAGCCTCGTCAAACCGTTTCCCCAAACGAATATCGCCACCTTGGGACAACAGATTGTATTGTTGCCCGTTGTAGCCTTTATGTTTGGTAACATTCCAAACATCCACCCCAAAGGAAACGGGGGCATCGAACAACCAGGGTTCCGTGAAGGACATTTGCCAACTTTGCCGCAAGCTACCCATTTCCCACTGTAAGCTCACCGATTGACCATTGCCAAACAAATTGGCCTGAGTCAATTGCAAATAACCCATGAGATAATCCACGGATGAATACCCGGCACCCAAGCTGATGGTCCCCGTGTGCCGTTCTTCGACTTCAAAAACCAAGACCTGTTCTCCGGGGGTGGATCCGGGTTCGGTATTAATCTTAACGTCTTGGAAGAATCCCAGGTTCATGACTTTTTCACGTGAACGCTGAATCTGACGGGTATCGAAAGGTTCGCCCGGGTTCACGGTAAATTCGCGACGGATAACTTTATCCTTGGTCGTTGTATTGCCCCGAATTTCAATCTTTTCAATACGTGCAATGGTGTTTTCTTTAACCCAAATCTTAACATCCACTTTGCCGGTATCCTCATGGTACTCCATCTCCGGAGAGATGTCGGCATAAATGTAGCCTTTTTCGGAATACGCCATGCGAATCTGTTGCATATCCAACTCAAAGGTCATGCGGTTAAAAAGATCATCCGGCTTTAGGTCCGTACGACGAATCAACTCTTCCTCAGAATAAATAATGTTGCCCTTTACGGTCAATTCACCCAGCTTGTATTGAACCCCTTCAAAGATCGTCAGTTGGATGGACATCTCTTTTTTATCCGAGTCCACGCTCAAGGCCTTGGCCTTGATTTCATTAAAATGCAAATCAAGATCTTGTAAGGAAAAGCCATTTAAGCTTGCTTTCAAATAGCCTTCTTTTGAATAGCCCAGAAGTATTTTCTTTAAATCATCTTTAAACGTTTCTTCTTTATAAGTCCCGCCGATAAACCAACCGGCTTCCTTGGTTTCCATGAATCCCTTAACTTTGCTGTCGGTAAACGCTTGTAAGCCCTCAAAAGCAATCTTGGTAACTTTGATCTTCATACCTTCTTTTATCTTAAACTCCACAGTTACACCCTTGCCTTGCGGAACAGCCTGAACCTCCACATCGGCTTGGTAAAATTCCTTTTCTTTGTAGTAGGCTATAATTTTGGCTGCGGCTTTATTAACCACGAATTCATCGTACGGGGTTCCGGTCTTTAGCTCTGATTTTTCCAAAAGTTCTTTTTCATTAAACTCGGAATTGTTTTTAACCGAAATAGAATTGATGAGCGGTTTTTCAACCACGGTAATGACGAGGGCGACGGTTCCGTCGTTCAACGGTTGAAACGCAAAATGAATGTCTTTGAATTTTTCCGTATGCCAAATTTCTTTAAAATCGCGATCCAACAAAAGACGTACATCGGCCACGCGATCGTTTTTCTGTACCTTCAGCCATGAGACAATGTCATCGCCTGCAATGCTGGTATTGCCTTGAACGCGAATGTCCGAGACGACCGCCTCTTCCAGCGAGGCCGCAAGCCCCGGAGTCGCAAGTAACAACGACCAGAAAAGCGCAACGACAAAAATATGAAAAAGCCTTGAAAATAAAGGCAAAATTTCCTCCTTGAAAAAAATTTGGTCAATCTTATCAAAACCCCCTAGGGGCGTCAAGCGAATTTCCGGATTGTCAAAAATGTTATTTCCTAACAGGAGTAAGGCTTTTCGGCGACACCGAGCGCCCAGCGGCGGTATTCCCTTCGGATTCAGTGGGTTTCCAACTCTTAAATTCCGTACGGCTTTCGATACCCACGTAAAATTCTTGACCTGAATCGACATCAAAATCTTTTGTGACTTTCAGTTTTCTGGACGAGCCTAAGTTGTATTCAACCCCTAATAGGGATTGCCAAGCTAGACCGCCACCACCTCCATGTTCTGCATTTTTATCTTTTAATGTCGCACGATAGTTTAAATAAAGATCATCGGTTAGATATTTCCCTAAGTCGATTTGAGTATCTTGCAACAAACTCATGCCGGTCGTTTCAGAATTTCCAGTGCCATTGGTGGCCGTACCGCTGTTTCCGCTGCCCGCTGCTATATTTCCGGCGACCTTTTCGACACCACCAAAACGAATATCGACCACATCCACTGGGGCAATTTTTTTAATTCTGTTTTTTATTTCTTGGCCAATAATGCTCCCTGCCCAGCGCCCTAACATGCGGGCTCCGGCCGACTGGACCTTTTCGTCCATTTGTTCTTGTGTCCAACTGGAATAATCTTCTCCCAAAGTCAGCAGCGACATGATTTGCGCCTGACTCATGGTCGGTTCAGAGGTTAACTCAAGTTTCAAAGCCCCTAAGGGGCCTTTAACTGTAAGGTAAATGGTAACTTCACGTAAACGACCTTCGTCTTTAATCTGAACATCTCGGATGGTAGTCTTGGCCACTGTATATAAAACCGGCGTTTCACGTCCTTGAAAGGTCAACGTGGTCTCTCGGCTTGAATCCAAGGTGAAATTGGCATCCATGTAGGTGAAGAAACCTTTTGAAATGGCAATTCGGCCATCTCCGGCGAAATCGTTTTTCCCGCCTCTGAACACCACGGAATTATCCGGTTTGATTTGTCCGCGAACCATCTCGTTGGCAAACCAAAAATTCTTATGCGTAATGATCTTCAACCCATCGTATTGCAGATTCCCGCCTTTTTGATTGGTTGCAAACGGGGTTAACGGTTTCGGTGGATAGGTAAAGTTCCCATCGGAGAGTTCAATAATCCCCCCCAAGCGAGGGTTGTCCAAGGTGCCGTTGAGCGTAATGCGACCGGTCATCCAAGCGGTAATGAATTCGAAATCGGAAGTCGAATCCAAGCGCAAGCGGCCATTGGAGGTTTCAACAACTAGATTCAGTTCGTCTGGGAACAAGCGTCGAAAGACCATGCCCCAAGGCGCCGCGGATCCGTTTTTTATGGTCATGGTCCCTTCCCCCACTTGACCATCCAGACGTTGAATAAATGTTTTGTTGTTATCAAATTTGAATTCGGCATTGACATGGTCAATGCGTGGCGTAAAGAACCTGGGTGAAATAGAACCGTCCTGAACCCAAGCCGAACCCGACAATGTGGGATAGTCCAATGTGCCGCGAATATTCAAATCCAAATGACTCTTTCCGGATGCGGCTGAGAAATAGGGGATCATGACCAAATAGGCCAAGTCACCTTCCGGAAGCACCACCCGTAAATCCATCTCGGCTCCGCGCATGGCTTTTTCGGCCGCATCGGTCATGGGCAACGGAAGCTTGCCTTTCATGATCATGGTGTATTTATCCCCGCGCCGCAAGATGCAGCCTTCCCGTAAGGCGGGATCCGCAGGTACGGGTTCATCTTCCGGGGATTTAAAGTAAAGCCAATCATGATCAATGGTGACGGTTCCTGAAAACGTGTCAAAGGGAATATCCAAGACACTGCCGTTCTCTATTTTTACTTTGATTTTAACGTCGTTGATATTTCCGGGGTCCGTATACAGAACCGAACCTTTGGCCATACCGGTCCAAGGCTGCGGCCAACCAAAGCTTCGGGCAATGGCGTCGGCCGGCACGGCAAAAACATTCACCAGAAAATTGGAACGTCCTTTTCCGGCTGCGTCAATAAACCCTGTGGCCGAAGCACGTTTGGTAACGGTTGAATCCCCAATCTCGAGTCGTTTAAAATCTACCGATCCGTCCTCGGAAATAAAGGCATGCCCCACCACTCGGTAAGGCAAACCCGGGACCGATTGAAAACGCAATTCACTGTTTTTATAGTGCAGGTCCACCCGCAAATCGCCGTAGGGATAATTATGCAATGCAAAATCAGGGCTGGCTGCATTTAAGGAAAGCTCAAAAGGATTGAGGGAGGCCACCGTGCCTTTAAGACGTAGGTGACCGTGAAAGCGTTTAAACAAATAATAAAAATTGCTCGTAATCACTTCCCCGTTGAACGTGTAGGTGCCGTCCGGACGTGCCTGCCAAATAAAATTATTGCTTTTAATAAAGCCATCCGGTTGAATGCCTTCCAGCGATTTAATTTCCAAACGATCCCCTTGAGATTCCCAAGAGGTTTTCAATTTCGAAAAAGACCAAAGTCCGTATTTGAACTGTTCGCAGGTCAAGGTACCGGACATAACCGGTAGAGCAGTCGTGGAGGACTTGTAATTGAGAATCCCGGTGAGTTTGGTATCCGGGACATCGGCCGGTTTGGAAACCATGAAAAGATCGCCCAAGGTTTGGCTTTTCACATTAACCAGGCGTAAGGTGGTTTGGGAAGCTGTGGGGGTCGTACCTGAGGACGTGGTCCAAAAGGTTGTTCCGTTAACCTCTCCCCCTCCCAAGGTTAAATTATAATCAGCTTGCCACTGTTGTTTGAACCATTGTCCGCGCAGGACTCCGGACAACGGTTCCTTTAAAGGTCGGGCATCTTTTTGGAGTATGTCGCGAATGGCCTTCAGTCGGGAATTATCCAGCAAGCATTGGATTTGCATAGATACGCTTTTATCCCATCCAATTTGTCCTGAAAAATTAAGATCCGGACCCCAGTTTAAGGTACGGACGACGAAACTTTTTTCAGCCGATTGCCACAAACATTGTCCAATGGCTGGGGGCAAACTCCGGCCATCGGTTTCGAGATTTGAAACCGACAGACTCAACTCATAATCCGATGGATGGGAGGCCTTGGGGGTTCCGTCAATTTTGAGATCTCCGGTCCAGAGACGCTGGTTCACCGAAAATCGATCCATCCAAGCCCGAGCTCGAAAAAAGCCGTTCTTGGAAAAGTTTGTTTCAATGGTTGCGTTGAACTTACCTTGTTCTTGCAAAAATTCGAGATGTTTGATCCACATATTATTGCCCGTACCTGAAAAGAGCAGCTTCCCAGTCTGAGCCTGGATACCATAGCCGTGAACGTCCTGGAACGTCACCTCACCTTTGCTTTGGATTTGTTGAAACGAGCCATTGAGTTGAATGGAACCCTGAACCCATCCTTGCACTTTGGTCGAAACACCTGCCATGGGCATAAGCTGCGCCAAAGAAAAACGCTCCAGTTGCAAGGCCAGCGTCTGGATGGACTTCTGGTCCAAGTCAATGATTCCTGAGATTGATGCATGGTTCGCATCGACATTTAAAGTATGAATCCGCAACCAACGGGTATCCAGTTCCACATCCCCTCTAACCGGAATGCTTAGGTCAGAATCGCGCAACAAGCGCGGTGTGGAAAATTTCAAACGTACTTGCGGATGTTCTAAGGTTCCTAAACACGTTCCATTGACAGCAAACCAACCGTTGAGATGTTTCCAGGCTGCAGGTATCAACGGTGATTGAGCAATGGGCAGTTTGTTTCCCCTAAAACGAATATCCATATTTTTTTTGCCGTCAACGTTGTAAAGCCCATCGGCTGAAAACACTTCTTCATTTTTCAAAAAAACACGTAACGGTTGTATTTTCCACCCTTGTTTCCTTCGATCCATTTGCAAAGCCAGCGTGAGATCGGGAAGTTCACCCCACTGGGTTTTGGCTGAAAAACTGACTGTTTGCGGGCTGTACAAGACCGTACCCTTAATGTTTTTAAATTCGTTTTGCCCTGCGCGAATACTTGCCGCATCGACGTCCCCGCGTAATGTGGGCTCCTCCAACGTACCGTTCACCATCAATTCAGCATTGGCAGTACCGCGTAAAGCCGTGAATTTAAACAAAGACGCCAATTCGCCCATTTCCAAATTTTGTCCACGCAGTTTAAATTCCAAAGAAGGTGAGCGTCGCGTATCTTCCGAAAAAACGATCTTTCCCTGCCCTTCTGCGGTCCCGTGTGCCACTATTCCCTTGGCCAGTAAAAGCTTCAGCTCGCCCTTGGTGTATTTGCAAATGCTCTCGAAATTTTTAATGGGCATCTGTCCGATTTTGCCATTGGCTAAGCGAATGGTTGCTGTGGCCACCAGATCGGGAACGGTACCTTTGATTAAAATGACGGCCGATCCCTCGCCCACGGTTTTCAACTGACCCAATTTAGGAAAAGTGCCCACCAAATCCGACAACTTCAAATGATCGCTTTGTACTTTAATGGAGATAAACGGATCCTTCAGATGCTCGACTTGCCCATGCGCAAGCCAAACGGTTTTGCCTAAAAGCGCTTGCATGTTTTTTAAGGTAATCCGGTCATTGTCCCATACGGTTACACCGTACAGCCCTTTAAGGGGTTCCTTGATCACCGAAGTCGCCAATTCACAATTTTCCAGAATTAATTTCCCGCGAACATCCACACCTGGAATCAAATCGTTGGGGCGTGTTTCCCGCGAAGCGGCTTTTAATGAAACCGTAGCCTCCCCATCCATGACTTCAAAAAAAGAAGACACTTGCGCCAAGCGTTCGACCGGCCGCAAACGAATATGTTCGGCCGAAAGTCCCACGCGAAATTGCCGGCGATTTAAATTGAGCTCACCCGAAACCTTTACGTTTTGGAGACGCTGTGAATCGGTGCGGCCTGACAAGTACAAGGGTACCTGGGTTGGATCTTTGAGATTAAGCATACCGCGCACATGATGCAAGCTGGTGGTTCGCTTCGGATCTGAAAAGCGAATCTCACCCTGGGTTAACGTCACTTTAATCGGCGGTATCGTGGTGAGTTTGGACGGATCATCGGGATTGGTCCAGGCGATGAGATTCGGATGATGCCATTGGCCCTGTGCGTCACGCTCAAAACGAATCAAGGGGCGAATCAGTTGGATTTCCCGTAAACCATCGGCCAAGGCTTTTTTTTTAACCAAAATATCCCAGAGCGAATAGCGAACGACTACACGCTCAATCGTGATTTCCAAAGATTTGGCATCGGAGGCGGGCGCACCTATGGTGACATGCCGCAGAACCACACGGTCAAAAATCCCGCCCTCTAAGCGTTCAATGACCACGGGGCGATTGAGTGCCTTGGAAAGTTCGCGTTCAATGTCCGGTTTAAAGCGGTTGGCAACCATTCCGCTGGCGTACACAAACCATAATCCGCCTACAATGCTGGCGGCAAATCCTAAAATCAGTCCCAGCGCCAACCAAGGATGACGGGCACGCTCGGAACGTCCGGTCAAAACAGCACGTGCCCCTTCGGAGGCTACGGCAACCGAAGGGTGGTCACTTTCCGTGGCAGGAGAGGTTTTCTTTTTGGATGTATGCTTTGCAGCACGTTTGGATGACCGCTGGGTCGTACGGCGGGTCCGAGAGCGTGAATCCGTCATTGCACTCCTACAGTTTGGGTTTTATAACAAATTCAACCACATCGTTCCCTTTGTGGGTTTCAACGACGCACCCTTCCTTTAGATCGCCTTGCAACATTCGTTCGGCCAAAGGATCCTCCAGGTAGCGCTGTACTGCCCGGCGAAGAGGGCGGGCACCCATCTGGGGATTGTATCCTTTTTCAATAAGGAAGTCTTTCACCTCATCGGAAATGATCAAATTCACTTCTTTTTCCACGAGGCGTTTCTTCAAGGTACTGACAATCAATTCCACAATGGATTCCAAATGCGTACGTTCCAGACTGTGGAAAACAATGACCTCGTCCACACGGTTCAGAAATTCTGGATTAAACATTTTCTTCACTTCGCCCATCACTTTATCCCGCATGTTGGAATGAGCGACATCTGCGGCCGGGGCCTGGAATCCCAATGAACCGTTTTTATCAATTAAACGTGCGCCTAAATTGCTGGTCATGATAATGACCGTATTTTTGAAATCCACGGTTCGCCCATTATTGTCCGTCAGGCGGCCGTCTTCCAGAATTTGCAAAAGAATATTGAACACATCCGGATGGGCTTTTTCGATTTCATCAAAGAGAATCACCGAATACGGATTGCGCCGGATTTTTTCCGTCAATTGCCCGCCTTCATCGTGTCCGATGTATCCGGGAGGAGCACCGACGAGGCGAGAGACCGCAAACTTCTCCATGTATTCGGACATATCAATACGAATCAACGTGGTCTCATCTTCAAATAGAAAAGAGGCCAGGGCGCGGGCCATTTCCGTCTTCCCCACACCGGTCGGACCTAAAAACACAAACGATCCAATCGGACGCTTGGGATCGCCCACACCGGCACGCGAACGGCGAATCGAACGCGAGATCGCACTGATGGCTTCTTCCTGTCCGACAATGCGCTTGTGCAACTCCGCTTCCATGCGCAGCAATTTCGCCGATTCCTTCTCTTCAAGTTTGAAGATCGGGACTCCGGTCCATTGGCTGATGATCACGGCAATGTCTTCGTCCGTTACATTGATCACATTTTGATTGCGGCTTTTCTCCCATTGGCGCTTGATTTCCTCTTTCTTCTGTCGGAAATCCTTGATGCTGTCGCGCAGATGAGCGGCCCGTTCAAACTCCTGCGCCTTGATGGCCGCTTCCTTTTCCTGATTGATTTTTTCGATCTCGTTCTCAACCTCTTTCAGATCGGGCGGAATGACATTCGACGAAAGCCGCGTACGTGCACCGGCCTCATCCATAACATCAATGGCTTTATCCGGGAGCAGACGTCCGGAGATATAACGGTCCGAGAGCCGCACGGCCGCCACCAACGATTCGTCCGTGTAATGGACGCGATGGTGTGCCTCGTAGCGGTCGCGTAGTCCCTTGAGAATTTGGATGGCTTCGTCTGGACTGGGAGCTTCAACTTTAATGGACTGGAACCGGCGCTCCAAGGCGCCATCTTTCTCAATGTATTTGCGATACTCGTCCATGGTCGTGGCGCCAATGCATTGAACCTCACCGCGGGCCAGGGCGGGCTTCAACATGTTTGAGGCATCAATCGCACCTTCGGCTGCGCCGGCGCCCACCAAAGTATGCAACTCGTCAATGAACAGAATAATGTTCGAGGCGGCGGTTTTGATTTCTTGCATAACGGACTTCAGGCGTTCTTCAAATTCCCCGCGGTATTTGGTGCCCGCCACCACGGCGGCCAGATCCAGGGTCACGATGCGCTTGCCTTGGAGCAATTCCGGCACCAAATTATTCACGATTTTTTGCGCCAAGCCTTCGGCAATAGCGGTCTTGCCGACGCCCGGTTCACCAATCAAAACCGGATTGTTCTTAGTACGGCGGCAGAGAATCTGAATCACGCGCTCGATCTCGTTTTCACGTCCAATCACCGGATCCAGCTTGCTCTCCCGCGCCAATTGCGTCAGATCGCGGCCGAACGCATCCAAGGAAGGCGTGTTGGTTTTCATTTGGCCTTGGGTGAACTTGGGGAGATTCCCGCCCAACAGGTAGATGGTCATTTCCCGCGCCTTATCGATCCGCACATTGAACTGTTCCAAGACCTTGGACGCGACGCCTTCCCCCTCGCGGATCAAACCCAGCAAAATATGTTCGGTCCCGATGTAGTTGTGACCTAGTGCCTGCGCCTCTTCCACCGCCAATTCCAAAACCCGCTTGGCTCGCGGGGTGAACGGAACCTCACCCAAAGTCAGAGTTCCCCCGCCCATGTTAATGGACTTCTCCACTTCAAGGCGAATCCGTTCCAGATCCAAGCCCATGTTTTCCAGAACCGCAGCCGCAACCCCGCCGCCTTCACGGATAAGCCCCAGCAGGATGTGCTCGGTTCCAATGTAGTCGTGTCCCAACCGTCCGGCCTCTTCACGGGCGAGATTGATCACCTTTTTTGCGCGTTCGGTAAATTTATCAAACATGTCGTCCTCCACTTGTCGTTAGAGTTTGATGGACTTCAGTTTCAATCTTCGCCGCAGCAAATCGGCCCGGCGCAAGGCTATCTCTTCCGCTGACAAAACGTGCGTGTCTTTGGCCTGAAGATGCGCGGGTTGCATGCACAGCAGCAATTCATTAATCCGGAGTCGATCGTTTTGGGAGCAGATACCGGCTTCATGTCCCAACACCAGGGTTGAGACCAGCTCCAGCCCCTCTTCCATTCCCAATAATCGACAACTGCTCAGGATTCCCAAAGCACGTGCGACCCTATCTTCCAATAAAACACGCTGATCACGCAACAGTTTTTCTCGCGCTTTATTCTCACGCTCCACCACCTGGCGCGTGACCCCTTCCAAATGCTTAACAATTTCATCCTCGGTGCGTCCCAAGGTGATTTGGTTTCCCACCTGGAAAAAGGACGAATGCAAATCCGTGCCCTGACCGTACAACCCGCGAACCGAAAGACCCACGTGCACCACCGCATTCAACACTTCGGTCAGTTCGCGTGTCAAGGCCAGGGCCGGCAGGTGCAAGAGCGTCGTGGCCCGCAACCCGGTCCCGACATTGGTCGGAAAGGTTGTCAGGTATCCCAACGTGGGATGCTGGGCAAACATCACCCGCTCGCTTAAACGTTGTTCAATGTCCCGCGCCTGTTCCAACGCGGCGGTCAAGTGCAGGCCGCCCCGCATGACTTGAATGCGGCAATGGTCTTCCTCGTTGACCACCACGGCAGCCGCTTCATCCTCTGCCACTACCACGCCAATCCCCTTGGGATTGCTGGAAGACTCAAGTGCGATAAACCCGCGCTCCACCAGCATGGCCTTGGGAATGTCTTTCCAACCGGCGATGCGGGCAAAGGTCCAACCGGGTTGCGCCCGCCCGAACGCTTCCACCAGTTTCAACACTTGATTCATTTCACGGTCATCGGCCGCAGGCGGAAAACGCAGATCGGCCAGATTGCGGGCCAGGCGAATCCGCGAGGACATTACGGTAGGTTCGACCGCAGTGTTCATCCATTTGGGCAACTGGGAAAACCACCCCGTACTCATCCGGGCTGCCCTCCTTCCAGTTCACGCATCCGATCACGCAATTGCGCGGCCAACTCATAATGTTCCTCAGCCACCGCTTTGCGAATCTGATCCTTGAGTGCTTTTACATCTTCGGAATCCACCGCACCGGATTTGAGATCCACGCGTCGGCCCTTATGTTCTTCCGATTGGTGATACTGGCGTAAAAGGGGGAGCAGCGCCTCGCGAAAGACCTCGTAACAATGGCTGCAACCCATCTGCCCGGTTTCGCGAAACTGTACATAGGTGCGCTGGCAGCGCGGGCATTGAGTGCTCGGCACCGAAGGATCCAGCGAGTCTCCCAATTGCACCAGCGACGCCAAGAGCTGGTGCAAGGTTAGCGCAGAACGACTGATCACATCACCGACATGGCGTTTTTGGGCACAATGTTCACAAATATGGAGTGTGGTCTGGGTGTTTTCCACGGTCTCGATCAAATACACACTGGCTTCACGTGCATGACACAACTGACAAAGCATGGACAAAATCCTCCTGCTTAAACCACCAAACCGTCGCGCAAGGTAATCAGCCGGTCGGCCAGGCGCGACAAGTCGGGATTGTGGGTTACGGTGATGAGCGTACGTCCTTCCTCGTGATGCAACTGCATGAGCAGCTCATGAATGCCTTGGGCCGTGGTGGCATCCAAGTCACCCGTGGGTTCATCGGCCAACAAAATGGCTGGGTCGTTCATCAGGGCCCGGGCGATGGCCACACGCTGTTGTTCCCCGCCGGAAAGTTCCCCAGGACGGTGTTCGCGTCGCTCCGTTAACCCTACGCGTTCCAAAAGGGCTTCGGCCCGGCGCTTTACATCCGGGATATGAGCCCCACCCATCAGCGCCGGCAGCATCACGTTTTCCACAGCGGAAAATTCCGGCATCAAGTGATGCAGCTGAAAGATAAAGCCGATTTTGCGGTTGCGCACCCGCGCCAACAACAGATCGTCCAGGCCGTGCATGTTCTCGTCATCCAGGCGTACGGTTCCGGTGGTGGGCTTCATCAACCCGCCCGCAATGTGCAGCAAGGTGGATTTTCCCGCACCGGAAGGGCCCATGATTGAGACCCATTCCCCGCGCTGCACGGAGACATCCACCCCGCGCAACACCGGCAAGGTGCGTGATCCCAATTGAAAATCCTTGACGATCTCGTCCAAACGCAGGATGAGGTCATTCATAACGAATCGCCTCCACCGGGTCCAAACGCGAAGCCTGCCAGGCCGGATAAAGGGTGGATAACAAACACACCACCACGGCCGTCGCCGTTATGATCAGCACGTCGCTTCCCACCATGGCCACAGGCAGGTTTTCAATATAATAAACACTGCCCCCGCCCGGAATGTGAAGCGGATAGAGTTTGAGCAAGAAACAGGTCAACACGCCGCCGGTCAGACCCAGAAAGGTTCCGCCCAATCCGACCAACGAACCCTCGTACATAAAGATACGCATGATCATGCCGCGATCCGCACCCATGGCTTTCAAAATACCGATGTCTTTCTTCTTTTCCATGACCACCATGATTAAGGTTGAGGCAATATTAAAGGCCGCGACCATCACGATTAAGATCAAAATAATGAACATCATGAACTTTTCAACCTTAAGCGCCGTGGCCAGGTTGCGATTCATGGACATAAAATCCCGGGCCCAATAATCCGTGGCGTCTTTTTGCAAGTCCGAGGCAATGGCCGCGGCCTCATCGAGGTGTTTGACTTTGACTGAAAAACCATTGACCACATTGGGCAGTTCAAAGAGCTGTTGAATGGTATCCAAGGAAACATAAGCAAAATTGGCATCGTATTCGTACATGCCTGCCTCAAAGATGCCGACCACTTGAAACGTTGCCACTTTGGGTTGGGTTCCCGCGGCCGTGACTTTGAAAACCGGCGCCACGATGGTCACCTCATCCCCGTTCAACAGACCCATCTTGCGGGCGATCTCACCACCCAGGATAATCCCGCGACCGCGCAAAGGGTTGGGGCCGGGTTTGGAGGGCTGATTAAGCGCCGGCAGGGTTCCTACCTTGAGATTTTTGGCCAAACGGGTTACCTTGGCTTCACGGGCCGGATCTACACCCCACAGCATAACGCCTTGAACCAGTTGATCATGCTTGAGCATGACTTGGTTGGCCAAATACGGGGAGACGGCCTCCACCCCGGGATGTTGTTCGGTGCGTTGCATTACCTTGGACCAATGCTGAATGCCGCCGCGGTCGTAGCTGGCCATGATGACATGGGCCTGCGTATCGATGATTTTGGAGCGAATGTCGTTTTGAAAGCCATTCATCACCGAAAGCACGACAATCAGGGCCATGACCCCGAGCGCTACGCCCACCACGGAAATCACGGAAATCAAAGAAATGAACGTCTGCTTGCGCTTGGCTTTCAGATATCGCAAGCCGACGAATAATTCAAAAGGAATCTTCACATCCACCTCAACCCCACATTTAAAGTGCGCTTTGGACCCCACCCTACACGTGGGGTTCTTTAGATCGGATTGGCCGCCTCATCTTCGGGTTGATCGTCTGCCTCATCCTCATCCGACGGGATCTGCAATTGGCGCATCTGTGGGAAAAGAATGACTTCACGAATCGAAGGCGAATCGGTCAACAGCATGACCAAACGATCAATGCCCACACCCAAGCCGCCGGCCGGCGGGAGGCCGTATTCGAGGGCGCGTACATAATCCAAATCGGTCATGTGCGCCTCTTCATCCCCGGCTTCACGCTGTTCCATCTGCGCCTCAAAACGTTGGTACTGATCTACCGGATCGCTCAACTCCGAAAACCCATTGGCAAATTCATGTCCGATGATATACGGTTCAAAACGATCGGCCAAATGCGGCGCTCCAGGCTTGGCTTTGGCCAAAGGCGAGATCTCAATGGGGAAATCCACCAAGAAGGTGGGCTGAATGAGCTTAGGTTCCACCAAATGTTTAAACAAAGTATCGAACAATTCCGCCTTCCCCATTTTCTCGCTGTAGGAAAGTTTGTATTCTTGGCACAACGCCCTGAGCCGTTCCGGGGTTTGTTGCCAGGCGTCTTCCCCGATCACGTCCTGCAGGGCGCCTTGCATGGTCACGCGTTTCCACGGTGCGGCCAATTGAATCTTCTGCCCCTGATAGGTAATTTCGGTGGAACCGTAAAGGGTCTGGGCCAAATGCGCGAACATGTTTTCCGTTAGCTCCATCATGGCCGCCCCATCCACGTAGGCGTGGTAAGCTTCCAGCATGGTGAATTCCGGGTTGTGCATTGTGCTGATGCCTTCGTTGCGGAAATTGCGGTTGATCTCATAGACTTTTTCAAAGCCGCCGACCAAGAGCCGCTTCAAATACAGCTCTGGGGCAATGCGCAGAAACAAGTCGCGGTCCAGCGCGTTGTGATGGGTGATAAACGGCCGGGCGGCTGCGCCACCAGCCAGTGGATGCATCATGGGGGTTTCCACTTCTAAAAATCCCTGAGCATCTAAAAACGCACGAATTTCTTTCACAATGCGCGAGCGTTGCTGGAAGATCCAGCGCGTGCGTTCGTTGGCCAACAAGTCCAGATAGCGCTGTCGATAGCGCACTTCCACGTCCTTGACCCCGTGCCATTTTTCCGGCATCGGGCGCAAGGCTTTGGTCAAAAGCGTGAAATCATCCACGCGAATGGTGAGCTCGCCCGTGTGGGTGCGGAAGACCTGTCCTTTCACACCCAGGAAATCACCCATGTCGATGTAATGCTTTACCAACTCAAAGCGTTCCAGACCTAAACCATCGCGGCGGAAATACAACTGCAGGCGCCCGCTGTCATCTTGCACGTGCGAGAAAATCGTTTTGCCATGGGCGCGCATGGGTTGCAAACGCCCGGCCACCGAGACCGATTCCTCTGAGACTTGGTCACCGGTCAGATGGTTGTATTTTTCAATGACCTCAACGGCACGGTGGGTGCGGGCATATTGATAGGCATAGGGTTCAATGCCTTGTTCACGAAGTTTTTGGATTTTATCCAAACGTAGCTGAATAAGTTCGCGTTCCGACACGGGTATTACTCCTTTATTAGGTGCATGAATAATAGTTAAAGCCAAAATCGGTTCAGTCTAACAATGAATCGTACGTTTGTCAACGCAGGCCCATTTTCTAAATCAATCTCCCCAAACAACCCCATCCCATTCCCAACCCATGGGTCGCTCGCGTTCATGCAAGACAAAATACCAAATTTTATGTTCGCGACTCCAGCCCGTAACTTTCAGCCAAACGGTTTTCGAGTCCCTGGGTTCGACTTCCACCTGCAAGGGTGTGGTTCCAGCCCAATTGTCCTCAAAAAAAGTCATAGCCCATTTGTAATTGACCGGCAGACGCTCAATGCGCTCTTCCCCAAAACCGAAATCACGGGAAATGACCGGCAACAAGAACTGAGCGTTTTTTAATTCCAAGGCATGCTTGATCTTGCGAATCAATTCTGAAGCCGTAGGTTGAATCCAGGATTTATCGCCCAAGAGCCAGTGAATGCGGTTTTCCGTCAAGGTCCCGATTTGGTTTTCTTCATCCAAGACCTGGTAGTGCATGATAAGGCGCAGATAAAGCTTCAAGGCATCGCGCCCTTGCCCCAGCCGCTCCAACTCGCGTCCAATGGTAAACAGATAATACGGCAAGGTCACAGGGATCGTGTTCTCACCCATTTTCAAATTAACCATTTCCACACCTGACTTTTCCAAGCGCAGGTAATCCCGGTAGGCGACGGCGGCTTCCGAAACGCCGGAGAAGATGCCGTTGCGTTCAGGCATGGACTCACGCGCACAGGCACTTAACAGGCACAGGGGTACCAGCAACCCCAAACCCATGGCCAGTCCTCGATGTCCAAACCGCTTATGCTTCACCACATACCTCTTTTAACAAAAACGGCCCTGCGCCAGAAAGTAGCACAGGGCCGTGAATTGTGTACTACGTTTAGTTGCGCTGCGGTGTGCGTGTGTTCCACTCCACCAAAAGATTGCTGGCCACAAAAATAGTCGAATAGCAACCAACAAATATGCCGAAAAGCATGGCCAGCGAGAAGGTCATGATCACTTCCCCGCCCCAAATCACCAAGGATATGACGACGAACAAAGTGGCCAAAGAGGTAATGACCGTACGCGAGAGCGTCTCGTTCACGCTTTTATTGACCAAAACATTGTAGTTTTCCTTGCGGTGCAACCGCAGGTTTTCGCGGATACGGTCAAAAATCACCACCGTATCATTGAGAGAATAACCTGCAATGGTCAGCAAGGCGGTAATCAACAACAGGTTGATTTCCTGTCCTGTAATGTAGAATAAGCCAAGTACGGCCAGTACATCATGCACCGTAGCCAAGGTCGCGGCGACTGAAAACCGAAAATCAAAACGCCACCAAATATAAATTAAGATACCCACCATCGCCCAGAAAATGGCTTGAAACGCTTGTTGGCGGAGATGTCCGGAAATGGAGGGACCGACATCTTCCGAGGAGAGCAACGTCATCGTGTTCTCGGGCAAAGCTTGCTTCAAGACTTCTTGCACACGCGTACTAACCACCGCGGGTTGGAGTGTAGGGGCCAGTATCCGAACCAAATATTTATAGCGTCCAGGCTCGTTGATGTTTTGAATGGTTACATCGGCAAAGTCGGGCGTTTTAATGGCTTTTCGCAGGTCCTCGGTTGAAAGAACCTTGGCAAACTCCAGTTCCATGGATGTCCCACCTGCAAAATCCACACCCATGCGTGCTTGCCCGCGCGCAATTTGTACAATGGCAATAATTCCCAACAACATCAATACCGCTGAAAAAATAAATCCGATCCAACGAAACTTGGAAAACGGAATATTAAGATCGTTCCGAATCAACTGAAGCATTCTGTCCTCCCTAATTAAATTGAAATTTTCGAATAATGTTTACGCGAATCGAAGATCAGCTTCGAAACAATCACCGACGTAAACAAGGAAATCAACAAACCAAACGTCAAGGTCACAGCATACCCTTTGATGGGGCCGGTACCGAATTGAAACAACACCGCGGCCGTGATCAAGGTGGTCACATTGGCGTCAATGATGGACCAGAGCGCTTTGGCGTAGCCCGCATCGATCGAAGCGCGTACGGTTTTTCCGGAATTCAATTCTTCACGGGTACGTTCAAAAATCAAGACATTGGCATCCACCGCCATACCAATGGTCAGGATAATACCCGCAATGCCCGGCATGGTCAACGTCGCGTGCAAGGCAGCCAGAGCCGCCATGAGCAAAACAAAATTCAGCACCAGCGCCAAGTTGGCGACCAGGCCTGACGTACGGTAATACAGAACCATAAAAATCATGACCATGCCAATGCCAATCATGGCCGACATCTGACCTTTGGCAATAGAGTCTTTGCCCAAGGTCGGACCTACAACCGTTTTGTTAATGATGTTAACCGGAACCGGCAAGGCACCGGCACGCAACACCAACGCCAGATCCTTGGCTTCCTCCAAGGTAAACTGACCTTCAATGATGCCTTCTCCGCCACCAATGCGGCTCTTGATAACCGGGGCTGAGTAAACACGATTGTCCAGGATAATGGCAAGTTTACGTTCAATGTTGGAAGCCGTTAAAATCCCAAACATTTTGCCGCCCTCTTGATCCAGCTTGAAACCAATAATGGGCCGGTTGTATCCGTCCATTTGCACTTTGGCATCCACCAAATGGGCCCCGGTCATAAGCTGTTTGGATTCAAGCACGTAGAGTTCATTATCCTTACCGGCCAGAATCTGGAATCCTTCGGGAACTTTCGAGGCAAGCGTGTTGCCGTTGGCATCCACCATGTCTTGCACGCGCTTGGTGTCGTCCACCAACTTGAACTCGAGCAAAGCGGTTTGCCCAACAATCTTCAGGGCGCGTTCAGGATCGCGTACGCCCGGAAGCTGGACCACGATCCACTTTTCGCCTTCTTTTTGTATGATTGGTTCAGCGACACCCAAAGCATCCACACGGTTACGCAGGATTTCCATAACCCGGTCCAGCGCTTCACCGATTTTAATATCCGAAGGCAAATTTTTGGTATCAATCTCCATCTTCAGATGCATACCGCCCTGAAGATCCAAACCTAAATTGATCTTACCTTTGGTAACAACTCCTCCAGCAGAATCCAGAATGTCGAACGGTGGGTAGACAGCCCAAAGACTGGCGATAATCAAAGCCACCGTCAACGCTGTAAGCCATTGACGCCAACGCATAACAAAAACCCCCTTGTTCCGAAAAATAATTGGTTGAAAAACCATTGAAAACAAACAGATTTCGAAACTATACACCACGAAGTATGGAGTGTCAACGATTTTTAGGCTATCCCCTACATATAAATCACTCGTATTTCGCCTAATTAAATCATATGAAACCTACGTGCGTTTGAAATTAAAACAAAACCCCAAAAATGTTTTGGGGTTGCCTATTGCTGACCATTTGCAACGAATTACTTAGTTTCAGCCTCGCGCAAGATGCGCCAGATGGTTTCGCGTACCGGTATGGACGGTTCGCGGCGGAGGTACCACTTCAGTTGCTTCAGGGTAAGCGGGTCGGCCGAGCGTCCCAACCCAATCAAGGCCTCGGCGCGGATGTCTTCGCTGGCGTTCTCCAGGCAATTCCAGAGCATGACCCGGTACTCCGGGAAACCGGAGGCAGCCAGGCGAGCAGCACAAAGAATGCGCACCACGGGGTCCCAATCTTCATTGGCTGTGCTGGCCAAGGCGCTGAGCACTTCCTGGGTCTTAAAGGCTTCCAGTCCTAAAATGGCATAACGTCGAAAAAGCGGACTTCCGTGATCCAACGCCTGGATTAAGATCGGCATGGACTGAGCATCTCCCATAATCCCGAGTGCGATAGCGGCGGAAAATGAAACGGAAAAATGAGACGAACCAAGGTCCTGACTTAGCCTTTCTCGGTACGTTTCGTTGTGGCAGCTTCCCAAAGCCAAGGCGTATTGCAGACGAGCATCCCATTCCAAATCCTTGCGTTGGAGTTCCTTCCAGTAAATCTCGGCCCCGCTGGTGTTCTTCATGGCCATAAGCGCCTTGGCCACAGCCACGCGCACATCCGTTGGTTGGGTGCCATCCGACAACAAGCTCAGCATCTTCGGTTCGGCTTCGTGGTACTGCAACGAACTTAGCGCCATGACAGCGGTAGCTCTGACCAAGTTCGAAGGATCGTCCAGCTGTTTAAGCAGCAAAGGCGCGGTATGCTTGGCACCTAAAGCCCCCAAGCCGTAGGCGGCCCAATGCCGCACACTCAGGTCACGGCTGTTCAAAAGGCGGATCATACTCTGCGCATTCTCCGGTTCCGGAATGGCAATCAAGGCCTGTATGCCCGCCATTTGAATACGGCTATTCTTGGTTTGCTCGAGCTTGGTGCGGATCGTACCCAAAGCCGAGAAGGCTTGAATATGGCCCAAGGCGTAAAGTGAGTGAATCACCACATCGGTATCCCGGTCTTGGACGCCTTGCATAAGCAAAGGCACCGCGGGCTGCCAGCCTATGTTGGCAAACGCGTCGGCGAGCAGCACCTTCACATTGTCATTGGCCCGTTCCCAGAGCGGCATCAAGTCAGGCAGCGAATCCGCGCGCGCCAAAATACCGAAGATGGTCAAGGTGATTTTTTGGATCCTGGATTGATCATGCCGGGTCAACCACCACCAGGAACCCTGGGGATGCAGATAAGGGACCAGCTTTTTCTCAAAGCCCGGTGCCGGTTCCGTGCGATAGACCAGTTCGCGCAAGGCTTCCAAACCCACCAGGGTCATTTGCAAATCCCGCGGGTTACGTTGAATGCTTTGTAAAATCAAGTCCGCACCAGCCGGACTGCGCACCAGTCCGAGTGCCTCCAAGGCAGCCAGGCGCACATACCGTTGCTTGTCTTCCAAGGCCAGGACAATGCCGGCTACGATCTGGGGATCGTTCACCCGGGCCAAAGCGCGCTGGGCGGCTCGCCGTACGGGTTTGGCTTTGTCGTAGAGCATGGCGCGGGTCAGCAAGGCATGTATGTTCGGAGACGAGAACCGGCTCAGAGACTGCACCGCGATAATCCGTCGGTACTCAGGACCGGAGACCAAATTCTTTTTATGTTTTTCCAAGTCTTCTTCCAAGGCCCAGCTCTGGATGGCACACACGCCCACCATCAAGAGACTCAGACAGATCAGCATATTTTTTTTTAGACATGAGGTCATTTTGGATTTCCTTCTTGGCTTGTTGACGGACCTACAGCCGGCGAATAAAAACTCAGCGTGGTTTCCCCATAAGCACGTTGTTTAACTTGACGGCAACCACCCAACAACTCAGGCGCGGCATCATGCCGGCTGTGCTGGAAAATCATCTGCCCTTCAGGTTTGAGCAATCGCTTCAAGAGGTCCCCTTGCTCCCATTCAAGAATCGTGGACACACCGTACGGCGGATCCAAAAACACCAGATCAAAGAGGCGCGCTTCGCGCAAGAGACGCTCAACAGCGTGATGGGCATCGGTGGCAATAACCTCAATTTGCTTTTGTGTTGGATCCAAGCGCAGGGCGTTTTGCTTCAAGGTTTTCCCAACAGCCGGATGGGCCTCCACCAAGACCACGGAACGAGAGCCTTGACTAAACGCTTCCAAACCTATGCTCCCGCTCCCGGCATACACATCCAGAAAATCCGAATCCGCCAAATATGGAGCGAGTATATTAAACAACGCTTGTCGAATGCGGCTTAGGGTCGGGCGGGCAGCTTCACCGGGTGGCGATTGTAATTTGAGGCCGCGAAAACGGCCGGCAAGGATGTGCATGAACTCGACTAGTGGGCGGACTGGGCCGTGTCTAAAAACTTACGCACCCGTTCCCGCAACTTCAAAGGCTCAAAGGGCTTGACGATGTAATCGTCGGCTTTCACTTTAAACCCTTCTTCAATCTCACGTTTTTGGCCAAATGCCGTAAGCATCAGTACGGGCATGGTCGCGGTGGTAGGATCCGACTTCAGTCGGCGACAGACTTCGTAGCCATCCATTTTCGGGAGCATAATGTCGAGCAGGATTAAATCCGGACGTTCATTCACCGCAAGGCGAAAACCGACTTCACCGTCTTTGGCTTCCATGATCTGGTAGTCGTCCTCCGACAAAGTCACTTTTACCAGTTCCATGATATCGGGCTCATCTTCTACAATGAGTATGCGCATGTTGTTGAGATCGGTCATCTAGAACCACCCCCCAGTTGGCGAAGAAAAGGAAGTTTATTATAGTTGGGTCATTCCGACTAAGCAAGACCATTCGCATATATTTTTATGCAATTTCATCGAGAGCAATTCTAAATAGAATGAGATATTAAAGCGGCTAACGTTCGGAATCTGCGATGCGGATGCTGGGTTTCGCGGCTCAGACGCAAAGCATGTTTTGAAACGTGCAGGTTCAAGATACATCGCCGCGCTGAACTGAGGCCCATCAGGAGCAAGCAGATTCCGAACGTTAGCCGCTTAATGTATAAGTCGCAGAATTACACCTGTTCTACTGGCAATGGTTGTCCTTGCGCATCGACTTTGCGCGTGACCGAGACCTTGACCCGCATGGTGTAACTTTCGCCAGGCGCCAAAACCACCGGGCGGTACGCCGGATCGCCGATGTGCGTAAGCGCATTGACATTGGAGCTCAGTCCTTCAAAGGCAAAGAACTTCTCTTCTTTGTCCCAGATCACACAGAACGGCAAGGACTGATCCTGCGCATACTCAATGAGCGTACCGTCCTTGGCATTGTACATCTTCGAGATCGCCCAGCCGTTCCAATCGCGCTCCAGGAAGGTCAAAACGCCGTGACGATCACGCGCCAACGGTTTCAGGGTGCCGCGCAAATCAAAAGGCGTGTTGGTCACTGGGAGTAACTCCCCGGTGGGCAGCATACGGTCATCCATAGGGCTAAACGACTGGGCTGGGATCATCCCGTACCAGTTCCCGTCTTTGCGGGCAAACCACGGGTGATGTCCTGTCCCTTGGAGTGTATCGTGGACATCAATATTTAAAATCGTTTCATCAATGCTCAAAACCCCATCGAGCAAACGGTAGGTTTGCGTCACACGGGTACGCCCAAAGCGTTCGCATATGGGTAGAAAATCCGCCGTGTCCAAACCTGAAGAGATGTAGATTCCCAGTCGGTCTACCCCAAACCCCATGACCTTCCAAGGTTTCTTCCGGATCATGCCATGATAGGTGATCCCGGTCTTGCCATCCTTCTTTATGTACCCGGCTTGCACCAAGGTCTCATCTTCCACTTCCACCAACCGATCGTGGAAACGGAACTTGCTTCCGCGCACACCGCCTTCGTCCAGGTACACGCGATCCATGAACGGATACATCCACTCCATGCCGCCCGAGGCTTCGATGGTGTCACAATAAAGAATTTCTTCTCCGGCCACGCGGAACGAAACCACCTTATTGGCAAAACCCGGGACTATGTCAAAGGAGGTATCGCTGTTGAGATCCATAAAGCGATACACCAGGTGCCCTTCGCGCCTAAACACCCAGAGGCGAATGTGCTTGGGAAAGTTGGCCAACTGCTGCGCCCAATAGGCCACACCGTGTCCCAAGAAAAGGTCCGAGTGCTTGTGGTTCAGGCGGATCAGTTGTTTGGCGAGCTGTTCATAGTACCAACGCCGCTGGCGGGAAGCTGTTTGCTTTTTGAGCTTCTCAGGATCAAAAACCACCATGCTCCCTTCCCAGGCAAAGAACGCATCCCCGGGCAGGGCTTTGCGCAATTCACTCGGCCACGACTCCCACTCGGGAATCAAAGCAGCGATTTTGGGGGCAATTGGTTTTTTCATGACACATCCTTCTATAGAATATAGTTTAAGTTTTTAGGACCTATTGCGTGGATACAAAAGACGCTTGCCTGAGACAGGCTCGCTCAGATCGGAAAGCCTTTTGCTCAGAAGGCTTTCCTCTATGCTTTTGTATCCATGCAATAGGTCCTAACCAGTTATGTATTTACCCTGCCAGTGCCCGCTTCTCGCGCTCACCGTAGATCTTCTCATACCCCAGCTTGAGGCCCTTGTGTTCGGGCAAACTCAGGGTCGGGTCGACGTTTAGTATCTTCATCACAGCCTCGCGAGCAGGCTCGATCTTATCCGCGTCCCTCACCAAGTGCGCCAGTTTCAGGTCCGGCAAGCCGTGTTGGCGGAGTCCAAAAAATTCACCCGGACCGCGGAGGGCCAAATCCTCTTCAGCCAGCTTGAAGCCGTCACGGGTCTTGCGAATGATCTCCATGCGGGCCGTACCTTCTTCGGTCTTGGGATCGGCGATCACATAGCATTCCGAGGCATAGCGTCCGCGCCCCACCCGCCCGCGTAGTTGGTGGAGCTGGGCCAGGCCAAAGCGGTCCGCGTCTTCAATGACCATCACAGTCGCGTTCGGGACATCCACCCCCACTTCAATCACCGTGGTCGAGGCCAGGATCTTGATCTCCCCGCGTTTGAAGGCCGACATGACCTCGTCTTTTTCTTCGGTGCTCAAGCGCCCGTGCAGAAGGCCCAAGACCACGTCCGGGAAAATATACTTCGACAAACGGTCAAATTCTTTCACCAAAGATTTCAAATCCAGTTTCTCAGACTCTTCAATCAACGGAAAGACAATGTACGCCTGTCTCCCGGCTGCCACTTCCTGTGTGATCCGGTCGTATGCCTTGCGGGCTTGCGCCCTTCCCAGCCAATGCGTTTGAATGGGCACGCGCCCGGGCGGCAGCTCATCCAACACCGTGACATCCAAATCCCCATACACAGTCAAGGCCAAGGTGCGCGGAATCGGCGTGGCGGTCATGACCAGAACATGCGGTTGCGCCCCTTTGGCGCGGAGCCGTGCCCGTTGTTCTACTCCGAAACGGTGCTGTTCGTCAATGACGACCAGACCCAGGGAGTGAAACTCGATACTTTCCTGCAAGAGAGCGTGGGTGCCCACGGCCACATGAATCTCACCGGCCGCCAGACGGGCGTATTGCTCACGACGCTCCTTGGCTTTCAGTCCCGAGGTAAACAACTCCACGCTCACACCTAGCGGTGCAAACCATTTCTGCAAGGTTAGGTAATGTTGCGTGGCCAGGACTTCCGTAGGGGCCATAAGCGCAGCTTGCGCGTTTGAATCCAGCGCCGCACAGAGGCAGAGCGCCGCCACCAGGGTTTTCCCCGAGCCTACGTCCCCTTGGAGCAAACGGTGCATGGGACGGGTTTGACTCAAGTCCACAAAGAGTTGCGCACAGGCCCGTTCCTGGGCCCCGGTGAGTTTGAACGGCAATTGCTCCTTAAATCGTTTAAGCAACGTGCCCGTTACCGTGAGAGCCGTTCCGGCCTCCTCATGGTAGCGTTCTTTGAGGCGCATCACCGCCAACTGCTGCAAGAAGAGTTCTTCAAAAATAAGCCGCGCCCGTGCCCGTTCCAAATGTTCGGGTGATTCCGGGAAATGGATGTTCCGCAAAGCCGGGGCCGGAGGCTCAAATCCCCGGGCCGTTACCAGGTCTGCGGGCAGGATTTCCGCAAAGGTGGGCGGGAGATGCCCCAGGATTTCATACACCATGGAGCGTAACACCCGCTGCGAGAGCCGCTCGGTGGCCGGATACACAGGGACGATGCGGCCCAGATGAATGAAATCTTCCTCAGCCGAATCAAGCAGCTCAAAATCAGGGTTGGTCATCTGCCAGCCTTTGTAAAACTCCACCTTGCCGTAAAACAACACGCGTTCGCCGTCTTTGAATCGGTCTTTCATGTACGGTTGGTTGAACCAGGTTCCGGTGAGCATCCCAGTCCCGTCGTCGACCACGATCTTGGTCAGCGCCAGTCCGTGACGAATGCGAAACGTGGAGCGCAGCTTTACCCGCCCCATCACCGTCGCGGGTTGCCCGTTCTCCAGTTCATGAATCTGGTTGAACTGACGCCGGTCTTGCCAGGCCCTGGGGAAATGGCGCAACAAGTCCTCAACCGTGTTTAAACCCAGTCGGGCCAAAAGCTTGCCGCGCTGGGGACCCACGCCGCGGACATACTGCACCTCCATGTCCGCCCGGTACGGCTCGGTCCTCGGAGCCAAAGGCTCCTTCGGTGCAGTCTCCCCTTCGGCCGGAGCGACCACCTGCTTCTTTTTCACTGTACGTGTCGGTGCCAGAACAGGAACGTCCTTGGCATCCAAATCCTTAGGCGTGATGGTTTTTCCGGATTTCTTCCAAACTTCGATGAATTTAAAGACCTCCGCCACTTGTTGCTTACGCTTTGCTTCGTTGGCTTGGGCATAGCCAGCCAGGGGCGCCAACCAGGTGGCCACGGTTTTCTCGGGAATCTCGGCTTGCGATACAAGCTTCTCCTGTACGCGCGGCACCCAGATTTCCAGTCCGCCGGCCACGGCTTTGTTGGTAAACCCTTGACGCATCTCCAGTTGGAGCGGCTTAAGCAGCCAAGTCACAGCTTCGAATTTTTGAGATAAATCCATCTTAGGCTTCATTTTTCCCTTGTCATCTTAAAGGCTACATGGTAAATTGCACGCCTGATTTTTTTCAAACGAGGTGAATACGATCATGTCGGAAAAATGTGCAATCTGCAGCAAAACCACGCAAGTGGGCAACAACGTTTCCCACTCCTTGCGCCGGACAAAACGTACCTGGGAACCGAACCTGCAAAAGGTTCATGCTTCGATTGATGGTACAGTTCGTCGCGTTCGGGTGTGTACGCGTTGCTTGCGTTCCAACAAAGTCACAAAAGTCGCATCGTAGTCTGTTCTTCCGCTTTAAGGGCACGGCTGAAAAGCCAGTGCCCTTTTTTTATGCCTATTTCCCTATTTAAGTGACACGATCATTTCTATTTCCACCCGAGCTCCGGCAGGCAATGCCACCACCTGCACCGTCGAGCGGGCCGGAAAAGGTGCTTGGAAGACCTCGGCATACACGGCGTTCATGTCCGGAAACTCCTTCAAGTCCAACATGTACACTGTGCTCTTGACCACATGGGAAAAGTCCATCCCAGCGGCCTGCAAGACCCCTTTTATGTTATCCAACACTCGGCGGGTCTGGACCTTGATGTCCCCTTCCACCAGTTTCCCTGTGGCCGGGTCGAGCGGAATCTGGCCGGCCAAAAACATAAACTCGCCGGTACGCACAGCTTGCGAGTACGGTCCCACGGGTTTGGGAGCCAGGGGAGAAATTATCGCATCCATAGTGACACACCTCATACATGAACTCCCCCCGTCCCCCTCTTTGATAAAGAGGGGGACGGGGGGGCGTTTAAAATTATCCCGAAGACTTTCGGCTTACCTTGATCACGCCCTTGACCTTTTCCAGCCTGAGCACCACATCCCGCAAATGCGCCTGACCCTTGACTTGTATGGTAAACATGCCGTTCACAATTTTCTGCGAGTTGGTCCGGGTGCTGGTGCTGCGCACCGGAGCGCCGACGTCCTGGAACGCCTGCAGGATATCGGCCAGGAGCGCATCGCGGTCATAGCCTTGGACATAAAGTTCCAAGTTCTGGTCCGTGGCATGACTGTCGTCCCAGGCCACTTCCACCTGCCGTCCCGACTCCAAGAGCATGGACTGTATGTTGGGGCAATCCGTACGGTGAATGGAAATTCCGCGTCCTTTGGTGATGACCCCCACAATCGGATCCCCGGTAATGGGATGACAGCACTGGGCAAAGCGCGTGACCACGCCTTCGATGCCCGGCATGCGCAACCCATTCTCGCTTTTGCCCTTGTAGGCCGGCTTGTGCGTGCTGGCCGGGGGCTGGGTCACGGTCGTAGGCGGCACCAAGCCCAGCTTGGCGGTTACGGAGCGCGCCGTGACATTGTTATCGCCGATTTGGACCAAGAGCTGGTCAATGGTCTTAAAATTCATACCGCGCGCCACCTGGAGGAGCTTCTCATCGCGCGAGGCTTCGGCCAGGCTGCTCCCGCAGCGGGCGAGTTCGTGCTCCAAGATATCCTTGCCCTCGGCTTCCTTCTCGTTCTTGTCAAGGTCGCGGAAGTAATGCCGGATGCGGTTCTTGGCTTTGGAGGTTTTGACCATGTTGAGCCAGTCGCGCGAAGGGCGGCTGTCCGAACGGGTGACCACTTCCACGATATCGCCGTTTTTAAACTCGTAGCGCAACGGCACCATGCGCCCGTTGATCTTGGCGCCAATGATCGTGTCCCCCAGGCGGGAGTGGATCAGGTACGCAAAGTCAATCGGGTTGGACCCGCGGGGCAGCGACTTTACTTCCCCGCGGGGGGTAAAAACAAAAACCTCGTCTTTGAACAAATCAATTTTGAGGGCTTCCATGAACTCTTGCGAATCGTGGAGTTCCTTCTGCCACTCCAAGATCTGCCGGAACCAGGCCAAGCGCGCTTCGTACTGTTCGCCTTCTTTCTTGCCTTCCTTGTACGACCAGTGGGCCGCGATTCCTTCCTCGGCCAAGCGGTGCATCTCTTCGGTGCGGATCTGGATCTCCAGCGGTTCGCCCGAGGCGCCTATGATGGTGGTATGCAGGGATTGATACAAGTTGGACTTGGGCATGGCAATAAAATCTTTAAACCGGCCGGGCATGGGTTTCCAGAGCGAATGCACGATCCCCAGGGCCGCGTAGCAATCCTTCACATTCGGGACCACAATACGCAGGGCCATGAGGTCGTAAATTTGATTTAAGGTTTTTTCCTGGGTCGTCATTTTGACCCAGAGACTGTAAAGATGCTTGATCCGGCCGTACACGCGGGCCGGGATATTGAGTTCAGCCAAGAGTTTTTTGATCTGGGTTTGGGAATCTTCTATGGTCTGCTTGCGTTCTTCCTGAAACAAGGTTACTTCCGAGGAGATGGTTTTAAATTCCTCGGGATGCAGGTGTTCAAAGGCCAAATCCTCGAGCTCGTCTTTAATACGTCCCATACCCAGGCGGTGGGCCAAAGGTGCGTAGATTTCGAGGGTCTCGCGGGCAAAACGGATGCGCTTGTCCGCAGGCAAATATTCCAACGTGCGCATGTTGTGCAAGCGGTCGGCCAACTTGATGATGATGACGCGGATGTCCCGCGCCATGGCCAGGACCATCTTGCGCATGTTCTCGGCCACGCGTTCTTCAGAGTCGCGGAACACGTGCGTGCTGATCTTGGTTACGCCGTCCACGAGTTCCAAAAGCTTCTCACCAAACTCCCGGCGGATGTCGTCCTCCGTGGCGTCGGTGTCTTCCAGGCAATCGTGCAGGAGGGCCGCGGCAATTGTGTCGGGATCCATTTGCAGGTCAAAGAGGATACCCGCCGATTCCAAGGGATGGACAATGTAGGGTGCACCGGAGAAACGCTTCTGCCCTGCATGGTGGGTCTCGGAGAACGCGTAGGCTTTTTCCAGCATGCGCATTTCTTCAGGTTTGAACGTTTGCGTCATTCTCTCCCGAAGCTCTTCCCAGGTCATGCGCCCTGCTTTCTTTGTACGGCGGCCTCGGCTTGGGCTTCACAGGCGTTCAGACGTTTTTCCAGTTCAGCGATCAAGGGCTTAAGGGTTTCTTCGGTCAAGGTTCGCGGAACGTCCATGGGCTCCCCGTAGGCAATGGCCTGACGTGAAAAGGGCTTGGGGATAATAAATTTATCCCATGACCTAAGACGCCAGCAAGGTTCGGTGGCGCAGCCAAACGGCGTGATCTTGGCCCCGGTCATGGAGGCTAAGAAAACCGGGCCGGGTTGACAGACATGTTTGGGGCCGCGCGGTCCGTCCGGAGTAATGGCCACATGGCTCCCCTGTTGCAAGGCGCGCGCCATGCCGCGCAAGGCTGTAAGTTTTCCGCTGCTGGTCGAAGAGCGTACGGTATTGAACCCAAACAGGTGGAGTGCCTTGGAAATGTAATCTCCGTCGCGGGATTTGGAGGCCAATACGTAAATGCCGAAATTTGGAAACGAGGACATGGCACCCAGTTGGTGATCATGCCAGAAGGTATAAATCGTTGGAGCCGGTTTGTGGGTGGGTGCAACTTTATATGGATCGATTAGATAAAACTTCTGGGACAGGCGTATTAAACGGCAGATAAACACAGCCAAGGGAATCAAGGCCATGATGAGACGATATTTAAAGGGTGGTTTTTCAACAGGGTGATCCAAAATAGTTCCTTTTATACTTAATATAAATTTAAAACTTCAACTCCCCCTCGGTCCCCCTCTTTATTAAATCGGGGGATGAAAAGAAACTCGTATTCCCCCTCTTTTGCAAAGAGGGGGGCAGGGGGAGTTAGGTCTTACGCCAGTATCGCGCCTTCCATCTTCAATAAACGGGTCTTGACTTCCGGTCCCGAAAAAAAGCCGCCGAGTCTTCCGTTGGCGGCCACCACCCGGTGACACGGAACCAAAAGCGGCAACGGATTGGCATTTAGCGCCTGCCCTACCGCCCGCTTGGACTCCGGGTCTCCCAGACGCTCGGCCACCCAACCGTAGGTGCGGGTTTGGCCGTACGGAATCGTGCGCGCCACGCTCCAAACTTCCCTTTGGAAGACCGTGGCCACATTGTAGTCCAACTTTAAAATGAATTCAACTGCCTGACCTTGGAAGTAATGTTTTAGCTTGGTCGAGAGTTCCTTGAGGATCGGGTTTCCGTTGTCCGGAATCAGTTCCTCACCGTTCAATTGCCCGCAGAGCGCCTCAAAGGCTTCCTGCTTTTTGGCTTTCGGCAAGACCACGTGCCTCAGGCCATGCTTGCTCAAGGCCAGCGCCACGTACCCCCACTTGGTATGGACCACATCAAACCGCAATTTTTCCATGGTTCGTTCCTCAGCCACAAATTCGAAAGTTCATGATTGTATCCGATTTCTAAGCGCATGCAAGCAGGAAATAGCATACTTTTACATTTGAACTTAATTAATAGTAGAGTTCCGCTCTTGATTTTTATCGTTGCGTACTCAGCCTACCGTTTAGAAGCTTTGGCTCGTTGACGAAATCATTTTCCTTATTTGGAAAATGTGTAGACAACGAGCACAATAGAGAAGGCCTTACGCAACGATAAAAATCAAGAGCGGAACTCTACTTAATATTTAATCCATCCAGGGTTCGTTGGTGCCTTTGATCCCCACCTTGGCTTTCACCAAGGTCCAAACCCGCTTCTGCTCCGGCACCTGGAAGAACCACCCAAACGCAGCGTAGGCCAAGACCCCGAGCCCAATCAAGGCAAACACTTTCAGGGCCATAAGTGCACGCGGAACATGTTCCCCGGCACCTGGCAGCCAGCCTTGGCTCCCGGACCAGATCAAGAAACCCATGGCTCCTGAGGCCAGACAAATTCGTACCAAGGAGTTGAGAATGCGGCGGCCGTCCAAGGGCCCAACTTTTACGCGCAGTTTGTAGATCAAGAAGCCAAAGTTCACAAACGCGGCAATGGATGTAGCCAGAGCCAAGCCTTTGTACCCCAGGGGCTTCATGAACACCAGGTTAAGCGTGATGTTCACCACCACGGCCAACACGGCGGCTATGAGCGGCGTCTTGGAATCTTTCAAGGCGTAAAACGTAGGGACAATCACTTTCACACCCGCGTACGCCACCAAGCCCAGTGTGTAGAGTACACTCGCGTAGGCTACGGCCTTGACCGCTTCGGGTGTAAACCGTCCGTATTGAAACAAGAGTCGGTTGATGGGTTCGGAAAGCACGATAATGCCCACGGCCGCCGGTACGGTGATGACAAAGAGCAAGCGCATGCCAAAGGAAAGGGTTTTGACAAACTCATCCTTATGCCCCAGCGCCAGTTGCTTGGAAGACATAGGCAACAAAGCCGTGGCAATGGCCACGCCGAAGACACCCAAGGGCAGCTGCATGAGCCGGTTCCCGTAGTACAGATACGTCACCGACCCTTCGGGCAAATACGAGGCCAAGATGGTGTTCACGAACAGGTTGATCTGTGTGACCGAGAGACCGATGATCGCCGGGCCCATGAGGGTAAAGATGCGGCGCAAGCCAGGGTGGTTCCAGTCCAAGGTCCAGTGCCAGCGGAACCCCAGTTTGAAGACCATGGGCAGCTGGATGGCCATCTGCAGCACACCGCCCAACATGGCGCCCCAGGCCCACCACACGGCAATGCGCTCCGGTGAATCTTTCACCCCCGCCATGTGCATGGTCATGACTCCGGCAAAGATCATGGTGAGGTTGAACATAACCGGGGCAAACGCCGGTATGCTGAACTTGTCGCTGGAGTTCAGCACGCCCATAAACACGGCCGCCAGGCTCACAAACGCCAGAAACGGCAGGAGTATCCGCGTAAGCTGAATGGTCAGCGCCAGCTTTTCCGGCACATTCCCGAAACCCGGGACAATGATCCGCACCAAACCCGGCGTCCAGAGCTCACCGGCGAGGATGAGACCGAGCATGATGACGAGAATAAAGTTCACCACCACCGAGACCAGGCGCCAGGCGTGCTCCTGCCCTTGCTTGACCGTGGTGTCTGTGAACGTGGGCACAAAGGCCGACGAAAGTGCGCCTTCGGCAAAAAGATCACGCAGCAGGTTGGGAATGCGGAACGCGGCCAAGTACGCGTCATTGGCCAGTCCGGCACCCAAGTTGGCCCCGCCAATGCTGTCGCGGATAAACCCCGTAATCCGGGAAATCATGGTAAGCAGCGAGATCATGCCCGCGGTTTTGGCTAACTTGCCGTGTTGTGCCATAAGTGGATGCGATACCTTTCTAAAACGAATAAAAACCCAACTCCCCCGTCCGCCCTGAACGGGCTTCCTCCCCCTCTTTACCAAAGAGGGGGAACGAGGGGGCGTTGATCTTATACTCTTACCTAGTTCTAAAACCCAACTCCCCCGTCCGCCCTTGCGGGCGTCCTCCCCCTCTTTACCAAAGAGGGGGAACGAGGGGGCGTTCATCCTTACCCAGGTTTTATTTGACAAACTTTTCGCCCCGTGTTACATTGACGCGGTTTTTATGCAACTTGATCGGGTCGCTTTTTAAGCATCCTGAAAACACCTTTAAGGGGGTTTTACTGTTTTATGCCAAGAATTAAGTCGTCCATCAAAGATGTTCGCCGTACCGCGACTCGTCGTGCCCGCAACAAGCAGGCCATGTCCACGGTGCGTACATCCCTGCGCAAGGGCCGTGCAGCCGCAGGTGAAACCAAAGAACAAGCCATCAAAGACACCATCAAGATCATTGATAAGGCTATTCAAAACGGTCATCTGCACAAGAACACCGGCGCCCGTTACAAGTCGCGCCTGACCAAGACCAAAAAAGCAGCCTAAGTTTCCCGGCATTTGACCCAGTCTTGCGTGCGGGTCACTTCGCTCGAAGACTGATGACCATAGGTTTAAAACAAGGCAGCCCCCAAAGGCTGCCTTGTTTGCTTTCCGCCTATCGCCGGTACGTACCCGCGTTCCCCACCGGAACCTTGGTGGCCAAAGACTCACTCTGACGCTGCCACTGCAAGATGGTCAGCAGGAACTGCAACTCCCAGTTCGGCTTCCCGGTTTTTACATGTTCATCCAGTTTCAGCAAGCCCCGAAAAAGATCAGGAAAATCCCCGCTCTTGTATTGTTTGATTTGTTCCATGCGTTCGGAACGCGCCTGTGGGTTGCGCACCGAGGCCAGGATCTGCTCCAAGGCCGTGCCGTTCTCCATTTTCAAGCGGTCGTTGTACAACGAGCGAAAATGCCAGGCCACGGCCGCGAGTGTCTGCGGAGCGTTGGCCCCTTCTTCCATGAGCTGATGCGCCAGACGTACGGCGTCGCCCCAGTTTTTCTTCCCCAAGGCCTTGGTGAGATCATGAATGGTGTCTTGGCGCAAATGCCCTGCGGCCGATTTGACATCGTCTTCGGAAATGGTGTCCCGCGGACCCACATAGTTGGCCAACTTACCCAACTCGTTGTCCAAATCCGAGAGGTTCTGCCCCACGCGTTCAATGAGCGCATGCAAGGCTTCGCGTGCAATGCGCTTGCCGTGTTCGCGGGCGCGGCGCTCAATCCAGTCAGGGACTTGATTGTCAAACAAAGGGTAACACTCAACGTGATAGGCCTTGGCCGCAAACGAGTTCCACGCCTCGGTCTTCAACCGTTCTTCCAAGGACGATAAAATCAGGGTGGTGGAATCCGAAGGGCGCTCCACGTAATCTTGGAGGGCTTTGACATCCGGTACGCGGAACTTGTCCACCTGACGGACCAAGATCACGCGCCGCGACGTAAAAAACGGCATGGTGAGGGAGCGTTCACGCACATCGGCCCCGGAGACATCCCCGGCGTAAAGCGATTCAAAATTCAGATTGCGCTCCGCCGGCGGCAAGGCCTTGTCAATGATGGCCATGATCCCTTCCTCTTTCAGGAAGGTCTCGGCTCCGGTGAACAAATAGACCGGTTTGAGCGCCTCGTGTTCGAGGGCCCGGCGAAACTCAGAATAATAAATACGTCGTTTGACAGCCACTAGAACCCCTCAATGACCCGCGCCATGATACGGCGGCTCAGTTGTTGAATCAAGCGCTTGCGGGCGTCTTGTTCGTTCTCAGGCGCCACACCCATGGTGTTGGCCACGTAGTACGTGGTGCTCTCTTCAAAGCGCTCTTCCACCCAAAGATTCTTCCCCGCCTGGATGTCTTTCAACGCCAGGTAAAGGATAACGCGCATCTTATACTGCTGCGGCGTGTTGTGCACGTCCATGAGCAGCGGTTCCAACTGGTACTGGGTCACGGTGCCCATGAGCAAGGCATTGGCCTTGTCGGCATTGACTATTTCCAAGCGCCCGTCCATGAGGAAATCCTGGTTGAGCTGCTGGGTCAGTTCGTTCTCAAAATTGGGTTGGTTGGTCCGGTTCTGGAACGTTGGTATCGCCAGCTTGCTCATGTACGACGGCATCCCCGGACGAATCGCCACATCCGTGCACGCCGCCAGGCCCAGCGCCATCACGCCCAGCATCACACTCAACACACCCAGTTTCATGTTTGTTTTACGCATATCAATCCCCCCCTTGAAAGTAAGAACGCCCCCTCGGTCCCCCTCTTTGTCAAAGAGGGGGATGGGGGAGTTAAAACACCACATTCACCAACTTGTTCGGCACCACTATGACTTTCTTCGGTGCCTTCCCCTCACCCGCCGCCACGATCTTCGGATCGGCCAAAGCCATCGTGCGCAGGGTTTCTTCCGAGGTTCCCAAAGCCACGTCCAGCTTGCTGCGCAGCTTGCCGTTCACCTGGACCACCACGGTCACGGTATCGGCTGTGGCCACGGTCGCATCGGCCACGGGCCAGGATTGACGGAAGATCGAGGGTGCTTGCCCCATGCCTTCCCAGAGTTCCTCGGCTAAGTGCGGGAAAAACGGCGCACAGAGCCGGGCCAGAGTCAGCCCGATCTCACGCAGCACCGGGGCTTGCACGGTCTCAGGGATCGTGGTCAGTTCATTGACCAGCTCCATCATGGCCGCAATGGCCGTGTTGAACTTGAAGTCGTTGTTTAAATCTTCGGTCACATGCTGCACGGTTTGGTGCAGCTTGCGGCGCAAGGCCTTCTCCTCAGTGGACAACTCCGTGGGGATCGCATCCGAAGCCGAGGTCATGGCCGCGAGGTTCTTCCGGTAGAAGGCCCAGAGGCGTTTCAAGAAGCGGTGAATGCCCTCGATGCCTTGGTCGTTCCACTCGAGTTCCTTTTCCGGCGGTGCCGCAAAGAGCACAAACCCTCGGGTGGTGTCGGCCCCGTACTTGTTCATCATCTCATCGGCCGTGACTGTGTTCCCCTTGGACTTGGACATGACCTGTCCGTCTTTCAAGACCATGCCTTGGGTAAAGAGCGCCTTGAAGGGTTCATCAAAGCTGAACAAGCCCTGGTCGTGCAAGAACTTGGTGAAAAAGCGCGAGTAGAGCAGGTGCAAGATGGCGTGCTCAATGCCGCCAATGTACTGATCCACGGGCATCCAGTACTTGATGGCCTCGGGATCGAAGATGTGTTCTTGGTTGCGCGGTGAGACATAGCGCAGGTAGTACCAGGACGAATCAATGAACGTGTCCATGGTGTCGGTCTCGCGCCGGGCCGGACGGTGACAGCGCGGGCACTTGGTCTGCACAAACTCGGGTGAGTCCTTGAGCATGTCCGCAGGCTTATACGGCAGTTCCAAAGGCAGACGCACGGGCAGGTCGGCTTCGTTCACCGGAACCAAGCCGCAACTGTCGCAATAGATCATGGGAATCGGGCAACCCCAGTACCGCTGCCGGGAGATAAGCCAGTCGCGCAGGCGGAAGTTCACCACGCGCTTGCCTACGTTGCGCGCCTCCATCCACTCGGCGATCTTGAGCATGCCTTCGCGGTTGAAGATGCCGTTGAACTCGTCGCTGTTGACCTGGATGCCGTCTTCCACATAGGCTTCGGTCATGGTGGCCGGATCTATCTCATGCGTGGCCGGACGGATGACCACCTTGATCGGGAGGTTGTGCGCTTTGGCAAACTCAAAGTCACGCTGATCGTGGGCCGGGACGGCCATAATGGCCCCTGTGCCGTACTCCATCAAGACATAGTCGGCCGCGTAGATCGGAACCTTGTCCCCGTTGACTGGGTTGATGGCACGCAGGCCCGTGTCTATGCCCTGCTTGGGCTTGTCTGAGGTCGCGCGCTCGACCTCACTGGTCAGTTTCGCTTTTTCGGCAAATTCCCGGACCAACTCGGCTTCGGGCCGACCCTTTAAGAGTTCCTGTAAGATCGGATGTTCCGGTGCCACGGACATGTACGTCACGCCGAACACGGTGTCAATGCGGGTGGTGAAAACCTTCAGTTCTTTGTCCGTGCCTTCGATGCGCAGCTTGAACTCAACGCCCTGCGAACGCCCGATCCAGTTTTCCTGCATGGTCTTAACACGCTCAGGCCATTTGTCCAACTTCTTCAAATCGTCCAGCAAGCGCTGGGCGTAGTCCGTGATCTTCAGGTACCACTGGTCCAGGTCCTTCTTGGCCACGGGCTGTTTGCAGCGCCAGCAGGCGCCGTCTATGACTTGTTCGTTGGCCAAGACGGTCTTGCAAGTCTCGCACCAGTTGACGGGGTTTTTCTTCTTGTAGGCCAGGCCGGCCTTGTAGAACTGGAGGAAGATCCACTGCGTCCAGCGGTAGTACTCTTCGTCGCAGGTGGCCAACTCGCGGTTCCAGTCGTAGCTCAAGTCCAGAGCCTTCAACTGGCGCGTCATGACCTTGATGTTCTCGCGGGTGTAGTCGTTGGGGTGAATGTTGTTCTTGATGGCCGCGTTCTCAGCCGGCAACCCAAACGCGTCCCAGCCCATGGGATTCAAGACATTGAACCCCTGCATCATCTTGTAGCGGACAATCACGTCGCCGATGGAGTAGTTGCGCACATGCCCCATGTGCAAGCTGGACCCCGAGGGGTACGGAAACATAACCAGGCAGTAGTAGTTGGGCTTGGAAGGGTCTTCCTTCACTTCCGAGAGCTTAATCTTGTCCCAATACTCGTGCCACTTGGCTTCAATACTCTGAAATTCGTAAGTCTCGTTCACAAAAACCCTCCCAAAAGTGGAACTGCCTAACTCAACGGGGGCGTTTCGCCCCTTAATCCCACGCCTAAGACATAGCCCAAGGCGCGGAAAAAGCATTGAAAATTCGGTGGATTATAAAACAAAACAGGCGGGAGAGGCAAGGAAATTAAGGGGTTAATGTCCGTTGTTTGTGTAGGGGCGTATTGCATACGCCCCTACTTATACGTTGGGGGACGGTAACAACTTAGCAACTCAGTCTGGTCATCTTGCCAAGCTTAAGTGGATAATTCAACTTCGGTCCCCATCACATCAGATTCTTCTCTACCCTCATGTAAGATAGCATCCAATTTGTCAAAGCGTCGGTTCATGAGTTCAAGCAGCTCTTTAAGATCCGACCTCAAAGTTTCAAGCATGGCGATAGCTTCGCTTAATGGGATGCATGGTTCTTCGGTCATGTCCGCCTCGCTATTTTGGAGCTGTGAGGGCGAACGCAGTTCGCCCCTACGTGTGTGCAAACGATCGTTACGCGACTTTGTGTTCCAACTTCGTTACCCGCGTTTCAAGTGCCGCGAGTTCCTCACGGTCAGCTTTGGGTTTCAGGGTTTCCTTGATATCAGCCAATTCCACACGTACATGTGCCAACTCCTCATGCACTTGAGCAAATTGCTTGGCATTTTCCTCAAAGCGCATTGAGTGCATGGTTTGCCCTTCAATTAACAAGGCTATCTGTTCGGCGTGTGAGTCGGATTTAGTCTCAAGCTTGGCAAAACCATGCTGGACCACTTCAGTAACCCGTTTGATATCAGACTTGAAATCCTCAAGTATTGTTTTTAATTGTGTCATGGTAATCATCCCTTCTTCGTCCATATCAAGGCCTCCAATTGTAGTCTTTTCGCCTAAATGTTCAAGCGTAATTTCAGACCACATTTCAGAGGATTGATCGCAGATAAAGCGCAAAAAAGACCGAATTGTATTTAGATTGGCGGTATCAGCTCGGGTAATCAGGTTACCCCTCGAACACAGCATCGTTGTTGCAGTAGCAACGAGAACACCACTCGCATTTACGCTCCAGTTAAGTGACTTTAAATATTAATTTTATTTTTTATTTGAGCCAAGAACGGTTCCGTGTGCTCCACGGTAAAACCGATTCTATTGTTTTGCGTGGTTAAGGTAAGGAAAAAGATCGTATCCCGCTGCGGGCGTTGCCAGTCTAAGGGAAACCACGTGCGTAAATCCCCGCTTCCCCAAATCCGCCACTTTCCATTGAGCAAGGTCGCCGGTTGTTGGCTCCATGACTTTACTTGATCGAAACGAATATACTTGGACCCGAATGGGAAATAATAATTTTTCAACCGCATGCCTTGTTCGTCCACCTCAACCAAGCGATCGGCATAAAGAACAGGCTCCGTCATTTTCCTCACACTCCCTCATTACGAGAACGTACGTACTTTGTTGAATTCAAATACGCTGGGCGAACGCAGTTCGCCCCTACGCAATCAAAAAAATATTACACGTTATGTTCTTTCGCCATAAGCCGGGTTATGGCCGCTGAGTCAAAGCCTTTGATGATCAGCCAAAGCGCCATCACGATCTCCTGCGGTGCCAAGAGCATTTGCAAATACAGACCTATGCCGTTATCCAACCGGAAGAAATGCAAGACCGCATACGCCAGATACGGGACCACGCCCACGAGTCCCCAAACCGAGAGCCAGCGCGGGATCAAGCGTGTGCGGTAGAAGGAGATGTACAGGCAGGTAGCGCCGGTAAGAAAGGCCAGGGTCCCCACCGGGCCCAGGAGATCTTGGAACCGATACACCGCCTGGCTCATGGCTTGCAACGCCGCGGTATTGGCCCCGGGAGCCGCATATTCTTGGCCGAGGACAAACAACACCAGCATGCTGACCGTGGTTACAAAATACCAGGTTCCCTCGAGGGCGCCTCGGAAGAGCACGAGGCCCAGGGCCAGCTCTTCGCTGTCTCGGCGGAAGATCGGGTACAGGAAGACCGTCATGGCCACCAGCGATAGACCCATCAAAAAAACAAAAAAAGCACCACCGAGCAGCTGGGAGTAGTTTGCCGCCAGGAGATTCATCAGCTCCTGGCTCGAAAGCGGCTTGGTTTTGACGATTGAAGCAATCACCTCGCCACCCACAAGGGTACTTAAGACGCCAAAAACAGTACCCAGGAAGTAAAGCAACCCCGCCATAACTGCTTGCATACGATAGGTTTTCATTGTGATAGCCCCTTATGATTTTATAGGCTATAACACATAAAACAAAAAGGACAGTTACTTGTGGAAGAAAAGCAACTGTCCTTCAAGTGTTCACCTACACTGACTTAGACTTATTGTTCCGCACGTACTTTCAAGTTGGCTAACCCGGTTTCAAAATCCTTACCGACCATTTTATCCATATTAAAAAAGACATGCATGATTTTCATAACATACGAAGAAGGGCCAAACATAGCCCAGATTACTTCTGTGGTCGCGCCCTTGGCTTTAAATGTGATCTCGCACATGTTATGGGCTTCCATTGGTGCTATAAAGTCCAATTTAAGTGCAACCTTGGATGCCGGCACGGATTCAATGATTTCCATACGTCCTTGCCCAACCTTTTTGTTCCCTTCCCAGGCGTACACTGCTCCCTTGCCCAAGGCGGCACCACTAAACGTCTTGGTCATGGTTAAGTCCATTTTTTCATAAGGCGACCATAAATCCCACTTATGAAAATCGTTCACAAAGGCAAATATTTTTTCGGGTGAAGCATTGATTCGGGTGGTTCGTTCCACACGAAACGTGTTTGGTTTTGTTGCAGCAAAAATAAGCAAAGCAGCTATGCCAACCAGTATTAGGATCACTATGAATTTAAACATGATGGCCTCCGTATAACCGTCGATCAAACTAACCAAGCCTATGTTATAGACTCCCTTTTCATAGGTTCGGCCATCTCAGACGACCAACCCGAAGGACAGTTACCGGCTTTTGAAACCGGAACTATCCTTCGGGTTGAATTTGCAGACCATTATTGCAGTTGAATTAGGCTTTGGCTTCCCAGAGGCCGTGCAGGTTGCAATACTCGCGCGCGCTCAAGGGTTGGCCGTTGTCTTCAATGCAAAACACGGCTTCAGCTACGGCATCCCCTTCTTTGAAATCATGCCGGTACACGTTCTCACCTTGGAGCAACTCGACGAACAGGATGTAATGTTCCGGGGTCATGGGGTGCGCCACGGAGCCCACTTTCACAGTTACTTTGTTCCCCTCACGGACAATGACCGGAACGTGTTTCTCTTTGGCCGCGTCCACAGTGTTGGGCACCAGCTTCTGCATGGCTTGACCGCAGCAAATCAGTTCCGGCTGGCCGTTCCAGAGCGACTCCACCAGGTTGCCGCACTTCGCACACTTGTAAATCTGCTTTTTCTCAATCATGATCGTTCTCCTTAAGATTAGTTTCGGAAACCCTCTAGGTTCCTAGTGATTAAAACATGTTCAGATTCTATAGGCCTCACTGCCATCCTCGGCTGTTTCGGCCTTACTCAGCCTTCCACGGCAGTGCTGTATTTCACACATGTAGTTGCGGGTACCTTACAAAGCTGTTTTAGTATTATGCACCGGGATGCTCATTTTTTCCTTATTTTTTTCTTCTCGGTTGCCAATACTTTTACCGTGTCAAAGGGATTCTCGCACTGATTTTTTAACGGCAGCCAGGGAAACCAAGTAGCAAGCTTCCTCTCGACTTCAACCTCTATCAGAAATAGGCCCGGAACCAAAAACAAGGTTAGAAAGGCCGCAAACAAAAGGCCCCATCCCAAGCCCAGCACCATGGTGGCAATCTGCTCGACATACCCGCCAAAACCATAAGCTGTCGGCAACACGCCTGCCAGGGTGGTCACGGTGGTGATGAAAATCGGGCGAAAACGCTCCAAAGCGCCACTGTGAGCCACGGCCAGGTAATCCGTCATGTCGCGACAGCCTTTTTCGCGAATCCGTGCATTCAAAGTGTCCACCATGATCATGGCGTCGTTGACCACGATCCCCATGAGACCGACCAAACCGATCATGGCCAGAAAAGAAAAAACCAATCCATGAAAGGCAAAGGTCCAGATCACACCTACAATGGCAAACGGTATGCTGGCCAAAATGATAAACGGCTGGAAAAAAGAATCAAACTGCAATACCAAGACAAAGAAAATTAGCAGCAACGACACGAGAAAAGCTATGCCCACATCCCGGAAAGCCTCGGAACTTTCCCGCGCCTCCCCACCGATTTCATAGCGCCAGCCCGAACGCACAGCGGCTTGTTCAGCCAGATATTTCTTCAATCGTTGATTCATCTCCACGGGCGTGATTTGTTTACGATCCACATTGGCCGTTACGACCGTCACGCGGTCATAATCGTAATGCTCAATCTTGGCAATAGTTGGGGTGTCTTGAAACCGGATCACATCGGTAATGGGTATCAGTCGGCGCTGAGCGTCGTTGACATACAGCCCGCGAAGCGTCTTCATGGCTTCCTGCGGATCGGGTTTGAGCAAAATCCGATAGTCAATCCGCTCTTCGGGCGTATACGTCCGGCTGACCACCGAGCCTTCCAGCGCAGTACGCAGGGTCAAGCCCACTTCGGATGCGTTCAGCCCATAGCGCGCGAGTTTGGCGTGATCAAACGTCAGGGCCAACTGGGTTTTACCGGCTTTGTCCGAACTCTCTACCGAGGTAACACCGGGCGTCGAAGAAAGAAAGGCCTTCAGGGCGGCCACGGTGGTTTGACGGAGGCTATTGTCATTGGCAAAGATTTTTATATCCACATCACGCCCCACCGGCGGGCCGTATTTCTGTTCTTCAAACACGGCATTTACAAATTCCGGCATGGCCTTGACCTGCGCTTTTAAGTCGGCCACCACTTTGCGCGTATCGTTTTTTTGCTCAGCTGCCGGTGGGAAATACACCGTCAAGGTAGCAATGTTGGGGTTTTCCGGCAGCTCGTTTCTTCCCCGTCCAATTTGCACGGTATACGAATCCAGGGTACCCGCCGGTTGCTTAGCCAAAAACGTTTCAAGTTTCCCAGTCAGGCGGTCCATCTCTTCAATCGAGGCCCCTCGTTGAGCTTCCAGATAACATACCGCCAACTCCAATTTTTGCTGGGGAAAGAGTTGAAACTTCATGAACGAAAAAGCAAAGACCAAAGTGCCAACAAACAAAGCCACAAACAAGCCGATCAGCCAATAGCGATGCCTGAGTGCCAAAGTCAGTGTTCGGGCATAAAGCCGTTTGACAGGTTCAAACCATTTGCGCTCAGGGGCCGGTTCGCTGGCGGCACCACCCGAATGCGTGGCATGACCTGCCAGGTGATTGGGCAAAATAAAAAAAGCCTCGAACAAACTACCCACCAGCGTAACAATCACCACCATGGGTATGGGAAAGATAAACTTCCCCAAAATGCCCGGCAAGAGCAGCAAGGGCGCAAAGGCCAGCATGGCGGTAATCACGGTAGCCAGCACGGGTTTGGCAATCGACGCCAGGGCCTTCCGGGCCGACTCCAAGGCCGAATACCCTTGCGCCCGAAAGGCGTAAATCGCCTCGGCCATAACGATTGAATCGTCCGCCAGGAGCCCTGAGACTATAATGAGTCCAATCAAAGAATTATCGTTGATGGAAATATCAAAAAACAGCATCAGAACCAGCGCCACGGCCAAGGCAAAGGGAATTCCGGCTGCGGTCCACAAAGCCGTGCGAAAGTCGAGAAAAAGCAGAAGCACAACGATAATGAGCAGCATGCCCATCCAAGCATCCTGTATAACAATCCCCAAGGAACTGCGCGTAACTTTGGAAACATCATTGATGTAGTCGATTTGCAGGCGTTGCCCGGTTTCTTTGCGAAACACCTCTACTTCTTTGCGCACCTGATCCACGGTACGCAGCACATCGGCATTGCTTTTTTTCAGGACATTCAGCGTTACTCCCTGGCGACCGTTCATCTTGATCAGTTCCTTACGCTCGGCAAAGGTATCCACGACCTCGGCCACATCTTTGATGGCCACCCGCTGTCCCTCAAAATTGGTACGCACGATGGTGTTGCGAATATCATCCAGGGTCTGAAACTTGGCTTCGGTGACTACATTCTTGGTTTCGTTTTTGTCCCGCACCTCACCGGCCGGGATCCGGACATTGCGGGCGCGCAAAATATTGACAATGTCGGAAAGCGCCAACATGTTGGGAGGCAGTTTTTTGGGATCCACCTGGATCTGATATTCCCGTTGTCTAAATCCCAAAAGCTCAATCTTGGCCACGCGCGAAAGACGCTCCAAGCGTCGTTTCAGCTCCCGGCCATCATCACGCAATTCGGCTTCACTCAAATTATCCGCAGCCAAGGAAACCTGAATGACAGAAAAGTTATCGGTTTTAAGTTCCCAGATGGACGGACGGTTAACCACCTCAGGCGGCAAGGTGGTCACCCGATCCACAGCCTTTTGAATCTCCCCTTTGATCCTGTCTTTGTCCCCTTCATCCGAATCAATGGTCACGGTAATGCTGGACAGTCCTTCCTGCGAAGCCGAGACTACGCGCTTCAAGCCATTGATGCCGCGCAGCTCTTCTTCAATGGGGATCGTCACATTCACTTCCACATCTTCGGGTGAAGCGCCGGGATAAACCGTGTTGATGAAACTGATCTCAAAGTCCACCTTGGGAAAAGACTCGCGTTTAAGACGCTGCAAAGCAACCAAGCCGCAGACCAAAACCAATATGGTTAAAATATTGACAAACTTGGTTTTATCGACAAAGTAGCCAAGAATATTCATGCTAGTTTCCCTCCTGTGCTAAACGCAACGATTCCAGCAGATCCGGATGTTTGGGCAGCAAGCGATCCGTCAGCGAAAGATACGTCACCAGCAAGCGTTTGAATTGAATCGCACTTTGGACTTCTTGGAGCCGGGCGGTAATGAGGGCGTTTACCGAATCCAGGAGCAAAAAGGTGTCTACGCGTCCGATTCGGTAATTGCGCATATTTAATTCAAGTTTTTCTTCAGCCAGTTTGACTAAGGCCTGATTGTTTTGAGTCACGGTTTGCAAGGTTTGCAAAGTCCGCTTCATTTGCCAGAGGGCCAGAGTCAAATCCCGCTTGGCCAGCTGTTGCGCACTTGAAAGTTCAGTTAATCCAGCCTGCGCTTGCCCTAGATCACCTTGGGCTTTGGGATTTCCGATTGGATATTGCGCCTGCAAACGGACAGAATAGTCTTTTTGATTCAGGGGGGGATACATGGTTCCGGTTTCAGTACCACGCCCTTTGGAAGCCGCTGTACCCAACAAATCCACCTGGGGCAGTTGGGCGTTTTCCGCCACCTTCATCTGCGCTTCCAGTTGCGCGCTTAAAACAACCAGTCGCTTAAGTATACGCAATTCCTCAAGGCTTGGAATCGGCCGGACAAAATCCGCTTCACACTCTTGCAAGCTGTTTTTCAACTTAGGTGCCAAGCTGCGCAATTCATCGGAGGTTAAGATTTTCCCCAAACGTAAAATCCCAGCTTTGGCGGCTGTGGCATCCAATTGGTTCTCGGCTTGGGCCAGTTGGTTTTGCACCTGCAGTTGATTTTCCAAAACCCTTAGCCAATCGGTTTTTTCAGCTACCCGCGCTTGGTATTTCAACTCCACCAGCTTAACTACTTTTTCGATCTCTGTTTTCTGTGATCGCAAAGCCAGCGTGCTCTCATACGCAGCCGCCCAATCCAGATAGGCACCGTAAAGATCCGCCAGACGATTCTCCCAGGCTTCTTCCACATCAATCTGAGCGGCCTGCTGCTGGAATTCCGCCGCCTGCACAGGAAAGCGATCCGCGAGACCAAAGGCATTTTTAAGCAAGGGTTGAACCAGCACCAGCGAAACATCCTGCTCGTGCACTGTATCCGACGTATCCAAAAATCCAGACCCAAAGGCATTTGCTTGAGTTGAATACTGATTGCGTGAACTTGACTGGCTGTGCCCCAAGGTCACACGCGTACCCGTGGATAAGAAAAGTTTTTGCAAACTGAGTTCATAGCTGGTGACGTCTATCTTGGTGGGTTGAAAAACACTACTGCCATCGGATTCAATGTGATTTATGCCTGCACTGCCAGCAAGCAGCCAACTGGCCATCGCGTGTGTGGAGATCCGATTGTACTTGGCTTTAATGTAGGTCTGTAAATCCTTGGTGAATCCCGAATCTTGCTTCAGGCTTTCCTGTACAAAAACCTGTAAATCATAATCCAAACATAAACTTTCAGCAAAAACACTGAGCGACACGGTCAACCCCAACATGAGCACAATCAGGCGAAACAACCATGATTTCAACACGGGATAAAACCTCCATTTGGGAAACCACAATATGAATGCGTGCAACCAATGCCACTATCGCTAGACGCCATTATCCTGTTAAGCCCAAACTATCACAACAGTTTTCTCGCCTGCGTTTCCCGCTTTTGGATTACGGCTTAAAATGCTATGATGCCTTGCCGTCGATTCCGTTTCTGGCCAAACACATTTGCGGGAGGAAACATGTTTAAAACGCCAACCTATCGCCTGTTCTTCTGGAGTTGCCTGCTGCTGGCAAATTGCACGTCACTGGCCTGGGCCGAAGAACCTTGCCCGACGGCCTGCCCAACCGTTGCGTTTGATTATCGATTTAATACCGGATTGGAAGCGGGTTTTCTAGGCGTGCTGGATCACTCGGTGCAATTTGGCAAATCAGGCACGGACTTCTCCTACAACCGGGACGGTGGTCAGGATAATTTGTATGCCCTTTATCGCTTCACCGCCGATTTTGGCTGGGATGATAAAAACACGCTTATCTTCCTCTATCAACCCTTGGAGCTCAACACCCGGGTTACGCTTGCCAAAGACCTTAAAATCTACGACCAAACCTTTCCCAGTGGTACGCCTATGGATGTACGGTATGCTTTCCCCTTTTATCGGCTAAGCTACCTTTACAATCTTAGTGAAACGCCGAACTGCGAAATGGCCTTGGGCCTTTCCATACAGGTTCGGAACGCCACCATCGAATTCAGCAGCCAAAACGGCAACCTGTTTACCCGCAACAGCAACATTGGCCCCGTGCCTTTGCTAAAATTCCGCGGACGGTATACCTGGAACAACGGTTATTGGCTTGGTTCGGAAATCGATGGCATCTATGCCCCGATCAGCTACCTCAACGGCAGTGACAACGAAGTGGTCGGTGCCTTGCTCGACGCCAGCCTCAGGGCCGGCATCACCTTGCCCAATCGCAATGAAGTCTTTCTTAATCTCCGCTACCTTGGCGGTGGTGCCACTGGAACCAGCACCGGCCCGGATGCCGTAGGCGATGGGTATGTGAAAAACTGGTTGCATTTTATTACCTTAAGCCTTGGTTTCAACCTGAATTGGTTGTAACTCCATCCCGATAAAGGTCAGAGATTATGCCAATGTTTATAACTTTGGAATGGGCGTTGTTTTTCAGTTATCTGGGGCTTCTCGTAGGCTTTGTCTTGGCTTTTATTTTAATCCCTCGGATCATAAAGCAGCAACGGGCTCCCGGCAGTGCTTTGGCCTGGCTCCTCGTTGTGCTCTTTTTTCCTTATGTGGGTGTGTTCTTGTATGTGTTGGTCGGCGGACGCAAAATGCAGCGTTTGGCCCTTAAAAAAACGCACTTGCATTTTATCCACCCAGAAGGTCGGGTTTGCAGCAACCAAGCGCATCCCCTGGAACGTTTGCTGCTTGATTACAATCTTCCTGCCGCGCAATCCGGAAATCAGATTCACTTCCTGACTACAGGCACCACCCGCTACCAAGAACTCATTGAGGCCATAGATTCCGCCCAAGAACACATTCACATACTCATGTATATTTTCCAACCCGATGAAATCGGGCGCGAATTGGTAACACGCTTGGCTCAGTGTGCGGCACGCGGAGTCAAAGTCCGGCTCTTGCTGGACAAATTGGGCTCCCGCCTAGCCACCCGTAGGTTTCTGTCACCACTGTTAAAAGCCGGAGGCGAGTTGGCGTTTTTCTTACCGGAGTGGTATCGCAGCAATCTGCGCAATCATCGTAAAATGGTTATCATTGACGATCGGTTGGTACTTTCAGGAGGCGCCAACCTTGGGGGTGAATATCTTAGCCGGCATCATCGCAAGAAAACCTGGGCGGATCTATCGTATGTGCTCCAAGGACCTACGGTCTCAACCTTTGCCGAGGTATTTCGCACCGACTGGGAATTTGCGAGTCATAAGCTTCTGATCCTCCGCAACCGGATAGCCAGTGAGCAGCCCACCTCCAAAAAGAGCACTGCTCGAGGCCGGGTGCAGGCGGTCCCTTCAGGTCCGGATGTGGAAGGCGACACACTTTACGACTGCATGATGACCGCCATTTTCTCTTCCCAGAAAAGACTCTGGCTCGTCACCCCCTACTTCGTCCCAGACGAAGCCTTGTTGCAGGCCTTGCGCCTGGCGGCCATGCGCTGCGTGGATGTGCGAATTCTGCTCCCCTGGAAATCCGATCATCGCTTGACGGACTTAGCCCGCTGGACCTATATTCGGGAACTCCAGGCCGCCGGTGCCAAAGTGTTGTTTTATCAATCCGGCATGCTGCATGCGAAAGCCTTGCTGCAAGACGGTCATACGGCCATTGTGGGTACGGCCAATTTTGATATGCGGAGTTTGTTTTTAAATTATGAAATCGCCTTGTGTCTGTACGATCCGAAACCGGTCAAGGATTTGGAAACATGGTTTTTAGAGCTGGCGGCGCAGTCGAAATCCCGCACCTCGAAACGCACTTACGCCAACGAACTTTCCGAAGGGTTTATCCGTTTGCTTTCACCGCTGTTATGAAGGTTCTTTTGTGTTTAAACTAAAAAGCGATAACGGTTCGACGCAATAAATCCGCAAATACCAGTACGGAAACCACAAGGGTAAAATAACCCGGAATTCTAAGAGTCCACGATCGGCATTGGGTTTCTCTGCCTGGTCAGCAGGGCACATGTGGTTGTAATCACATGACAAGCAAACATGAGCCCAATATCGAGCATCATAAAACCCACTTTTCCAAACAACCAAGGGCTATTTTTTATGTAAATGATTATTCGGTTGAATCAAAAATAAAAACATCCCTGAAATTAAACCAAAGACGATCCCTGAACAAAGTCCAAACACCGATCCCAAACTAAAAATGATTTCAGTGGGCAAATTGCAAACGACCTTGGTGGCACCCCAATAGAGAAATCCAACCGCAACCGGCCAAGCCAAGGCATTGGCTAAAATAAAATACCCACTTTGCAAAGAACATTTTTTAAGTTCCCACCATTGAGCCAAGCCTATCACGCCGCCCAAGACCATGCCAATGAGACCGACCAACAATAATTTGGCCATCCCAAAATCACTTGGATGGTTCTGAAAATAATTGGCCATTTGCAACATTGGCAGCGAACTCAAAAAACAACCAGCCGCCGTACCCCAAGCTGTAGCTTTCATCCAGCGATTCAGAGGCAAGTTTGGAAACCGGCGGCTTAAAACCGTCCATTGAAAATAACCAGCAATGCTTCCTTCTATTACACCTGTAATCAACAGGATTAGAAGCATCACCAGACCATGCAGTCCGACAAACGATTGTCCAACCATAAACCAACCGAGTAAATACAAAGCCGCAGCCGCAGCCATGCCAGCCAACTCGCCGACCCCGCAATTAAGAATCCAAAAAGCATACTCTTTATTCGAAAATTTATTTTGCATAGGTGCTCCTTAAATAAGTTCAATGTGCTGCATTATCTCGGTTCCACATCCCGCAGGCAACTTTTATTTAAACAGTTTAAACCGCACATTAACCATTTTAACAATTTCAATGATTGTAAAAATCACCACGCCCACACCTGTGCACAGAACCCAATCCTCAAGGGTCAAAGGAGCACTATGAAATATCACATTCATAAACGGCGCATGGGTAAACAGCACTTGCAACAAGAGCATAGAAGCAACACCGACCCAAATCCACACGTTGGAAAAGAGTCCGATTCTAAAAACAGAATATTTCAAGGATCGGCAGTTAAAGAGATAGAAAAGCTCACCCAGCACAAAAACATTAACCGCCAGGGTCCGCGCCACGTCTAGACTCCTGCCGGACTTAATCGCCCATTCAAATAGCCCAAACGAACCGGCCAGGAGCAGCAATCCGACAATGATCAGTTGCAGCATAAGATACCCTGTTATGATCGGTTGGTTTGCAGGCCGCGGAGGATTATTCATGTTCCCGGGTTCAATGGGTTCAAACGCCAGCATGAGACCCAGCAGTACGGCCGTGGTCATATTGATCCAAAGAATTTGAAGCGGCAAAATAGGCAGGGTTACACCCGCCAAGATCGCTGCCAGGATGACCAAGCCTTCGCCCAGATTGGTGGGCAAGGTCCAGGTGATAAATTTAATGAGATTATCATAGACGCCCCGGCCTTCCTCAACCGCGGCTTGAATGGTGGCAAAATTATCATCGGTCAGTACCATGTCCGCCGCTTCTTTGGCAACCTCGGTTCCAGTGATGCCCATGGCAATGCCGATATTCGCCTGACGAAGGGCCGGCGCATCGTTGACGCCATCTCCCGTCATGGCAATGATTTCCCCATGGACTTGCATGGCCTTGACCAGCCGGAGTTTGTCTTCTGGAGCCACTCGCGCAAAAACCGACACAGCCCTGACAGCTTCCAACAATTCCTGATCGGACATCTGCGTCAGCTTCTTACCATTGATTACTTTCACTTGTTCGGATTGATCCATGCTATCAACCAAACCCAGAGTATGTGCAATAGCCAGTGCGGTCAGTTCATGGTCTCCGGTAATCATTTTGACCCGAATGCCTGCAGCTTGACAAACACGTATGGATTGAATTACCTCGGGGCGAGGTGGATCAATCATGCTCTGCAAGCCTAAAAATGTCATCCCGGTCTTAAGGGTATCATGGGTAATATGCCCAACATCAGAACTCATTACTTTTCTCGCAAATGCCAGAACCCGCAAACCCCTTCTGGCCCATTGATCCGCCATAGCTTGAATCGTCGCATGATCCGTTTTTTCGTTTTTTCCTGTAGTGTCGAGTGCGTCTGAGCATCTCACCAATACGCTTTCAATGGACCCTTTCATATAAATCACATGCTTTTTATTTTGCTCATCATGATGAAGTGTGGCCATGTATTGGTATTCTGATTCAAAAGGAATTACATCCAATCGCGCCAGCGAATTGTGAAAAGACTCACGTAAAAGGCGGGCCTTGGCGGCCGAGGAAATCAAAGCCCCTTCCGTCGGATCGCCTTCCACCTTATAACCTGCCGGCGTCTCAACCAGATTGGAATCATTGCATAACAATCCTGACAGCAGACATTCTTTCAATGCTGGATCCGTCTCAGGCGCAACAGGTTTCCCCTCAAGGGAAAATACGCCTTTCGGCAAATATCCCACACCCGTTACCGCGTACTCTCTGCCCGCCGTAAAAACGTTTTGAACCGTCATTTGATTTTGTGTCAAGGTGCCAGTTTTATCCGAACAAATGACTGAGGTGCTGCCCAAAGTTTCAACCGCAGGGAGTTTCCTGATGATCGCATGGCGCTTGGCCATTCTGGAAACACCAATAGCCAGGGTTATGGTGAGTGCCGCGGGCAGACCTTCCGGAATGGCTCCTACGGCCAACGCCACCGCGGCCATGAACATCTCAATCACGGTTCCGCCACGCCCTAGTCCAACCGCAAACGCCAAAACCGCAAGTGCAAGAATAATGTATAAAAGCAATTGGCTAAACTGGCCGATTTTCTTGGTGAGTGGCGTTTCCAAAACATCCGCAGAAGAAATCATTTGATTGATGCGGCCAACTTCCGTGGCATCACCAATAGCTGTAACCACCCCGGTGCCGACGCCATAAGTCACAAAGGTTGAAGAATACGCCATGTTGCTGCGATCCGCTAAGACGGTATCTGCCGAAAGTACGCCCAGTTTTTTTTCAACGGGAACAGACTCTCCGGTAAGCGCGGATTCACTGATCTGTAGTTCGCGCAAATGCACCAACCGAAGATCCGCTGGCACTCGATCCCCAGATTGCAGAAGTACAATATCCCCTAAAGTCAATTGATTGAGTGGCAGCCGCTGTTTTTTACCATTGCGAACAACCGTTGCTTCCCCAATCATGGATTTGGCCAAGGCATCAATGGCTCTCATGGCCTTGATTTCCTGCAAGAATCCAATAATGGCATTGACCAAAACCACACCTAAAATAACACCTGAGTCAGCCCATTCACGCAATAATCCGGTGATGAGTGAAGAGGCAAGCAATATATAAATCAGCGGTTGATTGAATTGCTGTAAAAAAACAATAACCGGATGGGTCCCCTTTTTTTGCGTAATCCGGTTGAGCCCATACTTTTCCTGACGTCGAATGCATTCAGCACTTGTCAAGCCTTGTTGCTCAGATGTAACCAGCGCTGACACAACCTCGGATTCAGATTGGCTATGCCATGGCTTATTGAGTGTCTCAGTCATATTCGTTATCCTTATGTATGGACGATAGTGCGATTTTTATACATAGCCAAAGCGAAGCTGCCTAACAGTATCATGGCAACACAACTTATTCAAATTCAAATACCCATTCAATTTATAAAAAATCGTTGCTTCCATGGGAACCATGGGTTTCCATAGAAGCAACGATTTTACGTCCGCTAAATATTAAAGAACGTTGCTATTCCACCACTACACGGGACGTAATGCCATGATTTTGTTTTGCGTGTCCCGGACGCGAGATCGGGTAGGTTCCCGCAGGGAGCCCCTGCTTCAACTCCACCTTATCCAGCTGCTTGCTCTTAGGCTTAAACGTCACTTCTGTACCCGGCAATTCAAACTCACCATGCGGAATAAATGAAGATGTATACCAATAAATTTCAACCGGCTGATTGGCCCGAACCCTGGTTACTTCAGGCTTAAACTGCTTATTGCCCGCCAAAATGGTCACGGCCTGCGCCGCCGTTGTGTTGGCCTTACCACCCACTTGTAAAACCCCACCTAAAACCGCACCTTCTTTACCGACTTTGAATTCAAGGGTGTGCTCCCCTGCCGCAAGTGAACCGAGTTTAACTTCCGTCAACTTGTTCTTTTTCAATTCCGAAACCACAGGCTCAGACAGAGCTACGGATAAAACACCAGCATCCGGAGTGCCATTGACAACCCAAAGTGAGCAGGGTGTATTTTCCGGTACATAAAGTGTCTTAGGAAACAGACCATCGGCCGTGATCACAAGACCTTGCTCGATGTCTGCGACCGTGCTTGCTGGTGCCGTACCTGCCTCGCCTGCCCAAGCGGAAAAAGCGCCCATGCCTACCAGCAAAACCCCACATCCCAACATCCATCTCAAGTGTTTACACATAACAGCCTCCTTTTTTTGGGTTGCCATTTAGGTTTGCATATGACAATTCCCAATAACATATTCCTCCGAATTGCTGGTTATATTAATAGGTGGCGGTCACACCCACCACGGCATAATGAATCGCGGCAAAACTGTACACTTCTTTATTATCGCCCCCGCCTTCCACAACCCGGTACCCTAATTTTAACCGCCAATGCTCATCCGCCTGATAGGTGACCGCCAGCAGGACGTCCTCGGCCCGGCCTTGCGGTGCGGCCAGTGCCTCGGCGTCCAAGAGCAAACCCCAGGGATGTGCAAAATCCCAATCGGCACGTAAATAAATCAGCGGGACAAACCCCACGTTGGTTTTCTTGGCTTGAACCCCATTTCCCTCCAGGGTAATCTCGGCATCACGAATTTTGGCAGTTAGACCGAGAAACACGTTCACCTTCGGCTCATGCCATAAGCGATAGCGGTAGGTCAAACGATACGAATCAAACCGATATAGCGCTTTCAAGCGGGTATGCGCCGGGAATTGCTCACCGGCAAACGCAATCGCCTCGGAGGATTCGCCTTCACCCCGCAGACTTAAAGGCGCGGCCAAAACACCCAATGCATGCTCTTCAAAAAAAACATAAAACAGCTTAAACCTAAAAAACGGCGCAGGGCGGAAGGTGAAGGTATCAGGCAGGGATAGTTGAGTGCCGGTATCACCCGGAATGCGCACGACATTATACCCGCTGTTTACTTGGCCGGTTTCCAGATCACCTTCCCAGTTGCCAGCCCAACCGGTAAGCGCAAGACTCACCAGTGCACTTCCAAATAGACTTAGTCTTATCACACTCATCATCCGCATAATTCCGCCTTCGTCGCCTTTTCTCAGGTAGGATCTGAACCGGCCTTTATTGCAAGCGCGCGGCCATAATGCTTGCAATGGCTTTCATTTTCTCCATGGATATTTTAGGCTTCATCGTCATGGGGTTGAGCCCAGTGGAAACCGTGACCCAATTCTTTCCTTTTTTGAAGATCAGGATAAACGCATCGCCGTTTTTGGGTCCGGAGTAGGCTTCGTCTCCTACGCCGCTCACCGGACCTTTGATCATGCCCTTCCAGGTGGAAGACGCTTTGGTCTTGGCGAGGGCTTCAGGGGCAATGATTTCAAACGTGGCGGTAAACACCACACCTTGGGCGTCTGCAAAATTTACCATGCCGCTGGCGCCTTGGGAGGGGTTGCGCGGTACGACTTTCACGCCTTTTAGCCCCGTCACCTTTTCAATATCCACTGTCTGCACAATGGTGTCGTAGTTGCCTGCTGGAGAGCTGGCCGCATATGCGCCATGTGCGCCCAACACGAACATCAGATTGACCAAGAGCACGGACCAGACACGATTCACTTTTTTCTTAGCTACCATTTCCCTTCCACCTCCGAGTTTGTAGTAAACTTACCCGCGCTAAATTAATAAAATAATTTCAAACCTCATTCAACTATTTTTTCCACTTATCCACCAGACTCCCTTTTAACAGTTCCTTTTCCTTAAAAACCAACCCCAATGTTTTGGCATGTTTATGGATTAAATTCAATTCTTTACCGGAAATAACCGATATGGCCACGCCGGTCTTGCCGATACGCCCCGTACGGCCCACACGGTGCAAATAGGCATCCGTGCTCTCAGGCACATCCACGTTAAACACATGGGAGACATCTTTTATGTCCAACCCGCGGGCTGCTATGTCCGAAGCGATCAAGACGCTGATCTTTCCGGTACGAAACCGTTCAAGTGTGTTTTTACGTTCCATCTTGCGATCATCGCCATGCAGGCTCTCGGCCTGGACACCGTGATAGATCAGCGTCTCGAGAGCTTTGTTGATTTCATACGGCACATTGATAAACACCAGTGCCTTCGGTGCCTGGGTGTGCAAAATGATTTTTCGCAGTGTATCGATCTTGTCCCGCACCTCAACGGTGACGTAGATATGTTCAATGGCCTCCGGTACATGAGCTTTGGCTTCGGACTTGATAAGTTGCGGGTTCTTCATGATCTTTTTGGCTTTTTCGATGGTGGGCGCAGAGATGGTGGCGGAAACCAAGATGAGCTGACGATCACGTTGCGTGGTCTTGATTACAGCCTGGACACTGTCTGAGTTGTTGGCATCGAGCATTCGATCGGCTTCGTCAATTACAATGGTTTTGAGGGTATGTGCCGAGATCTTCTTTTTGGTGATCAACTCCAAAACACGTCCTGGGGTGCCAACGATGATCTGCGGTTTCTCGCGCAACTTTTCAATCTGCCGCTCAATGTTCACATTGCCTATGATCGAAGCTCCGATCAACTTCTTCTCTGAGTTCTTGGACAAACTCTCAATTTGCCGCAGGATTTGGACAGCCAGTTCGTGGGTCGGAACCAAGACCAACGCTTGCATCTCTCGAATCGCCTGCAGCTTTTCAAACAAAGGCAACAAAAACGCAAGGGTTTTACCAGTCCCGGTCTGGGACTGGATCATCACGTCCAAATGCTTAAGCGCTTCGGGAATAACTTGTTCCTGTATGTGCGTAGGTTGGGTGATGGACTCAACCGCCAAGGCCTCCACCAGGGTTTGCGATAAACCAAGATCGTTAAACGACATGCTCATATACCGCTCCTTAAATCCACCTGCAAATAAAGAACACGAACAATTCAACAAACTCGAACACAGTAATATTGCTACAATGCAAAAAGTCACTGCTATTTCTGGGCCACCAACTCCACTCGACGATTTTTGGCCTTGCCCTCTTCTGTACGATTGGATGCCACGGGGCAATACGGCCCGACACCCGAACCTTTGAGACGTGAAACTTGAATGCCTTTTGCAACCAATGCCTTGGTGACCGCTTCGGCGCGGTCGGTCGAAAGTTTAAGATTGTATTCCAGAGCGCCGGCGTTATCGGTATGACCTACGACATACAATGCCAAGCTGGCATTTTGCTTTAAAAGTTTGGTGATCTCTTCTATGGTTGCATTGGATTCGGGTTTTACCACAGACTTGCCTGTATCAAAGTAAATGCCGTAAACGGCCGCTTTTCCAGTGGAAGCTATACTGGCACTTAAGGCCGCGGCATTTTCAACCACGTCTTGTTTCATGACGCCTTTTTCAACAATAACTACATCGTAGTTCCGGCCTTCGTTAAACGACTCTACATGCACATAGGCCACACCGCCATTTTTCTCAATCTTACCTTCAATCACACGTCCTTCGTTGACTAAAATCTTCCCCCCGCCCTTCTTCAGTGCATTTTCATAGTTTCGGGTAATCTGCACCATGCTGGTTTGCTGGGCATCGGATTTAACATTGTACGCGATCTTGGTCAGCTTACCTTCCCAACTCATATCCGCCCCCGACAAATAGGACGAGGTAAAAGTATCAAATTCCTTTTGTGCATAGTCCGAGATAAAGTACCCAGGCATGCGAGTAAACAAAGCATGATCCATGCTCCCTTTTACATCCGTCTCTGCTTGGACCCAAACAGGCAAACTTGCAAACACACCAAGAACAACGCTCAAGGTTATTTTCCGCAACATACCAGCCTCCTAAGCTGTAAAATTAAACCAACTTTTAAATTTTGGCATAAGTAAGATACGGGAGCAATGGATTAATAAGCTTTGCAACTGTTTTTACTTGCCGGAAGACGAAACCTTCGGCGGCAAAAAATCCCAGGGACTGCTCATGCGTCCGTGAATATTGATCTGAAAATGCAAATGATTCCCGGTCGACCCACCGGTGGTGCCGACTTCACCGATAGGATCACCTCGGCGCAAGCGGTCGCCAGGTTTCACATAGATGACTCTTTGGTGCAAATAGGTGGCTATAATCCCAAACCCATGATCCACCAGGACGGTATTCCCGTGAGCTTTAAACGTTTCGGTAAAAATGACCAGACCATCGGCCGGAGCAGTAATGGTCGTCCCGCCCGGGGCCGCGATGTCCAAGCCGCCGTGATACCAGCCACCGGCGCCGTCGTTGTAGATACGCTGGGTGCCAAAGGTCTCGGTAAGGCGCCCATGCACGGGCCAGTCAAAGGTTCGCAACGAGGTTAACGAGTGAAATCCCGGTGATTGGGCTCGCACCGCAGTCATGATGGCCGACTCTTTATCGTACTGCGCGAGATTAAACTTCTTAAAATGCAAATGGGTTCGTTTAAACGGTTCCCGAGGAGCAATTTGAACCGTTTGACAGAAAGACGTCAACGTTTGGCCATTAGCCCAGGCTGTGATGGTTATAGACTCGGCGGTGGCAGGAGCCTCCAGCGGCACCACCAAAAATCCTTCGCTCATGTCCTGCGATTCACCCAGGGGCTGAAGGTTAACGGTTTGCGCAAAGCCCTCAGCGCGCACCTGGCTACCGAATGGGTTCCCGGATACGCAGAGACGCACGCAATGACCCGGACGCGCCAGTTGATCAACCCCCGCTACGTGCAAACTCGAAAACGATGGTTTAACTGTATGCGTAATCGAACAGCCGCTCAGAAAACACCCAACGGCCATGAGTACAACACTTAAGCGACGCAATGTTTTTGTCTCCGCCATCCAGAATAGTTAATCTAGGTCAGGTAATTTTTCAAGGCAGTGCCTAAGACCAGCCAAATGCCAAGCACCATCACACCAAATCCACCCAACCAAAGCCAGGCCATAAGCGCATGCGTATTGTGCGAGACGTATTCACCAGAACGCAGCAACCGTAAAATAACCCCAATAAACCCAGCCAACCCACCGAGGACACTAAGAAAAATCAAAGCAATGGCTAACCATCGTAAGGCGTAATAGGCGTAAGGAACTGGATGGGCGTGATATTGTTCTTTATCCATAACAAATTTGGAATCAATCCAGCCTTCGCGTTTGCCAAAATGTATTCTGACCGCATGAATGGTTCCGTGATCCGATTCCATTGATTTTTTCTCTAAAACGCGAATGTATTCCCCATGCGCCACCCCACCTGGTTTTGTAACACTCAAAGAGTCGTTTTGATAGAGCGTCAAGCGTTGACCCGGTTTATCCGTATTGTAAATGCGCATAATTTCCGCACTGGAATTCAGTGTATCCGCAAAGCCAGAAACGGCCATGAGCATCAACAACAAGTACAGGCCCAATCGTTGTGTTTGAACGACATGTGTATAGGGGCGCACAGTTAACATCCCTTTTCATTAAGTTTGTGCCCTATCCAAAGCTACCTATGCTCACATCATACTATACAGGAATGCTTTCGGCAGCGGATAAAGAGCAACCAGCCGATAAAAATGCAGGCTGACGAAATCCAAATCGACAACGAAACATGAAATCCAGCCACAAACCCTCCGAGCAACGGTGGTAAAAACTGGGCCAAGGCTTGAATGGATTGATTCATTCCCAACAATTCGCCCTGGTTGCGGGCATCACCCAGACTTGAAATAACCGAAATCAGGTTCGGAAAAGACAACCCATTAAAGATCGGGACAAAGGTAAAAGCCAGAAAGATCCAACCATAACTGGGCATGATCAAAAAAACAGGCAAAACTCCCGCCAAAAAAAACAAAGTAAAAATCAGAACTTGAGCCGGACGAAAACGCTTTGAGATATGCCGCACCAAGACCAACTGAACCAATATCGAAACAAGCCCAATGTAGGAAAACAGCCATCCTATCTGAGACGTGGTAGCGGCAAACTTATCAATAAGGAAAACTTGATTAAACTGGGTAAAAAAGTTAAAACCAAATCCCACAAAGAACACAACTAGAAAAACACTCCTCCGGGCCGGGTTTTGCCAAGCCTTTATAATATTCTCCAAACCAATCAAGGGATGCAAACGAACTTGACGTCGATGCTCCAAGGATAACGTTTCGGGGAAAAAATATAAAACCTGTATGAAATTTACCAACGTTAAAATCGCAGCCAACCAAAACGGAAGATCGTAGTAAAACCAGGAGACAATCTTAGGATCGGATAAAAAGCCACCCAAAGCCGGACCGATAAAAAAGCTGGCACCAAACGCTGCCCCCACCAAGCCAAAATTTTTCGTACGGTTCTTTTCGTCACTTATATCTGAAATTGCAGACTGATTGACCGCCAGGTTGCCACTCAGAGCGCCCATGAGTATCCGGCTGAAAAACGCCAAAGGCAAGTTGACGGTTCGAACCGCAAAGGCCATCAAGACATAACCCAGCAGCATGCCTAAAATCGAGAACGCCAAAACTTTTTTCCTGCCAAAGTGATCGGAAAATCCCCCGAGAATAGGGGCTGAAAAGAACTGAAGCAACGGATAGATACCAATAAGCCACCCTAGCACAATGGTGCGCACATGCATCGTGGTGCCAACCGGAAGAATGCCACCATCGTTGATGCACAACGGTGTAAAAATCGGAATAGCCAAGGTGAGCCCTAAAAAATCCAAGAACACGGTAAAGAGAATGGCCCCTAAAGCACTTCTACTGGTTAGAGTCGACCCGGTCGTTTTCAAAAAATGAAATACCCTTCTTTAAATTCATTCCCGAACATCCCCCACTTGCACATAGGGACGATGTAGTGATTATATCGGGCTGGTCGACAACTGACGTTTAATCCAAAGGAGTCAGTAGATTAAAACTCAAATTCCAATAAATCGTACTTACTCACAAATCCCGCCCGTTCAAGCGTTTTACGCGACGAGACGTTTTGCTTGGCACACCCGCAAATGGGACGCCAGAGATTCTGTACACAATACTCTCTGAGATATTGAATAATATACGTACCCACGCCGCGCTTTCGGTGGTCCGGATGCACCAACATACCCACATCTACATCCGGCCGTTCTGGAATCACTCGGTTAAACAATCCCCATCCGATGGTCGCCCCGCCTTGTGTAAAGACCAACATGCTGCCTTTTCCAACCATGTCGTTTACTTCCTGATCGGTCTCAAATAGACCTTCCCGGCATTTCTGTATTTCAGGAATGTCCCGACGTTCCGCCATTCGGGTCTCAATCACCTCTTCCGGTTGGACCAAGGGGCTCGGAACTAGGTCGCGAAACAACGTCCCCACCACCTTGGTTTTTTTGGAGAAAGCCAACCCGCATTTAAGCAAAAGTGAATCGTACGACTTACAACACACGCGCGTCACTTTAAAATGATCCAACACGCTGCCAAAAACAATTTCCGCGTGCGGTACCATTCCGCTGTTGAGATGAAACTCCATAAGTGTATTCACACTCGAAAGAATCAGATAACCCACAGTCTTTTCCGCTCGTAGAATTAAAAAAGCTCGCCCGTGAGCCACTTGCATTTCCACATAGAGTTCTTGCGGCTGAGAAAGACTATCAAGATACACAGCACGCAAGCGGTTGAACGAGGCATTCATCGATACGGCTTGAAATGTTACCACGCGAAATTCTCCTAATTCGATTGTATTTCAAAACATCATTCAAATTTATTTCCAACTGACTCGCCAACGCCAGGCACTTGGGTTGTCATCAAACATCTGAATTTGAATGTCTTTGGCCCCGGTCATTTCCAAAATCACACAATAATGCCCTTGAACCACTTCACGCATCGCACGGGGTAGTTCCGGAAAATCCCGTACGACCATGTCAACCACTTTAGGGGATAATACCTCAATCACAGCTTCCCCTTTGTCATAATAGGTGTTCCAAATCCGTGCCGCGCGCTTAAAAATGTATTCAATGGTAGGAATTCTTAGAAACAGCTTATAAATTCCATTGAAGGCCTTATGACCGAACAATACGCCTAAGCTTTTCATGCGTTCTGAATCGTTAGGAAACAAAACTTCTGCGGCCGCTTGATAAATAGCGATCTGATCGTCCACCTCGGTCCAGGACATCGCGGAAATAGCACGATATATGGCGAGCAACCGTGGACCCAGTTTCTCCTCAAACGCCTTTTCCACAACCGGACCTTTTGCCGTCATGATCAAGCGCAATGTGATGATATCAGTCCCCTTGGTCTTGGCCATGATTTCACTCCTGAATTACCAAAATATATTGCGCCAATCAAGCATCCGACAAGCTTCACACGAGTATAGCTCTTTGCTCGGATCGCATAAAGGAAAAACACACTTTCCCTCTCGACCCTGACATTCCACAAAGCGTCCGTTGTTTCATCCAAGTCTCAGTGAAGGTGTTTACGACCGTATCCCCAAGCCATGCTATCTAGGATAAGGTGAGGCTATTTATCATTACCTAGGCACCTCAAGCCGGATGGCTTTACGTTTCACTTTAACAAAACAGGGATGAGCCTGCTTTCTGCTTATAATACTTAAAGTAATTATTGAATATCCATTTTCGGTTTCGGGTCAATCATCATTTATTCTTGTAATTAAACAAGATAACGAAACCTTAGAAACTACAACATCGGAATTTCATCCATTCTCCAATTGACATTCAGTCTTTACTTGAACGCTGGCTTTGTTTCTTAAATACCTCGTTTAATGTTACGGTTATTTCTTTTGTTTAGAAAAAAAACACCGCGTCCTGAAAGTGTTTTTTCAAGACCCGGTGCTCACCTGATAAAACAAAATCAAGTTCATCTCTTCCCTGCTTGCTTTGTGTCTCCAACCTTTAAACCGACAGGCTCAAGGGTTTCTTTAACAGGAATTCAGCCAGGCTTATGATATCCGCAAAACAACGTTCGGCTCCAACCAGACGCGGGCATTGCATAGAGGTTTCAACTGCAAAACAACAGATCCCGGCTTCACGGGCAGCGCGCACCCCCAAAGGAGCGTTCTCGATGACCAGAGATTTCGTGGCTGTTACCCCCAGTTTTTTTAAAGCCGTAAGATACGGTTCAGGATCCGGTTTTCCACGTTTCACTTCATCTCCGGTCACGGTAGCCTCAAAAAAAGCCAAAATTTCCTTGGGCAAGGTCGCTTCAAGCTCATGACGAGCGGTCCCCGTAACGATGGCCATCCGCTTCCCTGCTTTTTTAAGCGAAGCTAAGAACTCAACCACTCCAGGAAATGGCTGAGGAACTGCATTTTGCTTATACAAGCTCTCTTTACGCCGCAGCAACGCTTGCATACGTTCCGGTGTCGGGTCCAAGTCGTTGATCTTAAAAAAATAGCTCAAAGAAGCAGATCCCGCCTCCCCTTCCCGTTCGTAAACATCTTCCCGCCGAATGATAATGCCTTCTTCTGCCAAAACATCCAACCAGGCCTGAGCATGCAGAGGCATGCTGTCGATCAGGACTCCATCCATATCAAAAATAACCGCATCCACAGCTTCCAAGTAATTCTCTTCCATGGTCTACCCCTCACCGAAAAAATGACACGTTCAAACTCAATTAAAATCGCGGAATTATAGTGCATATGGAAGGTAAAGGCAAATAAAACTTCCAAAGCCCAAGTGCTTACAATTGAGTGGGGGTCTTAGGCAAGGTGGGAAAAATATGCACTGCATTTAACATGTTTTGTCCTTGATCGTTCCGCTCAATCGGCATACTGATCTCAAAGCGAGTGCCCTTATTGGCTTCACTTTCAAAACGCACTGTTCCTTTATGCGCCTCTATGACCGCTTTGACCAAAGAAAGCCCTAACCCGATGCCGCCACCTTGAAATCGTGAGGAACTGCTTCCGTGTTGTTCCACATCGGCCACTTCATAAAACGGCTCAAAGATCTTACTCTGTTCCTCAACCGGAATGCCAATTCCAGTATCCCGCACCCAAAGTAAAACATGGTTTTCTTTTTGATTCGCCCCAAGTGTAATTTCGCCTCCATCGGGAGTGTTTTTTATGGCATTTTGCACAAGTTCCATGAGCGCTTGTCTGAGCCGAATGGAATCCGCCTGAATCTCCGGCAACGGTTCGCCATCTTCCACTCGCATGCTCAAGGTTCGATCTTTCATAGACGCTTGCATTTCTGTTAGTACATCCAAAAGCATTTTGCGTGGATTGACATTTTGTAAATGCAATTTAATCTCGCCGGCTTCGGCTTGCGTAATGGTTTGGATATTGTTTACGATATCAATCAACTGTCGGGTCGATTTTAAGACAATGCCTAATAGCTCACGTTGATCTTTATCAAAGGCAGCACCTTGCCGCTGCATAATCGAGAGATACCCATAAATGATGGTAAGCGGGGTGCGCAGTTCGTGCGATACCAGCGTTAAAAACTTATCTTTCATTTCATTCAAGGCGCGAAGGATTTTATTTTCCTGGGAGAGTTCGCGCTTAGCAATGGCCTTTTTGGTGGTCTCGCGCAATTGTTGGGCCGAACACGGCTTGAGCAGAAAATCCACGGCACCCGCCCGCATGGCCTCGATGACAGCATCCAAGGTGCCGTAGCCTGTCATTACGACCACATCCAACTGGGGGCGCAGCTTTTTAAGCATAAGAATACTGGCCAAACCATTCCCATCTGGCAAACGTAAATCCAGAAGCACAAGACTGTAATCATTTTGAACGATTTTTTCTCGTGCCTCTGTTATGTTGGATGCTTCATCCACGCGATATCCGTCGGTTTCCAAAATCCTGGATGTTACCCCGCGAATAATCCCATCGTCATCCACGATCAAAATCTTGGCCACAGAACGCCTCCAGGCTCAACCGAAACGATCTTTATCATTAATACATAAAAGGTTCTGCTTCAAGGAAAGTATCGGCTGGTATAAGTTTTGGCCTTAAGCTGAAAACATCAATTTTATGAAGACTTTAGGAGAAATTACGCCCAGCTTTACCGCACACTCGATTTTCGCCCATTTTTCGCTACACATCGTGTGTAGGTGTTCAGCAAACCAAGCTTGAAAAAAGTGTGTCATCCGTTACAAATACATATGTCTATAAGTTTCGGAAAAGATCATCGATCTTTTTCTTAGCTTGTTCCGCCGAGGTTTGGGACGTTTGAGGAAAAAATTCACGAAAAATAAACTCCGTACAGGTATTCCCCGCGGTTTTATCTTTTACACCCTGTACTATGTCTTTGGCGCATTGTTTGGGACGCGTCGGAGAATGGTGTTTGCAATTAAAACAACACCGCAAGGGACGACGACAGTGAGGACATTCGGCTTCCATTTCAGGGATGATTTTGCCCATAAGTTCTTTTTGACATTGATAACAACGTCGCATAAATCCCTCCGCCAAAGTATTGACTTAAGTTTACGGTTTCTGGGTACACACCGCAACAGCTAATATTCGAAATAATCCCTTGCTCGCATCCCGGCGCTCTTTTAAAATACCATCAATCGGTTTTCCTAGGAGGTTCTGCAGTGGGTCTCAACATTCGACAAAAAATCTTCCTTTCGTTTATCTTAGTTATTATTTTTTCAGCCGGTGCTGTATTCACCATTTATGCCAACAGTGTCCGGGTTACGGAATTGTCCGCAGAGATCACCCATGAAAATGTCCGCAGCATTGTGTTGGCGCAAACCATGCTTCAACAGCTTCTGTTGAGCGACTGGGCCGTCTCACAGTATTTGCTTTCCAGCGATCCTTCCTGGGTGAACCTCAGCTACAAAGCCCAGCAAACCTTCAAAGATACATGGCGCGAGGTTAAAATCCTGGCGACCGACGAACGCAAGCGCGATTTGGTCACCAAAATTAAGAATCAATATCAACGTTACATCCAACAATCGCACAACGTGGTCCAACGCTTCGACCAAGGGCTGGTTAACCAACAGCACCAACAATACTTCCGCAACGAACAGAGCGTGGTCCAATCCATCATCGAACACTTGCAAACGTTGATTACCTTAAACGAAGGTCAGTTGTACACGCGTTTGGAACAAGCCGAGCGCTTAAAGCGTTGGAATCAAGGGCTGAGCGTTGGCGTTGTTCTTTTGCTGACGCTGGTGTCCGCCTTGTTGGTCTTTATTCTGAACCAAAACATCATTGCCCCCATCAACCGGCTTATGGACGGCGTTCGTAAGTTTGCCAATGGCAACTTCACCGCCCAAGTTCCGGTCATGTCACAAGATGAGATCGGCGAACTTTCCGCAGCGTTTAACGTGATGGCCAAGAACATTAAAAACGATCGACAAAAGCTTACCGCCTTGACCATCACCGATGAAAAGACTACGCTTTTCAATTATCGCTATTTCAAACAAACCATGACTGAGGAAATGAAGCGCGCCGAACGCTACACCCGTCACCTTTCCCTGGTGATTATGGACATTGATTTTTTCAAACATTACAACGATACCAACGGGCATGCGATGGGCGATTTGCTATTAAAAGAACTGGCTGTATTGTTAAAAGAATCGGTACGCGAAACAGACATGGTTGCCCGTTTCGGTGGTGAGGAATTCGTCTTGCTGCTACCCGAAACTCCACTTTCTGTCGCCCACAAGCTGGCGGACAACATACGGTTGCGGATTAAAAACCACGTTTTTCCTATGGAAGAAAAACAACCCAACAAGGATTTGACCATGAGTATGGGAGTCGCTTCTTACCCGGCCAAAAACATACTCACACCGGATGCCCTGATTGAAAAGGCCGATCAAGCCCTCTACCGGGCTAAAAAACAAGGGCGTAACAAAGTCTGTAAATAGAAGTAGGCTGTAAAACAAAAAGGAGTTTGACCGAGAGGCCAAACTCCTTTTTGTTTTAGCGACCTATTCACGGTCGGTCTTTTTCGTGGCGAGGTTGGGCTTGCGTTCTTGCACCCATTGAATCCCCGCCAACAAAAGCAAATTCGCATCAATAAACCCATTGGCGCCAATAATGATCCAGTCACGCAGATGAATGCCGTACAGCAACCAGAGAAAGGCTCCTCCACCCAAGGTACCCAATGTCAGGTAAGAAACCCGAACCTCCTCAGGGTGACGTAAACGGGCTATGGTTTGTGGAATAAACGACGTCGAGGTAAACACCGCGGCAATCAGACCTACCCATGACCAAGGATTGACCATATGCGACTCCTATGTTGAAGACTTTATGAATTAAGCCAACGCGAATTTTGCTTCAACCAGCGTTTGGCTTCTTTGTACTGAGGGTAATGCGCCACCACTTTATCCCAAAATGTACGCGAATGATTGAATTCCTCGAGATGGACCAATTCATGCACCATGACGTAGTCCAGCACAAAATCCGGCATCATGGACAATTTCCAATTAAACGACAACCGACCATCGGCCGCGCAGCTTCCCCATCGGCTTTTATGCGTACGAACTTTAAAGGAATAGGGCTTTTCCGAAATCACAGCCGCGAGACTGGGAAGCTTCTTGGCAATGAGGCGTTGTGTTTCTTGACGATACCACTTTTCCAAATACCGTGGCAACGACTCTGTGCGTCCCTGGGGCAAGCAACAATACAGTTGAGAGCCAACGCGTTCGATCTTCGCGCGGGTTTTCTGACTCGGAAAGATCAAAAGTTTCAAATGCTGCCCGCGATACCAAAGTTTCGCACCAGGTCCGAGGGGATTGAGTACCGAGGCCGGGATATGCGCATGTCGCTGTGTTTGCGCCAAGACCCATTCGGCGTTGAGTTCAATGGTCTGTAAGACCTGAGCTTGAGAAACCCAGGGTGGGAAGGACGCCACAATGCAAAACCGGGTTTCCGGAAGCAATCCCGGCAACCATTCGGACGACGGCGCATCCACGCTGAGTCCCGGAAAATGAATCCACGCAGCGCCTTCCGAGGCCGTGCGATCCGGTAAAACACGCAGACGCACATGTCGGTTGCTGGGATTGGGTTTAAGTTGACAGACAAACGAGCGTCCCTGGACCTCAATGGTAACGGGTTTTAATTCAACCGGTGATTTTCCCCAAAACATTAAAAAAAGAGATCCCTTTCGCCACGACGTATGCGTTCCAGTTTGGCCCGAGTTTTGGCCCGAACGCTTTCCGGAACTTTCTTCAATTGTTTTTCCAAAAACGGAAGCCCCATTTTACGGGTGGCTTCGGACGCGTAATCTTCAAGGTATTCCTGGAACGTCAGCAAGGCATTGGGAAAACAGAACTGTTGAATCGTCCCGGGTTTAAGCAAATCCATGATTTTTTCACCCGTGCGCCCACATCGGTAACACGCGGTACAAAACGACGGGATGTTCCCACTTTCGATTACGTTTTGTAAAACCTCGTCCAAAGGACGTGTATCTTCCACCTCAAACTGCCCTTCGGTGTGGGTATCGGATTTCTTCCCATACCCTCCTACCTCGGTATGGCTGCCGGCTGAGATTTGCGACACCCCGGCGTTCATCAATTCCTGGCGCATATCCGCGGTCTCGCGCGTGGAGATAATGAGCCCTGCGTAGGGCATGGCCAAGCGAATCACCGCCACCACCAGTTTGAATTGTGTGTCACTCAAGATGTATTGGTTGGAATTCAAGGTGTCGTCGTCGCACAAAGGTGTGCCTTTGGCCACGCGCAAACGCGGCACCGAAATAGCGTGCGGCCCGATGTGATACCGTTCATCCAAATACTGGCCGTGCATCAGCATGGCCACTACGTCGTAATGATAATCGTAGAGACCCAACAACACCCCAAGCGAAACATCTTCCACCTGTGCTTGGTACGCCCGATCCATGACCTTCAAACGCCAGACATAATCGGCCTTGGGTCCCGAAGGATGCACTTTTTCATAGGTGGGACGGTGATAGGTTTCCTGAAAACACTGATACGTGCCAATCCCCACTTTCTTTAAGCGTCGAAATTGCGCGACCGTCGGAGGCGCAATGTTGACATTGACCCGGCGAATTTCCCCTTGGGATTTGCGTGTGCGGTAAATGATTTTCAACGCATCGATAATCTCTGAAAAACGACTTGGAACTTCTCCGGCGACCAAAAGCAAACGCTTATGCCCCAAAGACTCCAAAACTTCAACCTGTTTGGTAATCTCCGCTTCCGAGAGACTACGGCGGTGTATCTGCGTGTTGTCACGTCGATAGGCGCAATACAGACAGTTGTTCGAGCAACGATTGTTAATGTACAAAGGCGCAAAGAAAACCTGGCGCTGTCCGTAGACCGCTTCTTTGATTTCTTTAGCTGTTTTCAAAATGGCTTTCATCACCGCAGGACGATGGTCTTGGTAGAGCAGCACAGCTGTCTCTTCCGGTGTTAAGCCCTGTTTGGTTTTGGCTTTTTCAATGATTTTCCAAACATCGTCCAAGGAAACTTTGCGTGCTGCGAACAAGGCTTGTTGAATGCGTGCATCGTCCACCATGTCTTTGAGTGTCCAGCGACGCACAGATGGTTGAGCGGATTTGAAGGTTGTTTTTTGGTCTTTAGGTTTCATCGTACAGCATGAGGCTCGGGACCTGGTACCAGCGCTTCTGTTTCCCAGGGTAAATCCAACACACACTTCCGTTTAACGTCCAACAGCAATATGCGTCCATGGATACGCCCCGTGTGAGCTTGAAACGCTGCCCACAACGGATCGGCCACAAAAATATTTCCCACATCCATACTGACGCGTTCCGCACGCCAGGGACCCAAGCTGAATCCTTCCACTTGAATTGCCGGCGAAGCCTGTAAGACTTCCAACCGGAAAAGATAACCCACTTCGATGCAACCTTCCTGGTTGCGCTGTCCACGTACGGCAGTACTCAAACGCAACTTTAACGTAACCATGGGCTGACCCAGCCCGTACGAATGCACTAAACGTTGCTCGACCAAACAGGTCGTACGTGACTTTGAAATAACCTTCAAGGCCGGACGTTCGCCACCTTGATCATCCATGGAAGCCGTGGAGACTGTTTGTGAAACCGTTGATTCCGCTGTGGGATTCGTGCTACCCTGACTGGCCACCTGCGGAAGCTCCGCATCCTCAACATGCGCGGTTGGCTCGATTATGGTCGAGGTTGAGGATTCACCATGAAAGCGTTTCAAATATCCGGATTGTTCTGCACGGGAGCGTTTGGGGCGAACGGGTCGAGCCATTTTTTTCTTTAAAACCGTCATGGAACCAAACCTCCGCCGGATTCAAATACGCGATTGCGTCAGGATAGTGTTTGACCAGCGAAGTCATACTATCACACTCAACCTCATTTTCCAATCCCTATTCCCACGCGCCACTCAACCATGGCACCACCAAGCGGCGATGTTTAATTCAGTGTAAGTCCACGAGCCCAATCCGCAAACCGCCCGGTCTTGGCCGTGGCCAATGCATGGCGACACGCTTCCAATTTCTGATGAATATCGGGGATATCGCGTTGAATGGCTTCATCCTGATGCTTCATTAGCTTTTCCAAAAGATCCATCGAACGAGGATCGGAGGCATCCGTATGCAAGGCTTTAATCCAGGTAGCCGCCGCATCACTGTAGCGACCCAAACCTTGAAAGCACACACCGAGGTTTTTGTACGCATTGGATCGCGTGGGGTCGATGCGGATGGCCGCTTCACAATACCGCAAGGCTTGCTCGTATTCCGCTTCGTTGTTCAAACAATAACCCAAGTTGTTGTTCAAGTAATAGGTCACCTGGGATTCTTTCGCACCTACTTGCAACCCTTCTCGATAAAACGCAATGGCGGATTTGGGCTGATCCACTTGTTCCGCCAATTGGCCGCACATAAGCAAGCACTCCGCCAGTTCTTCGGCGTTCTTCGTGTGTTTCATCCAGGTTTTAAGATAACGATAGGCGGTTTCTTGCTGGCCGACCCGGCTGTAGAAGATCGCCAAAGGTTTTAGTGTCGACCCGCGGGGACCGCGCATTTTCAAACGATCCAACAATTCTTTTTCAATGCGCATGGCATCGGCGCTGCTGATTAAAGGAGCATTAGGGATTTTTACATAAAAGGGATCAACGGGGTTTTCTGACTTCTCATGCATAAACGGGGTTGATTCTTTTTCCATCGCTTTCCTTTCCCGACTTAAAATCCCAACGTTGCGCGACGGTCTTTCACACTACGAGGTATAAGCCTAGCACTCCCCATCGATGATGGCAAGCGATAATTTCCGTCTCTGTTTTTTTTCATTTTTCGCATTTATTTACCGTGAAATTCTCGCACAAACGCTTCCAACAATTTGCGTGCTTTGGTTTCGCTGTCACGCGGAACCAACAGTTTCCCCCAATACCCAAGCATAACGTTGAGCGCCCCACCGTAAAAAGAGGCATCCATGCACTGGACATGCGCTTCAATGCCGGCGTCGACCATAAACGAGTTCAACGCCATGGCGGTAATTTCATCCGGAATTTTATATATCTCAACCATCTCAAAAAGATCCATTTGATTCGGGTCCGGAGGCAATGCCTTCACCAACTTCTCTTGACAATCGGAACATTGGTTTACCTCCGAAGCATATTCCGTAAAACACTTAGGGCAAAACGCCATGGCAAGTAACACTCCTTAACAAATATGGGCTGACACGCGAACCTACGCTATGTACGCAATCTTTTTTTAAGTGCCCAACGTTTGGTCTTTCCGACCCCACCATGCGTGTTCTTCGGTACCCACGCATGCGCCGCAGGACATTCCGCCGCCAAGTCGCAAGCCGGGCATTCCGGCGAACGAGCAAAGCATACACGGCGCCCATGCCAAATTAGGGCATGACTAAAAAACACCCATTCCGTACGTGGAAGCAGGTGCATCAAATCACGTTCAATTTTTTCCGGTGTGGTCTCGCGCGTTAAGCCCAAGCGCTGCGACAAACGGCTTACGTGCGTATCCACCACCACACCCTCGGCCTTTTGAAACGCCCCGCCCAACACCACGTTGGCGGTCTTACGCGCCACTCCCGGCAACGTCAAAAGTGCATCCATTGTATCCGGAACCTGACCGTGGTATTCGCGCACCAGGGTCTGCGCCATACCCAAAAGATTTTTCGCCTTATTCCGATAAAACCCGGTTGAATGAATCAACGTCTCAAGTGCATCCAAGGTTGCCTCGGACATGGCCTGCGCATCGGGAAACTGGCGAAACAACGCTGGAGTGACTTGATTCACCCGTTCATCCGTGCATTGCGCAGATAAAATCGTCGCCGCTAAAAGTTCAAAGACGTTTCGGTGATTCAGTTCCACCTTGGCATCAGGATACAACGTATGCAACTTGGCCACGAGGCGGTCCATGGGATTCCCCTTCACTTCACACCTCCGCGCAACCGAAATAGGGACGTCACTTTAGTATAGTTTTGCATTTGGGTCAAGCCGGATTGTATCATTGTCACTTTGCAAAACCAGTGGTACAATCCCCGACATGAAACAACCCCGTTTTCTTCCCATGACCCGATCCGAAATGCAGGCACTCGGCTGGTCGGAACTGGACATTCTGCTGGTCACCGGCGACGCGTATGTGGATCACCCGAGTTTTGGCGCCGCGATTTTAGGACGCACGCTCATCGAAGCCGGATTCCGCGTCGGTATTGTGGCCCAACCCGATTGGACCCATCACAACAGCGTTACCTGCATGGGGCGTCCCACCTTGTTTGCGGGCATCACGGCCGGAGCCATGGATTCCATGGTTTCCAACTACACGGCCAATAAAAAACTCCGTCGGGATGATGCCTATGCACCCGGCGGACAATACGGTTTGCGTCCCAACCGTGCTACCATTATATATACAAACCTGATCAAGCATGCCTTCCCCGGTCTGCCTACAGTCATAGGTGGCATTGAGGCCAGTTTGCGCCGCTTGGTCCACTATGACTACTGGGCCGATCAAGTGAGACGTTCTGTGCTTTTGGATGCCAAGGCTGATATCTTGGTCTACGGCATGGGTGAACGGCCGATTCAAGAAATCGCTTGGCGGTTATTTCGCCACGAAGCACTCGATGGAATTGCCGGTACGGCCGTGGTTCGAGCCAACGTACCTACCGATCGTCCCACATTAATGCTCCCCTCGTTCGAAGCTATCCAAACCGAGAAGGTCAAGCTTATTGATGCGGCCCTTTTGGCCGAAGGCGAACAACACTGGAAACTCGGCAAAACCTTGATCCAACCGCATGCCCAGCGCTACGTGATCGTGTATCCACCGTCCGAACCGCTGGCCACAGCCGAGCTGGATGCCATCTATGCGCTTCCCTATGCCCGTTTGGCCCATCCGAGCTACACCGAATCCATTCCTGCACTTCTGCCGATCGTAAACTCCATCACAGCCCATCGCGGATGTTTTGGCGGCTGCTCTTTTTGCGCCCTAGGCTTTCATCAGGGGAAAATCATCCAATCCCGAAGCCAGGGATCGGTATTACAGGAAATTCAAACCCTGACTGCGTTGCGCAGCTTTCATGGAACCATTACAGACATTGGTGGCCCCAGTGCCAACATGTACCAAATGCGTTGCAAACGCCCTCAAGGTGAATGCCACAAAGCTTCATGCCTGCACCCTGATATCTGCCCTCATTTGGATACCCGGGCACAAGATCAGCATAAATCCTTACTCAAGAAAGCCGCAGCCTTGCCAGGGGTGAAACATGTTTTTGTAGCCTCAGGGATTCGTTACGATTTGGCCCTGAGAGATGTTTCCTATATAGAGACGCTCATTTCCGGAAAACACGTCAGTGGAGTCTTAAAAGTCGCCCCGGAACATGCTGATCCAGACGTACTCAAACTCATGCGAAAACCAAGCCTTGAATGTTTCGACCGTTTTATTGACGTCTATCGTGAAAAGTGTCGCAAACACGGACGTCTTTACCAGATCACAGCTTATTTTATTGCCACCTTCCCAGGCAGCCGCAGGGACAGCATGGCCCGTTTGGCAGATTACGCTGAAAAACGTCAATTACGTGTGGAACAAATGCAGGATTTTATTCCTCTCCCCATGACTCTAGCGGGAGTCATGTATTATACTGGCTTGAATCCATGGACGAAAAAGCCTATATTTACTGGAAAATCCCATTCCGAACGCCAAGCGCAACGTTATGGACTATTGAAACACTCGTCCCCACACGTTGTTCGAAAACACACCAAACCCAAAAGTAAAAAATAGCAATCTACCGAAATAGTTGATATACTACATATATACAAATTACATTCAAAAAAAGGATGGATTCATATGCCGAAAAAATTATTTCCTGCCATTTTATCGTTTACGGCAGCTCTGCTACTTTCCGCGCTTTCTTCCTTGCCTGCTCTAGCCAATGTCACAGCAGCGACCGTGACACTCGGTACATCCACCGTGAATACCAATTCTCAATACACCGTTGCTTTTAATGTCGGAGCGGCAGGGGCCTCACTCACCGCCCTCATGGACAATATTCGAATAACCTTCCCAACCAACACCACTGTTCCTACGACATATACCAACTTGGTAATCACCGTTAACGGAACTACGGCCAATGCTTCAGCCGTCGGTCAGGTTTTAACCATTGTCACTCCGGTTGATGTGGCCAACAGTGGCGCCGTCAGTGTAGTTATATCCACCACCGCGGGCATTATTAACCCTAGCATCCCCGCAGCTACAAAAACCCTGCAAGTGAGCACCACACGTGAAACGACCAATGTTACGTCCAGTAACTATACGGTCTCGGCTTCTGCGACACCCATTACCGTAGTTTCTGTAACTCCAGCCTCCACAATTATCTGCAACCCGAGCCAGTATACGGTCCGCATTACCACAGCCAATCCCGCTGGGTTTCTATGGAATGGGAACAGTCAAATTGTAGTGACCTTTCCGGTTGGTACAAATGTTCTTAATGGAGCGCTTACCGGAGTCACGGTAAATGGCGCTGCCGCCTCCAGTGCCACAGGTAACAATGGCGCACGTACGGCCACCATTGTTGTCGGCGCAGACGTCAACCCAGGTACCTTTGATATCGTCATCCCTTCCTCTAATCTTACCAACCCAACATCTACAGGTTCGCGTACACTCTCGGTTTCCACCAGCGCTCAACCGTCGGGCACAAGCGGCAATTATACCCTAACGGTCTCAGGAACGGGCTTGTCGGTTGGTGCATCCACCGTGACACCTTTAGTAATCTGCAACACTGGAGCTTATTCGTTTAGCTTCACTACTGCCGCCGATGGCTATTTGGTAGGTGGTACCAGCACTTTAGTCATCACCTTTCCTGCTGGCACCAGTGTTCCCGCTTCCCCAAGCACGACTGGCTTGAATGTCAACGGACTTCAAGTCGCTTCCGCCTCTGGGTCTGGCACCACCTTAACACTCACACTTAATGCGAGCGGTGACATTGCAGGTGGTACCGCCAATGTCCCGGTTGTGATTCCGGTAGGCGCAGGCATTCGTAATGCAACCACAACAGGTGTCAAGAGCCTCTCGGTCTATACCAGTACGCAGACAACCGCCGGAACCAGCGGCAATTATACATTAACTGTATCAGGCAACGCCTTGGTAGTAGGTACGGTTTCCGTCAGTCCTGCAACAATTGGGAATTATGGCTCCTACACGTTTGCGTTCAACACGGCTGCCGATGGAGCTTTGGTAGGTGGAGTTAGTACACTCGCGATTACCTTTCCAGCCGGTACTGTGGTTCCCGCCGCCCCCAGTACCACCGGCTTGACTGTGGGTGGACTCCAAGTCTCCGCAGCTTCTGGTTCTGGAACCACCTTGACACTCACTTTAAATGCCGGTGGCAGCATAGCCGCTTCTACCAGCAACATAACTGTTTTCATCCCGACTGGTGCAAATATCCGCAATCCACTTACTACCGGTGCTGCTTATACACTTTCCGTGTTGACGAGTACACAAACGACGGCAGGCACCAGCGGTACGTATGCCATCACCACCTCTGGGACAGCTCTTAGCGTGGGTGCGGTCACCACCTCCCCTTCCACCATAGATAACATAGGGCAATATGACATCAACTTCACCACATCTGCCGACGGCGCTTTGGTCAGTGGTACGAGCACCCTTTCCGTTACCTTTCCGGCCGGAACGGTGGTTCCGACCACCTTTGCTTCCGGTGATTTGCAAATCGGAACCAGCATGCCTGGCACAAATGTAACGACTGCCAGTGGTTCCGGACAAACCGTGACCTTTACTGTGCCGATCAATTGCTTAGCCAGCACTGCTTACATCATTCGATTTACCACCAATGCGGATATTCGCCATCCCCACACCACTGGCGGCAAAACATTAACTGTATCTTCCAGTGTACAAACATCAGCAGGCACGAGTTCGTCCTATACTATCTCCACCTCCGGAACAGGCCTATCGGTTGGCGCCGTGTCGCTTTCTCCCAACACACCGGACAACGACGGACAATACGACATCACGTTTACCACCAGCGCCGACGGCGCCCTGGTAAACGGCACCAGCACCATTTCCGTAACCTTCCCTGCCGGTACCAACGTTCCTACAACCTTTGCGGCTGGCGACCTACGCATTGGAACCACCATGCCGGGTACCGCTGTAACCACGGCCAGCGGCTCGGGTCAAACGGTCACCTTTACGTTGCCCATCGACTGCACTGTCAGCACTGCCTATATCATCCGCTTTACGACTGGAGCCAACATTCGCAACCCGCATGCCACAGGCAGTAAAACACTGACGGTCTCCACCAGTACCCAAACCACGGCCGGCACGAGTTCTCCTTACAGTGTTGCGGTTTCAAGTACACCTCTGGTCGTAGGTGCGGTTACAGTTTCACCCACAACCATTGGCAACTATGCCGCTTACAGCTTCTCGTTCAACACCAGCGCCGACGGAGCCTTGCTCGGCGGTGTCAGCACCTTGGCGATCACCTTCCCTACAGGCACGGTTGTTCCCGCCTCCCCAAGTATGGTCGGGCTAACTGTCAATGGCTTGCAAGTCTCAGCTGCTTCGGGCTCAGGTACCACGCTGACCCTGACACTCAATGCCAGTGGCGATATAGCCGCCTCCACCAGCAATGTCCCTGTGGTCATACCTGTCGGCGCCAATATCCGCAACACCATGACGGGTGGCACCTACTCACTCTCCGTCGCCTCCAGCTCACAAGGCGCAGGCAACAGCGGTAATTTCACCATTACGACATCCGCCACCCCTGTGGGTGCAGCCACAATAACACTCAGTACGTCCACGGTTGCGTGCACTTCACAATACCAAGTTGTATTTACTACCGATGCCACGGACGGAGCTCTCGTTGGCGGCACCAGCACGATTACAATCACACTTCCCAGTGACACCAATGTACATAACGGCGCTTTAACCGGTGTGACTGTCAATGGTTCAGCCGCCACAGCCTCAGGTGTTAGCGCCACCCGAGTGGTGACCATTACGGTTCCTGCCGCACTAGGAACAGTGGCTGCAGGTGCCACCATCACCGTTGTGATCCCAACCACCAGCACGAATTTGCAAAATCCATCCACCGCGGGTGCAAAAACCTTGCAAGTGCACACCTCAACACAACCAGTGGATTCTACCAGTAACACTTATACGATCACCAACACCGCCACACCGGTTAATATCACCACTGTTACGCCCAGCCCTTCCACCATCGGTAACGATGCTCAGTATACAGTGGTCTTTACCACGGACGCCACCAACGGTGGTTTGGGCGGTGGGTTCAGCACCATAACGCTTACTTTTCCTGTGGGCACAGTGGTTACCAACGGTGCGATCGGTTCCGTTACAGTAAATGGCACAGGTGCTACCAGTGCCACTGGCAACACGGCCAGCCGCACCATCGTTGTCGTGCCCGCGCAGGATTTCGGTAACAGCGCCACCATCACCGTGGTGATTCCCGCTGCAGGTTTGCGTAATCCCACCACCGCTACAACCTATACCCTTCAGGTGCATACAACATCCCAAGCCACGGATGATACCAGCGGGAACTACACCATTGACACCTATGCCACGGCGGTTACTGGTATTAGCTGTACTCCTAACCCCCAGACCATTGGCAACAATGCACAATACACAATTGACTTCACCGGCGACGCCACTCGCGGGGATCTCGTCGCCACAGTGAGTCAGATTACAATCACCTTCCCGGTTGGAACCACAATAACAGCCGGCGCCATTTCCGGGGTGACCGTAAACGGTACGGGTGCAACCAGCGCCACGGGCAATGCCGGCGCTCGTACGATTGTGGTGGTGCCAGCGCAAGACATTGCAGGCGGTACCGCCATTTCTGTGGTTATCCCCTCAGGGGCCGATGCCGTACGCAACCCGGCTATGGCTGGAACGTATCAGGTTCAGGTCAACACCTCACCCCAACCGACCAACGGGAATAGCGGCAACTACACGATCAATACCTCCGGAACGGCTGTCACCGGCATTACGGTCAGTCCGAGTCCCGCCACCATTGGCAATCCTGCGCAATACACAGTCAATTTCACCGGCAGCGCCACCAGCGGCGATCTATTGGCGGGATACAGCACCATAACCCTTACCTTCCCGGCAGGAACCGTGGTTCCGACCGGATCGCTTTTGGGCATTACGGTGAACGGTACTGGAGCCGCCAGTGCGGTTGGTGCCGGCCAAGTCATCACAGTGGTGCCTACTCAGTTTATAAACGGCGGCACCGCCATTTCCGTAATTATTCCTTCTGCCGTTGGCATGCGCAACCCAACTACGGCCAACAATTATCAAGTTCAAGTCCATACCGCTCCGCAACCCACCAACGGTAGCAGTTCCAATTACGCGATCGGTACTTCGGTGGTAAATATTGGAACGCCTACTGTTACAGTCAGCCCCACCACCGTTGGTAATGCCGCAGGCTACACCATTGTTTTCACAACAGACTCGACCAATGGGTACTTGGTCGGCGGCACCAGTCAAATCATTATCACATTCCCTAGCGACACCGTGGTACACAGCAGTCCGCTCAGTACGGTTACCGTAAACGGTTCGGCCGCAACTGCCACCACCGCTGGCCAGATTGTTACTGTCACGGTCCCCACTGATCTGGCAGGTGGCTCAACTGTTACGGTGGCCATCCCCAACGTATCCAACAACTTAATCAACCCCACATCTCCGGCTTCCTACACGTTACAAGTCCATACCTCACCCCAGCCGAATGACATTACCAGCAGTGCTTATGGGATCGGCCAATCGGTGACTCCGGTCAGTGTTGGAACCGTTACCTTAAGTGACAACACCGTAGGCGTGAGTTCCAACTACACCATCACCATGACCACCAGTGCTGACGGTCCGCTCTACAGCGGCGCAAGTCATATTCGCATCACTTTCCCCGACGACACGTTCGTCCCCACCTCGGGTAGCCTGAGCAACATTACCGTAAACGGTTCACCTTCATCCGCAACCGGCAACGGAGCCACCCGGGTGGTCGATATCACCACCGGCGCCAACATTGGCGCCTCCAGCGTCGCTACGATCATCATTGGCGGTACTCAGATCCTTAACTTGGCTTATGCCAGCACCGGCAATACCGTTTCAGTAAACACAAGTGCCCAGCCTGCCGGAACCGGCGGAGCCTACAACATCGTCACGTCTGCCACACCTGTTTCTGTAAACAGCGTGGCTTCGACCAGTCCAAACGTGAATGGCACGACACCTACCTTTACCATTGGCATCACTACCACCATCCCCTTACGCGCCAACAAAGGACAGATTCTCGTGAATTTCCCGTTGAGTGCCGAAGTACCCACCGGAGCCCTGGGGGGCGTCACCATGAGCGGCGGCATTACCGTAGGCTCGGCCACAGGCGATGCGGCCACTGCCTCAGTTCGCATCATCCCCTCGGTAGCGATGCCTGCAGGAACTTATACCCTGAATATCCCCATCACCACCAACCCGAGTACGGTCAACAACACGCTTACGGTCGGAACGTCATCGCAAGCCTCCGGTAGCCGTGGCTTCACCTTAACCTCAGCCGCCACCACCATCACTCAGGCCAACGTTTACCTGGGCAACTCCAGCGGTGGCGCTATCTCGGATTACACCATCACATTCAACGTCGGGGCCAATGGCCGCTTGGCCGCAGGCAACATTATCCACATTGCGTTCCCGATTGCCACCGGTGTTCCTGCTTCAGTTTCGGCCGGCAACATAACCGTCAACGGCGTACCCAACACGGGAACAGTCTGGGCCAGTGGTGCGGGCAACAAGAGCCTGGATATCGTAGTCCCCTATCCGGCCACCGTGGCACCGTACGGCTTAGCCACTGTGGTCTTTAACACACCTGCCAACCTGGTCAACCCTGCGGTTTCAGCCGGGTACGCCTTGGATGCCAGTACCGATGCGGAAAACACTCCAGTGTCGTCTAACTTCTACTACATTACCGCCGATTCCAACATCAGTACGCCTACGGCCAGCGTCAGTCCTGCCACTATTTTCGCGCGAGGCCAGCATACTGTAGACTTCACCTTAGGTGTCGGTGGCAGCCTTACCCAAGGCGTGACCAACATTACCTTAGTCTATCCGACGGCCTTTACCTTACCCACTACCATTCCCTATACCAGTATTACCGTGAACGGCACAACCTTAGCAGCCACCGCTGTGCGTGTCCGTTCGGGCAATACCCTGGAAATCCGTTCGCCTGTTACCATCGGTTCTGCTGATTTGAATAAGGATGTGCACGTTGTCATCCAAACCACTTCGGGTATTGTCAATCCGTCTTTGCCAGGGAACTACTCGATCCGGGCCTATACCAGCATTGAGCCCAGACCTATGACTTCTCCGGTCTTTGCCATTACGGCCTCGACCACGACTCAAATCACCCAACCCCAGGTGTCGCTCTTCCCGGCCTTCACCAAATCCGCCGGACGTTATCAGATCACTTTTTCTTTGGGGGCCTATGGCGGGCTTATGGCCGGAGTCAGCACCATTAATGTACAATTCCCGGCCAATGCCCTTATGCCGGCGTCCATTCCGGCTGGTTACATCACCGTGAACGGGCAGCCTACGTTGGTGGCTTCTACGATTACCGGTCAGACCATTACGCTTACCGTCCCCAACACCTTGCCAGTCAGCTCGGCCATTGAGATCATTATTGAAAGTCGCTCCTTGGTACGTAACCCGACCGAGCAAGGCGACTACAACCTCATCCTTTCCACCAGCAGCGAACCCAACTTGGTCGCGTCCAACACCTTCCATATTGCCACCGCCACCTGGAACGATGTCATCGTGTATCCGAATCCGATCGTTAAACAAGATTCGGCCAATAAAGCCTTTACGTTTATCCTGATCCCCTCGGAAACCGCTACCCTCAAGGTCTTTACTTTGGACGGTGGCTTGGTCAAGGCCATCTCGAAAAACGACGCCACCGACCGTATTGTCTGGGATCTCACCAACACGCAAGGCAGCTCGGTCGCCAGCGGCATTTATATCTACACACTCAGCGGGCCGGGTGGTTCTAAGAAAGGCAAGCTAGGCGTTAAGAACTAATAGAGCCTTAAATAAGAAAGGGCGTCCTGAAAAAACAGGACGCCCTTTCTTATTTTCATCAATCCATCGTTTCTCAAAAGATCTTACCGGTTCTCTTTTCCCTTAAAAAACAATCTAGCGCGGCGTGCCAATTCATGACCGTCAAACACCGATTGCAGAGGAGCCCAAAACCAATGGGGCACGGGAAGGGATTTCGCGAAATATTGGCAAAACGTCTTGAATTCCTTAGCACCTTTGGGTGTATTAATGGTTTCGCCCAACAAGGTTAGCATATCCTCCAGGACTTCCGCCGGTGTATGGATCGGCATAGGATTTCCTGCCATTTGAGCTGAAATTTCAGAAAAAATAAAAGGCCGCATGACGGCTCCCCGTCCAATCATCACACCGTCACACTCGGTTAGGCGCGTCATTTCAAAGGCATCCGCAGCTGAAAACACATCCCCGTTACCTATGACAGGGATACGTATATTTCGCTTGATTTCACGGATCCGTTCCCAACGTGCAGGTCGTTTAAAGCCATCGCTCGGAGTACGAGCATGAACAATAACGCCGTCAATTCCTTCGTTTTCCAACATCGCCAAAAAAGGTTTGAAACCTTCTATGGTCATATCATCCGGAAAGCGAATTTTAACCGTCAAAGATTTGGCAATCTTGCGGCGCAGCGGAGCTAATATCGTAGCCACTTGAGACGGTTTGGAAATAAGTTCCGCACCCCATCCCCAATGCATAATCTTTGATTTTGCACACCCAAGGTTAAGATCAAACCCAAAAGGATCCATGGGCAAGAGTCGTTCCACAGCGCGTAATATGGTTTGGGGATCGTCCCCCAATAATTGCACAACCACATCTTTCTCGACATCCAAGCCCTTCCAAAGGGGCGAATCCATGTTCTCCTGGGGTACACGTCGAGCATTCAACATTTCTGTAAAAAAGAGGCCGCAGCCACCGTATTTACGAATCAGACTACGAAACGCTTGATTGGTTACATCCATCATCGGCGCCATGAGCAATGCCGGAGTGACGGTTTGCGAGCCTAGGATAATTTCCGATGTCGGCATATTTAATAATTTCGTTTAGGATGGGGCCGATAGTGATTGGTAAGCGGCAAACGCCGGTCACGACCAAACGCCTTGGGGGTTATTTTTATTCCTGGTGGAGCTTGGCGTCGTTTATATTCACTGCGATCAATTAAGCGAATAACCTCCATAACCGTCTCACCAGCAAACCCCATGGCGATGATTTGATCCGGAGTCTTATCTTCCTCAACATACGCCTGAATAATTGCATCCAAAACAGGATAGGGTGGAAGCGAATCTTCATCCTTTTGATTGGGACGCAATTCAGCCGATGGCGCTCGCTGAATCGTACTTACAGGAATAACCTCACGCCCCTGTCGTTGATTAACAAACTCGGACAAGGCATACACCAACATTTTAGGGACATCTTTTATCACGGCAAATCCCCCAGCCATATCCCCGTACAAGGTGCAATATCCTGTAGCTGTTTCACTTTTATTTCCCGTGGTTAGAACCAACCAACCGTACCGATTGGATAGTGCCATGAGCAAATTCCCGCGAATACGAGCTTGCAAATTTTCGAATTCAACGCCTTGGGTATTAGATGCAAATACCGTTTCAAGTTCATGCCGATATGTCTCAAACAAGGGAAAAATGGGAATTGAGAGACAGCGAATGCCCAATCGTTCCGCAACTTGTTTAGCGTCATCCAGAGTCGCGACGGAAGAATATTGGGAAGGCATGGTGACTCCTGTAACTCGATCAGAGCCTAAAGCTTCTACTGCCAAGGCAGCCGTGAGCGCCGAATCTATCCCTCCGCTCAAACCAATGACCACATGCTTAAATCCATTTTTGTTTACATAATCGCGCACACCCATCAAAAGGGCTTCAAACACTTCCGCCACCCCAGCCACACGAGTGACCGGTTGTGATTCAAGCAGCCACCCTTTATTTTCAACGAACAAGACGTGTTCATTCTCGGTTACGTCGCACCCGGTTGGTGAAAACATAAGGTTACTTAGTAACATGCCGGAGGAAAAACGAACACTTTCAGCCTGGAGGCCACCGGCTGCGGTAAAGACCATCGCACCGCCATCAAAAACGAGTTCGTCTTGCCCTCCTACCATATTGCAATACACCACCGTGGTTTGAGTGCGTTGGGAAAAATCCGCAAGACTTTTCTTACGTAGGGTTAATTTGTCAGCATGGAAAGGTGAAGCCGATATATTGATAACTAAATCCGGGCGTGTCTTCCGTAAAGCTGTTTCAAAAGTCCCATGAGTTACCCATGTATCTTCGCATATACTCAGTGCAATGCGACATCCAGCAACGTCGATGCATTCCACTTCCGTTCCGGGTGTAAAATACCGTTTTTCATCAAACACGCCATAATTGGGCAATTCCACCTTACGATAAATGGTCTTTATGCTTCCATCGACAATCCAAGCCGCGGCATTGTATACCTTTCCATCTTTTTGTTCCGCAAAACCAAGAATCGTCTGAGTCCCCAGAAGTCGTGGCGCTAGGGATTCTAAGGTTTCACGAGTATCCTGTAAAAAAGCCTGGGTCAATAACAAATCTTCTGGTGGATATCCGCATAAACTCATTTCCGGGAATATTACTAAATCCGCAGAACGGCGCTTCGCTTCTTGAACCGCCTGCACGATAAACTCCGCATTTTGAGCTAACGCACCCATTACAGAGTTCATTTGTATTATAGCTAAACGAATCGTCGGCATTCCACAGTCCTCACTGCACTCGATAAATACGTAATTTTTGTCCCGGTTGGATGTATCGTTTACTTTTTACCGTAGCATTACCTTGTATAATTTTCGCAATGGTCGTGTGATGCTTACGCGCAATGGTGTACAAACTATCACCTGATTTTACCGTATAGACGACATATACATTTTTAAACTTACGTTTCCCTATTTCTTCCGCACTCAAAAACTTTTCTTTTTCCGAAAGTAATGAAAAACGTTCTTCGAATTTTGTTCCAGTACCTTTGGGCAAACGCAAAATATACCCGTCTTGACCTGGAGGGGTACAATTTTTCGTTAATTCAGTATTTAGATCTGCGACCGCGGCCACCGTCACGCCGGCACATGTCGCAATGACTTTAAAATCAACAGCACCTGGAACCTCAACTTCATCAAAATCCTCCTTTACATCCAACACCGGACTAAAGCCATACAATTCGGGTTCTCGGCAAATGACCAAGGCTGCGTAGAATCTCGGTACATAGGCTTCGGTTTCAGGAGGCAGTGCCAGATGCCAATAATCCCTTACACTTTGGGCTCGAATGGATTGCCAAACCCTTCCGGACCCCGCATTGTAAGCGGCCAAGGCCAAATCCCAATCACCAAATTCGCGATACAACGATTTTAAATGTTTTATGGCCGCCAAAGCGGCTTTTCCAGGGTGACGTCGCTCATCGACCCATAAATCACTTTTCAACCCCACCATCTCTGCTGTACTCATAATAAATTGAAACAAACCAACCGCTTCCTTATTTGACCGGTTGCGTGGATTAAACCCCGACTCGATTAAAGCCACATAGACCAAATCTTCCGGTAAGCCTTCCTGACGGAAATACTCACGTAAATTGTCCATATAACGTCCTGAACGCCTTAGCCAACGTGCAAATTCTTCACGTCCAACTGTTAAAAAGCGATCAATTTCACGTTCGATTCGAGGGTTAAACGGTATGGCCAAAGAAAATCGCTCAGGTTCCAATTCAGGTGACACATCGTGTAAGAAACGGTTCAAACGAACAGTTAACAACGACAATGTTGACGTCATTTCCGCATAAGATTTTTCATCCGGAGGAGCGATCGATAATTGCGGGTCATATAAAATAAAAGCAGCTTGGCGCGAGGCTTGTTCAGCTTCAGCAAAATCACCGGACTTATATTTGATGAACGCATCGGCCAGACAAATCTGTGCAGACGTTAATAAAGAATTACCTTCAGCGGCTATGGCAGTATCGGTATTAGCTGAACCTAAATTAGAAATCCCTAACGACGTTAGAATCACCAACATGCCCAGACCCATGAGTTTACAGAAACGTTTCACGTTCAAGCACACACCTACCTTTGAAAAAGTATTTTAAAAGGATATCAAAGCTTGCGGCATTTGACAACCCTAGAGGTAGGTTTTATACGTTGGATTTAAAGTGTTAAGAGTTGAACATCTCTACGTTTTGTATCAACCACAGCGTATCGTCCTACAGCAAGTGCACCAGGATTAATCACAATCGTATTTTCAATTTCTTCAACACCGAAGGCGGTAGGAACGTGACCACAAAACAAGAACGATGGTGCCACCGAATGAATGATATCATTTACAAATTGAGTTCCCTTATGCATACCTTCCACTAAATCCAGCTTAGAAATGGGTGGGGAATGAAATAAGAGAATACGGGGCGGATTCAAAAAATGCATCCGCCGAGTCCCAAACACACATTCGTTCCGGGGATAATTTAAGACAAAGTAATCTTCTTTTCCACCTGCAGTAATTTCACCCCCAAAACCAGTGAAGATGAAGGACCCTACCTTAGTGACATTTTCATGAAGCAAAACGAGGTTATCGGATAAAAAGGCAGCCTGTTGCATAAAGGTAAAAAAACGTTCTTCCGGCGAGTCCAAATGCCCCGGCACCATCAACACAGGAATTCCCAACGAATCAAACATTGAACAAAAAAGTTTATACTGTCGTAAATCATCCAAGGCTTCCTGGAGAATTTCAATTTGATTTCGATTGGGAATCTTCCCATCACGCCGGGCTTGCATCCATTCATCCCAACGAGCTTGGCCCTGCACAACATTGCCGCAAAAGCAGATAGCATCCAAAGAGTATTCCGAGCACTTCCGAATCAATGCAACCAAATGTGCTTCTTCACCCAATAGATCAGAAACAACCAAGATCTGCATGACGCGACTCCCATCAAGCTAAAAATCAGCCCAGAGCCACCAAACGCCGATCGGTTAGAATCTCGGTGCTCTTACCGGGTTGCATATATCCATTAACGGTTGTTTGCCAACGAACCCTTAGCTTTTTTGCCTGAGCACCAGCACTTGCGAGTATTTTTCCGCGTGTACCAGCCAAAACATATTGATTTTGTGTTAATTTATAATTAACCAACAACATAACCTCGGTGCCTTTGCTAATCTTGGGATGCCCTGAAAGATGAATCGCATATCCCAACTGATTTTCAAAGTATTGATTTTTATTGGCAAATGAAAGAAAATCTTCCACTTTCCCAGCAAAACGATCCACACGATTGACTACGGCATACGTTTTTGAACCTTCGGACACAACCTGTTCTTTCAAGAGCATCGAAAACGCTAACTTAAGCTGGTCCCAATAGCGAAACGCCAAATCTTCTATGGTCTCAACCCAAATCTTAATCGTGCCATCTTTTTTCACCCAACCTTTCAGATAATTATCGTAGCCTGCCGGATTTAATCCAGCATGATCAATAATTTCCTGATGAGCTTTGTCACTAATATATGTATGCTTCTCTAAATCAACTAAAAATTTTAATTCAACCGGATGGGCACCTTTACCCGATAAAGACATAATGTTCCCCCTACTACAAAGTTTCATTAAGCATGACTGCATTATAACTCAGAGCCGTTATTTCCAGCAATGTAAAACCCGTTCCGATTTTATACTGATATTCAAATTGATTTAGACTGGACGTTCCCATTCTATAAAAGCATACGCATTATGATTATGAATGCTTTCCATATTTTCACTCTCAACGGTAAACCAGGAAATGCGCGAATCTTTTTGAAGACTTAGAGCGATTTCACGAACAATATCTTCAACAAAAGCAGGGTTATCATATGCCCGTTCAGTTACAAATTTTTCATCTTCACGTTTTAGTAACGAATACAAGTCACAAACCGCACAGATTTCCACCATTTCAATCAGTTCTTCAATCCAAACCAAACTGGACATTCGTGCCGAAACCGTTACTACCGAACGTTGATTGTGAGCTCCACGTTCACTGATTTCCTTTGAACATGGACATAGCGTTGTGACCGGAACTTTTACCGTTAATACAAAATCTTTCCGCCCATCACGATGCTGGCTACCCATCATGGTGCAATGGTACTCCATCAAGCTCGTAGCTTTGGATACAGGTGCTTGCTTTTCAATAAAATACGGAAAAGACAGTTCTAAATAAGCCGCCTCCGAATCCAAGCGCTCTCTCATAGCCAACAAAATTTCATCCAAATACCGAATATCAATCTCACGTTGATAATGATTTAGAATTTCTATAAACCGGCTCATATGAGTCCCACGAAACTGCTCAGGCAATTGCACATAGAGATTTATGTCAGCAACAGTATGTTGTGCTTCATGTGCCCGATCCAATACCGAAATCGGATATTTTATGTTTCTAATCCCAACTTTATTTATGCTAATTTTACGATAATCGGGTTGATTCTGAACATCTTTCATTTCCACACCATTCCCTTACCCACGACATTTTTAAAGTACCTTCCTACTAAATCGTCAATCCAAACTTGACGCTGATTATTTTAAATCCGTCACGTGTTCAAAATTTAAGAAATCTTTGATTTTTTCATATGTTTGTCTCGGTGCTTCTTCCATCAAGAAATGCCCAACATTAGGTACAAACGAAATGGAAAAATAGCTTTGACGCACTGAATCCGTGATCGCCAAAATCTCATGATAATACGGATCGGTTCCTCCAAACACAATCAACGTGGGCGAATGGACACGTTCGAATAATGCCGAGAAGTCGTAATCATAATTAGCACGTAAAACGGCTAAAAACCCTTTACGGCCTTCCGATGTTCTTAAGGGCTGATAATATTTTTCAACAACTGTTTCCCATGATGTATACGGCGACCGCCAACCGAAGCGCAACCATTGTCGAAACCATGTGTGATTAAGAAAAGCCCAACTCCAGATTTCACCTAACACAGGGAAACGCCACCACCAACCTTTAGGTGCCGATGAAAAGTGTTCCAAGAGCGGAGCCAGTAGTACCATACGTTTAACCATACCGGGATAATTTGCAGCAAACGCCATAGCTGCATTCGCCCCATAATCGTGCCCGACCAAGTCCACTTCTCTGATTTCCAATTTATCTAAAAATAATTTTAACGTGAGCGAATATCCATCCGGAGTATACGCCCTTCCTTGCTTCCCAGAATATCCTTGTTCTGGGAAATCCAGAGCAATAACTCTATGTTTCTCCCAAGCATACTGCATTAAAGGAGTAAACGATTCAGAATTCATTGAAAAACCATGAAGCAAAAGAACCACCGGGCCGTCGCCTTTTTCAAAAAAATGAATTGGATGGCCATCAATTACAACGAACTCACCGCGCGGCATGTCTTCATTTTTAATTGCCGAGGTAGGTGTTAATAGCATGTTAACCCAAATCCCCATGCCAATCAACAATCCGCCCCATAGTCCAAGACGTATCCAACGTATCCAATTCACTGTTTTAAAACCTCATTTATACTTCCCGGGCGCAAACCCCAAAGCGGTGTATTTCATTTCCCATTAAAATCAAAAAATGTGTTTACCATTTAAACGAAACAAACGTTTCAAAAAAATGCATAAAACGAATTTGTTATAAAACCCACTTTGTAACATTCACCTTTTTCCTCTTAACAAGCCGAATTGCATACTTCCATTACAGACGCACTACAGACAGATAATTTTTCCATAGAGATCCGCTACCGCTTCCGCACTTTGCAAAAGTCCAAATCGTTTATGAACATCCAGCCAACCCGCTCTCCCAACACGCTTGCGCAAAAAGTCCGATTGCATGTAACGATTTAAAACTTGAGCAAGCTGTTCTGAATTCCCAGGTTCAAATAGATCGCCATTTTTTCCAGCATTAATAATTTCAGGAACCCCCCCCGAAGCCGAACCAATGACCGGACACCCCATAGACATCGCTTCAATTACCACCATTCCAAATGATTCGAACGTTGACGCACAAACAAAAATATCAAAACTACGCATAACTTCAGGCATATCTGTACGATAGGAAATAAAATGAACCCGTTTGCATAATTTCGCCATCGAAACCTGTTCACGAATTCGGGATAGATAAACCTGTTCCTGTTCCCCAACGGCCTTTCCAACCAAAAGCAAGTGCCACGTCGGATTATTTTTAGCGATTTTTAAAAACGCTTCGATGATTAAATGAGGTCCTTTACCTTCATTCATCCGACCAGCAAACCCCACAATTTTTGCAGTTCGCGGTAATTTTAACTCCGTCTTCAATACACCTGGTTTAACACGCCGTGAATTCCAACGTTCATCGAGATCGATTCCATTATAAATCGTAACAATCTTTTCGGCTTTTATATTAACTGTCTTCATCAAATTAGTTTCCACCAATTTCGAAACCGCAACTACTTTATCTGTATGTTTATATACCCATGTATGAAAAGGATCGCGTTTGGATTGGGTCGAATAGACATGTTTGGTTAAGACCAACGGAATGGAACCCGCCATCGCCGATGCAATGATACAATTGGATAAATCTTTGGACCAATGAGCGTGAATGACTTGAATTTTCTCACGACGTAAAAAAAGAGCCAATGCCAAAATAGCTTTGGGGTCAAAATACCCATTCATGTTTGTTTGCAAAACTGGTACATCGAGCATTTTCCCAGTTGATTCAACGACAGACTCAGGCCGTGCCATCAACCAAGTCGGATGTCCCAACCGAATAAGCTGTTGGGCTAAAACCGGCGGAATCAATTCACGACCGCCAACGCCCGGAGATGAAATAATCTGGAGATTACGTATGGATGGATTTACGATCCGCAATGAGAGGCTCCTCAGGGCCCTCGGCTTCAGGATGGATCGCTGCCAACTCTGCTGGCATAGGGCCTTCAGGTTCTAACAGTTGCATTGAAACTTCGGCTTCATCCTCAAGTCTAGGATATTTTTTTGAATTTTCAGGCATCAAAACATGTTCGGCATCGGGTCCTTGGTTTTTGAACTGCAAATCTTCTCTTTGGACCCTGACATTCCGCTGATCTATTTTTTTATTTATAAGAATCCGACACGATGTACAAAACTGTTGTTCTTTTTCATCCAAATGCCATAGTGAAGTTCCATCGAGCATAATACATTTTTTTTGCTGGCAAATAAGTCCAAGCGCCCTACCCACTTGGAACATTGATTCTGTCACAGCTCGTCTTAAAAACAACTCACGTTTTTGATTTTTTTTATAAAACTCTTCTCTTAGTCGAGCCAACGCTAACACAGCCGCGCCATGTTCTGAATCGCTAAGACCAAAAACAAAACTTTTATCACCATAAAACATGTCCGAATCGACTATCCCTAATACAGCAAGCAAACTTTCACGTTTCCGACCTATTGCCATGGTCAATAAATCCTTGGCACTGAATTGTCGGCGTTCATCTGAATACGCAGACGTTTCAGGTTCTTCCGAACGTCCAATGCGAACATGAACGCCATACAATTTGCGTAAAGCAACTGCAATCTCCTCTAAAATATCAACCAAAACCTTTCCAATCGGCAGTAACAATATCTCCCGCTGAACCATTTTGGCTTTTTGCATGTCCCCCCCAGAACGTTCTATATTTCAGTGTAATCCCAGGTTCAATCTTTCAGTCGTCGTTCACGTGTTCGGCGCTCGTTATCTCGGCGATCACGTTTCCGTCTTTCAAACGGAACATACAAAATCATTCTCCGCCGATCTTCAAACCTTCGTTCCAAAGCTCGGCGTTCCGCTGCACGTCGGTCATGCAACATCATAAGCGCTTTTGGACGAATTGCTCGAAATATTAAATAATGACTCAAAGCTGACACACCCAAGAGAATTAGATCTCCCGCTTCTATTTGTTGTTTAGCAAACCACTCCTTCAGACCAAACCCTACAGGCCAAAATCGTTGACGTTTATAGGTCTTCCCCTTCTTGCCTTCTGCTTTTCGTTGATGACAACGAAACAAAACCGGTTCCTCATTGTCTCCACTAATGTTGATCATGACCACTTTAATTAGATCATCTTGTTGAAAACAATAGGAAGGAATATCCATATTGGACAAATTTAGATAACCATCTTTAATTTCCGTTGGAGAGAGCCGATTTTCAAACACGCTGTCAGGTAATACTTCTTCACGAAAAATAACCTGACTCCAAAATTGTTTAACTTTATGCATAATTCACAGCTCCTATTTCAGGTTGATTCATAAAGTGATTACGTGGCATTATTAATTATACTTTAAATTCCACAACCAGATCTTTGACTTTAAGCGCGTCTTCAGCCAGTCTTTGAATGGATGTGGTAATCTGCTCAAGTGACGCTGTTTGCTCTTGGACAGATGCCGCCATGGTTTGAGCCGCTGTAAAATTACTGTTGCCTAAAGCCTGGACTTTCCTAACGCGTTTCAGCATTTCCTTTAAAGCTTCACTTTGCTTGTTCAATTCAGTAGAAATTCCAACGGAAACTGAGGCGGAGCGATTCGCCGTTTCCATAATTTCTTCCAAGGATGTACCTGCCATATGAATAGTATCTCGACCACTCTGCACAGCTTGTGATCCTTGCCGTGTAGCTTCCGCGGTCTCGCGCGTTTCAATTTGAATTTGTGTAATTAAGCTTTGGATCTGTTGCGAGGCTCCTGCAGCATTTTCAGCAAGCTTCCGCACTTCTTCTGCTACTACCGAAAATCCCCGCCCGGTTTCCCCTGCACGGGCAGCTTCAATCGCAGCGTTAAGTGAGAGCAAGTTGGTTTGTGAGGCTATCCCTTGAATGGTTTCAACAAAACCCGCTATATCGGCTAAAGAAGTGCTTAAATGACGCATCCGTTCTTCGATTACATCCATACTTTGAGCAATACCATTGATTTTCTCAACAGACTCTTGAACGGTTTCGCCTCCCCGTCTGGAAACATTTTTTGTTTCTTCAAAAACCTCAGTTGATTTTTCTGCTTTATGATTAATTTCCAATAAAGTGGTGGCGACCCGATCAATCGAAGTAGTGGTTGCCGACGTTTCTTCCTCTTGTTTCTGCAAATCATGTGTGAAGGTTTGAACCGTTGAATTGATTTCATCGGCAGTTGCATTCAATTCTTGAGCAGTGGATGATAACTCTTCCAAGGATGTGGACATTTGATCAATCAACCCCAAGGTGCTCGCAACGATTTTCTGAACATTTTCCATAAAACTATTGAACCATTTAGCCAATTCTCCCAACTCATCATCTCGATGAGTTTCCAAGCGCCGAGTTAAATCCGCTTTACGTGATGCAATATCGCGCATGACAATCAAAAGTTTGTTAATAGGATTCATAATCAATTGTGTAAAATAATTGACCGCCAACCAACCTAATCCGAGACCAATTAAAAACACTATCATTAATTGCCAAAACATTCTCCATTGCATAGAATATAAACTCTGCATAGACAAACCGACATGAACCGAACCCAACTTAACATCCTCTTTATCATTTTCAGCAAACACGGCTGATTCAAGATCATAAATGCGTTGTCCACCCGCTAAATCGAACTGCCTCACCACAATCTCATCTTTAACAGACGTTTTCACAATTATGCCGGATTCAAATTTCAAATCGGCAGCACCGTTTTGAGCCACCGGTTTCCCTTCTTGATCTAACACCATAGACCAACTTATATCGGGTTCTTTCATAATGCTATCAACCAGTTCAAACAACATGTCCTTTTCAGAAGCAGAAAGAAATTTATGACTATTGTAAGCTAAATTACGAGTTAATGCTCGACCGCGTTCTAAAAATTCAGTTTTTAAATAAGTCTGTTGATAATAGTAGCTTAAAAACAAACTTATCAAAAACGCGACAATGATAAACGGAAAAATAAAAACAATGATTGTACGTTTCAAACTGCTATTTTTAGTCATATCCAATCCTCTCGTCCAAGCTCATTATCGCACAAACTGAACATCCGTAACCTTAGATAGTTCTACATTTAATTGTCTCTGTGTTACTTCATTGACAAATACCACGATTTTTTTAGGCGTCTCCACCTTCCCACTCACCCCGTCGGTTATCACTTTTGCAACCAATTCGGACGCTTGTCGACCAACATCCGAGTAGTCAACCGAAAAAGCAGAAAGCGCTCCAGCTTTTACATGAAATACCGATAAACCAATAAAAGGTATTTTCTGATTCTGAGAGTGTTCAATGGTCTTTCCAACCATCATGGGTTGTGCCACCATATTATCTACAACAGACCATATGGCATCAACTTTATCCTTGGTTAAATTCGAAAGCGCTCCTGAAATCTCCGACGGATTTTCAATAGCAATTGGAATAAGCATCATATTGAACTGGCCAATCGTTTCACGAGCTTGAGCAATGGCTTTTTTTGAAAAATTCGGATTATATAGAACACCCACCCGTTTAACGCCCGGAAGCATTTTAGAAATCCTCGAAAATTGTTCCGTAGGTGGAATTTGTATTACAATGCCTGAAACTTTCTTGCCTTGAAAATCAACCGGTTCCAATACCATCGCGTACACAATCGGAAGCGAAAGAGAAATATTTTTAACCGCATTTACTGCGTCGGTTCCGAAAGCCAAAACAGCTTCCGGTCGAACATTTTGTACCGCTTCCAGAATAGGAGCGGTTTTTGTTGCATCCCCTTCTAAATTGATTACTACCGCATTAAACCGACCATCATGTTCAAACCCCTTCAAAGCTTCTTGATAGGGTGCTAAAGTACGACTCACAACAACTACCACTTCCCCCCCTTGACTCCAAACTGAGGAGACGACGAAGAACAAACATACGTATAGTAAGATGTTTCGAATCTTCATCACACAAGGGCCTTTCTTTAATCAACCTTAAACTTCACAACCAAATTTTTAACTTTTAACGCATCTTCCGCTAAACGTTGAATAGCCATGGTGATTTGTTCCAATGAAGCCGTCTGTTCTTGTACCGACGCAGCCATCGTCTGTGCCGCGGTAAAATTATTTTTCCCTAAGGACTGAACATTCCTGACCCTTCTCAGCATATCTTTTAACACATCCGATTGTTGTATTAAAGCACGCGAAATTTCCGTTGAAATGACCGCAGATTGATTAGCTGTTTGCAATATCTTATCGAGCGATTCCCCAGCTTGATAAATAGTATCCCTTCCCTTTTGAACAGCTTGCGTTCCTTCACGTGTGGCATCTGCCGTTTCACGAGTTTCTGTTTGTATTTGCACAATCAGCGTTTGAATTTGTTGCGAGGCATTGGCTGCATTTTCAGCCAATTTACGAACCTCTTCAGCAACAACCGAGAAACCTCGGCCTGCATCACCTGCCCGAGCCGCTTCTATGGCGGCATTAAGGGAGAGCAAATTCGTCTGCGAGGCAATCCCTTGGATGCTTTCAACAAACCCAGCAATATCCGCCAACGAACCTCGTAAGTGTTTCATGCGTTCTTCAATAGCGTTCATATTTTCAGCAATGCTGTTAATTTTATGTACGGATTGCTGAACCGTTTCACCACCGCGCTGCGAAACCGCTTTGGTTTCCTCAAAGGTTCGCGATGCCATCTCCGCCTCGTGGGTAATCGAGAGCAACTTCGTAGCAACCCCATCAATCATTGTGGTCGCGACAGATGTTTCATCTTCTTGTTTTTGCAAATCATGTGTAAAGGTTTGTACCGTAGAGTTAATTTCATCCGCCGTTGCATTTAGTTCCTCAGCAGTAGACGACAACTCCTCCAGCGCCGATGTCATTTGATCAATCAACCGAACAGTACTCCGAACAATTTTCTGAATGTTTTCAATGAAACTATTAAATGAGTGAGCCAATTCGCCCAGCTCATCATCTCTTCGAATATCAAGACGTGCTGTTAAATCACCTTCGCGAGCAGCAATATCTTTCATCAAATTCGCCAAACGGCTGATGGTATTTATTATGGGGTGAATGACATTCCGTAAAAAGTACAACAAACCCACTGCCAGTGCTGCCAAAAAGATTAAGATCATTTGAAAAATAATCTTTTGCTGGACATGTTTAAAACGATCATAAGAAACGCCAAGATGAATCACACCTATTTTGGTATCAGCCGAACTTAAATTATCACTTTTCGAACTATCTTCGACAGTATTTGCATTAACATCCCCGAGCAAACCCAATTCCAAGGCCGAACCCGAAGAAGTTTGAGCGGTTTCCTTAGGACGTAAAATCTCAATTTGGATATCCATCACAGCTTCGCCATTTTTTAATCGATATTCTTTTACCCAAATCGGCAAACCTGAATGTGTTTTAGAAAGCTCACCCACTTCCCAAATATGGTCTGCCGGTTTTTTTTCAGCCATTGGATTTCCATTTGCATCTAAAACCGTAGCCCAACGAATATCTTCACTTTTCATAATATTATCAATCAGTTCAGATATCTTCCCGCGATCCTGATTTTGTAATGGTTTTTTGCAATTCGACGCAAGATTTCGTGCCAGAGCTTCGCCGCGTCGTTGAAATTCGCTTTTTTGGTAATAACGCTGATAGAAAAAAACGGAGAGAAAATTAAAAAGTAAAATTGCAGAAACAAAAACAAGAACAAACTGAAAAATATTACGGCTTAAATTTTGTTGTTTAGGCATGACCTAGTCCTTAATATTTTTCTATTGAGATTTTAGTGCTCAAATACCTCGTTTCAAAACACATCATTTACTCAAGCCTTTTCTAGTATCGTCACTATTCTTACCATTCAAACCAGCAAAACCTATTGCTTCATTCTATTGAATTACTTGGATTTCCGGAATCATGACCAAATCATTTATGCTAAGTTGCTTTTGAATTTTCGAATTTAAAAAAACCTGTATCTTTTTGGGGGGTTCCACTTTCCCGTTTTCTCCCGCCATTGAACGTTGGACCATTTTACTAGTTTGAATGCCCACATCGTTAAAATCAGCAGAAAAAGCCAGCATCATTCCAGCTTTCACATGAAACACCGAGAGACCCACCACCGGAATATTCGTCTTAAGTGAATGGCGAATATGCAAATCCACCGATACCGGACTACTGACCGTTTTATCAAAAACCATCCAAATTAAATCTGTGGTTTCCGGACTAAACTTCGACAATGCCGAAGCGACCTCTTCTTGTTTTTCAACGGCAATCGGCGAAAAAGTAAATTCATACCTGCCCGTAAGTGAACGCGCCTCTTCTATTTCCCTCTTTGAGAACGCCGGATTGTATATCACCCCTAACCGTTTTCGCTGTGGAAACATTTTGCGCAACCGACTTAATTGATCATTAACGCTCAGCTTAATAATCACCCCAGAATTTTTATGTTTTAAAACATCTATCGGATCCAAAACCATAGTGTAGACCAATGGAATTTCCGGAGCTAAGGAATCCGCAACTGACCCGGCTTCTGTTCCAACGGTAATCAACGCCGAAGTAGTAGCGGTGGTAAGGCCTTTAACCAGCTGGTTGCCTTTTTCAATATCACCTTCCATATTCAAAACATCAATTTCAAATTTCCCGGCTTGCTGAATTCCTTGCAATGCTTCAGAATAAGGACCCGCCGTCCGGCTTAAAAGTACTGTCACTTTTCCCGCGGATGCAAAAAGCGGAATGTTTAAAATAATAACAAAAAATATCCAGCTTAAAATTCGTTTCACGGTTTTACCTCTCATTTCTTATATTGCCTAGTTATTATAAAATATTTACCAACAAATTTAAATAACTTCTATATATTTTCTTCAATCATGAGCACAATTTCCACCACAACACCCCCCCGAACATCCGTCCGACGCACCTCTTGATTCACAACTCATCACGCTTTTCACAACACTCCCTTTGATGGAAATTCCCGGTGCTGTAAATATGCGCTGAGCGTTCGCCTTACACGCTGGGCAATTTTCTATATTACCGGCATGTTCCATCATTTTCTCAACCTCAAATTGTTGATTGCATGCATTACACCAATACAAATATCGCGCCATCTTAGTCCCCCTCTAAAAATCCAGCACTTCAGCACTTATTCATTTGCGTTATTTGATTATTTTCCTTCAGAAGCAAATTGCATTAATTGTTCTCGTGCAAGGATCTTTATCGTCGATCCTTGATTTCGAATAAATTTTAATTGCGTTAGCTTTTTTAGGGCTCTGGATAATGTTTCAGGTGCGGTCCCCAAACGTTGTGCCAATTCAATCTTTTTTAATTCCAAATGCATCGTCGATTGCTCAGGAGTAGAACGCTCTAATAAATATCTTGCCAAACGAGTCGGGACATCTTGTAAAGACAATTCATCCACAACCCGAGCAAAATGATGTAAACGGCGAGCCATGACACTTAACATACCCATCGCCAAACGTGGTTCCCAGGCCATCAACTTCATCAAACGTTCACGTCCAACCCAAAGAGTTCTAACAAACTCTTGCGCCATAGCGCTCGCGGGAAAAACGCCACCCGAAAACATGGCGGCTTCTCCCACGGTTTGCCCGGGACCAAAAACATTTAGTATTTGTTCTTTCCCACCCTGTGATAGCTTAAAGACTTTGACTTTACCGAGGGTTAAAATATATAAACCTTGCGCTTTATCACCTTCTTCAAAGAGCAGCTCGCCAGGGTTAAACTCTTCAAACACCGCAATGGTTGACATTTTCTTAATCTGAGGAATCGTTAAATCCATGCACAATGGGGTAGTTTGTAAAACACGAACTTTTTCATCCATGAAGGTCCGCCACATTCTCTGATTGCCCGTGTTTCCTCCAAAGCACAAAAAGCAAACCTATCACCAGCAACGGAGCGCCAAAGCCAAGTCTCAATCGCCATGCCGACGATAGATGAAACATAAGCATTGGGATAGCTCCCATAAGCATCAAGCCTATACCGTACGGAAAGGGATATCTCCGTGCCATCAAGACTAAAAAAACAATTCCACCACCCGGCAACAACGTAACGAGGTATTGCCACCATGTTGCCGATTGCCCCAACATTAACAAAAAGCCTAAAAAAACCCAGAAACTACCAATAAAAATCCCTATCCCTGAGGTAATCAGAGAGGGCCAATGTACCTGTTTAGAGATCGGCATATTTATATCTCCGCTATCGAATCCCAAAAACGGCGTATGACTCGTCGACCATACAACGAAACCATTTGCCCATGGGTTTGAATTTGTTCCATTAATTTATTTTTTTGAATTCCGGCTCGTTGTAAATCACTCGAACCTTCATCTGCCCATTGCTGGACCAACTCCGGGGTCACTTCCAAATGAAACTGAAATCCCCAAGCATGATTAATTCTAAAGGCTTGCTGTGGATAGTTATGGCTGGTAGCCAAGGTTACCGCATTTTCCGGAAGATCAAATCCCTGACTGTGCCACTGAAATACGGGTAAAGTCATAGGAAACCCTGTTAGCAATGTATCTTCCGCACCTATCGGAGTAAGCGTTACCTCCGAATATCCGATTTCCGGATGAGGGCCGTAGGTAACACGCGAACCTAATGCAGACGCTAGAAGTTGCGCACCTAAACAAACACCTAAAATATGAGTCTCATTAGCAAGAAGGATTTTCAGAAATTCAATCTCATCCTTGAGATAGGGGTAACGTTCAATTTGATCAACGTTCATAAAACCGCCCATTACAATCACAGCCAATGTCGATTTCGGATCTGGCAAGGGTTTACCTTTCCATAGTTCAACATATTCAAATGGAGCATGCCAGCGTTTCAATTCTTCTTCCCATATCCCTAAAGGTTCTGCGGCAACATGTTGAAGTACATAAATTTTCTTCATGCAGTTTAGCCTCCCGCCATTGAAAACATTTGCACACCCAAAGAATCAAAGCATCTGTATTTTAGCATGAGTTCTTTGCCATTCCAAGTAGCTAAACCGGTTACACAACCCCGTTTAGATCATTAAGCGCAAAATGAACAAAATAGCTGACCAACTTTGCACCTACACTTTCAACCAAAGCCTTGCCTTGTTCATTTTCTGAGCCAATAGCTAAAACTCCGGTCCTATTTTCAGCCATCTCTCGAGCCAATGCGTACGTTAAAATATATTTGCCAATTCCTTGACCGCGATACTGAGAGGAGACTATCGGCCAAGCACTGAAGTAACGCCCACCCTGCGGCGCAATATAGCATACGGCCGCAAGGTCGCCACCTGTAACAGTCAGTCGATAATGACGCCACACCGAAAGACTCTTCATCAGCGAAGTTAAATCAGGAATACCGCCCTCTTCTGGAGGCACCGCCGCATAGAGCGACGCCAACCGTTCGGCATCATCCAATGTGCTTTCCGACAACGTATAGCGATCATCTGAATGCCAAAGCGGTGCACGTTCAAATAAATAAAACGGCGAGACCAATTGGTTCGTTACATGTAAATCCATCAACATCGGAAAAATCGGATCATCGGTTCTGCTCAAGAGACTTTTAGCACCAAACTTTTCAATGGTCTCGATAAGCATTTGTTTGGCAACGCGAGCCTGGTCGAGGGGTAAAAATATTTCAGGAATCACACTCCCCCAATCTGCTTTCCAAGTCTCGCGCGCATGAATAACATATCCAATGACGTGAGTATGACTTCTCAACTCGTAAGCCTGACCGTATCGACATAAGGCTTCATGAAATTCCGGAACCATCGGGACGCCTAATTGATCACGATACCGTTTCCGCCACGACTCCAAAGCTTTCGAAGTCAAGGGAGTAAAGTCCAAGGATCTTATGCTCCGACTTTTTCGACAGGATATTGAATTTCCACCATCACCTGTGATGACACTCCTGATTTACCAGGAATAACACTTTCCGAAAAATATTCATAAGCCGGCCCTGCAATGCGATACCCTTGGGATTGAATCCATTGTGTCAATCGTTGATGTGTCTCGGGCAATGTTTCAAACGTCCCACGATGCAAATCACACGCCATCCAACCGGAAGAACGAGTAACGATGATGACTTCACCATTCCCCAAAGCTTCACCCGCAAGTTCCAACCCAGCCGCCATATGCACTTTGGCCATATTGCGTTCACCCGGAATATCGTAAATAATTGCAAAATGCTCTGGTTTGTACGACACATGGCGAAAATCCAAATAGGATTTCAATTGTTCAAATAGTTCATTTAATTGGAAATACGAACCTTTCTCTTCAATACAGGCAATTTTCGATGAATCAATTCGACGAATCTCGGGCACGTGTCGTCCTCCTTCATGGTCGTCGGGACTTTTGTCCCAAACGTTCTTTATCCGAATCAATAGAATGCGTCACATCATTGATTAACGACGACGCAAACTTTCTAACATCTGTTCAGCCAGGCGATGAGTAGCAGCTTGTTCAGGATCTGTGGTTTTTTCCATAGCCATTTTCAAATAATTTGCAGCTTCAACTTTAGATTGACGCGCCATGGCCAAGCGCGCCAAATTAATGTATGTGGGACCGTAATCCGGATACAGTTCCATGCTCTGGTGATACTCTTTTTCAGCACCTGCGTAATCTCCGGCCTGAGAGTAAATACTCCCCAAATAAAAATGAACCGCGGGTTCTTTGGGATCAAGCTTTTGAATTTTAGCAATCAATAATTTTGCTTGTTCAAAATCATCGGAGTCCACTGCTTTGAAAAAAGCTTGATACAAAGGCCATTTTTCTAAAAAAAGACGAAATGGTGTGGCTAAAGGATCTTTGGGCTTGAGCCGGACATACACATCCATAGCTTCCATACTTTCCTCAAAGTCATACATTCGACGTTTAGGATCAAATGTTTCGCCCGATGATATTAAAACTGGCAATTCTTCAGGCAGATTAAAGAACCGCACTTTCCAGTGATTTATTTTAACCATGACAAGTCTGGGTTGCGAAACCTTTATATTTTCCTGAGTTTCAGCGTTTGTAACCGTGGGCGTCATAAACCCAAAACTCATTCCAAGGATCAAACCGCCAAGCATCCAATGCCGCATAATACCTCCTAGCATAACTCAAGAATTGCAGCAAGCGAATCGGCTGTAGCCACATTCGAAACCGGGGTAAGGTTCCCCTCCCGACGGAGCCAAACTACATCCAGCCCAGCAGCACGCGCGCCTACTACATCATCATTCCAAGAATCGCCTATATAAAGAGTATCGGTAGCCGAAATACCTGACCGTGACACTGCGCATTTAAAAATATCCGGATCCGGTTTAGCAATCCCAACTTGAGTCGAATATAAAATAAAATGAAACCAATGAGTTAAATTCATTTCCCGACAAACGGAAAGCAGCCTTGAATCCCAGTTAGAAACAATACCCAAACAGACACCGCGGCGAGTGCATTCTGCCAAGACCCCATTCACTTCTGGAAACAATTGCCAGGCATAGGCATGCGCAAAAACGTCAAACACTTCATCAAAACAAGAATGAAATTCTTCAACCTTACCAAAACGGTCGAACACGCGTTTTACCAATGTTTTCCACCACGTTCGTTCAAGTTGATCCGTAATCAATGCACGAACGGGTGATTCTTCAGCCCACGTACGGTATAACTCTTTAAAAACGAGGTCCATTTCCTCAGGTGGAACATGGAGCCCATAGCGAGCTGCAACTTCCGAATAGCGTGCCCCTACCGATGGATACGGCGCTAAGAGCGTTTGACCTGCATCAAAAAAAACAGCTAAATAACGGTCCCTATGAAGTGTCCCTTTGGGTATGACCAGACCCATACATCCCCTTACTTTCGGATTGTTATTTACAATGTTTGCAGTACCTGTTCATAAACAATAAAGGTTTCTCGCGTGAATAAGATAAAATCAACTCGTTCAAGATAGGATTCTTGTTCAAGATAACTTTTCACGGTTGTTAAAGCAATTTCCGCAGCCTCCGAAACCGGATAGCCAAAAGCACCGGTTGAAATCGAAGGAAAACTAACCGTTTTAATCGCCATATTATCTGCCATGAGTAGGCTTTCACGATACGCTGAAGCCAGCACCCGAGCCTCGTTATGCGAGCCACCGCGCCAGATTGGGCCTACTGTATGAATTACATATTTCGCATGCAAGCGACCCGCATTGGTAACAACGGCTCGTCCTTGTTGCAGTTTCCCAACTTTATCGATAATGCGTTTGCAATCTTTAAGAATTGCAGGGCCCCCAGAATGATGAATGGCTCCATCAACTCCTCCGCCCCCCATTAGCGATGGATTGGCAGCATTAACAATAGCGTCTGTGCGCGCCTTGGTAATATCGCCCAGTTCCAAGCGCACAATTGTTTTGCCAAATTGCTTATCCATAAACCGTCCCAGTATAGAATTAAATTATTATATCCGCATTCCATTTTCCTGACCAGTTTTTTCGAAAGAATACTCTAATAACGACAAGGTTTTTTCTATGTATGATCAAGATCGGTGGTTTGGCTTTAAACATCGAAACCATCAAAGCACATTTCGCACAGTTTTTTAACAAAATGTTATTTTACTGTTCAATTCCATTACGTGCGGGTACACCTTTAGAATAATAATGCTTTATCGCTTTCATTTCTGTTACCAAGTCTGCTGCGCGACGCAATCCAGCCGTTGCCCCTCGGCCGGTCAATACAAGTTCAACGGTTTGAGAACGATTGGCCATGGTTTCCAAAACATCGGATTCTTTTAGCAATCCAAGTTTTACTGCTACGCAAAGTTCATCGGCAATAATGCAATCAAATTTTCGTGACAAAAGGCACTGCCTCAATCGCTTTAAACCACGCTCAGCTTGCTGACAGGCTTGCTTATTGGGACGACCGATAACCCAACCAGATGTACCAAAACGATAAACCGTAACTTCCGGTAATCGTTTTAACGTTTTTATTTCCGAAGTAGCTCTTTGCTTCAAGAATTGAATGAAACAAACGTTTAGCCCCTCACCAACACAACGCATTAGCAAACCAAGGGCGGCAGTAGTTTTCCCTTTACCTTCACCAGTATAAATCTGAACATAACCGTGAGTTAATGACATAATACGTAGAACCCTCACCTTCCCAACAATCGAATCCCCACACGTAAATAAACGCACATATGAACACCATTATTTCGGATGTTTCATACCTTTTTCCCATCGAGCACGAGCACCGCGTACATCAACATGCACAAAATTTCCGTGACCACTGACGCCTTCATAAATACCCAAACCACCTATCAAGTCCTGATGACGTGCCGTACCATCCATACTTTCAACCATCTCCGCGATTATACTGACATCACTTTGAGTATATTTACCATCATGATTCAAATCCCCCATAATGCCAATCCCTTCTGGATCCACATAAACATCCGCAGCTTGTCCCCACATATGTGAACTGTATGAAGAAAACCCTTGTTGTTTATTATAAAACGGTGTGCGAAAACCACCGTTGATACCCAATGTGCGACATCGATAACCTTGCGAATTGACACGTTCCAAGAGCGCCTCCAGCTTCACAATCAGGCGTTCATCAAGGACAAGATATTTAGGAAATTCCGCTGGTTGCCGACAAACAAACTGCCCTAAAGTAAAGTGTGGACTCACTGGAAGATCCATTGCACTTGGCGTAACCTCAACAAACCCCCTTGGAGGGCTGTACTGAGTTCCCTGAATTTCACGCGACTCGGGATAAGTCCCGATTCTATAGCCATTTAGCTTCCCATGGTCAAGCTTTGAGTACGGAATCATAATAAAACAATTCAGCCGAATCTCTTGGCCAGAGGGTAGTTGATAAATATGTGCTGTAAAAAAGGCGCCTTCTTCGGGTACAGTCCAACGCCACTGCCGTCCACCTCGTTCTTGGATAATACCACCGCTAACGTCTACTGAAAATTGACTATGCCAATTCGCATCCAACACTTCAATGTCAAGTGTTTCTCCAGGTAGCGCAAAAACCGCTTGCACATTATAGCCAAAAATCAAATCATTGCAGCGAACACTAAACGTTGCTTTGGCTGGTATATATTTAGCCGCACATGCAGCTAATCCTGATGCAACAAAACTAATAAGACCTAGGATCAAACCAATAAAAATTCGTTTTTTACAAACCAAGGGTACACTTCCAATTCATATTATAGAACAGTTTTATTCACGACTCAGTTTTAGCATTATTTTTTTAAATGATAAAGCTTGTTTTCATATTACAATAGGAACAAACCAGGCGACGGTTTTTTGGCACTTCGGCTGGATTTTCGGCACTTAAATAAACATTGATAATAAAGGATATTCTTAAGTCATGGTAAAACGCCAAATAATATTTTGTTTTTTCGTTATCCGTTAATGCATAAAAAAGCATTTATTAAAGCGTTTTCTAATTGGCATGACCCTTGCATTAAAATAGGCGGAACTTGTTTCCAATATACTTGAAAGGGGCGATACAGTATGAAAAAGCTTTTCCGTACGTTGGCCGCACTTAGTTTGACCTGTTTGTTCGCACTTCCCGTTTTTGCCATCAGCCCATATGCTGATGTCAACACCCCCAACCACATTAAAAATACGTTTCAAGATCAAAAGCCGGTCGATAAAACAACTCCGGATTCCACCCAGGAACCGAATCGAGAAGATGAAGTCAAAGCAATTCAAAATTTGTTGAAACTCGATGAACTGGATCGCAAAAACACAATGCGTGAAGCTCTGCGACAAGAAAACCTCGACACCCGGATTAAAGGTCATTCCGACCTAGAATTGGCACTCACAGAAAAAAACATTGACCTCCACTTAGGAAAGACATTAAAAGACATGCATGGAAACCGGGTTCGTATGGAAGAATACATCTTGCGTCCCGCAGCCAATCAAGTGCAGTTTCTAAATTTAACGATGCGGGATCAACGTTTGGATTACATTAAATACACTGCGACATTCAATGACATTCTTCCACGAGACACCACCGGACTCTGGCATAAACAATTCGATTCAACCAAGCCAGCCATTTATCTCACCGACGAAACCGGCGTCTATTCCAATATGGAAGATTCAGTTGTTTTGAACACCAAATATTTCACTCCCACGTTTGATCCTTTAACACGCCATTATATGTTGCCAATTCAAGAAACCAGTATTTCTGTTAATCAAATTGTAAAATGGGGTTGGAATCGCGTTCTCCCGACAGATGATTATAAAGAATTAGCCAATTGTGTCGGCGCAACAAGCTATAAAAAAGAATCAATCAATAACAACCTGTTGGCAACCCGTCAAACCTTTGTCTGGAAAGACGGAACCAAACTCACGCTTGAATCTTATCTCATCAACGAAAAAGGCGAAATTCGTTCACTCAATCCGAAAAGCGCTACCGACTGGGTCTATTGGTTCCAGCACCTAACCGAACTGGCGTTCAACTCCTATACCGAAGGCATCTGGACCGCTACCGAATTTCAAGGGCGCACGATCGATACTGTATCGCAATTCCAAACGTTGGTCACTTTTTTCGGTGACCCGCGCGACAACAATCCGTAGCGGTTTGACCTGCCTGCCGGTGCATATCGGCAGGCAGGTTTTTTTTACCCGAGAGTGCCAACTATTTGAACAAACAAGGAGTGTATCATGAATTCACTAACCACTTGCGCCAGTCGAACCGGTCTTTTCTTAAGCGCATTGCTCTTCTTCATCACAAGTCTGGCATTTGCTGAAATCGAATTTATCCCTTTGCTTGACGCCAGTATTGCAGCTTCAACCGGAAAGTTCGAATCCGATCAAACAGGAAATCAAGTCGATGCACAAGGAAACACCCGAAATTCCAACGACGCCTCCAGTTCTAACGATTTCTATCTTTCATTTTCCCCTAATTTTCGGTTCAAAGAACTTCCCAACTTGTGGATCACCCCTTATTTCGAATGTGAATATACAGGTTCAAACAATTTACTTAAAATAGAGGATGAAGCGTTCGTTTTTGCAAAACGGCTTTATCTGTACTGGGTTCTCGGTGGCAATTATCAACTTGGAGATGCCTGGACCTTTAAGGCCAAAGGTTTTGGTCGTATGGAAAACGATGCAGAGACCAACGACGAGACTCTAAGCAACGGCTTATACAGCTATCGCGATGCGGGTGGTTGGGGCGAAGCCAACGTCCGCTATTCTTCGCTCCCCATGTGTACGAAATTCGGTTACAAAGCTTATATGCGGCGTTATCCTTTCTACTCCAATGCAGATTTCGTTAAGCATTACGAAGAAAGCGTTGGACCTTGGCCTGCCTCCCTACCCCGGGACATGCACGAAAAAGATATTAATGTCAACGAAACCTGGGGGCGTCAGGAAATATGTTGGGGATCATGGCCCTTGCTTACGAACCTCGAGATTCATTCACGACAAGTCCACTATACCGAAATGCCTGCCATACTTGAAGACGGCAGCTTCTCACAAAACTTGCGTAACGATGACTATCTCGACGCAACTGTTGAAATACCATTTATGTTAAATAAATACAATCAATTCGAACTGGACTACACCTATACGTTGCATGTGACCAATCAAAATTATTACAATAGTTCAGACAAGACATACATTGGCGGCTACTATAATTACTATCAAAATTACGGACGCTTTTTATACAATGTTATGCTGCCTTTCAAAATTGCTGGATTCATGCCCAAACTCTCGTTTTCCATTGCTGGACAGAAACGAATTTATCCTGGAAGACCTGCTCGACAAAAAGCAGACGCAGATGATACCAGCGGCAAATACGTAAACGAGGCCCATTGGGAAAACACCGGCGACCTCGGCATCACGCTCAAGCAACAACTTTTTTTCGATTGGTTCAGTCTATTTCTCAGCATTCATTCAATTTCACAATCATCGAATACAAACGTTAACGATAACGCGACCTACAATTACAAGTACAATACATTTACTTTAGGCACAGCATTTTCATTCTAACTGTAGAAACTAAAATGTGTCAGCCTGGGAGTTGTTATACTCCTGGGCTGACGCCTTAATAACGAGGGCCCATGAGAAAACCTTTCCGCATATCATTGCAATGGCAAATTTTCGCTACCGTATTGGCGGTCCTCACGGTTGGCGCTGGTTCCTATACATGGATTTCTGATAACCTAATGGTCAGTTCAATGGATCGCCAATTAAGTCAGCGCTTGAACATCGTTGCCAAATGGTTGCAGCGTGAGTTGCCATGGCGACAATACGTTGTTTACATCCCTGGTGATCAAGTTACCCAAAGCTACCAAAACGACTTTAACCGTTTGCAATGGTTCACTCAAGAATTCGGTCTGGCTCGAATTACCCTATTAACCATGCATGGTGAAGTAAGTCTCGATAGTGGTACGTTAAATCCGGGAGATGTATTTGAAAAAAAGGTTGTATCCAATCAGATCCAAGAAACCTTGCTTCACCGAGATCCGCAACATCGTTGGAACAAAGCCTATTATTATCCGCTTTCTTCTGATACCTGTTTGCGGTTGGAAGCCGGTCCAGAGATGCTCAATCCAATCGCGACACTTCAAAGCCGCCGCTGGTTGGCTCTTAGCATCGGTGCATGCTTGGCCTTTATCTTAAGCTGGTTTTTATCTCGACGTCTGGGTAAACGTTTATCTCGTCTCTCCGAGGGGTTTCAACGTCTCGAAAACGGCGAACCCAATGTTCAAATCCACATTGAGGGGCAAGATGAAATCGCCTTTGTTACACGAGGATTTAACACCATGGCGACCGAACTGGAAAAACGCCAACAACGTGAAAAATCAGATCATGAGCGTCGTATCTCCGAATTGCGAATTTTAGCCGGTGGTGTAGCTCACGAAATCCGAAACCCGCTCGGAGCCATCGGAGGTCTCGGCGATTTATTGGTTCGACAACCCGACATCGCAAACAATTCCGATTCAATGGATTTGCTTAAACGACTACGTAATGAAATAGATCGTATGGATGGAATTGTCCAAGATGTATTAGCATATGCACGACAGCCGCAACTCCAAGCCAAACCCCTAGATATGATTGAATTTCTCACTCAAATGCACGAGCTATATCCAGACATTCAATTGGAGTTCGCCCCACCGTATCCTCCCTTGATCGCCGATCCTTCCGGTTTGCGTACGGTTTTACGCAATTTGTTAATTAATGCTCGCCAAGCCACAGGACCTTCTGGGATCGTTCGTCTTGGCTGTCGTTATCGACCGGGACGATTTTTACTTTACGTTGCCGACGATGGCCCAGGAATTTCCGACGCCATTTTACCGAACATATTCCAACCCTTCTTCACGCAAAGGCCCAAAGGGGCTGGCCTGGGGCTGGCCATCGCAAAGAACATTGTCAATGCACACGGTGGCGAACTACGCGTTGCCACTCCCTTAAACGGAGCACTTTTCGTAATTGTATTCCCAGAGAACAAAGGAGTGTGATACACATGGGACGAGTATTAATCGCCGAGGATGAAGAAAATATACGTGAAGTCTTATTGCGTGCACTGCGTACCCTCGGACACTCTGTTAAAGCCGTTGCCGATGGTGACCAAGCAGCTCAGGCTCTTGCGCTCCAAGAGTTTGATTTGGTGATTACCGATATCCGAATGCCGGGTCGAGATGGATTGGCACTTTTGGATCTGGTTAAAGAAACCACTCAAGATACAGCGGTCATGCTAATGACCGCATTTGGCTCAGTTGAAAATGCCGTTGAAGCCATGAAACGTGGAGCTGACGATTATATCGTAAAACCTTTTCGTTTAGATGAACTCGAAGTTAAGGTCGGGAAGATATTTTCAGAGCGTCAACTCCATGAACACAACCGTTTACTAACCGAACAAGCCAACGCTCAATTCGGACGGATGGTTGGTCAATCTCCCGCCATGACCAGCGTGTATACCCTCATTGAACAAGTTGCGGGATCAGAAGCAACTGTGCTTATTACCGGTGAGACCGGAACCGGTAAAGAACTGGTTGCTCACACAGTACACCAACTGAGCGCTCGTGCCCAAGGACCGTTTATTGCTGTGCATTGCGCAGCATACAGTAAAACACTTATTGAAAGTGAGCTTTTCGGCCATGAACGCGGTTCTTTTACAGGTGCGACTGCACAACGTAAAGGCAGGCTTGAATTGGCCCACAACGGCACCCTCTTTTTGGACGAACTTGGAGAAATCCCGCCAGAAATCCAAGTCAAACTACTTCGTTTTTTAGAAAACAAAACATTTGAACGAGTAGGTGGAAACGAAACAATATCGGTGAATGTCAGAGTGGTGGCTGCGACCCATCGTGATTTAGCCACCATGGTACGTGACGGACAATTCCGCGAGGATCTTTTCTGGCGTCTTAACGTATTTCCGATTCAACTTCCTCCTTTGCGCGAACGTGGAACCGACATCTTGGTGCTGGCACATTTCTTCCTAGAAAAGAAATCACAGGACCGTCCTTTGATGTTGAGCAAATTTTCAGAAAAGCTTTTAATGGAGTACCCATGGCCTGGCAATGTTCGTGAATTGCAAAACATCATTGAACGAGCTACCCTCTTATCACCTGGAGATACGTTAAGGGTCGAAACCGCATTGACACGTCCTCATGATGAGACTAAGCTCGGGGACCATAATTTGATGCAAATATTAGAAAACGTAGAAAAACGTTTAATTAAGGAAGCTTTAGCTCAATGCGATGGAGTACAAGCTCAAGCTGCAAAAATCTTAGGTATTCAAAGAAGCACATTACAATACAAACTACAAAAATATCACTTAGACTCTCTTCAAGGAGGAAATTAAAATGCCTCCTCAAAAATCGTATGTTTGCGGTGTTCTCTTTTTCATCCTGGCCATCAGCATACCATTTTCGGTCCACGCTTCTGCTTTGCCTTCTTCCCCTGTATCTTCAGAAACCGAACCCTCCCTTTCCAACACACGTCTGGCGGAAAGCTTAAACCTTTGGAACCAACTCACCCAAAAAATCAATCACCTTGAATCAGAAAACAGAGCCTGGGAGTTCCGTTCCAATCCTGAACGCGAGGATAGAAATTGGTGGAATCCTTTTTGGCGTTCTTCTGCCGAACGAAGTTTACAGAGATCGAACGAATTATCTTTTCAAATACGCGACTTAGAAAAACAACGGTCGTTATTAGAAAATTTAATGCTGGATCAATCAACCGTATATACCAATATATCCATTAAACACGTTTCGGAATTCGAGTCTCATGAACGAGAATTCCGTAACCAAATTGACAACTGGCGTTTCCCAATTTGGATCAAACATTTCAATGAACTTAAAATCAACACTCAACAATTCAAAGCATTGAACCCAGAACTTCAAGGGCGACGTCGACTTGCTTTTGAAACAGCTTTAAAAAACGCACATATGCTTGAAGATTACCTAATTTGGCGGCAGACTCAATTGAATTCAGCCGAAAGATCCTTTGGATTCAGTTTGGAGCAATGGCATAAAAAAATTCATGATTGGATTCAGGATATCGAATCGCTACTCAACAAATAATAAATTTGATGTTTTGACTTAGATCAAGGTTCGTTTTTTTAACATTTGTTAGTGTATGCCTTGAGGAGAAGGTTTCTCACAAACTATTTAGGAGGCATACATTATGTTTTGTTATCAATGTGAACAGGCTGCCAAAGGTGTAGGTTGCCAAAGCGTGGGCGTGTGCGGCAAATCAACCAACGTCGCAGCTTTACAAGATCTGCTTATTTATTCACTTAAAGGTCTAGCGGTAAGAACATTGGAGGCGCAACATGCAGGCATTCATAATCCTGAAATAAACATATTTGTAACAGAAGCGTTATTTGCTACCGTTACAAACGTTGACTTCGACCCCGAACGTTTCCGCGTTTTAATTCATCAAAGTGTGGAACTTCGCGAATCATTAAAAGCGCAAATTTCCTCCAGCGAAGGTTTATGGAAACATCATGACAGTGGTCCAACTATTTTTCATCCCGCCTCGGATTTAAACGGATTGGTCCGCCAAGGTGAAATGGTCGGAATTCAATCCTATCCCAACATCGACCCCAATATCCATTCGTTGCAACAACTACTAATTTATGGACTAAAAGGAATGGCTGCCTACGCAGATCATGCGCTTATTCTGGGTCAATCGGATGAAACGATTTTCCAATTTATGCTCGAAGCCTTGGCCGACACATTAAACCCGCAAATCTCACTCGAGCAATGGGTACAAAAAGTTTTAAAATGTGGCGAAGTCAACCTTAAAACTATGGAATTACTTGATAAAGGCAACACAGGTACCTACGGTCATCCTGTTCCTACCGAAGTACCGTTAGGACATATTATTGGAAAGGCAATTTTAGTCTCAGGCCATGATCTAAAAGATTTAGAAGAATTGCTGAAACAAACTGTCGGGCTCGGAATCAATATCTATACTCACGGGGAAATGCTTCCAACCCATGGGTATCCAAAGTTAAAAGCATTCCCTCATTTTTATGGCCATTTTGGTACTGCTTGGCAGAACCAAGGAAAAGAGTTTTCTGAATTCCCAGGTGCCATCCTTATGACCACAAATTGCATACAAAAGCCCCGAGAAAGTTATCAATCCCATCTTTTCACAAGCGGCTTGGTGGGTTGGCCTGACATCCCACATATTCAAAATCAAAATTTTAAAGCAGTAATCGAAAAAGCCCTCGAATTACCTGGATTTACTGATTCTCAGGAAAAGGGGTCCGTCATGGTCGGTTTTGGACACAATACGGTTTTATCCATTGCCGACAAAGTTATTGATGCGGTTAAGCAAAAGTCAATTCGCCATTTTTTCTTAGTGGGTGGTTGTGACGGCGCGAAGCCAGGACGTAGTTACTACACTGAATTTGTTGAAAAGATCCCAAAAGATTGTGTTGTGCTAACACTCGCTTGTGGGAAATTTAGATTTTTCGATCAAAAACTTGGTGAGATTAACGGGATTCCACGTCTCTTGGATATTGGTCAATGCAACGATGCCTATTCTGCAATTAAAATTGCAGTGGCTTTGGCTAATGCATTTAAAGTAGAAGTGAACGAGCTTCCCCTTTCATTGGTTTTATCTTGGTATGAACAAAAGGCCGTGGTCATTTTGCTAACCTTATTGCACTTAGGGATCAAAGGTATTCGTTTGGGTCCCTCGTTGCCTGCATTTATCACACCCGCCATTTTGGATTACTTAGTAAAAAACTTTGATATCAAACCTATTTCCACTCCAGACCAAGACCTAAAAGCCATTTTGGAAATTTAATCATTTTAACTAGAAGGGCCCGGAATTTCCGGGTCCTTTTAGTTTAGTCAGGATTATTATTTTTCGGTATTTTATTTAAACCAGTAATTGACGTATCTTCCGGTTGAAAGGGTATTTCCATTTTGGTTATCGGATGATTTTCCACAGAGCTTGTTAATGATTCACTACGTACCGCCGATGATGTCTGATCACTCCCCCAAGCAATAAATGCAGAAAAGAAACTCAAGAGGGCCGTATAAAGTGTAATTTCGGCAAACCCAAGCCCAAAACGTTCTAGAACATCAACATTCAACCAAGTTCCAGTGGTTTCATTTAGACGTACGTAAAAATAGGCCCATTCAGCTACCCACCCCCACATGAACCCTACCCATAAACTCGCACGTGCTGCTGATTGAGGACGACCTCGAAAAAACCACCCACCCAACAGAGCCGCTAAAAACATAGGAACCGGCGGATAAACCCAGCCTCCCATGGCCATCAACCATGCGCTACCAGCATATACCGTAATAATCAATACCGTCCACCCGAAATCCCAGGCAGTTTTTATCTCTTTTATCATAGGTTCCTTTTGATCACCTTTGAATGAAATGAAACCCTATTATATACAAAGCAGGTTTGAATAAACAATTATTTTTCAACATCCGTACCTAAAAGTAAGCGACCTTGCTGAGTTTTTATTGTCCCGAGCAGTATTTTCCCTGGAAAACCGTTTAATTTAAAAATAGGATTAAAATCCTCAATGAAAGGTTGCAACCAACCAATTGGCCACCAAACCGAGAATAACTGAAGCCGCTTAACTTGAAATACCAGATTCTCCGAATGTATCTCTTCGGGATCTCGTACGATATTGAAGCCTATTTCAGCTCGAACCATCGGTTTCCCTAGCCATTGTGCTTGTATAAACTGATTTTTAAAAAACAACCTAGCTTTTTGAATATCACCCTGTGTTTGACTTAAAACTTGATTAACCATCGTCTCTTCGAGTTCAACGTGTTTAACTTTTAGTTGCCCTAGTGAATACGGAACCAAACGTCCTTGCCGCGATTCATTCAAATCCAAGACCAAGTCAATAATCTCAAGCTTCAAAGATTTTATTGGAATCCCTAAGCTATTATGTTGAAAATCCCCGACTTGTCCTTCAGAAACATTGATATTCACTCCTAAAAAATGACCTCTTAACGTATCTTCGAAAGAGCCCGGAATAATTTCAATGGTAATCTTTTTGGCATCGCGAATGTAATTAGCCAAAAGACGTGTCAAATCCCTATGCAATTCATCAAGGATTTTGGCAGGTGGTCCCACATCGATAATATCTCGTCGCATAAATAAAAGCGCTTCGGAAGCATCTGGCAAAGAGTATTTTTTCACAAGTTCAAATCGGTGATTGGGATCCCCTTGCGATGCCACCAGTTCTTCTGTAACTTTTTTAGGTACTTCAACGGTGAACGGCAACCCCAAGTTGCCTGTTTTAGTAATTACAAAATCGGTAAATGCTGGCCAATTGGTATTTCCTGAAAGATATACTTGGGATTGAAACAGTTTGGATTGCTCAACCACAAAGGTAACCCGACTAAAGTGAGAATCATCCGGCACAACACGCAAAACTGGACGCTGTGTGAAATCAGCGCCCATATCTTGTACATTCCGTAAAATTCGTGCAGTTGGCCAATGGGCCGAATTGGGGATATGAACATCTAAAAATGGTATTCCAAAAATAGGATATGTGATCCATTTTTGAATTGGACCACCGCCAATATGGGCATACCCTAATTGGGCAAGCGCAAGTAGTATCACACCGCTTTGAATCCATTTTCGTGATCTGTTCGAAAAAATACCTAGCCATGAAAATGCCATAACACACCATATCGGGAGCAATGGCAATGTATATCGATCGTCTTTATTACGAATAAAGGTTAAGACAAGATAGGGCACTCCAAGCCAAATACTCCAAATCCATAGTTTGCGACGAAGGAAAATCGTAACTACAATCCCTACCGCAATTATCCCACCCAAACCCCAAGACATTTGCCGAAATATTGAAACGATATAGAAGAACCAAGAAACGGGACTCCACAAAGGCGGATCGTTTTCCAGAACACCACGCGCAAAAAGTAATCCCGAAGAAGATTTCACAAGTTTAATAAAATGCACACTATACCAAGGAATCGCTATGATAAACGCACAACCGTATAGCCACACTAAATTGTTCCAAGCCTGTTTCGAAAATTCATCGCGTTTAATTGAAAGACGAATGGCTGTAATTATCGGTGGCAACCCTAAAAAAAACACCGCGCTCCATTTATTTAAAAGCGCGCCTCCAAGAGCCAGACCATAAAGACAAGCTATGCTGCGAATTGAAAAATCTCGCGAAGCCAAAAATAGCCAGAAACCAAGCAACACCCAAAAAGTGAGAGGAATATCCAACATAAAAAACTTCGATTGGGCGATTACCATGGTACTGGCAACAAACAACAATCCCGCCAGTACACCTTGAGCTTCATCACCTAACCGTATCCCTATTCGCCACATAATAATTAAGATAAAAACAAGATAGATCGAATTGACGAAAGCAGCGATATGCGGAGATGGTCCGGTAACGACAAATAGCATTCCAGTGAAAAACTCATGCAAGGGAGGATAAAAATCCGAAAGGTAAAGTAATCGACCCATCCCCTCGGTTCCCAAGTGTATCAGCACTTTATAATATCCAACTGCGCCCATGTAATGAATAGATTCATCCCAGGAAAACGGTTGTGCGTCATGTTTTAGCCACCACGCATTAAGCGCTAACACAACTAATGAAACACCCGAAATGCACCAAAGCCATTTGTTCCGAAACATACTCTATAGAATCCCCGCTTAAGAAGAAATACGCGTTTTCAGCGTTTTTTTGTTTTTCTGCACAATCTTTTTAGCTTTCAGTGAACGTTTACGAGTCTTATTTTTCTTTACAGTCTTCTTTATATTTTTTTTATAAATTGAGCTTGGATTTGAGGTTGCCGCATCCAAGCGATCTACCAATAAGCTGATTAATACTAAAATTTTTAAAATTATTGCTGGATCTTCGGGAGCCTTTTCAAAACCACGTAAAAAAGGCTGAAGCAGCAATTCCAATCCGGAACTCAAACGAGCCAAAGCTGCCAATTCTAGCTTCAAACGATCGCCTGATAAATCCGGAAACAGGAAACAAGGACGCTCTTGAAAAAAAATAGTTTCCATATCTTTCCATGGTTTAAGTGTCATTCCCAGCAGTTCCTCAAGTCTACTCGCATAGACTTCATATCCTACGCGTAGCGCCTCAGAAAACTCACCATTTAAAAATGGGGACCGAACTTTATTAGCAACACGTTCCGAGAGCAACATCGCACCAAATAAACGTTCGCGTTCTTCAAAATCCTGCGAACAGGTTTCGGTCTTCTCACGTATGGTTTGTGCGCCTACTTCCCCATCAACAATCCTCAACAACACGTCTCCCAATTCAATACGAAACGATTCACTTTTTAAAGTAATCGAAAAAAAACGATTGCGTTTCACACATGCAACTTTTAGATTCATCCCTTTGATCCATTGGTTCATTACAACACACTGATGTAGGTTAGCCCATTTCCCCTCGGTAAGAATTTCTCCCCAAGATTTACGATCGGCTTCATATTCTTCTCTTCGGTCATCGTTATATTCCAACATAACATCAAATAACGTATCATCTGACCACCCTATTTCATCCGCCACTTTATTTAGAAGGATTAAAAAGCCTTGAACATCCATATCCGTATCTAATCGTTTATGAATTTCACGGAGCTGAGTATGCATAGAACTACAGGGCCTCCAATAAAGTTATTTCGCCGCAATGAAATGTCAGTATACTATAATATTCATATTTCGCTTGAATGCTTTTTGATGAGCATCGCAGATTCCGCCAATGCGGCACGCTCTTCTTTTGAAAGTGGAATATTCAAAATCCGTTCAATTCCATATCTGCCAACGACCGCTGGCAATGATAGCGCAACATCTTTGATTCCCTCAAATTCCTCATGAATGCTCGATACCGGAAGCACCCTATGTTCATCCCTAAGAATAGCATCGGTTATTTGCACCAAGGCTAACCCGACCGCATAATAAGTCGCACCTTTACGTGCGATAATTTCATAGGCAGAACGCTTTACTTGTTCCAGAAGTATTGGATATCTTGATTCTGGAGTGCATACCTTACATTGATTGCAATAATCAATAATGGGTACGCCACCAATATTAGCCGCAGTCCATGCAGCCACTTCCGAGTCCCCATGTTCACCAATGACGTAAGCATGGATGTTATGAGGATCCACGGAGCAATGCGTCGCAAGTAGACTGCGCAAACGGGCACTGTCCAAAACCGTCCCCGAACCTAACACTTGTTTCCGAGGCAATCCTGATATACGCCAAGCAACTTGTGTAAGGACATCCACCGGATTGGAGACCATCAACAAAATTCCGGTAAATTGGTGAAGCATGATTTCCCCAATAATCCCACTGATGATTCCAACATTTCGTTTGGTTAGGTCCAATCGTGTTTCATCTTTTTTTTGTTTCGCCCCTGCAGTAATAACCACCAAATCAGCATCAGCACAATCCGCATAAGTACCTACTTTAATCTCCACCGGACGAGTGAATGCTATACCATGTTGCAAATCCATAACTTCACCAAGCGCTCGTTCACGATCCATATCCACCATAACAATTTCTTGCGCTTGTCCACCTTGCATAAGCGCATAAGCATAGGTCGCCCCCACCGATCCAGCCCCAACAATAACCACTTTACGTGTCATATGTCACCTTCTTATAAATGGTATATTAATTTCAAATACCCTTTCCATTTTAAAATCATAATGGACATAGTGTTGTTCTAGTGTACAATAAGCGGCCGAAAAACACGAGAGAATCAAGGAGTGTTATGACGCAAAATCATTTACCACCTTGCGTGGTCCTAGTACGCCCTCAATTGGCTGAAAATATCGGTTCAACCGCACGTGCTATGGTCAATTTTGGTGCTACTGATCTACGTCTGGTCGATCCCAAACCTTACGATCCCGCTGTGGCTATGCGATTAGCCTGTGATGGAGACAGTATTCTTAAGGACATACGACATTTCAATAATTTAAAGACCGCTTTGGCCGATTGTGTCTTTACAATCGCTACCACACGTCGCGCTCGGCGCATCAAACTGGAAGCGCTAAAACCCAACAATGCAGTCCAACATCTTTGGAATCTACCTGCAGGTGTCCAAACAGCATTGGTGTTCGGTGCTGAGCAATCAGGTTTAAGCAACGAAGAACTTTATTCCTGCGATATAACCAGCACCATTCCAGTAACCGATAAGGGAAGTTTAAATCTCAGCCAAGCTGTAGTGGTATATTTATATGAATGGTTTCAATCTGGTCCAGGAAAAGAGTGGTTTTCAGATGTATACTCACGTCTAGCATCCCATTCTGAAAAACAACGTGTTTATGAACTCTTAGAAAAACTTCTGACAGAAGGGCAATACAAACCAATCCAACGACTTCCTGAATTTATGCGACGAGTCAAGTTGCTTTTCGAGGAACGACCGCTTACCGAACGAGAACAACGAATTTTACTAAAAGCACTTAGACATTTAGAAAAATTAATTCCCAAAAGATAGTTATCTCGGCCTGCGTAAATTATACCGTTGTAAACGATAGCGCAAGGTTCGTTCACTAATTCCTAGCGCCGCACTAGTCAAGCGTTGATTCCATCTATGTCGCTCCAACGATTCCACTAAGGCTTGGCGCTCAGCTTCTTCACTGGCTTCGCGTAATGAAACCGGTGCTCCTGAAGGTGGAGGTGAACATATCAACCCTAGATCTTCCGCATCAATTTGAGGGCCCTGCGCCAATAATGAACCGCGTTCCAAAATATTGAACAATTCACGTACATTACCTGGAAAATCATAATTTTGTAAAGATTCCTGCGCTTCTGGCGTCAACATCGGGGCCATCCTCCCATGACGCCGCCAGTATTGTTGACGAAAATGTTCAACCAAGGGCAAAATATCACTTAATCGTTCTCGGAGTGGTGGCATGGTTACAGGAATTACATTTAAACGATAATATAAATCTTCTCTGAAACGTCCAGCACGAATTTCTTGCATCAAATTGCGATTCGTAGCCGAAATAACTCGTACATCTACTCTTTGTGGCCTGGTTCCGCCCACCATCATAAATTCACCTTCTTGCAAAACCCGCAGAAGTTTGGATTGCATGCTAATATCCATTTCACCAATCTCATCCAAGAACAAAGTTCCGGAATCCGCGAGCATAAACCGCCCTAACCGGCGATTATTCGCTCCGGTAAAAGCACCTTTCTCATGACCAAACAGTTCACTTTCCAACAATCCCACGGGCAAAGCAGCGCAATTAACCGCAATAAACGGATTATCCTTTCTATTGCTTAACCGATGGATGGCACGCGCCGCCAATTCTTTTCCAGTTCCACTTTCACCCATAATTAATACAGGTGTCTTGGCATCTTGTGATACCTTATGAATTAATTCTTTAATTCGAGTCATCGAATGATGATTGCCGACCAGTTCAAACTCATCTTTTCCGCTTGCTTCCAGCCGCTCTTTAAGCAATCGATTTTCCATCACAACTTGCTGACTTTTTAAAACCCGATCAACTGTAATTAGCAGTTGATCGGTCGAAAAGGGTTTTGTCAAATAATCGCTAGCTCCAATTTTAATAGCCTCAACAGCGTTTTCGATGGTTCCATACGCAGTCATAATAATTACAGCCGTTTCCGGTGAAATCAGTTTTGCTTCACGTAAGACATCCATTCCAGAAATTTCCGGCATACTTAAATCTGTCAATACAAGATGAAAAAACGAACTTTTTAATTCTTCCATAGCACTGGCTGGATTTGAAAGTGCGGTTGTACGATAACCTGCCTGTGTCAAAATATCGCTTACCAATTCCGCTTGTTGGAGGGAGTCATCTAAAATCAAGACAGACTGATTAGGCATGGTTGCGTTCCTCCACAACTTCCAAAGGATCTAATATTGGCAACCACATCGAAAACTGTGATCCTTGACCAAGTCGACTGCTCACAGCAACACGTCCACCATGTTGTTCAGTAATGCGTTTCACCAAAGCTAAACCAATCCCATTTCCACCCGCCTTGGTTGAAAAATCAGGCTCAAAAATTTTATCAATGTTCTCAGGTGCAATCCCAACCCCTTGATCCACAACCTGAAGATGCACCCAATCTTTTTGGCGTTCCGCGGACAATATTAAGCGGCCACCTTTAGGCATTGCCTGAAATGCATTAACCACCAAATTTAATAACGCCTGACGCATTTGATTAGGATCATGCGGTACCGCGCCTAAATCCGTCGCAATATCCAACTCCAACTCCACTTGTTGTTTAGTGGCTTGCGGACCAATTAATGCCGCAGTCGATTGCAGTAATTCGTTAATGGAATCTGAGGACCGAACCAACGTTTGGGTATGTGCATATTCCAAGAAATTTTGAATAATTCCATTTATTCGATTAATTTCAGACTTAATCGTACCCATCAATTTCTCTGCTCGTTTTTTTTCGTTCTCACCACCCTGAAATAAATTCGGCAATTGTTCAACCGAGAGCAAAATAAGATTCAACGGATTACGAATTTCATGTGCGACCGAACGGCCTAATTCGCCTGCAACTTTTAAAGCTTCCCTTAATTGTCGCTCCGCTTGCAAACGCTTTAAATTATTTACCATATAATTAAACGCTTCCGTTAACTCAGCAATTTCACCTTCCCCATGAATTGGCAGTGCAACATCATAATTTCCAGCTGCAATCTTTTTAGCACCTGCAACCAATTGCACTACTGGTTTGGCCACCGTACGTCCTAGAACCAATGAAACTAAAACCACCAAAATAGAGGTTAACGCTAAAATCAGAAAACTCCAACGTAAGCTTTCACGCAATCGAGCCTCAGTTTCTTTTAACGTTAGTTTTACCTTTGCAAACCCAAGTATTTTACCCTCATAGTTCAATGGAATAATCACTGTTGTTGCCAATCCCTGGGGTGTTTTTTCCACCAAATTAAGAACTTGATTTTGACCAAGATATTTTAGTCTCTGTAATGTTTCCTTATCCGAAGGAAGCGGTGCCCATTCATGAGCATCTGCATAATTTATTACAACACCTTGGTCTCTATTAAAAATGGATATTTGGCTAAATCCATCTTCTTCACCAAATTGACGAATAAACCTTTGCAACAATACTTTTTCACGTGTGTTTAATTGCGCCAAAGAATTAATCGATGGATTTTCAATAATTTCCGTCAATGCAACTTGGACAGCCTTGCCTAATAAATTTGCACGTCGATAGGCTTGTTCCACCAAAACATTTTTTTCTCCATAATAGAAAAAAATAAAAACCGCACTTATGGTTAAGAGTGATAGACTAATAAATGCAAAAGAAATTTTTTGATAAAAACGCATTCATTCCTCCCAAGACTTCCGAACAAGTTTATATCATTAAATGTTTAATTTAGAAAAACAGACCAGATAATACGTTAAACTTCCGAAATTTTCAAGGCAATGTTTTGCCACTTTTTAGGAACAATATTGCCTGATACTATTTTAATTTAAAAAAAATAATGATTTTCAACACATTGCCTTCGTTACATTTTAAGACACCTTCAATAATAGCCTTCTTTTTTAAATTCTATCGTTTAAGATAAACTATTTAAAACCTTTATTTTAAAGCTCTTTATAGGTTCCAATAAACAGAAAACAATATAATAATAAAACAACAAAATTATTTAAATAAAAACTTAAGTTGGCATGTAACTTGTTTATATATTAATTAACTTTAAAGGGGAGGGAAATAAATGCACACCATCACTTCTACGCACAACCTTAATTCAACATCTAAACCCGAACCAAGTTGGCTAAAAAAGGCTCTATCCGGTGATTCAAACGCCTTTGAAAAACTAGTCTCTCATTATCAACCGCGAGTGATGCGATTGACATTACGTTTTTTTAAAAATACTTGGGATGCCGAAGATGCATGTCAAAATATATTTTTAAAAGTGTTCTTGCGCGGCGATCAGTTTCAATACAAATCAAGCTTTGGTTCATGGCTCTACAGGTTGGCTTACAATGAATGTTTGGATGAAATTCGCAGAAATAGAAAGATCGTCCAACGCGACGATCTCTATTATCAAGCTGAACAAATTATTCCTCTGCCGGCTACGCCTAAAGAACAGACTGAATTCAATCAACAACGAGAAACGGTACTTTCCTTAATTAAAACACTTCCACCAATTCTACAAGATACCTTGGTAACGCTCGATTTTAAAGGTTTACCTTTAGCGCAAGCATCGGCATTATTGCAAATCAAAGAATCCACACTTCGCGTAAGGCATCATCGAGCTTTTAAGCAATTAAAACTCGCTTTCACAACTTCTACTGCAAAGCTTTTCTCTTCTCCCACAATCTTTTGGGAAGAAGTTCTAAATGCTGCGTAAACAATAAGGATGAGTGCGTATTATTTCACTCATCCTTATTGTTTACGGTGACTTTCAAGTTTTTTTCTATTGATGCATGCCTTATCGGATATAAATCAGATTGTGTCCCATAACTTACGTATCAACAAATGACACAAATAAAAACATCTCGATCGGCCACACCTTCTTGCGTATATTTAGTATACTTATGCGCTCCAGGTAATCAAATTAGTCTCTGTTCGCTGCGCTAAATTGGGATGCGAAGGTAATACTCGAACCGTAAACCCATGTTGACCTGTCGTTGCACATGGGATTTCACCTTTAAACACAATTCGATCACCCGATTGTCCATTTTCTGGTATCATTAAAACTGTAAGCGTGTTGTATAAATTTTGATTTCCATCGATCAACCCAAAATAAATTTCGACTTGGACATCTTTCGGAGACAAATGTCCAAGTTGCACAGTGGCTTGAACGGGCAATTTAGCCCCAACCGACCATTCATGTTTAGGCTCAACGTTTACAGACTCAACTTTCACACCGCTCCACGCCTCACGTACTTTAGCTTTCCACATCGCCAATTCTCGGATACCTTGATATTGCCTTGCAGCCAATGTATCCCGTCGTGAAGTCAACGGCATATAAAATTTCTCAGTATATTCTGTAACCATACGATTAGTATTAAATACTGGACCCAATGTGGTCATGGATTGTTTCATCATGCGTACCCAATATTCAGGAATATCATCCGGACCTCTCAAATAAAATAAACGCACAACTTCATTTTCTAAAATTTGAAACAACGCAGAACTTTCAATACGATCTTGATATTCTGTATCCGCATAATCTTCCCCTCGACCAATCGCCCAGCCATTTTTCCCATTGTAGCCTTCATCCCACCAGCCATCTAAAATCGATAAATTAATAGCTCCATTAAACACAGCCTTCATCCCTGACGTTCCTGAAGCCTCCATAGGACGCCGAGGTGTGTTTAACCAAACATCAACTCCTTGTACGAGATAATGTGCACAGTTCAAATCATAATCTTCTAGAAAAACAATGTGTCTACGTAAATCTGCACGCCGGGTAATACGTTCAACTTCTTGAATCAACCGTTTCCCTAAATCATCACTGGGATGTGCTTTCCCCGCAAAAATTATTTGAACAGGACGATTTTTATCTGTTACAAGCTTCGTTAATCTTTCTAAATCCTTAAATAGCAAAGTTGCACGTTTATAAGTGGCAAACCGACGAGCAAATCCAATAGTCAATGCATCTGGGTCAAGAACTTGGTCAGCCATTTCATATTCCTCAGGTGGACATCCCCGTTCTTGCAATTGTCGCCGCAATCGACGACGTACATACCCCACCATTCGTTCGCGTCTTCGCTCATGCGTACGCCATAATTCAGCTGAAGGGATCTCAGAAAGCCGTTCCCAAATTTTTTGATCACCGGGTTCTTCCAACCACCGCGGTCCCAAATATCGATCAAACAATTCTGACATTTCCATGGAAATCCATGAATTCACATGCACTCCATTGGTAATATGATCTATCGGAATTTCAGATTCTGGAAACTCCGGCCAAATACCGCGCCACATTTTACGTGAAACAACTCCATGCAACTTAGCCACACCATTCGCACGCGAAGACATTTTCAAAGCTAAAACAGTCATACCAAAGGGTTCATGCACATCGTGTTCATTAATACGCCCCAATCCGTAAAACTGTTCAGAACTCAATCCAAACTTCCTATAATAATGAGAAAAATATCGTTCTATCATTTCATTGGAAACAACCTCATTGCCGGCCGGAACAGGAGTATGTGTAGTAAACAAGCTACTTGCGGAGACTAATTCTTTGGCTTCAATGTAGTTCATTTTTTCCTGATCCATATGCTGGGCAATCCGTTCCAAAGCCAAAAATGCGGAGTGACCTTCATTCATATGTGTAACTGTTGGCCGCAAACCCATTTTCACTAGCGCACGATACCCGCCGATGCCTAAAACAATCTCTTGTTGCAACCGAATTTCCGCATTCCCCACATATAACTGTGCTGTAATATTTCGATCTTCAGGAGTATTTTGTGGCAGATTGGTGTCAAGCAAGTAGAGTGGTACTCTTCCCACTTGAACTTTCCATACTTGTGAGGTGACGATTCGCCCAGGTAGCTCAACATCCACGGCCACAATTTCACCAACCGCATCGCGCATCAATGTCATGGGCATGTTATAGAAGTCATTTTCAACATATCGTTCTTGTTGCCATCCATCTTGATTCAGATATTGGCGAAAATACCCTTTGCTGTAAGCCAATCCCACCCCTACCAAGGGAACTCCTAAATCGCTCGCTGATTTAAGATGATCTCCCGCTAAAACGCCTAACCCACCCGCATACATTGGTAATCCTTCGTTAATACCAAACTCCGCAGAAAAGTAGGCAACCAAAAAGTTTTGCGGATTAGGCCAACGTGTTTGGAACCAAGATTTACGTTGCATATAGCTTCGACACGATTCCAAAACACGATTTAAATTAAATAAAAACCCTTCATCTTGACTTAGTTCCTGTAAACGATCTTGAGAAACCTGACTTAAAAATTTAACAGGATTATGGCTAGCCGCAGTCCATAAATCAGGATGAATATGCCTGAATATATTAAATGCTTCTGCATTCCAGCCCCACCAAAAATTCCCTGCTAATTCTTGTAACGGCTTCAACTTTTCCGGCATTGTGGGTATTACGTTAAATGCTTTGATATATTTCATCCCAACCTCCTGAGAATCCGCTAAATATAGAAAATTATTGTACGTGAGACAATACGCTTTCGCAAGCGTTTTACTATTATTATCCACTAAATTCTTTGACAGGCGCCTCAACCTGTCCTACAATAACGCGCTTTTAATTTCACTTTAAGGTACCGAAAATACAATGATTAAAGTCAGTAATTTAACCAAAACCTATGGGAGTCAAGTACTCCTTGACAATGCAAGTTTCAACCTAAATGCGAAAGATCGGGTTGGCTTAGTTGGCCGTAATGGTCATGGAAAATCAACTCTCTTTCGCATACTTCTCGGTCAGGAAGAAGCCGATTCGGGTGATATCGTGGTTCCTCGGCACTACACAATCGGGCATCTCCAACAACATATTCGGTTTTCCCAAGCAACAGTCTTAGATGAAGCCTGTTTGGGGTTGCCCGAAGATCAATCCCATGATAGTTGGAAAGTCGAAAAAATTCTTTTCGGTTTAGGCTTCACTGAACCAGATATGGACCGCCCCCCTTCTGAATTTTCAGGCGGCTTTCAAGTACGACTCAATTTGGCCAAAGTACTTGTCTCCAATCCAGATTTACTTCTGCTCGATGAACCCACCAACTATCTTGATATCGTTTCCATTCGTTGGTTAACAAAATTTTTAAACGCCTGGAAAGGTGAGCTAATTCTAATCACACACGACCGGAATTTCATGGACAGTGTCATTACACATACTATGGGTATTCATCGGTATAAAATCAGAAAACTCGAGGGAACCACCGAAAAATATTATCAACAAATCTTACAAGATGAGGAAATTTACGAAAAAACACGAATCAATGATGAAAAGAAAAGAAAAGAAGTTGAATTGTTTATTAGTCGTTTTCGTGCCAAAGCACGTCTAGCAAGTTTGGTACAATCCCGCATTAAGAACTTACAGAAAAAAGAACGTTTAGAAAAATTAGATAAAATTGAAACCTTAGATTTCGAATTTCACAGTGAAGAATTTCCTGCGAAAGTTATGTTGGAAACACATAACCTTACGTTCTCTTATACCCATCAGCCTCCCTACCTCATGGAAAAGTTGAATGTATTAATCGGACGTAATGACCGAATTGCCGTCATCGGAAAAAACGGTAAAGGCAAATCCACTTTATTAAAATTGTTGGCCAATGAAATCACGCCAACATCCGGGACTGTGAAACAACACCCTAAATTAGATATTGCTTATTTCGGACAAACCAACATCGATCGTCTGGATGCCAGCAAAACGATCGAGGAGGAAATTCTTTCAGCAGATCCTAACGCCACCCGTCAAAAAGTCCGCGATATTTGTGGCGCCGTTATGTTTTCTGGTGATATGGCTTTAAAAAAGATATCGGTCTTATCCGGTGGCGAACGTAGTCGAGTCTTGCTAGGCAAACTTTTACTATCCCCCGCCCATTTGCTTTTACTTGACGAACCCACACATCACTTAGACATGGAATCATGTGAATCCCTTTTAAACGCCATTGAAATTTTTGATGGTTCAGTTATCATCGTCACCCACGACGAAATGTTGCTTCATGCAGTCGCCAACAAATTCGTAGTATTCGATCAAGAGCAAGCATACACCTACACTGGCAGTTATCAAGACTATTTGAATGAAATCGGTTGGGATTTTGACGATACTGGAAAACGAGATTTAAAAATACAAAGCCAACTTGTAATCCAATCTCACACGTTGAATACAGAGATGTCCGAAGTATCTCAAACCGATATAGATCTCAAAGGGAAAAAAGAATTACGCAAGCAAAAGGCAGCTATTATTCAAGAGAAATCAAAAATGCTTAAACCACTTGAACTTAAAATTAAAGATCTTGAAAAGAGTATTGAAAGCATTGAATCTACCCTCGCCAAAAACAACCAGCAACTCATTGATGCATCTTCAAATGGCGATATCACCGCCTTGATTGAGTTGCCGAAACATAACAAAGAATTACAACAACAACTTGATTTTATATACGTCAAGTTGGAACAAGCCACACAAGAATTCGAAAAGAAAAACAATGAATTCAGTGAAAAATTAAAACAATTTGAAGATCTTGATTAAATTTTAAATTCCCCATTACGTTAAGGAGTATGTGACCCATGGCTCTATCTGTTGGTATTGTAGGTTTACCCAATGTTGGAAAATCGACGTTTTTCAATGCCATTACCAATTCTCAAGCCGAAGCACAAAATTATCCATTCTGTACCATCGAACCAAATACCGGTATCGTTCCGCTTCCTGACGCCCGTTTGGATATATTAGCCAAACTAAGTGGATCAACACGAATTCTGCCAGCAACCATTACCTTTGTAGATATTGCCGGATTGGTCAAAGGTGCTTCAAAAGGTGAAGGATTGGGCAATAAATTTCTTTCACACATTCGCGAAGTGTCTGTCATCGCACATGTTGTCCGTTGTTTCGAAGATTCCAACATTACACATGTAAGTGGCAAAATAAACCCTTTGGATGATATTGACATCATTAACACCGAGCTCATTTTGGCTGATTTGGAATTAGCCGAAAAGCTTGCAAATGGACTTGAAAAAAATGCTCGCCGCGGCGATGCTGAATCCAAGGGCAAATACGATCTCATTTTACGTATTAAGGCTCTTCTCGAAAACAACCAACCAGCTCGTCAGGTTCATGTTTCTGGCGAAGAACTCATTTGGCTTAAAACCTTTAATTTCTTAACCGCCAAACGGGTTATTTATGTCGCCAATATAAGCGAAGCTCTCTTAGGTAAAGTAAATCCTTTTGTGGATCAAGTCCAAACCTATGCGCTTCAACATCAGGATGCTTTTGCCTTGATATGCGCAAAAATCGAAGAAGAAATTTCAAAATTAGAAAAGGATGAAAAAACAGAATTTCTAAAAGAGCTAAATATATCTGAATCCGGTCTAGATGTTGTAGCTAAAAAATGTTTCAATCTTTTAGGTCTCCAAACCTATCTTACCACTGGTCCGAAAGAGACCCGAGCGTGGACCATCCAACAAGGAAATACGGCGCCTCAAGCAGCCGGTGTCATTCACACCGATTTCGAACGCGGTTTTATCCGAGCAAACATCGTTTCTTACGATGATTTCGTTAATGTAGGCGGCTTAAAAGAAGCTCGCGATAAAGGTCTTTTACGTCAAGAAGGACGCGACTATATTATGCAAGATGGAGATGTTGTTGAATTTTTATTTAATGTCTAACACGTTTTAAGTATTGGCTGTTGTAACCAAGCCTAAAGCTTGCAATTCGCGAACCAATTTTTGACGATCAAAGGGTTTCACCAAATATGCATCACATTGCGCACGAAAAGCCGGAATAACATTTTGTGAATCATTCAATGCTGTGGTCATAATTACTTTCGCACCATCCAAGCCCATGATGCCTTTTTCACTTTCCATACGGCGGATCTCCTTCAATACTTTTTGCCCGTCCATTTCAGGCAGACGTATATCCAAGCAGACTAAATCATATTTCTGATTCTCTTCAAGCGAAAGCCTGAAAGCCTCAACTGCTTCAATTCCAGTAACCGCCACCTCACAAGCACCATAATCCGACAAAAAGCGTTGCAGTACCCTCCGAGAGGTTAAATCATCTTCAACAACTAATGAGCGCATGTCATTTCCCCTTTCTGTATTCTTTTTTCCTCTTTATTAATAAATTGTTTAAACCGCTCAAATTGTTTCTCTAATTCCGGCATTAAGCTCCGCATTTCATCCCACACTTGATTTTCACCCGCTACCTCCATATGTGCCGCGACATTTTGCACGCCAACAGCCCCAGCGTTTCCCGACGCTCCTTTCAGTGTATGTGCTTGATCTCTAAACAAGATAGCATCTTGTGACTCTAGTGCTTTCCTCAATTGAACTATTTGTTGTGGAACATCATTCAAGTAAATATCAACGATTTCAATTAAAAGTTCTTCATCGCCACCCATTCGTGTCAATAAAGCCGCACGTTGAAAAATCATTTCAGGAGCAATAGATTGCGCAACATTACTTGTCCAAAACTGAGAAAATGCTGCACCAGCTAATCTCCGTTCAATGGCTTCTGCCAGTTCCCACGGTTTGATGGGTTTGGATATATAATCATCCATTCCAACTTCCAAACATTTCTCACGATCACGTTTCATAGCGTGAGCTGTCATGGCTATTATTGAAACACCATGATCGCGCACTAATGATTGTCGATCTCGTATTGTCTTCGCTGCTTTCAAACCGTCCACAATCGGCATTTGAACATCCATGAGCACCAAGTCAAATTCCTGTTTTTCAAGTAGCTGAATAGCTTCCAATCCATTATTCGCAATTACCGCTTCATGTCCCATTTTTTGTATCATAATAGAGGCGACTTTCTGATTCACCAAATTATCTTCCGCAATTAATATTTTCAATTTACGTGCAGGAATAAATTCATTTGTATTTACTGAGTTTTCGATAAGCACATCTTCTGGTTTGCATTTCAAATCCGGAAATAAAATTTTAGAAACACACGTCTGAAGTTGCAGTTGTTCAATTGGTTTCTGTAAGTATCCCGAGAATCCAAATTCTTGTAAACGCGATATATCTTGAAGATGAATCGAACTCATTAGAAATAAAACCGGCTTATGAAAGCGCTCAGTTTCTTTTATACGCTTACTCCATATCCAATCTCGTTTACGTGGTCGAGTCATATCGCAAAACACCAGTTGATACGGATCGCCATCTGCAGCCGCATTTCCAAGATATTCAATAGCTTCATCAAAATTCGCAACACTTGAAAAGCGACAATGCCAACTTCTTAACAAAGCGCCTAAAGCTAATCGTTCCACATTATTTTGATCAATAATTAAAATCCTTAAGTTTTGTATCCCCGTAGCAACATTCATTACTGCTGCACGTTGATTCGTACGCTTTTGCAAAATAACAGTGAACCAAAACCGTGATCCTTTACCCACCTGGCTTTCAACCCCAATTTGTCCGTCCATCATTTCAACCAAGCGTTTTGAAATTGCAAGTCCCAATCCTGTACCGCCATATTTTCTTGTCATTGATGCATCACCCTGGGTAAAGGGTTGAAAAAGCGCCTTACTTTTTTCCTCAGTGATCCCTATTCCTGTATCCGAAATCACAACTCTCAAACAAACACAAACATCATCCTCATGATCAAGTGAAACATGAATCCCGACTTTACCTTCCGATGTAAATTTAATAGCATTTGCAACTAAATTCACAATAATTTGAGATAAACGTCCAGGATCCCCATAAAGCAATAACGGTACGTTTCCCTCAATTTCACAGGAATATTCCAACCCTTTTTCTTGTGCTTTGAATGCTAGAAAACGATTACGTGTACTTAACAGGCTGTTCAAATCAAAATCGTATTTATCCAATTCAACTTTCCCGGCTTCGATTTTCGAAAAATCTAAAATATCATTTATGATCATCAATAATGCATCTGCACAATTCCGAATAGTTTCAACATATTCTCGTTGTTCCATATTCATTTCAGTATCCAGCAAAAAACCTGACATACCAACAATTCCATTCAAAGGTGTACGAATTTCATGGCTCATATTTGCCAAAAATTCACTTTTGGTTTCATTTGAAATTTTGGCTTCGCGTGCCATCCGTAAAGCATCATCCGCCATTTTTCGTTGAATAATCCCAACAACAACTTGACTTACATTCACTAAAAACGCGACTTCATTCAGATCAGGCTTGTGACCATCCTTTAATTTCAGATTCATTACTCCAAGCAATTTTTGTTCTGACGTCAATAAAGGAATGCAATAATGCCCATGTGTCTTGATTCCAGGATATGTAATGTCGTGTGTTTCATCAACTTCTTTTGTAATAATCGGTTTTCGGGTTTGAGCAGCACGCCCGCAAATACATTCACCGTAACGGATCCAAGCGCAACGCTCTATCATTTCATGCGGCATGTTGACATGAGCATGCATTGTTAGTGTCTCGGTTCTAGGTTCCGCTAAAAAAATCGCCCCACAACTTTCTAAAGCCAACCAAGGAACCGTGACCAACCGGCGAATTACTGTTTCAAATAATTCCTTTAACGAGTTTTTTTCCAAAGATAATCCAATCATTTCATTTAGAATCGCCTGGGTTTGATAGCTCCGCATATGTTTAAGCTGTTCTTCTTGCCAGTCGGTAATATCCAAAACCATACCAAACATACGTTCAGGTAAACCATCTTCCCTCTTAACTATTCCTCCGCGCGATAGTACCCAACGCCACATTCCTTCTTTTGTTTTCAACCGTCCATTAAATTCGTATTTATCCAAACGACCATTAAGGACATTTTCTAACACAGTCTTAATTCCTTGATAATCCTCAGGATGAACAATTTTTTGCCATTCTGTATGATGTGCCGGAAACTCCCTTGCATCGTAGCCCAACATTTTATAACAATAATCACTAAAGAACTCCTTTCGTTCATTGAGTTCCCATTCCCAATACCCCATATCCGAAGTTTCCATCAAGCGATTTAGCCGTTCTTCCTGTCCAACCAATAAATCCAATTGAATATGTGTTTGAGTTATATCCCGAAAAATCATTAATACCCAGCCTAACTTAACTCTCAGCATTTGTACTTCAAAATATCGGTCTAAATTAAATTTAGTCGTGACTGTTTGACCGATTGCCGAAACATGAAACACCGACTCAATAAGCGCTATTTGATTTTTAAATAGTGTATTAAAGGACAATCCCATAGCTTGCTCATGCGAGACATCAAACATTTTCTCAAATGCCGGATTGGCATTTCGCAAAAACGCATCCACAGCTGTTCCACACGCATCGTATAAAACTTCGAATATGCACACCCCTTCCATCAGATGTTCAAATAAAAAACATATTTTTCCAAAATCAAACTCCTTATTATTTTCATCAATACAGTCATTCATCATTTCAACCTTTCAACACAGCTCTCAACTCAAAATTAGTCCCGAACAATCGTTAATAGTATCGGAAAAAAAAATCTTTTATTAGCATTTCATTTCATCATTGCCAAAGTAGCTCCGATTTATTTATTCCATCTCGGACTATATCAACGAGTGCATTAAATTGTTCAATCGAAACATTCAAACGGTCTATTCGTTTTTTACATTTTTCTAAATTCCCCTTATAATTCATATCAATTCCATGTGCAGCAATATCCGAAATCACAACCAAATCCAACAGAATTCCATTTTCAATTTCATAGGAATGATGAAGCTCAATCGATGTAATAATATCTTCGGAAAAGCCCCAATGTCTCGCAACAGCACCACCAACTTCTGCATGATCCGTTCTAAAAAAAATGCGTTCCGCTTCAATATCCGCAACTCCTTTTTCAATTACGATTCCATGAATAATTTCATAAAAAGCATCGTATCCAATACGACGACATAAAATCAACTTTCCAACATCATGTACCAATGCTGCAGTAAAAGCGACTCCAGGTATCTTCACATTACTAAAGTGCCCAATATTTTCAATAGCCAAAGCCGCAGCAACACTATGGCGCCAAAGTTCATTTTCACCTAATTCTGTTTTTGTAAGATTTGATGAAAACGAAGCAAGTAAATGTTGACCAACTGCAAGCTTGAGAATATTTGCAGTTCCTAACCGTACAACCGCATCTCTAACTGTTTCTATTTTACTACCTGGTGAACTAAACGAAGAATTCGCCCACTTCAATACATTTAATGTTAAGGCTTGATCCAATTCTATAACCCGTGAAAAACCTTTAATTGTTGATTCGGGATCCGATACCATCTCCGCTAAACGCACACTGGAAATTGGCATTGGCATCAAACTTTCTACATCTTTCGGATCAAACGCTGCCATAATAGCCTCTATTGGTTATTTCTATTTGCTGAGTGTAGTTTCGACAGGATCGTCCGAAAAATTAGAAATTTTATAACCTTTTGAGTTCCAATATAATAATAAAGCATTTCGTTTAATCGTATAACCGCTTATAATGTTGATATTGTTTAGTGGGAGGACAATATCGTGGTATTTAATTTTAAATGGAACCCCTTTAAATCTTCGTTGCAAATCCGAATTTTACTTTTAACTATTATTGTCGCAACATTGGTTCTATGGTTTAGCGATAAACTTACTACCTTAAGTTCAATGCGAGCGTTGGAAACTGAAATTGGTAATCAAACAACAATGGCTGCACATAGATTAGCCACCGATTTACATGATGTCGAAGCGAAAGAAATCAATCGACGATTTTATCGTTCACTTAATAAAATACTTGAATTAGTACCAAACATTACTCGAGTTGATGTTTACTTTAAGGACGGAGATGAACTCAAACTATTAGTTTCAAATTCTCTACCCGATGTGCGTGTTCTTGAATTTTTCGAACTCAACGCTTTAAAAAGCGGGCAATCTGATACATATATGATAGAAGATGAAGAAACCGGAAAACGTCAAATTGCGGCTGTTTATCCAATTGCATTATTAGGTGGCAAACCTGGATTAGTGACTATAATAAGTTCTTTAAAACCAGTAAGTGATTTAGTAACCATCCATTCTCGTATTCAAATATATATGCTAGTAGCATCTATTTTATTTTTAGTAATCGGAATCACAATATTATTTCGGACAACGGTATATCGTAGCGTCCATCACTTGGTTACTACAATGCAATTGTTTCAAACCGGAAAGACACACGTACGTGCACACCTAAAACTCCCTGGAGAATTTGGGGAATTAGCACAACATCTAAATATCATGTTCAATGAGCTAAATCAATTTCACAAAAACATGAAAAAACAAATCCAAACCGCTACCGAAGCACTCGCGAAACGAAATCAGGACTTAGAAAGCCTAAATTTCCTACTAATCGAGACTCAAAAACGTCTAACCCAATCTGAACGCTTAGCCCTAATCGGCCAGCTCACCGCAACATTTGCTCATGAAATTGGATCACCGCTAAGCGCCGTCTCAACACATTTACAAATTTTATTAGAAGATCCAAAGCTTTCACAATCAATGGTAACTCGTCTAAAGTTAGCCGATTCAGAAATCAATCGAGTATGTGCGATAGTCGAAAATTTATTAACCGATGTCCGCCGTCCCGATTACCGCATTTTAGTAAATTTGCAGGAAATCATTGAGAAAGTGGCTCATTTATTGAGTCCAATATTCCAATCACGACAAATCGAATTTCAATTAATAGGTTTAGATAAACCTCTTCTAATTCAAGGAAATCCTGATCAACTCCAACAACTTTTCTTAAATCTCTTTAACAATTCGATGGATGCGATTATCGGTACCGGTTCACTCCGAGTAGAAATACATATAGATACAGAGACCCAACCAGAACCAAATTGGGTTATCCAATTGCATGATAGTGGCATTGGAATTCCACAAGATAAACTTAGCCACATTTTCGAACCCTTTTTCACAACTAAAGAATTCGGAAAAGGTACTGGTCTCGGACTTGCTGTATGTCAAGAAATTGTTCGGCGACATGGTGGGAGGCTTTCTGCAATTAGCGTTTTCGGAAGCGGCACTACTTTCCGCCTTATGTTTCCAATCCCCTCTTTAGATTCAACCACTTCACTAGGAGAATAATTCATTATGAGTTCAAATGAAATTCCACGAATTTTAATTGTCGATGACGACCACGCCTCTCTTACATCATTAAAAGATGTTTTGCAAAACGCAAATTATGAAGTTATTGCAGCATCAAGTGGAATTGAAGCGCTTGAGTGTTTATCGGATCCTACGATCAACCTTGTCATTACAGATTTACGAATGCGTGAAATTGATGGTATGCGTGTATTAGAAGCCGTGAAAAAAAACAAAAAAGATCTTCCGGTTATTGTTATGACAGCTTTTACATCAATGGAGACAGCCATCGACGCAATTCGCAATGGTGCTTATGATTATATTAGCAAACCCTTCAAACTCGATCATTTACGTATGATCGTAAGTCGCGCTCTCGAACAGGCAGGACTAAAAAAAGAAAATCGTCTACTTCGAACATTAGTTGAAGAGCAAACACAGGTAGAAGTTGTAGGCCGAAGTCCCGAAATGGTTGAAATCTATAAAATCATTGCACGAGTTGCACCACTAAATACCACCGTTCTAATTCAAGGCGAAAGCGGCACTGGAAAAGAAGTTATTGCACGTCTCTTATATAAAAACAGTGGTCAAACAGGACCCTTTCTTGCTGTTAATTGTGGTGCTTTAGCTGAAGGGCTCTTAGAAAGTGAATTATTCGGTCATATAAAAGGGGCTTTTACTGGAGCAGTCAGTAATAAAATCGGTCTTTTTGAAGCTGCGCATGATGGAACTTGTTTTTTAGATGAAGTTTCAAACACTTCAACTGCGCTTCAAATGAAATTGCTACGTGTTCTTGAAGAACGCGTCATTACTCGCGTTGGAAGTACTGAAGTTATCCCTGTTAACGTTAGGGTAATAGCAGCTACCAATCAACCGTTGGATGAATTAGTACAAAATAATAAATTCCGAGAAGATCTATTTTATCGATTAAAGGTCGTAACCGTTAATGTCCCAGCTTTACGTGAACGACGTGCTGACATCCCATTATTACTTGATTTTTTTGTCCGACGTTATGCTAAAGCCGCTTCAAAAGAAATCGGTATTCATAATTCCGTATACGATTTTCTAAGCGCCTATACTTGGCCAGGTAATGTTAGAGAATTAGCTCATTCTATAGAACGTGCTATTGCATTAAATTCAAGCGGCGTTTTAACGATGCAAGACTTTCCAGATCAACAACACTCTCCAAATATTCAAGGGTCAAGTACCACAAAAGGAGTTCAACCACTTTCAACTCTTGCTGAAAAAGAAAAAGAATATATTTTAGATGTTCTTAGCGCGGTTAATCAGAATGTCTCAAAAGCTGCAGAAATCTTAGATATCGATCGCCGAACTCTTTATCGCATTTTAGAAAGACATAATATTGATTTTAGAAACATCTCCTAAATAAATTTTTCCCAGTACTAGTCGCTTTAGCCGTGAAAACGATACAAGAAAAACAAAACAGAATAGTAATTACACAAGTAAAATTACGTAAAATAAATAATACTCAAGAAATAATTCCCAAACACAATTTTAAAGGATATACCAAAAAAATGCTTTCGTCCCCACGATTCCCCCATATATTTCCCGCATATTACGTTAAATATAGCTTTGAATCTGGTTTATCTAAATCAAAGTCAATTAAAAATTTTTTAAAAATATTCCGATGTTCTCGCTTTAGATCCAAAAATTCCACGCCAGCAATATATTCGTTGTCTCTTCTTTTCGCACACCAAACAACTCTTGAAAGAATTGCTACTGAATCACATTCTTTTTCTAAGAATACTGGTTTATCAATAATTTCGTTTCGATGTTCAACTTTTGGTAAAAAGAGAGTAATCATAAGTAATTGATTCCCCTCAATTTCATGACCAATATTCATAGCCATTCCACCCGCCCCTAAGTCTTCAGCTAAACTGTCTAACGCACGCGAAACATCCCCCTTCTGCAAACATTTAAAATGAATTCGAAGTTTAAATTGTTTTCGAGGAGATTTTCTATGCTCGACATTCGTTTCTGCTCGAAATAAATTGGACACGTTACCTCCTTCAGACGAATTATTTTTCCATTACTCAATTATTTTAAACAAAAAAACTGAGTAATGCCATCCGCCATAAACTGAACTGCTGCCGCAGAAAGTAATAATCCCATAAGACGCACAGTAATATTTAAACCTGTTTTCCCTAAAACTCCGCCAATTTTTTGAGCTAAGAATAAGACACCCCAAGTAATAATTGCGACCATTAAGCTTATACCAATCAAAATCGTGAGATGGTTCCATTGTAAATCACGATGAGCAAAAATCGTCATGGTACTAATTGCTCCGGGACCGGATAATAACGGAATGGCCAAAGGAACCACCGCAATATTCTCATCCATAGTATTATCTGAATTATACGATGAAAATACTTGCCTTGCATGCAACATATTTATTCCCATAAGCAAAAGTAATAAACCTCCTGCGACACGGAAAGAAGCAATCGATATTCCAAAAAAGTTCAATAATGTCTCACCAATTAAAACCGATGCAATTAATACTATTGCAACTGTCACAGCTGAAATCCAAGCGGTCTTGTTTTGATATTGTCTTGTCTTTGTTTGGGTTAAAGTAATAAATATCGGTATAACACCTAAAGGATCTACTATAGCAATAAGCGTTATAAATATATTTACGTATTCAGATAAGGGATGGGTCATTTAAAAGAACCTCATATTTTTATTCAATATTCGATTCTTGCGCTAATCTATTTGTTGTAAAAATAAGCTCATTTAATTTCCTCATCGCTTTTCCCGTAAAAATTATATCTTTGGCCATTTCCACTCCTTTTTTGAAGTTTGATGCCCGGTTTGTTATAACGAATACCGCAGATGCATTCAGCAAAACTGCATTTAATTTAGCACTCTGCTGACCTTTAAATATAGATAGAATAATCTCCGCATTTTGTTCCACATCACCACCTTCCAGTTCAGTCAGCGAAGCGGAAGGCAGTCCAAAATCTTCCGGTGTAACTAAATATGTTTCGACTTTTCCATCTCGCAATTCACTTACTTGGGTAGAACCCAATAGTGAAAATTCATCCAAAGTACCAGCTCCATGAACAACCATGGCCCTACGTAATCCTAAAAGACATAATACTTCTGCAATTGTATTGGTAAGGGACTTATCATAAACCCCCAATATTTGAACATTAGCGCCAGCTGGATTGGCTAAAGGACCTAATAAATTAAAAATAGTACGAATCCCTATTTCACGCCGAGGCAAAATTGCATGTTTCATAGCTAAATGATAAAGCGGGGCAAACAAAAAACCAATACCGGTTTCCGAAATACACTTCCTGACTTGGTCCGGAGAAAGATTCAAATTGACCCCAAGTTTTTCTAAGACGTCAGCGCTTCCACATTTCGATGAAATTGCACGATTGCCATGTTTGGCGACAGTTAACCCTGCCCCAGCTGCAACCAATGCAACAGCGGTCGATATGTTGAACGTATTAGCACCATCACCGCCGGTTCCACAAGTATCAAGAATTGTATCATCAGCTTCATTACCATCGATGCTTTCGATAGTAATGGAGCTCCCTTGTAATTGAATGGGCGTTGCCATTGCTCTCATAGCTCGAGCACAGCCCGTGATTTCCTTAACTGTCTCGCCTTTCATTCGTAACGCTGTAATAAAAGAAGCAATTTGAGCGGATGTAGCTTCCCCTTCCATAATATATTCCATAGTACCAAAAGCTTCGTCTTCAGTTAAATCTTGTTTCTTAACAAGTTTTTCCAATATTATCCTAATCATCGCACCTCCACTATTCTCAAATCGTTTTCAGCAATGCCAAAAGAATAAATTAAACCAGCCATAATAAGTAATGATTGTACAAGTCTATTTCTTAGTGTATAAAATATTCCAACAATCGTCCTTGAGGGATGCTATGCAAATTCGCAAACAAATATTTTTAGAACTCTTGAAATCAGCTTATATGCAGCGTTGGAATGACAAATTACGGCCTATCGAGCTAGTCGAACTTGATAAACAAGCTCACAAAATGATCATCGCATATTTCCTCGGTAAATTCCATGAACATGAACATGATTTTAGTTGGAAACAAATTATTGAAGGTGGTTTATTTGAATTCTTACAGCGAATTGTCGTTACCGATCTTAAACCACAAATTTTCGAAAAAATCAAGAACGACCAACATCAATATACCGCGTTAAATCATTGGGTATACGCCAATTTAAAAAACACATTGGCACCATTGGGCGAAGAATTCCAACAATCATTCATTGCCTATTTCCAACCTGTTGAACCAAATATTAATCGTCGCATATTAAATGCCGCTCATTTCTTTGCCACCAAATGGGAATTTGATATCATTCAGCGTGCTAACCCAACTGATTATGAAATTGATATTATCAAACAAGATCTCGAAAAAAAACAACAACTTCATAATGGTCTTAAAAGCATGCAAATTTTAAGCGATCATATTCGTTATCTTAATTTCATTAATCTTTGTGGTCAATTGCGTTTTCAAATCCGATGGTCACGAATTCATAGGGTACCCCAAACTTCAGTTTTGGGCCACATGCTCTTCGTTGCAATTATTTCATATCTTTTTTCTTGCAGTATTCGAACATCTGAAAAACAGGCTGCGAATAACTATTTCACAGGACTTTTTCACGATCTACCCGAAGCCCTCACACGCGACATTATCTCGCCGGTTAAACGCGCCGTACCTGGGCTTGATCATTTAATAAAAGATTATGAACACGAAGAAATGAAAAAAGTCTACGCTTTAATACCAGATATCAAAACATGGCAAAATGAGCTAAAAATGTTTACCGAGCATGAGTTCGAATCCATTTCACAATCCGATGAAATAATCCGAGATGGTGAAATTGTCCAAGCCGCAGACAAATTCGCCGCATTCATAGAAGCATTTGAAGCTATCCGTAATGGCAGTCCAAATCAAGAATTAAAAGATGCTTTGCTTTCAATTCATCAATATTACTCGAATAAAATTAGTACGCAAGGTGTTGATTTCAGACCATTATATTCAGATTTTAATTTAAACTTCTCCGTCCAATGACACTAAAACAATTCTTCACAACAACATCGGCATCTCTCATAATCGTCCTTGCATTATCTTTACCATTTACGTTTACCGATTTAGATATTGTCATTTCATCTTTTTTTTATAAAAACGGTTGGATCTATGGCGAGCAACCAATTTGGCACCTACTTTATCATTATGGAATCTTCCCCGGACTATTTTTAGCCATTACCAGTTTGTTGTTTTTTTGCCTTTCTTGGTTCAAGCAATCATTTTTTCATTGGAAACTTCCAACTGCAATAATTTTACTTACCCTTTTGCTTGGGCCAGGTTTATTGGTAAATGTTATTGGCAAAGGTTACTGGGGACGTCCAAGGCCACGAGATATTACTGTATTTAATGGTTCTGAACCATTTCATCGATGGACCCAACCCGGAATTCCCGGGAAAGGAAAATCTTTTCCCAGTGGGCATCCATCGGTTGGTTATTTATTCTGTGTATTTTTCTTTCTCGAATCAAAATCTAAACGTCGATGGCTTTGGCTAAGTTTCGGTATCGGTTTCGGAACAATTATGGGAATGGCTAGAATTATTCAAGGAGGACATTTTGCATCTGATGTATTATGGTCCGGAGGATTCACTTTTATTAGCGCAGCTCTTTCAACCTATCTTGTTTCAAACATAACCTCATTTATTTCATTTAGTCCCATGTCCAAGACATATTCAACTCTCACAAATTACAAACGCCCATTGATATTAGGCATTGCTATCATTTCCAGCGCATGTCTAATCACATTCTTCCTTTTAGCAACTCCATTTTATAAAGAACATACAGATACCTTGAGTTTCACAAATCAATCTAAAATCTTAATAACGACTTCTGAAAAATTCAAAAAAGTAACAATCAGCTTTAGCGAAACACATAATATGCTTGAATCTAAAATTGAATTTCATGGATTCGGATTTCCAAAACTAAAACTACTGAGTTATTGGAAATCGACATCAACACAGAACCCAAATATATTGAACGCTTATTTATTTGTTACGCTAAAGGGTTGGACTACTGAAAAATCGGGTGTTTTAAATATTCGGATCCCCAAAAACACTGAAATTATTTGGTCTGAAACCAATCCTAAAACACATATCCTGTACCAAGAATCAACAACGAAATAGCTTAAATCTCTTTATCTATATTTTATTTATTCTTTGTCATATTAGGTATCGGAAGTCGAATTTTAAAATTCGTTCCAATACCTTGCTTGCTTTCAACCTCTATTGAACCACCATGTTCCTGAATTATCCCATAACTAATAGATAAACCTAGGCCAGTCCCTTTACCGGGTTCTTTTGTTGTGAAAAAAGGAGTAAAAATATGTTTTACATCTTCTCCGCTAATACCCTTACCTGTATCTTTAAATTGTATTAGCACCTCATCATTCAATCGTTCATAATGGATTACCAGCGTGCCTCCTTTATCAATCATTGCATCTCGAGCATTATTTAACAAATTTACAAATACTTGTGAAAGACGATGTTGATCTCCTAAAATAGCCGGAACATCTGCTGCGAATTCAGTTTGAATTTCAATTTGTTCATATTGTTTCAAATTTGTAGCTAGTTCCAACGTATTTCTTAAAACAGTCTGAACATCAATCCATTCCTTTGTAGGTTTTTCTTGTCTACCAAAGGTCAGAAAACTCTTAATAATTCGATCAATCCTCTGAACGTTTTCTTTTAAAATTATAAAGATTTTTTCACGTTTCTCAATATCTTGCATACCTTTTCCTAATGCTTCAATATAAATCCGTATTACCGAAAGTGGATTATTGATTTCATGAGCAAGCCCTGCAGCCATTTTTCCCATGGCTGATAAATGATCTGCTTGGATGAGCTTATACCGCATAACTTCTTCTGTAGTAATATCTTCCGTAATGAGTATAAAACGTCGAAATGCAGCTTCGCCATCTTCGGCATTCAATAATACCGGAATACATGAATATCTTAACATTCGTTCACATTGATTTGAATCGACAAAATCCAAGCGTTCTCCAACAACATGGTGTTCATCATCCGAACCTGTTTTTTCTTTCGCTTTTATAAGAATTTCATGCATTAGTTCAAAAGGGAGAAAATTATCCGGCAATTCCCTTGGAACTCCATTGTTCATTTCCCATTTAAAATGAACTCCATTCGAGTATAGACAATTAAGACGGTCGTCACAAATCACCACACCAACGGGAGTATGTTGAAGAATTTTATCTAATTGTTCTTGGGCTTGTCGTGCTTCACGATCCGCAATTCGAATCTCCGCAACTTTTTGTTCAACCATCTTATTCAAGTTTTCATTTATAAACCGCAATTGTCTTTCGGTTCGGCGTTTGACTTCAACCATTCCTGTTCCTAAAGCTAAACACAATGCATAATACACATGTGTTGAAACACTCACTAAATTAGGCTCTAACCCAATCATGGTGACTGATTTACGAAACCCTGTAATAGGCCACCACATAAAAAAAACAGTTGCTGCAAAAATACAAACGTTAACCCACAAAACATCAGGCCAAGAAATCAAAACAACATCAAAAACGATGATAAAGGTAAATATCAATACCGACGCCACAAAAACATATTGAGGATAATGCAGAGCTAATGCGGGAATATCTATCAACATAAGCAAAACAATTAACCAAATAGCGTTCCGCCGATAATTTCTTTCCGTTGTTTTCCAATAGAGCAACGAGGAATATACCATCGTAAATCCCAATAATCCATACATCCAAAAAAGGTATTCCGATTGAACGAAATATTTTGTTATAGGAATAAAAGCAAGCGCACCAGAGAAAGTCATCCCCAAGCACATGCGTAACAAACGAAATTCCTGATACGTTGGAGCATGATTCACAACGTCTTACTCCTTCCAGAAACGAACAGACGATGGCATCGCTAAAATAAAGAAAACAATTATTACAAATGCTTCAACAGGGTATTCTATCCCAGGAATGATCGTATCCCAATGAAGAATCGGGTTATATTTCCAAACCTTCAATACATGCAATCCCAAAAGTTCGTTTCCAACAAATAATGGGATGCCCACAATCAGATCGGTGAGTCTAATTTTCCATATTGACTTCCTAGACAGACTCAAATCAGTTCCAAACATTTTTTGATAGATAAAATCCGAACATGTGATCAGCCAAGTAAACATCAACCCCCAACTTACGATGACAAATGGCGAAACATCTCTCCAAATATAAATCTGAACAAAATAAGTCCATTCAGGTTCTGTCATAAATTCAATCGCCAACCCTAATAAGACACCTGGTAACATCAATTTTAAAAACGGCTGTTTTAATTTGTATTTAAATACCCACCAAGATGAAAACCAGGCCAATATAGATAAAATTTCATTTCGCCAAGCAACGATAGTCTCCCACATACCGGTTACCTCTTAATAATTTTTTCTAAAGTAAGTTCTATTAAATTTTGAATTGTTACTAACGAAGGTACAACAAGGAAATAAAGTAAAAATTCTTCCAGAGGAACCAACCCAACCTTTATACCCCACAACTCTTGTTCATTCCAAACCCACCAACCCCAATACAATGCTAGGCTCTCCACAGAAAACATCAATACTATGAAAATTAAAAAGGTCCACGCAAAAGCTTTAAAATTAATGCGTTTCCAAATAAATGGCAGTGTAAGTAAAACCTGTATTAGTGTTCCAATTACCCACCAAATAAGATAAAGTCTCTTTTTACCTTCCGTATAACGATAGTTTCCTGGTTTTCCTGTAGGTGTAGGAAATTCCACATCACTCATAGTTCGTTTCCATTCTGTTTAGTTTTCTTTATTGTACATAGTCCAGAATATAAAAACGGTAATAACCATGCAAATGAAAACCAAAATAAATATTCTTCAATTGGAGCGTCTAAAAAATTCAAACCAATAAAACGATTATGTTCTAAAGAAAACGTCCAAGCCTTAAAGAAATTAAAACTCAAAACTTCATTCAGGGTTTGCAAAATCATAACAATAAATGCGGTTAAACATAACACCCAGCATTGTTTTTGTACTAAACGTCTCCAAGCCCAAACAACAACGCCAATAGTTATACCCCATATTATCAAATCCAAAATAAAATACCATGGCATTGCTATTGTTTCCTTTCTTTACGAAAAACAGAGTACAATTCAATTGCTGCAATGGGAGCAAAGAAGTAAAAATTCCAATCATCAATCGGCACATGTTTAGGAAACATCCACCCTAAAATAGCATAATAGGTCCACCAACCCCAATGAAACGCTAAACAATCCCAGACAAAACCAATACCTGTCATAAGAAGTATCGTAATTAATAAGGGTCGCCAAAACGTAATCTTTCTTGCTCGTGGCCATAATGCAAGTGTAAGTGTATTATACAATAGTAATTGACTAATTACATAGTAGGGTTTCCCATGCAATTTAATTATCGAAATTATAACTAACACCAATGAGATTAGGCTCACACTCGCAAAAATTAACAAAGAATAATTTGGCAACGTTTTATCAGAGGTTACTTTAGATTCAAAATACGTATACAACAAAATGCATAACGCTCCTCCTAGAGGATAAAACATCACTTCTTCTACAGGTAAAAAAGGCAGAATATTAATACCGAGCATGTTATCCGCATTAAACACCCACCATTTCTGACCAGAAACAAGCATGCTCCATAAATAGCCTAACGGGACAATAACTCCCAAGGCTTTAAAGAAAGCTCCACGATCCATTTTTTTCCATTGCGTGATTAAAAAGGTGGAAACAGGAATGACAAAAAAGAACAGAAGTGTAATAAGATACCATGGCGTACGCCTGCGATTCTGTGAACCCGTGGGCAGTGACACTTTCCACCTCCTCGAGATGTAATCATCCAGAGCGTCGACGCAATCATTCAATTTCTGAACTATTTTTTTAGTGTTTTCATTATTTCACGAATACGGTGTTCGGTTATCCTATTTCCCGGCATAAATGCTGAAACAGCATGGTAGAGCAATGCGACTCCCCATCCAATCAGCGGCCAAACAATCCAGGCATAGCCCTTCCACCAGATAAGATTAATACTAAGCAGTACCAAATTTACAATTATGTAAAACATAAGATGTACTCTGAATTTCTTTCGGAGTCTACTTCGACGAACGGCTTCATGATATTCGGCAGACATCCCAACAGCCATATATATCTCCATTTAAATAATTATGCGCCTATTATAAAGCCGTACTAAGACTTTGTCCAGAAAGTAGATTTTCAATTTTCTAGAACCAATATATCAAAAAAGAGGAAGTTGTTCACCTAAGGCAGGGTAAATAATTTTTCCATGTTGAAGTTCGCAACGTAACGTAAGTTCATGATTAATTGGAGTTCCATTATTTTCTAAATGCTGAACCTTCAACCCATGTAATGTAAGCGCATCTGCAAGCAATTTTCGACAACACTTACGCCAATCTGATTCAATGTTTAAAATCGCAACTGGCCCAATCATTGCCAACGCTTGCAGGCGGACCAGACCACGTTCAAATTCTTCACTTAACATATAATCCGCATAGGCTTGCCAAGCTTTGGGCAAACCAGTATTTGGTGAACGCATACGACTCTTACGCCCTTCACCACTCAATTCCTTCAAATGATGATACGTTATCCCTAATTTAGGAAGTTGTTCAGCCAAGTGGTCTTGATTAAAACTAGGTAATAAAGTTGAATTCGGAACTGCCCGAATATCAGCTAATATCTGAACACCAGCCTTACGCAAAATCTCAAATACATTTTCAAATGTATGATTGGAGTAGCCTAATGTCACAAGTGTCGTCTTAGTGCGATTTTTCAATTCGGACATTCGGCCTCCTTTCGCGTTTAATCAGGTTTACTTCACTATTAAAGGTTATTCTAGATTCCGCTTATTTTGTTTGTGTATTATACTCACAGTTCTTGAAAAAACAACCTTTTAATCTCGTCTCGCAAATCACCTATGCGTATCAGTTTTAAAACTTCATACACCAATTCCCTGCTTTAATCGCAAACTATTTCCGAAGGTCGTATAACGAAAAAACTTGAAATACACTTAATAACCATTATACTTATTTATCATTTTCAGGAGATATTATGGAAAACCCATTGTTTAAATTAATTTACTCTGATACGTTAGGTGTTACACCCTCCAAAACTCCAAAAAGAGCCCCAGGTACTGGGAACGCACATATGAGGATCGAACGCAAAGGACGAGGTGGAAAAACAGTCACAATTTTAGATGGACTTTCTATCTCTGACGATCAATTATTGATTCTTTTAAAAGAACTCCAACGACACTGTGGGACTGGTGGAACCATCAAAGAACATCACATTGAACTTCAAGGAGACGTGAGAGAAAAAGTACGGCCTCTACTTGAAAAACGAGGTTATCATTTTAAATAACCAAACTGCACTAGAACAAATTTATTTTAGCAAAAACCACGTTTCCATGGTTCCATCTTGTTCCACGCTCCCCAAAACTTCAAACCATTCTTGGCTCTCAATTATTTTTTTTGAGTGCAATTTGACTTTCAAATAAGTATTGGCTAAATTCCAGGCGCGCAAACTTCGGTATAAATTGACACCTTGAAATACAACACAAATCATTAAACGTGATGGGATTACTTTAGTTTGCGCATTTGGGGCCATTAGCACAGGGTTATCCAAAACAACACCATACCATGCCGCCACTTTAATTGGTCGCAAACGAGTTGGCGGTGTTGAGTAAATGATAACTACTCGTCCAAGTCTATTTTCGTTCCGCAACCGCTCTGTTGCCTTCCTTAATTCCCAGAGTGAACCGACGAATTCTCTCCCTTGACAATGTATGGTCGGGAATGTTGTCACTGCAATTATTTTCGGTTCTTGAAATGCACCTAAGGTGAGTAAAACCCAAACACCACCTAAAAAAAGTCCACCAAAACCTAAAATGGCACCTATCACTACAGGTGGGATTCTATCGAATACAGCTTTAGGTGGCATAAAGCCAGCTCATGGTTGGTCAGGCCGGCATGAATGGCAAGGTTCATACCCTTGCTCTTGAGCGGGTCTAAATGCTCGAAAATACTCACGATTGTTACTTTTAATCGAGTCTACCAATGCACAATTAGTACGATGTACGATTTTCAAAGGTTTCGACCCAGTCATGGGATATCTGCTGGAAGTCGGAGCAAACTGTTGGGGCAAACCGGAAGCCAAATTAGAATTCATCCCTGTTTGTTGTGATGTAGGATAGGCTTTAACATTTTCTTGATTTGGTGTTTCTCCACAAGCAGCAAAACAAATCATCAGACCACACACCCCAAACGAACCAATTATCTTCTTAAGGATTGGTTTCACAGCTCCACCTCCATTTTTCTTGAAATTCCATTTAACTTTATCACATTTAAATTCGATAACTATACATACTATCTTGCCGGGGGGCTACCATGAACTCATCAGATATTATGTCGTCCACTCCACTTGCGCAAAACCTAATCTGTCAATGGTGGCAACGCTGCGGCGCGATTTTAGGTGACCTTACGCCTGAACTTCAACGACTCTGGCTAACATCGCTAAGCGAGGTCATTCGTTTTTATCGTTTATCTTTATCCTGCTCAGAAAATGCGGATAAACAATTGTTTTTATCGTTATGCCGGATAAGTTTGGCTAAAACCCGCCCTTTTCTCACACGTTTACTTATTTCTGGTTGCATCGCCTTTACGGAAATGCAACAATTGCAAAAGCTTGAAGCCGACCTAGAACTAAGCCTCGAAAATAAATGTGCTTAATGTGCTTTCCAGACTTTAAATTTAAAAACGAAAAACCCCATCATTCCAGATTTCATTGAGTGATTTGCGCGATGAAGGCATTTCTTTTTCCCGTAATGCATTTGGCAATTCTACCGTCCCCCCCCTATACCCCAATGCTACCACAGCATGAATACCCCAATTTTCCGGAATTGAATACACCTCACGAAAATGGGTTTGTGAAAAACCGCCCATAGCGTGAGCCGTCAAACCACGTCGATGTGCCTCCAATGCTAAAAACCCCCACGCCGTTCCTGCATCAAAGGCATTCCAACGATTAAGGCGTCCATCAAGATGAAATTCAGGTGCCGAAATCACCCCTATTAGAACAGGTGCTTTATTAGCCCAGGCCAGATTTGAATCATTTAAACAGCTTTGCATGACCTTCAAATCGGTCTCGGTGCGTGCCACAATAAAACGCCAAGGTTGTTCATTAAAACAAGAAGGTGCCCAACGAGCAGCTTCTAACACGCCCAACAAATCATTTTCAGGGATGGCTTTGACTAAATAGCTTCGTGAGGACCAACGAGTAAGTATCAACGGATTAATCCCATGCAAATCAGGCCTACTGTCGTTTTCTATAGACTCATTTGAATTCATGCGCCACCTCCAAACTATTTTCAAGGTAGATTATTCGTCACTTTTCGATCAACCTTGGGATTCACGATCATAGGTACAGTTATGGTCCAAATAATCAAAACTGTCGATCCTATCCAAGATTGATAAAGCCCCCAGAACTGAAACGGTCCACCTAAGGAATAAACCCATACCACAAAGGAAATCGTTGTAACAATCAGTTGGGACAAACGTTTCACATTTTGAATTCTATTCAAATACAAAGGAGTCAAAATCATTAAGATTATTGAAATAACTGTCGTTCCCCATTTGGCTTGCGCCGACGGAATAATACCTTGAAGCACCATGTATGCGCCAACAATTTCGCTCGGAATCAATTTCAAGAGTCGATCCTGATAATTTTGAACATCCTTGATTTCGCGAGCCATGATGTGTACTCCCTTAAGTATTATTTAATATGTTATTTCATGATATCCCTGCGCCTTGAAAAAATAAAGCTAAAAACTTTATGAAATCAAGGCAGAACCTAGCCACAAAAAAGAACTTTTGTTATACTCGTAGTAAATATAAGAATACAGCTATTCAGAAAGGATAATATGTCCGGCAACCAAAAACAACGAGCGATCCCAACTCAACGAAATTCCGGATTCAGTTTCCAGGCATTATTTTCCATCGCCGTTATTTTAATTTTCATCGGCCTTATTCCACTTATGTTTTTTGGTGGAACATTTTTCACAACGTTCTGTCTCAGTGTCGGTGGTGTCCTCTTATTATGGCTTACGCTAGCGCCTCGTCCACTACTTTCCCCACCCAAGTTTCCAGTTATACTTGGAAGCTCCATCATAATTTTGTTGTGTATTGTTTTTTATGCTCCCACCCCAATTCCTCGGATGTTTAGCCTCTCATCCATTGCATGGTTGCATATGTTGTTAATATGCAGCATACTATTCAGCTACTGGTTCATTGAAAACAAGCGGTTGTTTTATATGGGTGTATGTTCCGCAATTTTTCTAACCGGGTATCTTTTCGTTTCACGCGTTCCCCTTTTTTTGCATTTAGGATTAGTTACCTTGCTCGTTACACTCGTTACAGTCTTGTGGCTTTTATATTTCAAATCAAAAGTCAAACTCTTATCCATACAACATTTTTATCTGATTACATTAACCTTCGCATTTATTTTTTTAATCTTGTTACAAAGCGCCTGGCTTTGTGATGATGCATTTATAACCTTTCGAACCATCGAAAACTTCTTACATGGTTACGGCCTTCGTTGGAACATTGCCGAGCGTGTTCAAACCTACACCCATCCTTTGTATATGTTATGTCTATCTATCATTGTATTTCTCACCCACGAATATTATTATACAACGCTGTTATTAAATATCATCTTAGCTTGTATGGCAATATTTCTTATGATCCGCTACATTTCCCCAACGCCACTCGGAGCGATTTTGGCAATAATCACGCTTAGCTTTTCAAAAGCGTTTATCGATTACAGCACTTCCGGACTTGAAAACTCTTTGACTTTTTTATTTATTGCAGCCTTCGTAAGCTTCACTAAGACATCTTTTTCATCCGACAAAAAAAAGCATCTTATGTTAGGTCTAATGGCTGGGCTGTGCACATTTAACCGACTTGATACACTTTTATTTTTCATTCCAACTTTGGGTTGGTTCCTATGGAAAACCTCACCACACTCCCGTTTAAAAACAGCATACTATCTCTCGTTAGGATTTATCCCCCTACTGGCATGGGAAGCCTTTTCCATCCTATATTATGGTTTCCCATTTCCCAACACCGCTTACGCAAAATTATACCTACCCTTCTCTTCATTCTCCCAAATTTTTAATCAAGGCTTTGATTACTACCTGAACTCTCTAATACTCGATCCAATTTCATTAATTATGATCAGTTTGGCAATCGGTTCAACTTTTCTCTCACCCGCAGGATCAAACAACTTACCGCTAGCTTTCGGATTATTTTTTTATTTAGCCTACACGCTAAAAATTGGCGGCGATTTCATGAGCGGACGTTTTTTAGCAGCTCCTTTTTTCCTTAGCACACTCATCTTTTTCAGTACCTTTCAGCCCCAAAAAAAACACGGCATCATTATTTTTTTCTTCATTCTAACCTTAAGTACAATCACTCCCTTTAATCCATGGCACACTGATAAAAATTATAGTGGCGTAGTTTCAAGTCACTTCATTACCGACGAACGACAATTTTATTATCAATCCACCGGACTTCTACGCGCCAAACCAGATCAAACACTCAACGGAGATGATAACCACCAAACCACTCGCAGAAAAAATGCAGCTGAATTCTCTAAAAAAACGCGTCGCACTACTGTCCATATTGCCATGGGAGTACTTGGTTTTTATGCCGGACCTAACGTTTACATTGTTGACGAAGTTGCATTGTGTGATCCACTTTTAGCTCGAATCCCTTCCTGGTGCAAAGAATTCTGTCCCGGTCATATGATCAGAAAAATTCCAAACGGTTATCTACGCTCAATCAACACTGATTCCAATCAACTTACCAACCCACATTTGCATCAAATCTATGACGCCTTACGTCTTGTAACGCGCGCGCCACTCTTTTCCGTCGAACGCTTCCAAGCAATCCTCAAACTGAATTTAGGAACTTACAATTCTAGCCAACATTTAGGTTTCTTTCATTCACCACGACCTCATAAGCCGCTTCCTTTTGATCTAGGCAACGACCCCTATTCTAATCTTATTCGCCAAGCACAGACCTATATTGATGATTGCGATTATTTAAAACTGGAAGATTGCCTATTAGAAGCACAAACACTGGACCCCAAACGTCCTGAAGCCAGAATATATTTAGGTATTTTATATGAATACCTCGGAGAACTTGATATGGCAGCCAAGCAATTTCAATATTTTGTCAATCGCCAAGATATCACTTGGAATCATTTCTATCCTGAATTGCTACGCGACATTGCAAAAGAAGCTCAACCATAGAGCACTTCAACTTAGAAGTCATTTCCATCGTTTCTAGAGCCTTGAACGCTCACCTCGTTGCGCAAAAGGATTAGGCTCCAGGGCGTCCGCCTTACGAAGATCTTACTCCCGGACGCTTGCACAAAAACTACAAAACTACTTCCTCACCTGATTTGTTTGGTTCCTTGCTTTTACATCGCCACATTTTTTATACATATTCTTTATATTCGTCCCTGCGTTCAGTCCTTAAATCAGACGGATCTCATTTCCGTGATTTTCTCGCCATTCGTCTTTGCCTTCACGGCGCTTCCACCCATTCCGTGGCTCAAGAATTCAATTCAGCGCTAGGCACCTACCTTTCTCATTCCACTATTTCCAATCTGTCCAACACCTTGTAACTAAACCTACGCGATTGGGAGTAACGACTTAGCCCAAGCGGCATCTGCTATTTCTTCCAAGATTCCCTTTATGTTCCAGTTCGCACGCTTGGGTTCACTTCCAAATAGGTTTTATTGACTGCTCTCGGTATCGATGAAAACAGCAACGCAATATCCTAAGGTTTATGCTTGGCAACCGGGAAAGCCTTAACTACCAAAACTCTTTTTAGGTTTCGAAGCTATAGTTACTTCTTGCTTATCTTGTCTTCATCAATTCTGCTTGGTTTAAAATTACAGAACCTTAGCTTGCGAATGCCCTTTCCGAACCGTAAAACCTTTATGATTGATTTTCATGTTTTTTGCGGTGTTATATTGCAAACAGCCTGCCTAGCTCTTGATCGCATCGAAGCTTATTGGGGCAAAGCCTATCCCAAAACAACCTCTCTTACACTCGACAAATTTAGTATTACATTCGATTCTTCTCTGAACCCAAAAAACATTAGATACACTTACGTCCCAACAATATTCTCAAACAACTCAATCAAAAGTTGCGCCATCGTTTGCGTTTAGCAGGTGCGATGCATCCTGAACCAGAAGTACTCAACCTTACTTGAGCGGCTTCTGATGCCCCTCAAAAAAATATGGTCCAAACGTAAACTTTGCGGAAATCACACTCTTAAAAAGCCGATTAGCTCAAAATGCCCTACGCGAATTTTCGTCTCAAATATTGACATGGTCTATCTGCAATTAGATGTTATTTTATTAAACACCAAACAAATCGATCCTAAACGTCCTGAAGCAAAACTGTGTTTAGGCATTTCATTAGAGTATTTAAGTGAATTATCTGCCGCTGCTGAATAGTATAACTATTGTTCGGACTATGTCGACCGTTATTGGCACCATTATTTCACAGAACTCAGGAAGAAATAAGAAATAAGCCCAGGCTAACTTACGCTAACATCTCAAAAAAAGGGCGAGGAATAACTTTATATTCCTCGCCCTTTTTTCATTTATTTTTTACTCAGTCGTTGATCCAGTAAATAAAAGAATGAACGGACCAGCTTTTGTGCTCTATCTTGAGCATCGGGCAACGGATTGATTTGATAATCTATAGGTAACCCCTCTAACGGAGTAATATAAATACCACCGCGCATGTCTACAATCGCCCCCTTCGGAGCTTTCACTTTCATTTCCACACTTGAACTTTCACCGTTTACATTGTCACGTTCGTCTTCTCTGTCCAAATCACGAATCCGATAAACCGGCGAAGCTTTCGCCAATACCCGAGTACGACCATCTACATTTTTAAGGCGTACTTCAAGTAAAAAACGATAGTCCTCATCAACCAAATCCACTTCCTGTGTACCCACAATGCTTTCCGGAAGTATTGTATCTTTAATCGTTTCACCCTCTTGCAAATGCTTGGTTTTACGATATTCAGCAAGTGCCATAAAGAGATCTTCCGTCATAACTTCCCTAACTAACGCAAGTGTTTCTGTTTCCGAAACATCCACCACACGTGAGGTTTGTGCTTCACGTAACACTTGATCCGAACTTACGTTTTTATCTTTCACCCATTTATAGATATGAGGTTTAGCCCATCCTAACCCAGACCAAGAAAACACCAACATTAAAGTCATAAACAAAATTAAACGTTTCATGTGTGTATTACCTCCCAGGCAATTTGACCACACTTGCTTAAAATAGTTTTACTTGGTTGCGGTAATTATTTTCAATGCTTCTTCATACTTCGCAGCGGTGTTTTTCACGATATCGGTTGGCAATTCCGGCCCCGGCGTTGTCATATTCCACCCCGAATGCAATAACCAATCTCGGACATATTGTTTATCAAAGGAAGGTTGCCCTTTCCCCGGTTGATATTCAGCCATCGGCCAAAAACGTGATGAATCCGGGGTCAGAACCTCATCAATGAGTATCAATTCGCCATCGAGCATACCGAATTCAAACTTTGTATCCGCAATAATAATTCCCCGTGTGCGGGCATAGGCTGCAGCTTCACTATAAATCCGCAAGCTCAATTGTTTGACTTTTTCCGCAATGCCTGGCGCCATCAGTTTCGCCGCCTGTTCAAAAGTAATATTTTCATCATGCACACCAACCTCGGCTTTGGTGGAAGGGGTGAAAATCGGTTCTGGAAGAATATCCGACTCATGTAAGCCCGTCGGCAATGTGACACCACAGACCGTACCTGTCTTCTGATATTCTTTCCATCCCGAACCAGACAAATACCCACGGACAATAGCTTCGATCGGCAAGGGTTGGGCTTTCCTCACTCGTTGCGCACGTTCTTCGAGTTCTGCAACCAGCGCTTCATCTTTTACGGCATCGGCAATCGTACGCGGCGAAAGATGATTGGGGATCAAATCCTTAAATTTGGCAAACCAAAAACGCGAAAGCTGTGTTAAAACCCTGCCTTTTCCTGGAATGGGTGTGGGTAATATCACATCAAATGCCGATATACGATCCGAGGCAACCATTAATAGATCGTCGCCAAGATCATATATATCTCTAACCTTACCTTGTTTAACCAAACGTACACCAGGGATATTTATTAATTGCTGCGACACGATTCCACTCCTTATAAATAGTAACAAACGCACCAGTTTACCAGGGTTTTGTCTTTATCCAAACTTTTTTCGCTTCATCTTGGAACATATATAGGCAAAACCTTCTTTTCACCTTTTTTCAATTCAACCGTCACAGTCTCATTCGGCCGAGCTTCTCCATGAAGACCTGTGATTTGAACCGTCAACTCATGGCGGCCAGGCGTCAGTGGCATGCGCATAATCCAAAAACGATTTGGGAGTGTGCGCCACGAACGGGTATCAGCCTGTTCACTCACAACCGAATACACATTGGTGGCCAATGCAACCAACAAGGCCGCCCCTTCTCCTTGTGAACGAGCCGCACGACGCGCTTGGACTGCCGCGATGTACTTAGCCACAGCCCGCGCAATCGCTTTGGCAGTAATTCCACCAATACGTTGATTTAAATTTTGAATAGCAATTTCCTGAAACGGTTGAACAACAACACCTTCACTGATGTCACCATTTTTATTCTGACACCGTACGTTTCCAATAGCCGGATGATGGGCACGAATAACCGGGAACGCCACTTTCAAAATATAGGGATGATCATTTTCATCCAGTACCGGTGCTTCGGAGAAACGAGTTTGCTTGGCAGGCATAATTCCATCATAGACTACCAACAACACTTCCGTACGTTTTTCCGACTTGCTTCCTGGTACCTCGACCCCTTCGCCAAATAATTCACGCCAATGCTGGTATTCTTCATCAAACCGCAGCCATTGAGAAAGTCGCAACAGGTCATTCTTTAGGCACATGGGAATTTCGATCCCAAAATGTTGCTTATACCATTCATAGGCATGATAGGCGTATTTATAATCTAAATATGCATCATTGTACTCACCAGCCGACTCATATGAAAAGCCCGATAAATACCGTGCAAAAGCATCTTCCTTATAAATTGTTTCTTTCCCATACTTATCCGAAAGTGCTAAGAGGTGATTATTTACTTTTCGGGCCTCAACTTGCGCCCCGGTCAAATCTCCAAGATACAGGTAATTTAAAGTTTTCAAAATATTAACCGCTACCTGTTCAAAGTCTTCACCTGAATACGCCATGGTCATATCATTAACCAAGAAAGACGCAACACCTTCTGAAACACTCTTGGTATACAATTCATCCATTAAAAATTCGGCTTGTTCCAAGGTACTGTTGCTTTCCTTATATAAGCCAACGCGTTGCTCCAGTCCGCCCCTATCCATGAAATAGAGGAGTGAATTAGCTCCTGCGTATTGGCCTTGTTCTTTATCAATGAGTTCAACCGCGCCTTTATAATCTTGCAGTGCCAGACGTTGAGTAACTTGGTCCTGAATCCTAGTGCTTGCGCATCCTGTTACAAACAGCAGCAAACACAGACCCAGACACACTTGTCTGAACGCAAGAGTCTTTGTATGTATTCCCGAACTATGGTCTCGCACCGGATCGGCTGATTAGCTTCTTGATTTTTTTATTGCCAAACCACACTTTAACGTTTCGCTGCATATCCACCAACTCCATGTCTACTGCATAATAAAAGGTTGCCTTGCCCGCGGCAGCATCAGTGATTTTTGAAATCGTACCTTGGAGCATATAATCCGCGCCAGATTCTTTGTACATTTGCTTGCGACTATCTTCAGCCGCATTGGTTTGTTGATCTTCACGCTCTGCGCGCACTTCATCACGCTCGCCTTTGCCCGCCACAAAATCAACACTGCCAGAATTGGTCAGCTCGCGTTCGATATCTTTTTGAAACGTATCAATTCCAATATGTTCATCGGTTTTATTCTTTATAGTTCCGACGATCACTGTAGGATTTTTTCCTTTTTCTTTCATGAATTTCGCCAGCCATGGACGAGCCAAAACTTCTTTCACCATTTCCTCTGAAACCAATTGTGAATCCGTATCATTCCAACGGCCGGACAAATCAATAACTTCATCAGTGCTGATACGTTTTACAGTACGTGCACATCCAAACAAAGTAACTGCCATCATTGCTACCAACGCCATGCTTAACCATTTTTTCATGTTCACCCCTCCGTTGATTAGAAATTCCAATGAATTCCAAATTGCGGCATCACGCCGCCTTGACTTAACGTTGTATCACTATCAATGTATTGGTAAGAAAACGGTTCCGCACTCTTCGAAACACCTTGAACGCCGGACACACCCAAGGACAGGCCCAAACCCGAATCGAAGAAATAAGCCAAACCTGCCGTAGCATGTAAAGCAAAGAGGGTTTCTTTCGGTTGCGATACATAGTAGACGCCACCTGCAGAAATAAACGGTGAAAAACGTCCCGTCATAAAATAATATTTAACGGCCATATCCAACGAGGTGCCGCCCACAAAATTACCCACACCCGCTCCCAAGGCGACATGGGGTGATACGTATTTATCGAACTGAACTCCACAAATCAATGGTCCACCCAGTTGCACCCAAATATCCATATCTTTCACTTTGAGATTTTCGGTATTCTCCACAATCATGGCGTCAACTTTCTCTGTTACCCGTGCTTGTGCTTGGACGGCCCACCCAACGACTAAAAGCCCCACCAACAAACCTACCCACCCACTCTTCTGCATAGTCCTTGCTCCTTTCATACCTGAAATGCGTGCATAAGCCAAAGATCGATTTTAGAACCAGAATACAAATTTTAGTTCAAATTCAAATACAAAAAGGAATCTGGATTCTGGTCTTAACTTACAACACGCCCACTCTTCGAACTTGTCACTCCGAATCATATTTTCAACTCTTCTTCTATATATCAGGCATACGATACTAGCAAGACTTTTTAACGACTTTTTAATTAAATTTTGTTAGGTTCGTTTCATTTTTAGGTATAATATCGTCTTTCCGCTCCCGGAGAATATTTCTGCCACAGGAGAACGAACTTGAAAAAAAACGCTCTTACCAAAAAAAACGAATGGGTAAACAATGTTTATGGCCATGTTTATTCGGGTCAGCAACTTTACCTAGGTAAAACGCCTTTTCAACGTATGGAAATATTCAAACATGAAACATTCGGCACCTTACTTTTCCTAGATGGAAAGATCCAAATTTCAGCACGCGATGAAGATCGCTATCACCAATACCTGGTCGATGCCCCCTTGTTGGCACATACCAAACCTAAAAGCATTTGCATCGTAGGCGGCGGTGATTGCTTCGGCTTGGAAGAAGCCATAAAACACTCCTCCTTAGAGCGAATACTTATGGTGGAAATCGACAAAGGTGTAGTTGATTTTTGTAGGCAGCACTACCCTGTCTTGCAAAAAGTATTAAAAGATCCACGCATTGAAATCATTTACGAAGATGCCCGAAAATGGCTCGAGAACAACACTGAAAAATTCGATGTTTTAGCTATTGATCTAACTGAACCACACGGTCCCTCAAAAATGCTTTACACCAAAGAATTTTATCAACTGTGTAAAAAGCGTATGAACAAAGATGGCATCCTCTCCATCCATACTGACAACTCGACTCTATTTCCAGAATCCTTTGCAACCATATACAAGACCTTGACATGCGTTTTCCCGAATATACTCACCGCACGCGTAGATATGCCATGTTTTGGTATGGGCTGGACGTACCGAATGGCTTCGGCAGCCCCACTTTCTGTCGCACGGTTAAAACAAAACACCCAAAAATTTGCCAGGGTCGGCCAGATCTTAAGCCAATTTTCCCCATCCACATATTTGGTAGAACCAACACCCGAAGAGCTTATGATTGCACAAACTCATGGTCGAATCTCTACGGATAAAAATCCATTTGATAAATTTGAAAAGTTACACAAAAAAGTAACACGCTAATTTTCAAAACTTAAAGGGACGTCTCAAAATTTCTAACGAGCGTCCCTTTAAGTTTTGGGTTTAGGATTTATCCAAGTAAAAAGCAATGCTAATCCGGCTATTCCAAAGACCACCCAATAATGTTTGTGTCCTGCAGTCATGCCTTGAAAACAACCAGAATCCACCGCACATAAAAAAAACAACAATACCAGCACCTTCCCCAACCAGGTACGCGGCCGCGCCCCCCCTACTAGTCCGGCTGAAAAGAGTAACAAAGGAATACTTCCAATACCAAATGCCTGCGCATTGGGAAAACGATGCCCAAATAGCCACTCTACTGCTGGAAAAATAAGGCCCAGTGTGCAGATAAGCAAAGACAAAATAGCCACAATTGGGGAACGCGCCAATTTTAAATCGGTTCTTCCTAAAACCAAATCCAATAACCAGAACAGTGCAGTCGCAAAAAACAGAAACGCTTGCAGCTTGGCTGCATTCGCTATCCAACCAAAGACAGTTGTTCCCCAAAGCAAACACCCTGAAGTTAAAACACCGGAAAGGTATAAGTACCCAATCATCAGGTTATTTATTACCAGCAAACCTTTTAACCAATGCATATTTCCCGGTTTATTCTTTAACGTCATTCGCCAAACCCAAGCTGTGGCAAAAGTAATACCTACCACCCACCACATATGCGTTTGAGTATATTGGGCTAAGGCTGTGTATTCCTGCATATACCCTCCGATTTGCAAAGGATATCTAATTGTATCACCGATCATGACCAAACCCAAAAAGCCAAATCACACTAAACACACACTCTTTGCGTCCACTTTATTATTCAGGGACTGCATTAAATTCAGATAGCTTCCATTTTAATTTACCTCTATAATGCCTGCATGACAAACTCTATTCACTCACATCAAGATGATTTAGCACGCTGGATTCCTCTGTTGATCAATGTCTGGCGGCGTGCCCGTTTCTCTAAATCCGGGCCCAAAGACCACCTGACTGCTTCTGAAGCCACAGAAGTATCCAACGGCGTTCAATATCTATCTCAAGGCCTTACTCGTGATCGTGGTCTGATTGGCGAGCGCTATCTTTCCGATCCCGTTTTGCTAGGCGCTTATTTGCTTTACTACTGGCCACTATCCTATCTTCAAGCCCGCGAGATGTTCCGTCATTTACCATCCAATCCTCGTTCCGTTCTTGAACTTGGTTCCGGCCCCGGTCCTTTGGGTGCCGCAGCATTTGACGAAGGGGCCAAACTGGTTACTTTTGCAGATCGAAGCCTGCCTGCACTTAAACTCGCCATGGAGCTAGCCAAACTGGCCGGTCATCGTGCAGAATTCCAAAATTGGGATCCGATACGCCATCCTGTACTTCCCCGCGCTAAGTATGATTGCATTGCCGCCGAACATCTTATAAACGAACTCTGGAGCGAACATCCACAGCGCATCGAGCGCCGCACACAACTTATCACCCCATGGTTTGAACGTTTAAAACCCGGTGGCTATGTGGCCTTGATCGACCCAGCCTTAACCTCCACCTCGCGTGATTTGATTGCCTTACGCGACCGTCTTATGGACCAAGGATTCCCATTGGTTTACCCTTGTATTTGTCAGAAAACACCCTGTCCGGCTTTGGCCAAACCAGAAGAAACCTGCCATATTGAGCAACCTTGGTCCTTGCCTCCACTTATCCGTGATTTAGTCAAACGTCTTGATTTTAAAAAACGCACATTAAAAATGACCGCTTTTGTTTTCACGGATCCCCAAACCGAAACCAAGTCGTATCCAGATACACTTTACAGAATCGTCTCAGAACCCTTGCTTTCCAAGAACAAACGAATCCGTTACATAGGGTGCGGTCAACAAGGCAGGGTCAGTCTGGCAATCAAACCAGAATTAGCCACACCCGAGAATCAGATATTTACAACCCTCAAACGCGGAGATATTATCCGACTTACAAATCCTTCGCCACGCGAAGGCGGATTGGATATAACTCCCGAAACATATGTTGAGCGAATTTCACACTCGTAAACACACGATCACTTTCAAACTCGAACAATCAGCTTATTAACAAGATCTTTCGAATATCAGACATGCTCATCCAATGCATATACTGATTTCAATATGATGAATCCCAGCCCACACCCTCAATGTAACTTAACTTAGCCAAAGTGATTCTCCACTTCGTAATTTCGGTTAATGATCCATCCAACAATTCGTCGATCGTAGGCAGAACTAAAATCTTAATAAAAAATCAGATTACACCTTAAGAACATTTGAAAAAAAAAGGGGTACAGTCTTTTCGACTGTACCCCTCAGCTTTAAACTTAATCGTTTAGCGTTTAGTTACTACGTTCTTATACTGTGCACGCTTGCCCAACTCCGCTTCGATTTCCAACAATCGGTTGTATTTGGCAATACGGTCGCTACGGCTGGCTGAGCCTGTCTTAATCTGCGCACTACCAGTGGCTACAGCTAGATCGGCAATGAACGTATCTTCAGTCTCTCCCGAACGGTGTGAGATGATATAGTTCCAGCCTGCCTTTTGGCAGAGTTTGATGGTTTTCAAAGTTTCGCTAACTGTTCCGATCTGGTTGACCTTGATCAAAACGGAATTGGCAGCACCCAACTTGATCCCCTTGGCTACGAAATCCGCGTTGGTAACAAACAAATCATCACCCACAACCTGAATCTTGTTGCCTACCTTCTTGGTAAACTTCACAAAACCTTCCCAATCATTTTCATACAACGGATCTTCAATCGAAACAATCGGGTATTTCTTGACCCAGCTGGCCCACAAATCGATCATCTGATCCGTGGTCTTCAAGCCCGAGCCGGAATCAGCCAAATTGTACTTGCCGTTTTCATACAGCGAACTGGCAGCCGGATCCAAGGCAATAAAAATATCTTTTCCGGCCTTGTAACCCGCTGCGGCAATGGCTTCCAAAATCACTTCACAGGCTTCCTCGTTGCTCTTGAGGTTAGGGGCGAATCCACCTTCATCACCCACCGCTGTGGAATAGCCTTTTTTCTTCAAGATCTTGGCCAAATGATGGAATACTTCGGCACCTGCGCGTAAAGCTTCCTTAAAGGACGGACGTCCTAAAGGCATTACCATGAATTCCTGGAAGTCAACGCTGTTGTCCGCATGCTTGCCACCATTTAAAATGTTCATCATCGGAGCTGGAATAACACAAGCCTTACTGCCGCCTAAATATTTATACACGGGCATCTTTTTATACTGAGCTCCAGCCTTAACCACCGCCATGGACACACCCAAAATAGCGTTGGCGCCAAAACGGCCTTTATTCGTTGTACCATCCAAATCGATCATCAACTGATCGATGGCTTGGAAGTTCAATGCGTCTTTGCCTTTGAGCGCTTTGGCAATCGGGCCATTGACAAACGCCACGGCTTTTGAGGTACCTTTGCCCAAGTAGCGGTTTTTGTCGCCATCACGCAATTCAACGGCTTCGTGCTCACCGGTGGAAGCACCCGACGGTACGGAAGCCGATACGGTGGGTTGACCTTCCAACGTGACAAACACGCGCACGGTCGGATTGCCGCGCGAATCTAAAATCTCAAGGGCTTTAACATCTTTAATCTTGGTGGACATATTTCCCCTCCTGCAAAATGATGATCCCAAAGGATCAAAGCGCACGTATTTTAGCGGTCATGACCTTCAATTGCAAGTTTTTTTCTCCATTTTCCCCTTCATTTCCAAGCATACTTTGGTCGAAAATAGATATGGCTTGTGGTATGGTCTAATAAAGGAGTCGTCAATGGTAAATCCAACCCAGAAACGCCGCCCGAATGATGCACCCTTAACGTCTTACAAGCACGCTTGGTTGCGTCTCGGTCTCTCCATTCTATGTTTGGGACTGATTATTGTGGGGGTAATCGGGCTGCATCACATTACACTCACGGTGGCACAGCGGCTTGGGGTTGCTGTGATTTTATTAATTTTGGCGGTAATCGTCGCCCTTTATATTATCAATCTGTATTCTCCTGTAAAAGCACGTTTCCAAGCCTTACGAGCGACTTTGGAACAACTCACGTTATTGGTCCATGAACAACAAACTGGATTTCATTCTTTGCATGAACGAATTGAAACTTTACAACCAAACCGAAACAATGATACCACTGAGAAAACAATAGATGAATGGTTACTTAACTTAGCCGAAATAACCTCGTGTTTACTTACCACCAGCGATCAAGTACATGGGATCCAAACCGCGTTGGCGACACTGGGGCAAAAAGCCAAACTTGATCGTATCACGCTGGTTGAAGTTCAAGGCCTCATCTCCCAGCCCGATTGCCTTTTCTTGCCCAGAGCCGAATGGAGTGCCCCCAATATCCCCCCCAACCCATTTTCATTGAACACCCGTTATTCATTTGCTGAAACCGGCTTAAAACGTTGGGCCGAAGCCTTAACCGTCGGACTAACGCTAAAAGGGCCAAGTGAAAGTTGGCCCGAATCGGAACGATTTTTTATGGAAACACACGGCATCCAATCGCTTTTGGTCCTTCCGATTCATCGCGACTTACATGTATGGGGATTTATCCTTTTCGAAGATCACGGAACTTCGCGTTTATGGACCTCCCGCGATGAGGCTTTGTTTAAATATATAGCCTGCAATCTCGGATTGGCCATGCAACGGTTCCAAGCTGAAAAACGAATTCTGGCCACAGCTGAAACCAACCGGCTCATTTTGGAAAACCTTCCTTTTGGAATCTTGATCATTGATTCACGCCACACCATCCGACATGCCAATTCAGCCGCCTTAAAACTATTAGGCATCGAAAAATTAAACGAGCTCCAAGGGCAAACCTGTGAAGGCAAAGTATGTGTAAGCGACTTAACCCATTGTCCAATCTCGCTTGACGCTCCCCAACAATCATTCACCCAGGAGTCCTTCCTCACCCGCAACGACGGGCAACGCATCCCAATTTTAAAAACCTTGGTCTCATTGGACATTGAAGGCGAACGCACATTCTTAGAAAGCTTCGTAGACATTTCCAATCTAAAAGCCGCTTTGCGTGAAGCCGAAAAAGCCTACGCCTCATTAGATGATGCATTACGTCAGGCCAATGACATGGCCGTCATGGCCGAAGAAGCCAATCTGGCCAAAAGTAATTTTCTCGCAAATATGAGTCATGAAATACGCACACCTATGAACGCCATCATCGGAATGACTCAATTGGCCTTGGACACTGAGTTATCGGCCGAGCAACGAGATTATCTGCGCATCGTAAACTCTTCCGCCGATGCCTTGCTCGGCTTACTCAACAACATACTCGATCTATCCAAAGTCGAATCTGGGCATATGGTATTGGAAAAAACCGATTTTAATTTTGTCGACACTGTGGAAAATGCAGTTACCACGCTTACCACTCAAGCCAGTGAAAAAGGCATAGAGTTGATCTGTCGAATCGCTCCACGCGTCCCCAGCTTATTGATTGGAGATCCTGCACGGGTACGGCAAATCTTGGTCAATCTTCTAAGCAACGCTATAAAGTTCACTGATATTGGTGAAGTGATTTTAACCATCGATGTATTTTTCGAAGATCAAGCCACCTATCATCTCATACTCACCGTTTCTGACTCCGGCATCGGGATACCCCATGACAAACTTGATGTGATCTTCCAAAGCTTTACTCAAGCCGACGCCTCCACCACACGCCGTTACGGTGGAACCGGTCTGGGATTGAGCATCACCAAACAACTGGTTGAATTGATGGGCGGAAAAATCGAGGTCAAAAGCGATGTTAATCGTGGCAGCACATTTACCGTAATTCTCCCGTTTCAACTATCACGAATAACACCTACGGCATTGGTTGAATTGCCCGAATTTTTATTCCGACAAGTTCGCACACTTATTGTTGATGATAATTCGATTAACCGACAAATATTCCGCGAATTGCTGCAACAAAAAGGCGCACTTGTCCAAGAAGCACCCGACGGCCCCAGCGCCCTAACATTGATTCAAGAAGCGGTCACAAAACAACAACCCTTCCAACTTTTACTTTTAGACATGCATATGCCTGGAATGAACGGCTTTGAAGTGGCTCAGATGCTCCAGCAACAACACCTTAACCAAGGCTTACGGACCGTCATCATCACCTCCGCGGGGCACCATCACGACAGTGAGCTCATTCATAAATTTAATGTTCAAGCCTATTTGCTAAAACCTGTAAAACAACGTGAATTCTTCCTCACTCTTGTATCGGTACTAAGCGCCAACCCCATTCCACTGAGTGCACTTCCAGAGCAATCGTTGTGTTCTCCTACGGAAGAACTATCTTTCCAACCTTTAAAAATACTATTGGCCGAAGACAATCCCATCAACCGCAAATTAATGTTAGCGCTCCTGATTAAACGTGGTTGTGAAGTTACGGCCGTGGAGGACGGGCTGGAAGCCGTTCAGCTACAAAAAATCCAGCCTTTCGATCTGATCTTCATGGATGTACAAATGCCAGGAATGGATGGGTTAAAAGCCACAGAACTTATTCGGGAATATGAGAAGACCACCCAACGGCATCTCCCTATCATTGCGATGACCGCCAATGCACTTAAAGGTGATCGCGAGCAATGTTTGGCAGCCGGGATGGACGAGTATTTATCCAAACCTATCCAGCGTGATGAACTGGACAAGCTTTTAGACCATTATCGTTGCCGACCCGCGAGCGAATCTTCCGCACCCATTCCCCTGCCGGCTATGGCTTCGGTTCCTGAAACAGCTATTTTACCCCGTAATATTTTCAACTATGAATCTGCACTCAATCGTGCGGATGGTGATAAAGAATTATTAAAAGAACTGATGTTTCGTTTCGAAGAAGAAGCGGTCCAGCGTTTGGAATCCTTAAAAGCAGCCATTGCGGCAGATGATTCCGAGAGCATTCGCAAACTTGCGCACTCACTTAAAGGTACCTCAGCGAACCTTTCCTGCGAACGAATTAAAGAAAAAGCCCAATTTTTAGAGAGTATGGCCATACAGCACGAATCCCAAGATAAACTTTCCACACAATGGAATGCCTTGCATCAAGAGATTGGTGAATTAATCCGGTTCATCGATACGATCTTCCCAAGCTAAAAAAAACACCCGAAGGCAAAGGTCTGCCTTCGGGTGTTACCGTTCTAACTTAAACTAACTTTACATCCGGCCCCAACTCAAAACTCAAACCTGCATATCCTTGGTTCAACGCGACCGTCATGGGGATTTGTGAGGAAACCGGTCCCCAAAGCTGACGCGGTCCAGGTGATGCAAAGCAATCTTCTCGCGACCAACGATCCCTACACGCTTGGAAAAATTTGAACGCAGGAGAGTCGGTTTTCACCAAGGCTTTCTCAATGACCATCTCATCCTTACCATGCCTGCGTTCAACGTTAATTAAACCCGACAAAGGCAGAGCCAGAGCTTTTCCGCCTTTATCCAACGCTGTCACTGCTGCCATATACCCACTCTTCCCGGTCAACACCAACGATCCAACCGTAATACCTAAATTCACACAATAGGCTGCATCAAAGCGACTGGGTGCTCCACAACGACCTTCGTATCCAAAGAAATGGTTGTTGGTGGAAAATTTCGATTTAACAAACCGCGCGACTTCTTCAGGATTCAAATCAATTTGGCCTTCGGCATCGCCAAAAAACGGAGTCGGATCTGCCTTCATTTCATGCAAACGTGTCATCGCCATTTCAATTAACAATTTCTCGGTTGGAATTTGCGAAACTTGTAAATTGCCGTGGGAATCACGGTCCAACAAAAGCATATTCTCAAATTCATCCGGCAACGACGCCATCAGCTTGGCGGATTCCGCCGAAATCTTCCCATAAATAAAGTTCTTTTTCTCACCCATATCATGCGTCTCACGCAACATCTTCTCCGAATGCGCCATGACTTCGTTGAGTTCTTTGATCAACTGTTTCATTTCCGGAATAAACTCAATCAAACCTTCCGGAATGAGGACTACACCATGGTTGATGCCTTTCCCTGCACGTCGCGCCACAGCTCTGCAAATGATATCCACGATATGCGAAAGCGAATATTTGCGTTCTTCAATTTCCTCGGAAACAAATGTAACGGCAGGCTTGGTTTGTAACGCCACTTCCAAAGCCACATGGCTGGCACTCCGCCCCATAAGCTTTATGAAGTGCCAATATTTCCGTGAAGATGGGGTGTCCTGTAAAATATTCCCAACCAATTCCGCATAGGTCTTAGTCGCTGTATCAAACCCAAAAGAAATCGGAAGTAATGTATCAACCTGCAAATCGCCGTCAATGGTCTTGGGCACACCTAAAACCTGTACGCCACGTCCATCCGCATGCACATTTTTAAAAAGATATTCCGCCAAAACCGCGGCATTGGTATTTGAGTCATCGCCACCGACGACGACCAAAGCATCGATTTTTTGATCATGACACACGGTCTTCACCTGGGTAAATTGTTCACTGGTCTTTATCTTGGTACGATCCGAACCCAAAAAATCAAACCCCCCAGTATTGACAATGGTCTTCAATGCCTCTTCAGTGATCTCAAAGGTTTTACCTTCCAACAAACCCTTCGGACCATTTTTAATTCCCAAAAGTGTATTTTGACTGCCCAACACCTTTTTCAAACCAACCAAAACATTATGGCCACCAGCAGCAGGACCTCCTGAAAACAAAACAGCTACACGTTTCCCTATGGTTTTCGGACGATTGTTTGTGCTTGCTTGCAAAACCGTCGTTCCCGTCACGGGATAAAGATTAGGGAATCCAGCTTGCACGGCTGCAACATCCTTACTGGTTGGCAATCCTTCTGTTGAAGGTGCAAACTCAGCCGGGACCACCACCCCATTCTCAACAAAATCTTTAATTACCGGAAGTGACATCTGACGGATTTGGTTTTCAAATACCGATTTCCCTTTTTCGGTCTGTTCTAATACTTGAATCAATTGTGGATTGGCATTTTCAATCTTACCCATTAGTAACTCCTTCTAAAGTCAAAATCAATCCGGATAGTCCGGTTAAATTGGGCGATATTGTAATAAATACTCTGCGGAAATTCCAGCTATTTTTCCTTGTAATCCATGCTTAAAAACCATAAGATGTTTTTTCACCTAATCGTGCCATGTTGCCGGAACAGCATATTTGTACACCAATGCTTACCAGCGGGGTCCAATAGGCAGAATTTTAAAACCAACCTTTTAAGGAGGAACGTCATGTTGTCTGCATCAATGCAAGACGAATTCAATCAACGCATTAATGATGAACTGTACTCGTGGTACCTATACTTGTCCATGTCCGCCTATTTTTCGAGCTTAAACCTTTCAGGATTTGCACATTGGCTAAAAGTGCAAGCATCAGAAGAAATGAATCATGCAATGAAGAATCGTGAATATGTTATTGAACGCAATAGCACAGTAGTCCTAAAAGCCATTGCCGCCCCACCCGTCAAATGGGATTCCCCTTTGGCTGCGTTTAAGGCGGCATATGAACATGAACAAAAAGTGAGCCAAATCTATAACCAGTTTATTGAAAAAGCTGCCTCTGAAAAGGATCATGCCAGCGAAATATTCCTTCAATGGTTTGTAAACGAACAAGTTGAAGAAGAGGCACAAACATTGGATATTCTTCAAAAACTCGAAATGACAAAAGGTTCTGTTGGTGGTCTTTTTGCCTTGGATCATCATATTGGCAAGCGAGCGGCATAATTTTTTTTAGCCAGGATTTATGAAACGAAAAACATAAATCCTGGCTTTTTTTTGCCAAAACCTCAAAAGCACATTAATCAGGGCAACCTTTCAATTTCGATACTAATTTTAAGAAAACTTTTTCACACTGTACAAATCTGACAATTTTCCTTCAATTTCTCCAATAAATTCCGTATAATAATTTTGTCAAAAAATATTGCTTATTTCGAAGGAGCCTCCTGGTGGAACTGTTGATGCACGCATCCTTCTGGATGGGTTTAGGGCTTGGCATTCTCGCTTGTCTTGCATTCTTGTTTTTCCTTTTATCTAAGGAAAAACAAAAAAGCCACAATTTCAGCAATCAATTCACGGAAGTTCTCACCTTGTTAGTCCAAGGACAAGATCCCGGGCATTTGATCCATACCCTTCCCCCAACCTATCAATCTTTGATTCAATCACTGGCCGAGCGGATACTTTCCCAAAATACCTACGAAACACAATGCAGCGCCTATGCAAAAAAAATAAAGTTCGTGGAACATGAAACCAAAGATATTATGGACATGATGACTCAATTGGTTGATTCCATTGAACAAATAGCTACGGCCGCAACGCAACATAGTGAAGCGGTACTTGACATTTCACATATTGCCGATAACCTCAATGATTCCTTTGTCCAAGTCGTTGAATTTATAAAAAATGTAATCGAAAAAAACAATCAAGCCATGCGGGAAACTCAGCTTAAAAACATTGAAGCGGCCAAAGGTGTCACACTGATGTTGGAAATCAAACAGACGCTTGATTCCTTCATTCAGCTTATTCGTGACATGGGTAAATCCAGTCAAGAAATCGGCCAATTTATCGAAATCATTAAATCCATCGCTTCGCAGACCAATCTTCTCGCTTTGAATGCGGCCATCGAAGCTGCGCGCGCAGGAGAAAATGGTCGGGGCTTTGCCGTGGTCGCCGATGAAGTTCGTAAGCTCGCTGAACAAAGTTCGAATTCCGCCAAAGATGTTACAGGCATTATTGCTACGGTTATGGATCAAACCCAAAAAGCACTTGAAATTTCTCATCAAAACGAAAATAAAATATCCAATGTACGTTTGGTCGCCGACTCCTCACAACAAGCGCTGGATTTCTTAAACTCAATTCTCCAAGAATTTTCCAAAGAATATTCGCAAATCAATGAACTGACAATCATTCAAACCATTGGTGTGGATACGGTCAAAACCAAAATTCAGGACATCACTTCTGTCATTGAGGAATATTCTGCCACAACTGAAGAATTAAGTGCCATTAGTGACGAAATCCGTAAGCGTCTTGCCCTTTTAAATGATCAAATTCATGATAAATAACTAGACATTCTTCCCCTAAAGTTTTTGAAACAACAACCGAAGCTAGTGTTGGATAGAATCATTCTCAATTTCTCGGCTACGCTTTAACATCTATACCAAAAGGGGATTTTACGTATGCCAAATCCAAAACCCCGGCTTGGCTTGGTACTCTGCTCATGTGGCAACAACATCTCAGAAACTATTGATCTCGACGCCATAGCCGCTTGGGCTAAAAACGACTCGCGTATTTCCCTGATTGTTCAACACGAATTGCTTTGCTCCCCTGACGGCAAAAGGTTCCTTGAAGAAACGCTCAAAAAGAATAAATTGACTCACGTCGTTATTGCCGCCTGTTCCCCACGCATGCACGAACAAACATTTCGGACGGTCGCAGAACGCACTGAGGTTAATCCGGGCATGGTCCAAATGGCCAACATCCGCGAACATGATGCCTGGGTCACCACTGACAAAGCCGCCGCCACTCAAAAAGCCATCCAACTTATTAAAGCGGCGGTAACCCGTTCTGCTTTGCAGGAAAACCTTGAGCAACGTTCGGTACCCTGCAATACCGATGTGGTCATCATCGGTGGAGGTATTGCAGGCATGGAAGCCGCTTTATTGGCTTCGGCGGCAGGTCGAAAGGTTACCATCATTGAAAAAAACATTTCTTTGGGGGGACGAGTTATTCACTTTGAAGAACTTGCCCCCAATATGGAATGCGCTCCCTGTTTGCTTTCACCTCGTTTGTTTAAAATACGCGATGATGCCAACATTAAGGTTGTGCCTTATGCCGAGGTTTTGGATGTGCTCGGTTTCTACGGCAACTTCACGGTAAAGGTCAAACAAAAAGCCCGTTATGTCAAAGAATCATGTATAGGTTGCGAAGCTTGTTTCGACGTCTGCCCCGTATCCGTGAAAAGTGATTTTCATTTGGGTATGGGAGATCGCAAAGCCATCTATACGCTCTTCTCAGGATCGGTACCTGCCAGTGCCATCATTGACCATGACCACTGCCTGCATTTCAAAGATGGGTCCTGTCGAGCCTGCGCCGAGGTATGCCCGTTCCTATCCGTAGACTTTGATGACAAAGATCAAGTTTTTGAGATTCCCGCCGGTGCGATTGTGGTCGCCACGGGTTTTGAACCTTTCGCTTCTCCCGAACTCTCACGCTTGGGATGGGGACGATTGCCCAATGTTTACACACTCCCTCAAATCGAACGTTTGCTGAGTTCCAACGGTCCAACACAAAGCCAATTGCGCCTAGCTAACGGCGATAAGCCAGCTTCGATTGCCATCCTGCATTGTGCAGGTTCCCTGTCTGAAAAGGGTTTGCCGTATTGTTCTGGTTTCTGTTGTCTATCCAGCCTAAAAATTGGTGAGCAATATCGCAAACAAAATGCAGATGCCAAAATCATCCATGTGCATGACCGTCTGGTTTTCCAGCAACCCGATGCCCAGCGGTTTTATGAACACGAACGTCATTCCGGTACACAATGGGTTGTCTCTCACGCATTGGACCAGCTTCACGTTGAACAGGCAGGATCGCAACTCACCATTTCCGGACCCGACATTGCGTCCTTCACGGTGGATCTCGTCGTGTTGGTAACGGGTGGCGCGCCTCCCAAAGGCATTGCCGAACTCGCCACCATGCTTAATGTTGAGCTCACCCCCGACGGTTTCTTCAAACCCGACCATTACTTTTTGCGTGGTATGGGTTCTACCTCGGATGGGATCTATGCCGTAGGAGGAAGCATTGGCCCAGTTCTGGTTCGCGATGCGATTTTTCAAGCTCAAGCTGCCTCAGGTGAAGTTATAAGTCGTCTGGTTCCAGGCCGCACCGTTGACCTAGAAAGCATGACCGCATGCATCGATTCTGATCGTTGCGCCGGATGCAAAATGTGTATATCGGTATGTCCATACAAAGCCATTGAATTCGATGCCGAACGCGTCATCAGCCGGATCAACGAAGCCATTTGCCATGGCTGCGGAACTTGTGCAGCCAATTGCCCCTCGGGAGCTGCGAAAGCTAAAAATTTCACCCAGTCGCAATTGGAGGCGGAATTGGATGGTATCCTCAATGACTAACTTCGAACCCCGCATTATTGCCATCGTATGCAATTGGTGCTCCTACGGTGGGGCCGACAATGCCGGAGCTCAAAAATTGGCGTACCCCGCCAATGTAAAGCTTGTTCGTGTTATGTGCAGCGGACGTGTTGATCCCCAACTGGTCATGCAGGCTTTCCGCAAAGGTGCCGATGGTGTTATGGTGTTGGGATGCCACCCGGGCGACTGTCATTACCGAGAAGGCAATTATAAAGCCTGGCGTCGTTTCGCCTTATTTGAAAAAATGCTCGCGCAATTTGGAATTGCTCCCGGTCGTTTTATGTTGGATTGGGTGGCGGCAGGCGAAGGCCAAAAATTCCAGGAAGTTGTCACTAAAATGACCGAAACCGTTCGGCAACTTGGTCCGTTGCACCTGACGGGCAGCGTCGAAGAGCAAGGGAGCCGTCATGTCTAAGAAAAAGACACTTCAGAAAAAAAACCAAACATCCAAAGTCAAGCCCAAGGATATTCGCACCAAGGCAAATGTTCCCAAGGCGAAAACAACTGGTAAAAAAAGCAACGCAGTTCCCAAATCAACGCGCCCTAAAAAATCCGTTTCCAAGCCCAAAGTGGCGTTCTATTGGCTGGCCTCCTGTGGCGGTTGCGAAGAAGCCATTGTCGACCTGGATGAAAAACTATTGGACGTTGTGGCCGCCGTTGATATTGTCTTCTGGCCATGCGCCATGGACTTTAAAGTTTCGGATGTTGAAGCCTTGCCCGATAAAGGAATCTTTGCCAGTTTTATCAACGGTGCGGTCCGAACCTCCGAACAGGAAAGGATGGTTAAGCTGCTGAGGCAAAAATCTCAGAATGTCATTGCCTTTGGAGCCTGTGCCGTCATGGGAGGTATTCCCGCTCTGGCCACACTTAAAAACCGCGACTCGATTATCCAACGCGCTTACCTGGATCCGGATGTTGCGGAAAACCCTGAACGTACAACGCCCCAGCAACATTCGCACGTTCCCGGAACCACCTTGGAACTACCCGAGTTCTACGAAACAGTCTACAAACTTAACGACATTATCGACGTTGAGTACTATTTACCCGGTTGTCCGCCGACGACCAGCATCATCTTACCAGCTTTGGAAGCGCTTTTGGCCGGCAAAGCCATTCCTCTCGGTGCGGTTTTGGCACCCAATCACGCTTTATGCAAATCGTGCGATCTCAATTCCACGAAACCTGATCGGCCAACCATAAAATCACTCAAGCGTGTCTACGAAATTCAAGCCGATGCAACCAAGTGCTTTTTGGCTCAAGGTATCATTTGCATGGGCCCGGCCACACGCGACGGCTGCGGGGCCTTGTGCATCCATGGTCATATGCCTTGCACAGGTTGTTTTGGCCCTTGTCAGGATATGGATCAGGGAGCCAAAATGGTAGGCGCTTTAGGCGGCATCTACGATGCGGACACCACCGATGGGATCCAGACTATGACCCGCAGTGTGGTCGATCCAGCCGGTACATTCTACCGGTATGGACTCTCGGCTTCGCTCTTGGGCGCGAAACGTAAGGAGAAACGCAATGGGTAATCACTACTCCATTGATCCAATCACACGACTTGAAGGTCATGGAAAGATCGAAATCTTGCTGGACAACCAAGGCAATGTGGATCATGCCTACTTTCAAGTTCCTGAATTACGCGGTTTTGAAAAATTTGCCGAAGGTCGCCCGGCTGAAGATATGCCCCAAATCACCTCGCGTATCTGCGGAGTCTGCCCTTCGGCCCATCATATGGCTGCCACCAAAGCTTTGGACGGCATCTGGGGAGTCACTCCCACACAGGCGGCCAGACTCATTCGCGAGCTCTATTATCACCTGTTTATGTTTGAAGATCATTTGCTGCATTTTTTCTTTTTGGGCGGCCCTGATTTCCTGGTGGGTCCTACAGCCCCCAAAGCCAAACGCAACATTCTAGGTGTTATTGAAAAATTCGGGCTTGAAACCGGCAAGCAAGTTATTGAAATTCGTAAACGCGCCCGTAAATTCATGGAAGAATTGGCTGGAAAAGCCATTCATCCTGTCTTAGGCCTTCCCGGTGGAGTTTCCAAAGCCGTTACCTCCGAGGTGCAGGCAGCCATCAAGCTTTTTGCCCAAGACGCCATTGGGTTCACTCAATTCACCTTGGGTGTATTTGAAGAGCACGTCCTTAAAAACCCGGAATACAAAGATCTCATCCTATCTGATGCCTATACATTGCGTACACACTACATGGGCATGGTCGATGAGAAGAATCGCGTGGCTTTTTACGACGGGCATTTGCGTGTTGTCGATCCCAACGGCATGGAAACGGCTCGTTTTCATCCCAGCCAGTATGCCGAGTACCTTGGCGAACATGTTGAGTCATGGTCGTATATTAAATTTCCCTTTCTTAAGAAAATTGGATGGAAGGGTTTGGTCGATGGACCCGACAGTGGGCTCTACCGCGTTTCACCTATTGCACGTTTGAACGCCTCTGACGGTATGGCCACCCCGTTGGCGCAAGCTCAATATGAACGGTTTTATCAAACCTTAGGACCCAAACCTGTCCACTACACCCTGGCGATTCATTGGGCACGTTTAATCGAAGTCTTGTACGCAGCAGAAAAAATTGTTGAATTGGCCAACCACCCCGAAATCTGCTCCACGGATATCCGTAACATGAATTTCCAGATACCCAAAGAAGGGGTCGGCGTGGTCGAAGCGCCTCGTGGAACGCTTTTCCATCATTATGCCACCGATGAACAAGGTCGCTTGACCCGTGCGAATTTGATTGTCGCGTCCGAAGGCAATGCTGGTGCCATGAGTCTGTCGATTGAAAAAGCCGCTAAGGCGCTAATCAAAGGTGGCAAGGTTGATGACGGCCTACTAAACATGATTGAAATGGCTTTCCGCGCGTACGATCCTTGCTTGGCTTGCGCGACCCATAGCTTACCCGGAAAAATGCCACTCGAAGTTCATCTTCATCAGCCCGGATTCGATGCACAAAGAATTATCATTCGCGACTGGAACGGACAAGTCAAGACGGAGTATAATACAGGTAAGGCATCCCATTGACGCCAAACCATAACTTCACGGAGGTGTACGATCATGGCAGAAGTACTCGATTACCGCGGTTTACGTTGTCCTCAGCCTGTTATGAAAGCAGCAATCAAGATTCAAACCTTACCCGCAGGGAGCACTGTTGAAATCTTAGCTGATTGTGCTGAATTTCCGCATCAGGTCAAAGAGTGGTGCGATAAGTCGGGACGCGTGTTGGTAAATTTAGTAAACAAAGGCGGCTATCATTCCGCTACCATCCGCACTTAGTCAGCGTGTCTCTGAAACAGCATGCATGAATTCGCTCTAGGCTCAGCCTTGTTTGAGGCTGTTACCCAGGAACTCCAACAACAGCCCGGATCGGTTCGCGTACAAACGGTCCGGGTGGTTGTTGGTGATCTGCGGCAAGTGGTTCCCGAATTTCTCGAACAAGCGTTTCAAGCCCTCATTCAGCACACCCCCGTCAAGGGTGCCAAACTTATAATTCGCAGAAGCCCTATCCAGGCAACGTGTATATGTGGTTGGAAGGGAGTCATCGCCAGCCCACCTTTTTGGTGTTCCGTGTGTGGTTCGCAAGATCTAACTTTCCTAACCGGAACAGAATGCTTTCTTGAATCCCTGGAATTTGAGGTGATGGACGTTCATGGAAATTAAGGTCTATCGCAATTTAATGGGTGAGAACGATCGTTGGGCAACCCTCACCCGCGAACTCGCCCGGCAACATCGTTTTCGCATTCTAAATATTATCGGTTCCCCTGGAGCCGGAAAAACTTTTTTGCTGGAAGAAACCGCGCGTCGACTTCAGGGACGTTTGCGTTTTGCAGTTTTGGAAGGCGACGTCGAGACCACCCGCGATGCTGAACGGTTGCATCGTTTGGGGGTTACCGTGAGTCAATTGCTTACCGACGGTGCTTGTCATCTCGAAGCCAAACTGGTACACCACGCTCTCCGTGATTTGCCCTTAACCGATCTTGACTTGGTGATTGTGGAAAATGTCGGGAATTTGGTTTGTCCTGCCGAATTTGACATTGGTGAATCCATGAAAATGGCCGTACTTAGTGTTACCGAAGGTGAAGACAAACCACTTAAATACCCTTTGCTTTTCCGTGAGGCTCAAGTAGTCGTGCTCACGAAAACGGATTTACTGCCTCACATTCCATACCGACATGATGACGCCTTGGCGTCGATTCGACAAATCAATGCCCAAGCTACGATTTTTTCCTTATCCGCCTTCAAAGGAGACGGCATGGATGCCTGGTGCGACTGGCTTCTGGCTTTTGCCTCCCAGCATGCCTAGCGCCAATCTCGTCATGCTTCGCCGCTTGCGCCTTGCTATTTCAGGACGTGTGCAGGGTGTAGGATTCCGGCCTACGGTATACCGATACGCGCTGGTTGAAAACTTAACCGGCTTTGTTCAAAATAACCTCAACGGAATCCTCATCGAAATTCAGGGCCCAACCGCATCCCTTGATCGCTTTTTGAAGTCTCTCCACGCCGCACCGCCCATGCAATCACGCATCGACGATTGGCACCAAAAAGAAATCCCGCTTCATGATGATTCTGAATTCAAGATCATTCCGAGCCAAGACACTGGACAACCGCGCCTGGGCTTCCCCCCTGACCTGGGCCTTTGTCCCGATTGTCTGGTTGAACTTTCCGACCCCCATAACCGCCGCCATCACTATCCCTTCATCAACTGCGTAAATTGCGGTCCTCGTTTCACCATCATCCAAAAGCTTCCCTACGACCGCATGCATACCACCATGAGCGCGTTTGCCTTGTGTCCTGAATGTCAGCATGAATATGTCACACCAGGGGATCGACGGTTTGATGCCCAACCCAACGCCTGTCCCGTTTGCGGGCCCGCCTGCACCTTTTTAGACGCCTCAGGCCAATCGGTGCCCGGGAATGCCCTTCACCACACCATTCAGGCACTGCGCGCGGGTCAATTGGTAGCCATAAAAAGCTTGGGCGGATATCATTTGGCATGTCTGGCAACCCGTGCGGAGTCTATTCAGCATCTGCGCGAAGTCAAACAACGTCCTGAGCAAGCATTGGCCGTCATGTTCCCTTCGGTAGAATCATTAGAACAAGAAGTCATTTTATCTCCGGCAGAGCTGGCAGACCTTTCCTCGGCCCAAGCACCCATGGTTATTGCCCCCCGCCGCCAGGAAGGAACCTTGCCGCCGACTATTTCGCCTGACACCAACACCCTCGGCGTTATGCTCCCCTTTACACCGATTCACCACCTGATTTTGTCGGCCACCGGACCTCTGATAATGACCAGTGCCAATCGGCATGAAGAACCTATCTTGTCTCGGGAATCGGAAATTTCACCGCTTTTAGGAAACCTGGCAGACGCAGCCCTTACGCACAACCGCCCTATCGAGAGGCGGTGTGATGATTCTGTGGTCCTGCACCTCCCAAATCAAAGGATTTTCGTGCGTCGTTCACGAGGATATGTGCCAGATGCGATCGAACTCCCTTTTTCAGGCCCTTCGGTTTTAGCCTACGGCGGGGATGGAAAAAACGCGTTTTGTCTTACTCAGGATAATCGAGCGGTTTGTTCCCAACATATCGGCGATTTAGCTGAATGGAAGACCTTCACCTATTATCAAGAACAAATTCAAGCTTGGAAACGGTTATTGGCCGTTACGCCCACGCTCCATTCGGCCGACCTGCATCCGGATTATCGATCCACGCGCTATGCTCAAGCCGACTCCGCGGGAAGTGCAGTGTTGGTACAACACCATCATGCTCACATCGCTTCATGCATGGCCGAATACAAGCTTACTCGCCCGGTTCTGGGCATTGCCTGGGATGGCACCGGTTACGGTTGCGATCACACGCTTTGGGGCGGTGAATTCCTGATTGCCGATTACCGGGCTTGCAAACGCGCAGCTTGGTTTAAGCCCCTGCCACTCCCAGGTGGTGAAGCGGCCATCAATGACCCGCGCCAAATGGCGTTGTCCTTTCTACGGGAAACATTTCCCGATGCAGGAGAAGCCGCGCATATTGCACGTAGCCTCTGGCCTGCTTGGGATCCGAGTGAACAGGAGTTGATCTTCAGCCTTCTGGCCAAGCGCATTCAGTGCCCGCTTACATCAAGTGTCGGGCGTTTGTTTGACGCCGTATCCGCTTTATTGGGAATCACCCATTCTGTGTCATACGAAGGACAAGCTGCGGTGCGTTTGGAGCATCATGCCACATCAACCCCGGATCGAAGGCTTGACTTCACCCTTGCCCCCGTTGCCTCGGGCCTTGAAATCAATGTCGTCCCCATGATCCGACAGCTTGTTGCCGATCGAACGGAGCATGGTTTTATTCATGAATCCGCCGCAATGTTTCATGCGACCCTGGCCCAAATCATGGTCGAAGTTGCAACCCGGCTTTGTTCCGAAAACAATTTGGATACAATTGTCCTTTCGGGCGGGGTATTCCAAAACCGGCTCCTGATCCACCTGGCCTTGCCGCAACTGCGTAAAATCGGACTTCACGTTTTTCTCCCGCAACAAGTTTCCCCCAATGACAGTGGAATTGCCTTAGGGCAGGCTGCCGTTGCCTTGGCTCGCCACATCCATTATCCATCCCAATTAGGAGAAGGCTTATGTGTCTAGCCGTTCCAGTGAAAGTCATTGACGTCGACGTCGAAGACGCCTTAATCGACATAGGGGGTATTCGTCGCCGCGTGAACATTAGTATGATCGATACGCCCACGGTTGGGGATTACGTGCTCGTCCACGCCGGGTTTGCCATCCAAAAATGGACCGAAGCTGAAGTCGCAGAACATCGCGAAATTCTGGGTGAATTATTGGAACCTCAATCATGACCCCCTCACCTTTGACCACCTTAGCCGAGGTCCTCTCGTGTTCCTCGCGACCATTGCGTTTTATGGAAGTATGCGGCACGCACACCATGGCAGTTTTTCGTCATGGCCTGCGCGCTCTGCTCCCTCCTAAGCTCACCTTGCTTTCCGGACCCGGGTGCCCGGTCTGCGTTACTTCCACCGGATTCGTGGACGATGCGTTAACCTTGGCCCAACGCGCCAACCTGCATATCACGACCTTCGGGGATATGTTGAAAGTCCCTGGTTCCACTGTTTCTTTGGAACAGGCCCGACGAGAAGGGGCTCACATCCACGTGGTCTATTCCCCGCTCGATGCGTTGCAAATGGCCCAGGACCATCCTGAAGCGGATATTGTCTTCCTGGGCATAGGCTTTGAAACGACCGCCCCCACAGTCGCGCGTAGCATTCAATTGGCACGCCAAAAGAAAACCACCAACTTTTCAGTTCTAAGCGCGCATAAAGTCATGCCCCCCGCCATGACCGCACTCTTGGCCAGTGGCGATCTGCATTTGGATGGATTGCTATGCCCTGGGCATGTCAGCGTGATTATCGGAAGCCAGGCCTACGAACCACTCTGCGCCCAATTCTCGAAACCCTGTGTGATCACGGGGTTTGACGCCTTTGACATTATCGAAGGCTTGCTCATGCTTTCTCAGCAGGCCACGGCTTCTGAATTTCGCGTTGCAAACCAATACCACCGTGCGGTATCTGCTTTCGGCAACCCAAACGCACGCCAGATTATGACGGACGTCTTTGAACCTTCGGATGCCTGGTGGCGCGGTTTGGGACTCATCCCGGGCAGCGGTCTGCGCATCCGCTCGACGTATGCCGACTGGGATGCACGAATCCGTTATGCTCTTAACGAGTCGTTTACGTCCTGCGACACTCCCGACTGTCGTTGCGGGGATGTCTTGCGCGGATCCATCACGCCGACAGAATGTCCGTTGTTTGCCTCTACCTGCACACCGGATACGCCTTGCGGGGCTTGTATGGTTTCCAGTGAAGGGACATGCGCCGCCTACTATCGTTATGCTCGTACAACTGCTCAAGGGAGCATTCTATGACCATACCCCGTATTGGCATGGCCCATGGCGGCGGCAGCCGCGAAACTACGCTCTTGATCAAAGAATTAATCGTCAAGCATCTCTCCAACCCCATCTTGGAGGCCTTCGATGACAGTGCAGTCTTGGAAATGGATTCGAGTCACTTGGCCTTTACCACCGATTCATACGTGGTTCATCCACTTTTCTTTCCCGGAGGCGACATTGGTAGGTTGGCGGCCTGCGGTACCATCAACGATCTGGTGATGCAGGGTGCGCGTCCAAAGTATTTGAGTCTGGGATTAATTCTAGAAGAGGGTTTTCCGATTGCCGATTTAGAAAAAATCATTCAATCTTTAGCTGATGTAGCTCGCGATTGTGACGTAAAGATCGTGACCGGTGATACCAAGGTTGTTGAACGTGGAAAAATCCCCGGAATGTTTATTAACACTTCAGGGATCGGCGAGCGGTTTGCCCACCTATCGCTGGCTCCCACCCAGGCTCAAGCCGGTGATGCGGTTCTATGCACCGGCACCCTGGGCGAGCACGGGCTTGCGGTTTTAAGCCAACGCGAAGGGCTCCATTTCGAATCCGATCTAAGCAGCGATGTAGCGCCACTCTGGTCATTGTTCAGGCCAGTTTTCGAAGCGGGTTTGCCGATCCATGTTTTACGCGACCCCACACGCGGGGGTGTGGCCGCGGCCTTGTGTGACTTTGCGCAAACCTCGCATGTGGGCATCCGCTTGCAGGAATCCGCGCTGCCTATCCGCCCCAATGTCCAAGCCCTGTGTCGCCTCTTGGGCATGGACCCCTTGCACATTGCCAACGAAGGCAAAGCGGTACTGGTCTGTCCCGTCCATGCTGCTGAACCGATTCTCGGCTTGCTGAAACAACATCCGCTTGGCCAAAACGCCGCCGTGATCGGACACATTGTCCCCGAACCCCGCAACATTGTCCTTTTGCACACCAAAGCCGGAGGAGAACGTCAGGTCGATTGGCCCAGCGGTGAACTGCTACCCCGCATCTGCTAGTCACGCACCTTACGTACGCGGCACTATTCGATCCGCGCGGTTACAATCTCCACCAGTTCAATCTTGAAATTCAGATCCTTACCCGCGAGCGGATGGTTGGCATCCAGCGTGACTTTCCCTTCCTGAATACCCACCACCTTTACAGGCGTCACTCTTCCGTCCGGCATATTGATGCCCAACTCCAAGCCAAGGGTGACTTTCATATCCTCAGGAAAAGAGGATTGGTTCACTTCAAAAATCATTTCGGGCACAACCGGCCCGTACGCTTGATCACAAGGAATGGTTTGGGTACGTGACTCCCCAACACACATGCCGTCCACCATGGACTCAAAGCCTGCTATGAGCATATGCTGACCCAGGGTGAATTCCAACGGTTCCCCTTCGGTGGAAGTATCAAAAACCATCCCATCCAGAAAACTACCTGTGTAATGTACGCGTACGGTATCACCTTGTTTGGCCTGAGTCATGTCACCCTTTCCACGCATGAATTTTGATTCATTAAACGTTTGGGCTTATTTCACCCAGCCCTCACTCTTTAGGTTTTAAAAATTCTTTGGACTGTTTTCCGGTCATCCGTTCAATTTCAACCCGCAAAATCGCAGTCAGCTTAAAGTGTTCCTGAGGATAATCCCAGGAACGCTTTTGGTGGGTGTACTGCTGCATGATTAAATCCAAGGCCGTTTTCCGTTCACCCTCGTCTTGAACGATATGGGCGCGTCCACGGCCAATGACACTTTGATACTTTGTGGTCCACTTGCAGGGCAACTCCGGATGAGCCACAATTTGGGCAACCGCCTCCAATTCAAAACCAACTCGATTGTTTTGCGCAATGAGATCGAGTTTCTTGCCTTCACGGGCACAATGAAAATACAACGAGCGATCGGCGTACCCAAAATTCATTGGAACGATATACGGATACTCACCATCAAAAATAGCCAGACGACAAACGTCCGCCTGACGAATGACGGCTTCAAGTGCCGCCTCGGCCATTATCTCTCGTGCCGCTTGCCGCATGATGTTAAACCCTTTCTTTAAACACGCAGAAATCAAACATTTACCAAAGTTTAAAAACCCAACATCCTTTTACGGAAGTTCCTTTGTCATTCCATTATTTCTCTCGGCGGGCCCAAAAGGGAGACATTTCACGCAATCCCGAAATAAGCTCAGGAATAGCCGCCAACACCGCATCCACTTCAGCTTGCGTATTGTACCGTGAAAACGAAAAACGTATCGATCCGTGAATGGCGGTAAACGGAACACCCATGGCGCGCAAAACATGCGAAGGTTCCAACGATCCCGAAGTACAAGCCGATCCTGAGGATGCACAAATCCCCTGATCGTTCAGCTTCAGAAGTATGGCTTCGCCCTCAATGTATTCAAAACTAATATTGGTGGTATTGGGCAAACGGTGTTCCCGATCCCCATTAACCCTTACATGCGGCACAGCCTTGATCACCCCCGCTTCCAAACGATCCCGCAATTCCGACACTTGCCGAACTTCATCAGAAAAACGTACCATGGCCAACTCGGCGGCTTTTCCCAAACCTACGATTCCAGCAACGTTTTCCGTACCCCCACGGCGACCATGCTCCTGGTGCCCACCAATGATAAACGGGACAAATTTAGTACCGCGGCGGATGTACAGGGCCCCTACGCCTTTGGGCGCATGCAATTTGTGTCCAGAAATCGAGACTAAATCCGCCGGAATCTTGCTCATATCCAACGAAAGCTTGCCGGCCGCTTGCACCGCATCCGTATGCAAGAGAATCCCACGATCCTTGACGATCTCCGCAATCTGAGCTATGGGAAATACGGTACCGGTCTCGTTATTGGCGTACATGATTGAGACCAAGGCCGTATCGGGAGTGAGCGCCTGCTCCAAGGCTGATAAATCAAGCCGCCCCTGACTGTCAACCGACAAATACGTAACACGATAGCCCCGGTTCTCCAAATGCTTGCATAAATTTAAAATCGCCGGATGTTCAACCCGGGTCGTGACAATGTGTTTTTTTTCGGGTAAGGCTTCTAAAACGCCACGAATGGCTGCATTGTCGGATTCCGTACCACAGCTGGTAAACAGAACCTCGCTCTCGCGCGAATGAAACATGGCCGCAACCTGCTGGCGCGCCACTTCAATATCCCGGGCAACTTCCCCACCAAACGAATGCATGCTGGAGGGATTTCCATAACGCGTTTGATAAAACGGGAGCAATGCTTGCAACACTTCCGGAGCGATCGCCGTGGTCGCGTTGTTATCCAAATAGATCACAGGTGTCATGATTTCAGCTCCTCAACGGTTATATCCGGCTCAACAAACTCCTTCAATTTGGCTTCCACCAAATCCCGCAAGGTGAAGCGTGACACCTGACAACCCGAGCACATACCGAGCAACCGCACTTTCACGTTCTTGTTTTCAATATCCACCAGCTCCAAGTCTCCACCGTCCTTCTGTAGCTGTGGGCGAACGTCTCGATCCAAAGTCTCCTGGACCAGTTTCATACGCTGCAAATTGGTCAGCCCCTTGGGTTTTTCTGCGGCTTTGGCTTCCTGTTCCTGCTTGTGCACTTTGCGGATGATCTCCTCGATCTTCCAGTGACAACTACCACATGCACCCCCGGCTTTGGTAAAGTTCGTGACTTCTTCGAGCGTATGCAGATTATTTTCTTTAATGGTACGCTCAATCTTCTTATCGGTGACACCAAAACATTTGCAAACCAATTCACCTTCTTCATCCTCGTGCAAATGACTTTCGGCAACGCCTTTACCCCGGTAATTGGCAATGGCCGCCTCAAGTGCTTCCATACCCATGACCGAGCAATGCATCTTCTCTTTAGGCAAACCACCCAATTCATCGGCAATATCCCGATTGGTAATCTTGGCAGCTTCATCCAATGTTTTCCCCAAAATCATATCGGTCAATACACTGGAGGAGGCAATGGCACTGCCACAACCAAAGGTCTGAAATTTGGCTTCTAAAATTTTCTCTGTATCTTTATCCACTTTCAATGATAAGCGTAATGCATCCCCACATACAATCGAACCCACCTCACCAACTGCATTGGCATCTTCTACCGAACCCACATTGTGCGGTTTTGAAAAATGATCTTTGACTTTATCTGTATATTCCCACATGGGACATCACCCTTTCTTTTATGTTCTTCGCAACAGCCGACATTCAAGAGTGTCATTTTGACACCCGTTACGAATCATCAGCTAGATTGGATCATAACATAGCACTATCTACCCGCCAACAATTTTAAACTTACAGTGACTTAAGATGTCCAAATTACACTAAAAAGGTTATATTTATTGAAATTTTTCCGATACTAATTGCAAGGAAAGAACAAGGAGTGTAGGCCGCATGAAAATACTAATTGCCGATGACGATACCATTACTTTAAGAATGCTCGAGTCCACAATTAAACGTATGAATTACAGCGTTATTTTGGCCACCGATGGAACAGATGCTTGGGAAAAAATCCAAAATGAGCATCCTGACATCGCCTTACTTGATTGGTTGATGCCAGGACTGGAAGGTTTGGAAATCGTTCAACGCCTAAAAACCCACCCTCCAGTAAATTTCCTGTACTTGATACTACTGACCTCCAATGACCGAACCGAAGACATTACTACGGGACTTGATAGTGGCGCCAATGATTATATAACCAAACCGTTTGACAAAGATGAATTAAGAAGTCGAATTGCCGTCGGCATCCGTGTGGTGGAATACGAAAACCGACTTGAGCGGATGAACACGGAGTTACGCAAGTACTCGCAAGAAATGGAAGCCTTGGCTCAGGAACGAGCCCGTCAGTTAGTCCAAGCCGATCGCATGGTAACGCTCGGAACCATGGCCGCCGGTATTGCCCATGAAATAAACAATCCCTTAACTGTTGTTCAAGGCAACATTAAACTTATCCGCCGAGTTTGGTTACAGGATGTACACCCTCTTTTTCAAGAAGCGGAGCAACACCGGAAATTCAGCATTGGGTCCAAACCCATTTCCGATTTGCTCAACAGTTTGGAAAAATCCTCAATTCGTATGCGTAACATTATTGACGGCATGCGGAATTTCGCACATGGTAAGGGAGGTGAGGTTGGCATTTTGGATCTTCAGACCTGTGTTAATGACGCGCTTGAAATTTGTGCTCCAAAGACAAAAAACCGAGTTGAACTTACTGCCAATGTATCGTTTTTACCCTTTTTAGTAAAAGGCAATGCGGTGCAGATCACCCAAATACTGGTCAACCTCATCAGCAATGCCGCCGACGCCCTCAGCGGAACGCGAGATGCACACATTAACATTTCTGTTGCTCCAGCCGATGATCACTTGCTTATGAAAGTCACGGACAACGGTCCTGGGATCCCAGCGGAAAACATCGAAAAGCTTTGGAATCCGTTTTATACCACCAAACCTGTAGGCATAGGAACCGGCCTAGGTTTATTTATTTGTAAAAGCATCATGGATGAACATCACGGTCATATCCGAGTGGAATCAACCTTGGGGCAAGGAACCGTATTTATTCTTGAATTGCCTAATGAAAAAGATTACGATCGTTTGCAATCAGAAAAAGAAGCAAAAAGTCCCACTGAAAGCGAAAGTCACGAAGATTAGTCTCACTCCCGAACAGTCAGAAGGAGCGCTAACGTGATAACCAATGAGATCATATATAAAGCTGCGGCGGCACACATGGCGTGGAAAACCCGTCTGCAAAAAGTCATCGAAACGCACAGCAGCGAATTAACCGCGACCGAATCGCAAAACGATACTCGATGTGATTTTGGTAAGTGGCTCTATTCCCTGCCTCAAGAAGAACAATCAACCGAATATTGGAAAAAAACACAAAAAATCCATATGGAATTCCATGCAGAAGCAGGCCGGATCCTGGGCTTGGCACTTGCAGGCAAAAGCACCGAAGCCCAGGAGGCTTTAACGATTCAAAGCAAATATGGACGGCTCACGGATGAACTCCTAAATACCTTGAACCAATGGGCAAAATCCGTATAATTCCGCCGTTCTAATATATGCTCTAACTTACCGCATACTATTCTTCGTTTTCTTCCATCCGATCACGATTTCGTGCCTGACGCTTACGTTCGGTAGCATCTAATATCTTCTTTCGTAACCGAAGCGACTTAGGTGTCACTTCCAAAAGTTCGTCGTCATTTAAGTATTCCAGTTTTTGTTCCAAACTCATTTTCCGTGGCGGTTGAATGGTCAACGCCTCGTCCGCGGATTTACTCCGCATGTTGCTCATGGCTTTGGTGCGACACACATTGATGGACAAATCCGAATCACGTGAGTTTTCACCGACGAGCATCCCCGTGTACACCTCTTCACCGGCATCGACAAAAAACACACCACGATCCGACAACTGAAAGAGTGCGTAGGCGGTAATCGTGCCCGGATCCGAGGCCACCAACACCCCGCGTGAGCGCCCCACCACGCCACCTTTGTAAGCTTGGTATCCCGCCACCATGTGATTTAGCAAGCCTTCTCCACGTGTGATCGTTAGAAATTCACTGCGGAACCCGATCAAACAACGCGAGGGAATCATAAACACAACACGTGTGTTTCCGTCCGGGGTGGTATGCATGTTAACCATTTCTGCTTTGCGTGATCCCAAGCGTTCAATGCATGCCCCCACCAAATCTTGAGCGACATCCAAGGTAAGCTCTTCGTAGGGTTCCAATACCTTGTCCCCTTCAGTATGCAAAATCACCTCGGGTTTGCTGACCTGAAATTCGTACCCTTCACGGCGCATGGTCTCGATCAATATGGCCAAATGGAGCTCGCCGCGTCCCGAAACCTTGAGCGAGTCCGGCGACTCTGTATCTTCGATGCGCAGGCTCAAGTTGGTCAAGGCTTCGCGATACAGACGTTCACGTAAGTGACGTGTGGTGACATACTGCCCTTCTTTTCCGGCAAACGGACTGTTGTTTACGCAAAAAATCATATTCAGCGTAGGTTCATCGACCGATAAACCCGGAAGTGCTTCCGGGAATTCCGGATCTGCGACTGTATCGCCAATGAAAATGTCTTCCAACCCTGCCAACACGACAATATCTCCAGCTTCCGCACGTTCTACATCCTGGCGTTTCAAGCCTTCATAGGTATACAACGCTGTAACGCGAAAAGCCTGTTGGGCCTGGTCCTTGAAGCGTATATCCATAACATTCTGGGATTTACGCAGATTTCCACGGGTAATGCGACCAATAGCCATACGTCCCAAATAATCCGAGTGATCGGTATTGGTGACCAACAATTGCAATGGTTTGTCGGGTTCAACGTTCGGACCTGGCAAATCGCGCACAATGGCCTCAAATAAGGGATTCAAGTTATCACAGGCATCATCCAATTCCGTACGGGCAAACCCCTGTCTTGAACTTGCATACAAAACAGAAAAATCCAACTGCTCATCGGTGGCACCCAACGAAACAAACAAATCAAAAATCTTATCCAAAGTATTGTGGGGCTCTGCATCCGGACGATCAATTTTATTAATAATAACCACGGCCTTCAAACCCCGATCCAAGGCTTTGCGAAGTACAAACTTGGTTTGTGGCAACGGACCTTCGGCAGCATCCACCAGGAGAAGGATACCATCGACCATCTGCAAAATCCGCTCCACTTCTCCACCAAAGTCAGCGTGACCTGGCGTATCAATGATGTTGACTTTAACATCACCAATGGTAATTGACGCATGCTTAGAAAAAATGGTAATTCCACGTTCACGTTCCAAGGGGTTGGAATCCATAACACGTTCTTGAACCGTTTCGTTGGTACGAAACGTCCCGCTCTGCCGAAGCATCGCATCAATCAACGTGGTTTTCCCATGGTCAACGTGGGCTACAATAGCTACATTTCGGATATCATTACGGACTGGCAAGTTCGTCTTCCTCTTTTCATAAATTCGCTCGCACATCGCGATGGATGCCAGCGTTGGGATTTACAGATCCTGCGCTGCACCCATTTAAACAAAGGCCAATAGTTTACCAGACTTACCTGATGAAGCAAGTGATTTTTATGCTATTTCGAGCTTTTTAAGGATTTTTTGATTGGCTACTGGAAACGCGTAGGCATCCAATTGTTCGGACGTGGCCCACTGCAATTGTTGATGATACTTTACCTGAAGTGTCCCGGATATCTTCCGAACATAAAACGCATGCATGGTTATTGAAAAATGCGAATAGGCGTGCTTTACGACCGTTATTTTTTCCAGAACCGATATTTTCAAACCCACCTCTTCCCAAAACTCACGCAGCAATGCACGTTCCAGTGTTTCGCCGCTCTGGACGTGCCCGCCCGGGAACTCCCACATGCCCCCAAGCAGTCCGCCGAGCGGCCGCTTACCGATTAGGACACGATGTTTGTCCACCAATATCCCCACCACCACCTTCTTATGGGGTTTCGGGGTCGCGGTCGAACGTATGGGCCATTTTTCGGGAGTACCTGTTTGATAGGCAGCGCATAACCTCATCACCGGACATTGACCGCAGTCGGGTTTCTCGGGTTTACATACAAGCGCGCCCAACTCCATCATGCTTTGATTAAATCCACCGGGATCGGATGCCGGGACCAATTCTCCCGCCAGTTCCCAAACGGTTTCCAAACCTGAACCGTGATCGACATTTTCCTCGATTTTAAATATGCGGGCTAAAATGCGTTTGACATTCCCATCAACAATCGCAGTCGACTCTTGTAAAGCAATACTGGCAATGGCACCTGCGGTGTACGGTCCGATCCCCGGCAGAGCTTGCCATTCACGGGCATTTTTTGGAAAAACGCCCTTGAGATCGTCCACAATATATCTGGCTGCATTTTGCAAAAAACGAGCTCTCCGATAATAGCCCAGTCCTTCCCATAATTTCAGCACCCGTTCCTCGGATGCCCGAGCCAATGTTTCAACATTGGGAAAAGCCTTTAAAAATCGCAAGAAATAAGGAATGGCCGTGTCCACCTGAGTCTGCTGCAGCATAATCTCTGAAACCCAAATGGCGTATGCATCCCGTGTGCGCCGCCAGGGTAAATCACGCGCAGTCCGGTGATACCACGTCATCAACGATCTCCGCAACTTTTGTTTCAGCAATGAATTGATCGTCATTTTATCCCATCATTTTCATGAATGCCAATTTGAAGAGGATTCCGTTACTTTCAAGGCTATGTTATACTGTTTGCCATGATACCATACATTTTTCATATGCAACGTTTCTCACGCAAAACTTTGCTTTGGATCGGCATATTCGTCAGTCTCGCCTTCCCGTTTTATGCCTGGGCTGCCGAGGGAACAGTTATGCCTACAACCCCGACTTCCACCGCGCTCAATACCACAACGTACAATTTCGACATCCTAAAAGTCGAGGGGCACAAACCGCTTAAACTGGTCATCGAACCCAACGGAACGTCCATTATCGTTACGTATTATAACGAATTTGCCGACCGGGAAATCTCCTGGTTCGATTCAAACTACCGACTGCTCTTCGCCCAATACCTCAATCCGCAGAACCAAGAAACCGCACATGTTCAGTATGACTACCTTCAAAAAAAAATCATACTTACCGGAATCAACGATGCGACTTACCCCATGGCCGAGCGTGCGTATGAAAACAACGGATCGCTTTTCCACATTTTGGGGCGTTTCTCACCCGAACCCAATCAGCCTTTCATCTGCCGATTGACCCAAGGAAATCTTTATCATATCCAAAGTGCGTTCCAACGATTCTTGATCTGCAAATTGGTCGGCCCCATCAATATGTTTTTTCGGTTTAAAGCAGATGAGCTCATTACCATAGCCCACCAAACCTATGCGGCACGCCATTTCGAGCTTGGCATCCACGATTCAACCCTCTCGGTATTTTGGCCGGAAATTTATCATTTTTGGTATACCGCAGAAAAGCCCTACCGAATGTTAAGATACGAAGGAAAAAACCCAAAAGGCGAGACTGAAATCATTACCCTCATTGACATTACCGAACAGAACGGTTCGACACAAAAGAAAGTCTTCGACACCCACTTTGATCCGACGTCCAATCCAACCCCCGCTTCAAAGTAACATCCCGATTAGTTCTCGCCCATCCAAGTCACTAAATATTCCGCTTTCGCCAACAAAGGTGTCCCCGAACGAACACTCCATTGTCCCGGCAAATTAAGCTCTCTCGCCGCAAGCTCAAAATGGCATAGGGCAATCCCCATATCCAAGCGTTGGATATCCTCAGCCTGCATAAGTGTTTTGGCAACCTGGGTATAGAGTGTATTGCGCTGCAAATAAAAATGAAAGATGGATTTCCCTGATTCTTTTAAGATCCGCCATGGTTGACGGTTCGATGCCGATGGTGCCAGCCGCACCATTTCGATGACCGGGGAATACGGACCAGATTGTTCCGCGACCAAACGATTATCCCACGTACCATGACAAAACAATTCACTCCACGGTTTTCGCTGAGCCGAACCAGCTTGCCAGCGTAAAATCCGATCCCTAAAAGATCGTGCGGTCGTGACATACCCCACGGGAGTCACCGCCGGAATACGTTCTTCTGGACGCACGCGAACACTGTTCGAAAAATCACTGCGACTAAATGATCCACCCAGCCAACATGTTCCCAAGCCCAAATCGGTGGCGATCAAGATAAGGTGTTCCAAATGATACGCATAATTTTCCAGATCATACGGTGCCCGTGTGACCGCGCCTGCAATGAACTCAGTGGCGCCAACAATATTGCCATAGGTTCCAAGCGCACGTACCGCTCCCGGATTATCCTGAAATGTGTTCACCCATTGAAAACGAGTCTGACCTGGAAACGGTAATTTGGGTAGGGCAAAAAAACAGTCGTGAATTTTTGCTCGTTCAGCATCCTTTAAGGGTTTGATCTGAAAACGTCGCCACGAAGCCCGTGTGCGAATAAGCTCCAGTGCGGATTTTGAAAACAACGACATTGTCTAGCCCTTTCCCGGCTATGTTTTAAACTTGAGCCATTACATGGCCCATCCAAAACATTCCCCCAAGCATGAGAATGTGCAACACCCACCACCCTACTTTCCATAATAGAAACCGGTGCATGATCTACCGCCTTTCACTTCCAAAATAAAGCGCCCAGAGTAAAAACCAAACTCATTCCCAACAAATGCGCCCACCAAAAACCCATGTTGGGATATCGCCAAAACCGTCCTTTGCGCCTAGGGTCTTCAGACGTTTTAAGCAAATCCAATTCAAAAATGGCTTTGCCCAAGGCAAATTTTGTCCAAACCAGAATAATATCGGCCAAAAGAGTATTCAAAAACAATCCTCGTAGCGTTAACGGATCCGGCAAATTCCCAAGGGAAAAATACCCCATCGTTACGGTTCCTATGATCGCCAACATTCCGTTTAGGACGTACGCATATGCGGACGTTTTACGAAAAACAAACAACAGCGGAATAAGGCATGTGCTGAACAGCCCTGCGACAAACGGAATCCAGTTTGAGAGGCGTTCCTCAGGAGCGTGAATCCGGGTATGCAGTAGCCAACCACCCAAAGATAAACACACCAAACCTACAATCAACCAAGATCGCACATTCTGTTTTTGGTTCACCGGTTCACCCTATTTCCCCTGCTTGAAGGACTCATCCACCTGAACAAGTTTGTATACTTTCTTGGTTTTATCTTCTTTCAAACCAATATAGTGAAAACCCGCATCACCATCAAATACAATTTGGGCTCCCGCAATATCATCGTACGCCGGGCTTTCTTTCCCATCTACAACCGCAAATACCTTGCCATTCAATTTCGCGGCATACGCAACATGTTTCCCGTCTTCGGAAAATACCGGCGGCCAAGCATCGCCGTATTGACTCTTTGCTTTTCCATCCACTACCACCGAGGGACGGCCACCTTTAACTACAACATAGCCAAAACGTTTGCCGTCCTTGCTAAACACTGTCTTTCCGGCAAAAAAGTAGCTACCCGCTTTCTTGCCATCCATCACCACTGAATAATCGCCGTCTATTTTCCCCACATACACCAAACGTGACGGCGCAGGACTGAACACCATTTTATCTTTCTCAATTTCATCAAACGGAAGCCCAGGTTGATCGTCCAACACCACTGCAACCGTTTTTTCCTTAACATTTTTTTCGGTTTGAGCTATAAAGGCGAGATGAAGGCTATCCGGGCTAAACATCAAACTGCCTTTGACAATGGTTGCAAAGGGCTTCCCTGATTTTCCATCGACTACCACACTCTTCTGTTTCTTATTTTTCGCAACAAACGCAATGCGCTCGCTGTTCGGACTGAATTGAATACTGCCTTCTTCGATGGCCTCAACTCCGTTGTTCTCCACTCCATTGATCACAACGACTTCTTGAATATCCACCACGGCTCGGTAGGCCAGTTTTTGGCTATCAGGGCTAAAGACAGGATCCCCAATTAAGCCGTAAGTCTTTTCCTTTTTACCGTCGCGAACAACATATTCCTTATTCCCCGATTTCACCCGATACGCAACATGCTGACTGTCCGGCGAAAAAACCACAGTTCCAACTTCATCTGCTGCTGGACTAGGTTTGCCGTCCACAACCGCAATCCATTTGCCCCCTGACTGAGCAAGGTAAGCGATACGTTTGCCGTTCGCACTAAATATGGGGTACTCTACTTTTTCGTATTTCGGGCCCGCTTGCCCATTGACGACCAAGCATTGTTTGCCACCCGAACGCGGAATGTACGTAGCTTTTAATCCTTCAGGTCCAAAGGTTGGGGCCGCTATGGCCTCATATTTAGGACTTTCTTTGCCATCGAGTACAGCGACCCACTGCTTCCCTTGTCGTGCTCCGTAAAGTACTCGTTTATTGTCCGGTGAAAAAACCACACCCCCAATTTCATCGTAACGTTTCCCTTCATTTCCATCAATGTTGACAAACTGCTTTTTTCCATCATCCGCCAAAAACACAATTCGCCGAGCATCTGAACTGGACATCATGTTTTCATAAGCCGTTACAGGCATGCTTGCAATTTCGGTTTCTTTCTGCGTCCGATCCTTTGCCGGAACATGCACATTGGAGGCACAGCCAAATAGCAGCAAAACCATTCCAACCACTGTCCAACATTTGTATTTACGTACGTGCATAATCCCTCCTTGGATGATGGCGTCCATCCTAAACCCCAGTCTGATGAACACGCCCATATATAACAAAGTTACGGTAGTATTTTCTCTTTTTTAAAGTTCAGGTGCAAGAAAGAAGTGTTTTTTATTGGTCAGTAAGAGGATGGCAGGATAAAAATCAGCTTTCAATTCAAGACATTTTTTCCGTCTGAAGGCAAAATCCCACGTGTTTGTAAATGACGCCGCATGTTTTCCAGAGTGATTCGAATGCGATCGACATCGAACGGTTTGGTAATATAATCAAACGCACCTAAGGCTTTCACACGATCAACCACCGTGCGATCGTTTACAGCCGAAAGCATACATACTTCAACATTTTGATTGAACGCTTTAATCTTCTCGAGTGTTTCAATCCCATCCATCCCAGGCATCAAAACATCTAAAAAAACCATATACGTCTCACCTTGCTGAAGCTTTTCCAGAGTCTCGACTCCTGAGGCAGCTTCCTCAACCGTAAAGTCATCTTCCAACAACATTTTTATGGATTCACGAATACTTCGTGCATCATCTGTAATCATAACACTGGTCTTCGACATCACAGCCCCCCCGAAAACATTAAGAAACTAATACGTTAAAAGAAAACCGCTATAATTTCAACTGGTTTTCAACATTTTTACTTCTGCGCCGTTTCCGTTGTCCCCGCAGCAACATTTAAGCTTGGAATCCCAGAAACACTTTCCGCTTCTACAGAATTCCCGTCTGGAGTCGGAAGCACGTTAGATGTATTTTTAACCACCACAAAAACCTCTTCTTCACGTTCCTCATCCTTAATCCACGCTGGCAATTCAACGTTTTCCGAGGTGTTTTCCGGAAGTTCCCCCCAACGTTCCAATCGACTCCGGATCATGGTGGTGCGCCAACTAAGATAGCGCCCTTCCTGCAAAGGAGAATGCCGCAACGGTGAGGGCAGCACGGCGGCTAAACGCACGGCTTCCTCCAGGGTTAGGTCGGCTGCCGATTTGCCAAAATATTCCCGAGCCGCCGCTTCCGCACCAAAAATCCCCGGCCCCCACTCCGCGATATTCAAGTATATTTCCAGTATTCTCTTTTTGCTCAGCGTCCGATCCAAGCGAAACGCCAAGATCATTTCCTTGAGTTTACGCAAAAGATATTTACGGGGTGAAAGAAAAAGGTTTTTCGCCACTTGTTGTGTGAGCGTGCTCCCACCGCGAGCGTATCGCCCACGTTTCCAATTGTCCTTTGCACTCGACCACATTTCATCAAAATCCACACCATGATGCTCGTAGAACGTATCGTCCTCGGCAATCAAAACCGCCTTTTGCAAATAAATGGAAATTTTGCTTAACGAAACCCACTGCTGCTTAATGCGGTATCTTCGATGTTTGTGTTTGGCTTGCGACTGACGAAACTTCATCATGTACGTCAATTTCGGATTCCGATCCCGCAGATAGCTTAACGAAAAAGGCCAACTCAGCCAAAGCAAACCGCCCAAGACCAAACCCGACACACCCCAAACAACCACGCGTCGTCCTCGCGGTGTTCGAAACCAGGTCCACCATTGTATTATTTTTTCAAACCCAATCATTTCTCGCCTTTTCTCTCACAACACAGGCACTTAATCACGTACCGGATCCGTGAGTCGCTCATCAAATTCCGCACGGATCACACGCATAAATTCACGTGTACCCTCGGTTAACTCTTTATATTTCAACAATGCCCCGCCAATCAAATATACCGTATCCTGCCCATATTGTTCGGCCATGTTGGATATGCGTTCCAAAGTCATTCCACCGGCGGGAGCAGGGAGCGTCGGTCTGAATCCGGAAAATGTATCCCGCAAGGCGTGCACAAGTTCATGGCATTCCATTTGGGTGAAACCAAAACGTCCACCGGCGTTGGGAAACACGGAAATATCCGAACCCAGCAGACGAAAGATCTTGCCCAACAGCACAGCCGGAGTCATCCCATGACGCCGATCGTGAAAATGGGTTCCCGAAAAGGCGGGATGGGTCATGATCGCCAACGGGTATTTTCGAGCTAAATCACCCACCGTTGCCGGCCCTACCAAGAAAGGCGAAATTAATATCCCTTGCACTTTGTGCGCCAGGGCAAATTCCACTTGGGTGATGACTTGATCATAATTGCCAATCACATTTGGAAAATACAATGTCCGCTTGCCGGTTTGTGCTTCTACTGTATTCAAGGCGTCCTGACACCGAGCTACCCGTTCTCGAAACGGGCAAAAAGATTGATCGCCCAATCCATGGTCATCTTTAATCAGGTCGCCCTCTCCCAAAGCAAACGCAGTGGCTTGCATGGCCAACTCTTGCGGCGACGTTCCCATGGGTTTGAGTGCCGTCGTTGCCAAGGGACGCCCGTAAACACCCAGGCAGGCCCGTATTCCCTCGATCCCCCAACGTGGCCCAGGCATGGTCTCAACAAATCTCTGCGGCAACCGAAAGTCAACAACGCAAACATTGTTCTTAATGGAACTATTCCCAAAAAGCACATTTAAAAATTGCGGGATTTGAAACCCCGTTACTTCGGGTGGATATCCAATCGTAACGTAGAACGCATCCCTACGATTTTCCACCGGCAAAATCTCCAACACTTTCCCTATCACACGTTCCCAAAGCGTCTTGTCATACACACACTCTTCAGGAATTTCCACGGTTTGTTCCAACGCAAGCTCTCGGCTTAGTTTGACAATATCCATCCCGGATTCAAGTGTAATCCGATATACCACTTCTATATAGTCCGACTGCAGCCATCCGGGCATACGCTATTTGCTTCCTTTCGCCACAGGTATCACAGACGAATGATCCTGTATCCATTCGCGCATAAGCAGCAAAACCTCGTTTTGGGTTGATCGATACAAACTCAAGACATGCCGTGTATGTTGCCAGGTCCGCAGATCAAAAACACGCATGCGAATATCGGTCGTTCCCAAGTGACGCCCTAGATAAAAAATATTTTCAAAAGGAACCGTTTTGTCACCACGCGAATGCATCAGTAAAACCGGCACCCGCACGTGTTCCAACTCATTGCGTACAGCATACATCCCCATCTTAAGGCTATGAACTTGCCGCAGAAACTTAACGCCTCTGAAGCCAACCCAAACAGCCCCATCCTGATCCGCGGTTGACTCCGCAGATTTTATCTCCGGCAACCCCCAAGCTAAAAACCTCGATATATACAACCGCCAATCGTATAGCACTCCCGCTCCCAAAACATGATTTAAAAATACCGGTGTTGATATCAGAACCAATCCGTCCGGAGCCTTATCCACTGGTAGTGTTTGGGCCAAACGTAATGCCAAGACGCCGCCCATGGATTGCCCGCCAATAAACACCCGCCGATATTTCGGACGTTGCTTTATATATTCATCGCGGGCAAATGCCAACCATTGCGAAAAATAGGCATTGCGCATGGCTTCGTGCGTAGTACCAAACCCAGGCAGTAAAGGAACCACAACATCGTAATCCAGGCTTAAGGTGTCCGCCATGGCACGAAATTCCTGCGGTGAAGAAGGAAACCCGTGAAATAGAATAATCAAAGTGTCATGCCCAGGACGACTTTTACTAATCGGGGCTACGGCTGGGGAAAAATATTGTTTCGGGTCAGGGACACTATATTCCATGGATTCATGATAAAATGCCGGAGTTTCATTGAGCCAGTAAATGACCCCAAACAATGATGCCAAAAGAAAAGCAGCTCTCACCAATCGTTTCATATCTCAGCCCTCGTGTGAAAATAAAGTCGTCATTATGACTTAAAACCTTTTGTTTTGCGACGTTTTTCTAGAAACGAAGGTAAAAAAAAAGCTGATCCATAATGGACCAGCTTCCCCCTCCGGCTAACCACCGGACACGAACCAGTTAATTCAATACAGCTGCATCAAGACGTTTCGGCCACTTTTGCTTGATAAAATCAAGCACCCGGCTAAATTGCCAGGTTGTATCTGAAACGGTTTCGTTCAAAAAAGCGAATAATTTAGAGTGTTCTTCAGCTCGAATGTGTTTAAAATAATTCCGATCACCAAAAATAATGAATTTTGTTTCCGCTTCCGGATGCAGCAACATGGTACGTATCACCCCGCTACTTTAAAATTCCATGAATTAAGTCTAGCATGCTTAAGTCTAAAAATCAAATACCGATACTCTTGTAATTATCTCCCTAAAAAGTCGCGTGGACGCGCCCACCATCGTTCAACACAGTTGAAAAAAAGCCTAAATCTCGTATGCCATTGATTTCTTACAGGCCGATCCACCATAGGCACTTTAGGCAAACTCGGTATCCAAAGCCTAATGTCCGAACGCCCTATTGCCTCCAAACACGTTTGTGCGACCCAGGCCGCGCGTGGTAACTGGAGATCATGCGCAACGACAAGAATCTGTTTAGCCTCCTGTACCCACTCAAGTAAAAAGGCCAAGCGAAGCGCCGACCGCGTATTCACATACGTTCGTTCATTGTGTTCATGCATCCGTTTCCAATGCCGCTGTTGCTCTGTACTTCCCGCCAGCCATATACCTTCTTGTACGATACATCGTCTATCCAAGCCATTCTCGTTTAGCCATTTCACCAAAAATTCGTTTGCCGCACCAGGAGCGTCGTGAGTGTTCAACCGTGTGTATCCAAAACCCAAGACCAAGACTACATCCGGCATCAAACCTTTATCTTTATCCCAAAGACCGATATTATTTCTAAATGGGCGCCAGTATCGCTCCGGGAACGCACCTACCAGGATACCCAGAACAATCGACATCAGTCCCCAGCAAATTATTTTCATTTCGAGATTAAATGGTAAAAGCCAAAACACCATCGAGCTGACGATAAGCCAAACAGCATGTGGGATGAATATTTTCCAACCGTCGATCAAACCCCGAATGGTTCTTAGCATGTTTGCTCGCACCTTTTAAAACTCAGATCACCCTCGTTGTAAGGACATTCACTTCGCCGGCTTAACCCAGGTTGGTAAACGCCCGTATTTTTGATACCAAGCACGTGCTGCAGGAACTCCCGCAACGTCAAGCTCCACAGCCCCGCATCCTTCAGGGTTATTCCGGCGATAGGCGTCAAAACGAGCCTGTACGGCTTCAAACGCAAACATAGGACTGCATGCTTCGCACACCAACCAGCCGCTCACCTGATGTATTTGCTGTTGAATAAACGTTCCAAACAAATCATCGTCAAAGGTATGTTTTCGGAGCATAAAGGCCCAATATTCAGTCCGCCCGACCACTTGTCGTGTAGTCAAGGCATACCCATCCGAAAACTCTATATTGCGACTACATATATCGCACAACGGCATAACCAATCCCCTTTGCTTCAATCAGAAACCAATCTTATAAAACAACCGTTTCCAACAAGTTACAAGGTTCTGAGTGTTCTGCCCCACCCGACAAATATACAACCTCGGTACAATCGTTATTCACAAAACACCCTAACCTGCTGATTATCCTCTACAACATCAACCGTCATTTCCCCCAAGGCATTAATCAATTCCTCTATGTCTTCTGGACGAATTTTATCCAAGTCCAATTGAATCCCCTTATTATGCAGGGCTTGATTCATTTTTTCTTTAGCGGCCAAAGGCATAACCGATGCAAGTTTGACTCCCGCGCGTAAAATCTGCAAGGGAATTTTCACATTCACTTTGCTTCCACCAGGAGCCAATGGGTGTACCGTCACCATAAGATATTTCGGTTTGGCTGAAACCGCTTCGTTTCCGACTTTTACATCCGCCGAGTCCTTGTTCATGGCTTGTAATAAAGCCTCGGCTTCGGAAACGGTAATTTTCCCAGCGGCCAACATATCGAGTATTCGCCTGCGATTTTCCGACATAATCCGCCTCCTTAAATCAAATAAATGTGAATATATTCATGTGGTTGTTCAATCTCAAGAACCAACCCGCGTAAGGAGCAGCCCAGGGTATAGACCCCCCACGCAAATCGCATCCAACGACGACCCTCTTTTGTCCAAATCAAAAACAAGGCAATTACCAACCCCACCAATATAAGCGGAAGCAATAGAATCGATAAAAGCAGCCAGATCAAAAACAACGGAATCCACAATGATATCCGAGACCCCCGGTTCTTTTTGGTGACCACCTTAAGCCGCATCATGGATGGTGGAAACATTATTTCCTCAACCTTTCCAAAGCTTCTTGCACAGTTATCTCACCACGTTCCAATTGATCCAACGGCGACTCCTTACCAGCTGCCGACTCTACATTTAAGAAATCAAATTGCTCGCCTAAACGATTCAATCGATTCTTAATCGTCGGATAACTCACGCCGAACATTTGTTCCATTTGTTTTATAGAACCGTGTGTTTTTATAAAAGCCGCAACGAAGATTTGATCTTCCATAGTCAATTTAGCCAATGGGGGCAATTCAAATTCCCCTTCAATGGCAATGCCCCGGTCCACCAAACGCACTCGTTCAACTGCCAGCTTTTCCCCCTGAGTCATACGCGTCAAGTTTTGCCATTCCTGCATCTCTTCCCACCTCCACTCCACAGTTCAAACGATGCTATAGCCAAAATACAAACGATAACCAAATCCAAATATCAAAACTCAAATATAACTCCAAGCCTATCATTATTAAAAATAATGCACTCGATACAAACCAAACCACCAGACCTACATCCATTTGTTGATAGCGCTTAATGGACGATGCTTTATTTTGTTTCCCCCATATATCCTTGGCCACCCAAAGCCAAGGAACTCCAATAAGCTTCATCTTCATTTCCAAACTATTTAGTATGGATCGGCCAGAAGTTCGAACCTTCATAACCCGCCCCCTTTAATTAACTTCCAATACTTATATACCTCGCTAGTTTATTAAAGTCAATTCAATTATTAAATTATTTAATAATTTCAATAAATTATATTTAAAATATTAATTACTTAAACCTTTAATTAATTATAAGTATGCTCAAAACTATTAGTTTAAAAGAAAAACAAAGGTTATAGACGAGTACCCGCGTGATCCTGCTGGATATAATATTCCATTGTTAATAACGCTTTATTCATCGCTTCCATACACAGATTCCGAATCAAAACTGCATTAAGTTTTTCGTTTTTAATTATAAAAACCGAGCGTTCTGACATCCCATAGATTTGGTAAAAAGCAAGCTCTTTTCCCTGCCGATTTCTAGCGCAAAGGGTTATGCCCGCGACTACTCGTGCCTTCTCTATTTGGCGATTTGAGGTTTCAGGCATTTTTACTAATTTAAATACAACATGAATAAGCATGCCCGAATCAGCATTGGATAATTTAGATAATACAGTATTGAACGCACTTTGGTCGCACAGCGCTACAGTCGCATATCCCTGCAATGGTTCAATACTTTGGTTTTCCGATCGCTTAAGTTCTAATTCGTTTTTAGCCGCATTATACCCCAATGAAGAAAAAATATAATGTTCAGGCATGATCCAGAATGGTCGCATACGATCAAAAATCCAAAATACATGTTCGCGTACACTCTCAAGCACCACTGCGCTTGGAATCACACAATCGCGCACAACTACCAAACCCATTTCATCCACATAGTCGTTATGCAGTTCCGATAAAATCGCCTTCTCACAAGTGATCGAAATCACCGCCACGCGATGACTTTTTTTATATTCAGGTTCATTTAACTGATGGTGAAAAGATTGTACGGAACCACATGAATTAAGGAATACGCTCAGAATCAGCAACCCCACCCATTTCCACCGCCGCATATGCTTCCCACCTTATTTTTCAATGCTAATTTAGACCTAAACTGTCTGGTTTCATTGCAAACTCATGAATTTTAAACCGTTTATTTGTGCCGTGGCTCAGAGGTATCAATAAAAGCCAAAAGTTTGTTTGAAAAAACATTTAGAATCTCGGAGAATAGTACGAGACTATGATGAATTGCATAAGTTAGGAGAAACGCATGCAAAACCAACGTCAGAACGAACGCATTGACGTCGATCTCCGCGTTACTGTAAAACTTGACCTAAAAGACCTCCCTTCTTATCCTTTATTGGGTAAGTTGGAAAACCTCAGTGCGTCGGGCATGCGAATTTCGTTCCCATTCCCCGTTGAAGTACTCGATTCCAATTTGCTTAATATTACTTTGTCCTTACCCAAACCATTCGATGCGATCTACGGGCTAGGTGAAATCCAATGGAAACGGTGGGACAAACATCTTAACCGAACTATTTGCGGGGTTAAAATGGCCGGTTTGCCTCAGGATCAAATTAAACAAATCAACGAAATTATTGCAGAGGTTACAGCTTCTGATAATTGATTCCGCTCGCAAGTTACCTTCTTCTGGTTGACCTTGCCGACATTTGTACCAAATATCGTCATTTTTATTAAATGTTGTCAAACCTTAGTATCTTTCTATTTCTAAATCAAATTCTCGTTACCGGACACTTTTAGGGACCAAATTTTTGTACCTACGCATAACCAACATCAATCAAATTACGTATTATCCATTGGCATCATTCTTGTTACTTGTCTTGGCGGGATTGAACAACGCTTAAAAGGATATTACTCATCATGAGGCTCAACTATCGCCGTTTATTATCCTTTACACTATTAATCGCCATCTTATTTCCAAACAACTCCATAGGTGGTGAATCCAATCCCGCCAATAAACCTTCACTCATTCAGTGGTACCTAGGCTTCCGATTGATTCAACTACAAACCGAACCAACTTTTATTAATACGCTACTCCTTTACCCAACGCTATCAACATCACCTCAAAAAAACATGTATGGTTTTTCCGGCGGATTTTCACGCACTCTTCCAACCATAAATGCCATAGGACTTGAACTTAACTACACCCATACGAACAACGCTATTCTAAATATGCAAACGCAGGAAATAGAACGCAGTGATCAGTTTCGCAACATCTTTAAATGGCTATTTCTAACCGATTATCCCTGTCATCCGTTTGTCTTAACAGGATTAAGATTTAAAACCCAACAGGTAAAATCAAGAGAAAAAAACGAACTAGAGACTTGGTTAAACCGACTTTGGACAGGCGGGAGTGCAACAGGATTTGGCATTTTGCTATCAAGTTCTAAAACAATATCGTTTCAAGCAAGCGTCGACTGCAATCAAGATTTTTTTACTTTTTCACCTATATCCGGTTACCGAATTCTCCCAAACCAAGTCAAAGAACTCACTTATGAAATCAGTATTCAATACAATCTTTAATTACTTGAAAAAACCACCAATTCTGCACAACTTCTAAAATGAAGTATGCAATACGAACGTTAGAGTTGTTGCTTTTGAAAAAGCATTATATTCTTTATGCTTTCAACATTTGTCCATTTGAGGAACATATACAAGTGATGTATTTTAATACAATCCAATTTTGACCGTTGTTCCAACAACCGAAATAGTATTAGCCACTAAAGAGAAGCACAATGCGGCTAACCGTCGGAAACAGCAAATGTATTTTCAGTGAAATGAATCAAGTAGCGTACTTAAGTTCAAGGTCGGGTGGATTACACCTGGCCCAACTTTGTATTAAGAGCAATATGTACTAGCAAAGTCCTACTTATCGGTTGTGGTATTTGCGCCAAAAACCTTATCGACATCTTAATTGGACTATCTGTCAAAACAAAATAGATAAATGATGAATTCCAACGGACATTTCCAATACCATGTGTATAGACCAACACACTGAAATGGCAATATCGGTCTAGCTTAGGAGCCTGAGAGACAAACTCTCAGGCTCCTAGTGAGTCAGACTAATGATTCCCCAAAACTCGCAAGATATATTTTTTTTATTTCATGAATCAAGGGATAACGAGGATTACACCCTGTGCATTGATCATCAAAGGCCGCTTCACTTAACGCATTCACTTGTGCCTCAAATTCTGTCCGAGTCACTCCCGCATCACGAATGGTCGCCGGCAAAGCCAACCGCGCCCGCAGATCCGCCACCGCTTGGATCAACCGCTCCACTTTTTCCTTTTCCGTTTCTCCCCCGAGCAACAGGTAATCCGCAACTCGAGCGTACCGCGTCACAGCTACAGGATGTGTGTATTGTGAAAAAGCCGCTTGCTTGGTCGGGACATCGGTGGCATTGTATCGAATGACCTCTGTGATTAATATCCCATTCGCGACCCCATGCGGAATATTAAAGGCCGCACCTAATTTGTGTGCCATGGAATGACACACTCCAAGAAAGGCATTGGCAAACGCCATTCCTGCCATGGTCGCAGCGTAATGAACCTTCTCTCGGGCTTTGACATTCGCCGGTCCTTCGGCATAGGACGACGGAAGATATTTAAATAACAATCGCAATGCTTCCATGGCCAATCCGTTTGTAAATTCTGTAGCGGTTACGGCCACCAACGCTTCCAAGGCATGCGTCACTGCATCCATGCCTGAAGCCGCCGCCAAACCTTTCGGCATGGACATAACAAATTCCGGATCCACAATGGCCACATCCGGGGTTAATTCATAATCAGCAATCGGGTATTTCATGTTTTCAGTTTCATCGGTAATGACCGCAAAAGGTGTTACTTCCGAACCGGTTCCCGAAGTGGTTGGAATGGCCACCATCAAGGCTTTCTTCCCCAAACTCGGAAAAGTACACACACGTTTACGAATATCCATAAAGCGCGTAGCCAAATCCTTAAACTCCACCTCTGGGTATTCATACATCAACCACATGATCTTCGCGGCATCGATGGGAGATCCTCCACCCAAGGCAATCACCACATCGGGTCTATGTGCATTCATGCGCAATAATCCTCGGCGGATGGTGGCCAAATCCGGATCCGGTTTGACGTCCGCAAAGGATTCGCATTGAATGCCCTGATCTTCCAGGAGATCGGTCACTCGTTTCAACATGCCTAATTCCGCCAACGAGTGATCTGAGATGACAAACGCACGTTTGCGACCGACCAAATCCCGAAATGCTTCAGGCAAGCAGCCGTACTTAAAATATATTTTTGGTGGGACGCGAAACCACAACATGTTCTCTCGCCGTTCAGCAACCGTCTTTATATTCAACAAGTGTCGAACCCCGACATTTTCACTTACACTGTTCCCGCCCCAACTTCCGCACCCCAAGGTCAAGGAAGGTTCCAGTCTGAAATTATACAAATCGCCGATGGCGCCATGTGAGCTGGGCATGTTAAGCAAGACGCGCCCAGTTTGCAAACGTGCGCCGAACTGTTCCACGCGCTTTTGATTTTGCGGATGGGTATAAAGCACGGACGTATGCCCCATCCCTCCGAACTCAACTAAGGCCACGGCTTTTTCGACCGCCGCCGAGAAATCCGTCACACGGTACATGGCTAATAAGGGTGATAATTTTTCATAGCTGTATGGCTCATCCAAACCAACTTTATCAACTTCAGCGACAAAAACCTTCGCATCCGTCGGGGCTTCGAACCCTGCCAGTCGCGCGATTATTTGGACCGGCTGCCCAACAATCGCAGAATTCAATTTCCCCTCAACGATCAAAACCCGACTTAATTTGGCTTTCTGAACCGTATTAAGAATATACGCACCACGGCGTGTCAATTCTTCACGAACTTTTTGGTATACTGCATCTACAACCACAATGGATTGTTCAGATGCACAAATCATTCCATGATCAAACGTCTTGCTTAACAATACCGAGCTAACCGCCATCTCAATATCTGCGGTTTCATCAATAACCGCCGGTGTGTTTCCCGCCCCAACACCCAATGCCGGTTTCCCAGAAGAATATGCAGCGCGCACCATGCCTGGGCCACCCGTGGCAAGAATTAGGTTAATATCCTTGTGTTGCATCAATGCATTGCTCAACTCAACTGTCGGTTCGGCAATCCAGCCAATAATCCCTGCCGGGGCACCGGCTGCCACAGCGGCATCCAAAACACAACGCGCGGCCAACACCGAACTTCGTTTGGCCCGAGGATGGGGTGCAAAAATAATAGCGTTTCTGGTTTTCAAGGCTAATAACGCTTTAAAAATAGTGGTCGATGTAGGATTGGTGGTTGGAATAACGCCGGCCAAAAGTCCAATCGGCTCGGCAATCTGTGACATTCCGCCCGCGGGGTCACGCTCAATGATACCGCAGGTTTTCGTATGTCGGTATTGATTGTAAATGTATTCGGCCGCAAAGTGATTTTTGATAACTTTGTCTTCTAGGATTCCCATTCCTGTCTCTTCCACTGCGGCCCGTGCCAAACGTACCCGAGCTTGGTTGGCCGCCATGGCCGCACGATAAAAAATTTCATCGACTTGCTTCTGAGAGAACGTGGCATAATGTTTTTGGGCATTCTTAGCAATCCGAATAGTATCTTCCAGCGTTTCTACATTGGCAGGACTTGTCTCCGTTACGTTTTTGGTTTGCATCAGGGAAAGGTTTCGATCAATTGTGGTTTTCATGGTTGCGTTCCTTTCGCAACAGCCCAAATTGGGCCGTGAAGCTTTCGGAAAGGTCTTTTCCGAAAGGAAGACCCTTGACTGACTTAGCAGTCAAACGGGAAAGATGTCGACCGACTCTTCAGAGAGATGCTGGTGACCATTCTCCTCGTACTTAAAATCAGTCAACATCATCCACAAGGATTTTTACATGCATCCTTGCGAGTTAACACTCCGCACCAGATCCGATGTATGGCACAAACACCTCCTCGCGTACAAAACGCAGACTTCAATCGATCTTTTTATATCGATAAAACTTTATCGATATAACTTTATCAGTATATACCTCAGGAATCTCCCCGTGTCAAGCAGCAACTTTATTCTGATTTAAAAAATTATTTCATTCGATGTTAGAGAAAAAAAAGACGCGAGCTGGTTTCCCACCTCGCGTCTTTTCGACAATACGTTTCCGATTACTTGTTTTTCAGATACTCATTTACATTTTCAGCAGCCTTACGCCCGCGGTAAATCGCACGCACCACCAACGAGGCCCCCATTTCCGCATCCCCAGCGGCAAACACACCGGGTGTGGAGGTCATAAAATTTCCGTCAACAACAATGTTTCCTCGTTGATCCAACTTCAAATTCAAATCCTTAACCAGCGGACCATGTTCCACATGCACAAACCCCATGGCCAAGAAAACCAAATCGGCTTTCAATTCAAATTCCGAGTTTTCAATTTCCTTACAGCTGTTTCCAGCCGACCAATCGAGTTTATTGACCTTCACAGCCTTAACTGTGCCGTTTTCACCGATAAATTGTTTGGTCCCAATGCTCCACATCCGTTCACATCCTTCATCGTGCGAGGACGATGTGCGCATGATAACCGGCCAGGTAGGCCAGGGGTTATTCTGTGCCCGTTCTGCCGGGGGCGCGCACAACAACTCAATCTGTGTGACGGAGGCGGCGCCATGGCGTCGGGACGTACCAATGCAGTCCGCTCCGGTATCTCCGCCGCCGATAACCACTACGTGTTTGCCTTTAGCATTGATCTCAGTGGCTCCCGCAATCTTATCACCGGCCACTTGTTTGTTTTGTTGCCCAAGCAATTCCAGGGCAAAATGAATGCCTTTTAAATCACGCCCGGGAACCTTTAGATCACGTGCTTCTCCGGCTCCGGCAGTAATGACCACGGCATCAAATTTTTTCTGTAAATCCGCTGCTTTAATATCAACTCCGACATTCACGCCGGTCTCAAACGTAACCCCTTCGGCTTTCATCTGCGCCATGCGTCGGTCCAGAATGGATTTTTCCAGCTTAAAATCAGGAATCCCATAACGTAACAATCCGCCAATACGATCACTCTTTTCATACAGCACTACATCATGGCCGGCACGGGCCAATTGTTGGGCCGCAGCTAACCCTGCCGGACCCGAACCCACCACCGCTACTTTTTTTCCGGTTTTCTTGGAAGGAACCTGGGGCTTAATCCAGCCTTCGGCCCAACCGCGTTCGACAATTTGCAACTCAATGTGCTTAATGGTAACCGGCTTCTGGTTGATAGAGAGCGTACAAGAGGCTTCGCAGGGAGCCGGGCAAATGCGCCCCGTCACTTCCGGAAGGTTGTTGGTACTTTCCAGGAGACGTAAGGCACGTTGCCATTGTTGTCGGTATACCATATCATTCCAATCCGGAATTAAGTTCTTAACCGGACACCCAAAGTTATGGCACGAGGGAATACCGCAATCCATACAACGCGCCGACTGCGTCTCCAATTCGGTTTGGGTTAGGGGTTTCTCAATTTCTTTATAATCGCGGATGCGCTCGTCAACCGATCGCTTGGTTGGATCCTGCCGCGAGAACTCTAAAAAACCTGTGGGTTTTGCCATAAAAAAGCCTCCAAAAAATCAATTCATTGCGTAGGGGCGTATTGCATACGCCCCAGCGATTATTTTTTTCCTTCGGAATATACTTCCTCGGTCGCCGATACTGTTTCCGTATCCGCAAACTCGCCGATCTTCATGCGTTCCAAAACTTTTTTATAATCAATGGGCATTACCTTGACAAAGAAAGGCAAGGATGTTTCCCAGTTGTCCAAAATCCTTTTCGCGCGCATACTGCCAGTGTATTGAACATGTTTTTCCAAGAGCGACCGCAAACGTTTCTTATCAAATTCTTTGGTAACACTCTCCAAATCCACCATGTCCAGATTGCAGCGGGTGTCAAAGAGTTCATTTTCATCGTATACATACGCTACGCCACCGCTCATGCCGGCGGCGAAATTCACCCCTGTGGGGCCAATGACGGCCACACAACCGCCAGTCATGTATTCGCAGCCATGGTCACCCAAACCTTCAACCACGGCATTGGCCCCGCTGTTACGTACGCAGAAACGCTCCCCAGCCAACCCGCGGAGATATACTTCCCCGCCTGTCGCACCATATAGAATAACGTTTCCAGCAATAATGCTCTCTTCTGGGATAAAGGTCGCCTTGGCCGGAGGCACGACCACTATGCGACCGCCCGACATACCTTTGCCAACGTAATCGTTGACATCGCCTTCCACATTAAAGACCACGCCAGGGGCCAAGAATGCGCCAAAACTTTGTCCGGCTGACCCCGTAAAGTTAAATTCAATGGTCCCATCCGGCAAACCGTTCGGTCCGTATTTTTTAACCAGCTCACCGGAGAGCATGGCGCCGGCAGTACGGTGTATGTTCTTGATGGGCATATTGATTTTTACGGTTTTGCCTTGCTCGAACGCCGGTTTGGCAGCCTTGATCAGTTCCTGATCGAAAGCCTTCTCCATGGCATGATCTTGTGTACGTATGCAATAACGTACATCCGACTTCACATGCAGCAAGAGGTCTGAGAAATCCAACCCCTTGGCTTTATAATGATCCAAGGCGGGGGCGAACTCCAGCATATCGGTACGTCCCACCATGTCGTCGACGGTCTTAAACCCAAGCTGCGCCATGTACTCACGCATTTCTTGCGCAATAAAACGCAGGAAGTTAACCACGTACTCCGGCTTTCCGGTATAGCGTCCGCGCAGGGTTTTATCCTGTGTGGCCACACCTACGGGGCAGTTGTTCAGGTGACACTTGCGCATCATCACGCAGCCCAACGCCACCAGGGCCGTGGTGCCGAACCCGTATTCTTCAGCGCCCATGAGCGCGGCAATGGCCAAGTCGCGACCGGTCTTCAACTGACCGTCCGTTTGAACGCGAATGCGATCGCGCAAATGATTTTTCACCAAGGCCTGCTGAGTTTCAGCCAGTCCGAGCTCCCAGGGCAAGCCGCAATGCTTGATGGACGTCAGCGGCGATGCACCCGTGCCTCCGTCGTAGCCCGAGATCAAGACCATGTCGGCTTTGGCCTTGGCCACACCGGCGGCAATGGTGCCTACGCCCACTTCGGAGACCAACTTGACCGAAACACGCGCGGCCGGATTAACCACCTTAAGGTCGTAGATCAACTGTGCCAAATCTTCAATCGAATAAATGTCATGGTGCGGCGGCGGCGAGATCAAGGTTACACCCGGCGTGGTGTGACGCACGCTGGCAATTTCCTCGCTCACTTTATGACCCGGCAACTGCCCGCCTTCGCCCGGTTTGGCACCCTGTGCCATTTTAATTTGCAATTCATCGGCATTGACCAAATACTCAGTGGTTACACCAAAACGCCCAGACGCGACCTGTTTGGTGGACGAGCGCTTGGAATCGCCATTGGGAAGCGGCTTGAAACGCGCCGGATCTTCACCGCCCTCACCCGAGTTGCTACGTCCTCCCACGCGATTCAGGGCGATGGCAATATCTTCGTGGGCTTCACGGGAAATGGAACCAAACGACATGGCTGCGGAGACAAAACGCTTCGTGATGGCATCCACAGGTTCAACCTCATCAATCGATATCGGCTTGCCCGGCTTGAACTTAATTAAGCTGCGCAAGGTGGCGTGTTCGGCCGATTGATCGTCGATAAGCTTGGAATAATCCTTGAAGCTCTTGTAGTCGGCGTTGCGTACGCCAGTCTGGAATTTATAAATCGAGTCCGAGGTCCAGAGGTGCTTTTCCCCGCCCTCGCGCAGGTGATACACACCACCGGCATCCAAAATTTCCGCAGGCGCCCCCATATCCGGAAAACCGCGGAAATGACGGGCCAGGGTCTCCTTGGCCAACTCCTCCAAGCCAATGCCTTGAACGCGCGAGGCTGTGCGGGCAAAATACTTGTCAATCAAAGCCGAATTCAAACCCACGGCTTCAAAAATCTGAGAACCGAAGAAGCTGCGAACCGTTGAAATACCCATACGCGAGAAGGTCTTGAGCAAGCCTTTCTTCACGGCTGTGACGTACGCATCCATTGCGTCTTCCGGGGTGGTTTTCTTTTCCAACAAGTTATTCACGGCCATATCCCGTACTGTGGCAAACGCCAAATACGGACAAACCGCGTTAGCCCCGTAGCCGATCAGGAGCGCAAAATGCATTACCTCGCGCACTTCCGCAGAGTTTACGATAATCGAAGCCAAGGTGCGCTTGCCCTTGCGGATCAAGTGATGGTGCAGACCGGAAGCGGCCAAGAGCGATGGTATGGCGGCTTGTTCGCGTGAAGCTTTGCGGTCGGTGATCACCAACAAACTGATCCCTTCATCCACCGCTTTCTCGGCATCGGTGAATAATTTTTCCAGTGCTTGTTCCAGCGCCTTTCCACCACCGGTAACCGGAAAGAGCATATCCAGTTCACGGGAACGGATATCCGGATTCTTCGAAGTCGTGATGCGTTCCAGATCCTGCGGCGTCAAGATGGGGTGCTTCAGCTTGAGCTGTTTGCAATGCTGAGGGGTTTCTTCCAACACATTTTTTTGCCTTCCCACAAATCCCATCAAGGACATGACCAACTCTTCGCGGAGCGGATCAATGGGCGGGTTCGTGACTTGGGCAAACAATTGTTTAAAATAATTAAAAAGCAACTGCGGCTTGTTGGAGAACACCGCCAAGGCCGCATCGTTTCCCATGGAGCCAATGGCTTCCTGGGAGTTCGACGCCATAGGCGAGATCAGCATTTTCAATTCTTCTTCGTTGTATCCAAACGCATGTTGTTTCTCCAACAATTCGCGGGAATCCATGGAGGGATTTTCCGCAGGTGCGAAAAGCCCGCGCAGTTCAATGCGGTTGTCCTTCACCCATTTGCGATACGGCTTCTGGCGCGCAATGCGGGCTTTGATCTCCGAATCCGGAACAATGCGGTGTTCCTGCAGGTCCACCAAGAACATTTTTCCGGGTTGCAAGCGGCTCCGCTTTTGGATGTTTTCCGGGAGTATGTCCAACACACCCGACTCCGAGGCCATGACAATCATGCCGTCTTTGGTCACGGTGTAACGGCAAGGACGCAATCCGTTGCGGTCCAAGGTCCCGCCCACATAACGGCCGTCTGTGAACACCACCGCCGCCGGGCCATCCCACGGTTCCATAAACGCACTGTGGAACTCGTAAAACGCCCGTTTGTCTTGGCTCATGTGGTATTTCTCGCCCCAGGCTTCGGGGATCATCATCATCATGGCGTGCGGGATGGAACGTCCGGCTGCGACCATCAATTCCAAGGCATTGTCAAACTGAGCCGAGTCCGATCCGTTTTCGTCAATGATGGGCATCAGCTTGCGGAGGTCTTCGCCGAACAGCTCCGATTGCATCACCGCTTCACGGGCGCGCATACGGTTAACATTGCCGCGCAGCGTGTTGATCTCACCGTTGTGCGCCATGTAGCGAAACGGATGGGCCAATTTCCAGGTGGGCAAGGTATTGGTGCTGTAGCGCTGGTGCACCAAGGCAAAGGCGCTGGCAAACTCCGGCTCATGCAAATCCAAGTAGAACGTCATCAATTGCGTGCCGGTCAACATGCCCTTGTACACGACGGTGCGTGTGGAAAGGCTGGGCAAGTAGAACTGGGAATAATCGGCATCGCCCCAGGAGCCCACTTCGTTTTCCACCAAACGCCGGATGATGTACAATTTACGTTCCAGCACGCCGGCGCGGGTGCCTTTTTGCGCTTCGTTCAAGGTCAAGAAACACTGACGAATGTCCGGTTGCGTGGCGCGCGAGAAATCGCCGAGATGCTCCGGATCGACGGGTACATCGCGCCAGCCCAAAACCGAACAGCCTTCGTCCGAGGCGATGCGTTCAAACAGCTCCGCACAACGTTGGGCCAAGGCCTTGTCCGTGGGCAGGAAAAACATGCCCACTCCGTACTCCCCTAAGGAAGGCAAAGTTATTTTCTTTTTCGCCGCTTCTTTGCGCATGAACGCATCGGGCATTTGCAAGAGTACGCCGGCGCCGTCCCCCGTAGCCTTGTCCCCGCCTACGGCTCCACGATGCTCAAGATTGACTAAGATTTTAACCGCATTCTCAACCAGGGTGTGACGGGGTTGATTGTCCAAATGCACAATCAAGCCAATGCCGCAGGCGTCCTTATCCTGGGCTGGGTCGTACAAACCCTGCTTGGGTGCATGCCCTGCGGCATTGACGTTTTCAAATGAGGTGAAAGGTAAAAAGCTTTGTTCCGACATGTTCATCTCTCCGTAAAAAATTTCTGGTTATATTGTAAGCGTAGGGGCGTAAAACCTACGCCCCTACAAATCGTACGTGTTTGTGCGCTATGTTTCCCCGAGTATTTATTTTTGTGCGTACCACTCCTGCAGGGATTTGACAGACAAGGAAATATGGCGTTGGGCCTCGATGCCATTGACCGCGGCTTGCGCACCTTGCAACGTGGTGATGCAAGGAACACTGTGGGCCACAGCGGTGGTACCGATCGGGCGCACATGCTCGCGCCCTTCAGGTCCAAACGGGGTGTTGATGATAAGTTGAATTTTCCCAGCCTTGATTAAATCAATCACACTGACGGTCCCGCGCCCGATCTTGTCCACCCGACCTGCGGGAATGTTGTTGTTGTTAAGCACCTTCTGCGTCCCCGGGGTGGCCACAAGCTCAAACCCCAAGTCGTGCAATTTCTTAGCGATAAACACCACATCGCGTTTGTCGTCTTCTTTCACGCTGATAAACACACAGCCTTGCTTGGGCAAGGTCTGCCCCGCCGCGGCTTGCGACTTGATAAACGCCATGCCAAAGGATTCATCAATGCCCATGACTTCACCCGTGGATTTCATTTCCGGGCCCAGCATGATGTCCACACCCGCAAAACGCGAGAACGGCAGCACCGACTCCTTGATGCAGAACTGCTTCAAGGCTTTTGGATCCGTAACGCCCATCTCGGCCAATTTCTTGCCAATCATGACCTTGGCCGCAATCTTGGCCCACGGCTTGCCCGTGGCCTTGGAAACAAACGGCACGGTACGCGACGCACGCGGGTTCACTTCCAACACATAGATGTTTCCACGCCGGATGGCGAACTGAATATTGATCAACCCCCGTACGCCCAAGGCCTCGGCAATGCGGCGGGTGTATTTTTTAATGCGTTCAATGGTCTCTTCGCTCAAGGTGTGAGGCGGCAAGACGCAGGCCGAATCCCCGGAGTGGATGCCCGCTTCTTCAATGTGTTCCATGATGCCCGGGACCACGGTTTGGTCTCCGTCGCAGATGGCATCCACATCGACTTCAATGGCATCTTCCAAAAACTTATCAATCAGGACCGGTTGACCTTGCGCGGCATCAAAGGCTTCCTGGACAAAATCCATCAAGGACTTGGGATCGTACACAATGCGCATGGCGCGCCCGCCCAACACAAACGAAGGACGGACCAGGACCGGGAATCCAATGCCGTTGGCTTTCTCCAAGACTTGGTCAATGGAACGCGCAATGCCGTTCTCGGGTTGGGCCATGTCCAACTCCAACATGAGCTTGGCAAACAAATCGCGGTCCTCGGCGCGTTCAATGGCTTCCACCGGCGTGCCCAGAATCGGCGCCCCCGCATCCTTCAAGCGGCGCGCCAGGTTGAGCGGCGTCTGCCCGCCGAACTGGACAATCACGCCCATGGGCTTTTCCAACTCAATGATGTTCATGATGTCTTCAAACGTCAGCGGCTCAAAATAGAGTTTGTCCGATGTATCGTAGTCGGTCGAGACCGTCTCGGGATTGGAGTTGACCATGATGGTCTCGTACCCCAACTCGCGCAAGGCAAACGAGGCGTGACAGCAGCAGTAGTCGAACTCAATCCCCTGCCCAATGCGGTTCGGTCCGCTGCCCAAGATCATAACCTTGGGTTTGGACGAGGGCTTGTCCATTTCGTTTTCGTCTTCGTAGGTTGAGAAACAATAGGGTGTAAACGATTCAAACTCGGCGGCGCAGGTGTCCACCAGCTTGTACGTGGGCAACACCTTCAGTTCTTTGCGTTTAGCGCGCACATCCAACTCTTTGCAGCCCAGCCAGCGGGCAATCTGCACGTCCGAAAAGCCGTCTTGCTTCATGGCTTTCAAATACGCCGCATCCACCGTGGCCAAGGTACGCCCGGCCTTGCTCTCGCTCAGGTCCGTATCAATAATCATTTTCAACTGGTGCAGGAACCACGGGTCAATGCCCGTGATCGTGTAGATTTCATCTAAGGAAACACCCTGTTTGATGGCTTCACGCAGGGTGAAAAGACGTTCGGCATGCGGAATGGCCATGCGTTCTTTTAAAATCGCAGGCGTCAGATCCGTGCCGATTTTCGGATAATCTTCGTAACCGGAGCGGCTGATCTCCAGACTGCGCAGCCCTTTCTGCAAGGCTTCGCGGAACGTCCGCCCCATGGCCATGGTCTCGCCCACGGACTTCATGGAGACACCGAGCTTGGGATCGGCACCCGGGAACTTTTCAAAGGCAAACCGCGGAATTTTGACCACGCAGTAGTCAATGCTGGGCTCAAAACAGGCCATGGTTTTCTTGGTGATGTCATTGGGAATCTCGTCCAGGGTGTACCCTACGGCCAGCAACGCAGCGATCTTGGCAATCGGAAAGCCCGTGGCTTTCGAGGCCAAGGCCGACGAGCGTGAAACGCGCGGATTCATTTCAATGACCACCATGCGCCCGTCTTTGGGGTTCACGGCAAACTGAATGTTCGATCCGCCGGTTTCCACGCCAATGGCGCGGATAATGGCCAGTGAGGCATCGCGCATTTTCTGGAACTCGCGGTCCGAGAGCGTCTGAATCGGCGCCACGGTTACGGAGTCCCCGGTGTGCACGCCCATGGGATCCAGGTTTTCAATGGTACAAATAATGACCACATTGTCCTTGCGGTCACGCATGACTTCAAACTCAAATTCCTTCCAACCGGCCACAGACTCCTCGATCAACACTTCGTGAATCAGACTGTTCTCAAGACCCATGGTGGCAATCTTGCGCAACTCTTCTTCGTTACGCGCAATCCCGCCGCCGGTTCCACCGAGCGTAAAGGCCGGACGGATAATCACCGGATACCCTATCGAATTGGCAACCGTCACGCACTCGTCCAGGGTGCGTGCAACTTGGCTCTTGGGCAAATCCAAGCCAATGCCTTGAATACACTGCTTAAACTTCTCACGGTCTTCCCCGCGGTGAATGGCGTCGATTTTCAAGCCGATCATTTCCACATTGTACTTCTGGAGAATGCCGCGGTTGTAGGCTTCCACGGCCGTATTCAAGCCGGTCTGACCGCCCAAGGTGGGCAGCAAGGCATCCGGGCGTTCCTTTTCAATAATACGTTCTATGATTTCCGGGACAATGGGTTCAATGTACGTGTGATCGGCCATTTCCGGATCGGTCATGATCGTGGCCGGATTGGAGTTAACCAAAACGATCTCATAGCCTTCGGCCCGCAAAACTTTGCACGCCTGCGACCCGGAATAATCAAATTCGCAAGCCTGACCAATAACGATCGGACCCGATCCGATGATCATGATTTTTTTAATGTCTGTGCGTTTGGGCATTCTAATATCCCTTCAAGTCAACTCCCCCTTCCCCCTCTTTAGTAAAGAGGGGGGTGAAAGGGTGTTTTTTCCTGCGTCTTTTATCATTTCCCTTCCCCCACTTTGATAAAGCGGGGGACCGAGGGGGCGTTATTTTTTCAGCATCCCAATAAAGCGATCGAACAAATCCTTGGCATCGTTGGGCCCCGGAGAGGCCTCGGGGTGGTACTGCACCGAGAACACCGGCAAGGTCTTATGCCGCAACCCTTCCACGGTATTGTCGCTGGTATTGATGTGCGTCACTTCCACATCCTTAGGCAAGCTTTCCGGCACGACGCAAAACCCATGATTTTGCGAGGTGATGGAAACCTTTCCCGTGGACAACTCTTTCACTGGGTGATTCACTCCGCGGTGGCCAAACTTCAACTTCGTGGTCTTCCCACCTAAAGCCAAGCCCAACAACTGGTGCCCCAAACAAATGCCAAAAATCGGAACTTTGCCGACCAAGGCCTTCAGGGCCTCAATGGCATACGTCACGGCCGCCGGATCACCCGGACCGTTGGAAGCCATGATGCCATCGGGTTTGAGCGCCAAGATCTCCGCCGCAGTCGACGTGGCCGGCATGATGGTCACGCGGCATCCGCGCAAAGCCAGCTCCCGGTAAATATTCGCCTTAACCCCGTAATCCAAAAGGACCACATGGTATTGAGGCTTGACCTGGGCGTCGGTAAATTCCCAAGCCTTGGCGCAGGTCACCTTTTTAGCCAGATCCTGCCCTGCCATGGACGGTGCGGCTTGGGCTTTTTTCTTGAGAGATTCAATCGATAAGTCTTGCGTGGAGAGTATGCCGTTGATGCTTCCGGCTGTGCGAATGTGACGGGTGAGCGCGCGGGTATCGATGCCTTCAATGCCCAAAACGCCTTGTTCTTTAAACCAATTTTCCAGAGAGTTTTGCGAGCGGAAATTCGAAGGCCAACGGCACAGCTCACGTACAATAAAACCTGAAACCTGAATCTTGGATGATTCCATATCCTCGGAATTAACGCCGTAATTGCCAATCAACGGGTATGTCATATTGACAATTTGCCCATGATAGGAAGGATCGGTCAATAATTCCTGATATCCGGACATGCCGGTGTTGAACACGACTTCTGCCGCTACTTCCCCGGGCGTACCAAACCCCCGCCCTGCAAAGACGCGGCCATCTGCTAGGACCAATAACGCCTTCAATGCAGCACTCCTTATAAAGTTTTCATTAGGGCGCAAAATATTCGGGACAATATAACACAAATTCAATTGAAATCAAGCTTTGTTTACAGGTTTTTTCTTGAAGATAAGAAAAAGTGGGGCGTTCTACTCCTACAATACACTTTCACCAGAAAAAGGGTATTTCCAAATGAAAAATCACTTCACTACCGCCACTTTAGAATATGTCTTATAATCCCCCGTCTGGAGATACACAATATAAATCCCACTCCCGACCACTGCACCATTGGTGGTCTTTCCATCCCAGGTTATTTCGTTCAATTGATGTGCAGTAAACATCACATTATCTGCCAACGTCGCTATTTTATCTCCAACCATATTGTAGACGACCAAGGTTGTACCACCATCACCAGGCTGGTACCAGCGAATCCGTGCCACCTCACCTTTTAATGGATTGATCTTACTGTTCAAAATTTTCAACCGCTTATCCGAATCTGCAATGGGTAAAACCGCCGTTGCTGTAGGAGTGGGGGTTGGACCCGGTGCTGCTTTAAGCTGATATATACGGCCATTCTGTCCGAGTGCATATACTTCGAACTGATAATCATTATCCGCATCGCCTACGGACAGTGCGTACAAAGGCGTGCCTGTGCTTCCCAAGTCGAGAGTAACCCAGGACGTATTATTCTTTTTAAACATATAGGCGTGTCCATCTTGACAAGCAGCATAGAGTTCATTAAGCCCATCATTATCCGCATCGCTGACAGCTACAGCGTACATGGCGCCTCCGTTCAAGTTGCCAACAACTTGACTAACCCAACTTCCGTTCCAGTAAAACCGATACACTTTCCCATCCTGACACGCAGCATAGATTTCTTGCTGGTTATCATTGTCTCCATCGCCTACAGCCACGCCATTCATCATACCCAACCCGGTTCCCACAAGACTGACTTGCCAAGTTTTATTAATTAGTTTGTACTGATAAACTTTTTGATCCGTACTCCCAGCATAAACTGCCAGGAAACCACTGTTTTGAGCATCCCCTGTGGCCAACGAAAGTGTTTGCCCCGAACCCACGTATCCAGCAATAGTGCTTCGCGCCCATGCTGTGCCAGTGTTTTTTATCTGGCATACTGCTCCGTTGATCACATTTCCGCCCGTATAAAATTCTGGTTTTCCGTCACGATCAACATCCGCTGTCGTCATGGCGTTTATCCGAGTCGCTCCAGTGCTTTCCAGTCCAAGATCAAGTGAACTCCAGGCTGGACCTTTAAACTGAATAACATGGTTTGAAAGTGATGTGCTGTAAAGCTCCCAGTTCCCGTCGCAGTTGCCATCAAGCAACACGTTACGCGTAAACCCACTTATTGGAGCAGGCAACGTCGAAGGCACGCCCCACCCGCCGGAGTATTTTTTAAGTTGAAACGGAGCGACGTCCCCGTTGCTTATGTATAATTCCTGCTGTCCATCTTGGTCCGCATCACCAATATTTAAGCTACATGCATAGCTCGTTGAAACGCTCCCGCCTGTGTCACCTAAGTCTGTCAAAGTCCATTTAACCGGTTGTGCAATCGGTGATAAAACAGTAAAGGCATTACTCAAGACTCTGGGATTCGTACTGGCCGTCATGGTTAAACCATAAACACCTGGATTACTATTTGTTAAATCCAGCGTGTATGTAAAAAATGTTTCTGAAAAGTTCGTTGAAGTGCCAATAATATCCGAATCGTTGTTTTTAGTCAGTCTCAACGGGCTATTATTCAGTCCAAAACTACTCACTTTTACAACTTTTCCAGCTACACCGTAATTTGGAAAGAACGTCGGTGAGTACGGGAAGGGGTAGTAAACCAAGACACGATTATTTCCAGACTCCGAAATACATAACCGACTCCCATCACCACTTATATTGGTCGGACCAAGTCCAGTAAAAACTACATCCGGAGGTATACCACTCGCTGTCGGAACAGTATTCCAGATCAAAACGCGACTGTTGCCGCCATCCGCAATAAACAACTGTTTTCCATCACTGTATACTCCATATGGACTAAACCCGGCTATTGTTACGTCGGGCAAAACGCTGTTACTGGTAGGAATGGAATTATAAATTACCACGTATTCGCTAACCCCTCTTAACACAGCGAATAATTTCACACCATCACTCGATAGATCACAGGGCTCATCACTACCCGTGGCAAGAATCACATTCGGAGTCGCACTGTTACTGGTTGGAATAGAATTATAAATTAATATCCGACTTCTATTACTATCAGAAACATACATCCGGGTCCCATCACTACAAACACTTCGCGGCCAACTCAACCCGCCGAGAATCACATCCGCTGAAGTTGTGTTACTTGTAGGGATTGAATTATAAATTAGCACTCGATTGTTGAGCTGGTCTGCAACAAACATCCGTAGTCCATCGCTATATACCGACGGACTGCTAAATCCACTCAACGCCACATCCGGTGTAGTAGCACTCGTTTTAGGAAACGAATTGTATATTAAAACCCGATTTGTCCCACTATCCGCAACAAACAGTCGCTGTCCATCACTACAAACCGCTCGGGGTTGAGTCAATCCGCCAAGCACCATGTCCGGAACTTGATTATTAATATATGCCAGGGTCGATACAGGGCAAGTGATACCTAAGAGAAAAAGGATACCCCAGAACATTCGCCTTTGAAGTAAAGCGCCAAACCCACCCTTGAATATCCCGCTCTGTTCCATCGCGCACCCCCAGGAAGTGAACCAGAATATAACATAAAGACAGCTTGGTTTACGACCGTTTTGGTCACAAAAAGTTGCATTTTTGCTAACATTTAATAACATCAATTCATATTTCCCAGTTATTTCCTTTTCTTTATTCGATTCCATGAATTTATTCATTGAATTTAAAACTTCAATGTTTCAGAATAACGTTATTCAGTAGCGAACTAGGTATTTGGGTTCCACGGAGGTTTCATTATGCGATTTACTCAAAAACTTTTCGTAATTTTCATTCTTTGCTTCTCAGTCCAACAGGCCTGGGCCCTAACGAATACTTCCGATTATCTAATCGTAGAATCCGGCGATACCTTCGAAGCCTCGGGTGAGATTTATAAAAACGTTTCCATTGTGGTCAAAGCCGGAGGGCGGCTTTCCTTACCTATAAACCGCACAGACTCTACCAAGTGGAGTCTGCGTCTGGTGGCGCCAGCCGTTTACATTGGCGGAACCATCACGGCCAACGGCGCTGGGTTTAACACCCTGGGGCTGGGGGTCGACAGCGGCGGAACCACCATCGGCGCCGGCGGGAGCGGGTTTGGAGGAAAAGGGGGCAAGGGCAACTACCACACCTCCAGCGGTGGACCGACATACGACACAGCTTACCGCGAAAACCCTGGAACTAAAAACACCGGCAGTGGAACCTTAGGCGGCGGCGGGAGCATCCGCATTGACGCCATGAGCCTCACCCTGGCCGCCAACAGTGTCCTCATCGCCAATGCCTCTTCCACAGCTTCTGGCGGCGGTGCTTCAGGCGGATGTATTTATCTCAACGGGATTCACTCTTACTTATACCACCATAACTTGAGCGTCAACGGTGGGCGCGGGCAGACCAACCGAACGGTTATTATTGGAAAAGGGTCTGTTTATTATCCCGGAGGCGGTGGCGGTGGAGGAGGACGGATTAAAATTATGAAATATGCGTCCTATACCTCCACTGGAGGAACCCATACAGAAACCGGCGGTGCCGGAGGCGGCGGTACCGGTGGGACCTCGGATGGATACGACGGTTATTTTTACGAGTATCCTGCGCCAACTCCCGTGGTCCCTACCCTACTCGCTCCTGTAAACGATCAAACCACAGGGCTTAGGCCCACGTTTAGCTTCGTAACCACCGATCCACAAGGTTCAAAATTCATACAATATCAAATCCAGATTAGTACCGTCCCGACCTTCGTTACCACTACCGTAAGTTCTCATCAATTAATCCCTTTGCCGGGTTGGTCATCCCCTTACTACGCATCCGGTCAAATGGCTTCGTACACTGTGCAGTCCGATCTCTCGATCGGCGAGACGTACTACTGGCGTTTGCGTGCTACCAATGCCCGCGGTGGAGACTGGACCTTATCATCATTTTCAAGTTCCCGTAAGTTTAAAACCATTGCCAATAATCCTCCGGCTAAACCAACGCTTCTTGCGCCCACCGCCAGTCAAAACAATGTTTTCAAACTACCTTCGTTCCAAGTTTTGTGTGCAGATCCCAACGGCAACAGTCTGACGTTCTCCATGTTGCTCTCCAAAGACCCCACACTCTCCAATCCTCAGATCTTCCAACCGACCTACGGCGGCTGGGACCAACCCAACTATGCCGGTATCACCGCAACGTGCCAACTGCTCCCCGCCGACGCGCTCGAGGCCGGCACCCAGTACTATTGGCAAGTCACGGCCAGCGACGAATATCTGGAAACGAAAACCTCTGACATTGGTACCTTTACCCTCGCACCCATTCCCACGACCCCGAGCTTAATTTCACCCACCAACGCCACTGTGGTCACCACCGACCGCCCCGTCTTACTAATGAGCGCTACCAGTCCCAGCAATGGACCGCTTAAATACAAACTGGAATTAAGCGGTGATGATTTCCAAACCGTAACCACCTATCTTTCCGAGAACGGAGGCGGCTGGAGCAAGCCGCAATATGCCTCCGGCGAAACCGCCACCTTGCAAATCGTAGGAACCAACGCCCTGGTTTCCGGGCAAACGTACACGTGGCAAGTTTCAGCCTACGATCTCAACAACGACAACTGGAGTTTGGTTTCCGCCCCCTATTCCTTCACAGTCAACACCCCCCCGGTGCTTCCCCAACTGCTCTCGCCGTCCGAAGGGTATCATGCCCCCAATGCCTCTGTCTCCTTCGCGTTTCAAGCCGCCAGCGCCTCGGGCAACACCCTCACATACCGCCTGCAAGTGAGCAGCGACAATTTCGGAAGTTATGTCCAAACCTACGATCAGAACCTCTCCCAGGAAGGATGGAGTGCGCCGCGTTTCCTGGCCAGCACACCCGCGACGTTCACCCTTCCTGCCACAGCCAATCTCGCCCGCGGCAAAACCTACCAATGGCGGATTCAAGCATGGGACGGTTTTTCCTGGAGTCCTCAGTCCGAGTCCCGTACGTTTTCTGTAGCCGATGCCCTGGAACTATCCCAGGTCAAACTTTTCCCCAGCCCCGCGGTGTCCACGGACACTCTGCACATCGTGCTCCACCCCAGTGTGGATGCGGAAGTCAAAATGCAAGTTTTCAATGCTCAAGCCAAGGAGATCCAACAGGCTGTCTGGACGGTGGTCGGAGGACGTGACAACGACTACGCCTACCCGATTGGTTCCTTTGCACCCGGTCCCTACTTCGCCATTTTGACCATCCAGTCAGGATTTGGTACGAAGAAAATAACCCAACGCTTTGTGGTGGTGAATTAATGATGCACAGCATATCTCGGATTAAAAAAGCTCTACCCAAATCGTTTCTACTCGGTTGGCAATTTCTAATGGGCGCCTCCCTCACATTGGGTTTATGTCTACCCTTGTGGGCGGGTGAAGAAAACATAGGGGCTTTGTTTCTTGACGAACCCACCGGCGCCCGGGCCACGGCTTTGGGTGAAGCACTTGTAGGCACTGCCGACGATGCCAATGCCGTGTATTGGAATCCGGCCGGATTGGTCCGGGTCGGGCAACGTCAATTGCTCCTGGCACATACTCAATCCTACCAAGGCTTCCGCAATGAATACGCCGCGTTGATTTGGGACATCTCCGCCACCGACGCTATTGGCTGGAACGGCTATTATGCTTACAGCGACCCGTACGACAAGCTCTCGGAGACCGGCGAACAAACCGGGACCTATACACTCAGCGACATGTATTCCGGCTTGACCTGGAGCCATGGTTTTGATTCGGCTCTTTCCGGCGCGATCACACTCAAGGGCTTGCGCCAAGTCATCGATACCTACTCGGCTTGGAGCGCGGCCCTCGATGCCGGTCTTTACTGGGCCAAACCCCAGCACGATTTTTCCCTGGGTCTGACACTGTGCAACGCCGGCAAGCCCATGGTCTTTATCGAGCAGGCGCATCCCCTCAACACGGCCGTTGAACTGGGGTTGGCGTACCGTCTCTGGGACCAGCAGGTCTTACTTCTAGCTGCTGTCCGCAAACCCTTGTTCCAAGATCTATCCGTAAAAGCCGGCATTGAATACACCTTTCAAAACATCCTTGCCTTGCGCCTGGGGTATCGACTCTGGCAGAACGGCAATACCTTGGGACCATGGTCCGGCGTCTCGGTCGGCCTGGGCGTGCGTATCTCGGACTACGACTTGGACTACGCCTACAGCCCGTTCCCTGAACTTGGTGATGTGCACCGGATCAGTTTCACACTTCCCTTGGGACGCAGTCTGGCCGAGGAACGTCGTATGTTGGAAATGCTGGAAAAACAAGTGAAGGCCAAGCAACGGGACGTCTTTGACCAAACCGTGGCCGAAGGTGATATCCGTATGAAACAAGGTGCTGTGGATCAGGCGATTTCCATTTACTCCAAAGCTTTTGCCATGAACCCGAACGATCGTTCTTTAAACCAAAAACTCAAAGCAGCCGAATTGGCCGTGAAACAACAAACCGCCAATCGTCATGCGGCACTCGGCCGCAAAGCTTTGCAGGAAAAAGACTACCTGACCGCCTTGGTGGAATGGAGCAAAGTGCTCGAACTTCTGCCCAACCATGAAGAAGCCACCCAAATGATCACCAAAGCCAACCAACAGCTCTCGGCGGAAAAACTCTCGGGCGAGACCAACAAAAACCGGCAGCAAATCGACCAGTATTTTCGGCAGGGCTTGCAGTATTTGCAAAACGGACATTACGGAGACGCCTTGGATGTCTGGAAAAAGATCTTGAGCCTGGACCCAACCAACCCCAAGGTGGCCCAGTATCTGCGCATGACACAAACCAAGTTGGACGATGTTGTCGAAGACCTCTTGCGCCTGGCGGACCAAGAATGGGAAAACGGCCAGTATCTCAATGCCGTCAAGAAATGGCGGCAAGTGTTGGATCTCTCCGCCTCCCACCCCAAGGCTTTGGCGCGTCTGGAGAGCAACAAAACCAAGCTCACTGAATTGGCCGACCAGTATTACCGCCAAGGGGTGCAGGAGTACATTCAAACAGATTTGGATTCAGCACTGGCCACGTGGTACAACGTCTTGGCGTTCGATCCCAAAAACACCAAAGCCACACAGCATATTGAACAAGTGAAGAAAAAGCGGAAAGAATTGGACGCCATACAGTAACCCGGGGTTATTTAGCAGGCTGCTGCCCCCCCCTCGTTCTCACGAAACTCCGACGGTTTTTCGCGTCGTGCAGCGGATGCTGGGTCCCGCGGATTGAACCCGCTGCCAGGATAGCCTTGCACCAACAACTTTTTCACGACGCCACTTGGCCCACGGCCCATCAGAAGCAAACGAAGCGGAAAACCGTCGAAGTTTAAAATACGTTTTCAGAAGCCTGTTAGGTACGGTGGACAAAGTGGGCCAAATAGGCATCACGCACACGCTTGAGACGCAGTCGGACATCTTCCAAGAACACTTGGGCTGTGGTCTCAGCACCCAACATGCGTTTCCCTAAGGCCGTCAACTCCAGTGGAGCGCTGGGCAGCGCGTGGATTTGCTGGTCCTCCAAAAGCTGGAGAAAATGCTCCACCCGCCGCAGAAAAACATAGTCCTCAATCAATTCAAGAACCAACGGCTCGGGTAAGAGCCTGGCCCGAACCAAGGCCTGCAGCACGGTCACGGTGTGCCCACCCAGTAAATCAGGGCGAGACGCTGCGTAAATAAGCTGCAATCCTTGAGCCATGAACTCAATGTCCCGCAGTCCGCCCAACCCGTTTTTCACATCCATGACGCCTTCGGGCTCTGCACTTAGCCGTTTCAAGGCCCCGCGCCGCATCTTCTCCACCGAAACCACCACCTCGGTTTCCGAATGCGGTAGCAACAACAGGGAGCGCACCTTGACCTCCACCCATTCGCCCAAGGCTTTGTCACCGGCAATCCAACGCAGCTTCAACAAAGCCTGAATTTCCGGGAGTTCTGCCTGTGTATGGTAGTAGTCCAGCACCGACGAGACCGATTGGACCAGCATGCCCTGATCGCCGTAAGGACGCAGCCGAAAATCCACCCGGTACACATACCCTTCGGCCATATGTTGCGACAATGCCTGCCCCATGCGATCCAGGAGGTGTGCGTACTCATGAACCCGAGCCATCTCGGCATCGGCACACACGGCCAACAGGTCAATATCCGAACTGTAGTTGAGTTCACGCCCCCCCAACTTGCCCAAGGCAAACACACAAAACCCTGCATTCGCCGGAGCCAGAATCCGGCCGGCGTCAAACGCCTGCTGCCAGAAGCGCTGCAGCACATGTTGTACCAAAGCCTCGGCCAAGGTGGAGAGGTCCTGGGTCACATCGTCCAACGAAGCATGCAGGCATATGTCGCGCGTGCCAATGCGCAAAATCTCGCGTCTCCGGAGTATCCGCAACGCATTGAGCCAGTGGGTTTCGTCCTCATGCTGCTCCGACACAGTTGCCAATTCCCGATCCAACTCTTCCCGCTGCCGAACGCCCCGCAGGTTTTTAGGATCGGTGGCCCAATCAAAAAATTCCGGATTGCGTATCAAGGTATCGGCCAAAAACTGGCTGCCCGCAAAAATGCTCAAGAGGATGTCCAGGCGGCGCGGCTGGGACAGCAACAGCCTGTATTGCTCGGCCGGGGATGCCACCCCGCTCATATACCGTTCCCAGTTGTTCAGGGCCATGTCGGGTTCCGGCATCCGGCGCAGCATGTCGGCCGCCAGGACCGCCAGACGGGCAAAGGTGGCCGGGTCTTCGGCCAAGCGCGTAAGCGAACGCCAGTTGACATAGGCTCGCTCCAAATCCTTGAACCCAAGGGGTTCCAAGACTTGCACATACAATGCTTCGGGGATCGAGGCCGAGAGTATCAAATCCACCACACTGCCGGTGGAAGATGCCGGCAGCGAATCGCGCCCAAAATGTCGATCCACAAACGCACGCACCATACCCGTATGCAGTTCAAACTCCACTCGCAGTTGGCGTGCCGGGTCCATGTCCGGAGCCGGTGTGTACCCCATGCGCCGGGCCAAATGCCCGTATTCATCGGCGTCGGGCGCCGGCAGAAACAAGTCCTGGGCCGAACCGCGCAACATGCGCAGGGCATTGATCAATTCACGCAAAAAGCCATTGGCTTTGCTGAGCTCATTGCTTTCATCCGCTTCCAAAACCCCTGCGGCATGCAGGGCTTTGAGCGCTTGATGAATGCGCGGGGTTCGCAAGGCGGGGTTGTCCTTCCCGTACATCACCTGCAAAATCTGAACATCGTATTCCAGATCCACCAGCCCCCCCGGTGAAAATTTGGCGTTCACGCGCTGCCCCGGACTCTTTTCAGCCAATTGCCGCAACCGCATGTCGCGCAAATCCCGGATGTTGAGCTGGCCGGTGCCGTAGACAAATTCATCCCGCAGGCGCTCGAGCTGCTGCCCCAGGTCACGATCGCCACCCACGGCCCGCATGCGCACCAGGGCCAAGCGTTCCAGGGCATGGGCCTCTCCGCCCGGACCGAAGTAATTGCAAAAACTCTCCAAGCTGCACGCCCAAGGGCCGTCTTCGCCATGGGGGCGCAGGCGCAAATCCAGGTTAAAGATACCTTCGCGCTTGGTGCGTATAAACCGGGTAACCGCTTGGACCACCTGCTCGTAATACTCACCGTTGCTCACACGCTCAAGTCCGTCGGTTTCGCCCGCGTCGGAGTACACAAACAGCAATTCAATGTCCGAGGCGTACCCGAGCGCCGCTCCCCCAAACTTGCCCAACCCCAGAATGGCCAGCTTGGCCTCCATGCCCGCCACCGAAAGCGGACGGCCGTAACGCGGGCGCAGGTGATCTTCCACGGCCTTGACGGCTTGGCGCACCACCTGTTCGGCCAAAAACGTAAGGTGCTCCGCCAATTCCCGAAAATCAATTCCCGGAGTAAGGATGTGATCCAGATCAATATGGAAAATTTCTTGGTCCTTGAATTCATTCAAACGATTGCATTTGGCCTCGTAGGTCTCGGCCTCGGCCATCACTTGGGCCAAGCGTTCCGGCAAGGTTTCGCGCGGTTGCGCAAACTGACGGCCGGCGATGTGCGGGGACATCATGGGAATCACGGTTTCATACTGCTGCCGAATCATATCCTCCCATAGGAAATCACTGGCCCCCAAGAGCCGCGCCAAATCCTGCAATACTTTCGGTGAGGAGAGCAATTCCACCCACTGACCGCTCTCCGGCAGCTTCAAGACATCCTCCACCAAATTTTCAAAACGCGAAAGCGCTGAAAACGCATCCGGGGCGTTCCCTAAAAACAAAGTGAATTGTTTGGTCAACAGCACCGAGAGACGAATCCGGTTCAGGGCTTCGGGGTCCGTGATCTTCTCCCCGTCGCTTCCCACGACATCCAGCACGTCTTCCACCCGTCCCTGCACCGTGCTGATCCCGATGTGCTCAATGGAAATGCCTTGCAAGGAAAGTGCATTGGAAAACGAATACAGAAACGCGGGGGTGTCTTCGGACAAGACACGCAACCGGGTAGCACCCACGGGTCGGGTATCAATCTCGATTTCCATGGGATAAAGCACAGCCTGGGTATCGGTCGCCAGCGCCGCCAACCGCTTGGCCACCCGTTCATTGACATATTGCTTGGCCAAGAGACGGTCGGAATCATGCCCGGTTTCCAACCACTGGAAAACCGTGGCCATGGCCTTGCGCAGCGCGTCGGCCCACTCGTCGAACGAGAGATCGGTGTTGATCGTACCTGCAAAATGATCCACAATCCGCCGGCGGCGCCAGATCCACTCCGGATCGTCCTGCGGACTCCGACGTCGAAGCGGTTTTCGTCCCGGTCCGGCCGGGGCCTCGACCCGGGCATAGGTATGCACGCCGCCCGATTGAATGGAAAACCCCAAACCCGCCAAGACTCCGGTGATCAGTGAAAATTCGAACGGATAGTCGAAGGCCAAAACCGTACAAGCGACGTGCTGATTGGGCTCAGACGTAACGATAAGTTCCACAGGATTCCGAGGCGAGAGTTTGGCCAAAGCGATCAAATGTCGGGAGACTTCCGCGAGTGCAAATCTTTGGAAATAAGCCTCATCCAGGCGGGCCAAATGGGCATCCAGCAGGCGATCGTCGATCTCAGGACAAAGCGATTTTAAATCCATGGGAGTCGGCTTCATGCGGCCATTATGCCATGCTTACCAAAGACCACCAACCGTTTTTTAACTTGAACGCAACTTGCAGTAGGGGCAAGGCAGGCCTTGCCCCTACGAAGATCATCAATGCACTACTGCGACTTTAAGTTTCTCGAGCGCTTTCCCGTCCTGCGTCACGCGTACCAGGTAAACCCCTGGCGCGACCGTACTGGAATTCCAGGGCACCCGTGCCACCTCACCGCGTTGAACAGAAACATTGATAACCGTCACCTGTTCACCGTTCAGATTATAAATCTGCACCTTGGCAAAGCCTGTTGTCTCAGACTTAAACGCGACAGTAATGGTATCACGTCCCGGATTCGGATACGCCAAGATCGACTTTCCTTGCAGCTGGATGGTGCCGTGCTCAGGTGTCGTGGTGGTTGTCGGAGTTACGGTTGTTGTTAAAGTGACCGTCGAAGTGAGGGTTATCGTGGAAGTCAAGGTGATGGTGGCCGAGACAGAAAGCGTGGGTGTGACGGTTGCGGTTGGGGAGCATGTGGCCGAGGCCGTCAATGTCGCGGATACTGTGCGCGTGGGTGTGACCGAGGGGGTGAACGTAACCGTGGCCGATTGCGTTCTCGTGGGTGTAGCGGTCGAGGAAACAGAGGCGGTGGGTGTGGCCGTCACGGTCGGCGAGACCGTAGACGTCATGGTTCGTGTTGGCGTAGCCGTGATCGTACCGGTCGGGGTAGGTGTTCGGGTTACGGTGGCCGTCACAGTGCCCGTCGCAGACACGGTCGACGTAGCCGTAGGCGCCCCGCTTTGGACCGTGACATTGTAGGAAAACATGGAGGAATTGTTATCGGAGGTAGACGCCTGCGCACAAACAAAATCGCCAGCCACCAAACCCGACGTGGGCCAGGTCCAGTTCCCACTGCCATCGGCCATGACCGCGCCTAAATACCCTACACTTCCCCCTCTAAATCCCTCGCCTTGTTCAGCACGAAAAAGTTCAATCCGATCTCCGGCTCCGGCCGTTCCCCAGACAGCAGATAGATTGGCAAACGAAATCACAGGTGCGGTTTTGCTGTTGTTGGCACCCAGGAGGAGTTCAATACCCGAAGCTGCAAACCCACAGATGGTATTGCCGTAGATGCCGTTGTTATCCACCCCAGACCCATTAACCATTATGCCGTAATTGGCGCCTACAATAAGATTGCCCTGCCCGGTTCCAGGCAAACCCAGCAAGTTGTGATGGGAGGAGATATAGATCTTGTTGTTCTGCCCTGCAACCACAAAAGGAGCCGTCCCAGCCACATTGGTGCCAATATAATTTCCCACCACAGTGTTCCCGCTGCACGCCAAGGAAACATCCGTGCTCGCATGTCCGGAAATGACATTGCGCTCAAGTGTACTGCTACTTCCGCCGATTAACCCCGGACCATTAAATATGATGCCCCCTCCGGTGTTTTGCCGTATAAGACTGGAGCTGTTTATTCCAATAAGATTGTTTTGTACATAGGTAAAACTGCTGTTGTAGTGTGTGTACACGCCGACGCCGAGATTTCCACCGATGAGGTTGCCCATGCCCGCAACCGGCAAGCCAATATGGTTGAGTGTACCCGCAGAGATATACACCCCGTGACTTTGATTGACGCAGAGATTTTCATTGGCGGTCATGCCGATTATGTTTCCGCATACACTGTTGCCGGAAGAACTCAGGTAGAGACCATACGAATTGCTGTTGGCAATGATATTCCCTTCACCGGCATTTCGATCACCGCCAATTTGATTGTATCCCGTACTGGTTACCACCACTCCATAAAAGTTACGATTGGTAGGTGCGGTGTTATTCCAATAGACTCCGAAGGTATTCCCCATAATTTTATTCCAGCCGCTTTGCACTGAAATCGCCGCCGAACCCGTGGCACCAATAAGACAAAAACCGCGTACCGTGCTCCCATCGCTGCCGGGGCTGAGCTGAATGATGCAAGGACCCACGGAACCAAGCGTGGTACCCATGCCTTCCATCACCACCGGGTCTGTAACCGCAAGCGTGGTATAGACCGTAATGGAATTGGTCAGGGCAAAGGCAATGGTCTGAACGCCCGTGGTGGAGTTGGAGGCGGCCACGGCCTCGCGCAGTGTGCCCACACCTGAATCCTGCCTACTGGTGACGAGAAACGTTTCAGCCCAGACACTGGACAAAGAAAAAACCAAACACATTCCGAACATTAAAATCCGAAGACTTTTTTTCATGCATCCCCCTTGAATGAAAAAACACCCTCAAATCAAATCGCAGATTGTAGGTTAACATGTTAAGTAGATCAGACTAAGATTTACTGTGCATACCCGGTGACCTGTCCTAAACCCCCACATACCGCTTGGACCTTCACCGCATAGCTTGTAGGTATAACGAGATTATATAGTGAAACAGTAGAGTTCACCTAACAAAAAAAGCCTGTCTCCGCATCTCATTCCGAGCTACAGAGACAGGCTTGAATCAACACACCACTACGCGCCTTCGGTTATTTTTTCTGCAGTCCAGCTATGGCTGCATGCAAGTTTTGAAACAGCGTCTCCAAATCTTTGAGCGCTACGGCTGAGAACGCGAGGCGAATCAAACCCGCCAGCATGATCACGCCCGTACTGTAGGTTTTGATCAATTCTTTGCGCACCTCTTCGGCATCCACGCCCACGGGCTTCACGCACATGAAGTAACCGGAGTTGAACGGCATGGGCTCGAAGCTGGTCTTATACTCCGGATGCTTGGCAAAAATCTCCTTGATGGCCTCATACCGCTTGCGCAAGATGGTGTACTTGACTTCCTTTTGCTTGGCATAGTCCGGGTGCTTGTAGGCTTCTAAAAGCATCTTCTGACCAATGCTTGAGCTGTTGGAGATGGCGCCGCGCACCACGCCGCCGGCTTTGTTTTCCATGGCCTTGAGTTGATCCGCCGTAGCGCCCTTGATGCCGAAGGTGATGAACCCAACCCGGAAGCCCCAGACGTAATCCTCTTTGGTGGGACCGTCCAACTTGACGGCCAACACGTTCTTATGCAGATCCGCCAAGGGCGCAAAAATCGACTCAAGGAAAATCCCCTGCTCGTACACCAAACCAAAATACGCATCGTCAATCAGCGCCACGATCTTCTTCCCGGCCTGAGCCGCCTTCTCAATCACCGCCACAATGGCTTTGGCCTCGGCTTCCGTCACAGTGTAGCCGGTCGGATTGTTGGGGAAGTTTAGGAGCACCAGTTTCTTTTCACCCGGCTCATTGAGCTTCTGTTCCAACCCCGCCACATTGAACCCGCCATTGACGAACGTGGCAAACGTGCTGAACTTGGCGCCGTAGGCTTCGCCAAAAATAAGTTCATAGTTGTCCCAATTCATATCCGGCAAGATGATAGTGTCCCCGGGATTGACAAACAAATAGCCGGCCACACTTAGCCCGTGGGTCAGGGCGTTGGTGACCACCGGTAGGCTGGTTTCTTTGCCCTTGAGCGAAGGATTCTTCACACTCAGCATTTCTTTCCACTTGGTGCGCAGATCCGGCATACCAAAGCTGGGCATGTACAGGAATGACTGCGAGGGCAAGGTGGTCATGGCTTCCAGACACTCCAGGCAGAGCGGCGATCCGTCCTCTTCAAAGGCCGTGCCAATGGTGGCGTTCAGCTTCACATCCTTGGCTTCGGCCGATTGTCCGAGAATACCCTTGGATGGGAAATAAATGGTTTTCCCACGTTCTGACAACACACTCATCGCGGCATTGTCCACCGCGCTGATTTTTTGGTTCAAGTCCTGTGCCAATGCGTTCAAATCTGCCATAGGGCCTCCACGGAGTATTTCCGTTCATAGTAAAGGCGCCTCCTGGACCCCGGGGCAAAAACACCCCGGATACCAACAGGCGCCTATAAAATTCGATGAATAAAATATGGGTTTTTGGGCGATTCGTCAAGTATGTTTGAAACTTTTTCTCAGTGAGATAACTTCAGTATTTCAAGCCGAGTAATAATTAGTAGATGTACATTGTAATAAAACGGAATTATATTGCCTCTAACCAATATTGCAACCTTCTTTCGTCTGTGTCCAACTAATACTTCTATTGCTGAAAGGAATGACATGTCCTTTAAACTAAACCACTCCAGCCTATTTTGCTTAGCGCTACTGACCACGGCGCTGCTTGCATCTACTGCAACCTCAGGCGCCTTGGCTGCAGATAATGGAGGGGGTACAGGAAATACTTCACTAGCGCAAGCACTCCCTGCGACAAGACCGACCCCGGTTTCGGTGATCTTGCGCGACATAGCTATTACCAAAACCAGTGCACGCACGGACTGGTTATGTGGAACGCTGGTCAACGAAAGCGAATCCTTTGTAGACACTGTGTTGGCTCGAATCGTGTACTGCGATAGTGAAGGAAACACCCTGGCCTATGAATACAAAAAACTTCTAGACTCCGCGGTGTTCACCTACCATGTGCCGCTCCAGCCCGGATACGCTCGTGAATTCAAAGTACCTTTAAAAAACGCACCTAATTTATACAACGAAACTGTCGTGGACATCGCACGCGTAAAAAGCAAAGGATATGATGAATATTTTGTGCCCCTTGAGCCCAAGCTCGGCGCAGGTGTAGGCTGGGCCTACGGCAGCTGTGGAACCAACCTCGAATTGCTCATTGCCAATTTCTATGCTATCAGTCTAGGTGTAGGTAATGCTGCCTGGTTTGCGACCGAACACTGGTCGGATGACGCTTCTGTCTACTCCTCTTCAACTATCACACTTCCTGTTTGCTACCTGCCGGGCACGCGCCTGTATATCGGTGATCCAGCCTCGTCTATACGCGGACGAATCGGATTCTTTTACGGTCCAACCCACTTATACGCAAAGCCCTACACTACCAAATATGAATGGATCATGGGATACCATCCCAGCCTTGGATTCCAATGGCGAATCTTCGAAAACGTGAGCTTGGACGTGGATGCGGAATGGGTGATTCCGCAGGAACACAGCAGAGACTACACCTACACAGAGACCCATACAGGTTGGGATTGGCACTACTGGCCGAACCCACCGCGCTCCTACACCTATACGGACAACCATACCCTACACACGGATTTTAAAAACTATTTCTCGCCATCGGTGGGCATCACCGTGCATTTTGGGGACCACGGAAAAATTTACGACGACATCAAGACTTCGCGTACCATTCACGTGCGCCAGTCAGAACCCTCAACCCAGCGCTGAAAGCCTTACCCAGCGCTGGGTTTCATCCCTTTATCGCACCACCGCCACCTTGCTTTTCCCAATCTCTTTCCCGTCTTGCAAGACACGCGCCACATAAATGCCTGGGGCGGTTGCGCGACAATTCCAAGCAACCAGGGTAATCTCGCCTTCGGCACCTTGGGCACTAAGCAGCGCCACGCGTTCGCCATGGACATTGTACAGCTGCACTTTCAGTTCCCCCGCCCCCTTACTCTGAATGGCAAAGGTCATTTGGTCGCGACCCGGATTGGGATATGCCAAAAATGCGCGTCCATGCAGATCTACGTTTATGCACGTGGGCGTGGTGGTGGTTGTCGGTGTCGTGGTGGCCGTGGCCGAGAGCGTCGGCGTCACGGTCACGGTGGGGGAAGGGGTCACGGTTTGCGTAATGGTGGGTGTCGCTGAAACGGTCGGGGTTACGGTCGGGGTCGGTGCCGGAACCAAGACATTCGCTGAAAACTCTGACGTGTTGCGCAGCGCATTCGTACTCAGTGCCGTAATCGATTCGCCGGGGTTCACGCCCGAAAAATTCAAAGTCCAGTTCGTACCCGTGGCTGTGGTGTTCCCCAGATACCGCAAACTACCACCGTTCAAGCCAGCGCTACGGCTCGCCGTAAAAAGTTCAATCGCATCTCCACTCTCACATGTCCCAGAAGCCTGATTCCAAATCACCGAAGTGATTACCGGAGCAGACTTGTTTTGATTCCCACTGCTGTTTAAATTAATCCCTTTGAAGCTAAAGGCCGTGATGGTATTTCCCCACACACCATTACCATCCACCGTCGCCCCTTCAATTCGAATTCCTGAAAATCCGCCTACAATCAAATTTCCAACGCCCGTATTTTTTAATCCCACATCATTTCCAAAAGCATTAGAGAGTAGGTGAATCCCAGATAAGCTCATGTTGGCGGTAGAGGGGCGACCGTCTGCGTGCACACCCATCCAATTGCCTACAATGGTGTTTCCGGTGCTATCCGTAATGATGATACCCGTGCCTTCGCCACAAATGATATTTTTCTCACTTGGCAATATCCCTCCAAACCGAGTGTACTGAGTGCGCGTCATCTGAACAACACTGTTTGTCCCATTGAGCACAGCAGGAATGGTATTTCCCGTGGCATCGGTCTGAAAATAATTGCCGCAAACCGTATGCCGAGTACCCATAATAATCATGCCCGTTTGTGCACCATAAATCACATTGCGATACGCCGCCACCGCACCGCCGACCAGGGTTTGACTGGAATTCAGGTTTAAATAAATTCCGACATTGTTGGTCATGGGAACCGTTCCCGTAGCATCCAGCCCAATCGTATTGCCGGTGATGGAATTGCCCGTCCCCGCATTGAGCATAATGCCAAAGGCTCCGTTCCCGGAAATGAGATTGCCATAGACATGGCTGCTATCTGTATTGGCTCCCCCAAATAAATTGCCATTTGAGCTAGAATATATACCGTAGTTAGAATTGGCCATAATGGCTGTTCCCGTGAGATTAACGCCAATTAAATTCCCGGCAATGGTGTTGCCACTGGCGCCAGAATCCATGCTAAAACCAAACCCGTTATTGCCAGAAATCACATTCCCTTCCAGTGCGCCCGGCGCGCGATTCCCCCCAATCAGGTTGGAACAAGCCGGACCCATGAGCAAGATACCCCGGTCATTGGGCATAGCCGTGTTTAGATCCGTCACACCAATGCGATTGTTTTGAACGCGGTTAAAATTAGCAGATGATCCGGCCTGAAACAAAATTCCAAGACCGTTTGATCCATTGCTATTCCCTGCGATGACGTTTCCAAATCCAGCCTGCGGCAAGCCGATATAATTCCCATCAGCCCAATTTCCCAGCACCACACCATAGTGATTTGGAAGTGCCGCTGTCTGTGTGATGTTTGGGCCCAAGAGGTTCCCACAGATAGTATTGCCTTGAGTCCCGGCTCCATTGAGGTAAACGGCCATAGACACATTTCCCGAAATGAGGTTACCCTCATCTAGCCCACTGCTGCCACGGTGCCCGCCAATCAAACATTGCGAGCTGCCGGACAAATACACGCCCGTGTTGTTGGCCATAGCTACCGTTCCTGTGGGGTCAGTGCCAATATAATTATTTTGAACGATCATGCGGGTTGAACTCAACGCATAAATGCCATAGTTGATATTTCCGGATATAACATTGCCACCTGCAGGGGTTCCCACCACTACGTCTGATGCTGAATTTGTATAAACGCCGGTGTTGTTCCCTTTGCCTGTAGCGCCAGCCCAATTGGTGCCGATGTGGCAGTTTTGAATGCGTACCGCGGTCTGGGCAACAATCGCTTGATTGCCGTCAATTAGTGCCACACCGTCGAGCACCGATCCTTCTGACCCTGGCAGGAAACCAATCAGATCTCTGCGCACAGCACCACTGCCAATCACCACTGTGCCACCGCCATTGATGGCGACTTGCTCTGAAACCGTGAGCGTGCTGCCAATCACGGTAATGGAGTTGCCACCGGCGAGGGCAAACGTGATGTTGTGCGGGCCGGTGAGCGTATTGGCTTCATCCAGCGCGCCCCGCAAGGTGTTTATGGACCCACTCGGATCGACCACACTGGTTACGACATAGTCTTTGGAAAAGCACGGAACCGTCAGCAAACCTAGACCCACACCCATTATACAAAGCACACGATAAAACCCAAACTTAGTCATCAACATCCTCCGGTAAAAGTAACAATCATGCTAAACGTGAGTTCAATTCTGAACTTCTCGCTATTATTTCGTGTCCACGTTTGTCATTTCGAGAGGCGTGAGCCTCGAGAAACCTTGTTTTAAAAGCGAGATCTCTCGCTTCACTCGAGATGACAAACATGGTTATCAATTCCAAGAGAACCGCTAGGCATGCCCTTACGGATTTTCTTTTGCATTTTTTATTCACTTTCCTTTTATAATTGTCTATCTCACCACTGCAACTTTGGTCTTACCAACTTCCTTGCCATCGAGACTTATGCGCGCGATATATAGCCCGGGTGCCACGCTAGAGCAATCCCAGACAACCACCCCACGCCCCGCAGGCAACGAGTCTGTCACCACACCCACCGGCTCCCCGTTTAAATTGGTCATTTGGATTTTCACCTGTACGGCCCGATCCGGATCTACCAAAAACTTCACCTGTTCGCGACCCGGGTTGGGGTACGCTAGGAAAAGTTTGCCGGTTAAATCTACGTCAGAAAAAGCATTGCGCGGTGTCGGGGTTAAAGTCATAGTTGGCATCACAGTTGGTGTGATCGTGGCCGAGGGTGAAACCGTGCTTGTCGGGGTTACCGTGGGTGTGCCGTAACGGCCGCCATCGGTGATGGTCCAGTGGCTGCCGCTGGTTAATATCGCGCGGTGCATTTCCGCTGCCACTGAGTTAAAACGGCTGTGCCCGCCGTCAAACACAACATTGGGTTGTACGCTCTGGTCGGCCCAGCCGGTGAGCAGCGCATCGTAGTTGGCACTTGTCAGTGTTATTCCGCTGAACATCCCGGAGGCAGACGTCAACGCCCCCACATTCCAACTTCCCAAATTCTGATTAAACGCCACTGCTCCGTTGAACATGGTTAACATATACAAGACCTTGCTTGTGTCCCAGGCAGCGATATCCTGATTGAAGGCCACGGCATTGGAGAACATGCTCGACATGTTCGTCACCTTGCTTGTATTCCAGGCGGCGAGATTTTGATTGAACGCCGCAGCACCGAAAAACATGCTGCTCATGTTCGTTACATTCGCCGTGTCCCAAGTTCCAATCGGCTGGTTAAACGCACTCGCATTATAAAACATCGAGTCAAACCTTGTTACCGCCCCCGTGTTCCAACCTCCAATCGGCTGGTTGAACGCAGTGGCGCCGGAAAACATCGTATTCATGTTCGTCGCATTCACGGTATTCCAAGTTCCAATGAGCTGGTTAAACGCTGTCGCGTTGCGAAACATCGAGTCAAACCTAGTGACCGCCCCTGTGTTCCAAGCCCCAATCGGCTGGTTGAACGCACTCGCACCATAAAACATCGTACTCATGTCGGTCACCTTCGCCGTGTTCCACCCTGAGATATTCTGATTGAAAGCCGCAGCGTTTTGGAACATTCTCTGCATACTCGTCACATTGGCTGTGTTCCATCCACTGATATTTTGGTTAAATGCGCTGGCACCGGAAAACATGGACGTCATGTATTTAACTGCACCCGTATTCCAGGCTCCAATTGGCTGGTTGAATGCAGCAGCACCGGAAAACATGCTGCTCATATTTTCCACACTTGCAGTATTCCATCCGCTGATATCCTGATTAAATGCACTGGCATTAGAAAACATCCCTTGCATGTTTATCACATGGCTGGTATCCCACCCAGTCATACTCTGATTGAGTGAACTGGCGTTCCAAAACATATAGCCCATATAGGTAACATTGGATAAATTGGGCGCGTCACTGGCCGCAAGGGTCAGGTTGGAACAGCCGGCAAACGCATTGAACATGGTGATCCAGGCTCCGGTGCCCCATTGTTCTATCGTAAGCAGCTTTTGCCGGTCCCCGTCGCCGTTAAAATATATTTGCGGGAACGTATTGCGAATTCGCACGGTGTAAGTGCCGGGCGTTGCATAGACGCACGTGGTGTTTCCAGTAATGCCGGTGTATTCCCAGGTATCCAACCCCTGCAAATCCACGTCGTAATTGTACCCACTGCCTGCGGTCGGGATGGTGAATTGGTTGGAAGCCGAGGACCCGGGGTTGTCGGTCTTCACCGTGATGATGAAGTAATCCGTGGTTGCAGCCTGAGTTGCAGCAGCAAGCAAGAGCCCCGCAAGACTTAAAAACAATTTCCTAAAAACATTTTTCATTTACATGCTCCTTATAATTGACTGCCATGTCGAACAAAGTGAGAAATCTTGTTTGTCAAAGACAGCTCTCTCACCAGCGTTCGAGATGACAACTCATTTTTTAAAAAACAACATAGCTGATATTTTATCATCGTAGGGGCGACCCGGTGGTCGCCCCTACGAATTTTCTTTTGTAATTTTTAATCACTTTCCATTTTCAATTTTCAATTCTCGATTTTCTATTTAACCACCGCAACTTTACTCTTCCCAACCTCTTTGCCATCCAACAGAATACGTGCGATGTAAAGTCCGGGTGCCACGCTAGAGCAATCCCAGACAACCACCCCACGCCCCGCAGGCAGTGAGTCTGTGACCACACCCACCCGCTCCCCGTTTAAATTGGTCATTTGGATTTTCACCTGTACGGCCCGATCCGGGTTCAGGAGAAACTTCACCTGCTCGCGCCCCGGGTTAGGATACGCTAGGAAAAGCTTACCCGTTAAATCGACGTCCTCCAAAGCACTGCGCGGTGTTGCGGTTAAGGTCGCGGCGGCTGCACCCGAGGTGGGTGTCGGAGTGGCTGTGGGTGTGCTGGTATGGGTCAGTGTCGCTGTCAAGGTAGGTGTAACTGTAGGCGAAGCTGTGCTTGTAGGTGTGACTGTACTTGTGGGCGTATACGCCAAGCTGCAGCCCATGGTGTTTGAGTGCCAGGTCTGGTACACACCGTTGCGGGCGCGTACGCGGTAATAATACGTCCCTTGACTGGTCAACCCCGTGACCGACCACGAGGTAGCGTTCCCCACCAGGCTATTTCCCCAGCCGCTGACCAGATTGATAAACATGTTATCCGTAGCCACGTCCAGGGCATAATCCGTGGCGCCAGCAACGGATTGCCAGTTGGCGGTAAACGCGGTTGGGCTTTGCACAGTAGGCGCCAGCGCCACAGGCAAGGTGCCGTTATATTCCACGCTGCCTTTGTCTGCCGTGTTCACCCGCAGAAACCCGCGCGCATCCACAAAGGGTACACTTCCGCCGGTGACTGGATCGACGGCGAAGCTGCTGCTTGCAGGCAAACATGTCTGCACATACCCGCCGTAATCAGCCAACGGTGCTAAATTCGCAGGCACCTTGCTCGCTTCCGTGCCCACCACGTCTCCGGAGGTCCAGGTGTACGTATATGCCCCAGTAGAACCCACCAGATTATTTCCCAAAGACGTAAAGACTCCGCTAATTAATAAAATGTCGGAATTGCCTCCGGTTTGCACTTGATTGCCAGCCACGATGCAAGATTGCATACTGGTTGTACACGTATCGAAAGCAATCCCCCCAATACCATTGGTCGTGTTGTTGCCGGTAATGGTACAGTGATTCATCGTCGCTGTACTAATCCCGAAAAGAATGGCGCCGTTACTCTGCGAGTTATTTCCATAGATCGTAACATTGCTGCAGATGATGCTCCCCATGCTTGTACAGATCGCGCCGTTATTTTGAGCAGAATTATTGCTGATCAAAGAATTGTAAAGCTCTGTTTGCGCATTGTAGGCAAACAGACCTCCTCCAGAGGTGTTCGAACTGCCACTTCGCGTGGCGTTGTTGTTTACCACCTGGCAGCGGTTTAGGGTCAACGTGCCTTGGTCATTGTAAATACCGGCCCCCGAAGCACTCACAATGCTGGCCACCGCGTTGTTATTGGCCACGCTACACTGATCCAGTGAAAGCGCCGCACCTGAGTTGATGCGGATGCCCGCGCCATTGCTGTCTGTGATTTTGCCATTGCAAACCGTCATTCCTGAAAGTACGCTCGCGCCCGAAGTAACATCGAATACCCGGAACAAATTGCCGCCACTCACATAGAGCCTGGATACACCAGGACCCACGATGGTCAAACTTTTGTTGATCGTCAGCGTGGACCCTAAGGTAATGGTAGCGCCGGCGGGTAGGTTAAAATCGATGGTTCCTCCGTTCGCAGAATCCGCTATGGCCTGACGCAATGTCCCAGCGCCGGAATTCGCATTGCTGGTAACCGTAATGGTCGCCGCCTGGGTAGAGACCACCGACAACACCCACACCCCTAAAAACCATCCTAATCCCACATGTCGCTTAATCACTCGCTACTCCTTTTGGCTATGCCGATTTTCTATTCTCTTTTTTCTATTGTCTTTTAATGTCTAGCGTACGACCGCCACCTTGCTCTTCCCGATCTCTTTGCCGTCCATGGAGATGCGAGCCAGATAAAGTCCGGGTGCCACGCTACGGCAATCCCAGGTTATTGTCCCTTTGCCGGCTGGAATGTCACCCATAACCACGGCTACCTGTTCCCCATTTAGATTGAATAAAACAATTTGAATCTGCACCGCATGCTCTGGGTTAAACATAAACCGAATCTGCTCGCGCCCCGGGTTAGGATACGCTAGGAAAAGCTTACCCGTTAAATCGACGTCTTCCAAAGCACTGCGCGGTGTTGCGGTTAAGGTCGCGGTTGGCACCGGGGTCTGTGTGCTCGTAAACGTCGCAGCGGCTGCACCTGAGGTGGGTGTTGGAGTTGCTGAGGGTGTACAGGTTTGGGTCAGTATCGCGGTCAATGTCGATGTAACTGTAGGCGTCGCCGTGCTTGTGGGTGTCACGGTGCTCGTAGGCGTGTAGGCTAGGCTGCATCCCGTCGTGTTCGAGTGCCAGGTCTGGTACGCACCGTTGCGGGCGCGAACGCGGTAATAATACGTCCCTTGACTGGTCAACCCCGTGACTGACCACGAGGTGGCATTGCCCACCAGGCTATTGCCCCAGCCACTGACCAGATTGATGAACATATTATCCGTGGCCACGTCCAGAGCATAATCCGTGGCCCCAGTCACCGCCTGCCAGTTGGCCGTAAACGCGGTTGGGTTTTGCACCGTGGCAGGTAGAGCCACGGGTAATGTGCCGTTGTATTCCACGCTGCCTTTGTCCGCGGTGTTCACCCGCAGAAACCCGCGCGCATCCACAAAGGGTACACTTCCACCGGTGACTGGATCGACGGCCAAACTACTGCTCGCGGGCATGCATGTCTGCACATACCCGCCGTAATCAGCCAACGGTGCTAAATTCGCAGGCACCTTGCTCGTTTCCGAGCCCACCACGTCTCCGGTGGTCCAGGTGTATGTATTTGCCCCAGTAGAACCCACCAAATTGTTTCCCAAGGACGTGAATGTTCCGTCAAAAAAAATGTCGGAATTGGCACCGGACTGCACTAGATTGCCGGCCACACTGCAAGACTGCAGGGTGGTTGTGCAATTAAAGCAAGCAATTCCCCCAACACCATTTGCCGTATTGTTGCAAGTAATGGTGCTATGATCCAAGGTCACTGTGCTGCCCGCGCAATACACGGGGCTGTTAGTCTGCGAATTATTTCCGTAGATCGTGACATTGCTGAAGGTTAATGTCCCCGAATAACCATTAATCGCACCGCCAATTCGGGCAGAATTATTGATGATCGTAGAATTGTAAAGCGCTGTTTGCGCAAAATATGCAGACAGTCCTCCCCCAAACGTATTCGGACCGGAAGTGGTGCGCGTGACGTTGTTGTTCGCCACCTGGCAGCGGTTTAGGGTCAGCGTGCCTTGGTCATTATAAATGCCACCTGCTTCAGCGTCCATACCGCTGGCAACCGTGTTGTTATTGGCAATCGTGCACTGGTCCAGGGAAAGCGCCGCGCCTGAATTGATACGGATGCCTGCACCATTGGTGTCAGTGACCTTGCCATTGCACACTGTCATTCCGGAAATAAAGCTCGTACCCGAAGTAACGTCGAACACCCGGTACAAATCGTTTCCACTCACATAGAGCCTGGACACACCTGGGCCCACGATCGTCAAACTTTTGTTGATGGTCAGTGTGGACCCTAAGGTAATGGTAGCGCCGGCGGGTAGGTTAAAATCGATGGTTCCTCCGTTCGCAGAATCCGCTATGGCCTGACGCAATGTCCCAGCGCCGGAATTCGCATTGCTGGTAACCGTAATGGTGGCCGCCTGGGTAGAGACCACCGACAACACCCACACCCCTAAAAACCACCCTAATCCCGCATGTCGCTTATTCACTCGCTACTCCTTTTGGCTACGCCGATTTTCTATTCTCTATTTTCTATTGTTCTAGCGAACAACCGCCACCTTACTCTTCCCAATCTCTTTCCCATCTTGCAGCACGCGCACCAGATACAAGCCTGGTGCAACTGTGGTACAGTTCCATATCACGCTGTTAACATTATCTCCCGTGACTTGAGCGCTTAAGGTGGCCACGCGTTCGCCGCTCATGTTGTATATCTGAATCTTCGCCTCACCCTCGCCTGTGGGCTGAAACGCCAAGGTTATCTTGCCTTTACCCGGATTCGGATACGCCACAAGGGTTTTGCCTTTCAGATCAAGTCCACTGCGTTCCAAGGTCGCTGTCAGCGTGGGCGTGTTGGTGGGCGTCAGCGTTACAGTTGACGTAAGGGTAATGGTCGCCGAAACCGTCTGCGTGGCGGAGATCGTCGAAGTCGCTGAAATGGTCGGGGTAGATGTGAAGGTCATCGTGGGCAAGACCGGCGAAACAGTCGAGCTGGGTGTCGCGGTCGGTGTGACCGAGGCCGTGGCCGACTGGGTCCGAGTAGGTGTGGCCGTAGAGGTCGGAGTGGCCGTAACCGAGGGTGTGGCCGTAGTGCTCGACGAGGGCGAGGTGGCCGTGGCGGTCGGTGTGGCCGTTATGGTCGCAGTCCGCGTGGCCGTATAGGTAGATGTGCTCGTGCGTGTCGGTGTGGAGGTACGGGTAGGGGTTTGTGTAATCGTGGGCGTAGCCGTAGGTGTATAGGTTACCGTTGACGTCAACGTCGGAGTCGCCGTGGTGGTGGGCGGCGTTCCGGTGGTTAAGCAAGAAATCGTGTTGGAGTGATAGGTCTGTTCCGTTCCATTGAGGGCGCGCACCCGGTAGTAATAGGTCGTGCCGGAAAGTAAACCGGTCACGCTCCATGAGGTGGCATTGCCTACCAGACTGTTCCCCCAGCCACTGACCGGGCTGGTAAATCCACTGTCTCTGGCCACGTCCAAGGCATACCCTTGCGCGCCGATGACCGCGTTCCAGTTGGCCGTGAAGCCGTTGTCCCCCGTGCCCGTTGCCGCTGTGGCTACTGGCAGCGTGCCGCTGTATTCTGCCGAGCCCTTGTCCGCAGTGTTTACGCGGAGGTATCCGCGGGCATCCACCCACGAGGCGCTGCTGCTGGCTGGGTCAATGGTGGAACTACCAACGTTGGGCAGACACACGGGGACATACCCACCGTTGTCCGCGAGACTACCCAGCTGGGCATCCTGTGGGCTGCCCGAAGTACCGATTAGGTCACTGGCGTCCCAGGTGTAGAGATACGTTGCATTCCTGATCCCCACGATATTATTTCCCAGAGACGTGAGACTGCAGGACATAAATAAAGTGTCTTCGTTCCAACCGCCACCATTGAGGTGCAGATTTTGAGCCACCACTGTATTCTGGAGGAAAAGCATCGAACCAATCATGACCATTTCCGTCGAGTCGGCCCGGTTCCCGGTGATGGTGCAATTGATCGCCGCCAAGGTACACGACGAGTAGCCCAGCAAAGAACCGTATCCAGTGGCTGTATTGTTGGAGGCTGTTACATTGACCAGCGTAGCGGAACTGCCCGATTGGGCAATCCCCGACCCCCAAGACCCGGCATTCTCGGAGATAGTGCTGTTGTATACATACAAGGGGCCGGTGCTGTAAATGGCACCGCCATAGGAATTGCCCGAACTAAACGGAATAGCATTGCTCCGTACCGTACAATGGTTCAAGGTCAATGTCCCACCCCGGTTGGCAATACCGCCTCCACATATCCCTGAAACCAGATCCACCGCGCGATTGTATTGGATCGAGCACTGTTCCAATGTCAGCGTGGCTGCACTGCTCATATAAATACCTGCACCGCCGTTGGTTGTGTCCGTGGTCCGCCCATGGGCAATGGCGAGTCCGACAAGGGTATTACTGCCACCGGTAACCGCCAAAACACGTACTGTGTCCTGCCCGCTGAGAATGAGCTGCGTTGCCCCCGGTCCGACCACGGTCACACTCTTGGTCAAGGCCAGTGTCGAACTCAGGTTAATGGTGGCAGGATATGAAAGACTAAAGGTAATGACATCACCATTGCTCGCATCAGCCAACGCTTGCCGCAGCGTGCCCGCCCCGCTGTCCGCCGAACTGGTAACCGTGATGGTGACCGCCTGGGCCGATGCTGTTAAATACAATCCCAAACTCAGACTTACCAGAATACGTTTCATGATTACTCGCCTTTGTGTGAATTTCCCTGCAGAAGGGTGCCAGAGACGGCAGAGATCTTACCAAATCAACCTTCAGGGTACAACCTTTTGGTTCAATGACAATTGTAAAAAAAAAAACGCCCTTTTTGGAAATCCCAACGGGGCGTTTTCCGAACGTTAAAACACTAGGCCGACCGCCGGTCGCCTCTACGTTTTTTTAAACTTCACTTTCCATTTTCGATTCTCGATTTTCTATCTTACCACCGCGACTTTGGTCTTCCCAATCTCTTTCCCATCCTGCACAACGCGCACCATGTACAAGCCCGGTGCGATGGACCCACAGTTCCATATCACACTGGCTGTGGTTTCACCGCTTACCTGCGCGTTTAAGGTTGCCACACGTTCGCCGCTCATGTTGTATATCTGTATCTTCGCCTCGCCATTACTTGTAGGCAAAAAGGCGATGGTGATTTTTTCTTTACCTGGATTGGGATACGCTAAAAGTTTTTTACCAAAAAGATTTAAGCTTGATCGCTCAGGTGATGCTGTGGGCGTGGGGGTCACAGTTGAAGTCGTTGTGGTAGTAGCAGTCTGAGTAATGGTTGCCGATACTGTGAGTGTGGGCGTGACTGTAGCAGTTATTGTGTGCGTAGCGGAATGAGTGTAGGTCGCTGACACAGTCAGCGTGGGCGTAACGGTTGCTGAGGCTGTGGCTGTAGGCGTACCCGTAGGTGTCATGGTCGTGGTACTGGTACGCGTGGCGGTTGGACTTGAGGTCCGGGTTGGTGTAGCAGTAGGCGTGGCCGTGGCACTGGGCGTGGGTGTGAATGTTGGCGTCACGACCATGACATTGGTCGAATAACACGATGTGCCATACTGGGATTGATTCGTGGAGAGCGCACACACATTGTTCCCAGCAGAAAGCCCGCCTGCCACATTTACCGCCCAGGTATAAGGCCCGGTTCCACTACTTGAGGTGGTGTATCCAAGTAACCTCAATGCACCGCCTTGATCGCCCCCAGTGCGATTGGCTTCTGCTGCATACACTTCCACATACTCTCCAGGATAATACGACGTCCCCTCCACCCGAGTCGGTTGTGCAAGCGTGATCACCGGACGCATGGATGAAGGACGGATATTTTCATTATAGACATAGGGGTTGGTGTTGCTGCCCGCAAACCCGCATTGCGTGTTGCCGTAAAACTGATACAACCCCGTGCTCGGCGGTGCATACAATTGGGTGTTGTAAAGCAAATTGCCCACACCGCCGTTGGGTGTTCCGATGATGTTGCCGGTCGTGGTATTGTAAAAAGTAATATAACTAAAATCGCCAATCCCTTGTGTCCCGGCTACGTTGGTGCCAAAGCAATTGCCAACAACTGTATTACTGCTCGCTCCCGTATAAAAAATGACATGAGTCATATTGCCGGTAAATATATTTTTATCAAGCACCGGGTTGCTTCCGCCCACCAAATTCCCGGTTCCCTTGTCGAAAACAACGCCGTATTGGAACGGATGGATACCATTCGTACTGCTGATGCCTATCAAATTGTTTTGGATATAATTGTTGTTGCTGGGGTTGTAGCCCCCGATTCGAATGGCAGTTCCACCAGTGTTGTCCGAGTGGCCAAAAACATTACCCCACCCAGAGAGCGCAATACCCACCCGGTTGTTCCCGGTTCCGTCCACCATAAGATCAGCGCTAGCCATGCTAAACGTGCCATTGTTGATGGCAACAGACTGGTCAGAACTTAATCCGAATATATTTCCCGCAATCACATGATTGCTTCCATAGGCCATTACACCATAATTGGAATTGCCTGAAATGACATTACCCTCGCCTGCCAAGCGATCGCCGCCAATGAAAATGCGGTTGCCATTACCAATGTTGATTCCAATATAATTGCCCTGCCCACTGGAGTTATTCCAATCGGTTCCAATGGCGCAACGCATGATGCGGACATCACTTACTTCATTTTCGATATCTATGGCATATAAAGAATGCACCAAGGCCATACCCGTCAGCGTGCTGCCCGAAGAATCATAACCTCCAGATCCAGTGTATTTGTCCATGAAAAATATCGCAACGCTCGAAGCGCTGCGGGAGCCTATGGTTACTCCATTGCCTTCAATAATGACTGTATTTGTAATGACGATTTGGCTATAAACCGTGATGGAGTTGGGCACCTGGCAGACAATGGTCTGCACGCCCGTGGTGGTGTTCGAGGCGGCAATGGCCTGACGCAATGTTCCTGGACCGCTGTTTTCCCGGCTGGTGACCACGAACGTCTCTCCCCAGGCAGCCTGAGTACATATCAACAGTACGAGCATGGCAATCCAACTCAAATTCATTTTCGCCTTCATCATCTTCAACTCTCCATGGTTTAGAAAATTAGGGTGTTACGGGCATGATTGCTACGCAAAAAACGTAGGCAAGCCTAATGCTCTTAAGTTTATCAAATGAACCATGAGTATGCAATCTCCACACCGTGGAATCGTTCCTTTTGTAAAAAAAAAAAGCGCCTCCGGCGTTACCACCAGAGGCGCTTAATTCACTAACTTTACGGTTTAGATGTCGTAGTACATCTTGAATTCGTACGGATGCGGACGCAAGTCAATGGCTTCGACTTCGTTCTCCATCTTGTAATCAATCCAGGTATCGATAACATCCTTGGTGAACACGTCGCCTTTCAGCAAGAACGCGTGATCGGCCTTCAAGGCGTTCAAGGCTTCGCGCAAGGAACCCGGAGTCTTGGCAACCTTGGACGCTTCTTCGGCCGGCAAGTCATAGATGTTCTTATCCAGCGGCTTGCCTGGATCGATCTTGTTCTGGATACCATCGGCAGCAGCCATGGTCAAGGCCGAGAATGCCAAGTACGGATTGCAGGACGGATCGGGGCAGCGGAACTCGATGCGCTTGGCCTTGGGGCTGTTGCTGTACATCGGGATGCGCACCGCGGCGCTGCGGTTGCGGCTGGAGTACGCCAAGTTAACCGGAGCTTCGTAACCCGGGACCAAACGCTTGTAGCTGTTGGTGGTCGGGCTGGTCAAGGCCAACAAGGCCGGAGCATGCTTCAGGATACCGCCAATGGCCCACAAGGCTGTCTGGGACAAGCCTGCATAACCGTCGCCGGCGAACAAATTCTTGCCGTCTTTCCACAATGAGAAGTGGCAGTGCATGCCGCTGCCGTTATCGCCGAAGAGCGGCTTGGGCATGAAGGTCACGGTCTTGCCGGCCTTGTGAGCGGTGTTGCGCACCACGTACTTGAACATCAACAGCTGATCGGCCATCTTCACCAGCGGATTAAACTTGATACCGATTTCGCACTGTCCGGCAGTCGCCACTTCGTGGTGGTGAACTTCCACTTCAATGCCCATATCCTGCAGGTTCAGGGTCATCTGGCTGCGCAAATCAACCAAGGTATCGGTTGGGGGGACCGGGAAATATCCTTCTTTATGACGGATCTTGTAGCCCAAGTTCGGCTTCTCGTCGCGCCCGGTATTCCAAACACCTTCACTGCTGTCAATGTGGTGATACGATTCATGCGAGTTCGTGTCGTAGCGAATCTCGTCGAAAATGAAGAATTCGGCTTCCGGACCGAGATACGCGGTATCGGCCACACCCGAGCTCTTCAAGTAGTTCTCAGCCTTAATGGCAATGTGCCGGGGATCGCGGTCATAATCCTTGCGGGTCACGGGATCCAGGATGTTGCAGATCATGACCAAGGTCTTGACGGTCATGAACGGATCAATGAACGCCGTTTCCGCAACCGGTACAATCAACATGTCGGATTCGTTGATGGCCTGCCAGCCGCGAATCGAGGAGCCGTCAAACCCCTTCCCGTTGACAAACGTATCTTCATCAATTGCAGATACCGGAAAGGTCGTGTGCTGCCAAATCCCCGGAAAATCCATAAAGCGCAAATCCACCATCTGTACATTTTCTTTCTTGATCAGTTCGAGTACATCTTTGGGCGACTTAATATCCATTGCATTCCTCCTGGTAATGTTCAGCCGATGCGCCTAAACATCGGTGACTATATCTACAGCCAACGTCCAGCCCTTATATAGCAACACCTATGCCAATTTATTTAGCGTCCTTGTTTTTTTTTATCCTTTAAAAACAAGCACTTTTACTCACTCTCAATCCAAGCCCAGTTTCTCAATCTTACAAAAATACAAATGTGTATTAATGCTTTTAAAAATTACTACTCATTTGTAGCCAGATTCTTTTTACTGGTCTTATACAGTTTGGGATCAATGTTGTATTTCTGAAGTCGATAATTGAAAATACGCTCAGTGAGACCGAGTTCGGCTGCGGCTCGTTTCTGAAACCCCCGATTTTTCTTGAGTGCATCAATAATCAACTCACGCTCTTTATTACTGACAATCTCACTCAACGAACCGGCTTGTGTCACGGCTTCGTTGCTGGTAACCATCCGCAAAGAAGGCGGCAAATGCTCCGAACGAATGACATCCCCATCGCAGAGCAACACGGCCCGTTCTAAGCAATTTTCCAATTCACGTACATTCCCCGGCCAATGATAGCTGGTCAACATTTCTATGGCCGGTGTGGAAATTCGCAAGATGTTTTTGTGGTTCCGCTTCCCATAGGTCTCCAGGAAAAAGTCCGCCATCAACATAATGTCATCCTTGCGATCACGCAAAGCCGGCAAATAGATGGGAAAAACATTAATCCGGTAGTACAAATCCTCACGGAAAGAACCGTGCTTAATGGCTTCTTCCAAGTTTTTATGCGTGGCCGCAACAATACGCACATCCACCTTAATGGTTTCACGTCCGCCCAACCGCTCAAACTCGCGGGTTTGGAGCACGCGCAACAGCTTCACCTGTAAATTCGGTGGAAAGTCGCCGATTTCATCCAAGAATAAAGTACCACCGTCCGCCCATTCAAATCGTCCTATTTTGCGTTCCAGAGCACCGGTAAATGCACCCTTTTCATGGCCAAAAAGTTCACTCTCCAACAATGTCTCCGGGAACGCATTGCAATTTACTTTGATCAAGGGTTTGGAGGCGCGCGGACTGGCGTAGTGAATGGCGTTGGCCACCAATTCCTTACCCGTACCACTCTCCCCGCGGATTAATACCGTAGAAGGGCTGTCTGCGACTTGCTCAATTAATTTATAGACTTCTTGCATGGCATTGGAATTCCCCACCATGTTTTGAATGCTAAACTTGCCTTTCAAGTCTTGCTTCAAGCGTAAATTTTCATCACGCAAGATTTGTCGATCCTGTTCAACCCTGCGGTTAAGCCGAATGGCTTGAGCAATCATAGGGGTCATGATTTTTAAAATCTTCAAATCGTCTTCCAGATCATGCGCGCCATCGTATTCCTTATCCACACTCAAGGCCCCGATGGTGTTCCCCTCAATCTTGATCGGGACACACAGAAACGCGATCTGGCGTGTGCTCTTTATGTCGCGTGCACCCGTACGGTTCAAAAAGCGGCTGTCTTTGCGAATATCCGGAATGGTCACCGAACGTCCGGTTTGCACCACCTTTCCGGTAATCCCTTCGCCCACACGATAGCGCCCTAGTTCCTGAGCTTTGGCAGATAAACCGTGGGCTATGGAAATATTCAACATGCTGGTCTTCTCGTCCAAAAGCGTGATGGTTCCGCGATCCAACTTGCGCTTGTCTGAGAGCAGCTGCAAAATCCCGCGCAACATGGCATTGAGATCAATGGTGTCGGCCACAATCCCTGCTGTTGCCAACAAGAGTTCTATTTGTTCTTCATTTACATTTTTGACAGTTGAAGGCATATCTCACTCTTCTATATTGAATTGACAAAATTCAGCGCGGGCCAATTTATAACATTTTTGTATTTATGTAAAGAATTTAAACTACTTTTTTGAAAAAAAACCATACTTCCAGACATACACTTCCCTAAACCCTGAACATCCGGATAAATTTTTCTTCGCAATAAAACACACATAAAAGAAGCTTTTCCAGAAATCACAACTACCAAAATGTAGTTAAAATACAAATTCCTACACCTTCGGCATATTAATTGCTTTTAACTACAACTTCGAAATTATGATAAAAATCATTACGCGAATCAAAGGAGCTACACAAATGAAGCGTTATTTTTCACGATGGCTTAAACACCCCAGCTGGGCATTCGTCATTCTAGGCGTATTGGGTTTACCTGCGTTGGCCGCCGCCGAAGGATTGGCCATCAGCGCTGGAGACACTGCCTTTATTTTCTTGACGACCGCCTTAGTCATGCTCATGACTCCGGGATTAGGCTTGTTTTACGGAGGCATGGTCCGTCAAAAAAACGTGCTCGGCACCATCATGCAAAGTTTTGTGGCCGTGGGCTTCATCAGTTTGCAATGGGCGCTGATTGGCTATTCCCTCTCGTTTGGCCATTCCCAGCACGGGCTCATTGGCGGTTTGGACTTTTTAGGCTTGCATAACGTCGGACAAGGGCCCAACGCCGATTACGCAGCCACCATTCCTCACATGTTGTTTATGCTCTTTCAATGTATGTTTGCCGTGATCACCCCCGCGCTCATCAGCGGTGCGTTTGCTGAGCGCTTTAAATTTTCGACCTTTGTCGTGTTTATCCTGCTTTGGGCCACCGTCGTCTACGATCCCATTGCCCATTGGATTTGGGGGAACGGAGGGTGGTTACGCCAATTGGGGGTGCTTGATTTTGCCGGAGGCATGGTTGTACATATTTCCGCAGGCATGGCCGCCTTGGTGGCCGCACTCCTGGTAGGCAAACGCAAAATGACCGCCAACGCCACCATCCTGCCCCACAACATGACCATGGTTTTGCTCGGAACCGCCTTGCTTTGGTTCGGGTGGTTTGGGTTTAACGCCGGGTCCGCCCTGGCGGCCAATGGTGTGGCCATCTCGGCTTTTGTCTGCACCAATTTCGCCGGTGCCTCCGCCATGGTGGTCTGGATGCTGATTGAATGGTTGGTTCGCGGTAAAGCTACGGCCTTAGGTGCGGCTTCAGGCGCCATTGCCGGTTTGGCGGCCATTACCCCAGGGTCCGGATTTGTAAAACCGCATGACGCCATCATTATAGGCGCCATCGCCTCCCCACTTTGTTTTTACGCAATCCAATTAAAGAACAAGTACAACTACGACGATACGCTCGATGCGTTCGGCGTACACGGCATCAGCGGCATATGGGGTACATTGGCCACCGGACTCTTCGCCACCACCTCGGTGAATCCGGCGGGAGCCAACGGATGGTTCTACGGCAACCCCAAACTTTTTTGGATTCAGAGCTTCGGCGCCTTGGTCGTCGCAGCTTTTGCGTTCGCAGCCACATTTATCATTATCAAAGTACTCGATCTAACCATGGGCATGCGCTTAAAGGATCACGAAGAAATGATTGGAATGGATTTGACGCAACATGGCGAGGCAGGATATCATATGTAACAACTCCCCCTCACTCCCCCTCTTTACCAAAAAGGGGGGACGGGGGGCGTTATTCCACGAAAGGAATATTTCCATGAAAAAGATTGAAGCCTTTATTCAACCCGAACAATTCGAGAGTGTTAAGAAAGAGCTTTTTGCCGCTCAGGTCTTTAAAATGAGCGTTTCCCAAGTGCGCGGATGTGGCCAACAAAAAGGCTATACCGAAAGTTTTCGGGGACAAATCGTAGAGATAAATCTCTTGCCCAAAACCAAGATCGAAATTGCCGTTAATGAAGATTTCGTACAACCCACCATTGACGCCATTATCCGAGGGGCGCGGACCGGTAATATCGGCGATGGCAAAATTTTCGTGACGGAATTGCTGCAATGCATTCGCGTCCGCACCGGAGAGACCGGTCACGACGCCATTGGTTAATTGCTCCCCAAGAAAATCGCATCAACCTCCAACCTTCAAACAACAATGTCGCGATTCCCTTCTGAGGGATCGCCTAATTTAAAAAATACATTTATGAATTAATTATATAATTCGATACACAATTGAAATAATAACAAATATGATTTTTGGTCTTTTTTAAAAAAAAAATTTCATCCCACAAAAAAACTCCCCGTGTCTATCCTTTAATTTCAAGACTTTACATCAAGATCCTTTACCCCGGCTTGTAATAAACACTACCATCCTTTTCCATTGGCATCCATCTTGCATTAGTCCTAGGCAAATGGAAATAACCCACGGTTAATGACTATTGGGTAGGAAAGGAGCTGGCTCGCTATGAAACCCACTAAGGCAAAGATTTAACGACAGATCTACCGAGTGCGTTCAAATAAAAAAACACAAGGAGAATATCATGAAAAAAATCACGATTTTGAGTTTACTGAGCTTGAGTCTAATCGGAACTATGGCAGGAGCGGAAGAAGCAAAAAGCTTGAAGTGGTACGACAAAATTGCTGTAAGCGGTTACTTGGATGCCTATTACCAAGCTAATTTCAATGGTTTAAGCGGTAGCATCACCGGTCGGGCGTTCGACAGCCGGCAGAATGAATTTTCGTTCTCTGGTGCGAAGGTCTCCATGTCCACAACGGATCCTTCCACCGGTGTCGGTGGTGTGCTCGATTTGCTGTACGGCCCCACGTCCATGTTGGTAACAGGCGGACCTGTCGAGCAGGCGTTCGCGACCTTCTCCTTAGGCCCCATCGGATTCAAGGCCGGTAAGTTCACCACGCATGTCGGCTACGAAGTTATTGAAACACCCCTAAACTTGAACTACAGCCGTTCGATTTTGTTCAACCAAGTTCCCTTCTACCATGTCGGCGCCCTGGCCACTTACACCCCGCTGGAAGGTGTTGCCATGATGGCTGGAGTGGTTAACTCGAATTCAGCTGAACAAGCCAATGACGAAGCCAAGGATTATGCAGCCCAAGTAACTTTCAGCAAGATTGCCGGACTTAGCTTGATTGCCAATTATTATCTCGAATCCAATCGTGCGGCCACAGCCGATGCCCCTTTTGAAAACACCCACTATATGGAAGTCGTGGGCAATTACCAAGCCTTGCCTGTACTTGGATTAGGTTTGGACTATCTGTACAAAACCACGCTGCCATCTCCGGCCAAAGATGCTGACGGCAATCCGCTCGGCAGCGCCTCCAGCACCAAGTCGCAAGGGTATGCACTCTATGCAAACTACGTCACACCGATCAGCGGACTTTCGGTGCTTCCGCGCTTTGAACAGTGGTACGCCCCGGACGTGTACGCCTTGGCCTTCGACTATACGCTGACGCTTAAATACGCCATGGGGGCTCTTACCCATGCCCTCGAACTCCGCAAAGATATCGCCTACCCAGGCGTATACGCCCCCAAGGCCGGAGAAACTGAATTGCTTAGCGATCAAATGACTTTAACGTACGGAGTTATGTACAGTTTCTAGCAAACCGTTTCTTCGATTTAAGCACGAAAACCACTTGAACGAATGGGCGTTTAAGCATACAATTATCCCTTCAAACCCCTGTCCGTGATTGCTGCGGACAGGGGTTTAATTTTAAATCCGTAAAAGAAGGATAGTAAACGTCCATGTTTAAAAAGCTTAAACAATTGTTTCTCGGTAAAGCCATCAACCCCACCCAAGCCGGCATCTTTCATCAGCTCAGTCTGGTCGCCTTTATGGCTTGGGTCGGTTTGGGTGCCGACGGGCTTTCCTCGTCAAGTTACGGTCCCGAAGAACTCTTTCGGGCCTTAGGACCCGAACACACCCATTTGGCCTTATATTTGGCTGTGGCTACGGCCATTACCGTGTTTATCATTGCCGCCAGCTACATGCAAATCATTAAGCTCTTCCCAGCCGGTGGCGGCGGTTATGTGGTTGCCAGCAAGTTCCTGGGATCCAAAGCCGGGGTGGTTTCAGGTACCGCCCTTATCGTCGATTACATCTTAACCATCTCCCTATCTATTGCCGCCGGTGTGGACGCGATATTCAGCTTTTTGCCTCCGGAATGGATCGGCGCCAAAGTGACTACCGAGGCCGCACTATTGTTGATCCTTATTTGGATGAACATGCGCGGACTAAAAGAAAGCATCAAAGTATTAATGCCTATTTTTATTGCTTTTTTAGTCACCCATGTCATCTTACTCTCGGCCGGCATTTTCGGACACGCCCACGGTCTCCCCAACGCGGTACAGGCCACGTTCAGCGAAACGCAACAAACCATTTCCCAAATCGGCTGGTTTGGCCTGTTGGCGCTCCTCTTACGCGCCTACAGCTTGGGCGCCGGTACCTATACTGGAATCGAAGCCGTTTCCAATGGTATGTCCACCTTGCGTGAACCCCGGGTTCAAACCGGACATAGAACCATGTTGTACATGGCGATTTCCTTGGCCATCACCGCCGGCGGCATCTTGCTCAGCTACATGTTGTGGGATGTTCGAATACTTCCCGGAAACACCCAAACGCTCAATGCCGTACTCACAGAAAAAGTAATGGGTGGTTGGCAATGGGGGAACATCCCCATCGGTCAATGGCTTATCTACCTCACATTAATTTCCGAGGCGCTCCTTTTGTTCATCGCTGCCCAAACTGGGTTCGTGGGAGGTCCCACCGTCCTGGCCAACATGGCAGTGGACTCCTGGGTCCCCCACCGTTTTGGCGATCTCTCCGATCGACTGGTTCGTACCAACGGAATTATATTCATGGGCATCACATCCTTGGCCATCCTGATACTGGCCAAAGGAAGTGTGCATATTATGGTGGTGCTATACTCCATTAACGTCTTCATCACCTTCTCCCTTTCCCAATTGGGTACCTGTCTGCACTGGTGGAAAATACGCAAGACCGACAAACAATGGTTTTCCGGATTTATGATCAACGGCATCGGACTCATTTTAACCACACTTATTTTAGTAGTGACCACCGTGCTCAAATTCACTCAAGGCGGTTGGATGACGTTGGTCATCACCGGCGGGTTGGTAATTCTGTGCGCGGTTATTAAGTTCCATTATTCCAACATACGCAAAGCCTTAGGTCGTTTGGATGAACTTTTGACCAACCTCACGGTTACTAATCCCCATCCGGTTACTGCCGAGTGCGATCCAACACTCCCGACCGCGATTCTGCTGGTCAGTGGCTACAACGGACTCGGGATTCACTCCATCTTCTCGATCCGAAAGCTTTTCCAAGATAAGTTCAAGAATTTCGTCTTCATTTCCGTGGGACGCGTGGATTCCAGTCGGTTTAAGGGGATTGAGGAAATCGAAAACTTAAAGCTCGCAACTGAAAAAAGCCTACAGCAATATGTAACCATGGCTCAGCATATGGGATACGCAGCCGAGTACCGATATGTGCTGGGTACCGACGTTATCGAAGAAATCGAAAAAATGTGTGATGAATTGGCTCGCAACTTCAGCGAACCGATTTTCTTTGCCGGGAAATTGATCTTTGCCAAGGAAAACTTTTTCTCGAAAATATTGCACAATCAGACGGCCTTGGAAATCCAACGCCGCCTGCTTTTCAAAGGTAACAACATGGTCATCGTACCCATACGCGTTTTATAGCATACCTTGGGGACAAGGCATTCCTTGCCCTACCATTAACTAACGGTTTTCGCGGAGCTATACACCATGACGTCCATAGCCGAGTATTGGTCCAGTTTAAGCGCCGGCAAGGTGCTATTAAACATTTTTCCCTTCGCCTTGTTGTTACTGCTTATCGCCGTTATGCCACTGTGGAACTCGGTCGCCCATTGGTGGGAAAAAAACACCAACAAATTAATCGTCGCACTTGTTTGTGGAAGCGCCGGGGTTCTTTTGTATGTAATCCCAACCCACGACGGCGCCCATCTTCTAAATACCGTTTTGGAGTATGCGGCGTTTATCAGCCTCTTGGCCGCACTTTTCATTGTCAGCAGCGGCATCGTTATTTCCGGTGCGTTTGCAGGTTTCCCCTGGATCAATACACTGTTTCTAGGCATCGGCGCCTTGTTGGCCAGTTTACTGGGCACAACCGGCGCCAGCATGCTCTTGATTCGCCCCCTTATCCGAGCCAATCGCCTGCGCAAACATAAAACCCACATTATCGTTTTCTTTATTTTTATCGTTAGCAATTGCGGCGGACTCTTAACCCCCCTCGGCGACCCCCCTTTATATCTCGGTTTTTTGCGCGGAGTTCCTTTTTTCTGGACCCTCCAACTCTTCCCCGAGTGGTTGGTAACCAACTTTCTGTTGCTGGTGGTTTTCCATTTCCTGGATGAACGGTATTTTTTCAAGGAAGAACTCGCCACTAAAAACGAATTGGCTCAAGAAATCGCCAATGCTGAAAAACCACTGCATATTCGCGGAAAACGCAATTTCATTTATCTCGCCGCGGTTCTCGCCACTGTGCTTTTATCCGGTTCGGTGTTACCCTCTGTCTTGCACGCGTGGCTGACTCCCGAACACGCCGAACATTGGGCCAAGGTCGCCCAAATCATCCTTTTGGGTAGCATTGCCTGGTTTTCTTTCCGCAACACACCGTCCTCCATTCATGAACACAATCATTTTAGTTCTGCCCCGATTGTCGAAGTCGCAGTCTTGTTCTTGGGTATTTTCGGAGCCATGCTCCCAGCCTTGGCCGTGTTGGAACATTCCGCCCCGCGACTTCCCATTGACCAAGCTTGGCACTATTTTTGGCTTACCGGACTCCTGAGCAGCTTTTTGGATAATGCCCCGACATATATGTCTTTTGCAGCCTTGGCTGCCGGTAAATCGAACCTCAATGCTGAGCACCTTGGAGCCTTGGCGGCCCAGGCACCCAATTTGTTAAAAGCCATTGCCACAGGCGCTGTGTTTATGGGCGCCAACACCTACATTGGCAACGGCCCCAATTTCATGGTCAAATCCATTGCCGAACATGCGCACATTAAAATGCCCTCTTTTGGCGGTTACATGCTCTGGTCCTTCGCTGTACTTATTCCTATTTTCTTCATTAACACGCTTATTTTTTTCAAACCTTAATCCCCCGACCCTTCTTACTTTCGTTTACAAATTATAACCAAATTGTATTTATTTATATTTTTACTTCTTATTTGTATTTTATTTCATAATTACAACTAAAATGTCATACCGCTTTTTCCTGTATTTAAAGGTTTTTCAGCCTTCTTGTGACTTGGCACAGCCTTTGCTTTATATGGAGCAGTTGAATAGGCAAGGGTGTCAACCGTCAACGATGAGACGACACATCATCGTAAATACGAAAGGAGTGGTTCTCATGTTTAAAGACATACTGGTACGTTGGTTCAAGAAGTGGGGATTGCAAGCAGGTGCACTAACGCTTTTGGGATTGCCTTCGGTGGTCTCAGCCGCCGAAGGGGTTCCGCTTAACACAGGGGATACAGCCTTTGTTATGGCGTCCTCGGGTTTGGTCATGCTCATGACGCCGGCCTTGGGATTGTTTTACGGAGGCATGGTGCGCCAAAAAAACGTCCTTGCCACCATCATGCAAAGTTTCATTGTACTCGGCTTGATCAGTGTCCAATGGGCACTCTTTGGCTACTCGCTGGCTTTCGGTCCTGACCACGGACATCTCATTGGCGGACTCGACTTTCTCGGACTTAACGGAGTAGGTCAAACACCCAACGCCGACTATGCGGCGACCATACCCCATCAAGTATTCATGGTATTCCAAGCTATGTTCGCGGTTATCACGCCGGCGCTCATCAGCGGAGCCTTTGCCGAACGCGTTAAGTTTTCCAGTTTTCTAGTCTTTATTCTGCTTTGGTCAACGTTCATCTACGACCCCTTGGCACATTGGGTATGGGGTGTGGGTGGCTGGTTGCGCAACTTAGGTGCCTTGGATTTTGCCGGCGGTACGGTAGTGCACATCGCCTCCGGGTCGGCAGCTTTGGTGATGGCATTGTATCTCGGCAAGCGTCGGGGTTACCCCAAAGCCTCGATCATGCCACATAACATGACCATGGTCTTGATCGGAACAGCCTTGCTTTGGTTTGGTTGGTTCGGTTTCAATGCGGGTTCCGCCCTCTCGGCCAATGGTTTGGCGGGTACGGCGTTTATTGTGACGAACTTAGCCGCGGCCGCAGCAATGCTGTCCTGGGCGTTTGTGGAGTGGATTGTGCGCAAGAAACCCACCGCATTGGGCGCCGCTTCAGGTGCCGTCGCCGGTTTGGTTGCCATCACACCGGCATCGGGTTTTGTTGGTCCCATGGATGCCATTATCATCGGTTTGCTGGTATCCCCCATCTGTTTTGGGGCCATTCAGATCAAGAACAAGCTCGGGTACGATGATTCATTGGATGCCTTCGGCGTGCACGGCGTAGGTGGAACCTGGGGCGCCATTGCCACCGGATTGTTTGCCAATGTTTCAATCAACTCAGCAGGCGCCAACGGTTTGTTCTACGGCAACCCCAAGCTTCTTGGGATTCAAGCGGTTGCGGTTGTGGCCACCGCCGTCTTCTCGATGTTGGGAACATACATTTTGGTGTTCTTGGTGGATAAGGTCATGGGCATGCGGGTAGCAGAACACGAGGAACAAATCGGTCTGGATTTAACCCAACACGGTGAAGCCGGATATCACATGTAAGACTGTTGGATCACAATTATCGTAGGGACGGACGAAAATACGTACCCTACATTAAAAGGAGGATTAACATCATGAAAAAAATCGAAGCGTACATTCAACCCGAGCAATTTGAAAATGTAAAAAAAGAATTATTTGCAGCCGAGGTATTTAAAATGACCGTCTCCCATGTTCGTGGCTGCGGACAGCAAATGGGCTACACCGAAAGTTTCCGGGGACAAGTGGTCGAAATCAATTTGTTGCCCAAGATCAAGCTCGAGATCGCCGTGAACGACAACTTTGTGCAACCCACCATCGACGCCATCATCAAAGGAGCGCGTACCGGGAACATAGGTGATGGGAAAATTTTCGTATTGGATTTGCCGCAGTGCATTCGTGTGCGCACGGGTGAAACCGGAAAAGACGCCATCGGCTGATTCAAGCCGTAGGCACACCACGCGAGGGCGGCCCTCCCCCGGCTGCTCTCGCGTTTTTTTTAGGTATTTAATTTCAGGGCCAGAAAAATCCCCGCATGCTGATGTTCGTTGTAACGGGCCACGGGTTTGAAGCCATAGCGTTCAAACATAACAAGCGCGGATTTCTGTTCGTGGTGGAGCGCCACCAAAACTTCAAAATACTCCGCCTTACGGGCAAAGGTCAGAGCTTGATCAACCAACGCTTTCCCCCACTTACGTTTGCGAAATTCCGGCATGACGTAAAGCCTGCGTAACTCACATGTTTTTTTGGCCAAGGGCATGACCCCAACCATCCCAACCGCATGCGGTTGGCCCAAGGTTCGCACCAACCAGATCGATCCTCGCGGCGGCGCATAGATGTTCAGGGGCTGGGTGATGTCCTGATCCAGGGCATGAAACTCCGGAACCATATCCAATTCCTGAAAATACGTTTTCGTGAGTTTTATAAATTCCGACAGATTCTCGGGCGAAAGCACTTCCAATTTAAATTCCGGATTTTGCATGTTAGGCATTTCCCTTCTGTCGTGACATAAATGTGCGTAGGGTGCGAATCCGTTCCACCAGGGGTGGATGCGAGTAATGAAAGGCCGCGTACCAGGGATGTGGGTGCAAATTACTGAGGTTGTCTTTAAACAAACGAATCAGCGCATCGGCCAGGGCGTCCGGGTCCCGGGTTATCTCTGCGGCAAACGCATCGGCTTCCCGTTCGTGCTTCCGGCTAAAATAGCAGCTTATGGGTTCGAAAAAAAAGGCGAGCACCGACCCGATGAAGAGCAGCCCCACCACATGGGCATAAAACGATCCGTGGTGCAGATGAAAGATGTCCGAGATCCAAGATGCACGCAAGCCCCAGAAAGCGGCGTAGCACACACCCAAGGCTACGATTTCAGTAATCACCAAACGCTGCAAAATATGTTTCTTTTTCCAATGCCCCACTTCGTGCGCCAAGACTGCCAAGAGTTCGCGGGGAGCGGTTTGTTGGAGCAAGGTATCGAATAAGACAATGCGTTTCACCGGGCCAATGCCCGTAAAATAGGCATTGGTATGCTTGCTACGTTTGGAGGCATCGCTTTCAAACACACGGCTGACGCGCAAACCCGCCTTGGCCATCAAATCACGAATCGCCTCCACCAGTTCCGGTTGTTCCACAGGTTTAAATTTATTAAACAGCGGCTCAATAACATACGGTGATAGCAGCAGCATAATCAGCGAAAAAACAAAGAAGAAAACCCACACCCAGAGCCACCAGGTCTCAGGGAAACGTTGGATCAGGATCAAGCCGCCACCCAGCAGCACACCCATCAGTACCGAAGACAACACCAATGACTTTATGGTATCGGTTACCCAAAGCCACGGTGTCATGGTGTTGAAACCAAAGCGTTGTTCAAGCCGGAAGGTCTGATACCACCCCAACGGAAGCCCAATCATGGTTGTCAAGATCACCAGCCCCAGAAAATAAAAGATCCCTTGAACGACAAACGGCAACGCAGGAAAAGACATCCAGACATTGTACGCATCCCAAAGTCCACTGTAAAAAAAGACGACGACACTGGCTGCGTTGAAAAGCGCAACCACGTTGGCAAACTTCATTTTGGCCAGAGTATAGGCTTGTGTCTTGGCCAAAAGCTCTGTCTGAACCACGGCCTCAAACCCTTCTGGAACGACCATCCCATAGCGTTCAAGATGCTTCCGGTTGAGATATTCCAGGACATACTCCACGGCCACCGTCAGAAGAAAGAACCCAAGTATCCACCACCGCCACGTTTCCAGCATACCACCTCAGAATCGAATCGTTTGCACGGGGTGGATCTCACCCACATGTTTCAGACTTATGTTTACGCTTGCCTAGGATCAAACGCTACCGGTCCTTTTTGGTCGGAGCCGGCGGAATGCTCTCACGCCCCAACTTCCTAAACCCTAAGTACCAATCCAAATTATAGTAGTCCTTCCCAGCGTTGTCTTGACGTTCTTTGGCAGACGAAAGCGTGTTCGGTACGGGAACAATCACATCTTCGCCCGGTTGCCAATCCGAAGGGGTGGATACCGAGTACGCATCGGCGGTTTGCAGCGCCACAATCATACGTTTTATTTCCATGAAATTCCTGCCCATGGAGGCCGGGTAAAACAACATGCTCCGGATACGGCCTTTGGGATCCACAATAAAGAGCGCACTGTAAGTTCGCCCCTCGTCGGCCACACTGGGAAACAGGCCGTATTTTTTCAGAATCTCTATTTTGGGATCGGCCACCAACGGCATGGCGACATTGACCCCCTTCATGTTCTTATACACGATTTTCTCTTGCAAGGAACGCAGCCACGAGATGTGACTGGTCAAGCTGTCTCCGGAAATGCCCACCCAATCACAGTTAATGGATTTGAATTCCGGAGCCATGGCCGCAATGGTCAGCACTTCCGTGGTCGCCACCGGAGTAAAATCCGCCGAGTAGCTGAACAGAACGACCCATTTATTTTTGTAATCCTTAGGAAATGTAATCTTACCCTGTGTGGTATCGGCCGTAAACGCCGGGGCATCTTCCCCAATCATCGGTGCGCGCAGCAGTTCTTCAGCCCAAAGACTCGAAGCGCCAAGGCCTAAAAACACACTCGCCAAGATTAAACGTCGGATACTTAATTTCAGCATACTCCCCCCCAAAAAGCCCTTTCGCACAAATGCGATGATTAGTTTAATTATCGGCACAGGTTTTGTCAAGCTGTGCTACAAAAACGATTTTACTGTTGCTTTGACCAAATACCACTCCTTTATTCCTCCAGCCGTGCTTCTTGGCATTTGGCATCCAAACACCGAACCACCTGGGGAATAAAAACCACAATCCCAACCAACGAAAGCGCCGCCGAGGCCGCAAACGCCATGGAGAGCCCGTAATGCTTCCCCAGCCAGCCAATGCCCGGCCCTACAATAAAATACGCAAGGCGGAAGAGCCAGCTTTGGATGGACATAACCGTGGCGCGTTTGTCGCTGAAGGTTTCTTCATGAATATGCTTTCCCAAAATGGGAAAGGTTAAGCCTCTTAGCAAAGTGACGCTGTAGGCACCCGCCAAGGCCCAGAACCCCGGCGCCCAGGCCAAAAAGAGATACCCCAACACCACGGGAATCGGCAACAGCCAGAGTATCCGGGTAGGTCCCACTTTGGCTTCCCATTTGTAGGCATAATGGCTGCCCAGCGCGGCGGGCAACGACAATGCGGCCCACAAGGCTCCGAAGAGCCAAACGGGCACATGTTTTTCTTGCCACAGGGGCTGGTACAGCCACACCCCCAACATGGTGCTTAGGCCACAGGCCGCCATGAGGGGAATCACCCAGCGCACAACCTTGCTTTTCACAAACACAAACCGGGCGATTTTATACAAGCCGTACCAGGTCCCGCGCGGGTGACCGTTAAATACGCGATGCGGCTCATGAATGTTTAAGCATAAAACAAAGGCCACAAGCGCAGCCACTCCCGTGAGAAAAAAGGTCACCTCCAGCGGCAGCCACCCGGCCAGGAACCCTCCTGCCAGGGCCGAGACGCCTTCCCCCCAATGATTGCCGGCGTATTGTTTGCCCTCCACCTGGGTGAACCGTTCGGTTTCCTTAAGTTCAATGAGGCTTTCGTACACCAAGGCCGTATCGGTTCCCGAGAGAAACCCAAAGGCCAAACCCAAATAAATTTCAGCAAAGACAAACTGGCCAAATGTATGCGCAAACGTGTAGAACATCCAGCCCGTGGCCGCAATGCCCGTACTTAGCAACAGGGTTTTCTTCCGACCCAAACGGTCGCCAATGAACCCGGTGGGAACTTCAAACAGGAGCACCGAAACCGAAAAGATGGCCTGCAACCAAAAAACATCCAAAAGATCCAAGCCGTATTTGTTCCAATACAGCGTGATGATCGGAATGCAAAACATCATGGCAAAGAGAATGCGCACCCAGGCGATGATGGTTATGTTTTTTCGGTATAAATTCATGTTATCACTCCTTCCTGACTGATTTGAGTATAGACGTACTGTGTCTCCTCGTGTGTACGGCCTCGGGCGGGCAAATCTTTTCTTTTTTTACAAAATGCGTCGCTTATGCTTCGTCCCCGAAGGTCATCAACAATTTGACGCGTAACGTCCTCAAACGCGTTTTCGAACCAGGATGCGTCGGTAAAACGCTTTATGGTTATTATGGGTGGCCCTGGCATAGCCGCTGTCAGCGAGACATGAAGACGCATTTTGTAAAAAAAGAAAAGATTTGCCCGCCCGAAACCTCATTGCCGAATTCACCAGGTCTTACTCCAAGTCATCGGTCGTAAAAATAAAGAAGCGGAGCCCCGCTTACGCGAAACTCCGCCTGCCCCACTGTTTCAGGTCCGCTGTGATTACCGCATGCTAGCGTTTCTGTCCTTGGGCATCAAAGGTCCGCACAAAATCAATCAGCGCCTGGTACCGCATGCGCGCCACACCTACGCGTTCATCGGCGGCACCGTAACTGATCAACAAATCATCCCCGACTTTAATCAAGCCCGTGACAAAGACACACGGGGTTTTAAACTTGTTGGGCATCTCCCAGGGGTCCTGGGCAAACATCACACGTTCCGAGCAGCGGTGGGTGATTTTTGGGAAACCCTTCGCTTGTTCTTCCAAAATCATAAACGACTGGGTATACCCGACCACTGCATCTTGCTTGCCGTGGTAACACAAGAGCCATTCCTTCGCCGAGATCCGGATGGGCGGAGTGGAGGCCCCAATGCGGTCCCCTTCCCAAGGAAAGACCGGCGAGGCCACCAAGGTTTGGCTCTTGGTCTCGCTCCAAAGGGTCTTGAGACTCTCCGAGGCACAGATAAACATCGAGGGCAATTTTTCCGTAACCCCGGGATAGTTCGTGGGCACAAACGGACGGTGGAGGCTGACGTACTGCGGGCGTCCGTTGATCGTCAATTTTTCCGGAAACAACACCACATCGCGGTCCTCACCGTATTGCGGATCGGTCAGGTGAATCACATATTGAAAGGCACGTTCGTATTCGCCCTTGGCCAAGAGCGCCAAATCCACTTTGTACAAGACATTAACCGTGACATTCTCCGAAGCGGCTTTGCCAAAGGGATTTTCCGCGGTCTTGATCCACAGCGGCGCACACTGCGAGGGTTCGTCATGAATCCAGTACGGACCCGGAGGCATCAAACGGCAGGCCACAATGACGTAGCACTGACCTTCCAAGAAAAACAAACGCGGGTCCTCAATGCAGCCGTTGGCATGATTGGTAACCGCTTCCCCGTCGCAGTTGCGAATGGTGACATCCTTGATCTCATACGCCAAGGCCGGGGCCAAGGCCGGTCGGGAAAAATCCGGAGTCCAGGTCCGGCCTTTATCCTCACTGTAGGCGTAGCCCAGGAAGATAGGATACGGCAGCGGCCGTCCGGGAATTTGCTTCTGCGGCCATGGACCTGTGGCGCGAAACAACATATGGATGCGTCCGGTGTTCGGATCTTCGATCACCGCGGGGTTAAGCACCATCTCATCGGCCCAAGGTGAGCCTTTTTGCGGTTCCAACACCAGGGTGCGTGAGTGAATAAAGTCAATGGTCATGGGATTAAAGCTCCTTGAAAAAGTCAAAAGAATTGAGACAGATTAAGGGATTTGTCGGGTTTCGTCAAGCCTGGTTTTAGGCACCGCCTTTTTGCTTTGAAAACCTGTGCTTAGGGGCACCGATCGCATCCATGTATTCTAATAAAAGCATTCACTTCTGCCTTCTTAAGCCGAGACTTAAAGTATATCTTCACACACCCTGACTTTATTACCACCGGAGGCCATCCATGTTTCACTTCGTACATAAAATCCTGCGTCTGTTTTCCCTTTTATGTCTGCTCGTCTTCACATCCGCCGTATCTCAGGCGACGACTTATACGGTCACCTCCGATGCCGACAGCGGCGCCGGTTCCTTACGTGATCAGTTGACCTTGGCCAACACCAACCCCGGAGCGGATATCATTGATTTTTCCGGTCCCATGTACATTACCGTAACCAGCGGGGCCTTGGCCGTCACCGACCGGGTCCGCCTCGACGGCGGTGGCCAGGTGGTGCTTGCCAGTAACGGAAGCCTCATTGCACTGCGTCTGGTGGGAAGCAGCCAAGGCAGCACGATTACCGGCATGGCGTTTGTCAAGGCCACGGCCATGTACACGCCGGCGTTGGAAATCGCCACCAACAACAACCGTCTTTACGGCTGCCGCATCGGCACCGACTGGAACGACTCCCCAGGCTTGGGCAGCTATTATGGCTGCAGCGTCTATGGGTCGTTCAATGACATCGGCGGCTCCACTCCGGCCGAACGCAATGTTTTTGCGAACAACAGCATTGGCCTGCAAACCATGAACACCTGGTGTTGCCGCGTTCGCGGGAATTATTTCGGCCTAAATTCCTCAGGCACAGGTGCCCTGGCCAACATCTATGGGATTGTCGCCGATTACAATACCCGAGCAACATTGTTTGGAGGCGATCGCCTGGCCGGTGAGGGCAACGTGATAAGCGGCAACAGCGCCTACGGTGTTTATATGGACTCCACGGCGTTTGGAAACACACTGTGCGGAAACATTGTTGGACTTACACCTGCCATGGACGCCCGCATAGCCAACCAGTTCGGCATTAGCGTCTACGGAGCCCGGGGCAACGCCTTCGGTTTGCCGGGCAGCGGTTATGAAAACATTATTTGCGGGAGCTCGGCAAATGGGTTGGAGCTCACGGGAAATGTAGGTTCCGAACCCGTTCCGCGCTACAACACCATCCGCAACAACTATATCGGTATCACCCCCAACGGAACCGTTTTCGCCAACGATCGCGGAATCTATTTAAACCACGTGGAATACACCCTGATCGGAGGCGATTACCTGCTGCAACAGGGCAACCTTATCTCCGGCAATTACAACGAGGGGATTTACTTGTGCGACGGCAACAACAATTCCGTATGCGGCAATTCCATTGGCACCGATCCTACGGGCAACAACAGCGTACCCAATTCCTACGGGATCTATCTGGGCGGAGGCAGCGGCAACATCCTGGGCAACACCTCCACCGGCAGCAGCGTGCTCGGCAACTTAATCTCAGGCAACAATTATCATGGTATATATCTGGATAAATACGTTTTCTCAGCGCCGTTGGTCAACAACAGCATAGCCGGCAACCTCATAGGCATCAACCTGGCCAACAACGCGGCCCTGCCCAACGGACGTTCGGGCATCTATGTCAACAATGCAAGTTTTACCCGTATCGGTGGTCCGGGTGGAGATTTGCAAAACACCATTGCCGGCAATACCCATTACGGCATTGCCGTGGCCAACAGTTCGGATACAACCATCCAAAGCAACTACCTTGGAACCGACACTACCGGCACACTGCAAATCAGCAACCAGTTAAACGCAATTCAAATCTCATCGTCCCCACGCACCTTGATCGGCGGCGTGGGCGGCAACCTCGGGAATCTCATTTGCGGTACCGGAGCCGCAGGCGTGGCCGGCATTTCCCTCAACAACAGCAGCGGCAACACCCTTGCAGGCAATGCCATCGGCGTGCTTTCCACGGGCGTTCCGGCCTCGCCCAGTTTTACCCATGCTGTTTTTCTGACCAACACCTGCACCGACTCCCTGATCGGCCAACCCACAGGCGGCCTCGGCAACCTGATGGCCGGCACCACGTACGGCATCACCCTTGGCAACCATACCTGCATTCGAAACTCGTTTTACTCCAACACCGTTTGTGCCTTCGGCACCCAGGGTATCCAACTGCTCAGCGGAGCCAATGCCAGTAAAACCGCACCTGTGATTTCCACGGTCGGATTAAGCCTCGCGCAAGGCACGTCCGGCGCCAACGACCACATCCAATTGTTCCTCTCCGATCGTGGCGCTGGGGTCAACGGAGGCAGCTTGCGCCTGGTGGGTGAAGGCTCGGCAGACGGCAGCGGCAATTGGTCCATTGGCGTTTCGGGCCTTCAATACGGCGACTATGTTTCAGCCCTAGCCACGAATGCATCCGGCAGCACTTCCGGCTTTAGCCTGAATTCGGTGGTCGCCTTGCCTCCGTCTCCCACGCCAAGCCGGACAACCACTTCCACAACCACCCCCACCCCCACGCTCACGGCGACGGTCACACCAACGCCCACAGCCTCCGCCAGTGCCTCTCCGTCTCCCACAGAAACCCTTACGGCCACAGCCACACCTACGGGCACAGCATCCCCCACGATCACCCCAACCCAAACCCCAACGTCCACAGCGACCTTGACCCCAACCATTACCACCACCTACACGGTTTCCTGCACAGCCACGCCCACAAGCACCGTAACCTTCACCTGCACTCCCTCCTCCACCTTCACGATCACCCTTACGCTCCCGCCAAGTTTCACGGCCACACATACAACAACACCTTATCCGACTGAAACGGCAACCCCTACGTCTTCCCTCACACCCACCATCACCTCCACGCTCACGGCGCAAACTGTAGTACTCTCTCCCTGGGTAGGTACTGCTTTCCCCAATCCCGCACGAGGGCAAGTTAAATTTATTTTACCCGCGGCCTTGGCCAGCGAAATAACGGTTTACAATCTTTCCGGCGAGCGGATTGCAAGCGTGCGTGAAAACCAAGCTTATACCGAACCCCATATCATCGTCTGGGATTGTACCGGCATAGCCCCAGGCATCTATGTGGCTGAAGTGAAGGTGGATGGAAAATGCGTCAAACGCATTAAATTTGCATTAGTCAAATAGCAAAATACAAATGCAGCCGACGTCTCCAAGCTTTGCTTTACCAATGGCCTAAACCCGGTTACAATGGGCGCACGTATTGCCCATCTTTGCATCTGGCGGGTTCATGCTCATCCCTTGGTTCGGCTTGGCCATCTTCGTCCTGGAATTGTTGGTTCGCGTCTTTCAATTCCTTTGGTTGCATCAACACCATCAACTGCCCCAAGGGGTCTGGGCCCAACTCCCATGGATCCTAGGCGCCGACCTCGGTGCCGCCCTGCTGGTCAGCTTGGTGCTCGATACCCTGCTTCCCTGGCTGCGCCAAAAAACCGCCCCCGTGTTTCAACGAGTATGGACCTTTCTCCAGTGGAGTGGCTTTGTTCTGCTCTTGATCTTTCTCGGTTTCACCTTTAAGTTCTACGCCTTATTTGAACGTTTTTTTAATTACGGGCATTGGACCCAAGTGGATCGTCTGTCCGCCTATTGGCGCAACATCTTATCCGAGGCCGATGTTTGGGCGCTGGTGGGAGCCGTTTTCCTCCTGGGCCTGATGGGACTGACGCACGTGTGCCGGAAGCATATCCCAAAACTCGCTGTCACTCAGCGTACCCGCATCTTGCTGGTGACCGGTCTCGGCACGTGCCTTTTGCTCACGAACCTTCCTGGGCACCACTGGCCGCAACACCAAGACTGGCGCTCCTTGGACGAAAATCCACTCCTTATTTTAAGCACCTTTCTTCGTCCCGACACCGCACCGCAAGCCCCTATCCGGCACTGGACCAAAGCGCCAGCCGCTCCGGGGGTGGCATCAAAACACCTTGCCCCACTTCCCATGGCGCAGCGCCAAAACCTCAATGTCGTGATCCTCTTGCTCGAATCCATGACACCGGAATACGCCGGACTCACACGCCCCGAGAACCGCGCGTATTTGCCCAACCTCACACAATTGGCAAGTGAATCCTTGGTCTTCCCCAATCACTATTGCCAAGAGCCGGCGTCTCTAAAAAGCTTGTACACCCTCCTTACCGGGCGGTATTCGTATCAAACCCGGAACTGGAAAGCCTTCATTGCCCAGGCACAATCGGATCCATCTTTGGCCGAACGCCTTAAAACCCATGGCTACGCCACCGCCTTTTTGACCTCGGCCAATGGGCGCACTTATTCCCAAAACAATTTCCTGCGCCCGCGTTTCGATGTGCTCCAAGACATGACCGTACTCAAGCAACAGCAACCCAAGCTCCAGCTCTTCTCCGATTGTGTGGATGATCGCGCCCTGATCGGGGCTTTGGATCAATACGTAAAGGACCAGGCCGGCCGAAAATTCTTTGTCCTGCTCAGCCCCTACTTCCCCCACCACCCCTATCCCATTCCCGACCTGAAATTCAAAGTCACTCCGGGTAAAACACCGTATCAACGATACCAAAATTCCCTGCATTTCACCGACGATCTCGTTGGAAAACTCATCGCGGTTTTAAACCGGCAAGGCGTCTTGGACAATACTTTGTTGGTGGTGGTTTCGGATCATGGAGAAGCGTTTCATCAACATCCCGGAAATTATCTGCATTCTATCTTTTTATATGAAGAAAACGTGCGGACGGTTTTCATGGTACGCCAACCAAGATTGCTTCGACCCGGAATTGACCCAAGGCTCACGTCGCATACTGACATAGCCCCCACCCTTCTTGATCTGCTGGGTTTTCCGGATTCGGATTTTGATGGTATGAGTCTTTTGGACTCTGCGACTGCACTTCGTCCGGTCTTTTTTTATACGGCGTTTAACGACACCCGCTTGGGATTGCGCGAGCAAGCCTGGAAATACATCCTCACCCGGGAGCACGGTTTGGAAGAACTCTACGACCTTAGCACCGATCCGGGTGAACGCACCAACCTGGCGCCTCGTTATCCTGAGCGTTGCGCGCGTTACCGTAAAGAACTGGATGCACTCGAGGAAAAAATCCGCTAACAACCTCACCATTTTCTTATGCTTTTCAAATCCGAATTGGCTTATTGCTAACACAATCCTAACACTTCCTGCGATATGTGGGATTGACGCCCGGTTTTAAACGGAGTATAATCCGCCCCATGCTTTTCTAGGACACAATCATTAACTCTCGAAAATTAAAGCTTAGTACGAAGGTTAGATCGCAGGGTTTGTTGTGTCTTGTTTATTTCGTTTTCATTCTAAATAGTAACCGCGAGTGCACCCTTCCCGGGTGACGTTCCGGAAGGTCAGGGAGGATGACATGTTCGAAAAATTCTTTAAGCCCGAGAACAATTTCCAAAATTTTATGCTGTGCTACGCCGACAACATTGAAAAATCCGGAGAACAATTCGCGGCCTTTTTCCGAGCCTTCGACCCTAAAAAAGTAGATGAATGGATCAAACAGATAAAGGATTTGGAACACACCTGCGACATCAACACCCACCAGACCATGAACTGGCTGGAAAGCACCTTCATCGTCAACTACGACCGCGAGGACATTCACCGCTTGGCTTCGGACCTGGACGACATTGTGGATTTCATGGATGCCGCAGCCACGCGTATTTCGCTCTACAACCTCACTGAAGTTCTACCCGACATTGCCAAATTGGCCGAAGTCCTAAATCTGGCCTGCAAGGAAACCGCCAAGGCCATCCGTGCGATTTCCGGTCCCAAGCTCAACCGTAAGATACTCGACATTTGCAAAAACATTAAAAACTACGAAGAAGAAGGCGACACCATCTATCACCGCGTCTTGGCTTCGTTGTTCAAGGGCGATAAAGCACCCCTGGACGTCATCAAGTTTAAAGAGATCATTGAAGAAATCGAACGTTCCTTGGATAAGTGCAACCAAACCGCTATGAACGTGGAATCCATTATTTTCAAATACTGTTAATGAGGGCGGATCATGTTTGAACAGATCGCACACATTCCTTTGTATTTTTGGGTCGTCATCTTCGCAGCTTTGGCCTTTGATTTTGCCAACGGCTGGCACGACACGGCCAATGCCGTGGCCACGGCTATCTCCACCCGCGTCTTGCGTCCTTCCACCGCCATTATCCTCTCAGCGGTTCTAAACTTCGCCGGCGCCATGCTTTCCACCAAGGTCGCCAAAACCATCGGTGGCGGTATTATTAACCCCGCCGTGGTGAGCAATGTCAACGGGGCTCATGTTATCTTGGCAGCCATGCTCGCAGCTATTGGCTGGGAAATCTATACGGTGTTCAAAGGGCTGCCTGTCTCGGGTTCACACGCGCTCATCGGCGGTTTGATCGGCGCCGCCATGGCCCTATACGGTCCCAGCGTGGTCATTCTTTCAGGTATTGTGAAAATACTGCTCGCCATGCTCATCTCCCCCATCCTAGGATTTGGCCTGGGGTTTGTCATTCTTAAGATCAGCTACTTTTTCGCGTCACGCTCCAAACCCTTGCGTGTGAATAAATTTTTTGCTGGGTTGCAGATACTTACCGCTTCCGCCATGTCCCTTATGCACGGCCAAAACGACGCCCAAAAAGTCATGGGCGTGATCACCTTGCTCCTCTTTACCGGCGGCTATTTTGGGCCGGGTGAATTCAAAAACGTACAGGTACCGGTCTGGGTTATGCTTGCCTGCGCCACCTCCATGGCGTTGGGTACCGCAGTGGGTGGGCGGGCTGTCATTAAAACCCTCGGACGGGGTTTATCGCACCTTCGCCCTATCGAAGGCGCTTCGGCCGAAGCTTCCGCCTCCTTGGTCTTAGAAGGAGCGGCGGCCCTGGGTGTCCCGGTTTCCACCACGCACACCATCACGGGTTGCATCGTGGGTGTCGGCAGCGCCAAGCGCATGAAAGCCGTCAAATGGTCTGTAGGCGTACGCATTCTCTACGCGTGGGTACTGACCCTGCCCGTTACGGCAATAGCGGGTGCGTTGTTGGCGTTTTTGGCAGCCAAGCTCTTCAGCTAACCTGTCGCCCTATGTGGGTCTGGCATTCATTTTCCACTGAGGTCCTGCGTCCATGACGTTGTCCGATCCACTTGAGGCCCCTATTCGTCATGCGCTCGCCCCACTTCCGTCCGGTGTGACCTTGCTGGTAACCGTAGGCAATTCCCTGCGTTCCGACGATGCGGTGGGGCCTTACCTTGCCGATCGTCTAGCACTGCGTCATCCGGGATACCGCCTGCTCCATGTCGGCCATCAACCCGAATCCATGCTCGAAGATGCACCCCCACTCAACCCTAAAAAAATCATTATTCTGGATGCGGCCGAATTCCAGGGGGTGCCTGGCGAGATCCGCCTCCTCCCGCCCGAAGCGATTCCCCAAAACGCACTTGGCACCCATTCACTTTCCTTAAGCACCCTGGCGCTTACGCTGCGCCAAACGCTCGGCGCCGAGGTCCACTTTGTAGGCATTCAACCCGTATGTTTTGCTTGGGGTGAAACGCTTTCCCCAGCCGTCCAAGCCAGTGCCGATCGCTTGTTGCGCTTTTTCAACGACCTTGTCTAACACCCCACTTCCCCGCCCTGTCCGGATGTTTAAATGCTTGACAGGCAGCCGACTTCTACGCTAGACTACGTCCAATTCTTTGGATCGAGGATCCCTAATGCAGCGCAAACTTACGGCGACAACTCAAGTAGTATCCTGCTTACTGGTAGTAGTAAGCGTAGCCGTAGTAGCGTACGCGCCATAGGGGATACTGAAGAGACCAAAATTTCTCAAAACCCCTGCTGGTGCGAACCGGCGGGGGTTTTGCTTTTTCCACCCCTTTTCCGGTTCCAGTGGTTTAGGGGTATCTGAAAGGAGTTTGACCATGTTTCAAGAAACAGGTGCCAATCTTATTGTCCGTCTGCTCGAACGCCAAGGAATCCGGATCGTCACCGGCATTCCCGGCGGCATGAACCTTCCGCTTTATGACGCGTTTTCCAAAAGTACGGTCATCAAACATGTCTTGGCCCGGCATGAACAAGGGGCGGGATTCATGGCCCAAGGCATGACCCGTTCCACGGGCAAACCCGCAGTCTGCCTGGCCACTTCCGGCCCTGGGGCTACGAACATTCTCACGGCCATTGCCGATGCCAAATTGGATTCCATTCCGATCATCTGCATCACCGGCCAAGTGCCAGTGCCTTTGATCGGTACGGACGCGTTTCAAGAAGTCGACACCTACGGCATGACGCTTCCCATTACCAAACACAATTTCCTGGTGCGCAATGCCTCCGAGTTGCTCACGGTCATTCCCGACGCCTTCCGCATCGCCCTCTCCGGCCGTCCGGGACCTGTGCTTATCGATGTGCCGAAGGATGTACAGAATCAAACGGTCTCCTTTGACGCCTGGCCTGAACCCGGGGTTGCGGTCCCCACACCCCAAACCACGACCAATGATTTGGCCTTGGCCGCCAAACTGATCAACGAAGCGCAACGCCCCATGTTCTACTTGGGCGGCGGCGTGGTGCATGCCGAAGCCTGGGAGCTGATGCGCACCATCGTGGACAAAACCAACATCCCCTCGGTCATGTCGTTGTTGGGTTTGGGCATCTTGCCTTCGGATCACCCGCGTTCGCTGGGCATGCTGGGCATGCACGGCGCCCGCTACGCCAACTGGGCGTTGGAAGAATGCGACGTGCTGGTGGCCATCGGCAGCCGCTTTGGCGACCGTGCCACGGGCAAAGTCGCCCAATTTTGTCCTCAGGCCAAAATCATCCACTTTGACATTGACCCGAGCGAGATGGACAAGATCAAGAAAGTCGACCTCTCGATCCTCGGCGATGTGCGCGACACGTTGAGTGCGTTGCTCCCCAAACTGGAGGCCAATGACCGCACAGCTTGGCTGGCGCGGGTGGCGGCTTTGAAAAAAGAACATCCTTTGTATCCTGAGGCTGAGAATCTGGATCCGGCAGGCTTGATCCGCACCGTAGGACGTCTGCTCCCGGAAAACGCCATTATCTCCACCGACGTGGGGCAGCATCAAATGTGGACCGCCCAAAATTATCCCCACCGCCAACCGCGCTGCTGGATGACCTCCGCCGGTTTGGGAACCATGGGGTTCGGCGTGCCCGCGGCCATTGGGGCGGCTTTGGCTCATCCCGATCGTACGGTGGTAAGCTTTTCAGGGGATGGAAGCTTGTTGATGAACATTCAGGAAATGGCCACCATGGTGGAGGAAGACTTGAATGTGAAAATCATTCTTTTCGACAATCAAGCCTTAGGCTTGGTCCACCAACAGCAGGACTTGTTTTTTGGCAAACGGTACTTCGCGTCCAACTTTAAATTTAAGACCGATTTCATTCGCATTGCGCAAGGATTTGGACTGCGCGCCTTGACCTTGAACGGTTCAACCGAACCCGAATTCCTGCTGGAAGAAGCCTTGCGCATGAAAGGCCCCTTCTTGATTCACGTGCCCATGGATGTGCACGACAAGGTTTTCCCCATGGTTCCACCCGGGGCTGCGAATAAAGACATGATGGGAGGTGACACCCATGACCGCGCCTAAATCCCAACAAACGGTTTTGGAACTCACAGTCAACAATCATCCGGGCGTTATGTCCCACGTGGTTGGCCTGTTTTCGCGGCGGGCGTTTAATGTCGAAGGAATCTTATGCATGCCGGTTACGGACACCGACACCAGCCGGATTTGGCTGCTGGTAAACAACGACGAGCGCTTGGAACAATTGATCAAGCAATTGGAAAAACTACAGGATGTCAAAGAGGTACGCCCCAGCGGCGCCTCGCATGATGTCTTTGTACGCTTAGAAAACTTGTTTAACCCTTAAGACAAGATCACACGTTTGCGTGGAGGTAGGACTGTGTGGTTGGAAAAGCCTCAGAGGAAATCCTTATCAACAGAGGATTTCCGATGCGGAACGAACCTCTCCGAGGTGAGTACCTTTTCCAACCACACAGTCCTACCTCCACGCATTTTTTCAACAAACCTGTTAGACAGCCCCCTTTTTTTCAGCTACAATTCATGAGTTTTTTAAAATTTCAACCACTGCCTTACGCCGGCTGCACGCGCCTGGCGTAGGCCCGGAGAGGATTCGATCATGAGCCTGTTAAAGAAAATCGGTTGGGGGTTACTTTGCCTACTGGGCGCGGGTGCGTTTGCCATGGTCGCCGGGTGGCTCCATCCGGCCGAGAAAGTCAATGCCCTCTGGATCGTCACAGCCGCCGCTTGTTTTTATGTCATTTCCTACCGATTTTACGCAGCGTTTGTAATGTCCAAGGTGCTTTCCATAGACGACACCCGCATCACTCCGGCCTATCGACTCAACGACGGCATCGACTACCATCCCACCAACCGCTGGGTCCTTTTCGGACACCACTTCGCGGCCATCGCCGGTGCCGGTCCGTTGATCGGCCCCATGTTGGCGGCCCAATTTGGCTATCTTCCCGGCTTCCTCTGGATCCTCATCGGTTCGGTCTTTGCCGGGGCCGTGCACGACACGGTCATCCTGGCCGCGTCGGTTAAGCGCGATGGGCAGTCACTGGCCCAAATCGCCAAAGCCGAGATCGGCCCGATTGGGGGCGCGGCTGCCTCCCTGGCGGTTATTTTCATCATCATCGTGGCCTTGGCGGGTTTAGGTCTGGCCGTGGTCAACGCTCTTTCTGAAAGCCCCTGGGGTACGTTCACCATCGCCATCACCATCCCGATTGCTTTTTGCATGGGCATCTATCTAAAATACCTGCGCCCCGGAAAAGTAGGCGAAGTAAGTGTGATCGGAGTCTTCCTACTTACGGGTGCCGTCATTGCCGGCCATTGGATCCCCGGATCGCCGCTCGAACCCTACTTCACGCTCTCCCGCAACAGCATGGTCTTGGCCATGGCACTCTATGGACTTTTGGCTTCCATTCTTCCCGTCTGGATGCTGCTCTGCCCTCGCGACTATCTCTCCACCTATATGAAAATAGGCACGATTGTCCTCTTGGCCATCGGCATTGTGTTCATGGCCCCCCAGGTGCAGATGCCGGCCTTCACAACGTTCATTCATGGCGGAGGACCCATCATCCCCGGAAAGCTCTTTCCGTTTATGTTTATCACCATCGCCTGTGGCGCCATATCCGGATTTCACTCACTCATCTCTTCAGGCACCACACCCAAGATGATCATGCATGAACGCGAAATTAAGATGATCGGGTTTGGCGCCATGCTGACCGAAGGGTTCGTGGGCATGATGGCGTTGATCGCAGCCACGATCCTTATTCCCGGCGATTACTTTGCCATCAACACCAAGCTGACGTTCGAACAATTGGCGGCCATGGGATTCCCGGTCAAAGAGATCATGCAGCTCTCACAAGAAATCGGAGTCAATGTCGTAGGACGCCCGGGCGGGGCGGTCTCGCTGGCGGTGGGCATGGCCACCATCTTGGACGACATCCCCGGCATGAAAGGACTCATCGCCTACTGGTACAATTTCGCCCTTATGTTTGAAGCCCTGTTTATTCTAACCACCGTGGACACCGGCACCCGGGTCGCACGGTTTCTACTCCAGGATATGGGTGGTTATGTATTCAAACCTTTGCGCCAACGTTCCTGGATGCCAGGCATCATTGTCACCAGTCTCATGGTCGTAGTTTCTTGGGCGTATCTTATTTATTCTGGCAGTGTATCAACCATATGGCCCATGTTTGGAGTAAGCAACCAACTTTTGGCGGCGGTCGCGCTGGGAATCGGCTCGGTGATCATCATTAAGGAAGGCAAAGGCAAGTATGTCTGGGTCACGTTGCTGCCCATGGCATTTATGTTCGTGACGACCCTTACGGCGTCTTGGGAACTATGGGGTTTGTTCTTAGGCAAAGCAGCGGCCGCCACGGATCCGAGCGCCGCCCGAACCTTTAAAATCGATGCAGGCTTGGTTGCCCTGATGGCGCTTTTGGCCATTGTGGTGCTCATTGATTTGCTGATCAAAGGCATACAAGCATGGAAGACCAAACCCGCCATGCAAGCGTAACGTGACATCAACCGTGGGTTAGCCTCCCTCTTGAAACCAGTCAGTGCAATCCGTTTTGGTTAAAAAACGCGACATACTCCTGATCGGTTTTCAGTATATGGTTCTGCAACCAGTCTCGGAGAAACGTCAAGATCTCAAACGAAAGCACAAACCCGGCTTTCGCCACGCGTTTTTTTAAATCCAAGGCCTTGGCCTCAAAACGGCGGTGTTCTTCCTTATGCGTCGAATATCCCGAATAGTTGAATTGTTTCATGTATTTTTCTTCGGTCGCAAAATGCACCATGGCGTAACTCACCATGCCGTCAATAATAAACTTCTGAACTTCCCGCCCCCGGTTATTCTTCATGGCTTCATCCAACAAGTTTATCCGTTCAATTAAAATTTTATGCTGACTATCCAATTCCTCCACCTTTACACTGAACGACTCAGTCCACTCAATGATTGACATGTCCCCTCCCCCTAGTCGTAATAACCACGCCGTCTTCCTTTTAACACTGCCCCATCCTATTTCGTAACCACTATTGAAACACCTTGATCACCGTGTTCCAATTCCGCGTGGTGCCCCAGGTACCGCATTCGCGTTCCACCAGCGTATTGGGAAATCCAAATCGCCCATGTTTATCCGGCAGCCCTAAGCTGAAGACCTGCATACCTTCCAAGGCCAAGAGGTGCAGGTCTTGATTGGGTGTGACCAAAGGGAAGGTGGGTTGAAAACGTGCAGGTTCGGTTAAAAACGTGACATACCGTTTGGCCTTGGGCGGAACCTTAAATCGAGCAAACGGATCACGCTGCACCAACGCGTCCAACTCGGCCCGTGCGCATACAGCCACCATGGTCTCACTGCCAAAGGTTTCACTTAAACGTTTCTCAATCTTGGCTTTTAGTTTTCCAGCATCTTGAAGGGCTGAAGCAAAGGTTACATTCCCGGATTGTATTGTGGTTTGTACCTGTTCCAATCCCATGGATGCAAATAATTGTGTCAGTTCCTCCATGGTGATGATCCGGTGCCCGCCAACGTTAATGCCCCGCAACCAAACCACCCACTGCTTCATCCGCGACTCCCCGGGCCACTTACCCTTGCCGTTTGTGCAGCTCGCTGTTGCGGAAGCTGTAAAGAAAATAAACCACCAAGCCGATCCCCATCCAAACATAAAACCGCACCCAGGTGATGCGAGGCAACCCACTCATAAGAAAGATGCAGCTCCCAGCGCCAATCAACGGTACGATGGGATTAAACGGCACTTTGAAGGCGCGCGGCTTGTTCGGCTCTTTGATACGCAGGATAACCACCCCCAGACAAACCAGCACAAACGCAAAGAGCGTTCCAATATTGGTCAGGTCGGCCATTTCATCAATATTGGAGAAACCGGCCAAGAGCGCGGCAAAGCCTCCGCAGAGGATGGTGTTGATGTGGGGTGTCTTGAATTTGGCGTGCACTTTCGAAAAAACTTTGGGCAAGAGCCCGTCGCGGGACATGGCGTAAAAAATGCGCGGTTGTCCCAATTGCAGGACTAATAAAACTGCGGTTTGAGCCACGATCGCGCCAAAGGCAATAATCCCGGCGGCCCAATCCAAATGATTGTACTGCATGGCCATGGCCAAGGGTTCGGCCTTTTGATGGGCCAACGAGGTTTTCATCAGTTCCACCGGAACCATGCCGGTAAATACAGCGGTAACCGCCATGTAAATCAAGGTGCATACAACCAGGGACCCTATGATTCCCATCGGCAAATCCCGTTTGGGTTGTTTGGTTTCCTCGGCCATGGTGGATACGACATCGAAACCAATGAAGGCAAAAAACGCAATCGCCGCGCCGGCTTTGATCCCGGCAAACCCATTGGGTGCAAACGGCACCCAGTTCTGAGGCTTCACGTAAAACGCCCCCAGCACCACAAAGAACATCACCACCAACAGTTTCACAGCGACGATCACCGTGTTAAAACGCGAACTCTCCTTGATTCCGATCACCAGAATCACCGTCAGCAGCATGATGATCAGTGAAGCCGCCAGATTGAACACAATGGGCATGCCCAAGAAATGGGGTGCTTGTGAGATCGCGAGCATGGCATGTTGCAGGGGGGCGGTGAGTTGTTCGAAGGATGTGCCGTGCTGCATCAAGGAGGTGGCTTGTTGAAAGCCGTGCAGGGCGGAGCGGTAATCCATGGAGGCCCAGGGTGGAAGCGCGAGACCAAATCCGCCGAGGAAGTTGTTGAAATAGCCGGACCAACTGACCGCTACGGCGATGGTCCCCACCCCGTATTCCAAAATCAAATCCCAGCCTATGATCCAGGCGATTAACTCCCCAAAGGAAGCATAGGCATAGGTGTAGGCACTTCCGGCAATAGGTACCAAGGTGGCCAATTCCGCATAGCATAAAGCCGCAAACCCGCAGACCACCGCGGTAATGGCAAACGAGACCATCAGGGCCGGGCCTGCACCGGGACGTAAGGCATCTCCCGCCGCCGCGGTTCCCACCGTAGCAAAAATGCCGGCACCGATAATGACGCCAATGCCAAAAAGGATCAGATCAAAGGATCCCAAAGCCTTTTTGAGCTTTGCGCCTACTTCTTGCGGTTCCGACAAGATACTGCCCAAATCTTTTAAGCGAAACAACTGTTTGGTGAGTTTGTTTTCCGCCACGCGTCTCTCCCCCTTGAGGCTTCGTGACCGAGGGGTGCACCGCGTCCCCCTCCGGTTCTTTAGTTTTTAGCACATCTGGTTTCCCGGGTCAACCAGATGAAATCCAGGCAGAGGTTAGGGTGGATTAAGTCTTCGGCTTAGTATCCTTATCCAAAACCACATTCAAACTGCCGGAACGAAAACCCGCCAAGTCAATGGTCACAAAATGGAAGCCAAACTCTTTAAACGCTTTTACTATGGCTTCACGTTGTTTGGGTTCAACCAGTTTGGGAATATCGGGCTCCGGCACCTCAAGTCGGGCCACATCCCCATGATGCCGAACCCGGCACTGGGACAACCCAAGTTCATGCAAATACCGTTCACCTCGCTCAACCTGTTTCAACTTTTCCCGTGTCACGGTTTCACCGTAAGGGATTCGGCTGGCCAAGCATGGGGACGAAGGACGATCCCAGGTTTCCAAACCCAACGCCTCAGAAAATTCACGAATCTCAGCCTTGTACAAGTCCGCTTCCAGCAAAGGTGAAAGTGCATTGCTCTCAGCCACGGCCCTGCGTCCCGGACGATAGTCCTCCACATCATCGGCGGTGGTGCCTTCCAAAAGGTAAGGGATGCTTTCGGCAATGGCGCGTTGTCGGAGCTTCTTAAACAAATCAAGTTTGCAATGGTAGCAGCGGTCAGCGGGGTTGCTGACGAATTCCGGGATATCCAACTCCGAGCGTTCCAGCACCCAATGCCGAAACCCGTAGGTTTCAGCCACCCGCAGCGCCCGTTCCCGTTCCCAAGGTGCATAAGTCTCTGAAAACGCTGTAACCATCAAGGCCTGGGTACCCAAAACCAAGTGTGCCACAGCGGCCAAAAAAGAACTGTCCACTCCACCCGAAAAGGCCACCACCACACGCCCCAACGAGCGCAACCGCATTTCCAACTGGCGATATTTTTTTTGTGTACTCTCCGGCATGCGCTGCAGGACGTCGTTCAGCTGTTTTTCGTTTAAGGCTTTCCCAGGTTCTGGCTGTACTGCTTTTTCCTTCATGTCAAAACTCCTTCAGGCCTCGAACTGTGTTAGGCCACTATACCATCGTATAAAATACTGGATAAATAGCGTTCGCCGGAATCCGGCAGTATAACCACAATGGACTTTCCTGAATTTTCCGGCTGGGCAGCCAGACGCAAGGCGGCAACCATGGCGGCGCCACTGGAAATGCCACAGGAAATACCTTCTTCCAGATGCAACCGCCTCGCCATTTCAACGGATTCATCGGTGCTGACCGTGGCAATTTCATCCACCAGGCTCAAATCCAATACCTCCGGCTTAAACCCGGCTCCGATGCCTAAAATTTTATGCGGGCCCGACTGTGGTTTTTCGCCTCGGCGTAGTGCGGTTAGCACGGCCGATTGAGTGGGCTCAACCGCCACGGACCAAACATTCTTTTTCCCTTTAAGGTATCGGGATATACCAGTAATGGTTCCTCCGGTCCCCACACCTGCCACGATCATATCCACTTTGCCGTCGGTGTCATCCCAAATCTCAGGTCCTGTGGTGTTGAAATGAATCTCCGGATTGGCGGGATTTTTAAATTGCTGCGGCATGAAATATTTGTCAGGGGCACTCGCAACCAGTTCTTCGGCTTTTTCGATGGCTCCTGCCATGCCCTTCTCATCTTCGGTTAGAATCAGCTTCGCCCCAAACGCAGCCAACAACTTCCTACGTTCATTGGACATGGTGTCGGGCATGGTCAGGATCAAGGGATACTTACGTGCCGCGGCCACAAACGCCAGAGCAATACCCGTATTCCCACTGGTGGGTTCAATGATGGTGACATCGTGTCGGCCCGGCGTTACTTTCCCTTCTCGCTCCGCAGCCCAAATCATGGCCGCACCAATGCGGCACTTAACCGAATACGCAGGATTGCGCCCCTCAATTTTTGCCAATACCACTCCGGGCAAGCCTTGCGTCAATCGATTGATTTTCACCAAAGGGGTGTGGCCAATACTCAAGCTGTTGTCTTCGTAGATACGTCCCATATTGCTTCCCGCCTTTTGAGAAGTTCTCTTGCGCAAGCATTTTATCTTAAGCCTTTTTATGCATAATTCAAGTGCAAATGCAAGTGTTACCCCTGTGTGCAACCATACACGCTTCACCCCAACCGTAGCGTCTTTCTCATGTATGAATTGAAATCCGACTCGGATTATTTAAAATCTTCCGACTTGAGTTCCAGATGTTCCACCACTTCCGGGGATTGATCCAAAAACCGATTGACTGTACTGTGATAGTCATCCATGGACGTCAACTTTTTCAAACGCCGGTATACATCCGATCCATCGATAAAGAAATGGTGTGCATAAAACCAAAACTCTTTTAATTTATCGAGCAGATGTCTCGGTCCGAACAAAACGACTTCGTACTGCCTTACATACTCGGCATGGAAGTGTCTAAACACGCTTACTTTATCCCGCGGTATTGAGTTCAACTGTTTAATCTGGGCAGGTAAAAATGGATTCACCAAAACTCCCCGCCCCAGCATCCAGTGCTGCACCTGAGGAAATTGAGTTTGCAGCCGGGTCCAGGTCTGGGCGTTAAACACATCACCGTTGTACACCACCGGGATGCGACTGAGCTGCACGCACTTGGCAAAGGCTGCCAGATCCACGTGCCCGGCATACATCTGTCGCCCCAGGCGCGGATGAATGATTAGTTCATGAATCGGATATTGGTTCAATATGGGCATCAAGGCCAGCAATTCATCGGGTGAGGATAAGCCCAAGCGGGTTTTAATGGACAGGCGGCACTTGAGTTTGCCCATGACCTGCTCCAAAATGCGCTGAATTCTTTCCGAATCGGGCAACAAACCCGATCCGCGCTTCTTGGTGGTAACCATGGGTACCGGGCAGCCTAAATTCCAATTAAACTCCTGGTACCCCAACGACTGGACATACTCATCAAACACAAAAAATTCATCGCCTTCATTGGAAAGAATTTGCGGAACCAGCGGAATTTTCGGATCCCAGGTAGGAAGAATGGAACGCGTGCGCTTCCGGGTCAAATCGCCCTTCAACTGCACTTTGATAAACGGAGCAAAATATTTGTCAATTCCAGGAAAGAGCGTATGGTACGTAGTGCGATACAGCTCATTGGTCACACCTTGGAAAGGGGCCAAATACAATTGCGGTTTGGATGGCATACCGACGCACGTCTCCGACACATAAAGATGGAACCGCTGAGCACTATAAGTCATTTCGCCCGAAGGAGCAAGCGCCTTTGTCTTTGGACCAAAAATCCATTGATCCGAGGCAGTGGCCATTGTATAGTATCCCGACTTAATCAACACTTACCACGACCATGTTCAACGCTCCTGGAGCCGCCATGACCTTGCACAAACATCAGGGACAATTCACCTGGGACCAAGTAAGCGTACTCAAATATAAAGAAGAAGGCACTCACTTCAAGGACATTACGCGGCAGATTCTTTTCCAAGGCATGCCGGACCTGCCTTGCCAATGGCGCTATTTTGAGATCGCCCCGGGTGGGCACTCCACCTTGGAACGACACCACCACCTGCATGTCGTCATGCCCATTCGCGGTGCCGGGCATGCTTTGGTCGGAGATGCAATTTTCGATTTAAACCTGTTTGACGTTGTGCACATCCCGGCTTTAACGTGGCATCAGTTCCAAGCCACCGGGACGGAACCTTTTGGTTTTTTATGTTTGGTCAATATCGACCGCGACCGACCTGAGCGCCCCAGTGGCGAACAGCTCGAGGCTTTGCGCTCAAACCCGACGGTGGCTGATTTTATTCGAACGTAATTTTTACCTACAGTGCAAACAAAGTGATGCATGCATTGGGCGCAAATGTAAAGATGTGAAAGCATAGAGGCCATCCGTCTCGTAAAAAGGATGGCCGATCTGAGCGAGGCTCTCTGAACCGAGCGTCTTTCACAGTTTTACATCTGCGCCCACTCAAACATTACTCTACTACTACGCTGTTGAAAGGGCTATTTCCATGACAGAAAAACGTTCTTTTGGTTTTGATACCCGCATGCTCCACGCCGGGCACATACCGGACTCAGTGGTGGGGGCGCGTGCCGTACCCATTTACCAGACCACGTCGTACGTGTTTAACGACGCCGACCAAGCCGCCCAGCTCTTCGAACTCAAGCAATACGGAAACATATATACCCGCATCAGCAATCCCACGACCGCGGTCTTCGAGGAACGCATGGCGTCTCTGGAAAACGGGACCGGGGCCGTGGCCGTGGCCAGTGGCATGGCGGCCCAGTTCTCGGTCATCATGACCCTGCTTGCTCCGGGTGATGAAATCGTGGCCTCGGCGCACTTGTACGGTGGAACCATGACCCAGCTGGTGCATACATTAAAAAAACTTTCCATCACCGTTCATTTTGTGGATCCAGGCAACTTAGAGGCATGGGAAAAAGCCATTACCCCTAAAACTCGCGCCCTCTACGGCGAAATTATCGGCAATCCCGGGGGGACCATCTTGGACCTGGAAGCCTTGGCGGCGCTGGCCAAGAGCCGCTGCATCCCGCTGATCGTGGACAGCACCTTTGCCACGCCTTATTTGTGCCGCCCCATTGACTGGGGCGCCACCATCGTCGTGCACTCGGCCACAAAATTCATCGGTGGGCACGGCAGCAGCATCGGCGGTGTGGTGGTGGAATCCGGAACCTTCAACTACGCGCGTTATCCCACCATTGCTGACCCCTCGCCGTCGTACCATGGACTGCGTTTCTTTGATACCTTTGGGCATTACGGTTTTCTCATGAAACTGCGCTGCGAGACTGTCCGCGATACCGGAGCGTGCATCTCACCCATGAACTCGTTCTTGCTTATCCAGGGTCTGGAAACGCTCTCCTTGCGTATGGATCGTCATGTGGCCAACGCACAAGCTGTGGCTGAGTTTCTCGCCCAGCATCCACGTGTCTCCGAAGTCCGTTATGCCGGGCTGCCTTCGCATCCCCATCATGCCCGCGCTAAAAAATATTTGCCCAAAGGCCCAGGTGCTGTATTTTCCTTCAACATCAAGCCCACCTCCGGCGACGCACGCGCGGCAGGCAAAAAATTTATAGAATCGCTCCAACTCTTCTCGCATCTGGCCAACATCGGCGATGCACGCAGTTTGGTGATTCACCCCGCGTCCACCACGCATCAACAACTCTCGGACGCAGAACTGATCATGGGCGGCATTGGCCCTGACACGATTCGTTTGTCCATCGGACTCGAAACTTTGGAGGACTTGTTATGGGATCTGGATCAAGCACTGCGTGCAGTTTAAGCCTCAACACCGTACTCACGGCCGATGAACAGGCACGCTATCAAAACGAAGAGATCATTTGCGACCTTCTGGCGACGGCAAAAACCATTGCCATAGTCGGGCTCTCGAGCGAGAAACAAAAAGCCAGTAACTTTGTGGCCTCGTATCTTTTATACGAAGGGTATCGCGTGATTCCCGTTACCCCGCGCGGCGGAGAGATACTGGGGCAACGTGCCTATCCGGATCTTAAAAGCATCCCGGAAAAGGTGGATATTGTAGATGTCTTCCGCCCTTCCTCAGAGGTCATGGGGTTGGTGGACGAGGCCATTGCCATTGGCGCCAAGGCCATCTGGACCCAACTGCGCATCATTGACTTTGCCGCTGCCGACAAGGCCCTGGCCTCAGGGCTGCAGGTGGTTATGGACAAATGCGTGAAAATGGAACACGGACGCTACCACGGCAGCCTGCACTGGGCCGGCATGAACACGCAGATCGTCACCGCTCGTCGCGCCCGGCGCTAGCCAAAGCTTGCGCCGAACGACGGCAGAACAGGACCGCTTATGTCAGCCTTGGCCGATGCTCACTGCCATCTCCAATCCCCATCCCTTTTTGAACGCACGGTGGAAATCCTGGAGCGCGCACACGTAAACCACGTACGCCGTTTTCTCTGTTGCGGGACCTCCCCAGACGATTGGTCCCGTGTAAAGGAATTGGCCGAGGCGCATGCTGAAATCATCCCGTTTTTCGGTGTCCACCCCTGGTATCTGGATCAAGCCGGACCGAACTGGCAGCTTGAACTTGCAACCCTGTTGGAAACCCTGCCTTCCGGGGTCGGTGAAATAGGCTTGGACCACGCGGTTGATCCGAGAGACGATGCCCGCCAAGAAGAGACTTTCCTGGTGCAACTCAACCTTGCACGTGAACGCGCACTTCCGCTCAACCTGCATTGCCGCAAAGCCTTCGACCGACTAAGCTTTTTCTTAGAGTCGTATCCGCTCACGGCTCCTGCCATAGTGCATTCCTATTCGGGTCCTGCTGAACTCATTTCGCGTCTGGCTTCGTCCGGCGTGTACTTTTCGTTTTCGGGTAGTGTCACTCGTTCTGGTAACAAACGTGTACACCGGGCACTGGCCGCCACGCCTTTGGAGCGCTTGCTGATCGAAACCGATTCTCCGGACATCCCACCGGTCATCAACCACACCCTGAATTACAACCACCCCAATGAACCGGCCAACCTTACGCATGTGCTCCAAGCCGTCGCAGAGATCAAGGGAGTCTCGGTTGAACGCCTGGCCGAGATCACATGGGAAAACACCAAGACTGTGGTGCAATCATTGCACCCTCGTTAGAAAGGAATAAACTGTTGGACTCCGAACGATTTCAGCGAACCGAACTCTTTATTGGCCCTGAGGGCATGCAAAAGCTCACTCAGGCGCATGTCACCATCGTCGGCCTGGGTGCCGTAGGGTCGTATGCGTTGGAAGCCATTGCGCGGTTGGGTGTAGGACATTTACGCTTGGTGGATTTCGACGTGGTCAAGCCCAGCAACTTTAACCGTCAGCTCCTGGCCATCGAGCCAAATTTGGATAGAAAAAAAATCGACGTGGCCCGCGAACGCGTGCTCTCAATCAATCCCAACTGTCGGGTGGAAACCTTTGAACGGTTTATGGCCGAAGATACATTCGGAGAGGTTTTTGCATCACCCACCGATATCGTTGTCGATGCCGTTGACAGCCTCAACGCCAAGGTTAATTTTTTGGTGGAATTGCATAAGCATAAACTACCGGTTGTATCGAGCATGGGCGCGGGCTGGAAACAGGATCCTATGCTAATCCGCAGTCGCGATATTTCCCATACGGAAATGTGTCCTCTGGCTTGCCGCATTCGCCGACGTTTACGCAAGCGTGGGATCCAAAGTGGGGTTCAATGCATCTTCTCGCTTGAAGCTCCGCACACGCCAAAAACAGAAATCCCGGAGGAACCCAACTTTTTACCTCGCGGACGTGACCGCAAACCCCTCGGCAGCCTTTCCTTTCTTACAGGCATGTTTGGTCTCTGGGTTGCTCGCGAAGTTTTCACGCACCTAATAAGCGGACAATTCTCAACAGGTTTACAGAAAACCCAAGAATAAAATCGGCCGTTTCTTCTCTCTTTGAGCGTTCAAGAGAAAAACGGCCGATCGACATTCAACTACTTATTTATGCATTTGAACTTAGTTCGGTTTTATCTTCCACGCCCTGTTGTTTAAACCGCTTACTGCGAACCACACGTTCAAACATTTTAACTTGTTCCGGCATAAACACATCGCTGGCATGTAGATTGGCCGCCTGAATTTCCTCAAAGAGCGCTTCTTTATTTTTCAAAATCATATAACCGTGCAAAACCAACCCACCAAACGATCCATCTCCATAAAGATAATATACTTTCGGTTTCTTGACCCGAACAACTTTGGTACTGGCAATCGCTTTTTTTCTAGCCCGCTTCTTGGCTTTTGCCTCCACCGCTGCGCTCCCAAACTCAAATAGAGTTGGAAGACGGATCGTGAGTTTCTTAATATAATGCTGAATGAAGCGTTTGTGGTCTTTGGTAAGCATAACAAGTGTGACCATGATGTTTTAGCCTCCCAATCCGTCAGAATAGTGTTCGCTCACTCTATATGCCTTGCATATATCGTGCCTCTTTTCGCAACCTTACTTTTCAAGCCTTTTCTATATCATCGGCACGTTTAAGCGTTTCATTAAAACACAAGTATGTTTCATTTTGACCCCAAACAAGAAAACCACTCTATGATTCAAGTATTCTGTTACACAGATGTAATCTTCGCATCGTGGTTTTCTGTCACTTGTGTATCTTTTTTCTTATCGAGTTAATTTTCATTAGGCTGGCAACCGAAAAATGGTTACAATAATCAATAATGTATGATTCGAAGGTTTGACTACCCTTAGGTGTTAATAGTTCTTATTTATTTAAACGTGGGCTTTGTTTTAAAGCAGCTTTCTCGTTCTGCTCCAGCCACGCTACCTACATCTTAAAAGGAACCCCGATGGACAATGATTCCGCACATTCAGCACAAGACTACGATGCCCAGATACGAAAAACCATTCCGTTTTATGACCGTTTCCATTTCGAGACTCTGGATTTGATTGAAACCTATTCACCGCAATGCACCTCTTGGCTGGACACAGGTTGTGGAACCGGCCATTTTTTGGATCTGGCGCATGATGTTTTTCCCCAATGCCGCTTTTTTGCCGCCGACCCATCGGCCGCAATGCTGGAATGCGCAAAAAAACGTTTGCACGACTATCCCGAAATTACGTTTCTACCGCCGTCTCCCACTGAGTCTTTGCCCGAAGGAATACTGCCCCAACTTCAAGTCATTACCGCCATTCAATCTCATCATTATTTGCAACCCGATGGGCGACGTTTGGCCACCCAGCGCTGCTATGATCTTTTACAAGCCGGTGGCATCTTGGTTGCCTTTGAAAACTCACATCCTGAGACAGACGCCGGTACCCAACTGGGCTTAAAACGCTGGGGCCGCTTCCAGAAAGCCCACGGGCATGATACCGATGCTGTAAGCCAACATGCCGAGCGCTTTGGAACGCATTACTTCCCCATTGGCTTGGATGAACAGCGGATTAATTTAACTGCCGCAGGATTTAAAACCGTGGAATTATTTTGGCATTCCTATATGCAAACCGGTTGGTACGCGATTAAGTAGCCAGGAATGATTTTAGCCTGCCAGAATGCGCAGCAGAGGCAGCGAAGGTGAAATTCGTTCTACCTTCGATCCGGAACTCAATTCAATCCGATCATGACTTGCAAGTTGGGATGGTACGCGAAGGATCTCGCCTGGTTTTACTTTAAACAAAAACCGTTGTTCTTCTGTGGCTTCCCGGGGTGAAAGGGCCAATTCAATTCGCCCTTGTGCTCCGCAAACAGACACTGCAATTTTCTTGGTCTTCTCGCGGCGTGGTTCATCCACCACCAACACCTCCAGCAAATCCTGCCGGACTGCTTTCGAGGCCCGCTTCATCACCAAGGTCGTCATCTTCAACCACGTTTTATGCAAACCCGCCCTGCGTAAAAGATCGTGCACCAATTCAGGTGGTTGCCACAGACCTTCTGCATGGCAGCTGTCATCGGCCTTCAAAGCAGGGCATGGTTGGGCATGGGTGCAAGGGTAAACGGGAATCATCCCAGAGGTGATGAGCGCATCCCGCAAAGCCAAGGTCGCTTGCGAAGTTGCTTTCAACGCAGGTTCAAGCATCAAGAGCTGACCTTCGGGCTCCAAACAGGCTGATGCGTTCTGCAACAGCGTCAAGCGCCGCGCATGCGCTTCAGGCTGGTCTTGCCAAAGCTCATTGAGCACATGTTGAAACGAAATCAAGGAATACGTACTTCCACCGGCAGGTATGTCCGACTGGCGAATCGGGTCCCATGGCATGCTGGTAAGCCTAACCGGCATTCCCTTGAATAAATCCTCAGCCCATTGCAACGCTTTGCGGCTTCGATCCGCAAGGCGCAATTCCCGAATTCCACAGTCGCAAGCAGCTGCAACCAAGGGACCGGCACCTCCACCCAGATCCAACACGGACGTGGGTCGGTTCGGCAATGCCGCGAATGCCAACCTGGCCTGCACATACGAAACGGGCCAAAAATATAAAAGATACGCTCCAAACATGACCGGATCAGAAAAATAAAACTCCCCCGCCAATTCGCGTCCCCGCGTGAGCCCGTGCGAGAGGCGTTGAATCCCGGCCGCCACACTTTTGGCTTCCGCGGGTGCCAAACGCCCATCCGGCGCATCTTGCCACTGGCTTTTCGCCTGCTTCCGCCAAAGTTGAATCAAGCGCGGAAGCCAGACTTCCAAATCCCCTGAAATACTTGCGTGATCTACAATCCCTGAACAGGTCACAGCACCCCTTCGGTTTCACGAGTCAAGCGTTCAAAAAAAGCGACCATAAAATCATGACGCTCTTGGGCCAAGCGTTTTCCTTCCGGCGTTAGAATCCGGTCCTTTACGTTTCGTAGTTTAACCATATATTCGCGATAGGCCGTATCTTCGCTGGTATAGGGTTGCGTTTGCTCAATATCGACTTTCGGATTATGCAACTTGGCTCCGACTTCCCCAGCAAATAAAAAAGCCCGCCCAATGCCCACCGCGCCAATGGAATCAAGCTTGTCCGCATCGAACAACACTTTGGCTTCAAGGGTCTGAGGCTCCAATTGGTTACGAAACCGGTGTGTTTCAATGCAATGCGCAATTTGGGAAATCAAGGTTTCTGAAACCTGCATTTCCCGCAACAACACCTGTGCTTTTTTGGCACCCAGCAGGGCATGATCAAATTTCCCGCTGTTTTGATCCTCTTCACTTCGGGCAATGTCATGCAAAACCGCCGCACACTTCACCAATTCAACATCCGCACCTTCGACACGAGCAAGATGCTCCGCCATAGCCAAAACCCGTTCGGTGTGCTCCCAGTCATGGGAGCCCCGCGAATCATGAAAAAAGGACCTGGCCCGTTCTTGAATGCATTTGAAATCAAGCATGCATCACCTTCAATAAAACGTATTTTGCCGTACTCTTCCGCATTGTTTTTTACACAGACCCACTCATTTGTCAACGTACATGTGCGCCCTTTCACAAGCAATTTTGTGTTTACACTTTTTTAACAACTTCAGCCTGCATTTTAATTATGCACACTCGCCCTTACGTTCTAGACTCTGAAAGGTTACTGAACACTCAGGAGGTAGCGGCTATGCGTTCGCACGATTTACTTCAATTCGCCATTTATTTCGGAAGCCTGTTGTTGCTCACGCCGTTGTTGGGACACTTTATGGCTAAGGTCTACGCGAACCAAAAGCACCCATTGCACTTCCTAAAACCATTTGAGAATCTAACCTACACCTTCAGCGGGATTGATCCGAAACAGGAAATGCGCTGGACTCAGTATCTATCCGGGCTGCTGATTTTCAATGTACTGGGTGTTTTCGCCTTGTTGGGGGTGCAATTGCTTCAGGCCTATTTGCCGTTCAATCCCCAGAAGCTGCCCAACGTCCCCTTCTGGCTGGCGTTGAACACAGCGGTAAGCTTTGTCACCAATACCAATTGGCAAAACTATACAGGCGAAACCACGATGAGCTATCTCACACAAATGCTTGGTCTGACAACACAAAACTTCCTGAGTGCGGCTACCGGCATGAGCGTCCTCCTGGCCCTTGTGCGCGGCATCACCCGTCGCACCTCGGACACCTTGGGAAATGTCTGGGTGGACATCACACGCACCACACTTTACATACTTTTGCCGCTCTCCGTGCTCTGGGCGTTCTTATTAACCAGCCAAGGGGTGATACAAAACCTCAAACCAAATGTTCATGTGCACACCTTGGAAAAACAAGAACAACTGATTCCCATGGGACCCGTGGCCTCGCAAATGGCAATCAAGCACTTGGGTACCAACGGGGGCGGATTCATGAGCCAAAACGCGGCGCACCCGTTTGAGAACCCGACGCCGTTCTCCAATTATTTGCTCCTATTGGGGCAGATGCTGATTGCCGCAGCCTCCACCTACATGTTCGGGGTCATGGTCAAGGACACCAAACACGCCTGGAGTCTTTTTGCAGCTATGGCCCTCATATTTATTGTCGCTGTGAGCCTGGCCTGGTTTGCCGAGACACGCTTCAATCCGGTTCTCGGCTCCTCATCCTGGATGGAAGGTAAAGAAGTGCGCTTCGGAGTGTTTAACAGTATCTACTTCGCCATATCAACCACAGTCACGTCATGCGGTGCGGTCAACGCCATGCACAGCAGCTTCTCACCCTTGGCCGGGTTGGTGACCTTGGTCAACATACACCTTGGTGAAGTTATTTTTGGTGGCGTGGGTTCAGGGCTGGCGGGCATGATCTTATTTGTTATTTTAACCGTCTTTCTGGCCGGGCTCATGGTGGGGCGAACCCCGGAATATTTGGGTAAGAAAATCGAGGCCCAGGAAATGATCTGGACCATCACCGGGTTATTGCTCCCGGGATTTGTCATTCTGATTGGAACCGGAGTCGCCTCTGTCACGCCGGCGGCCTTGTCCAGTCTCAGTCATGCCGGCCCCCATGGCCTCTCCGAATTGCTCTATGCGTACAGTTCGGCTGCCGGCAACAACGGCAGTGCCTTTGCCGGTCTGAGCGGCAATACTTTTTTTTACAATACCACACTGGCCCTGGCCATGCTCTTGGGGCGGTTTGGCGTCATTATCCCAGCACTGGCCGTGGCCGGCAGCTTGGTGAAGAAAAAATTGGCTCCACCGAACCCCGGCACCTTTCCGACGAACAACCTTACGTTTGTATTCACGCTTATGGCGGTCATCATCATTGTGGGTGCTTTGACATTTTTTCCAGTCCTGACGTTAGGACCGGTGGTTGAACATTTTTTAATGTTGCAAGGCCGAACATTTTAATATCTTTTTGTAGGGGCGTATTGCATACGCCCCATCCGGAGGTAAATAATTCATGACATCCTTATCCCCCGCTAAACCAAGCGCCATCTTGGGTGACCCCGTGCTGCTGAAACAAGCGGCTTGGGATGCCTTGATCAAATTTGATCCGCGTGAACAATGGAAAAATCCGGTTATGTTTGTGGTTTTGCTAGGCGCTCTCTGGGTAACTGGACTGATTTGTTTTGGGAGCTTTTCTTCATTCAATATCCAAATCGCACTGTGGCTTTTGTTTACTGTGTACTTTGCTAATTTCGCAGAAGCCCTGGCCGAAGGACGCGGAAAGGCCCAGGCGGATTCCCTTAAGAGAATGCGAACCCACAGCACCGCCCGCAAACTGGTGGGGCAAAAGGAAGTTGTCACGGCAGCCGCAGACTTGAAGCGAGGTGATCTTTTCGTCTGTGAAGCTGGAGACATTATTGCCGGAGACGGCGAAGTGGTGGTGGGCATCGCCACCGTGGACGAATCGGCCATCACCGGCGAATCCGCACCTGTCATCCGCGAAAGCGGAGGGGACCGGAGTGCGGTAACCGGCGGGACCAAAGTCATCAGCGACCGGATTGTGATCCGGGTTACCGCCGAGGCCGGGCACTCGTTTCTGGATCAAATGATTTCCCTGATCGAGGGGGCCAAACGCCAGAAAACGCCGAATGAGATTGCCCTGAGCATTGTGTTGTTAAGCATGACTGCGCTTTTTATCGTCGTCATTCTCACGCTGCCGGGGTTCGCCCTTTACAGCGAGCGTGCGGCCGGGCAGCCGGGAGGTGCCAATATAACTGTACCGATTTTAATCTCGCTCTTGGTATGCTTGATTCCCACAACCATTGGAGGACTGCTCTCGGCCATTGGTATTGGCGGCATTGACCGCCTCATGCGCCGGAATGTGCTGGCCATGAGCGGACGGGCCGTGGAAGCCGCCGGAGATATTGATGTACTTTTATTGGATAAGACCGGAACCATTACCTTGGGCAACCGCATGGCGACGGACTTTATACCTGCCCCGGGCATTGCCGATAAAGACTTGGCCGATGTGGCCCAATTGGCCTCCTTGGCGGACGAAACACCCGAAGGACGCTCGATTGCGATTTTAGCCAAAGAGCGGTTTGCCCTCCGCGGACGGACTGTGGGTGAGGCTCATGCCCACTTTGTTCCCTTCACGGCGCAAACCCGCATGAGCGGCGTGGACTTTACCACACCGGACGGACAGGTGGAGCGGCGCATTCGCAAAGGCGCGGCCGAGGCTATCCGGAACTATGTGGAGCAAAACGGAGGGATCTACCCGGCGGCCGTGGCCGCTGCGGTTGACCACATTGCCCGGAGTGGTGGAACACCGATCGTGGTCTGCGACAATCAAAAAGTCCTAGGCGTGGTTTATCTCAAGGATGTGGTCAAAGGCGGGATCAAAGAACGCTTTGCCCAATTGCGCAAGATGGGCATCCGCACGGTCATGGTGACCGGGGACAATCCCCTGACTGCGGCCGCCATTGCGGCGGAAGCCGGGGTGGATGATTTTATGGCCGAGGCCAAACCCGAAATGAAATTGGAACGCATCCGTCAGGAACAAGCCGGAGGGCGCCTGGTAGCCATGATCGGCGACGGGACCAACGATGCCCCGGCCTTGGCCCAGGCAGATGTAGGCGTCGCCATGCACTCGGGCACGCAAGCAGCCCGTGAAGCTGGAAACATGGTGGATCTGGACAGCAACCCCACCAAGCTCCTGGAGATTGTGGAGATCGGCAAGCAGATACTCATGACACGCGGGGCCCTAACCACATTCAGTTTTGCCAATGATGTGGCCAAGTATTTCGCCATTTTGCCGGCCATGTTCAGTGTCTTGTATGCCACGTCGGGCACTCCCCTGGGCCCGCTGGCTGCTTTAAACATCATGCACCTGCACTCCCCGGCCAGCGCCATTTTGAGCGCCATTATCTTCAATGCCCTGATTATCGCGGCCTTGATCCCACTCTCGCTTACGGGTGTTAAATACCGCCCGGTGGGCGCCGCAGCGTTATTGCGCCGTAACTTGTTGCTATTTGGCCTGGGTGGCGTGATCGCCCCGTTTATTGGCATTAAACTGCTCGACATGCTCTTGGTACTCTTGCACGCCGTGGCCTAAACGCACAGAAATTATCCGGGCGTGTTGAACACACGTTCGGCTTGATACGTAAGGAGGCCTTCCTCATGAAAAGCTTGTTTTGGAATGCACTGCGCTTGTTTGTTTGGCTCAGTATACTCACCGGAATCGTGTATCCCCTGGCACTGACCGGCGTGCTCCCCCTGTTCTTCCCGGCACAGGCTCAAGGCTCACTGGTAGCCCGTGATGGAAAGACGGTGGGTTCAAGACTGTTGGCCCAAAAATTTACGGACCCGCATTATTTCTGGGCGCGTCCCTCAGCGGCGGATTACGCCACCATGCCTTCCGGTGCCAGTAATCTCGGCCCAACCAGTTTGATCTTAAAAGCCACCGTTGCCGAGCGCGCCACAAAACTGAGAGCCAACCAGGGGTTCGCGTCCACCACCCCGCTCCCTGCGGACCTGCTCTTTGCCTCCGCCAGTGGCTTGGACCCGCACATCAGTCCTGCAGCGGCGTATTTCCAACTTGAGCGGGTGGCGCGCGCCCGCGCGTTCACACCCGAGCAAACACGGCGTTGCCATGACTTAATTCAACGTTTAGTGGAAACGCCCCAATGGGGCGCGTTGGGAGAACCCCGAGTCAATGTTTTGCTTCTCAACCTGGAACTCGATACGTTACAATAACGCATCATGACCGAACCCACGCGCCCCAATCCCGATGCCTTGCTCTCGGCCATTCAACAAGAAGAAACCAAGCAAGGACGCGGAAAATTAAAAATCTTCCTGGGCATGTGCGCCGGTGTGGGCAAAACCTACGCCATGCTCCAAGATGCCCGACAACGCCGTCAGGAAGGCGTCGACGTCGTAATCGCCATTATCGAAACCCACAAGCGCGTTGAAACCGAGGCCCTGCTTAAGGACATCCCCTCCCTCCCCCTGCGCGAGATCCACTACCGCGACATATTCATCAAGGAGATGGATTTGGATGCGATCCTAGCACGTCGTCCGGAAATCGTGCTGGTCGATGAATTGGCGCACTCCAATGCCCCGGAAAGCCGTCACCCCAAACGTTATCAAGACGTTATCGAATTGCTGGAAGCCGGCATCCATGTCTATACCACGTTGAATATTCAACATGTCGAAAGTCGGGTGGATGCGGTGAGTCAAATCACCGGAGTCCAGGTACATGAAACTGTGCCTGATTCAGTCATTGACCGGGCGGACGAAATCCAGCTCATTGACCTAACCCCAGAAAAATTGCGTGAGCGTTTGCGCGAAGGGCGAGTTTACCTGGGTGAAAAAGCCGCAACCGCGGCCATGCATTTTTTTCGTGAAGAAAACCTGACCGCCCTTCGTGAAATCTCCCTCCGTTTGACCGCCGAACATGTTGGGCAAAACTTGCGGGACGTCATGGAATCCAAACAAATCGGCGGACCCTGGAAAACCAACGAACGCCCTATGGTCGCCGTAGGCCCCAGTCCCTTCTCTGAAAAACTTATACGCTGGACCCGGCGCGTGGCTTCGGCTTTGGACACTCCCTGGGTCGCCGTCTATGTGAAAAGCAACCGTCCACTCAGCGACGAAGAGAACAACCGGTTATCTAAGAACCTTTCCCTCGCACGCCAATTGGGAGCCAAGGTGGTATTGACTGCCGGCGAAAATGTTGCCGACACCTTGATACGCGTAGCGCATGAACACAATGTCACACAAATCATCATCGGAAAAAATCTTGTCAATCCCTGGCTCCGATTCACTCAGCGCTCGTTGGTGGACCAACTCATCCAACGCAGCGGGGATATCGACATCTATGTTATTCAAGCGGAAAAATCCACCTCCGTTCCCCGAGCTACCTTAGAGCGCACAATCATTAAATCCTGGCTGCAAGAACTCACACTGGGATCCCTTGCCGTAGCGGGTGTGACCTTGCTCTGTTGGATGGTCCAGAACCTTATTGGTTACTGGACTGTCGCTCTGGTCTTTTTAGGATTGGTGGTTTTCTTGGCCACTAAGTTTCACCGCTTGACCATCCTCTGGGCCACAACCTTGAGCGCCCTGGTCTGGGATTTCCTATTTATCCCGCCGCATTTCACCTTTCGCATCAACGCGCTGCATGATGTCCTTATGTTTCTAATGTATTACATCATCGCCTTGGTAATTGGCCAATCGACTTATAAATTGCGCTTGCAGGGACAAACCGAACACAAACACGATCAACGCACCCAAGCCTTGTACCGTGTGGCCCAAAGCGCTGTGGAAAGCACCACCTTGAATGAAGGGTTGGAACGTGCCCTGCTCGAGATTTCCCAACTTTTCCATGCCCAAACCACGATCGTGTTGGTCAACCCGCAGGGAGTGTTGGAACAAAAGCACATGACCGCACATTGGAAATTATCGGAAAAAGAAATCAGTGTGGCGACTTGGTCATTCTTAAACAACCGACCGGCAGGTCGTTTTACCGATTCGCTCCCAGATTCCAAAGCATTGTACCTTCCACTCCGAACCTCGAATTCAAAATTCGGAGTGTTGGCCGTGCAATTAGACCGAAAAACACTAGCGCTGGAAGAACGTGAATTGCTGGAGGCCTTGGCGGATCAAACCGCGGTTATGGTCGAGCGCTATCGTTTGATTCTACAAGCCAATCGCGTGCAGGTGGCAGAGGAATCCGAGCGACTTTACAAAGTTATTTTCGATTCTGTTTCCCATGAATTAAAAACCCCCTTGGCCGTGATTACAGCCGCCACTGAAAACCTAAGACAAAAATATCACACTCAAGACGCTGCCGGGGGGGATCTGACCGAAGAAATCCAAGCCGCCGTAATCCGCTTACGCCGAACGATTGAAAATCTGCTCGGCATGTCACGTATTGAAAGCGGTCGTTTGAATCTCGAATTGAACTGGTGCGAGGTGGTTGAATTGTTCCAAGCTGCACGTGAGCAAGTCGCCGACATGCTGCACCACCACAAAGTGCGTGGGTCCTTGAGCCCGGAATTGCCCTTGGTTAAATTGGATTTCGGATTGATGGTGCATGCGCTCTCAAACTTGCTAACCAATGCCGCCTTATACAGTCCCGAAGATTCCGAGATCCTCATTTCGGCACATATGGACGAATCAACTCTGGTGCTGCGAATTTCCGATAAAGGCCCAGGCTTACCCTGTGACGATCCACAAAAAGTTTTCGAGAAGTTTTACCGTGGTCCCAATGCCAAACCCGGCGGTTCAGGCCTGGGTCTGGCCATTGTCAAAGCTTTGGTTCAGGCTCACGGTGGTGACATCCATGCGGAAAACAACCCCGACCGGGGATCTACCTTCACGGTGCGGCTACCGGTCACCGTGACCCCATTGAATTCGGAGGCTTCCTTGATATGATCACGTCCTTAAAAGCGCTCATCATCGATGATGAAAAACCCATTCGTAAATTACTTCGCCTTGCGCTGGAAGCCGACGGCTATCAAGTCCATGAAGCCGCAACCGGACAAGACGGCCTAATTGAGGCCGGTGCTGTACGCCCCGATGTCATTGTACTTGATTTGGGATTGCCCGATCTGGACGGACTCCAAGTCCTCAAACGCCTGCGGGAATGGAGCCAGGTCCCGGTCCTGATCCTTTCTGTCAAACAAGATGTCGCGGACAAAGTCGCGGCCCTGGATTTAGGGGCCGATGATTATCTAACCAAGCCGTTTCATACAGCCGAGCTTGGCGCGCGCTTGCGAACCTTACGCCGCCACGCCCAAACCGAGCCCGATGTTCCCGTGTTCAAAGCCGGTTCCCTGCATGTCGATCTTGTGGAGCGTGCGACCACGCTTAAGGGTAAAGACGTGCATCTGACGCCGACCGAGTATTCTCTGTTGTGCGTATTGATCAAACACGCCGGAAAAATCGTGACTCACAAACAGCTTTTGCGCGACGTCTGGGGGCCGAACAGCGAGGAGCAGTCACACTATCTAAGGGTGTATATGGCGCACCTACGAAAAAAAGTGGAAATCGATCCAACCGCACCGCGTCTTATCATCAACGAACCGGGGATCGGGTATCGCTTGAAATCGTAGATCGCTTAACGTCCTTAATCCGTCTCGTTCTTAATAAAGGGTAAATAAAATGCATTTTCCCCTGGCACAGCCCCTCGTAGTTGGCATATGGCCCCGGCCAATTCACTGGCGCGGTCCAACATGGTTTGCGAATCCCACCGTTGTAAGAGCCCTATGGCCAAGCACGCGGAAAATGCATCCCCGGCTCCGACCGTATCCACTACGGTTATGGGCGCCAGGCTCTTTTGCCAAAACCGCCGGTTACGATACAGCACGCTTCCTTGTTCGGCTCGCGTGACGCATATCCCGGGAATGTCGAATCGGGTTGATAATTCCAAAACACGCGCTTCCAGGTCAGGCGCCTTCAGGTCAAACAATTCCGAGATCACGTCCAATTCCTCATGATTGATCTTTAAAAAATCGCAGGCGTGCAAGGAGTATTCCAGAACCTCGGGTGTATATTTCCCAGGCCGTAGATTCAAATCACAAAACCCGATTCCCTGACTCTGTTTCAAGATACGCCGCAATGTGTTTCTGCTTTTCTCGGCATATTGCAGGGTGGTACCGAAATAGACCAAGGCGTAATCCGCTATTTCATCGGTTGATAACTTTGGGAATTCAAGATACTCGGAAGCCACATTGCTGGCAATGTCGTACACAGGTTCGTTTTTATCATTCTTTGTAATTGTGACCGTTTTCGTCGGTTTGTGGGCATCCACTTGGATCAAATGGGTTGGAAATCCTCTATGCGCCAGTTCCTTGAGAATAAACTGTCCGTTTTCATCTTCGCCCACGCGGGCCACAAAATCAAGCCCGCCCATCAGCTGATGCACATGATGGGCAAAATTAAATTCCGCTCCGCCCAGAAAACATTCGCCCGTATCGGCATACTTATCCACCAACACCGTTCCCGGGACCAAGATTCGTTTCGTTACATCCGACACTCGGAACACCTCATTTACATGATCCACTCGCGCGTGCAGCGGTTGTTTCTGACTTACCCGTTTTTTTCACCCAGCGTATTTTTTACAAAAGCCAGTGGCATGGAGGTGCGTTGGCTGATGGCCTCCGGCAACATCCCCTCTTTGTGAAACCGTTGAATAACCGTTTCCATCGTTTCGCCAAACTCAAGTATATGTTGGTCAGGATCGTAACACCGAAAGACCCTTTGGCCCCACGGCTGTTCACGTACCACATGCACCATGGTGCAACCGATGCCCAACAGTTTATCCACCAGGTCATTTAAGGCATCGGTTTCAAAATACAGCTCAAAATTGTTGGATGGCGAGACCGCCTGGTAGCGCCCTTCCCGATCCAGGAGGTTCAAAAAATGCCCCTTCTGGTGAATGGCAAAGCCATCTTCGTAGGTTACATTCTCGCCAAAATCAAACTTCACTTTCCGGCCTAACACGGTTTCATAAAACTGCCGTGAACGAGTAATATCGTCCACGGCCAAAAGCGGACATACGTATTTCAACATGGTGGCATATCCTTTTTACAGCAGCAATAAGGTTAATGATTTATTGTAACGAAGAAACTCTCGATCGGCAAGGACGAACACTCCGAGGATGGGTGATACATCACTTCATTTTTCAGCTTCGTATAGGCACAAGCCACACCTTTTTCGTTTTTGCTCGCACATCACATTTTAATGAGACACGGTTGCGGCTTCAGGGGAATCGTCCGCATAAGTTTGACATGTTTTTCTTTGGTACCCTGCAAGGCCAACCATTCATTGGTATCCGCGATTTTTTTAGCAAACTCAACCTTGCGTTTTTCCGCATGTTTGAGGGTTTTAAGATCTTGCGGTGCACGCAAGGTCATGCGCGACGGAACATACAACCCCTTGGGAATCTGCACACCCTCGACCAACACATCGTGCCAGAGAATGCAGCCATCCCCCAATTCCGCATCAAACACAACGCTGTTGAACCCCACAAAGCACTTTTTGCCTATTGTCGCCGGGCCATGCACCAAAACACCATGGGCCAAAGACGTGTTCCTGCCAATGCGCAACTCACTGCCGCCCAAAGCATGCAGGGTAACGCCGTCTTGCACATTGGAACCATCTTCAATGATAATGGGCTCGACATGCCCGTTGGTCCCGGGTTCATCGGCTCGAATGACCGCCTGCGGTCCAACAAAAACGCGTTTTCCCACCATGACATTCCCAATCAAAATGGCCGAATGATGGATGTACGCGGTACGTGATATACGCGGATAATTACCAGCGTGATTTTTTTCAATGCTCATAGTAACCTCGCAAAGTGAACATTTTTAAAACCGGTCTGACACTATTTCTTTTTCGGACGTGCCAACAACTCCAGCAACGCTTGCGCCACAGCCTGAGGCCCTTTGGCTGCAAATCCCGGAATGCCCAGACGGGTACGCATCTGCCCAACCCAAACTTTTTTCGCGAACATTTTTTTAAAGGTCGCTTCCGCCAGCTTCTCATGCACTTCACGATATTGCGGAGGTCCGAATATGTTGGCAAAATAACTATGTTGCAAGCCTTGCGAGGTCGTGGTCCCTTTGGCCATGGCCGCACCTTCACTGAAAATTTCCAACGCCCGTTCCGGTTTGGTAATCTGCTCCAATATGGGATGTCCGTCGTCCACGTCTTCATAGTTGTTGGCGTACAAGACATAGTCCACAGGATACCCTTGGATCACCTCGGCAATGGTGGTCACCGGGAGTACCACACGGGCGTTGACTTTTTGGGGACTCATAATGATCGCACGATCGATCTGCCCAAACGCATACCCTTCTTGCAAATCATCCAGCCGAATAAACGCCCCGATTTCCGTTCCGTACCCCAGCACCCGACCTTGTGCATCCACCTTGAGTGATCCCATGTCATCGGCCACAATGCGCAGATCCCGAATCACACTGCTGCCCAACGTACGCATGGCTTCCAAGGTTTCCGATTTGCCCGTAGCGGTATCACCGATAATCAGAATATTGGCGTTGCGCCCGTTTTTCAAAGCCAGGCGCATCATGGCTCCGTGATACGGCATTTGCCCGCGTTTCATCATAACGATGTTGTGCAGGGTCAACACCATCTTCTTCAAATACCCAAAGTAGCCAAAACGATCTTCTCCTGGAACCGCCGCGACCAGCATGCGATTGGGCGCATCGTCAAAAAACACAGTCGGCAGAGCACCGTACTTGGCCATCTCCTCGGGCGCCAGCCCGTAAAGGTAAATCGCGGCCGGCCCCTGGGCCATCTGTTCGTCCGAAGCCAATTCAAACAAGTTGGAGAGCGCACAGCCCAACCCAATGAAGCGTTGGTGAAAATATATATAAATCACCAACGGACCCACCTGCGCCGGATAACACAACCACTCTTGGGGGTTGAGTACCACATTTTTCAAAGGATTACGCTCCACCCGCTGAAACTCACCTGTACGTTTATTCATGGGCGGATCAATGATCATCGGCGGCGCAATCCAAACCTGGCGGATAAAGGGTATGTCCCCCACAACCGCTTCGTACACTTTCGGCAGCTTTACTTTTTTAGGAATGGCGATGATCCCGACATCGCATCCTGCCGATACCTGGCGGTACACGCGAGGATGATCCCCGGTAATGTTTTCACAAATATCGCGGTAGACCAAGCGTACCAAGTGGGTCAAGGCTTCGGTGGTGGTATTAAACGCACGGTAGGGACGGCGGTCAAAACTGCTGGGGCCCGGTTCCGAGTGCAAGACCAAGAACCGGTCAAACGTGCGCCAATAGTTGTACAACCCTTCCACCAGTTCATGCAAAGCCGTGCGGACTTCGGGTTGGAGCAATTTCTTGGTATAGGCCAAGTGCTCAGGCAACTTCGCCAATTCCATTTCACATAGGTATTCCAAGACTTCGCGCAGCTTCTTCTGGCCTTCTTGCGTGGTTAAACGAAGGGGCAGAAGCGTCAGCAGCGGGGATTCCTGCCGACTCAAATGCTCCACATAAAGCGCCAAGACCCGCTGAAAAATGTTGCTGCGCAACAATTCCCATTTCGAGGCGCAGACGGTCTGCGGCGTGTGTAAAATAACCTGATTGCCTTCCAAAACAAAGTGTTTCATGCCTTTTTCCCTTCCTTCAAATTTTCGCAAAAAAAAAGGCCAAAGCCCCGCGAACCTTTTCGCGTTGCTTTAGCCTTGTATTCTGTTACCGCACCCAGCTTGGGCTCGGTCAGACATTAAAGCGCTCTTAAAAGCAGACCAACAGCCAGCGTTTACCGCCCTCTGCGGACCACTTTGCAAACCGGGTAAGATTACACCACGACCCAGGTACGCGTCAAGCCTGATTTCAGCTTAAATGATTTCCGGCGGTGCCTGGAGGGTAAAAATAATCACCCGCTCACCGGTGACGGTGCTTATATCCGTATGTAAACTCGTCACTTTCTTGCCTGTTAACGTTTCAATGGCCGTTTCCAATAACGGACGACCTTTTTCTAAAAGGGCAATTCGGACCTGCTTGATGAGTTCCCGTCCATTGGCCTGTTCTCCGGCCCGAGCCAGCTGATGTTCCGCTTGAGTCAAAACGCCTTTTAAACGCACCAACACCAAATCATCGATAATATAGGTCTTGGTCTCCAACGGTCCCCGACCCATGTATTCTTTTTCAAATTTAATAATCGCATCGCTGATTTCCGATTCAATCTGTCCCTTGGTCTTTTTCATAACGTGCCATCACCTCTGACAATTTTCCAAGCCCTTGAATTATGCCTGTATTTTCTTAAAAAGCCAATAAAATTAAACCCTTTCCTCTCCACATCCCAAATTCATTCAAATTTCAAACGTAAACACTCCACCCCAGGAAGAAGCCACATGCCGTGTATGTCCAGCAAAGCGTGAGGCTCATCCCGTGGCTTATCCTACTTGCATTTTCCCGGCGTCTCCATTAGGATAATCCGGTTTTCGTCAGGGCGCACCGGCCCTGCAGATACCTTCGCCGTTTTAAGGATGCTATATGACCCCATACTTTTTTTCACGTACCGTTTCGCACCGCGAGCTGCTCCAACGTTTGCACACCCGCCCGCGTCTCTTGGCCTTTGACTTCGATGGTACGCTTTCGGAATTCGCCCCTACCCCGGCCCAGGCGTTCCTGCCCAAACGCACGCAGCGCCTCCTCCAGGAACTCACCGCTTCGCCGGAAACCACCGTGGCCCTCATCAGCGGACGAGAACTCCAAACCCTGAAAGACAAAGTCAAGCTTCCTGGGATCATCTACTTTGGCAGCCACGGTTTGACCTCCTCACGCCGCGGTTTGGGTGCACCCGCGGAACAAATGCGAACCTGGCGGTGTACGGCCCAAAAAGCCGAAACGATCCTCCGGGCCTTGGCCGCGCCGTATCCAGGTTCTCTGGTAGAAAACAAAGGGGCGGATTTGAGCCTGCACTACCGCCGAGTGGCCTCCGAAAAAATCCCGGCTTTGTTGGCTCAGGCTCGGTCGCGCATGTCCGAGTTCCCCTTGTTCATCAACCCCGGAAACATGGTGCTGGAATTTCGTCCCCCCGAAGCCCCGGACAAAGGAACCGCCCTGCGCCAATTAGCGGAGCATGTCGCCCCGGGTTGGAAAAAAAACGGCGTTTGTTTGTACATGGGGGATGACAGCAACGATGAAGATGCCTTTGCCTACCTGCGTACCCAAGGAAGCCACGCGCTAAGTTTTAAAGTCGGGACCGGACGTACACAGGCCAAATACCGAATGCGAACCGTAAAGGAAGCGGAAACCTTTCTGACGCTGCTTTTGCCTTAATGCCGAAGCTTGGACTTTATGCCAAATTGAACAACCCAACATGCATCAGCGCAACCTGGATTGGTTCAGGGGCCCAGAAGGCCGATTCCGAAACCAATTCCAAACACAAGTCCAACGATCCGCGCTTAAGCCGCTCGGCTGGAAACATGGTTTTGATTAAAATCGAATCGCTTTTAAACGCTTGGTAGACCCACACCGCTTCATTTTGCAGTTTCAAGGTCAATCGGTAAAAACGATCTTGCTGGACCGGACAATACAACCGCATGACCAAAAGCATCTTTTCATATTGCAATGCAGGTTGTTGTGGCAAATGAATGCGCGCATTGGGCTTGAGGTTGAGCAAGGTTGCATCCACACCTTGGCCCCGATTCAAGGACCAGTCCGCGGACGGGAAAAACGTATAGACCGAATCGGGCAGCGTGGTGTTCAGGCTGGGGATAAGGGACGTACTTTCTAAAATATTACGCACATTTTCCGGGAAGGCATTATGTATCCCACCCACCTGCGGGTAGGTTTGATTAAACCGCGCCGCCTTGCTTTCCATGGTCTCGAGTGGCACCCACCCCTTGGCCAGCACACGTTTGCGGGCGGTAAAGCGCACTGGACTGCCAAAGATCTGTGCCAGACGATAGCGGAATTCAGGCAAGCCGGCGTCGTCCGGCAGGCGATTCAGCGCCGGAGCCAGGGCCTGCGCCAATTCAAGCAATTCATCGGTGGTGGGCAAAGAAAAGCCCAACCCCACTTCCCGAGCCGTAAGGTACGGTAAGGCATCCTGGCAGCGCTCACTTAAATCATTAAATACCAGTTGCGTCAACGCCTGCGTGCCCAAGCTGCGATTTTCCAGCCACCGCATTTCCAAAGGACTCAAGCATTGTTCCACAAAAAGATCCATCGCTTCCATATCGCAACTTTCGCCGAGGGTTTCAATCAGTTCATCCAAAGGCATTTGCTGGTTTTCGATCATGTCGAACAATTCTTCCGGGCGACTCCCAATGTACGGTTCGGCGACCGTGCGCAAAATATGCGAGTTAAATAATCTTGTCTCCAAAGGGGTGAAGTCCGTCGGGCGGTTGCAGCGAAATTTGTAAAAACAGCAGCCGCGCAGCGTAGGTTCGTTTTCCAGATAAAGTATCCCGCCGGGTGCCAAGACTCGCATCATCTCGCGTAGCACCTGAGTGTAATTATGCGTATGATGCAGAGCCGAACTCATATACACCACATTGAACGAGGCATCGTCAAACGGCAGGGCATGAAAATCCCCGACCACCAAGCGTGGATTCCCGACCGATTGACGCTGGGGGTCACCCAGATCACGCCCCAACGAAAGCGAATTGCGTGAAATCTCAAAGAGCGTCACTTGGGCGTGTTGATCATGGGCGAGACGATACCCGGTGGTGTGCGCGTAACAGGCGATTTCCAAAACATGCAAAGGGGCGGCGGGGGCCGGCGGAAAACGACGCAGGACGTCCTGCATCAAATCATAGTGGCGCTGGCTCTCATCGGCAATGCGCGGATCGACGATGATGGAATGCCACGCCACTTCCCCAATAATGGGCAAATACCGATCTTCGATGGATATGTTCTGCGTAATTACCATGGGTTCCCTCCCAAATATGTCACTCCTAGTTACGGTGAGAACTCCGAATAACCTAATGGGGGAAAGGATTTTTCCGCGTATCCGAGTCCGAGAAAAAAAACCGGTCACTCAGAGCCTTTAAAATAACCAAGATAACCCTTGCGCATTTTCCACAGGGCGTGTATAGTCTGCTTCCTGATAGCGAACGTGATTTACCTTCCAACCTTTCGTCTCTTGAAACAGCGGCAGGAACATTTCCGCTAATCAAAACCGAATCCAATTCACACGCCATTTTCTTGACTCGTTTTTCGGCGAATCCATTTGAGGATTTCCGCATGAGTCGATACCAGCAACAATGGTTCGAACTGGGTTCAAATCAACCGTTATGCTGGTAGACAAAAAGGAATTACAGAATGGGTTTCAAAAGTTTTAAGTTGGACCCCCGGGTCGAGAAAGGCCTTTTGGCCGCCGGGTATGAGAAAGCCACGCCGATTCAGGCTGCGGCCATCCCTGTGGCATTGGAAGGACACGATCTTATTGGTACGGCGCAAACCGGCACCGGAAAAACCGCTGCATTTGTGCTCCCGATTTTGCATCGTTTGCTTTCCACTCCGGCCACCCACCCGGGCAAGACACGCGCCTTGATTGTGACGCCCACCCGCGAATTGGCCGAACAGATCCACGAGGTTATTCGCAAGCTGGGTCGTTCGACCCCGATGCGTTCGGCCACTGTGTACGGCGGCGTCGGCATGTTCCCCCAGGAAAAAGCGTTGCGTCAAGGGACCGAAATCATTGTCGCCTGCCCCGGACGCCTGTTGGATCACCTCAAGCGCGGCAACGCCAAGCTCGATCATGTGGAAATTTTGGTTTTGGACGAAGCCGACCGCATGCTGGATATGGGCTTTTTGCCTCCCATCCAACAAATTTTGCAGAGTGTTCCTGCGAAGCGGCAGACCATGCTCTTCTCGGCCACATTTGAGCCTGCTTTGGAACAGCTGATTCACAAATCCATGCGGCATCCTAAAAAAATCGCCATGGACATTGAAGCGCCCGCGACGACGGTCGCCCATGCGCTCTACCCCGTGAACCAGCATCTAAAGCCCGGCTTGCTGCTCAGACTCCTAAAGGACATGACCGTCAAATCGGTTTTGGTGTTCACACGCACAAAGCACCGCGCTGACCGCGTCGTGGAGAAGTTGGAAAAAGCCGGTTACACCGCGGCTGGACTCCATGCCAACAAATCCCAGAGTCAGCGCAAGCATGCTTTGGATCATTTCCGTTCAGGCAAGCTGCAAATCTTGGTCGCCACGGACATTGCCGCGCGCGGTTTGGATATCGCAGCCATTTCCCACGTGGTGAATTTCGACATTCCGGATTCAGCCACCACGTACATCCACCGTATCGGTCGAACCGGACGTGCCGCTCGTTCCGGCGATGCCTTCACCCTGGTTACGCCTGAAGACCGCGGTATGGTGCGGGATATTGAGAAAATCCTCGGCAAGGCGATTGAAAAACGCACGGTTGAAGGCTTCGACTATCATGAAAAAGCCACCACCAAAGAACATGTGGAACGCGCGCATGCTCGCCCCACTGGGTTTCATCCCAAGAACGCGTTTGGGGGTGGCGTCTCCAAGAGCAATCCCTACAACTACGGAGGTGCTCCCAATCGCGGTGGAGCACCGAGCCGTTCGGGCGCACCCAGTCGTTCCGGAGCCCCGAGTCGTTCCGGAAATCGCTCAGGCGCACCCAGTCGTTCCGGGGCCGCGGGCAAAGGTGCAGGCTATTCCAGTCCGCGTTCCCGCTATTAACGGAAACAAATGAAAATGAAAAGCCCGGGTCAAATCGACCCGGGCTTTTCATTTTCAAGCTTTACTCAACTCACTGTTCGGTTTGCGGATAATAAAATTCCAAACAATGCGGACAAAACGTATGGCTGGTTTTTTGATACGGATGTTCCACCCATTCCGGCACCCAATCCCATTGCTCCACTCCATCGTTATTTCTGATTTTGCGACAATGGCAGCATTGAATGACGGTTCCATCTCCAGTCAAGTAGCATTCACTCGCCTTTTCACCCGGAAGAGCAATATGTTTAGATTGCACCAAATGATTCGTAATCATCAAACCCTTGCCGCCGGGCAACGGGTACGCCGTCTGATGATACAGCCGGAATTCCTCGGCTGAGGAACACTCATAATCATGATCAAAGCGTTCCCTCGTATGGAGTGCATTTTGATACGCTTGCCGATAAAACATTTTCACGACATCCGGTACCGCATCCATAATCGAACGTTTTAACGGATATTGCCGCAACAGCTGATCCCCGTGGTTGCCCCGAGCAAAGGTTTCCCAGGCCGCATTGTAGCCACGTAGCGCAAATTGCCGATCAATGAAATAAACCACATCGTCTGTCTGCTCCACCACTTGAAGATTCATGGATTGCACCCAGGGTTGAAACGCCGGATCGATATGCATACCGTTCACCTCGTTTTCAAGAAGGCTTTGTATATACTATCGTCGCGTTTGCGCTTAACTTAATATTAAGCACATGCCTTATTCCCCCAAACGCTTCAAGCCGCGTCGCAGTTTAATCCAGAGGCATTATGAAAACGCCTCCCAACACCCGGCCTCTGTTCCAGGATGAGGCCTTGGTTTCATTCCGCCTGAATCAACTCGCGTGCGCGTTCGATTCCCTGAGGCAAGGTTTTACAGAAATTTTTAACACCAATGATCTTGACCAAATCCGCCCGATGCATTCTGCGGCGAATCTCAGGCTGCAATCCACAAAGAATAAACCGAGTACCTGATTTCCCCAAAGCGTGCAGCGCCTCTTCCAGGGCATGCATACCGGTACTGTCAATGATGGGCACCAAGTCCATTTTTAAAATCATAACCTTGGGTGCCCGGCTTATTTCATGCATGGCCTCTTTAAATTTATAGACGGCCCCAAAAAACAGAGGCCCGTTGATCTCATACATCATAACATCGTTGGGAAGCGTTTGGCGAAGACGTTCATTGGCATGGTATCCTTTTTCAGCTTCCTCATCTCGGTCATGGGTGGCATCAATAAGCGACACATTGGTATGCAAACTAATGTTTCGGATAAACACAAAGGTGGAAAGAATAAGGCCAATCTCAATGGCCACGGTGAGATCCACCAAAAGCGTTAGGAAAAACGTAACCCCCATAACCAACGCACTGCTCCAGGACAGACGAATGATGGATACAACCGATTTCCATTCGCTCATGTGGTACGCCACCACCATTAAAACTCCGGCCAAACAAGCCATGGGAATGTAGGTTACCCAGCTGCCCAAAAAGAGCATAATGGCCAGAAGCACCAGGGCGTGAATCATGCCTGCAACGGGCGTACGCCCGCCGCTTTTGACATTCGTGGCCGTTCGAGCTATTGCGCCTGTAGCCGGAATGCCACCAAACAAAGGACTGACCACATTGGCAATGCCCTGCGCTATTAATTCGGTATTGGAACGGCTGCGCCCGCTGATCATCCCGTCGGCCACCACTGCCGAGAGCAAGGACTCAATCGCCCCGAGCATGGCAATGGTAAACGCCGGATTCAAGAGATGTTTAAATGTTTTGAAGTCCACATGCGGAAACGCAGGGACGGGAAAGGTATGCGGGATTGCTCCAAAGCGCGACCCAATCGTCTCCACCGGCCATTTGAACATATAGACCATCACCGCGGCCAGGATCAGCGCCACCAACGAACCGGGAACCCCTTTGGCAAATTTCCCCATGACAACGATAATCACGATACTTCCCAAAGCAATTCCCACCGCATAGGGATTGATGGCCGCTATATGTTCGAACATCCTGCTGATTTTATCCAAAAAATCAGCAGGCAGATTGCGTATTCCCAAACCTAAGAACTCATTGATTTGGCCGGTAAAGATCAAAACGGCAATCCCGAGCGTAAATCCAACAATCACCGAATGTGGGATAAACTTGATAATGGAACCAAGTTTGGCCAGACCGAAAATAATCAAAATGACGCCGGCCATGGCGGTAGCAATGAGCAATCCATCAAATCCGTATTGTTGAATAATGCCATACACAATCACCACAAAGGCCCCGGTCGGCCCTCCGATCTGAACCCGGCTCCCACCAAATGCCGATATAAGAAACCCGGCAATAACAGCGGTGATCAAGCCTTTCTCCGGAGTCACACCCGAGGCTATGGCAAAGGCAATGGCCAAAGGCAACGCCACCACGCCTACAACAATCCCGGCGATACCATCTTTCAAAAATTGCTGACGTGAGTATTGTTTAAAGGTATCGAAAAGCTTCGGTCTAAACACAAACATCCCTTCTTTCTTGTTGGATATGGTCTTTATGGGGTTTAATGCTTCCACGTAAACCGCCATTTGGACGCTTCTATAAAAAACGGCATACCGGACTAAAATATTGAATTTATCTTCCCTGCATCCATGACCGAATATGCTACTATGCAGTCCTACATTCGTACATCTGCAGCACACGGAGAGATGCAACCATGAAACCCGACACAGCGCATGTCAAAGGTACCGACTTAGTCATCATGAAAACCTTAATCACCCAAAAGGGAGATCCAAGCTTATCTGTTTTCTCCAATTCGCTCACCCCCGAAACACAAGCGGTGTTTAACAGCCTAATGCCCACGAATTGGGTTTCCAACAAGGTTGCGACTGAAATTATGGAAAAAACCGCCAAGGTTTTCTTTCCCGGACAACGTGACGACCTTGAACAACTTGGTCGAATCTGTGCAGACCGTGCTTTCAACGGCATCTACAAGGCGTTCTTACGCATCACATCGTTGTCGTTCCTGCTCAAGCGCGTCCCTTTGGTGTGGAACATGTATCACAGTGTGGGCAAAGCCGAAATCACACTGGCCGACGAAAAAACCGGCGCCACACTGGTGGTCAAAGGTGCACCGGATGTCAGTGTGAGCAACCTGCGCTTGGTCAGCGGCTTTTCCATGCAAGCCCTCGAAATGGCCGGGGCGAAAAACATTTCTTGCCAACTCAATACGCAGGACCCATCCAACTGGCAATGGGTCTTCCGTTGGCTGGCCTAGGCCTCAGGCCCATTCGGCTTACGCCTTAAGTCACGGCTTTGTTTTCATGCCGTGGACTGCCAAAACCGCCGTGGACCACGCGGCCTGCAGATCGTACCCCCCGCAATCCCCATCAACGTCCATCACTTCGCCGGCAAAATACAATCCAGGCACAATCCGCGATTCCATAGTCTTGGCATTGATTTCATCCAAGGCCACCCCCCCGCAGGTGACCATGGCCACCTCGAAATCACCCAGCTTTTGAATGGTTAAAGGGTAGGCCGTGAGACCCGTGAAAAGCAGCGCACGTTTTTCGCGACCCACCTGTGCAACCGTATCGGCTGGATGAAGCCCGGCCACCTCCATGAGCATGCGGGTCACACCCTGCGTGAGCGGAAACTGTTTCAGCCAGGCTTTTAGGGAAAGATTTGAGCGACTCATCCACAAACGATCCCATTCTTTTCTAAAATCCTCCAGTTGTTCAAACGGAACCAGGGGCAGAGTGAGGGTGTCCCCCGCGCGGGCATAGCGTGCGAGGTTTTGAATGACCGGGCCTGAGAGTCCCTGGTGGGTAATAAGCCAATCTCCCCACAGGGTTTTCACTTTTTTATTTTTGCGCCAAAGGGTAACCGGCAAGTCTTTGAACGATGTTCCCGCCAGGTCGGTCCAGGGAAACGTTCGAATGATAAACGGAGTCAATCCGGGATGGGGTGGCACAATCGTGTGCCCCAAGGTCTTGGCCCAACGGTAACCATCCCCCGTCGACCCTGTCGCGGGATACGAGCGTCCACCCGTGGCCAGCAAAACACGGTGAGCTTGAACAATTCCGCGTTCGGTAACCACTTGGAAGGCTCCGTCCGCTGGGCGGCTTATTTCGGTCACGGCGGTTTGAGCGCGGAGCTCAACACCTTGTTGCTGGCATTCGGCCAGCAACACCTCCAGCACACTTCGGGCGCGGCGTGAAGAAGGAAAAACCTTACCGGTTTCTTCCACGACCGTGCTCTCCAAACCGCGTTTTTTGAAAAACGCAATCGCGGCCTGATTGTCAAAATGATACAGCGCCGGCTTTAAAAACCGACCGTGCTCTCCATAGGCTTGAAGAAATCGGTCCAAAGAACATATGTTGGTGAAGTTGCATTGTCCCGAACCGGTCAACAACAGCTTACGCCCGGGATCAGCTTGTTTTTCCAAGAGGAGTACGGATTTGAGATGAGCCGCAGCGGTTCCGGCCGCCATCAAACCAGCCGGTCCGGCACCGACAACCACGAGATCGTAAATCATTATGGCAGTGAGTCTTCTTTCAACGGATGCTCCACTATACACCCGTACTGCGAAAAATCAAAGTAAATCCCGGGGGCCTCCGGAAGGGGTACCCGGGACGTTAAATTTACGCAGCGCTCTTGAAGGAATAGCGGAACCCTTTACGCCTAAAGCGCTGTACTTGATCCTCCTCCAAACGGTACGGCATGGGTGCCAGAACATCCACCAAGGCCCCGAGTGCGCCACTGCGACCGCGTCCGAAGAGCAACAGTGGAACCATGACCGTCTTCGTAAGCCTCGGACGCACATCTGCCGGAGCCAACCGATCGGCTTGGGCCAGCGCTACCGTGATCATGCTCGGCATGTTGGCGTGAACGTCGGAGAAAAAAGCCACATTGCGCAAATCCGCGATCGTATCCTCCCCCGCATTTTCCTTAAGCGCGCGGATCAAGGTCAACGTAAACTCAAGTTGATTTTGAACAAACCTTCGCGAATCCCGTGTGGCTGTAAGCGAGGCTTTCAGATACGCCTGGCGAATGGGTGAACCTTCCCGCTGAAGTTCCTGCGCCAAAAAGGACTGACGTACATCCGGTCCCAACCGGTTCAGCACCCACTCCAAATAGCCCAGGGGTTGGGCTCGTTGCATCCAGGCATGAATGGCTTGCGTCCAAACACGCGGCAGAACTTGACTTCCCCTCAACAGCAACGTCTCCCACGCGTGCAGCGCACGGCGCGGGACGCGGTCCGTGACACGTTCCCATTCGCCGGCAAATGCCTGTACCCGTATTTGCGGTGACTGTGCGCGCCCATCCAAAAACGGCAGTACGGCCTCGGGTCGCGTTTCCGGAGCCGTGACATCCACCAATTGGCGTCGCGCAAAAGTGGCACCTTGAATCTTTTCCTGAAACCAAAGCGGCGTGGCCACGGAATAGACTTCGTGTTTGAATTCCGAACCGACATGCCATGGCTTAAAGGTTGGTTGACTCAACATCCGCTCTACTTCTCCAGCCGTAACCGCCGCTTCTTCTCCGTAAATGGAGAGTGCGCTCCCGGGGACCAAAACCTGCCGAGTTTGATCCAACACCGCCAGCAAAGCCTCCATGCGCTTGATCAAGCCGGACGCCGTTCCCGCCGGAAGTGCGTTTAACTGCTTAAGCACATCCGTAAGTTGCACATGCATGGTTTGCGCCGTGGTGGGCAAGACCAGGAGATTGAGCGTCGCAACCGAAGGTTTTCGCATCGGCATTCGCTGCAGATCCAAAGGCGAGAGTGGAACCCCACGCTCGGTCTCCGAACGTACAAAGGCTTCCACGGTGTTATTTAAAAGCAGTTCACGTGTTTTCCGATCGGCCACCCGTCCCCCCTCTTGCAGAGCCTGACGCACGACGGATTGTTCTGGAATTTGTTGCAGTGCGTGCACCAAGGTTTGAGTGCCTGAACGCGCCCCTTGACGCCGCAGCCGCGTGAGCGCCTGCAGTACATCTGTTTGCATGCCGGCTTCTGGACGCTTCAGGGCCAACTGAGCTTCACGAAGGTATTGTTCAAACAACAATCCCAAAGCATCCTGGGTTAGATTTAAGGTCCCAGACATGGCTTGGAAAAAGTCTGCCGGGGAAAGGTTTCCACCAAGGCGCTCATTTAGATCCGTGGTGTGCTGGAGCCCGGAAAAAACATTGATCCCGAAGGTTTCGGACCAAGCTTCCGACCGGGTCTCGGCATAATAGGTTTGGCTTTGGTACTCCAGTATATGTCCGAGGCGTTGCAGGGCGGCTTGACGACGCAATCGCTGGACCGGTGAATCGTACCCATGATTATCCTGAGGGCGACTCTCAAGCAACGGCTTTAACACCATGGACGGAACGTAGATCACGGGGCGTCGCTGACCTTGAAAATCGCGCTTCCCCGGGGCGTAGTGTCCCAGGATGAGTCCGCGTATGTATGGGATCAGCCCGACACCCGGGGTGAGTCGGCGAAGCTCGATTTGTTCTGGCGCAAATCGGATCACGGTGGCATCGCTTTCCGGAAAATGGGCACGCATAAGCTCGCGAATGGTTGGATTTTGGTTGATGCGTAGATCCGAACCCAGGTCAAACGCTACGGTTCGCCCCATTAAGTTCAAAGCACTTGCCGCCAACCCCAACCCCGCCAACCAGGCTTGACGCAGTATAGGCAGGCGATCCAACCAGGCATTGCGTTTCAGGACATAGGTATTGGCTTCCCAGACAGCCACAGGATCGTCCACCGTATAGGTGCGTTCTTCCTCACTGGGTGCACGTACGGCCCCTGCCCGAGGGCGATTCAAGCCCCAGCGTTGGGCCACGCCATTGACCCCGGCGTGAATGGCCAAAGACCCCAGCACCATGCCCAGCCAAGGCCAACCGGTTAAGGCCAGGGACATATTTAACACTGAAATGATCAACGCTGGAACCCAAACCGAGGCCGGTGGCGCGCGTTCCCCGCGCACAGGTATAAAATGCAAGGCAAAGAAAATCGGCCAGGCCAAGACATATCCCCATCCGGTTCCCAGGTTCAGCACGGTTCCGCCCACCCGTGCGGCCAACATGGACAAACCGCTTCCGGCTCCGAGCGCAATCGCATTTTCCAAGATCCAGGCGACCCAGCGATCGTAAACCTGAGGATTCATGCCCAGTCGCGTAAACAACGCTCGCATCCAGGGCCAGGTCCCCCCACGACCGGATTGGGGAAGATACTTCCTTTGTATTCGTGGGTCCATTTGATAATCGAGACCTTCGGGTAAGCCGGACAAAAACGTCGTAATGACCACACGTGACGGAAAGGGTATGTTTCCCTGCCGGTCCATATCTTCAATAATACCGGCCCAAGCGGTGTATAAACGTGCCATCGAATCGCGTGCCACATTGTGCGTATTGCAGTAACGTTCATGGGCATCAAAAAGATCATCCAGGAAAGAACCCAACCAAGGTTGAGCTTTGCGCCCGATGATCCAATTAAACTCATTAAAGTTAATTCCGTGCGTGTAATGAAAACTCAAGGTCAACCCTTCCGCAACCACGGGTGATATGTATTTAAACTCCTCCTCGTTTAAGCCCTGCAAGAAAAGCTGCATCAGGGGGGAATGCCGTATCAAGAGGGCCATGGATTCCGGCGTAACATTGGTACGAATCCAATATAAAATACTTTTCCGCAACCTCGGATTGAGAAATACATCCTTTTGGCCATCGTGTGCAAACATTAAAAAAGTGTATTCATAATCAGCTCTCGGATCGGTCATCAAGCAATAATACAAACGTCGAACCACGCCAAAATCACGGATCCGGTTTAATATCAGGTGAAAATAGGTTTGTGCATTCATAATGGGCTCGCCGGACATAAGCGCGGAAAAAGGTTGTTGATCAATGGCATCGTAATATTGATTTTGGATCTTTACCAGCAATCCCCCAATAGGCTGAGGCAACATGTCAAGGATGGCCAAATATTCATCCTCTGCTTCCTCGGTGGTAAAGACCCGTCCGGCCTTGCGCATGAGCTCGTCAATGGCATTGACAATGCGATCGGTGTTGAACAGGCCGCTCGAGTCAAATTCCTGGGCCGCTTCATACACAGCCTGAAACGTAGCCAACGCATCTACCGGTTGGGGCAACTCTTCGCGTTCCCAGGCATACGCGTTTTTAATCCGTTCAAGCAATTTGGGCTTGTTCTTGGCCACCTTGGCAGCAACGGCCTTGACGATCGGATCGGCCGGCAGCACCTGAGCAGGAAAGGCAAACGTATGCGGCCCGGTTAAGGTGTCAAAGAGCACCTCATCGTACTCCACTTCAAACCCCTTATTGACAATTTTGGAACCGGCAAACGGCTGAACATAGGTATACGCATCCACAATCGCACCGATGCGCATGAGATCGATGGTGTTTTCAATGGTTTCCTTCAGATCGCCCAAATGTACCGTAGGATAAAACAAAATCAGATTTACTTTCGGAATTAGGCCCGAACGCAGCGAATCTTCAATGGCTTCACGGTTCACCTGGGATTGGGATTTGCCTTGAATCCTCCGGACCTTCTTCTCCATATCTTTCAGTACATGTTCGGTGAAGGATTCGACTCCGTAAATCAACATATAAAACCCAGCCGCACGGATGGTCTGCAAGAGTTCAGGATTCACATGATCGGTACGCGAAAGGGCAAAAAAGCTCAACTGCTTATTGAGCCCTTCCTGAATGATCCGCTCACACACATCGCGCACACGCTGTTCCCGGGCAAAAAAATCATCATCGTTAAAATACACAGCTTCCAATTCAGGATACGCCCTCTTCAGACGATGAATTAAGCGCAGGATGTCACGGGCTTCCAGCAAGCGGAGTTTCTGGTTCCCTTTCTCCATGGAATCCGTATACATATTGGTCGACGAGCAGAAATCACAGCCTAAAGGACAGTGCGACTCAGTATATATGCGCGCGGTTTTGGTCTGGCGGCCGGTATTCATAAGCTTCATGTCCGCATCATCGTACCGACTTTCATTGTACGCCCAATAATCCCGATACGGTGCATCGGCCGGATCCCAAAGCATGGACACCAACCGAAGATCCTCTTGGGTCAAGCCCGCGGCCAGCAAACTCGTCTGTTGCGCATTCCCATTTGCATCCTTATAGTGCACCGCCTTAACGGCTTGGATTTTTTCCAAAGGCACCGTTCCGTTTTCAAAAGCCACTGCCATGTCCAAAATGGAAAACTCGCCTACACCCCGACTCACTTCTCGCACCGGTGTGTTTTCAATGATAAATTTCGCATTGAACGCAGCGCCTTGGCCACCGGCAAACATAAACAAATTTGGGGCCAGCTTCTCTGTTTCCATCATGATCCGAATCTGATTTTTCATGGTGGGCTCCAAAATCGAAAAGCCCAACATGGAATACTGTCCGCCCTTGATTCGGTCGTAATACCCGGCTTCACCATAAAGGTCCAAATCATACACATCCACTTCATAACCAAAGGCTTTCATAAAGGAGGCAATGCGATGTACCCCCAGCGTGGGTACAGAGAACTGCCCGATCTTTTTTTCACCGGATTTGTATGGGGTCGTAAGCAGAAGCCGCGGCATACCCTGCAAAGGTTCCTCGGTACTGAACCGAGGCACATCCTCGGACTCGACGGTTTCGTAGTAAATAATCCGCGCCACTTCGGAAAACGTTGGCTGACTTTTGCGCTCCGGCGAAACCACCCACATTTCCAATTCATGTTTCATGCGGCTGCGCCCCGCGGCAGAAAGCCACCGTGAACGATCCACCCACCCCAACACAGTGGGACCGGTTCCGGTCCTGAATAATTCAACGAACAAAAACCGTTCCAAAATGGTGAGTGCCGTCAATCCCCGAGCCGCCGCCTTGCGGTCCAAATACAAAAACAAAGTCTCAAGGTCAGCCCCCGGGAAAGCTTTCAGCCGCTCTTGAACCTGCGATGCGGTGAGATTCCGGAACGCTTGTTTCGTAGTCAATGCGGAACGCTCGACGATTTTCAACTGACGTTCGGAGGATATTTGATTTTCCCGCGACTTTGGGACTTCCTGAGGGGCATACTCTTTAGGGGCAGGTTCTTTGGGAAACTCATCGCCTATGTTCAATTGGGCCCAGGGCATAAGCGCATTGTAGAGGCCATGCAAACCCAGAAAACCCAGAATACCCAAACTCAAACTCCCAACAGCGCCGGCCACGACCATGGCGCCCCAACTCATGCTCACACCCGGCAAGGCGGAGAGCAACATGATCGGAAGCAGCACCAACCCTGTGTACATGCTCAAAACCCCTAAGATCCGGGGAATCAACTTAGCGTAATCCAGACTCCCGTCTGGCTGCAGGTTGTTGTGACGACTCAAGAAAAACGCCGGGTTGGAAAAATAGGCCCAGCGAAATTCCAGCCAGGGGCGCAAGACGATTCCGCGCACATATTCTTTCCAGGTAAGCGTCGTGCGCTGCACCACCAGCGTGGCGTACGCGTAGGTCAACAGCGAGGCCAACCCTTGCAGGGGTGCGCTCATGGGCACCCACGACCAAACCAGACCCAACATGGCTATGGCCAAGCCCAAGACATGGGCCGGAGTGAGTTTGAACCCGGTCCGGGATGAGCCCTGAATCCACTGACGCACATACAGCAACGACCATGCTGCGGCCAGCCCACTTGTCCAAGCTTCCAAGGGTGTCAGACTTCCTGTCCCGATCAAGATCAACATCAAAAAGGGACCGGACCACCTTGGCCACGCATTCCCCAGCGTCCCATCTTGCCAGGAAGCACGCAGCGTGGCAACGCGACCCCGTAGCCCGCTTTCTCCCCGGATCATTATGGCGCGGGTCCGTACTTTGACACGATTCAACTGTGCTGCAATCCAGGTTTTCAAGGAAAATGCCGGTTTCAATCCTTGGAGCAAAACCGAAACCATTTCCGGCACACGATCCGCTGTGGCAAACACATAGTGGACGCGCCCAAGTTCGATCTGTTGCAATGCATGCGCCGCGATTCCCGGCGAGAGTCCCGCCGCGCCCCAATTCGCGATGGCCATCACCGAACGCCCTTGTTCATCGCGTAACCAGGTTGGAATGACCAGGAGCGGTGCTGCTGAGGTGGCTCCCCGGACCCAAGCCGCGTTGGCTCGTATTAACTCCTCATCCACCCGCACACCTAATTTCGCTTCATATCCAGGAAAGGTTTGAACAAATTGTTGCATCCCCGATAGAAGGTGGGCCAGATCACCCGCGCCCTGCTTTAGACGGACCAGCTTCGCGCTTTTAAGCATGAGATCGGCCCAAGCCCAAAATGTTTTCTGGCGCGGATTCGATATTTGGTCGCTGGTCACGACTTGATCTCGCGCGAAGGTTCCGGACGGAAGTGAGGTGGGCAACGCCAAAAGTGATTGATTCTTGGCCAAAAGCACTTCCAAAGGCGTGCGTCGATTTTGCAACAATTGAAAATAAGGATTTAATAAATCCTGACGAGTGAGGTTGGGACGCAGGGACACATAGGTGCAGCCGCGCCGCTCCAACTCCGCCAAGACCCCACGGGTGTGAAACCCTCCGGTAATCATGACGCTTTGGGACTCGCCGCGATGCTGCATGGCGTCGAGCAAATTGTCTACAAAAACCTTGCTGCGGGCTTCCGCCAAACAATAAAACTCATCCGCGGATTGCACCAACGCATCGAGGGCCTCCACTTCCGGATCCAGGGCTCGATCGTCTTCGGCCGCCTGCTGATTGATGTATGCCTCCATAGCCACAACCGAATACAGTTCGCGATGTTGGCGAAAGGCTTCGAGCTCCTCGATGGTGACGGCCACGTTTAATAATTTTTCAATAACGTCCAATCGCCCCACCCACCGATCCAACTCACGTTCGGCTTCATGTGTGTATAGGCGGTCGCGGACCCTGCGCTCCAGGTCATCCATTTCTTTTTGCAATGTTTCATGGTCCACCGCACGCCCCGACCCGGCGTCCGGCCCCTGCAGATACCGAACCAGATTGTGAAACGGTTCAAGGGGCAATCGCAGACGAGCGGCGGCCTTGGCCAACTCACCGGCATAAGCCAGCGGCTCCATCTTGCCCTGGCGATAACGTGTGCGCAATGCATCCCACGACCTGAGCGGTGAAGCGTACACTTTTGATTTCAACCGGTCCAAGGCCTCACGCAGGTCAAAACAATACCCCAGCGATTCTTGATTTAAAAACCCCTGCACCAGCGCCTCGCTGCGCGCATATAAATCAGGCGTTTCAATCCCGACCAAATCCACCTGGGAACGGTTTGTGGCCGCAAAATACTCCGCACCGGTTAGTTTGCCTTGTCTTAAAAAGAAATCAGCCACCTGCGTACGTATGTCCGCATCGGGAAAGGTACGGAATTTCGAGACATTGACCGTTCCGGCCGCACCTTCTTCCCCAACCACATTGAGTGAAAGCGTCTGGACGAAATGATCCACGATCCCGGCAATGTTTTTTTGGACCTCATAATGACAATGCAGATCCTGAATATGGATAATCAAAGGCCCTGATCCAAGGTTGCTGTCTTGCAGCGTTCCCAGTGATTCAGGTAAGGTGAGCGGTTTTCCTTGGAAGGTTATACCCGACAGGGGTGAAGCGGTCAGCGCATACGCCTTGGTTTCAAACACCCATAGCAGCGTCGGCCAAAAAAACAGCCACGCCAAGCACACGGCTATGCTTTTCCGCATATTTCGGCAACTTGGTTTATGCCAAAAACGCAGAGAAAGAAAGTGCGTCATCTCCCCCCCCTTTTTTTAAGTACAACATAGTGTTTTCTGTGATTATGCAGACCGCTTCTACACTGCTTAACTTTTTAGTAAATGGCGTGGCAAAAGGAACCCGCCTATAGACATGGAGTACAGGCGGGTTGGGCAGGCATCCTAATTTAACTTTTACGTCTAAGCCTCGACGGCAACTTCATCGAGCAAGCGTTCGGCCTCTTCCAACGAAGGGGCCATAACCACCTCTTGCTGACCTTGATAAATCTGTTTGCCTTGGCGCAAAAACTGCAATTGGCCGGTGATGAACTTCCGATCCACCACACGGACAATCCTCTGCACGCCGCTGGCGGCAATGGCTTTTTGGCCGTTTTGCATACGTTCCAAAACTTCTTGCGTTGCGGGCTTAAACTCCGAAATATCCGTGATCACACTGAACCCAGGCTTCATCTTCTTCAATTCCGCCAACGTGGTCTGCAAGGCTTCGTGAGATTGTTCTTCTGTAAAAAATCCCTTTAAAATGACATACAACCGGTTTTTGGTTCGATCGGCACGGATGGTGTAGGAAGCGTCCATATAAGAGATCCTTTCAAAAAAAAGTTCATCCTGAAAGACTGTATTATACCAACAACTCTAGGGGCGTCAATAGGTTCCTAAGAGAAATGCCAATCAGACAAACTCACGCATTTGTTTTTCCAAATCCTGATAGGGAAAGAGCCGGGCATACTCGATAAGCATGGACATGGCGTTCGAGGTTACACGAATCCCCTCTTCTTCCAAAATAGCCATGGGGTTGAGTCCACCAATCACAACCGCGCCCGCCCGCCCTTCACTGACCGGGACATCAAACAAAGGTTGTCCAGGGTAACCGATGGTCAAAAAACCACCCAAACCCACACCTTCAAGTTTTTTTTCAATCGCGACCACCCGATTCCGGCTGTCGGCCGGAATCTCACGAAACCCCACGCCAATGCGTCCGTTTCCGTTTTTAGTCGCACCCACGTAATCGGTCATACCAGAACGGATAAATATTTCCAAAGGTGAAATAGTGGTTCCTTCATAACTAATCAACTCTACAAAACGACGAGGCAACTGGTCTTGCAGCTCCAACAATCCGCCAAAACGGGAATGAGTAGGAATCCCATGCGTGAGTAGGATTCCATTGAGGGTTATGGAGCATACTGTTCCAATACCGATGCATCCTTCCGGAATGACACTGTCGCCCACGCGTTGTCCAGGATGAAACAAGGTAATCAACTGTCCCATCGCATACCCAGCGGCATAGACACGTCGAATCAGCGGAACCGAGCGTTTGACATACTCCAGCGGAACCGCGCTGACATTGATAATTACCGTACCTTCCCGACGCTCCAGATCAAATGTCATGTTGTAGGTCAATTGATCAATTTTGGCAGCCATAAACCCAATTTTTTCATAGGTCTTCACGGCCGCCAATTCGCGCACACCCCGCGGAGTAATCTTGCGCCCTTTTTTTCCATGGCTGACCGTAAAGCCCGCTTGGTCCAATTCCATTAAATACAACCGGATCGTCCGTCCGCTCACCTCATGCCCCATAGCCTTCAATTGTTGCATGAGCTTGGCACTGGAGAGGCTATGTTCGGATTCCTGCAGGCACTTGAGTATGGCCAAACGCTTTTTCTCAGTCTTTTCGCGATGCATCATGGCTGAAAGTATACGACCAAACTACCATCCTTCCAAGTAAAAATCGGCAAAATTGCCAATTTTCACCAGTTTTCAATTCGTTCCTTTATTGTACTTTAGCTCTGGTATTTTAAGCCTCCCTCTGTTATCCCCCCCACTATGTGCGGCAAAAACACACCCATACCCTTGCCACGCCATTTAAAAATTTTGGCAAAATTGCCAATTAATCGCAACCCAGTTAATGCCACTTTTAATCAACCGCTAATATAAACGGTTAAACCGTTGACAAAACCACCCCCCTTTGAAAAAATAGGCAGCACATTGCCAATCTTTATTTTCCGTTCGGTATCGGACTTACCCCCCCGGTAAGGTTTGCCACCGAGTCCGTCGGAAACAGATCGGCACAACTGCACGAATATCCAAGGAGGGTATGCAATGATCGAGTGGCCAAAAAGTAACGATGCATTGGGTACAGTCAATCGTGGGAATCCGTGTGAATCCGGCTTATGCACGCTGTGTCGCGCGGATTGCAAAGGTAAGTGCGAGACGTGGATGGCGAGCATAAAAGGGCGTAAGCTGCTTTATCCCCGCGACTTTGGTTCCATAACCGCGGGGAGTGCCAACACCACCCATTTGGGTGTGAACTACAATTCCTTACGCATCAATGGTTACAATTACGGTGCCTTCGGATTGCCCAAAGGCATGTCCAACTCAGAAGACGATTGCATTTTCCCGAGTGTCAATACCGAAGTCGAGTTCGGCAACACAGTCAAGACCAAGTGCCGCGTTCCGATCATGACCGGCGCACTGGGTTCGACCTTTATTGCAGCCAAATATTGGGAGTCCTTCGCCATCGGAGCCGCTTTGGTCGGTTACCCGATTGTGATTGGTGAGAATGTCGTAGGCATCGACAAGCAGGCAGAGATCAAAAACGGCAAGATCACCAAAGCCCCTGAGCTCGACCGGCGCATCGATACGTTCCTCCGCTATTACGATGGCTACGGGGCCATCATCGTCCAGATGAACGTCGAAGACACACGCAACGGTGTGGCTGAATACGTGATCGACAAATACGGGGACAAAGTCATTCTCGAACTCAAATGGGGACAAGGCGCCAAATGCATTGGCGGCGAAATCCAAGTCACGAGTCTTGAGTATGCACTCTTTTTAAAACAACGCGGCTATGTGGTGGATCCCGATCCGACCCTTCCCCAAGTTCAAGAGGCATTCAAGAGCAAGGCCATTAAATCGTTCGCACGCCACAGCCGTCTGGGCTACACCAGTCTTTCATCCGCAGACGCCGTGCAGAAAAACTTCATGAAAGCTGTTTCCTATTTGCGCAAGCTCGGTTACAAACGCATTTCACTGAAAACCGGGTCTTATGGCATGGAAGCCTTGGCCATGTCCATTCGCTACGCGACCGATGCCAAGCTGGATCTGTTGACCATCGATGGCTCGGGCGGCGGTACGGGTATGAGCCCTTGGAACATGATGGAATCCTGGGGCGTACCGTCCTTGCTGCTCCACGCCAAAGCCTATGAATACGCCTCCCTGCTGGCGAAAAAGGGAAAGAAAGTAGTACCGCTCGCCTTTGCCGGAGGGTTGGCCAAGGAAGATCAAATTTTCAAGGCCTTGGCTTTAGGTGCGCCTTACGCCAAATTGGTCTGCATGGGACGCGCACTTATGATCCCCGCTTACTTAGGCGCCAACGTCCAGGGTGTACTCCAACCGGAAAAACGCGGAGCGCTAAACGGCAACTGGGATAAGTTGCCCAATACGGTGGAAGAAAACGGCACAACACCGGAAGAGATTTTCGCCAGTTATTTTGATGTACAGAAAAAAGTCGGCAAAGATGAAATGAAGAACATCCCGTACGGTGCGATTGCCGCCTGGACGTTGGCCGATAAGCTCAAAGCCGGATTGCAGCAGCTGATGGCCGGGGCACGTAAATTCTCCTTGAGCGCCATCACGCGCAAAGAGATCTACTCCGGCAACCGGGAAACGGAAAAAGAAACCGGCATCCCTTTTATTACCAGCGTGGACGACCGGGCAGCCAAAACCATTCTCAACAAAAAATAGAGACCGGGTTAAAGTAAAAAGACAGCGGGAGTTCTTTTTCCCGCTGTCTTTTTATTAATTCCACTTGAACTAGTGAATGACCGCAATCTTCATGCGCACGACTTCATGCCCATCCCAAAAAATCCGACTCAAATAAATGCCCGATGCCACTGGGCGGCTGTTCCATATCAATACCGGAGTCGTCTCGGTCAAGTCCCCTTCCAAACGAGCGACCCGCTCTCCGGCCAGATTATAAATCTCGATCTTCACCTGCGTACGTTCCTTCAAATCAAACATAAACGTTATTTGATTCCGACCGGGTTGCGGAAACGCCAGGGCTTTCAATCCATGGAAATCTACCGCTCGAGTGGGGGTGACCGTTACCGTAGGCGTTGCCTCAAGCGGAGTCAGGGTAGGAGTGGGTGAAGCCGTAGGAGTAGGTGTGGGTGTTGCAACCGGCCCCGCACTGCTGACCAAGGCATTGTTGGAAAAACCCGAAGTGTTATTGGTGCTATTGGTGGCCAAGGCGCACATATAATATCCCGCCGCCACCCCCGGAGAATTCAAGACCCACGCACCAGCGCCATTGGCTGTAGCCGATCCCACGCGTGTTAAACTCCCGCCCTGCTGACCCGGGCGCGGTTCGGCCAGGAAAATCTCTATGTAGTCATTGGCTTGAGACGTCCCGGCAATCTGGCTCGTATCGGCTTGAGTAATCACAGGAGCACTCTTATTTTGATTGCCACCGGCATGCAGCTTGATGCCCAGTCCCGAAAACGCACAGATGGTATTGCCAAATAATCCATTTTGGATCTGCCCTGCACCGTCCACGGTAATGCCATTGATGGCTCCCACAATAAGGTTGCCCTGACCTGTCGTACGCAATCCAATGGAATTGCCATACGCGTTGGTGCTGACAAGAATCGCATCCACAAAGGCCTGCGGTGCTGTGCTTCCGTCAGGCATCACACCCAGCCAGTTACCGACAACGGTGTTGCCCGTGGCGTACGTCATCACTCCGTCATCATCACCTTTGAGCACCACACCGTATTTTCCACCGCAAATAATATTGCCCTCGCCCGGTTGTGTTCCACCGATCAAACTACGATTTCCATTCCAAACGAGGATATTGTATTCTTGGTTGGGCAATACGGAGGTTCCAGTGAGATTCAATCCAAAATAATTACCCACTACTTTTCCCAGAACCGTCCCCAGTGCTGTCTGTGTATTTCCTGAAATCACATTGCGGTACTGCGGATCCGCATCGCCAAAGAAGGTATCAATACCTGTATCAATAATTCCAGTATCATTGGGAATCGCTGCGTTGCCCGCAGCATTAAGCCCTACGACATTTCCAGCCACCCACATTTTCCCATAGGTAGCTTCGCTCCCATCGACCAAAATACCCGTGTTGTTTCCAGAACAGAGATTCCCATAATTAACACCGGGATTCTGAGATGAACCACCGACAACATTTCCATTCCCCGCTACGGCAATGCCCGCTGCACTAGAGCCATTGCCAATCCCGATCATCCCCGAAACATCCGTACCCGCCAAATTTCCGGCAAGGGTATTGCCATTGCCGATGACGACCATGCCAAACCCATTGTTTCCAGATGCCACATTGCGTTCCAGGCTGCCGGCCGCACGATTGCCACCAAATAAATTGTTATCCGCATTGTCAAACCGCAGGCCATCGACCAATGACGGAAACGTTTTGTTCCCTTCGGAAATTCCAATAAGATTATTTTGCACCACATTCCAACGCACTTGAGCTGTAACCGTATTGCTGCGGACTTGAAACCACGTATTTCCCGCAACCACATTGCCATACCCTGCTTGCGGCAATCCAAGATGATTGCCCGAACTATCGGCCAAAGCCACACCGATATAATTGGGCAACGCGATGCTTTGATCCGAGCTTAACCCGATAATATTCCCACAAAGCGAATTGCCAAACGAACCATCGAGCAGCACACCTGCACAAGCGAGCATGGTGTTGCCTGAGATCACATTGCCTTCCCCGACTGTTCGGTCACCGCCGATCAAGGCTTGGGCCAGGGAGTTCACCCGCACGCCAATCTGGTTCCCACGCAGCAAGGTGTTATTCCAATCGGTTCCAATGCGACAACCTTGAATGCGAATGTTCCTGCCCGCATCGAGGACGATCCCCTGACGGGAGCTGACAACCGCGATGTTCCTCACAATACTCTGGTCCGTATTGGTACTGAATCGAAAGAGATCCGCAGTCTGATTCGTGCCGATCACCACGTTCCCCACCCCGCCGTCGAGCGTAACTGGATCGGTGAAGGTAAGCGTACGAAAGACGGTTAACGACGTTCCTGCCGGCAAATTAAATTGGATCGTATCCATCCCAACATTCTGATTGGCCAACCTCACAGCGTCTCCCAAGGAACCGGCGACAGTTGTATCGCAGGTGGCGTCTGTAACCGTATAGGTATTCGCTTGGAGCAGCGAAACACTTCCCATGAGCAGAGCAAGCACCACCAATGCATTCCGAAGGTTAAAAAAAATGCTCACATGAACTCCTTAGGCAATAAAATTATTTCCATCCTAAATACATCTGCCTTAATCGTCGGCATAAAGCATCGACAAAACAAGTACATTCAACTTGCTTAATTTGAAGAACCCCGTGGTTTCACCCGCGCTGTCGCCTTTGATCCACGCGGGTTATCGGGCCATGGGTGGCGCGGGTAGCGCCCCATCATTTCCTTTTTGACCATGGGGTAGGCCCGGTCCCAGAAACCGTCCAGATCACGCGTGAGTTGTACGGTCCGTCCTGCCGGACTCAGCAGATCCAAGAGCAAGGGCTGCCCGCATATTTTCGGCGTGGTCACACAGCCAAAAAACTCCTGCAAACGCGCAGCCAGCACGGGTACCTCCCCGGTTTCGTAATCCAATTTTTTGGTGGACTTGGAAGGCAAGGTCAAGCTTTCCGGGGCCAGTTCCTCCAGCATCCGTTTGCGCTCCCATCCCAAATAGCTTTCCAAGGCCGAGGCAAAGGACGCATCGTCCCAGACAGGTGTTCCGTCCCATTTGCCAAACGGGAGCAACCAGGTTGCCGCCGTTTCTAAAAGTTTTTCATCACTGAATTCCGGCCATCCAGGACGCGTGCCCCACTTCTCGACAAACCGGCAACGAGCCAAAAACCGTTTGCTTGCGGGCGTCCAGGGAAGTTCCTGTAAGCCTTTGCTTTTCAAACGGGTCAAGGCCGCTTGTTGGAACACGTCCAAGGCTGGCAATCCGCCTATTTTTTCTTTTAAAACAATCGCCCCCAGCTTCAATTCCAATTTCGCCTTCGGTTTCCAACCCTGCCAGGTCAAGGTCCATACTTCGTGTGCCTTACCCGCTTTGCCGGCTTCCAATTCATGGCGCGAAACCGGGGCGGCCAAAAACACCTTGGCATCCTGTTCGCCTCCGTCCAAATCAGCGACCGCCAAAAACTCCTCGCGCGCAAACACCCCTTTGACAATCGCCCCGCGGCCTGAGGCCAAGAGCCAGCGTGAGGTTACAGGATCATCCAAACGTGTCCGCTTCGCCACACGGTCCGGATACGCGGCCAGCAGCAGCTCGCCGGTGAAGGTAACATCCAAAACCAGTTTGCCGGGAGCATCCACCTGCCTGCCCAAGGTGCGCAAGATACGTCGGGCATCTTCCCAAACCCGTTTAGCCACACCGGTGTTGATCTTAGGGGTCTCTCCCCGGCCCCAGTCCCGAAACGCCGTAAGCCGGTCGCGAAAATCCGGATCTTTCACCGAAAGAATATCTTCGTTTTCCAACAAGGCTGCAATCACGGCAGCCGTATCGAGCACATCTTCTTTGCGTGCATCCAGTACCATTTTGGCCATACGCGGATGCACGGTCAGCCGGGCCGCTTCCCGCCCTACGGGGGTGATTTTCCTTTCGGCATCCAACAACCCCAACTCCTGCAAAAGCGATTGCGCACGCTTCAACACCGCTTCGGTCGGTGGCGTGATCCAAGCCAGTTCCAGGGGTGAGAGACTTCCCCAGAGTGCGGTTTCCAAGACCAAGGGCGCAAGGTCGGCCTCGGCAATTTCCGGGGTGGAGAAGGGTTCGCGCACATCGCTTTCCTTCCACCAACGGTAACAGGCACCCGGGCCGAGACGTCCAGCACGTCCCTTGCGCTGCTCGGCCGACGCTTGACTGATGGGCAACGTTTCCCAATGATCCATGCCGGTACGCGGTGAAAAACGCACCCGCCGTTCCAGGCCCAGATCCACCACTGCCTTTACCCCAGGAATGGTCAAGCTGGTCTCAGCCACATTGGTTGAAAAAATCACCCGCAGCCCGCGGGCATTATCCGGGTCCAAAATCGCACGCTGCTTTTCCGGCGGCATCTGGCCATGGAGCAGCACAATGGTCTCACGCAATTCGGGCATCCGTTCAGCAAATACCTCCTGGGCGCGTTGCATTTCCCAATAGCCGGGCAAAAAGCACAACACGGTTCCCACCCCGGACGGGCGCAGAATCTCCAAAGCTTCTTTCGCCAAGCGTGCCGCAGCTTCCCAGGGTTTTTCAAATTGTGAATTCGCAGGACGGTAAAAAACCTCTACCGGATGCATGCGCCCCGGAACATCCATAAACGGCATGCCACCGAATACACGCTGTACGTCTTCCACAGGCAACGTAGCCGAGAGCAAAGCCACTTTCAGGTCCGGTCGAAACACCTTGCGTGACTCCCAGGCCAACGCCAGCCCCAAATCCCCCTGAAGGCTGCGGGTGTGAAATTCATCAAACAAAAGGGTGCCGTAACCTTCCAAGGACGGATCTTCCTGAATCAAGCGGGTGAGCACACCTTCGGTCACTACTTCCAGGCGGGTTTTAGGTCCAACCACGGTTTCCAAACGTGTACGAAGACCGACGGTTTGCCCTATGTTTTCGTTAAGGAGTGAGGAAATGCGTTGCGCCGCAGCGCGTGCGGCCAAACGACGCGGTTCCAATAAAAGAATTTTGTGTTGTGAAAAGGCCGGAGCTTGCAACAAAGCCCAAGGCAGCAGGGTGGTCTTGCCGGCACCGGTTTCAGCCCGTAAAAGCAAAGAACCGGACTGTTCAAGTGCCTGGGTTAAGGCAGGTAAAAAGGAATAAATAGGTAGTGACCGGAAGTCTTCAGACATGCCCACCTCACAAAGAATCAGCGAGCATTCTATCATCTCCCAGTCACCTAGAGACGTTTATTTTATTGGTCGAAGCGTGGATAAACCGCCATATTTACATCAACATATCCAAAACACCTTTGGCTAAAATCTGCTCCTCATGTTGAATTAGTTTCTGCACCGAAACCGCAACTTCGGTTGATAAATCCTGCTTTTTCTGGGCACTGACATCTTGGGCACTGGGTGTTCCCGGGGAAACCTCTGGAGCAGGCATGGATGACGAGACTGGTGATACGGACATGATGTACCTCCCTTATACGTACTCAACTCCATCTAAGGGTTTCGTATCAAACCGGCTAAAACTTAAATTATTTCTATTTTAAGCCGTTTTTTTTAGTATTCTCCATTTCCGGCTTTATTTACCGGCTTAAAATTCCGATGCTCTATGTAGAAAGCAGTGCCCCAATGTCATTAAAGTGAGCTACCCATATGCCTGAACTTAGCCCTTGGCCTCTTACCGATGGTCAACCTATGGTTTCCGCGAACATGTCCGATCAACGGTTGGACCGCTTCACGCAACTTCTCCAGCTCACACAAAAGGTGCATGCCCTTTTCCAAACCTCCGAAGACCGTCTTGTACGGGTGCAGCATTTCTGCTCTATGCTCGTGGAAGAAGGGCCCTGGCCCCAGGCCTGGGTCGTGCTGCTGGATGAAAAGCGGTTCCCGGAACATGCATTGCAAGCGGGCATTGCCCGGCCCGCGGCCGAATTGCTGGACCAGCGCCGCGGCGGTTGGCCGTACTGCCTCCTGCGCGCCAGCCATCGTGAGAATATTTTTACAATAACCGACCCTTCGTTTAGTTGCGGAGCCTGTCCCCGCATAGCCGTATGTCAGCCTTACGGTCACTGGGTCTTTGGCCTTGAATATCATGAACAGATTATTGGCATACTGGTCGTGGGCATCCCGCGGAACCGATTGGCGCATGCCGAAGAAAAAAACGCCTTGCTGCTCCTGGCCGATGCCCTGGCCGAGGCTTTGCACACCCCACCGGCCGCCGAACCGGCCGCAGTTTCAACCGGAAAGATTTTCCATCCACAACAATTCAGGCTTTTCCAAAGTGCCGTGGACAGTTCCGGTGTGCGCATTGTCTTAAAAGACAAACAGAACCTGATCCGTTGGTGCAACCAGCCCTTCGCACAAGCGTTTGATAAAAACCCGATTGAACTCGTAGGCAAAACACTCAAGGACCTTTTTCCGTACAGCTCGCTGGAACACTTGCAGCACGATGCCCAAGAAAACACAGCGCTATTCAAGGACCTCACGCCCCAACGCCGTATTCACAACCAACACTTCCCCAAGCCGGACACGACGCGTTGGTTCCTGACCGAAAAAAATGTCTACTTTACACCCGACCAGCGTCCTGCGGGCATCGTCGAAGTTTCCTTTGAGATCACTTCCTGGCTGAACCCAATCAACGGCATGCAGCCCAGGCTCCAGTTAATCACATCCGAACTCCAAGGTTTTCCCATGCCCCCAAGCCCGGCAGAGGGGTTGCCGACCTTTCCGCCTGCCGAGGACAAAACCCTTCCGGAATATTTAAACTAACCTGGTGGGCCTAACAACATCCGCCTGAGGTTTTTCCCGACGAACAACCGCATTGGGGCGCTGTTTTATTTAAGGCGCCGTAAATCATGGCCCCGGCGCAACCCACACCTGTCTCCACTTGAATGGCCCCAGGCTGGCAATTGCGCATGCACGCACCGCATTCCATGCACCGCCGACTCTCACGAATCACAGCTTTCCGCCCTTCAAGCTCAAACACTGCGTGCGGACACACTTTGGTGCATAGTCCGCATCCCGTGCACGCAGCCGTATTTAAGGTTAAGGTATTGCTCTGATAGTTCATCATGCGGTCCACCTCCAAAAAATAACCATGCCCCAACCTATAAGACCCAACCCCGCCAAAGAAAGAATCGCTGGAAGCATGACCCGCATCTCGCGTCGAACGCCATTGACCGAGGTATAGGTTGTCGCACCGGTAAAATTTAATGCGGTAAATGCCGAGATCGAGACACCCGAAAGAACCAGCGTGAGCAGACTCCATCCGGTCAGATTCAAAGCCCACCCCAAGCTCAAACTCGCCGCCAATCCCCATTCCATACCTTTGATCGAAAGCCAGGTTCCCGGAAGCCAAGGCGATAACACAGGTACCATCACCAAAGCAGATAAACTTGTGATAAAGAACGCCACCCCGGCCTGCCAGCTGGCGGCCAACGCCATGACCAAAGCCACTCCTGAAATCGGTAGAAAGAGTGGAACCACTTCCACCGGGATCACGGCCAGACGATCCACCAAGGTAAATGTAACTCGTCGCATCTCAGCGGTTGCCTTTCCTGAGTCTAAAAACGCAGGCAAATCGTTCGCGCGTACCGGGCCATAACTCACTAAAAAACCCGTCTGTTTTTTTACCGTATGCGCTGCCACGCCCGGCGCTCCCAATTGCGGAACGATTAAGGTGCGATGTTGAACATACTCGGCCAAGCGATGTTCCAACACGCGCTTCACCAATTCTTCGGTGCCAAACGTCCCCTTGCCGGCTGCACACCACACGTTGATCCCTTTGGTATCAATGACCAAGATCCATGCGTGCCTCCCGGTTAATACCGAACGCAGGATATCAAAACTCATGCGGTAATTGGCCGAGACCAGGACCGGGGAGGTTGCGTCCGGAGTGCCCACTTTATACAAGCCCGGAGTCACTGTGGCCGACATGCGACCTATGCCCCAGCGGTACTTCCAACGATTCAAAATATCCCAAAAGGTTAACGCGGTTCCCACAGCCATCGGTTCGGCCTTGCGGTCGGAAGGTGCGGAACCGCAACCCCCATTCTTTGCACTCGGCATTTTTTCCATAATGCAGACACTCCCTCTACTTTTTTCCGGCTTTAAGATTGATTTTCCCCTGTGCGGCCAAACGCGTTAAAAAATAGGTAATGCTCTCTACCGACAATTTAAAATGTTCAGCAATTTTTTCAGTTGGTTCATCCGGGTGCGTTTGAATATAGGCCCAGACTTCCGATTCGATTTGGGCCGCCCACTCTTCGAACAACTGCCGCACTTCGGGTGTAGCAAATGTGGCCAGCTCACTGGTCTTTGACATCGACGTCATCATTTTCTTGCACATATCCCAGGGCATCTCAGTGCTTCCGGTCTCGTTTGATGCTTCACCCGATTTGGCACCACCCTTTTGCATCCCGCCCATCATCATGCCCATCATGTTCATCATGGGATTTCCGCTGCCGGCTCCCCCCATCATAGAACCCATCATTTTCGGCATCATGGACTGCATCATTCCCTGTTTTTCCTCTGAGGACATGGTGCCCATAAACTTCTCCATCATGGAATCCATCATCTTTTGTTTATCCGCTCCGGTCATCTCAGCAAAAAACTTCCCCATCATGCCATCCATCATTTCCTTCTTTTGCTCCGCGCTCATTTTGCCCATCATAAAGTCCGCCATGCCCTCTTTGAATCCCATGAATGCCGCCTCCAACATTTTATTTGTTCTTTTTCTTAAACCAATCCGGACAACAAAACATCCTCATGTCCGCGCTGCAACATGGATTATTATTTTCTGTAAAGGTTATTTCCGAAAAAATACCCAATGCATCCAATAAGCGCGGATCGTTCAATTCATAGTAGATAAAGGGTCCTTCGCGGCGCGTTTTTAAGATCTCGTGGTCACGCAGAACTTTCAGATGATGCGATACCAACGGCTGTGAGAGTTTGGTCTCAGTTACGATCTCTGAAACCGACCTCGTCTGGGTCCCGATGTAGCGTAGAATCAGCAACCGCTTGGCATCGCTCAGGGTTTGAAATAATCTTTGAAGTTTAACACTGTCGTCCATATAAACCACCATTCATATAAACTGTTGTTTATATGATATCAGAGAAATACCATTTGTCAAATATTAATTTAAGCCGTGTTTATTTTTCAGCCCATCGGAAACAACCGCAATTTTATAACTGTTTTTCGGTCCAAAAAAAAGCAATGCTGCGGCATTGCCGAATGCGCGCACTGCAAAAACCTTTCCGGTCTACAATAAGGTGCCGATTTCACTTGGCGAACGCCGGTGCATTGGGTATGCTGGCAGGGTTTTCAGAAGCACAAGCATTCATTCCTAAAGAAAGGAACCGCCCATGTTTACGATTGGTGAATTCAAAGGCAACATTATCATCACGCTCAAACGAACCGAAGAGGATAAATACCCCTTCACCTTTGGCTTGGCCAAAGCCAAATTGATCCTCGAACATTTCGAGGACATTAAGAAATTCTACGAAGATAACAAAGACAAAGCACGCGGAAAGAGCACGGCCGAATAAAACATGTCATCGCGCCGGTTGGTTTCACCTTGCAACCGGCGCGATGGTCTCCCTTCCCTCATTCTCTTTGCACCCATCAGGACTTGCCAGGCATCCTAGGCCCTACAAGCCTCCACCGCTTTTCTAATATTTTATTTATTCATGGAACTGAGGTTATGGTATATATTTCATCAATGTTTTATATTGCGTGCTGGTCAAACACCTTCCCGGTCACTGTTGTTTCCCGGTTCCAGCGGATGTAACCCAGCTATTTTTTCCAAGAAAGAGGTCGTACCATGTCGCACTTTGAAGGCAAAATCGCAGAACGTCTCGGAGGCAAATTATTTGGCAAAACCACTGAGATTTACAAATTCGAACTCATCAAACGAGCCAAGGCCCGCGCCAAAGCCGCTCAGCCGAATGTCGAATTAATCGATATGGGCGTGGGCGAGCCGGATTGGGCTGCGGATCCTACCGTGGTCCAAGCGCTGGCTGAGGAAGCCGGCAAACCCGAAAACCGTTGGTATGCGGACAACGGCATTCTCGAATTTCAAGAAGCGGCTGCCAAATACATGTCCGAGGTCTACGGTGTGCCTGGCCTAACTCCAGAAAACATTATTCACGGGATTGGTTCCAAACCCATTTTGGCCATGCTGCCCATGGCGTTCATCAATCCCGGCGATGTCCTCTTGACCACCGTTCCGGGCTACCCAGTGACCGCGACCTACACCAAGTATTTAGGCGGACAGGTGCATACGTTGCCCTTGCTTGAGAGCAATCATTTCCTCCCGGATTTGGACAGCATTCCGGCCGAGGTCCTGGCCAAGGCGAAATTGCTTTACATCAATTACCCAAACAACCCAACCGGCGCCACGGCCACGGTTGATTTCTTTAAAAAGGTGGTTGCGTTTGCCAAACAACACGGCATTGTTGTCATTCATGACGCGGCCTACAGTGCCCTAACCTACGACGGTTACAAGCCGCTGAGTTTCCTCTCCGTCGAAGGCGCCATGGAAGTCGGTTTGGAAATCCAGTCTCTCTCAAAAGCATTTAACATGACGGGTTGGCGTATGGGCTTTTTGGTCGGCCATCCCTATGCCATTAAAGCCTATGGCGTCGTGAAGGACAACACGGACTCAGGACAATTTCGGGGTATCCAGAAAGCCGGGATGTATGCCTTAACGCATCCGGAAATTACCGAGAAGACCATCGCCAAGTATTCCCGTCGGTTTAATCTTTTGGTACCGACTTTGCAGGAACTTGGGTTCAATGCGAAAAAGCCCAAGGGCTCGTTCTACTGTTACGTCAAGGCACCCAAAGGTGCCCAAGGTGGCAAGACCTTTGCCAACGCCACCGCGTTTTCGGAGTTTTTAATTGAGAACAGCTTGATCTCCACAGTTCCGTGGGATGAGGCCGGACCGTATGTGCGCTTCTCGGTCACCTTCACAGCGGCCACCGAAGCCGATGAGCAACGTATCATTGGCGAACTTAAGCAACGGATTGCCAAACTCGGCTTAATTTTTTAAACGTCTACAAATAAAAAAGCCCTACCGGCATCTGTCGGTAGGGCTTTTTTATTTGTACCCACTTGGCTTAACCTTTGATAAACGTTCCGGCATCCAACTCACGAAACGCAAGCTCCAACTCAGCTTGGGTATTCATTACGATAGGGCCTCCCCAGGCAACGGGTTCATGCAACTTCTGACCGGAAACCCAAATGTATCTCGCAGCGTCATGCGCTTTTATTTGAACGTCGCCGGAGCCATTCAGTAACAGCAATTGCTGAGCCGCAACCCTTTCAGCACCGATGTCAACACCACCCTCCAGAACATAACAAAAACTTGCAAAGCCCTTGCGCGCATGGTGATTCAGCGAGGCGTGGGGTTGGAGTTGCACATCCAAATACTCAACCTCCACAACCAGATCTTTTACCGGTCCCTGTGTATGTTCATAGGTCCCAGCAATCACTTTCACTTGATGCTCACGTGTCTTTACGACCGGAACTTGATCGGCTGTAATACCGCGGTAGCGAGGGGCCATCATTTTATCCTTGGCCGGAAGGTTCACCCAGAGCTGCAAGCCATGCAGCTTATGCTTGCTGGCTTTCGGCATTTCCTGATGAATAATGCCTCCACCGGCCGTCATCCATTGAATCTCCCCGGGACCGATTTTTCCAGCATTGCCCAGGCTGTCCCCATGCTCCACTTCCCCACCCAGCATGTACGTAACGGTTTCGATTCCACGGTGAGGGTGCCAAGGAAAACCTCGGATGTAATCTTCCGGACGGTCTGACCCAAAATGATCCAAAAGCAAAAACGGATCTGTATGCCGGGTATGTTCATGGGCAAAGATACGGGTTAATTTCACACCCGCGCCATCCATGGTGGCACGACCTTGAAGCAGCATTGATTCCATGCCTCTACCTCCCTTAACCCAACCCACCCTCTGACTGAACTAACTTTAATTATACCAAGTAACTATGCTATGCTTGATCCAACGTTTTCCAACGCCAGGCCAACCTTACAATCAACACCGTACAGGCAACTTCCACAAGGCTAAAGAACATATAATGAAGCGTCGGAGGTGTACCGGCAAACAAAGACCCCACTTGGACCACTGTCATGATCGAGCCGGCGAAGATATTCACCCAACGGTTTACCCGCGTCTTCAAGACACGGGCCAAGATAATCATTAGGAACGGTATTTCCATCATGATGGCCGCCCCCAGTAAGAACCCTTGATTCATGGATATGGCTCCTACTTTTCCGGTCAGGATCTGCCTTAGATCTTCTGGATTCATAAGCGTAACCACATCGCAAAAAATATAATTCACTGTTGCCACCAACCACAAGGTCGAAAGCAGTACCTTTTTCTCGAGTTTAACTGGCATTTCCCGATCACTCATCGCACACGCTCCTTCTCTTCCGAGGCTATGGCAATGGCTACGCTTCCGTGTTTATGCCCTTGCTCAACATAGCGGTGCGCTTCCACGATCTGTTCCAGGGGATAAATCCGATCCATCACAGGTTTTATATACCCGGCTTCAATCAGGGCTTTCATCTGACGGAGTCTTGCGGAGCTTAGTTTTAGCGCCCCGTCATCGATGGAAACGTATTTCCCGCCCGGAGCCAAGGCGCTTCGACATTGCATCTTCAACGGGGATCGCTTCATTTTGCCAACCGCATCCAAGATAAAATCATAGTGTTTTCCTGCGGGCAGTGTGTCCGTCCGGGTGTAATCAAGCACCTCATCGGCACCCAACGACTTCACCAGTTCGAGATTTCGGGTGCTGCAAACCCCAGTCACTTCGGCGCCAAGATGTTTTGCCAGCTGCACAGCCGTCGTGCCCGAGGATCCCGAGGCACCGTAGATCAACACCTTTTGCCCGCGTTGAATGTTGCCACGCTCCAGGTACTGCATTGCCAAAAGCCCGCCGTATACGGCGGCTGTGGCTTCCGTATAGCTTATGTTTTTTGGTTTTAGACTCAGGCATCCGTAGGTGGATTCGGTTTCAGGGACGCACACGTACTCCGCATACGCCCCAAAACCAAAACCCGTAAACCCGTAGATCGAATCGCCGGGCTTAAACTGTTTTACGTTTTTGCCAACCGTTTCCACATCCCCTGCCATCACCAAGCCCAATATGGGTCGACGCGGCTTGGTGACGCCGATCATAAGTCGCATTGGAATGAGAAACCTTAACGGTATTTGAGAACCCCGGATGAAAATGTCACTGGCCGTGACAGCCGTTGCATATACTTTAATCAGCACTTCATTGTGCTTGGGCACGGGTTTGGCCACGTCTTTTAGCTGCAGCACCTCGGGCGGACCGTATCGTGTACAGAGAATCGCTTTCATGGAACCCCCTTATGTTCATTCAAAAACTTCCGACGCATCACGCATTTTCAGGCAAACAAACCCGCGCGTCGCTTCACCAGAGCCTGATAAAGCGCCACGGGTACGAACGCGATATGGCGAAGATAGACAAACGGCAAGAGCAGCAACAAGGTTACGCCTGCAAACGCGTGGTAATACACCACGCTGGGCGAAACGCCCATTCGCCCGAATATCTCCAACCAGATGATTAGAAAAATCAGCAAGCGCACCACGAGATGTTGCCAGGAAAACCCTCCTGCGATTCGAACCCCGCGTGAGGGTTCATCCATATCCCCGCGTACCGCCCCGCTGCGCTTGCTTAACAGGGTGACCAGCAGGCAGGCATTCCCTAGGGCGGCGCACCCGACTTCCACCCAGGTAATATTCAAAAACCAAGAAGCATAAGGGCCAAACAAAAAGTGGCTCTGAAAATGTTCCGCGTTTCCAAAAACAATCGCCAAGACATTGGCCACGGAAAGGCTTTGCGCTGAAACACCCCCCATGGCCACATCCGGCACGGGCATCCGCAACCCTATTTTAGCCAATACAATCAATGCCGAAACCGCATAACCCAGCAGCAACAAAACAAGGGCCATGTGATAAACCGCATAACCCACGGTCCAAACACAGTTGGTTTTCATATGAAAGCGCTGCATGGGAGTATAAACCGCATGCCGGAGGCTGGTAAAAAAAGGAAGGCGAATGGCCACTCCAGAAAACTCCTTTCGGGACATTGGCGGATTTACCGAGATGCGCAGTTGAATAAGTTGGGCGTATTTCAGAGCCAATGCCAAAAACAAGATTACTCCTGCAAAAACGGCATAATGGTTAAGTACCGTCCTGATCATGACGCCCTCCCCGAAGCCCCAAGCGTTGCCTCGCTGCTGGCGGCCGACAATTGTCGAATCCAAACATCAGGGCGTTCCACTCCTGGATGATTGTAAAAAAAACGTTGAACCACCGCATCGGCCGTAAACCAATTCGCCAATTCAGTAAATCCCGACTGGGCAGGAAGGTCAGTGACTATTTTCCATACGGTGTGTTGGTGAATGTAGCTTTCCGACTTTCCCGCGAGCATGACCGGCATTCGGAAACGCCTAAGTTGCCCCTGCGATTGAAGCGATCGCGCAACCGCTAAATAAACGATTTCAAAAAGCATATAGACCATGCGCTGTTCGGGAGCACCAAGCCGATACTCTCGGCAAACGTCCTCCAGGGTCAACATGCAGACCGCACATGGGGTGATCACCCATTCTGCCTGGCTGGCTTTGATTTGATTGACCTTAAACTGTGAGGCGCGATGTCGAAGCGCGTTGTTCTCCGGGTGCCGGAAAGGTCCGGAGCCGCCGTTGCAGCAATAATTCAACTCCCGGTTAGGGTTCATTTCCGTAAACCGCGAACTGACTTTCCTCAACAATGCGCGAATCAAGTCGCCCATTCCGGACAAACGGGTGACATAACACGGATCGTGAAGGGTTACCGGGACATCGACGGGAATCACCGGCAGTCGCTGACTTTCAATGTGTTCCAGCAACAAGCGGTCCAAACTTTTTACAGCAGGTTTAAACGCCCGGCCTAAAACACGCGCCGCTTCCTGGGTAAAGGTGTGGATATCGCAGCCGCATTCTGAAATCAGCAACGTCTTTGCGCCTAAACGTTCCGCCTCATCTTCGATCTCCATGAGAATCCGACGTGAAAGCTCACGATCGACCACAATATGATCAATTTCCGTGCCCGTATCCGTGAGGCGCGCTGAAATCGTGTAACGTACGCCGGCGGCATTCAACATTTGCGGAATCTGAATGCCATAATCCGGGATCTTGGTATTGCCCACACTGGGACAGATAAACAAATAATCCGCTCCCACAACTTCAAACGGTAACTCAATGTGCATTTGGGATAAAAAATACGCCATCCTTAAGAACAACCGCTCTCGGGTTAGACCAAAGGAGTGGCGCAATTCCCTGGTGTTCGCAGCAATGGATTTTCGTACTGGGTTTTCCAATGAGAGACCAGCGGCTAAGTAGGCGGTCCGCGCCAGCTTTATGATACTACGGTTGCTAAGATGAAGCGGACAGGCCAGCGAGCAGCGCCCGCAGGCCGTGCACCTCCAGTAATAGTCCATGGCATCCCGTAGTTCTTTTACGGTAGGGGTTTTCATCAATCCCAACCAAGCCAGGAGACGCCCCTCCAAGGTCATAAACCTGCGATAGATGCGATGCATGAGGTCGGTTTTGTATTTCGGATGCAGGCATTCATCGGCTGTGGACAAGTACCAGGCACACGCGGTTCCACAATGGCGACACTCAAGACAACTCTCAAACGCCACCAAATCCTCTTGGGATAGATGCGTTTTCATGGCATGGACAAAACGCCGCATGATAGGGTCCACACGATCCTCCTAAACATATCCGCTCAACATCTCCCTGCCAATAGGGAATCCAGTTCCCCTGCAGGGTAACCTTAAAACCGATAGCCTAAACGCAACCCCGGGCTTACGTCCATGCTCGGAATGGTGTACTCTTCATTTTCAATCGTCAAACTTTTACTCTCTCTAAAATTCACATGACCGGCGAGTTGAATAAACACATGTTGGCAAAAAAAGTATTGGATTCCCAGTCCCAAACCCGCATCCAACGTACGCAGGTTATCGGTTGCCGAAGTTTCCTTATTCCTCAAAAGCCAGCGATTGCTTCCCAGGGTAGCATACGTGAAAAAGTATTTGTTCAAAAAGTAGTCTGCGGAAATACTGAAAGAACCATTATCATAATCCCTCTGAAACTTGCTGTTGCGACGGTCGATTCCCTCACCTTCAAAATCCGCATGGCCGCTGTTCTGAACACTCGCCCGGTAACGCCACTGGTCACGGCGAATCCCCACCGAGAGCTGGTAACCGCCGAAAAAGAAACAAGGCGTTTGATTTTCAAGCTCAAACCTCAGCGTACTTGGTTGAGTAGGCATTGCTTCTTCCTCTGCCCAGGCCGTCATCCCCATACATAGAACCAGACTGCTTAACGTTAAATACAGCAAGTTTTTTTTCATTTTATCCTCCGACTTTTTAAAGGTACCATCACCCTCTTGAACCTAACCATGACCGTTGCCTCTTTCCTCCTTGGGCAATCAGACGACATACATCTTTCAACAATTCCCACTCATCCAGCCGTCACTTTTCTTGGAACTTTTACGCCTGCGATTAGCAACCACAGCACCATGGAAATTTCTCCGATGCTTAACGGCGCCACCAGCATTTCAGTAACGGCTTTATACTTCGGAAAAAGTATAGCGACTGAACTATCCGCCAAATATCCCAAACACCCTACGATCAACAAAACGCCCAACACCTTCGGAATGAACCCCGACTTTATAACCAGATACCCAAACGGAAAGAGCCAAAGACCCCAAAAGAAACCCGCCAAGGCGATCCCTTGTTCATGCAGTGTGAGCAAAAACAATATTCCGGCATTTAGCTGTTCTGGATTAAATACTCTCAAGTAAGGCGCACCACCCAAAATATGCAGCGCCGCCATCTGGATAAGCTCATACGCCAAAGCCATAGGTACACTCGCGATCACCAAAGCCACCATGAGCTTGGCCATGTTTTCGTGAACTTCTTTAAACAATCGGTACAAGGCCAACACCAAAAAAACAAAACTAATTTGGCAAATAAAATTACTTACTATGCCCGCACGGAACAACATCTCATGCGCCGTCAGGTTTTGCACCGTGAGCGCCGCGTTGCCAGCCACCAAAATTTGGGTCTTGGCCACAATCAATCCCACGGGCCCGGACAAGGCCATCACCAGGTAAAACCAACCGGCTTTTCTCGCGAGTTGTTTCTGAGCAATCATTTTTTGCCTCCTTTAGGCTCTTCGTTGTATGCAAACACCTCTTCCAAGGGTACGTTGAATACACGCGCGATGCGAAACGCCAATTCCAGCGAAGGTGAATATTTTCCGCTTTCGATCGCGAGAATGGTCTGGCGTGTAACGCCCGTCTTGTCCGCCAACTCCTGTTGGGTCATTTCATCCAGATTAAATCTCAGTTTGCGTATGGTATTAGTGACGATGTATTTAGGCATGTTAGAGCCCTCGCCGATAGAAGTATATTTTGGCACCCTCGCCAATCAACGACCCCGTGTAAAACGACAAAAAGAGTACGTTCATCATTACGGCCGGCGGCAGCTTCATGACCAACGTAACCATGGCGAGAACAAAGCCTATCCCGACCACAATAAACGAGAAGCGATCGGATTTTAAGGCGATAAGCTTATCCAGTTCATCTTCAAAACTGGGATCTTCTTCTTTGCGCGTTAAAATCGTGTTGACGATATGAAACACAATTTGCACCAAGATTGTAAATACGATACCCACGCCGATTACCAGTAAAAAGGTCCACCCCCAAAACACCAAATCGTGAGCCATATCAATCTTCCCTGTTTGCTGTTTGGCTAAAATGTACGCACCATAAAACAGCAGCACCGGAATAGCACTCAGCAGGTTTACCATGGTTCGTCTCTCTTGATACGACATAGCCTCATCTCCTTGTTCGTTAATTGATACTTCATGTTAACAATTACAAACTTAATGTATCACATACATTACACAATGTCAAGTTTAGCATACATTAAAAACAACCTCTTCTCGGACAGGCATTTGATTCTATTTGCATTTCAAGTATGAATTGGAAAGTGAGCGCGGGCTATGTTTCGGAGAAAAAAAAAGCCCACCCCTTCCGGGATGGGCTTTTGGATACCTGACAAAACCTCTAGTTGGTGGTGCGTCCGCTGATGCCTTTGGTGGTTTTGTTGATTTCTTTGGCTTTTTCTTTGGGACGAAGGGCACGAACAGCCGCACCCGTACGCCACATTTCCGAATTATGCACTTCGGCCAATTTCTTCTCCAAAAACTTTTTATAGTCTTTTCCGCCGCAATCGCGAATAACTTCCCGGGTCTCCTGGCCGGTCTTCACCGACTTATACAATTGCTCAAACACAGGCAAGTTAGCTTTGCGGAAGATCGGGCGCCACTTCAAGGCACCGTGTTGTGCGGTCGCGGAGCAGTTGGAAAACATCCAATCCATACCGTTTTCATCGACTAAGCGGATTAAGCTCTGCGTCAATTCTTCCACAGTCTCATTAAACGCTTCAGACGGCGAGTGGCCGTTCTTGCGCAAAACATCGTACTGGGCTTGCATAACGCCTGCGAGCGCGCCCATGAGAATGCCGCGTTCCCCAGTCAAATCGCTGTATACTTCTTTCTCAAACGTGGTCGGGAAAAGATATCCCGAACCGACCGCAATGCCCAACGCCAAGCAACGATCCTTCGCACGCCCAGTGTAATCTTGAAACACCGCATAGCTGGAGTTGATGCCCGCGCCCGAGAGGAAATTACGGCGCACCGATGTTCCACTGCCTTTGGGCGCCACCATGATCACATCCACATCTTTGGGAGGAATGACCTTGGTCTGCTCCTTGTAGACGATTGAAAAGCCATGTGAGAAATAAAGGGCATCCCCGGCTTTCAAGTTCTTCTTAATCAGCGGCCATACCACGCGCTGCGCGGCATCGTTAATCAAAATTTGGATAATGGTGGCTTTTTGAACCGCTTCTTCGATATCAAAAAGTGTCTTGCCAGGAACCCAACCATCTTTGACGGCGCGGTCCCAATCTTTTTTATACGCTTTGGACTGACCGATAATCACATTCACCTTATTGTCTTTCATGTTCAAGGCCTGGGCCGGTCCCTGAACACCGTAGCCAATGATCGCAACGGTTTCTTTCCCTAAAATTTTACGTGCTTTGTCGAGTGAGAATTCCTTACGGGTAACAATTGTTTCCTTTTTTCCACCAAAATCGATAATCGCCATTCCAGTGCTCCTTTTGTTAGCTAATAATTAAATAATAAAGCCAAAATTTAAAGATGAAGATATCAAGCTTGTTAAAAGATGTCAATCCTTAAAACCTTACCCCTTAGGACTTTTTCTTAAAATAAAAGAGCCCATGCTCATAAAGCACGGGCTCTTTTTATATGGCTCCCCACACTGTTTAGTAGCTAGAACCTTCCGGTTTACCTTTGTTATCCCGCCCCGGCAAACGAGTGCAAAAATCAAACTCAAGAAAACCTTTAAAAATCCAATCCTTTTAGCTCTGAGTTACCAGAAAAAACTTACCTCTGGGGAATTTTCTTCCCAAGCAGAACTGGCTCGGAAGCTCGGGATGACCCGGATGCGTGTTAACCAGTTACTACGGCTGCTCCAGTTAAATCCTACAATCATTCAGGCCATTAAACGCCTTGGCAATCCATTGCATTCCCGGTCCGTTACAGAAAGAAAGCTCCGGCGATTAATCAACCTGCCTTTTTCCAAACAAGAACAATATCTGCAATTGAAGGGAGATAAATTTCATGAAAGACAATAAACCGGAAATAGATGATGAATATTCTTTGGATTGGCTCGGTTGCAAAGGGTGCGTTTACAATGTGGGCAAGCCCGATTGGCCGGTATGCGATCATCCAAATGGGGTAAGACTGGTTTTTGGACATCATTGCATCAATCACACAGAATCCAAATGGCAATCTTCAAGCACCGATGGCTAATTGCCGGAGTTTATTTTTTTAATTGTATTTTCGATTCTATCTAAAGCTCGTTCTATCGTTTTCTTTCCTTTAAGAGTATGTTCCCAAATTCGTATGACGGACCACCCAGCATCCTTGAGTTCAATATTGACCTTCTTGTCTCTATGAATATTCCTGCCGATTTTGATGACCCAATAATCAAGATTTGTTTTTGGCATTCTTAAATGTTTTTTACACCCATGCCAAAAACAACTATCAATAAATATTGCAACTTTGGCCGATTTGCTGATAACATCGGGCTTTCCAGGAAGCTTTTCATAATTTTTGAAAAGCGGTCCAAGTTTCCTGCTTTTTAATAACTTATGAAATTCATTTTCCAATTTAGTATTCTTTGATTTTATCAAAGACATTATTTTACTTCTTGAGGATTTTGAATATCGATCCATAAATACGCCTCTAATACTATAGTCTGTAGACCAATAATATTCATTACTGTAATAATGCAAACCATGATTACTAAATCTTTTGCAAAAATACTCAAACAAGTCAGGACGGAAAAAGGTTTTAGCCAAGAATCTCTAAGCTTCGAAGCTGGGCTTCATCGCACTTATATTAGCCAGCTTGAAAGAGGCTTGAAAAGTCCATCCTTAGAAACATTATATAAAATCTCAAAAGCTTTGAAAATAAATCTTACAGAATTTATGTCACTGTTGGAAAGAGAACTGAAATGTACTCCCCAACAAAAGAAGAATTAGCCCGCCTTAAAACTGCAATACAAGCAGCTTTAGCTATTCCATTTATTGATGATATTGAGGATTATATCTGGGAAGCCATATTTTCTCACTCCAAGAACATTCCTATCGTTGACCCACTATTTAGTATTCGTAGCAAACAATTATTTGATATTGTTGATCCGGTAAAAAAGATAGGCTGGTCGGCCAAAGCCATTCAATGGGCCGTTACGCCACCTTGTGCTTTTGAGCTGGTTATTCAAAGGGCAGATATTTTTAAAAAAGCTCATGATCTGGGGTTTGAAACTTTATCAAAAGATTCCTCAACGAGCCAATTGGGTTCTGCGTTATTAAAACATTGGAATGGTAAAATTAGACTTGATTCTCAAGCTCAAGGAATCAAGGATGCCAGGGTTTGCATTTTATTAAAGTCGCGAGATAGAAAAAAGTTCGCATATTTCGAAGAGGATCTCGCTCAATATCATGATGGCGAGTTAATATGGAAATGGTCTGATGAAAGTAAACAGGGGTTGCAGGGAATACGCAAAAAGGATCAGTTCTGTATTTATAGATGGTATCCAAACCAGAAACAGCTCTTCGAACGTTTTTGGCTTTGTGACAATACGCCCCTATTCGAAATCGAGCCTAAGCGTATACCGCTTCCATTGATGATTGATGCTCTTTTGAATATTCTAAACAACAAGACTTGATATTCTGAGATAGTGTATAAGTCAACATTGGCGGTACAGCATTTCCTATTTGATGAGACTTCTCAATGTATGTTCCTGTAAATCTGAAATCATCTGTAAATGTTTGAATTCTTGCTGCTTCTCTAATTGTAATAAGGCGAACTTCTCTCGGATGAGAGTATCTTCCTGAACCTGGATGAAAAACCCAACGTGTAATTGTCGGAGCCAACATTTTAAAGTCCAAACGGCCATACGCTCCACTGAATCCTGATTTTGGCCTGAGTTTTTCTGGCAAGTCTTTAATTCCTTCGCCGGGTTTTATTGAGCTGATCCTACTGAATTGCTTGTCATTTAATTTTCTTGTTATATGGTCAAATAGTACTTTCGAATTTTTACGCATGATGGTTTGAAACTCATTTTGTGGATCAACGGAATATGGCATGGGTTCATAACCATCGCCATTTTTTAAAACAGGTAAATCCGATATTGCATCCCATGCGCTAACATACTGTTTGATATTCCCAAATAGAGTTACCTCTTTCTCAGGTCCGAATTTTGCTTTTGGAAAAGAAGGGTCAACTTTGGTTCTTGAAGCAAAGAATAAACAACGCCTACGACGCTGCGGAATACCATAATCCGGAGCAAAAACAACCTGAACTTGAATCTTATAGCCCAATGTGGTCAAAGTGTTAATGATTTCTTCTCGAACTTCACCGCCATAGGCATTGTATATCTCTGCCACATTCTCCATTAAGACAGTTTTAGGCCGCATAATCCTTACAAATTCCAAATATTCTCGAAAAAGCTGGTTTCGTGGATCATCTAAAAAACGGTATGCGGCTGGAACATTTTTAGAAAAACCCTGACAGGGTGGACCACCAACTAAACAATCTAAATCACCCTTTGTTAAACCTAAGTTCTTCATTATTTGAGATGCCTTAAACGTTCTAATATCACCTGCAATTGTTATTGCTTCAGGGTGATTGATTTTGAAGGTTTCCAATGATCTGGGCCAAATATCTATTCCAGCTAAAATTTTAAAGCCTGCCTTATGGAGGCCCCAAGACATTCCACCGCATCCGGAAAATAAATCGATTACTGTTAATTGTTTCATCGGGTATGTTCTTTCTAGTTATTATTTCAATAATACTATAGTATTCTATTTGATTTGTCAAGTAGAGACAGAGCTTATCTAGCAAACAGAATAGGATTTGTAAACCATTAAATGATAGTTCTTTCTAAAACGACCTGGCCTCCCACACTTTCGTCTGGTAAAAACTTCCAAAACTGGTTTACAATGAATAAAAGCTTAAACTAGCTTAAAGATAGCGAGGCGACTCTATGGATGAAAATAGTTTAAACTTTATCAGAAGGACTGAAGAAAATAAAAACTTAGTGTGGGATTTCAGAAAAACAATTGTTACAACACAGGCGACAATTTTAGGTATTTCTATGTCCTTATTAGGTTTCTTAAAAGCCGGACCCTCGATCTGGTTAAAATGGACTTGGATATTAGAAATAGCCTCTATTATTATTGGCTTTTATCTTTTTCGTATATATATTAAAAAAGAAAAACGCGACAATGTATTAGAATTTATTTTTAATGAAAACGTCGATGACATTAACAATAAATTAAAAAATGGTCAACTGAAACAAGGTTCAAATGAGTTGGCGACGTTGACAATAGCTGCGATGATACAGCGCTTTCCCGAATCAAACAAGACTTTCAAACAGGATACCCCCCCCTTACTTGAAAGTAGCAAAGAAAAATTAAAAATGGTCGATATGGTTCGAGAATTGAGTTTATGGGAAAAAATAGAATTTTGGGCTGATAGTAAATTATCGTTCATATTCAACATGGCTGTAATATTTTCGATGATAACATTATTTATAAGCGTTGCCTATTTACGTAAATAATTAAATTTAACAAAACAAACCCAATTACCCCTTTGGCCGCTCGGCCTGGAGCCGCTTTAGGATAGCAAGGTTTTGGATGATTGATTTTTGAAGTGATTTTTCATACCGCATAACTTTCTCGGCGCGTTCACCAGTCGGCAAGCTGTGAAGCTTAACTTGTACTTCCTCGGCCTGGATATTATTTTTCTTCTGACGTTCCAATACTTCAATTTCTGTTTGGTATTCCCGGTTATGCTTTTCATAGATCACGATCAATGCTGCGGTAAGCTTTTTATCCATGTAGCCCTGCTCGGCCAAAAGGGTTCTCATCTCATCAAACGAAAGGCCGCCTTCCTCATACGTTTCTTTTTGTTCTTCGCTTAAATCATCCTCAATTGTATCTATCACCAAGCCCAAATCATCTTCGATATCAGCTTCCAAACGCATTTCGTTCCATTCTGGCTTATCAAATTTAACCTTCCCTTTTTTCAAGCATTTAAGATAAGCATTATTCCAGCCGATCAAATCCTTTTTACCCTTAATTTCCTCATCAATTTTCATTTCTGGTTTCGGGGTCTCCTTTCCAGAAAAATCATTCTCCTTTGGCGCGTAATACTTTTCAATGGCCGTATCTAAAAAATTGCGAATGCTGCCGGTTTCGAACCGTATAACCCGCCGCACCCTCCAAAAATCCACGGCTATTTTTTCAACTAAGAGGCTTTCCATCTGCCCTTCCGGCTCCAGGCATTCAATGAGGTTAGCCAAAATCTCCTGGTATTCTCCCGCGTCTTCCTTGCCGTCCCCGGCCTGGATAATCAGGTCTTTGGTAAACACGCCATGCTTAACAGCGTTCTTGGCGACTACCAGCTTGCCTTCAATTGTTTTCGCCCCAGTGGAAAGCAGCGCATTTTCTTGGTTCGCTTTTGTTTGCTTTTCTGTTGTCATTTAAATAACCTCTCACTAAAAAGATTTTTGACCATGGAACCCGGCATTCCCATGCTTTGCCCTAAATCCCGGAAAAGCCTATCGAAGCCGTGGCTTTCCCGTGAGCTTTTATAAGTCAGGTTATAACAATGCCTGCACCCAAAATAATTCCCACCAGCAAGATATAAAACCCCTACCCTGCGATTGCACACCCGGCCATCTTTAACCAAAGGGCAGATAAACCACCACCTCCGACCCCCAAAATAGCAGGGCGTGGAAACAATTTGGGCCTTATAGTCATATACCGTCTTCACTTCCGTTTGGTTATTGGTCAGGGTGTATTTGAAACGGATATATTCATCGCCTAGCAGGGTGGAAACTTCAAAATCCATGTTGCCGATCTGTTCACCGCCACGGCTCCAGTTCATCCCGCCGCTGCGGATACCGCCGTCAAAATAATGGTGCTTATTCAGGAATGATACAGAAACGAATTTGCATTCTTCCGTTGTCCCTCGGTTTGAATACGACCATCTGCCCATAAAAAAAAAAATCTCCTGAAAAATTTCCTAAATCAATAGGCAAAACTACCTTTCAGTTACCATGCTTATAATCTCGCCATTGCATAAATCTATGACTTTACCAACGAATTCCGGCATTAGCTCCTTTTTCGTCAGCGTATCTATGACTTTCCGTTTTTGCTGGTTTGTCGCCTTTTCCTCAATGGTTTTGAACTTATCCTTAAGCGTACGGAGCGTTTCATCCTGTCGAAGCAAGCTGCTATAGTTTTCCGGTTGAGCGGCTTCTATAGTTTCACCACGTTTAATGATTTCCTGATACAGGCCAACGAGGTCATCAACAATATCCCGGTTATCCGTTTTCCGCTTCGTTAACTCGTTTATGCGTGAAATTAAATCAATCATAGCTCACCCCTTATAAATCCAAGACATTAAGGCAAATACAATAAAAACCTCTAAAAGCAATAGTCTTTCACGCCTTAAAACGCGCCTTGAAAAGAATTTAAGGCTTAAGAAAAATTCAAGGCTCAATAAGTGCAATAAAATCAAGCCAGTAATGACCGCTGCCTTAAAACCTTGAAACCAATCCGAAAGGATCAAATCTTGAATCGCTCGCATAGGTCGGTAAACTCCTTTCGGTTGATAAGGTAAACCCGGTATTTATCACCGTCGGCCCTGCGGCGCTGGTCTGACCGGACTTTGACTTTTTTAAGCCGCCGAGTCAGACGGTTGGTTTTATCCAGCCATTCAAATTCCTCTGTATCTTGAAAATATTTAAGAACTTTTTCGGCGTCAAAAATGATTGTGTCACCGTCAACCGCTTCGTTTTCCAGGTCATCGAGCATTGTCTTAAGGACTGTTAGAAGTTTATAGGTTTCGTTCTGGCTCACGTTTTCGGCCTGCTTTTCTTTCACGGACTCTTTACTCAGTTCAGTCATAAGTGGGGTGAGCTTGACTTCATTGCTGGCAGCGTCAACGATATTTGCGAGGGCAAAAATAGGCTCCCAAATGTCCAGCTCCCGGTTGCCTAGATGGTTTGCTCCAAATATTGTATCGGTATGATAAAGGGTGGCAACCTGCGGCCCGTATAGGAGAGAAAAAGTATAGAGATCATCCCGCAGCGTTCTTTGGAAGTTCTGAATTTCAGGGGTTTCCTTATACCGCTCAAGCTGTTCATTATCTTTTTTCCTTAAAAGCGGTATCCTGATTGTCCGGTCCTGCAAAACGTCATCTATGTCATTAATCCCGGCGAACATCTTAGGCGAGTAAGCATAGAAATCCCGGATGATAATTTGCCCCTTGCCAGTATGTTCCGCCCTCTTGACCATTCCGGATTTATTGAAACCAGCGTTCAGAATAGAAATCAAAGAACCATAAACGTCCTTATCCCGCTTTCTTAATTGCTCTACTTCATCAATGAACATAGTTATCAAATTATTGGAAATGTCTCGGAAAATGACTGCCTCGGTGGGGCTGGTAATTAATTGGCCGTTAAACGCAAGCGTGGCGAGAATTTCCATAAGAAGAGTTTTGCCGCTTCCCTTTTCTGCATTTAGCCAGACATAGGGGTAATACCGAAAAATCATAAAGCAATAGGTTCCCATAATCCAAAGGGTAAGCAAGCTGGCATAAGCTGGATTCGGGAAAATAATAAAACGGTTTATAAAATTTATGATCCGCGCAAACAGTTCCGGGATATCCACTTCTTGATTTTTTTCTACAAAAGCCAAAACCCCAGGGAGGGAGAAACGCGAAAAATCAATTGTGGCTTGTCTTAAACTGATACCATTTTCATACGCATCTTCAAACGGAATGATTTTTCTATCAGAAGTCACCAAGCAGAAAGAATCTTTGGCCTTTACGGAAAAACTCATTTTCCCTTTATGGAAATCCTGGGCCGGATGAATAGTTTCCTTGAATTGCTCTTCTTGTAAAAGTTCAATCACTTTCCGCTTCGTAACCGGCTGCTTGGTCTCGGCAGCATTGCTTTTCTGGCGTAGGTCTTTAAGGTGTGTTTCAAAACTTTGTATATCTTTAGCCGTTAGCTCGAAATGATCCTTGATTGTATGCCGTAGGATCATATCGGCCTCATGAGTTTCCAAAGTCAACAATTCTGTGAAGATAGGTTCTAATCGTTCTGACAGTTGGGGACGGGGCAAATCCGCAGGAATGGACGTGATTAAAAATTCAATATAGCTTTTCGAATTATCAAGAAGGGTCCGATATTCTTCTGCGCTGTGATTGCGAAAAAAAACATTTATGTCCATCCCCTCACTTGGCAAGGCAACCAGCCGGGCTTTTTTGCCTAAGAGTTGGGCTATCTCCAGGGATGCTTTACGGCCTGCTTCATCGGTATCAAAACAAATATAAACCTTCTCGCAGCCATCTAATTTAGAAACCCATTCCTTTTTAAAACTACTGGCCCCTAGAACTCCGCAACCATTAAACCCATGTTGAAGTAATGAATAAGTATCAATTTCACCTTCTGCCAATATGACCGATGATTGCTTGGCCGCTTGTTCATTGAAAAGATGTTCCAAGGGTATCTTCTCTGTTTGAAGCTTCTTGTGTGCTTTTTCAGGATAGCCCCGGCCAGTCATATAAACGACTTGGCCCATATAAAAATGCGGAAAGGTTATAAACCCTTTAAAATATTGAGCGCCGGAGTTTTCATAAACGATCCCGGCCAGGACTAAATCATCATGGTTTGACTTCAACACAGTTTCACCGTCACAAAAACCGATCATAAACCCGCTGATTGTTTCATCTGTAATCCCACGGCCATTGAGATAAGCCCGGACCTCGGTAGGCAATTTCTCATGATACGTTTTAGCAGTTTCGGACAAAACCGATCTTATGGAATGATTGTGATTTTCAGAATGAAAACCATGATTGTTTTCAGGTATCGAAATGCCTTTGCGCCCGGCCAGGTTCTTCATGGCTTCTTTGAACTCAAGATTTTGGTTCCTCATTACAAAGCTGAAAACATCCCCACCCGCTCCGCAACCGAAGCAATGGAAATATTGGTCTTTGAGGTTTACTGAAAAGCTAGGTGTGCTGTCATCGTGGAATGGGCATTTGCCCTTAAAACTTTTATCCAGCGGGACTACTTCACCGATCACTTCTTGTATCGGGTTAGCACTTCGAATTTGTTCTTTTAAATCGTTCATGACTGTTATCTCCATATCAATTCAATATTCCAGGTAATTGCTAGACATTGAAAACCAAAGTTTTCAAATCCTGGACGGCATTTTTGAAAGCCGTTATGTTGACCAAGCCGCCATTGAAAAACTCATGAATCAAAGACTGACGGTCTGGCTGATCTTCGAAAATAAATAGAGTTTTCTTCCCTTCCTTCTTCGTTTCCTGAAGGTGAAACCCCTTGGCTTTCAAATAGGCTGAAAGGTAAAGATCACTCGTTGAATACGGCTGCATGGTTTTCTTCCATCCCTTTTTCAATTTCAATTTGCGGCAGCTTTGCCGCCTCTTGATTTTGTTTCTCAAGGACTTGGCGCACAATGATCCGGGCAAGAAAAGTTAATCCTTGTCTAAACTCCGGCCTGCTTTCAATTGATGAAACGGAATAATTCTTCAAAAGCTTTTTCCTTAAAATATGTTTGGATTTTCACTCGTGTTTTCGGCGATGGGTTTTTATCTCCATTCAATAATTGCGCCATATGCCCAGAAGTAACGCCGATTTTATTTGCAAGCCAGTTTTGTGTCATATGTTTCTGGGCGAGCATTTTCCGTACTTCTCGTCCCTTGAGTTTGACTTTCAGCATTAAAAATCACCACCCCGAAATAAACTTTAGATATAAAAAAGTTAACTTAAGAACAATATAGCGAGCAACTCTTGGGCTGTCAAGATCAAACATCCCATAGTATTAAAAATCGCTTGCCAAAGTTTACTACCAGATGTATAGTTTACGAGCCAGGGGAGGTGCGACTATGAAAGGACAAGAAAAAATTGAAAAAGAAAAAAGGCAAAAAGAAGTCGGAGCATACTTACAGAATTTGCGGAAAGTTAAAAACGTCTCGGTGAAAGAGGTTGCGAAAGAAATCGGATTTTCAGGTCCATATCTTTATCAAGTAGAATATGGAAAGAAAGCCCTTTCTGATCCAACTTGGTTTATTAAATTGGCAGAATATTATGGTGTCCCGGTAGATGAACTTTTAAGAAAAGCCGGATATTTGCCTGGAAACAAAGATCAAACGGCGGATATAGAAAGTCGATTTCTTGATGCAATCGGTGACCCGCAATTCAGTTATGGGACAAGATTGAAAGGGAAAGTCAATTTAGACGTTAAAAAATTCATCGTCGAGATGTATGAAAGATTAAAAGATAACAAAAAAAAGGGATAATTTAATGGAGACAGAGGCGGCTAAAAAACGAGTGTTGACCATCGATAAATTTTGCAGTTGGTTTGCAAATAAATATCAAAAATTCGACTATCGTGGAATGGAAATCAAAACACTCGCTTCGGATTTCAGTAATATGTTTCAACTGAAATATCCTTTGACCGCTGACCAGTTAGTGAAAGTTTGTTTTAATTCGAGCTATGAAGTTGAAACATTTAAAGAAGGCCGGAAATCACGTGGTTTTAATTTTACGTTAGGCGAAAAGGTGGTTATTTGCTTTAAAGAAAATGATTCGCCTACAGGTCAGATTCATTCTTTGCTTCATGAATTATTCGAGATAATCGATAAAAGGTTATGGCCATTTTCAACCGGAGACTATAGAAAGCCAAAAGGAATTCTTGAATTGGATGCTGACCAATTTGCTGCTTATGTGCATTTACCAGATGGAAAAGTTTTTGAATGGATAACCAATAATGGCTTTGATGTTTTCGGACTAAAAGAACTAACGAATTGTTCATACGCAACGGCGCTTATACGGTTTAATGAAGTCCTTTGCAATATCACTCCGCAAAGCACTAATGAGTACGTTCCAGTAATTGGCATTTTATATGAACGTCCATATTGGGAAAATCAGTCATCCGTTAGAATGCCGAGATTACAACTAAAACATTATACAAAGAGCCGGGGGTTCACCTTTAGGTTACAGCGGACTGAACTTAATGAACTTTTATTCTCATCACCAAGAACGCACGATTTGACTATCTCAAAACTTATAAGTGTTTTTTCGAAATCAAGAGCCAACATTTTATTGCAAAATTTTAAGATGACCTTTAAAGGTCGTGATTTAATGGTTGATGTTCTTGTTCGAACTGTTAATTGGCATAGGTATAAAGGGACGGCGAAAATATTGATTCAAATAATACCATCGGAGCATTCTTATCTTAGAGATTTGGCGGACAACCTTAATTTCAAAAAAGAAAATATGGCTTAGCTAGGGGAACAATATCATGATGGCAAATTGGAGAAAATAAAAAATGAAAGTCGCCCTCTATGTCCGCGTAAGCTCCGAAAAACAGGCTGAGAAAGACCTCTCCATCGTCGCCCAGCTTAAAGCTCTCCGTGAGTACGCCGGGAAACACGGCTGGACAGTTGTGACCGAGTTCAAAGACGAGGCTGAAAGCGCCCGGACTGCCAACCGCCCCGCCTTCCAGGAAATGATCGGTCATGCTAAACGGGCTGACAAACCCTTTGACGCTATCCTGATTTGGAAATTCTCGCGCTTCGCCCGTAACCGTGAAGACGCCATTATCTATAAAGCTCTGCTCCGCAAGCGCGGCGTTTCGGTCATTTCAATGAATGAACAAATTGAAGACTCCCCCGCTGGTAAAATGCTGGAAGGTATGATTGAAGTAATGGATGAGTTCTATTCTGCCAATTTGGGCCAAGATACGATCCGGGGCTTGAAAGAAAACGCTTCTAGGGGTTTCTTGAATGGTTGTAGTTCCATGGGTTATAAAGCCAAGAAGGTCATGGACGGCAACAACATGCGGAGTAAGTCGGAACTGGATGAAACCTATGCCCCGATCATCAAACGGATATTCAAAATGAGCTTGGCCGGTCTTGGCCTTAAAGAGATTGCCAAGACCTTAAACGCCGAAGGAATCAAGACCAACAAAGGCAAACTCTGGAGCAATTCAATCATTGGCTATATCCTCAAAAACGAGACTTACACCGGAACCATGATTTACAACCGAAAAAGCAGGCATAAAGCCAGCGCTAACCACCCCGCCGAAGTCATCCGGCTTGAAAATAACCATACGGCCATCATTTCACGGGAAGACTTCGAATCTGTCCAAAAGCTCGTTGCTGCCCGAAGCCCTAAAATCATTCATCCCCGGAGCATAAACAGCGATTATCTTTTAAGTGGGTTGCTGTACTGCGGAAAATGCGGATCAAAATTAATCGGCAGTTCGGCCAAGTCCGGACGGTTTGCCTATTACACATGCAGCACCTACGCCAAAAAAGGCAAAAAAGCTTGTGACATGAAGCTCTTGAATCAGACGCAAATTGAAAACTTGGTCATTGACCGGCTAAGGACAAACGTATTAACCGAACAAAACCTTACGGAACTTTTCAACATTTTTCAGGAAGAGGCAAAACAAACCTCAACGGATTCTAAAGATCGGCTGGAGAGCTTAGATAGGCAGCTTGAGGGCTTAAAAAACCGCCTTGGGAAGCTCTATAACAGCTTGGAAAGCGGTAAGCTGGACGTGGATGATCTTGCGCCCCGGATAAAGGAAATCAAAGGGCAAATCGAAGCCCTAGAGGCTCAAAAAGCGGAGGTATTAGCGGCCAGTCAACCGCAAACCGCTTCCCTTGACATGCCCACCTTAAAAGCCTACGTTCAAGACCTCGCCGATCTGCTCAAGAAAGGCTCCATTGTAGAGCAAAGAGGGTTTCTACGCTCGTTTGTGAAGCGGATAGATGTTAACCACCCGCAGGTCACAATTGAGTATTTATTCCCATTAAATAAAGAAAAGGCAGAACCCCTCGAAAGAGAAGTTCTGCCTATTAACAAGCTTGGCTCCTTGGGCTGGACTCGAACCAGCAACCCTTCGGTTAACAGCCGAATGCTCCACCATTGAGCTACCAAGGAATATTTCCGGAGGTGAACTTCAAAACAGTTGGAGCATATTATCAAATTACGCATAAAAATCAAGAAAAAAATTCAAACCGTTTTTACAGAAACCCCTGAGGCATTTTCCTTTATTTTAGCGAGACTTCACTTCGCCTTGCAAGCTAATCTCTACACGTTCCAATGGAATTTTCTTTTTACTGTTCTGAATCGCATCTTTTACCATTTCCACCAATCCAAAACAACAAGGAACTTCCATATGCAAAACGGTGACGGATTTAACGTCGTTGTTCTTGAAAATTGCCGTTAATTTGTCCGCGTACGCTTCTCCATCATCCAATTTCGGACAACCGATGGCCAAAACTTTACCCTTTAGAAAGTCTGTATTAAAACTCGGCAAAGAAAAAGCCACACAATCGGCCGCAATCAATACATCTGCATTTTTAAAATACGGAGCCGATGGATTAATTAGATGGAGCTGAATGGGCCAAGTCTGAAGATTGGATTCACGTGAGAGCGCACCGGCTTCACTCGGGGTTGATTCACTCGCTTTGGCAGTGGGTTTCAATTCCCGAATACGTGAACCCGGGCATCCTCCGTGATGGGCATGTACCGCCGGACCCGTTTCACAAGGATTGGACAACCCTTTCTTTTTCAAGAAGGCCACCGCTTGCTGATACAGCGCATCCTCGCCATGCGAGCGCAAATGTTCCAAATGCGCCCGAGTTGTATTCTCGCCTTGCCTCACAATGTTTTCCATCACCTTATCTTCACTGTAAGGTTCCGCCTCCCTTTCCTCAATGGTGATGGCTCCCTGCGGGCAATGCCCAATACACGCGCCCAACCCATCGCAAAACAAATCGCTTATTAAGCGAGCTTTTCCGTCAATTATTTGCAATGCACCTTCTGGACAATTAGGAACACACAGTTTGCATCCATTGCACAAACCTTCGTCTATTTTGATGATTTTTCGTTTTATTCCCATGACCGTCTCCTCAATGCCGATATTTAAATATTCTTGCTGGTTATGTTTATATCAAACTGTCTTAATTGCTTCCTTGATCTAGGTCAAGCCACGAATATGCCAAACTGCGATTATTCCATCGTGTTTGTATGCTCGACAATAAATCCTGCTTACACTACCGATACATGGCCTAACCACAAGCTAAGGTGTGGGAAACAACATCACAAACAACACATTTCCTACTTGCCACCTCACATGTCGTTGTTTATACTTTTACGTTATTATAGTAACAAAGTTTTAGCACTCGTGTGTTAAACTTCACGGTTAGAACTGCTGGAAATACTTTGTCACGCACCTGTTACTCATTTTTACAATCTTGAATTTGACGTATTCAATCAGGATGTGATATTCATAATTCATCCTAAATCCAAACGAACGGGGTCAGCCATGAAAAAAAGTCAGAAGAACATCATTGAGATCAGTCAGTTGACCAAGAATTATCCGCTTGGTAACACCACGGTCCATGCCCTGCGTGGCATTGATCTAACCGTGGAAGAAGGTGCCTTCACCAGCATCATCGGCCCTTCGGGAAGTGGAAAAACCACCTTGTTGAACATCATTGGGTGCATTGATACCGCGACCGGAGGAAGTGTCAAGGTCGCCGGTCAAGAAATCACCGGACTTAACGACAAACAGATTACCGATCTTCGCCTGCACACCATCGGATTTATTTTTCAAACGTTTAATCTCATTCCGGTTTTGGATGTTTTGGAGAACATCGAATTCCCACTCTTACTCATGAAGAAACATTCAGCCTCGGAAGTACGTAAGCGAGCAGAAAAACTGGCAGACATGGTGGGATTGGGCGAGCATGTCAAACACCGTCCCGCGGAATTATCCGGTGGGCAACGCCAACGTGTTGCCATTGCCCGTGCTCTGGTAACCTCACCGTCTTTAGTCTTAGCCGACGAACCTACGGCCAATCTGGACTCGGTGACCGGCGGTCAAATTTTAGAGATCATGCGCGAAATGAACCAATTGGAAAAAACCACATTTATTTTTTCTACGCATGACGCCAATGTACTTAAGTACGCCAATGGCACCACCAAGCTCAAAGACGGATTGATTGTAGCCAAGTAATTCCGAACCTAACGGTTCGAAAAAAATCTTCCCGAAAACGAGGACGACCATGCAGTTAATATTCAAAATCGCTTGGCGGAACATCTTAAGGCACAAAGGCAAAAGCCTGATCATCGGCCTGATTCTTTTTCTAGGTTCCCTCTTAATGACCGTAGGAAACGGCGTCATTTCAGGCATGGACCGAGGCATCGAAAAAAACATTGTGAACGGATTTCTCGGCGACCTAGTCATCGTCGCAGAGAAGCAAAAAACCGACAATGTGCTCATGAACATGATGGGCGAACTTATAGAACCCATTTCCACCTATGCACAAATCAAGCCCATTTTGCAGAAACAGGCCTTCGTTAAAGAATTTCTTCCGGTCGGTAAAAACATGGGGATGGCGCTTTCCGATGCTGAAGATTCCCAAATGGGCCCTATGTTCATGATCGGCGTAGATTTTGCCGCGTACCAAAAGATGTTCCCCAACAATTTGGTACCGATCGAAGGACGCCTCCTGAACGCTGGCGAACGTGGGATATTGGTAACCTCGCAAATGCGCGCCGAACATTTATTCATGTACACGAACCGTTGGGCTGTTCCCGAGGGAGGCAAAATCATTGAAGCCAACCTTTCCAAGGACGCCAAGGAAAACCTTGACGAACTCAAGACCATGGACAGCATGGTTGTCCTGGGTATGAACACCGACAACAGTTCCACCGATGTTCGCTTCCCTATCCGGGGGATTGTAAAATACAAAGCGTTGGATACGATCTTCGGACATTTTTGTCTCGTCGATATTGAATCCTATCGCGAATGCATGGGGTACCTCTCTGCTTCGGCTCAGAAAATCCCGGTCGCCAAAGAAAACCAAGTCCTCCTAAATTTAGACGACACAAACTTGGATGCCATGTTTGCGTCCGATTCCCTCATGGTGGAAAACAGCCGCAACACCTCAAAACCCGCTGCCGTACTGGACGCGGTGAGCAAACCAACAACGATCGAGGACATCGAACTAGGAATTTATAATCTGGTCTTCGTAAAAATCAAACCCGGCACTTCACCTACACGTGCCTTGAAAACACTGAATCAGGCTTTGAAAGATGCCAAAACCAACGTTCGAGCCGTTACCTGGAAAGCCGCTTCGGGTGTCATTGGCAGCCTGACCACGCTCATCAAAGGATCGTTGCTTATGTTCGTCAGCTTCCTCTTTTTGGTGGCGGTTATCATTATTATAAATACCCTAACCATGGCGGCCATGGAACGCACACCCGAAATCGGCATGATGCGCGCCATCGGTGCGCATAAAAGTTTCATTCAAATTATGTTTTTCAGCGAAACCGGACTTTTGGCCGCTATTTTCGGCGGTGCCGGCTTGCTACTGGGAATTCTAATTGTCAATTTTATTCCTTTGTTGCACATCACAACAACCAATGATTTTGTGCAGCTTTTGTACGGTGGTGACACATTCAACCCCATGCTGAAGTGGTCCGATATCTTATTGACGGTGATTGAACTTGGATTGGTGACTCTGGCGGCCGCGTTCTACCCCATGCAGGTTGCCAGTGCCATTAAGCCGCTCGACGCCATTGCCCGCGATTAACGGGCGCTAATTGTACGCGAAAGGAACTCATTCATGTTTCTCTTACTTCGTTTAAGCCTACGCAATCTTTTTCGCCAAAAACGCCGCAACCTGTTTCTCGGTTCGGCCATGGCCATTGGCGTCATGCTCTTGGTGATCGCCAACTCGTTTTCTCATGGTATTTCGGACATTATGCTCAACAAGGTTCTGCGTTGGATCACAGGCCATGTCACCATCGCCAGCAATGAACGCGGGCGCATGGATTCGGCCATTTTCCGTGACAAAGCCGTATTCGATTTTATTAAGACTGACTATAAAGATATCGTCCGTGAAGAGGAAGAAGCCATTGGCGTACTGGTCAAAGGCATTGGCAACGGTACCGCTGAAAATCTCATTTTCGTAGGTACCGATATGTCCTCCGAAGTCAGTGAGAAATCGCGCAAAGAGACGGAAGAAAGCTTCCAAATGGTCGAAGGCCAATGGAACGATCTTACCAATCCAAAATACCAAAACCCGGTTATTATTTCCGAAGATAAACTTAAATCGCTCAAGCTCAAACGCTTTGACGTCCTACGCCTCCGGTTCCGTAATATTTTTGGACAAGACCAGTCGGCACGCGTAACGGTCGTCGGAACCATAAAAACCAGCAACATCTTTATGGGTCCTGTCACATTTGGTGATTTAAAGACCGTGAAAACGTTATTAGGGTACGATGAACATTCTATCGGATACTTAAATCTCATCCTCAAAGACCCGAATAAAAATGCACGAAAGCTCGCAGATACCATTCATGCTCGCCTGAAAAATCCTGGTTTGGCCATTATTGCCGGCACGGCCAATGACACAAACCAAACCGTCACCTTGCTCGGGTTTAATAGCAATGCCAAGTTGGAAACAAAATGGGCGGCCCAGGTGGAGTTGCTCTCTGGCTCCTTGACTCGAGCGCGCCAAGATAAAACCGCCTTGGTGGCCCAACCGCTCGCACAAGCATTGAATCTCCGCATAGGCAACGCCTTTACCGTCACCTATACCGACAAATGGAATGTCCCAGGGCGGCAAGTGACCGTAAAAGTGGGTGGCATCTTCAAGCCCGGAAAAAACTGGGGTCCAAATGTTGTGCTCATGCAAGACGAACGCTTCTACGAAGCGTTTTACGGTCATTGGCCTCAACAAGCTGAATCTGTAAAAAACGCCTTTATTCCCAAAAACGATCATCCGGCCTATGATCTGCTTTCTCCGCAATGGATCTTGCTGCCACGTACAACTACGACAGAAGAGCTCGAGAAAAAGATGAAGAGCATGGGCAAGAACAAGTGGCGTTCTACGATCATTGATGTGCAAACCATGTATGAAACAGGAGAAAAAATACTAAAACTTGAAGGTGTACTTAACCTAATCACACTGGTAATGGTGTTGGTTCTCTTCTTCATTATCCTCATCGGTGTGATCAATACCCTGCGCATGACCATACGCGAACGCACCCGTGAAATCGGAACCGTGCGTGCCATTGGCATGCAAAGCAAGGATGTACGCAATCTTTTCATCACCGAGACACTGCTGCTTTCCATTTTTTCTTCCATTGCCGGGGTGCTTTTGGCTTTCCTGGCTATGGTGATACTCTCCCACATTCCCATGCGTAACATGACCGACAATCCAATGGGGATGTTCCTGGTCAATAGCCGTCTCTATTTTATTCCCAGCTGGACAGCCATTGTCGGGAATATGCTTTTCATCTGGATTTTAGCCTGCGCCACGGCTTACTTCCCTGCACGCAGAGCGGCAAAATTGTCACCGGGAGCGGCTTTACGTCACGTTGAATAACCATAATGTTGGTAACCCAGAAAGAACAGCGCGGCATGCAGCCGCTACACTTAAGGAGGAACACGTGAAACGCACATTATTATCCTTACTCATTCTTGGCTTAATGCTCCCGCTCTCAGCCTTAGCCGAGGACGGAAAAGTTACGACTATTTTAAAAGCGATTGACTCCACCTATGAACTTCGTTCGAATATCCGAGCCGATGTTACGGTCACCCAACAAAAAGTAGATCAAGGAACCAAGGTGATTGGTATGCAATACTTTCGCCGTGACAACGACGATTCCTTTTTGATTGTTATGACCGCACCGGAAAACGAGAAAGGCAATGGTTATCTGCGTACCGGAGATAATTTCTGGATGTACCGTCGCAACACTCGAACATTCCAACATGTAAATCGTGATGAAAGTATTGGTGGCAGCGATGCCCATGGTGAGGATTTCGAACAACGCAAAATGATCGAAATGTACGAACCTCTGCGCGGAAGCGACGGTAAAGAAATATTCACGGAAGAAAAACTAGGGCAAATACCAGTAAATAAGTTTGAGGTAAAAGCAAAAGTAACCGATGTTACTTACCCTAAAAAGATCTATTGGACCCGCAAGGACAACAACCTCATTCTCAAAGAAGAATCCTACTCCGCTTCCAACACACTCATGCAAACTGGATACTACTTGAAATACACCCAAGTGGATGGACAGTACGTCTCTATTAAATTTATGTTTATTGATGAGTTTGAGAAAGGCAATAAAAGTGTGATTGAAATCACCAACATCGCGACCAAAAAACTGGATGCCAGTATTTTCACCAAAGCCTATTTGGAGAACTTAAGCAAATGAGCCGCCCTTCTCTCTCACGTTTAATTCTCACTCTCGGTTTGGTAGGTATGGCTGGAATGGTATGGGCCGATGATCGAGCCGCTATGGAAGATGCCCTGTTTGAAAACTCAGACGGCATGGTTCAAGTTCAAGCCCAAGCCACACCCGAACCCCCGGAACCCAAAGTCGTAGGTTTTTCCGGAGAACTTACCACCGTCGGAGTTGAAACCTTTGGCAACTCCAATCCGTCCAACGCGTTGTACACCTACAGTGTCGCCGAAATCTACTTGGATGCCCGTTTGCCCCAAGGCGCAAAGGTGTTCGGCAACCTTGAGGCCAATCTTTACGGCCAATCCGCGACCACGGAAGTGGCGTTGCGCGAAATGTTTCTGGACTTCAACGTCCAACACGCTGTCTATTTCCGTGCCGGAAAACAAGTATTGCAATGGGGGCGTTGCTACCTTTGGAATCCCACGGACTTAATCAACATCGAGCGGCGAAGTTTTGTGCGCAAAATCGGAAATCGCGAAGGCGCCTATGGTCTCAAAGCCCACGCTCCGTTCGGGACTTGGATGAACCTTTACGGGTTTGTTGACACAGGATCGGCGACACAAGCCGATCAAACCAGTGCTTCCTTCAAAGCCGAATGGCTGATCGCCAACTTTGAGATGGCCGCTTCCGCTTGGATGAAAAAAGGCTATTTGCCTGTTTGGGGATACGACTTTTCGACCCGCTTATGGTCGGCGGATGTGGTGGGTGAAGTGAGTGTCAGTCGCGGACAAAACCATGTTATGCGTGCGATCACCGACGACACCTTAGAGCTTTCCCAAAACAGCGAAACCTGGACACCCCAAGCATGTCTGGACATTTCCAAGAAATTCCAAGTGGGGGATTTTAAGGATCGCTTAAGCATCAATCTCGAAGGGTATTACAACGGCGCTGGATATAGCGAAAATATTTTCAACGATAAGAAAATCTATACCTTCGCGCGGCCCATCACGGTACACGATGCACAAGGCAACACGCATTCCGTCATGTCCGGTACACAGCTCACTTTTTTCCAAATGAACAATCTCTATACCCCCAATTATCACGCCCGCTATTACGCCGCCGTATTCACCAGTTTCAGTCGTTTCCTTTTAACCGACATGTCCTTGGACTGCAACTACATTCACAATTGTGTCGATCAATCAGGGACCCTCACGGCCGGGTTGACCTATTCACAGCTCAACAATCTCACCTTGGGAATTTTGGGCTTGGTGTATCTGGGAGAAGCGGATCGCGAATTCACGTTTAACCAGCAAAACTACGGTGTGCAAGCTTCGGCCGGATTATCGTTTTAATCACGTTTTATACGCAGCAAGGGGCCTTGTAAAGCAGACGCTTTAGAACCATCCCTTGCTGCGTTTATTTTTTCTGAGCCGTCATTAAAAAGATCGAAAACGTATTTTCCGATTTCACCAGGGTGTATGCGTTTTCAAAACGGATCTGTTCAAACCCCGCAGCTTCACACTGCCGCCGGAGCGCTTCACGGTTAAATCCCTTGTGTTCAGCAATTCCTGGTTCTCCGTGAAAACTCCCGTCTTCCTCGTCCAAATCAGCGATCGCCAATTGTCCCCCGGATCGTAATGTTTGGCTAAACGCATTGAGTATCCCCTGGGTATCCCGCACATGATGCAAGGTCATGGACGAAACAACGATATCCACACACTCTCTCAGATCCCCGAAACTTTCCCATGAGCCCATCCAAGGTTGAATGCTTTCAACCTTCCAGCGCTTAAGTTTGCTTTTTAAAACCGCAAGCATTCCTTCCGAAGAATCTATTGCGATGATGTTTTGGACATAAGGGTACAGCCGCAGAGCAATCAATCCCGTGCCCGAACCGTATTCCAGCAAGGTTTGGGTCTGATGCAAAGACAAATGACGCGTCATGGCCTCGGCTACAGCCTCCGCCATGCGTACCCGCTTGGGATCCTCATCCCATTGCGTTGCCAAGCCATCAAAACGCTGCGTCATAGCCCATCCTCCCCCTGACTCGAAACCATTACTCTTCAAAAAACGTCTTAACAAAATCCACCGGAGGTTCCACCGGCATAAGGTAACGCACTTTGTGATTGGGTACATCGTAAATTTCCATTACGGGTTGCTGAATGTTTTGGGCCGCAGCCGCCTTGGACAAAGCCGGATACGCTCGCATAATACCAATAAATACCGAGGCCTTGTTTTTGAACGGAAGCTCGACTTGCAAACAGGACATGTTCGGGAATTCCAGTCGTTTGTATCCCGGGGTGAGTTTCAATGGAATTTGCAGATCGGCAGGTTCCACAATGTTGCCTACAACCGACCTTAAGTTTGCGGTTGCGGTTTTACGCGGATCGTCAAAATAAATGCCAAAGCCACGTGTGCAATTTAATTTGTTTTCCCGCAACCAGGAATACATGATGTCCATGGCGCGGCCGCTCTGTCCGTAATCCCCTTTTATGTTCGTCCCGATCAAAGTCAAGGGGCCCACGGAAACAGTACTCACTTGAACCGAAGCAAACAAACCCAAATACCAAAGATACAGCGTCAACACTGTCAAAACAATACCCAGAGCCAAAAACAAGGTTTTGAACATACGTCGCTTTCCTCCTTGCATACGAAATGCGGACATTATAATACCAGCCCGAGCGCATAGCGAGTCAATTTTAGGTGCCGCGGGTATGACAAAGACTTTAAAAATAAGACCCAGGCTCCGTTGGGGAACGAAGCCTGGGTGGGGGAACACGGATGTGCTCAACCATCCGTGGGTACTGCCAGGTTAAAAGGAATACTTGAATTTCACGTACCCCTGATCCAAATCTTTAAACTGTCCCAGGGTGGTGTTCTCCGGTCCGTCCAATACCATTGCGCCCAAAATCACCTCAGTGTTATCAATGGGCTTGTAGCTTACCTCAAGATTGGGCATGTACCCGTTTTGCGCACTTCCAACCTGCATATCTGTAACATCCAACCCGCCCTTAAGTGTCACTTTCAAAACATCATCGAAAAACTTTTTTTCCAACTGCGCAACCACATAATTTCTTAAATCGTGACAGTGTTCCGTGAAAAAGCCATGCACAAACTGCACATTCATATACCACCCCTCCGGAAGGGTGTAATCCCCACCGATCACGTATTTGGTATAGGGTTCGTCAAGCACAGTTGTGACCGATGTTGGGCGTCCCATTACATATGTTTCAGTCTCCATTTTTTCCGGCATATAATAGGCGACTTCACCCCAAACCCCAATGTCCCCCAGTGACCCTGAAAAATCATAGCCTACAACGTTCATGCGGGCATACTGAAGTCGAGCCTCGACATCCACGGTCCCAGTGACGGTCGGCATAACCGACACACGAGTAACCGAAGGGAGATCATCACGGCCATACAGATAGCTCAGCGACATATCGTAGTCCAACAGTTTCCAAGCCGCTTTGGCGGCTGCTATTGAGTTTTCATGATCGTTCTCGGGCAATACGACGGTCTCGGTCAGTGTTACCGGACGTCCTGCCAATGGCGTCCCTTCCAACGCCGAGTTCAATTTCCCAGTAGGAGCCAAGGCACTGGGAAATACCGCCGGAACAAAAAGCGGAACGTATACGCCGGTTACGGTTACCGGGCCCGCATAATACGTAGCCTTCAGCGAATTGACCGCCAAACGTTCTTTGAATTCAATGGGGTTTTCCAAATTCTTTGGATTCAAATTGTCCGTGGGGTTTATCCCGTCGGCCGTCCCCCAGGCAATACGCTGCTTGCCTACTTTCACATCCAATTTCTCCAATAAAAAATCCTTGTAGTCAATATAGCCTTCTTTCAATTCAATTTGCGTAGGCTCTGCCGAGGTCCGATCCCCAATCTCGTCCAAATTTCGTGATTGATCAAACCCCGTATGTTTGATGCGCATCTCACCAACGGCCGTGGCCTTTCCCTCGTAAACCGACTTCGCCTTCAAATCCAAGATGTTCAGATTCTTATAATCCAAATACTTGTTACGCTGATCTTTGTTCAAGCCAAGCTGCTGATTAATCTCAAGCGCCCCACTCAATTCCAACGGCAAAGCCGTACCACTCTCACCGGCCCAAACAGCGGCTGCTGGCAAACAACACAAAAGCCCAAGACTCCCCCATACGGTCCAAGCACGCATAATGCGCCTCCTTTATACGTTCCACGGAGCGAGGAGACCTGCATCCCCCCGCCACCGTTTTGGTCATGCTATTCATTCAAATTACGTTCACTAAAGGTATCGTCACTCAACCCCAAGTCAAATTTCTGTTCCTTGATGGTCATGCGGGTTTTATGATTGTCTTTTCTATCGTCCATCACGGTCTCTTTGGCCATCCAGTAATTTCCGGTTTGTTCAATGCCGCTTCGGGTTAATACCTTGACCAATTTTCCACCCTTATCAAACAAATGGATTTGATCGATATAGAAATTGCTCTTCAATACATGCATTTCCATCTTGGAATAATCGCTGGTAGCGCTTGGTTTCAGGCTTAGCTCCAGTACTGCGTGTTCCGCATCGCCACCAACCAACTTGGGCGTCCATTTATCCGAATAACGCTTGGCTTCCAAATCCTCATAGGTAAAATCCGTACCCGCAAACTTGGTGTTTTTCACATGTGAGGCGATCCGCCGCGTTTTTTTAAAGGCCGGAAGATACACATACATGACATCGCCAGGCAACGATAAAAAGCCAATGCCCTTTTGGTCTGCCGGAGAGAGAAACTTCAGCATGCGCCGATCGCTGCCTTTTTGCATCACCTGCATACTGCGTTCCTTGTTCTGATTGTTCTTGTCCGTTAGCGTTAATTGAATGATTTGCTTATAATCTTTGGGAGCGTTGGCCACATCATCGGCCTTATTTAAGATTTGCTCTGCGTTCAAACCTTCACCCCAGGCGCCACTTGTTCCCAACGCCAACACCAAGATCATACCCAGCCAGTACCGTGCGGTTTTCATCTTCTTTTCTCCTTGTTTGTAATTAATAATTTCTTTTCCCGAACCACATTTAACGTTAACAGCCATCCACCTCCTTCTTACCCCCAACCGCATCTTTAACTTTTCCACTCAAGCGATCCCAGCCACCGACAAACCCAGCTTTGGTAAGAATGATTAGGGCCGGAAGCAAGGTAATGGAGGCCAGACCGCTGATGACCATGGTTAGCGAAACCAACAAACCAAACCGTTTCAAAGGAATTAAATCGGCAAACATGAGTGTCAAGAAACCCATGGTGACCGAAATGACATTGATGATGATGGCCTTCCCCGTTGTGTGCAGCGTGTTTTCCAGAGCCGTGCATAAATCATTGGATATCTCAAAATAATGTTTGAACCGCATGCAAAAGTGGATCGCGTAATCAATCCCAATCCCCAAGGCCACGCTCGCCACCAACACGGTCGCCACATCCAACGGAATCTTGGCATACCCCATGAATCCAAACGTAATAAACACGGTCAAAACAATCGGCAGCAATCCGATCAGACCTCCAACCAAGGACCGTAACTGCAGGGCCAATAAAATGTAGATGAACACCAGGGCAATCAGGAAAGACTCCACTTGACTGTCCAGCAAGCTTTGATCCAAATGCTGATAGATCAACGGCATTCCGGTGTAGGCCAATTCCAGACTGACTCGTTCGGGTGTGGCCAGGTGTGTCAACCCCAACCTGCGATATACGTCTTCCGGCACATACACCGTGCCTGCATTGAGTTCTTTAAGGTCATGGCTTGCGTTTTCCTGCCACCGAGTATCCTGACGAATGGTTTCAGGCAACTTGGGCAAAAGTGCTTGCAGCATTTTCACCGTGTCCACACGCCCTTGAGACTGGGCTTCGGTTGCACGCAACCCCGCTTTCACCACCCTGGCCAAATCGGCCTTATCCACCTCCGCCGCTTTATTAAAACGCCGTATATCCCACTCAAGCATCTCGACCATGCGATCGGCCAAATAGGTATCCAACACCTCGCGTTGCGCCGCAGGGACTTCACTGCGCAACACCGGCAATGCGGTTTTGGGAATGCCGGCCAGATGCTTTTCCAACCCAGTCAAAATCCCCTTCACCTCTCGGGTGTCCCGAGTGCCGATCATGGCCTGAACCAAGCCCTCGCTTAAATCCGAGGAAACCATTTGCGGAAGCAGTTCCTGACCTTCCAGAAAAAACCAGAGATTCACCACTTTGTTGCGTGTATCGGGCACTATTTTTTCATTGTTCATGGCCTCGTCTACTTCTGCCACCAAACCCGAAACCGACTGCGCATTGCTCACATGATCCAAGGATTCGAGATAACGCCCCATCCGATGCATTTCCTTCAAAACAAAGGGATGTTGCACATCGCCTTTAACCCTTACTTGGATGGGCTCGGTTCCGCCGAAGCGCTTGACCAACACATCCTCGCTTTTCCGTACATCTTTATTGAGCTTGAAAAATTCAATCACATTGACCTTGCGTTCTATGCTCAAGGTTCCCAGCCCTACGACCACAAACACCACCAACCAACCAATGACAATGCCCCATTCATTTTTGAGAATAAATTCACTGAACGTGTGCATAAACCCCTTGACGGGCCGTACGACATCTTCACTCTCAGCTTGTGCCTGTCCAGGTTTCGGTTTGACGTGCATGTAGGACAGCGCCACCGGGACCGTAAGTGTGGCAATGATCATGACGAACAAGGTTCCCAGGGCCGTAAAAATCCCAAATTCGCGAATCATGGTTAAATACGACCCAAAGATAAATGACGTAAACCCCAGGATAATGGTCAGCTCGGTTAAAATGACCCGCAACCCCACTTCCTCAAAAGCCGCTTGAACGTCCGGGCCATCGCTGCCATAACGACTCACCTGCTCGTCGTACTTGCTTAATATGTGAATGCAGGGAGCCGTGCCCACAGCAATCAACAGGACAGGAATCACATCCGAAATCATCGAAAGCGGCACATTGACCCAACTCATAAATCCCAAGGTCCAGACAGTGCTGATGCCTACGGAAATAAAAGGCACAAGCACGCCTCGGGGTGTTCGAAAACTCCAATACAAGGTGATAATGACCAAAATGCATACCAAGGGGATCAAGGCTTTCAAGTCTTTAAAAATCGCATCCGCCAATTCCAGGGAGACAAACGGTACGCCTCCAAAATAGAGTTTTTCCGGAACCTTTGCATCTAGCGCTGCGGTTTTTATTTTTCGGGTAATGGAATTCTTATCCAGATTGGGCAGGATTCGGGCCACCACCAGCGTGGTTCTTCCATCCAAGGAGATCAAGCGCCCGCGATAGATATCTTTGCTCAACGCATAGTCACGAATCTTGGCATAGTCGGCTGGGGTATTGGGCAGTTTGTCCGGATCGATCAACTTCCCCACTTCCACGCTCTCGTCGGCGCTCTTGCGTATATCCAAGACATTGGTAATGCTCGTGACCGAAGAAACCCCTTCAATGGTTTTAAACGCTTCCGTTAGCTTTTTCACACTTAGCACGGTTTGCGGACTAAATACATCCGCACTCTCAACGGCCACCAAGGCCATATCATTGCCTGAAAAGGTATCGCCTACTTCATTAAATACTTTTACAGCTATGTCATCCTTGGGCAAGTATCCGAGAATATCGCTGTTCACCTTGAGTTTGAGCAAACCCAGACCAAAAAAAATGGTCAACGCCGCCGTTAAAATCAGAATCAACTTCTTGTGCTTGAAGATCAGCCTCACCAGTGTGCGCATAATTTGCCTCTCTTTTCTTTTTCGACCGTTTTGGTTTAACGGTCGAACTCAAAACAAAAAATTTCACCTCTTCATCAACCCATTAAAAATCACTTCCAACAGTGCATCTGTATCCTGCTCGATCTCGCTAAGTTCTTTTTCCAGTGCCCAGGAAAGTTCAAAGCCCTTTACTGCCACCAAAATCGCTTGGGCAAACAAATCCAGGTTGGGAATGGTGAACATCCCCTCGTCGGCTCCTTTCTTTAAAATCCCTTTAAGCATGGCGTGTTCATTCTCGAGATCTTTTTTGCGCAGTGCATCGATAAAGGCATAATTTTTGAGATATTCTTCTTTCAAGGCCGCGTAAAGATTCACCAATTTCTTTATATAACCCGCACGGGTGATGACATACGTGCGCAGTTGGCGACGCGGATCATTTTCTTGAGCAATGGCGCGCAGCAATTCCGTGCGCAAAATGTTGCCTTCTTTTTCGACAATGGCCTTAAAGATCTCTTCTTTGCTTTTGTAATAATAATAAATTGAGCTCTTGGCTTTGAATACCGAGCCGGCAATTTCGTTCATGGTGGTTTTCTTAAATCCAAAGCGGGCAAAAATGCCGCGGGCCGCATCAATGATCTTGTCTTTGATGAGGTTATAATCTTGAAAATCTTCAGCCATTTCCTGAGCCATGTTCCAGCCTACTTTCCAAAACCTTTCGACTGTTTCGGTCTTATGGTCGAATTATATCATTCTCTTTGATTTTGTCAAACTCTTTTTTCGCCAGGCCTCCAACCATGCCTGGTGGAGATCAAGTCTGGAGTCCCCTGCTTCAGGAACGGGCATGTGCAGCATATCCAGGTGATTCACGGAATCTACTTGGAGCAACGTCTGCCAGGCTGCAAGCATCCATTCTTTCCCAGATGAACGAGCCGCTTCGTTAAGGTAGCGAATGATGCGCAAACTGTCAAACCAATGTTGCAAGGCCATTTCAAATTGTCGGGACGAAGGATAGGTATGGCGAAACTTTTTAAAAACAGCATCCGCTCCCTCTTGTTCTAGAAAAGCCTTTAGACGTGGGGGCAATGAAAGAAAAAGATCAGGCTCGCTATAGGCTTGCGCGGCATGTGAAAAAAATTCACGTAATTCCAAAAAGGCTGAAGCAGGTTCCACCCAAAGATAAAGGCCTTCCCCCTCTGCATGACTGCGTTGCATGGCGCGCCCGGTGCCGAAAGGGACCCGATCCGAAACACGTGCCGCGGGATACACACACGCCCCGGAGACATATTCCAGCGGTCGCTCGCCACTGAGTTTGGCCAACTTGCGCAGGAGATGAAAATCCTCGGCCGCTTTACGCGGTTCAATACCGCCAACCTGCGCATACGCTCGGGCTGCCATCAGGGTACATGAACCAATGGTAGGAAAGGCAAACCACGAACCTGCGATCTGAAACCCAAACTCCAAATAACGCAACCAAAGTTCGTAGGCCACCGCCGGCAGATGCAAGGCTGGATCCGTTGGCAAAGGATGTTCGTAGCGGCAATAGGCCGCAGTCGGCGGGGCATTTTCACTCCAGACGCTGCGGATAGCATCCACATACCCCGGTGCCACCGGTGAATCGGCATCCAAACAGATCAAGACACCATGAGCAGAGTTCCCAGCCTGGTATAGACGTATCAAACCCAAATCCAAGCCCCAGCGACGCGCCAAGCCCACGCCGGCATGTTGGGCGGGCATGGCCCGCCCTTCTGAAAACGCATCCAGTCCATGAACAACCAGGGGTGATTGCGTTAAGGCCGCAAGCTTTTCCATGGTTGCCCGATTATCTTGTGTAATTTCCTCAGGGGCAGCGACGGATTGGTTCACCACCACCAATACTTCACAATCATCCAACCGTTGATTGTTCCGCAAAGAATCAAGCACGTGAGGCAAAGAGGCGGACTCAGCCAGACTGGGAATCACTATGGAAAAGCGGAGTTGCGGCGAGGGGGAGGGCAAATGCGCATCCCAGTTACGTGCCCAAGGATTGTTCGCCAAATAGTTTGAAACGACCCGTCCCCCATCGCCGTCATGCATGCCGAAGGGATTAACTGCGTGCGAGCCGATTGCAGGCATTGATCAGGGCCTGCAAGGACGCCACACTGATATTCGGAGCTATGCCGACACCAAACGCCGTACGTTCATGCTCATCCTGGACTTGTATATAGGCTACGGCTTTGGAATCCGCGCCTTCGTCCAAGGCATGTTCATCGTACGAAATGAATTTATAGTGGCCGTACCCGTGGTTTTTCAATCCTTGAAAAAAAGCATCGATGGGACCATTGCCCATGCCCTCAATGGACTTTTCAGCTTGATCGATAATTACCTTGGCCTGAATGCTGACACGTGTTTCAGCCGCATCCCCGGATTTTTCAGCAATCTCGTATTGCACCAATTTCAAAGGTGCCGTTACTGCCAAATAGTGTTCCTGAAAAATCTTGTAGATATCCTCCGGGGTTAATTCCTTACCGGTCTCATCAGTTACGGTTTGGACAATCTGGCCAAACTCCGGATGCATGGCCTTGGGAAGCTTGTACCCATAGTGGCTTTCCATAATGTAGGCCGCCCCGCCCTTGCCCGATTGACTGTTGATGCGAATGACCGCCTCGTACTTGCGTCCCACATCGGTAGGATCAACGGGCAGATACGGAACTTCCCAATATTCGGGTTTGTTCTTTGAATACGCCAGCAACCCCTTGCGAATGGCATCCTGGTGCGATCCGGAAAAGGCGGTGTAGACCAGTTCACCTGCATACGGGCTGCGCGGATGCACGTTCAGCTTCATGCACTTTTCGTAGATACGAATGATTTCATCCATATGGGAAAAATCCAAATGCGGATTGATGCCTTGCGAGAACAGATTCATGGCCACGGTCACCAGATCCACATTGCCCGTGCGTTCCCCGTTGCCAAACAACGTCCCTTCCACGCGTTCGGCCCCGGCCAACAGCGCCAGTTCGGTCGCAGCCACTGAGGTCCCGCGATCATTGTGGGCGTGCAAGCTCAAGATAAGTGAATCCCGTTTGGGCAAATGCGTGGACATCCACTCAATCTGGTCGGCATACACATTGGGCATGGCCATCTCAACCGTGGACGGCAAATTGATGATGACCTTCTTTTGGGGCGTAGGTTGCCAAACATCCAGTACCGCCGAGCAAATCTCCAGGGCAAATTCCATTTCCGTACCCGTGAAACTTTCGGCAGAGTACTGATAGGTAAATTCCGTTTCAGGCGTCGCCTCGGCCAACTCGCGTATCAAGCGCGCCCCTTCAATGGCAATGTCCACAATCCCCTTCCGGTCCTTGTTGAAGACCACGCGACGCTGCAATTCCGACGTGGAGTTGTACAAATGCACAATAGCCTTCCGTGCGCCTTTTAAGGCCGCAAAGCTTTTTTCGATCAAATGCCGGCGGGCTTGCGTTAGGATCTGGATCGTAACATCGTCCGGAATGCGCTTCTCCTCTATCAGGCGGCGCATGAAACGAAATTCCGTCTCGGACGCCGAGGGGAATGCCACTTCGATCTGTTTAAACCCAATGGATACCAGCAATTGGAATAACTCAAGTTTCTCTTCCACACTCATGGGCACCGGCAACGCCTGGTTGCCGTCACGTAAATCCACACTACTCCAGATAGGCGATTGCGTCAATTGGCGGGTGGGCCATTGGCGTTCCGGAAGTACCATGGGAGGATAGGCGCGGTATTTATTCACTCGATTGGATTGCATTGAATGATAACCTTCTTTCTAAAATTGGCTCATTGTACTCCGCTCGGCTAAAAAATCAAACTCCTTTTAACACGAAGAAATGCGTCCTTCTTTTCCCTTTGTGTTTTGCTGGGAGCTCGGTATAATCCACGTCAGCAACTATCTTTTCACCTGGGACTCCTGCATGCTGCCTAAAACCCTGACCCCGCGACTCTTTGATCGTATCGCGCCTCACTACGATTGGCTCAATCACCTGTTTTCGTTGGGGTTGGATCTCCACTGGCGACGCATCGCCGCATCCCAACTCCCCGCCCAGCCCAATTTAACCATACTCGACGTGGCGACCGGGACAGGGGATCAGCTGTTTTTCCTTAAGCGCCAAGCCCTGGCGCCGGTCACCCTTCTCGGTCTGGATCCATCTCCGGGTATGCTGGCCATTGCCGCCCAGAAACTTAAACGAGCCGGTTTGAACACGCAAGTAACTTTGCACGCAGGAACAGCCGAGGCTCTGCCCTTTCCGGAACACCATGCCGATGTCATCACCACGTCTTTTGGCATCCGCAATTTTCCCGATCCACCCAAAGCCCTGCGGGAATTTTACAGAGTTCTAAAACCCGGTGGACGAGCCATTGTCCTCGAACTCTCGATTCCCGAATCCTCCTGGCTCAAAACGCCCTATTTGTTTTACTTCCGACGCATCTTACCGTGGTTGGGAGGCATCATCTCTGGGGAACGCGGAGCTTATCGGTACTTGAACCAAAGCGTCGAGCGGTTCCCGCAAGGACGTGACTTTTGTCTCTGGATGGAAGCGGCAGGGTTCACCCGGGTGCAGGCGCAAACCCTTACCTTGGGAATCGCCACCGTGTATTGGGGCGAACGCACAGCCTAGTTTTTTGCTGCATCCCCAAACCGACTGTGCTATTCTTACCCGATATTTTCCGGCTTCGGCCCGATATTTTCCAAGTGAAAGGTTTTCTCATGACTACATTGCAAAAATGGCTCATTGCCGTACGTCCGTTTGCCTACACCGCCTCCGGTTCCGCAGTCTTCTTAGGTCTGGCCATGGCGTCTTATGCCGGTTATCCTATCCATTGGCTAAACTTTACGCTGTGCTTGGTGGGCGTGGTTTGTTTCCATACCGCGGCTAATCTCTTAAATGATATCTATGACTTTCGGCGTGGTTTGGATCGCCAAGTCTACCCCATGAGCGGTGCGGTGGTACGTGGGTTGTTGAGCCAAAAACAAGTCATGGGAGCAGCCCTGTTTTGCTTAGCCATCGGAACCGCCTGTGGTCTTTATCTTTTCTCGGCCACCGGGTGGCCGGTACTGGCCCTCGGTGTGGCCGGAGCCATTATTGCCTTTGGCTACTCCGGACAACGTTTTGGTTTTAAATATCAAGGATTGGGCGACCTGGTCATCCTCATCGCCTTTGGCATTCTTCCGGTATTGGGCACCTACTGGGTCCAAGCTCAAACTTTTTCTTGGATGCCTGTCCTTTGGTTTATTCCCATAGCACTTATCACCGTGGGCATCCTGCACGCCAATAACTGGCGCGACATTCCCAGCGACACCCAACTCCACTGCCGTACCGTGGCCAACACCCTTGGTCCCAAGCGTTCGGCCCAGTATTACCGTCTCTTGATTCTTCTGCCGTTTGCTCTCATTGCCTTCTATTTCCTCCTTGGACTTGTCATCCCCGCGTTCAAGGTTCAACCCTTGGTGCTGTTGGTTCTGGTGGTCTTGCCACCGGCGATTAAGCTTGCACGTACTTCCGAAGCCTCTGAACTGTTCCTCCGTTTGGATGGCGAGACGGCCAAGCTGCAACTCCAGTTCGGGGTTATGATGGTGGCCGGCTTTTTCTTGTCCAAGCTCGTGCATTGGGTTTAACTTGACCCAAACCCGAACATGAACCAACAACGGACCGCACAACTCATCGGGCTCTTACTCTTGGCTGCGGCAGGCTTCGGTCTGCTCTTCCAAGGCCTCTTTTTTCATTTCTGGGCACAGATGAGTCTGACGATTTTAGGTTTGTGCCTGCTGGCGTTTCAAACCAACCCCGAACTCCTCAAACGCGCGCTGGCTTGGCGTTCCCGCGATATCTTGCCCGATGTGCTGATCGGACTCGTTTCAGCCGTTGCCTTGTATCTCATCTTCTGGGCAGGCAACTATTTCTCCCAAGCCTGGTTCGGCTTTGCTCAGCCTAACATTGCCGCCGTCTATGGGTTTAAAGGTCAGACTCCGGTTTGGATCATCACGCTGCTCATGGGGCTTGTGATCGGACCTGGTGAAGAAATCTTCTGGCGGGGCTGGTTGCAGACGCGCCTGGAAAAGCACGTAGGGCTCATAGGTGTCGGGCTCAGTGTCGCAGCTTACACGGGCGTGCATTTGGCTTCGCTGAACATCATGCTCATCTTGGCCGCGGGGGTCTGCGGTGCTTTTTGGTGTGCGTTGTACTATGTGCGTCGTTCACTCTGGGCAAACATCATCAGCCATGTGCTTTGGGATCTGGCTGTGTTTCTCTGGTTTCCGTTTCAAACCTGATCTTGCCTCTCATCCATTGACAATCCCAGCAAATCGGCTTACACTTTTGATGTGCCTCTAGGCACTCGGGAGCGACACCCATGCGGATTCTACCGGCAAAAATACTCTGCATTAACGATGAGCACGATGCCTTGGAGCTGTTCGATTTCATCATTACCCAGAGCGGGCACCATCCCGTTTTGGCACTGGGGGTCAAAGAAGCCCACCGCAGCATTCTTCATGAACGCCACTTGGATTTGGCCATTATCAATCTCATGATGCCCATGGGTGAATGGCCGGATCCCATCAAGGTGGATTGGCAGACCAATTTAGAGGCCGGCTTTATTGTGGCGCGTTTTTTACGTCAAACGTTCAAATCCATTCCCATTATCTTTGATTCGGCTTCAGCCGCCTACTATCGTGAGAATACCGAGCTCATCAGATCCTTCCCAAACACTGCGTTTCTCAAGACACCCTTTCATATCCAAGACTTCCTCACCCTCATGCAACGGGCGATCGACGGCAAACCGCTCTCATTCACGCCTTAAGCGACACGTCCGAGGCACCAAACCATTTAGGACGAAGCCTCAACGCCACATTCACCAATCCAATCAAAACAGGCACTTCCACCAGCGGACCTATCACAGCCGCAAAAGCGGCGCCTGAATTGATACCAAAAACCGAAACGGCAACGGCAATGGCCAGTTCGAAATTATTGCTGGCCGCGGTAAACGAGAGCGTTGCGCTCTTGGCATATCCCGCCTTGGCTTTACGCCCCATCCACAGGCTCACCAGAAACATGACGATGAAATAAATTAATAAAGGAATAGCAATTCGAACGACATCGAACGGAATTCGGACAATCGTCTCCCCTTTTAAGGAAAACATGACTATGATCGTAAACAGCAAGGCAATCAGCGTCAACGGACTGATTTTGGGCACAAAGTGGGTGTGATACCATTCTTTACTTTTCCAACGCGTCAGTGTATACCGCGTGAAAAAACCCGCTAAAAAAGGAATGCCCAGATAGATAAATACACTTTTGGCAATCTCGGCCATGGTGACGTGAACCTCTACACCCTTGAGGCCAAACCATCCGGGCAACACGGTGATGAACACCCACGCATAAACCGAATAGAATAACACTTGAAAAATCGAATTAAAGGCCACCAACCCAGCGCAATACTCAGTACTCCCTTTGGCCAAGTCGTTCCAAACAATCACCATGGCAATGCACCGTGCCAAACCGATCATGATGAGCCCAACCATATATGCCGGATACTCGCGCAAAAACACAATGGCCAGCCCAAACATCAACACAGGACCAATGACCCAGTTTTGCACCAAGGAAAGCGCCAAAATCTTTTTATCCCGGAACACATCCCCCAATTCTTCGTACTTCACCTTGGCCAACGGCGGGTACATCATGAGGATCAGACCAACAGCGATCGGAATGTTGGTAGTCCCGACTTGGAAACGGTTCCAAAATTCGGCAATGGCCGGGGAGAGATATCCCCAGGCAACACCTATTCCCATGGCGAGAAAAATCCAGAGTGTTAAATACCGATCTAGAAACGACAATCTTTTCGTAATGGTTTCCGACATAGTCAACTCCTCAGCTTGCCGAAGCAATGAATTTCTCAATCTCCGTTTTAATGACATCACGAATCTCGCGAATTTTCACCAATTTTTCTTCGTGCGAACCCGTTACAGCCGAGGGATCGGGAAAACCCCAATGAATTCGTTTTGTGACCCCAGGAAAGATGGGACAGCGTTCCCCGCTGGCTGCATCGCATACGGTGAACACATAACTGAACAATTGGCCTTGTTGGTAAAAGTCAAAGACACTCTTGGTCTTATTGCGGGAAATATCAATGCCTATTTCCCCCATGACCTCCACCACCAACGGATTCAAGGTACCTGGTTCAAGTCCAGCACTCAAGGCTTCAAAACGATCGCCTGCGAGTTGATTTAAAAAAGCCTCTGCCATCTGACTGCGCGCACTGTTGTGAATGCATACAAACAACACTCTGGTCTTTTTCTCACTCATGTTGAGTTCCTCTTTTCAGCCATCTCGGCCAAGTCATTTCCCGCATTTCGCTAAAAGTATGTCACAAGAAATCCCAATTTATTATTAGATTCAGGTTAGAAAAACTTGATTCTCACTCACTTAAGCAAAATGTAAATTCCTCCCAACAAAACCAAGAATCCGCATACTTTTTTTAATACCACCGCACCACGCGATTTCTCATTCCAGTTTAAGTATTGCTGAACCACTTCGGTAAATGTTCCAGCTAAGATAATTACCAGGACATGGCCTATGGCATAGAACAACACCAATGCTGCGGCCAAGACCCAATTGGAGGCGCCCATACTAAAAGCCGCGCCCAATACCGGAGCCATAAAGGCAAAGGTACAAGGTCCTAACGCTATTCCAAAAATAAGTCCCAATAAAAAAGCTGCCGTTAAACCCTTTTTCTGGTATTGAGGCTGCCCGGTTTGGTTCACAAAGGGTAGTGGAAGAATTCCCAACAAGTGCAATCCTATAATGATAAAAATACCGGAAACCAGATAATTTCCCCATGGCCCAACATCCCCGGCTATACGCCCCAATAAGCCGGTAATCAGACCGATTAGTGAAATTGTAAACAAAAGACCCGCAGAGAATAAAAGCGAGAGCAACAAGGCGCGCTTCGTGGAGATTCGCCCCTGATTATCAATAAATCCAATGATTAAAGGAATGCTGGCCAGATGGCAAGGACTTAGCAGCATACTCAAAATCCCCCAGATAAAAGCACCTGACCAAGCCATCACGGGCGAAGCTGTCAAGGTGTTATTCAGCCAAGTGAATAATTGAACGAGCATTATTTCACTCCCTGTTTTTTCAAGACATCGACAATCTCAGCTTTTGAGAAAAAACCCGTGTGGCGAAAAAACTCAATTCCTTTGCTATCGAGAAATACTTGAGTTGGAATCGCACGGATGCGGTATTTTTCGGCATAAGGTTGGCCGGCAGGGGTCCAGACATCGTAAAATACCACTTTGACTTTATTCCCATACGTTTTTTCTATATCTTTCATTACCGGTTGCATCAACTTACAGGGAATGCAATTAACCGAGCCCAATTCCACAAAGGTCACCTGCGTCTGATTCGGTACCGCGGCAAACGGTTTCTTATCGGTCCCGGAATTCAAACGCTCTTCCCCAAAGGCAACGCCAGAGACCAGGCAACTCATACAAAACACACAGCTAACAATCACTTTCTGGACTCGATGCATTTTCAACGACCTCCTGGACGACCTAAAGCTCCAATCACCTTAATAGTCACTTATTTGATTAAACCCTTTACCTTTTCAACGGTATTCTTTACAGTCTCCTCATTCACCGCGGTCTTGCCTTTTTCCAATCCCATATCGGTCAAACGCACCCAAGTGAAGGTTTGGATCCCAGCCTGTTCCAGACTCTTCTTGGCGCAATCCAAGGGACAACCGTCGATCGCCACAATGCACTCCGCGGACTCCGTGGTTTTAATAATTCCCGGAACATGCCCCCCCACACCGGCCAGACAGTACATTTTCCCTAAACCGTCCTGACTCAATTGGCGGGCTACTCGGTCCGCCACCGCGCCGACATCCGCAGCACCCGAACAGGCAAAAATCAACCTCGACGCACCACCGCATACTTGTTCTTGGCTCATACCGCCACCTCCTTTAATACGATGTCCCAGCGCTTAGCCCGCCATCGTTTACAGCAGCATTTTTTTAATCTCATCCACATTCGGAACCTTCCCCGTCGCTTTAACCACACCATTTATGACCAAGCCCGGTGTGGTCATTACCTTAAAGGTCATAATCGCCTGTAAGTCCGTAACTTTTTCCAAACGGTAATCCAAGTTTAAGGCGCGCGCGGCGGCCTCGGCATTCACCGCCAGCTGTTTGCATTTGGCACATCCGGTTCCCAATACTTGAATAAGTGTCATGCACCCTCCGGGCTAAAGTAGCCAATTAAATAAAAAGCCGACCAACAAAATCCCAAGCCCCACGACGCCAATAAACGCAGCAATCAAAGGTGGTTTCAATATTTTTCGCAGGATAATCATTTCCGGCAACGAGAGCCCGATCACCGACATCATAAACGCCAGGACCGTACCCAAAGCCACGCCTTTGGAGAGCAAGGCCTGGACCACAGGAATAATCCCAGCGGCATTGGAGTAAAGTGGAATGCCGATCATAACGGCGAGCGGAACGGCCCAGACATTGCCCCGGCCCAACCATTGGGCCAGAGCCTGATCAGGCACGTATCCGTGAATCCCTGCACCTACCATAATGCCCAGCACCACGTACAACCATACTTTCCCTACAATGTCTCGCACCGCGTCCAACCCATACTGAATTCGACCCGTCCACGACAATCGGTCTTTCGGTGCGCTTGGGTCCTGCCCAGCGTGGGCATACACCCAGGCTTCGACATGGCGTTCCAATTTCATGCGCCCCATGATCCAGCCTGCCAAGCAGGCAATCAACAGCCCCATGGTCATGTACGCGAGCGCCACTTTCCATCCAAAGAGCCCATACAGGAGCACGAGGGCAATTTCATTCACCATCGGCGCCGAGATTAGAAACGAAAACGTTACACCCAAGGGAACTCCCGCACTGACAAAACCTATAAACAAAGGCACGGCTGAACACGAGCAAAATGGAGTGACCACACCTAACCCCGCCGCCATGATGTTGCCCATCCATTCCTGCCTGCCCGCCAAAATTCGTCGGGTACGCTCAGGGGAAAAAAAGGAGCGTACCACCCCAACCCCAAAAACCACTAAAACCAAAAGCATGAATACTTTCGGAGTGTCGCACAAAAAGAATTCAACGGACGCAGCTAAACGTGACCCGGGAACAAGTCCAAGCAGCGATTCAGTCAGCCAATGGGCCAAAGCTTGCAACCGAACATACAACATCCACCAGATGGTTAGTCCCACGATCAAAAAAGCCATTCGGACCCACTTTGCCTGCATAAAGGGCGTTGAAGACTCAGGGGTTGTCGATTCAGGAATCCATGACATGTTAGCGTCCTTTGGTGTTGCCCACCAACGCCTTATGTTTGTGGGCTTGATTTTGTAACACCGTCTCCACACAATCCAACGACCTTAAAATACACGGCACCAAGAGTCGGTAATACACCCAGGTTCCGCGACGCTCATCGGCAATCAAACCAGCGTTCTTTAATACCGAGAGATGCTTAGAAACCGTGGATACATCGCTCCCCACCAATTCCTGCATCTCGCAGACACAATGATCCCGCTCGGCGAGGGCTTCCAGCACACGCAGGCGTGCCGGATGCGCCATCGCCTTGAGCACAGATGCACGTGCTTTTATTTGTTCTTCGGTCCAGCGTCCCATTGCAGCCTCCAAATTTCTCTTATTTGGCATTTTAGCCAAATAGCCAAATGACGTCAAGTTTTTTTCTTAACCCAAGACGACCAAGCCGGAAGCGAATCAACCCGGTAGAGAGTATTGCTTTTCGCAGCGAGGACTGCCTGAGCGCAGATGATCGTCGCCTTATGCTATCGCCACCCGCTGATTTCCATCGGCGGTTGCGAGTTCCGCAGCAAGAAAAGCAATACCCTCTACTGGGCGTCATCTACTAAAATTGGTAGATGTTGCCGCACCAGAATCTACACAGATAAAAAATATGCAACCCCGCTGACTTATGGTAAAGTAGCAAATCTTTTTTTACTTAACAGGTTGGTTTATGACGCTCATTAGTATCCAAAACATCCGTATGGCCTTCGGTGGCCCTATGCTCTTAGAAGATCTCTCGCTCGATGTTCTCAAAGGACAGCGCATCTGTATTTTGGGACGCAACGGCGCGGGAAAATCCACGTTATTGAAGATCATGAACCGTGAGCTTATTCCGGATGCCGGAGACGTCATCTATGCACCCAGTCTGCACGTAGCCCATCTGGCACAAGATGTACCCGAGACCAAAGACGGTACGACCTTTGACGTGGTGGCGGGCGGAGCCGGTCCTGCCGGCGTAGCCTTGGCCGCCTATTATCATGAACTTGCATTGGGCACGAACCCCGACCGGTTGCACGATGCCCAACACGATTGCACCACCCTGGATGGATGGAAACTTGAATCCATCATCAACCGCGTGCTCACCCAAGTTCAAGTGCCTGCGGACGTGCCTTTCGCTTCCCTCTCCGGGGGCATGCGCCGCCGTGTGTTTCTGGCCCGCGCCTTGGTGCAGGAACCTGATATACTGCTTTTGGATGAACCCACCAACCATTTGGATCTCGAATCCATTGCCTGGCTGGAATCGTTCTTGATCGCTTCCCGGCTGACGGTCGTTTTCGTCACCCACGACCGCCGATTTTTACGCAAACTGGCCACACGCATTGTGGAAATCGATCGCGGCAAAGTTGTGGATTGGAGCTGCGATTACCCGACGTTCCTGGAACGCAAGCAAGCCGCCCTTGAAGTGGAAGCCAAAGAATGGGCCCAATTTGATAAAAAGCTGGCTCAGGAAGAAGTGTGGATTCGCCAAGGTGTGCGCGCACGCCGCACCCGCAACGAAGGACGCGTGCGTGCCTTGAAAAAAATGCGTGAAGAACGCAAACGGCGGCGTGAACGCGTGGGCAACGTGTCCATGTCCGTGAATTTAAGTGAGCGTTCCGGTGATCGTGTACTGGAAGCAGAAAACGTGACTTTCGGCTATGGTGCCACACCTTTGCTGAAAGATTTTTCCTTCACTCTGAACCGCGGTGATCGTGTGGGTATCCTGGGCCCCAATGGCTGTGGCAAAACCACGCTGCTTAATCTCCTGCTCGGCAAACTCAAGCCGCAACAAGGTGTGGTTGAGCTGGGCGCCCAAGTGTCGCCTTTGTATTTCGATCAGTTACGCGAGGGTATTGATTTAGAAAAAACCGTTTGGGAAAACGTGGCGCCTCCGGGAGGCGATACGGTGGTGATTAACGGCGTATCCCGACACGTGATCAGCTATTTGCTGGACTTTCTTTTCACAGCCGATCGTGCCCGCACACCGGTCAAAGCGCTTTCCGGCGGTGAACGCCACCGTTTGCTCTTGGCCCGTTTGTTCACCTTTCCGGCCAATTTGTTGATTTTTGACGAGCCCACCAATGATCTGGATGCCGAAACCATGGAACTGCTCGAAGAACTCTTGCTGGATTATCCAGGTACCTTGATCGTGGTCAGTCACGATCGGGAATTCCTAAACAACGTAGTCACCTCGGCACTAATTTTCGATAAAAACTTGATGGTCAATGAATTCGTGGGTGGATACGACGATTGGGAACGTCAACTGGCCGCCTTGGCAACAGCTGCCACCGAACCACCCAAGCCGCGGATGGCAGCACCTGTGGAAAAACCAGCCAGCCCTGCCCCGACCGGGGGTGTGCGCAAATTGTCGTTCAAAGAAAAGAAAGAACTCGAGACCCTGCCCACGCTCATCGAAAGCTTGGATACGGAGCAAGAACAGCTGCATATTCAATTGGCGGATTTTGTGCAATGCCAGAAGCCAGGTTTTGTCGCCCAAGGCAAAGCCCGCCTGGCGGAGATTGAGACCAAACTCAAGCTGGCCTTCGAACGTTGGGAAGAATTGGATAAAATCTTCCGGGCTGGATCTTAACCGTCGCGGCTACTCTACCGCCACCTTCAGGACGATTTTCTTCACTTTGCTCAAACCCGCCCCAATGTGTGGCGTCAACGCCATCATGGGCCTGTGCGCATCCTGTGGGAAAAAGACGGCGAACATTTTTGTTTCCACCTTGAGAACTGTGCCAACTTCCGGACCACCGAAAAAAAACGCCACATCTTTCTGGGTATCGTAGGGATCACTCACGCTCAAACCATCCACTGCCACGCATCCCATAGCCTCGCAGCCACTAACCAGATATTGAATATCGATGTACTTGCGGTGGGCCTCCCAGCGGCACTCGGCAGGATCTTTCGGATGATATTCTTGGACGCTGGCATACAATGCGTCACCGTCAAGCTCATGCCGGCCCTTAGGCAACGTATCCAGTTTTCCACTGGCCAACAGCTCCAAGCCGCGCGCAATTCCCGCGCTCAGACCGGTATACTGTTTCCAGTTTTCGATTTTGTCCAGGATCATAACCCTACTCCTTAAATCCCAGGCATTTTGTTCAAGGCCTCGGAATGAATCTCCGAAGTTAACCTAAACTCAATGTCCGCATATTGTTTGACGTAATGATGGAGCATCCATTCCGATTCAACAAAAAACACCGGACGCTCATCCTTGTCGAGACCTATACGGTCACCTTTCGAACGGAAAAAATCGTCGAATTGAGCTTGATTTTTAGAACTGATCCAGCAAGCTTTGTAAAAGTTCAAGGGCTGAAAACGACACTCGGCGCCGTACTCATGTTCCAACCGGTATTGTATGACTTCAAACTGCAGCAACCCCACCGTTCCCACCACCTTGCGGCGGCCGTCGTCCAAGGTGAACAACTGCGCCACACCTTCGTCGGTGAGTTGTTGGATACCCTTCTCCAACTGCTTCCCTTTCATGGAGGTGTTGATGAGTTCCTTGAAGATTTCCGGGGAAAAACTGGGCACGCCCTGAAAACGGAAATTTTCCCCTGCGGTGAGCGTATCGCCAATTTTAAAATTCCCGCGGTCGTAAAGACCAATCACATCTCCCGGAAAAGCCTCGTCGATCACATCTTTTTTCTGCCCCAGGAAACTGGCCGGATTGGAGAAACGCAAATTGGTGTCCAGGCGGACGTGCTTGTAAAAGGTATTGCGTTCAAACTTCCCGGAGCACACCCGAAAAAAAGCAATGCGATCGCGATGCCGCAGGTCCAGGTTGGCGTGGATTTTAAAGACAAACCCGCTGAAGCCCGGTTCTTCCGGAGCGATCGTGCGTACATCCGAGGCCATCGGTCCCGGAGGAGGCGCAATTTCCACAAAGGTATCCAACAATTCCTTCACGCCAAAATTATTCAGCGCGCTCCCAAAAAAGACCGGAGCCACTTCCCCGGCGAGATACTGTTCTTTATTGAACCCGCCATACACGCCCGAGAGCAATGCTGCATCTTCCCGCAATTGAGCGGCGAGGACCGTTCCCACATTTTGCTCCAGCGCCTCGCTGCCCAAATCGGAGATGGCCACGATTTCAGCATTCAACGCCTGATTGGGGCTAAACAGGCGCAGGTTCTTTTCGTGCAGGCTGTACACCCCCTTGAACGTAGCGCCGCGGCTGATGGGCCAACTCAAGGGGCAGACTTTGATGGCAATCTTGTTCTCAATTTCATCCAACAAATCAAAGGGGCTTTGCCCCTCCCGATCCAATTTGTTCACAAAAATAATCACCGGTGTCTTGCGCATCCGGCACACCTTCATCAAATTCTCAGTTTGTTCTTCCACGCCCTTCACGCTGTCGACAATCAGGATCACGCTGTCCACGGCCGTCAGCGTACGGTAGGTGTCGTCCGAAAAATCCTTGTGACCCGGGGTATCCAATAAATTCACTTTTAAATCCCGATATTCAAAACTCATCACGGCTGAGGCGACCGAGATACCGCGCTGGCGTTCAATCTCCATGAAATCCGACATGGTGCTTTTCTTAATTTTATTGGACTTGACAGCTCCGGCACTTTGGATCGCACCGGCAAACAAGAGGAACTTTTCGGTCAGCGTGGTTTTCCCCGCATCCGGATGGCTGATAATCGCAAAGGTCCTGCGTTTGTGGATCTCGTTCTCGTGACTCATGAATTCACCCAAAAATCAAAACACCGTTCACCCGCAAGGTAAACGATGTGTGCACAAAAGCATGATCTGCTTCATAGAATGCACTAACATTGCGGGGCAAATTGTATCGTTTTCGTCGAATTCTGTAAAGGGGCGAATGCAGGCACAAGATACACTTTGAACTCCTGAGACCCAGGATGTATAATAACGCTATTCTTACTTTTTGAGGAGGACGGTTCCATGAGCGTATTGTTGATTTTTTTTGCAGTGGTGGTGGCCCTAATCTTGGCTGCCGTTACGTTGTACAATAATTTAATCAAGAGCAAAAACATGGTGCAGGAAGGCTTAAGCGGAATTGATGTCCAACTTAAACGACGCGCCGACCTTATCCCCAACTTGATTGAAACCGTTCAGGGGTACAAACTCCATGAACGCGAGGTTTTAAGCAAGCTTACCGAACTGCGTACCCAAAGTATGCAAACCGCGCCTTTAAAGGAAAAGGGCAAAGTATCCGGGCTCCTGAGTTCGGCCCTCGGATCCCTCTGGGCCGTGGCGGAAAACTACCCCAATCTCAAGGCCAACGAAAACTTCATTGAATTGCAGAAAGCCTTGGCCGACATTGAAGATCAAATTCAGCTCTCACGCCGCTATTACAACGGCGCCGTACGCAACCTCAACATTGCCATCCAATCCTTTCCGGGTAATGTGATTGCCGGTCTTTTCAAATTCACACCTGCCGACTATTTTCAAACCGACGATGACCAAGACCGGGTCTTGCCGAAAGTGAAGTGGTCCTAAATCCATGCGCCTCCGTAACCTGATCTTATTGGGCACGTTCCTGTTCGGTATTTTTCCCGCAGCCTGGGCCAACGAACCCATTCTCACGCCGGAACGTATTTTGTATTTTAAAAGTCAGATCCGAGTTAAGCCAGACTCATCTCTGCATGTCACAGAGACCATTATCCTCACCGCGACCGGAACTAAAATCAAGCACGGTCTTGTCCGTGAATTCCCAGTCCGCTATCGTTCCTCTTCAGGACGCGAATTTCGGGTGGGTTTCGAAATTAAATCCGCTACGTGCAACGGACAACCCGAACCTTATCGCTTGGAGCATGCCAAGAACAGTGTCTTGATTTATCTCGGTCGAAAAGACGTTATGCTCAGTCCTGGCGTTTACACCTACACCATCACCTACCGTACCGATCGCCAATTGGGATTTTTTCCAAAATACGACGAATTGTACTGGAACGTTACCGGAAACCAATGGCCCTTTGTGATTGAAAAAGCAGCTGTATTAATCGACCTACCCGTCGGCGCGACCCTTCTGCAAAGTTCCGCCTATATAGGTTCCTTTGGTTCTCAGGGCACCAACTTTTCCCAAACCTTTGACGAACAACTCCGCCCCATTTTCACCACCACACGTCCACTCAACCCGGGCGAAGGCCTCACGGTGGCTGTGGCGTGGCCCAAGGGATTTGTACGCGAGGCCACACCGCAGGAAAAATCCCTCCAAGCTATACGCGACTGGCTTCCCGACTCGGCCTTGGCTACCATCAGCACTTTGATCATCCTTTTGATGTACTATCTTTTAATTTGGGTTTGGATGGGACGCAAGCCACCTCGCGGAACCATTATTCCGCGATTCATGCCTCCGGCCCAACTGAGTCCAGCCGAAGTACGCTATCTATGGAAAAAAGGTTACGACCCAAAAGTCTTATCGGCCACCGTCGTATCTTTGGCCGTGAAAGGGTATCTGAAAATTGAAGAAGCCAAGAAAAAGTTCACCTTGCACAAAATACAACAACCTTCTGCCTCTCTGCTGCCTGATGAGCAAACTGTGGGGCAAACACTTCTAGGTGGACGTCCAAGCTTGCTTCTTTCCAACCAGCATGCAGGTATTATGGAAACGGCCGTCACCAGCCTGAAAAAACACTTAAAACACAAGTTTAAAAACGATCACTTCAATACAAACCGTAAAGCATTCGGCATTGGTATTTTACTCTCCTTGGGCGGTTTGTTTACCGCGGCCGCGCTCGCACCCAACAGCCATTCCAGTGGCATGGGTGTACTCTGGCCTTTTTGGCTTGGAATCATTTTCGCCTTTACACTGCTTTTGTTTCAACACGTTAAATCGCTTTTAACGTTCTTTCAGTGGTCAAAAACGTTTCTTTTTCTGGTGCTCGTGCTCATATGGGGCGTTTGCCTAACCCTGGCCTATTTCCTTTTCCCCATGGTGGCCAATTCCTTTTCACTCATTGGTACCGCTTTGTGGATCGTGATCTTCCTGGTCCATGCGGGCTTTTTCAAACTTCTGGAAACACGAACTGTCCTAGGCCAGGCAACCCTAGAAGAGATCGAAGGGTTCCGCCTTTTTCTAAACGTAACCGAAAAAGAACGCCTCAAGCTTGTGGATCCCCCGGAACGGACACCGGCTCTGTTTGAGCGCTATTTGCCTTATGCGATGGCGCTGGATGTCGAACAACGCTGGAGTGAACAGTTCACCCCACTGTTTCAACAATCGGCCCAAACCGGTCATGCGTACATGCCGCTTTGGTATGTAGGAATGCCTTGGAGCACAATGCAGGGATCACACTTTTCCCATCAATTCAACGCCCGCTTCACCGATGCGCTTTCCGCAGCCGCAACAGCCCCCGGTTCTACTTCCGGTAGCACCGGCGGCGGTTACTCCGGTGGTGGCGGGGGTGGTGGT
>CAZSAP010000002.1:0-322500 GCA_964604705.1 uncultured bacterium
TAACGCCAACAGAAACCGTTACCTATACCGAAACACCGACATCCACCGAGACCCCGACCTTTACCACCACTCCCACTGAGACCGAAACCTCCACCATCACACCGACCGAAACGTCGACCACCACTACCTCACCCACGATTACACCGACTTGGACCTGCACCCCAACCGCAACCATAACGCCGACCGCCACCCAAACGTCCACGCCGGCTCTTTCCCCGACCAGTACACCCGCATTTTCCCAAGAGTGGATTCAAGATATTCGTTTGGCCGCAAAGGTGATTATGCCGGCAGCCATGGGAGCTGCCGGAAACCTCCGCATGACCTTCAAGTCGGCCGAACCGGCTGAACAGATTCGCATTCGAATCTATTCACTGCGCGGAACCATGATCAAGGAATTGACCGCACAAAATCTCGGCAATCAATTCGGCGTAGAGTGGGATGGACGCGATCAGGAAAACCAAATCACGCAAGGGATCTACGTGTATCAAATCGAGATCCGCGGCAAGGCCTATCGTGGTGTATTTGTTATCGCAAAATAGTTTGGTTTGATTTTAGCAAGAACCGTTCAACCCGGCAGTGCTGTTGAGAGGCTGGCCCGTTCATTATACCTGATTGAATAGGAGTCGCTGCATGTCCATCCTGAAAACCCAGACCTTCGTGGCTGCGCTGTTACTGAGTACCCTGCTAGGAACACTACCTAAGCTTTGGGCTGCAACTGAAACCGCGACCGAGACTCTGCAATGGGTCAATTTAATCAACACGGTCGAAACTCAACCCACGCAACCCACCACGCTTTTGGCCGTCGATCAGTTCCTGGCCAACTTCCCCCAGAGCTCGCGCAAATCCATCGCCCAATTTATGCGAGGCGAAGTCCTTCTTCGCCAGAGTAATTTCACCCAAGCATTCACCCAATTTCAAGGCATCCCTAACCTTTCAAGCCAAGTCTTTGGCGACGATCTGCTCTACCGACTGGGTGAATGCGCTTACAACTTGGGACACTATCCGCAGGCACAGAACTATTGGGATCAACTGTATGTTCAATTTCCCAATTCACGCTTACGTGCAGATGTTTTGGCCATGCGCGGACGTGTTCTACTTGAACAAAAAAAGACCACCGATGCCGCACTGGCGTTCCGCGATTTGCTTGCTCGCTTTCCGCATTATCAAGTGAACTCACTCTATGCCCTGGGTGGCGCTCAACTGGAATTGACGCAAGGTCACCCGCAAGAAGCCTTAGAGTTGATCAAACTCCAGCACTCTCCTGAAGCGCGCTATTGGAAAAGTAAAATTTACGCCGAGTTGCATCAATACGCCTCGGGAATCGACCTGCTTGCTGAGGTCTGGAGTTCACCCAGTTTGGATGAAAAACTGGCCTTGGCCGGTTTTTGGATGCTCCAATGGATGAATGCCGGGCAATGGTCGCAAGCCCTTACGGCCGCCGACCGCCTAAGCTCCGAAATGGCCTCATCCCCAATACTTAAAAACGATCTGCATGCAGTACGCGGTCATTGCCTTTTCAAGTTGCAACGCTACGCCGAGGCGGTTGCCGCCTACACGACCTGGCTTGATGCCAAACCCGAAGGTACCGATCCCGCGCTCAATGCCGTGTACCAAAATCTAGCTCAAGCCTATTATAAATTAGGTAAAGATTCAGACGCCATGAGCATGTACAAAAAACATTTGCAACTCCAACCGGCGGGTGAAGCCGTCCCACCGCTTTCGATTCAACTCCCTCAGAATTTGGAGCAGGCGTGCGAAGTTGCACGAAAGGCTATTTTGATCGCGCGAAACCCCAGGGTTTCCGCACCTTGGCTAAACATTATTGCGGCACCTCCGGTTCTAACCATTCAACCCCCGCGCTCGCCCATGCCGATGAAATCTTGGACTTTGACCATTTCAGACGAACAACAGGTTCAATTAAACCAGCAAACCGGCGGCACCCAATGGCCGGATAAATTGACTTGGGATGGGGAGTTTTCAGATGGACGGCGACTGTTGGCCGGAGTTCCCTTTCATTACACCATTAGCCTCACCGGAACCAACGGCAAAACCCTATCCACACAATCCGCGACCAAACAGCTTACAGCTTTGTCTTACACACGGCGCGACGTTTTTTATATCTCCATCGTGACCACGGCGCTTTTTGAAAAGAACAACCAGCAGCAGCTTTCAAGTTTTGGACATTCGCTGTTAAAAGAAACATCCTCACTGTGCCTAACGCATTCACGCCAAGGACTGCGCATTGAAATTTCCGCTGCCGATCCAGCCGTGGGACAGCGTCAGGCAAAGGCCATAATCGCTCATTTGCAAACCACCTTGGAATGGCCGGAGGCCTGGATTGCTTCCACGGTCGTTGCCTCGCAAGCCCCGGCCAAAGAACGTGTGCTGATTCAGTGTTTGCGCCCTTAACGATTCTACGTACATGACGGAGGAGCCACTATGCTTAGGTGTTTATTTCGTATCAGCCTTCTCGCCAGCCTCACGCTGCTGGCGTTGTCTGGCATGCACCCTTCATGGGCTGCCACCGACGAGGAAATAGAAGCTGAAATTGCCGCCATGGACGAACAAACCAAACGGCAACTTGTGCGTGAAGTCATGGCTGGCAAACCACTCTCTCCGCGGGATGAGGTTCGCAAACCGTCGGCGGCGCCCATTGCGCCTAAGCCAGAAGATTCCGATCTTCACGAGTTGCGAGCCCTAAAGTCCGATGCGGGTCAACATGAATCCACGGTGGCCATTGTACGTCAACAAGACAACCATGAGTTGATCACCACCGGGGATCTGATTTACTTCCCCACCCCAACATTTAAAGTTATCCAACCTGAGGAACGCTATCCGGTTTACCGTACCGTTTCCATAAGACGGCCTGGTGAAAACGCGGGAACCTATGCGGGATTTGAACAAATCGGAAAAGTTAAAATTCTCGAAATTCAAGGTAAGCTGACCCTGGCTTGTGTGCTAGTGGCCAACGACGTGATTCGTCCCGGTGATGCCATTATGATCTCAGGGCACTAACGCACCACCACGAACTTTTTCCAACCAATGGTGGTCGTGCCTTCCGAACCTGCAATCTTTATCCGATAGACATAAATCCCCGGCGCCACATTTGAAATATTCCAAGCGGTTCGCACAATGCCAGCCTCGGTCGGATTGTCCGTAATTGTATTCACACGTTCCCCCAAAACATTTAACACTTCAATGGTGACTTGAGACGCTCCGCGGCAACGATAATAAAACCACAAAGTCTTACCCTTAACAGGGTTGGGGTACACCAGGACCTCCCCTTCCGAAATCTTCATGGCGGCATACGTGGGTGAAGCGGTCAAGGTTTGGGTAATGGTCGGTGTCACCGTCGTGGTGGGCGTAATAGTTGAGGTTTGGGTAATGGTGGGAGTGACTGAGTCCGTGGGACTTATGGTCGAGGTTACCGATATGGTGAGGGTCGGTGTGACTGTGAATGTCTGAGTGATCGTCGGTGTCGGTGAGGCAGTTCGTGTAATGGTAAAACTCGGACTAGCGGTCTGAGTGGGTGTGGCCGTAGCGGTATGGGTGACTGTGTACGTTGGGGTATGGGTGAACGTGGCTGTGAATGTTGGCGAATGCGTCCGCGTGGCCGTGGCTGTGAATGTAGGTGTACGTGTAAACGACGGTGTAATCGTCGCCGTCGCTGTCCGGGTCGCGGTTGCTGTGTAGGTCGCGGAATGGGTTCGTGTCGGTGTAGCCGTAGCTGTCGGTGTAATGGTAGCGGTGCGGGTGTAGGTTGCAGAATGGGTTCGCGTGGGCGTGGGCGTGGATGTACGTGTGGGTGTCTGCGTATAGGTAGATGTCGCTGTTCGGGTAAACGTCGGCGTCGGAGTGCGCGTGTACGTGGGTGTATGGGTTACCGTCGGTGTGTAATCGGGCCCAAACAAGTATATCGCGCGGTGAATGCCTCCGCCTTGAATCGTAAAGGTTGCGGGCCATGACCCCATGGAATACGACATGGAGTACGAGGCAACGTAATCACCCCCGGTGCCGAACCCGACACAAGCGTAGTTGATGGTTCCGCCGCCGCTTAGATTCGCGCAAAGAAAATATTTTTTTCCCGCCTCAATAATGATCGGTGTGCTGAGTGTGAGAGGATACCAGTTTCCGCCGTTGGAAATACCGGTGCTGCTTGAGGTAGTGAGCAAATTGGTGGGGTTGCCTCCGGTATCAACCTCATACACGGCGCCCTGAACGCCAGCGCCGCCAGCAGGTGCATCCAGATAGGTGTAAATAAACATAGTATCCGCGGTAAAGGTCTCATGCGCGATAAATACAGTCCCGACGATTGTATTGAATTCAAGCTGATTGGCTTGGGATCCGATGGTATGTCCAACTTGGGCGGCTTGAATCACCAAAGGCCCCGCAACACACGCGAACAAACACCCAAGGCCGGCAACTATTTTTTTAACCATAGCAGCTCCCGAGCTTTTTTGTAAACCTCGATGGACATAACACCCTGCAGCTTACCCCAACATGGTAGCCCCGGCCTCGTCATCGTGGATGAGTGCGGCAATCAACCGGGCGCTGTCGGAGGTGGTTTTTCGCAGACGGCTGGCCAGCGACTTGGCGATTTCCCGGGTCACGGCATAACCGATTTTGGGGTCGGTTTCGCACAACTGTTCAAAATCCACTTTGCGGACCACATAGCACTCCACTGCGGTTAATGCATATACGGAGGCGGAGCGAACATCGTCGTCCATAAGCGCCATCTCTCCAAAAAAAACATTCATGTCGTCTTTCAGGTTTACCACGGTAAATTTATCCTTCGAGAGGGTCTTTTTTTCCACACGTACCGCGCCGCGATGCAGCACGTACATGGAGTTCCCCGCGTCCCCCTCGTGTAGAATGTATGTATTCGGTTTAAACGACTGTCGTTTCATAAGCGCGGCCAGTTTGGAAAGGGCCACGGTATCATTTTTCAATTTGGCAAACACCGAAATGCTTTCTAACCGCCGAATAAGTTCGTTCATAATGACCTCGAGCGAATCAGCACCGCACGAGCATGCGCTGGAATGGTGTACCCGTCTTCGGGATTGATGTAAGGCCGGTTGGCTTCCAACCGCTTGGCATTTTGTAGATTTTCCACCAGGCGCCCAACATCCGCTGTCTTTTGGGCTTCGCGTAAAGCATCCTGCTTGCGTTCAAAAAAACTGCCGACATTTTCCACCAAGCCAATCACAATGGAGCGCGAGGTCTTCCGATAGTGATCTCGCAATTCCGAAAAGGACTTGCCTTCGAATGCCGCCGGTATTTTTTCCGTGGTAATAAACGACGGAGTGTGGGCATTCAAAAGGTCATTGACCACTTTGGCCACTCCGATTTGTGAAAACGCATTGGCAATCAAGACCTTGCTGTATTCGTTGGTGTAGACAATATCCTCGACGTGGGCCGAACGCAGGTATTTTTCAAATTTCACATCCAAAAGTTCTGCGCACACGCGCACATCACGCGACAACGTACGGATGGCCATGGCGGTCATGACGGTTTTGGAGTCGGCCTCGGTCCGGGACATGTTGGGCAAGCTCTCATCGGCCAAGATAAAGACCTGGGCCGCACCCGCTACGTTGGCTTTACGCAATAAGGTCTCGTTGTAATGTTCCCCCCGTAAAATCGGAACTTTCTGATACATGGGGAACTGCTGGTGAAACACCTCAATGGTGTCAGGTTCCACCCCAGCGATAATGATGATCTTTTTCAGATCAATTTTCGGGTTGTTGTAGACAATCTCATCAAGCATTTTATCCATGGCCTGTTTCCAACCGCACAGGACATAGTGATTGCGGTATCCGGATAAATCCATGACACCCCTCCTCTCCATCATTTTCTTGGTTGTTAACGCCGAGGCTAAATTGGCGGTGAACATGGAAACCGTGGCCACGCTGATAAACAACACCACAATGACTAAAATGCGTCCGGCCGTGGTGCCCGGGGTTATGTCGCCGTAGCCACACGTTGCAATCGTAACAATGGCCCAGTACATCGAGGTAACGAACTTGTCAAAAAAGGTAGCGGCATTCGGTACGGGATGGGCGGCCACAACTCGGTCGTACTCAAAAAACCAAAAAACCAGACCCGTGACCACCATGAGAAATACTAAAAACAAGAAGTATCGAAACACCTTCTCGCGTTGAAACAGAAAAAAGAAGGTTTTTAGTTCGCGAAAACTGTCGTCCAACGCATTGGACATTTTTTCCAACAAAGACAATTTTACCATGCGCCTCAATGGACTCCAAAAAATGACTTGGTTGTTCAGACAAGTATAACAAAGGGATAAAGACGGTGCAAGAAAGGATGCAGGAAATAAAAAGGGCCGTCGGGTTGATCCCGACGGCCCTTTTTATTTTGGGTGACTTAGAAGCCAACACCCAAAGCAAACTGATGGGTTAAACCCAGATCCCCGTTTGAAACCAAAGCATAATCGAGGGTAAGCAGCGAAAGTTTAACTCCAGCGCCGGCGGAAAATCCCACCAAGCCACTAACGGCCCCGCTATCCTTAAACTTGTATCCCAAACGTCCAGCCACCATCTGATTGTACCAATACTCGGTACCGACATTGGTGGAAGTATACTTTGTGTCTCCCATAGGAACATTGACATCCAACAACATGTTCCAGCTGTCGTTCCCAGCGATGGTAACCGGCAGCGCATACGCAGCTCCGATTTTGGCGGTCATCGGCAAATCCGCCTCCGCGATCTTTCCCCCAAGGTTCTGCACCACCGCACCCAACTGCAAGCCCTCAAAACCAGTCTTGGCCATAACCCCAAAATCCATGGCCAAACCTGAATATTTTTCCGTATCGATGGTTTGTTGGATGATTTTCACATTGGCACCCAAGCCCAAGTTCGGAAGCAGCCATTGCCCATACCCCAGTGTCGCCATTAATGTGTTGGGAGTAAACGAACCCGCCGCTTCAGGCAAACCGTTTACTTCTGTGGTTTTTTCCATGCTCCCATAGTTGACATACGCTACGTTAACGCCCACCCCGGCACCTTCAAATAGGTTTTGAGCAAAGGCCACATATTCCAAAGAAGTTTCCTGCATATAAATCGTATGCATGAACCCCAACTGCGACCCCTTGACCTGACCCAAGCCTGATGGATTCCAGGCCGGGGCATTCACATCGTCGGCTTTGGCCACAAACGCCTCACCCATGGCCACCGGGCGTGATCCCAACCCCAATTTAAATTCTGAAGCCCCGGTCTTGCCAATGTCGTAGTTGGTTTGTTCGGCCCAGATCACCCCATTGGGGATCACCATAATAATCCCCAAAACCACTGCTAGCTTTATCCACATCTGCATATTGTCCTCCTTAGTCTTGTTCGCTTTCAATTAATTAGACCAAAATCACCCATTTTTATTACAGCGTCTGAACGTTTTATTTTACCAACGCCACTTTCTTTTTCACGTTCAGCACTTCTTTCCCACTTGCATCCGTAGCCACGATGCGACAGAAATAGATGCCCGGCGCCACACCCGCGGCTTCCCAGGCCGTGGTAAAGGTTTGCGCGCTTCCATCCTTACGCTCCTCAAGGCTGGCCACCCGCTCACCCGTGAGCCGATAGATGTCAATCTTCACCTTGGCCACTCCCGGTGCGGCATAGGCAAATGCGACCTTGCCCCGAGCCGGATTTGGGAAAGCCACCACTTGCCCTTCGTCAACCTTTACTCCAATGGTCGGAGTCGAGGTCGGTGAGGATGTGGCTTCGGCCGTAGCCGTCGCGGTGATCGTGGGGGACGGAGTGGGTGTAAAGGTGGGGCTTGAGACCATAAATTTCGTACCCAAACCCGCCGTTCTGACAGATGCGCCGTGGACACTGCCCGGCTGACCTATCCTTACCCAATCAAATTCAACGCTTGTACCTGACTCACCTTCAACAGTGAGTTGAATATAAAAATCATGCACCCCAGTCCATCCCATAACTTGATTTACATTAAACGCAAAGGTTCCTGTTTCAGACGAACTGGTATTCAAATCCCAATAGTGATATGGGTAAGCTATGTCTTGAATGCCAATTTTCCAAGTCGTACTTGCGGTTATGCTGGTTACGCGTACTTCAACCACAGGATAAACACTTGAGTCACACTCCAAAGAGCGCGAAAGAACTCTACCATAGATCCCGCTTTGCGCGCGTGCTAAAACCGCCGTACTTCCGGTAGTGGTAAACGAAGCATTTATCATAGTATTGGAAACCCAGTTCGCTGGAAAGAATCCCGCTTGCTCCGAAAATTCTTCTGCAAAGATACTACCAACATACGGTGTGACCGTTACGGTTGGTGTGGCCGTCGATGTCATGGTGCAGGTCGCTGTATTTGTACTCGTGGGTGTCACGGTACGTGTAAACGGTATTCCTGTTTTAAAAAAACGCACATGCCCAAACTCCGCGTACTCTCCGGCGTTGCCTTCAAGTACAAGCTGCACTGCAAACCGTTTAACTCCGCTCAAACCAGTGATCGTTGTGTAATCAAACGTAAAGGTCCCAACATTCGAACTACTTCCAGAAAGATCCCAATACCTCCAAGCACCTTCTGTTTCCTGGATGCCAATTTTCCATGTGCCGGAGGGTGAAAGCTTAGCCACATTTACTTCCAGTTTGGAATATACGTCGGTATCCAGGGTAACACTCGGTGCGAGCGCTTTGCCCCAGGTCGAGTTGGCGCTTCGGGTTAAAATCCCCTGAGACTCAGTGTATGAATACTGCATAGCCGCATTGTACGCTGCATCCACCGTGGCATCGGTCCAACCCCCAACCAACACTCCGGGTGCACCCAGGAAATGATCCTCCCAGGCATTGGTTTGGTCCGGTGTGGGTGTGACGGTGGGTGTCGGTGCCGTGACCGCACTGTGAACCGCCACTGAATGAAAGACAACGTTCTTGCCTACAGCACCTTCAACAATCAACACCACATAAAATTTATGTGTTCCGCTCCAATTTCGTGCATTGGCAAAATTAAAGGTATAGCGTCCGGTCCCATTCTGTGAGGAACACAGCTCAGTAAATTCAGGTTCAGTAGAACTTACATTGTAGGGTGGAATTTGGATGAGCACCTTCCAACCTGTACTAGCTGTCACTTGCCCCACATCCACAGTTAATTCCTTGTAAATATCAGTATTCACGGTAATGGGCTGAGATATCGCCTGCCCCCAATTTCGACTTGGATAGTACCCCGCCCGCGTCAAGCGGGCGTACGAAGGTACATTGGTTATGTTGAAGTGTGCATTGAAGTCCACACCTGGACTTACCCATTGGCTTAAGTCTGAAAAATCACAAACCCAACCAACCGTGTACGGTCCGGCATACGGAGTGGGTGTCATGATCGGAGCGACCCTATTGGTGATGCGTACCGAGTCAATGACGGCACTTCCAAGCTCACTGGATGTATTTCCTTCAATGAATAGCAATATTTGAAATTGTTGGTGCCCGGTCCAATCAAGATCATGCAGATTCACACTGTAAGTCCCCGGTCCAGTAATACGCAGCGGCCATTTATACGGACCGTGATCCTGCAAGTAAACCCCAAGACTTACTTTTCCCGACGAAACGGACTGTACTTTTACTTCCAACATGTGCGTTTGCTGAGTAATAAGTCCCGTTGATAAATACTGGGTCAATGCTTTCGCTGGATACTGGTTATCCATTTGAACTAAATTCACCAAACCCAGGGTGTTGGCATAGCGAAACGTAACATAGCTGCTTGTATCTATACCGGCGTCAAACCATCCTGCGGGGCGCCCTCCTGTATTAAATCCCGAAGTAAAATCATCATGGAAGGTCTCCGTTTCCGTGGTTTGAGTGACCGAAGGAGTTACGGTCGCGGTGGCAGTCACCGTTGGTGAAACTGTGACTGTTGCCGTGATCGTAGGTGTCGCTGTGGCGGTTCCTTCAGTGGTCACTGCAGGTGTCGGAGTATTCGTAAACTGCACCGCCGTTGCATATGAAACCGATCCCATGAGTAAAACAACTCCCATCCCAACGGCCTTACTCAACCACGTGTATATCCAATATTTAAAATTATGCTGCATGCCCTGTACCTCCTTTTTTTCTCAACTGCCCACTTCTCCCTCACGTATTCGATGGGGATACGTGTCTGCCTGACCTTTGGCCGTCCAGGGGGTGGACGTTTAGGTTGAACTCGCTACTACCTCACCAACGCCACTTTCTTTTTCACATTCAAAACTTCTTTGCCACTTGCATCCGTAGCCACGATGCGACAGAAATAGATGCCCGGTGCCACGCCCGCCGCTTCCCAGGCGGTGGTAAAGGTTTGAGTGCCGCCGTCTTTCCGTTCTTCAATGCGTGTCACACGTTCGCCGGTCAGACGATAAATGTCGATGGTCACTTTCGCCAAGTTCGGCGCCGCATAAGCAAACGTGACTTTGCCCCGCGCCGGATTTGGGAAAGCTGAGACTTGCCCTTCGTCAACCTTTACTCCAATGGTCGGAGTCGAGGTCGGCGTCAGGGACGCGGTAACGGCCGGTGTGGCTGTTTGTGTAGATGTCGGTATCGGTGTGCCGGTGGGACTTGCTACAAACAACTTAACGGACTTGCCTCCGCCTGAGGCTGAAGCTCCATGGACACTTCCCGCCTGGCCGATCCGCACCCAATCCACGGCGATGCTTTGCCCAGCCGCACCTTCAACTACTAACTGTACTTCCAACGCGTGCAATCCGGTCAGACCGGTAATTTCGGCATAATTAAATTGGAACACTCCTGTAGCATTCGAACTACTGGATACATTCCAATAACGGAAAGCACCTTCGGCTTCCTGAATCCCCAGCTTCCAGGAGCAGCTCGCAGTAATGCTGGTTACGCTGACTTCAACGATGGGGTACGTGCTCACATTGCAGGCTGCCCAAAAGGGTGAAAGCACCTTGCCCCACGTATTCGTATTCGTGCGTGTGATTGTGGCCTGGCTGCCGGCGTTGACCACTGTGGCACCAAAACTCGTATCTGTGGTGTCATCACGCCAACCCGTGGGTTTCACCCCAACCGTGCGACTGAAATCGTCCACCCAACCCGTGGGAGCAGGATTACCGCTTCGAATACGTACCCCATCCAGGATAGCCGTAGGAGCATCGCCGAAGTCAGCGAATAATTCCACGCCGACTCCCATGGTGCCCGTCCATCCAGCGTCCCAAATATCCACAGTGTACGTACCTGGCGATGTAATGGGCGCAGAGAGGCTGCGCTCGCTCCAACCGCCGTTTCGGGTGTAAACGCCAAATTTAAATAACCCGTTGGGCGTTGAATTGACCGTCACTTCCACAATGTGATTCTGGGAAAGATCCAGGGTTTGATACGGCGATAAAACCTTGTGATTACCCATGGTCTGTGAGTCACTTAATTCTGCCAAACCATCGGTCGAAGTATATTTCAAATACGCGGCACAACTGGAATCGCGCGTATAGTCTGTCCAGCCCGAGGGCAACGCCCCGGGTAAAGACAAAGGAATATCATCCGAATAGTTAAAGGTTTCGTTCAAAGGTGTTGGCGTAGGTGTTATCGTCGATGTCATTGTGCATGTCGCGGAATTCGTGACGGTCACGGTTGCAGTGCGAGTGACTGTCGGTGTGGGAGACGCTGTTGGTGTCATAGTCGGCGGCAAGCTGCTAGTGATACTGACCGAATCAATGACAGCATTTCCCAATGCATTGGACGTATCACCTTCTATAAAAATCATGATTTGAAATTGAAGGGTCGTAGTCCAATTCCACAACTGGGTAGCATCTGACAGGTCCACACCGTAAAGTCCCGGAGCTGTGATCCGTGTATGCCAGATGTAGCTGGCGTACTGTCCATTAAGCTGTTTCTGGTATAGTCCCAAATATATTTTTCCTGCCGGCAAAGATCGAATATTTACGTGTAGATAATGTGCCTGCGCAGTAACCAGGCTCGTCGCCATATAGTGGGTTAAGGCTTTGGCCGGATATTGGTTGCTTGTTTGCACCAAATTAACCAAACCGTCGGTGGCGGCATACCGGAAAGTTACGTAACTACTCTGATCGATGCTGGAATCATACCACCCTGGGGGCAGTTGTCCTGGGGAAGAAGGCGGTACATCGTCGGAATATTTGAAATCGTTGAAATAAGTCGTGGTTACCGGCGTGAACGTCGTGGTCACCGTCCAGGTAACGGTTACGGTGGGCGTAGGTGTAGCTGTCACCGCCGGGGTGACTGTGAAGCTTGGCGTCCGGGTTGAAGTAGACGTTGCGGTCCCGGTTATGGTCACAGTCGGCGTGACGGAAACAATGGGAGTTTGTGTTGGAGTCAGGGTTGGCGCCATGGCGAGTGAGAGACTCTTTACATTCATGGAATACGATGTACTTTCAATATTTTCAATCCATGTGACGTAAACCTGAGCGTTCGAGATACCTATGGAAGGATAGATCGCAGCTTTCCCGGGATTGATATTGAGGCAGTCCCCTTCCATGAGCCAGCTGTTTCCGTTCCAGTGCTGGACATACACCCGACCGTTCAGTGAATAAACGATATAAGGCGTTCCGTCATTGCTCACGGTCAATCCGTAAGCTTGGAAGGCGTCGTTGGTGTACCCGATGCTCACTTCGCTTCCCAACATTTCCCAAGTTCCCAAGGTCCTATTTAAATGCTTAACCAAAAGCTTGGCGTTGGTGCCGTTATATTCCATCCAAGCCACGTAAACCTCTTCCCCGAAAATAGCAATTTGCGGAACGGTGTAGGCCGATTGCTGTTCTAACGTCGCGCCATCTTGCTGCCATGTCTGCCCATTCCAATGCTTGACATAAATCCGATATTGGCCCGTACTCCTGTCACAGTAGGTGATATAGAGAACTCCGTTGCTGTCGCAGGAGAGTTTGCCCCCTTGAAAGTAGCTTTGGTTGACCAATCCTCCCAGAGCTTCAAAGGTACTTCCATTCCAACGAACCACATGCAGTTCAAAACCACTGGTTTCACTGCTGTCCCCGCTGCTGTAGGACATATACACATTCTGGCCTTGAACCAAGACACTTAAGGCCGTGCTCGTACTAGGCGACGTGGTCGCGTAACCCAGCGGTTGCCAAGCGGAGCCATTGAAACGGGAAAGGACCGCTTGGTGAAATGTGCTAAATGTCGGAGCATAATAATGAGGACTTTCTGTGTAACAGGCATAGAGCGTATTGCCTGAGCCTGCCATCTGAAACTCCTGAGCCAGATACCTTTCGGTTGACGGCGCCATTAAATTTCGAACTGCACCCCAGCCGGTCCCATCGTACGTTCGCGTAAACGCATTGGCGTTTCTCTGAATGCTTTGCAACGCACCTGTACAAAGCTGCCCTTGGTAAAACGTTAGACCGGTTTCGGTCAAGGCATAGGGGAGGGTACTAAGCCCTTGTCCGATCAAGGACCAACTTCCATAGACACTGGTCGGTACTGCCGTAGGCGTGCATGTCATGGTTGGAGTTGGGGTTGCCGCCGCAATTTGGAAAATTTGGAATCCCGCCTGTAAATCCGCTACAAAAACAAGATTCCCAACGACAGCCAACCGTTCGGCATCCGTGCCCGCGTTATAACGCCCGACTTCGAAAAGATTATTGGTGTTACTGACATTGATAACCCGCAAACCGCTGTTTCGATCCGCCACGTACACGAAATCACCCGAAGCCGCCAAACCCATGGCATTGCCCGGCGTATTGTAGGATTTAATCACATAGGGGCCATTATATCCAATATTGAGCATACTCATTCCTGCACTGTCAGCCCCCACATAGGCAAACCCGCCGCCCGGGGATAGAGTGACGCTGTGCGCCCAACCCGGGGTAGTGCAACGCCCTACTTCCACTGGGCTGCTGGGATTACTTACATTAATAACCCGAAAACCGCCGGTAAAATCCGCCACATAGGCAAAAGATCCTCGCAAGGCAACATCTTCAGCATCTCCAGGCGTATCGCAATACCCAACCTCGACGGGACTGGCAGGATTGCTGATGTTGATGATGCGTAGCCCATCGGCTCCATCTGCCACATACGCATAACTCCCAGAAACCGCAACCCCTTGGGCGGCTCCAGCAGTATCGCAAAATCCAACCGCAACAGGATTGGCGGGATTACTAACATCAATAATCCGCAAGCCACTAACTCCGTTGGCCACGTATGCGTAATTTCCAGAAATATCGGTGTCCCTGGCAGACCCAGGTGTGGCGCAAAAACCGACTTGCACAGGACTGGACGGATTGGATACGTTCACGATATATAAACCCGAACCTGCTGACACGTAGGCATACGGTCCTTGAACCACCACGTTCTGAGGCACGAACCCGGTCATGGTACTGAGCAAAGTCACGTTGCTTGCGTCCACAGCAGCCCAGGATTGTGGAGTGAAGAACAGACATACAAGCAAACTGAGATGCAATAAATATTGCAAATATCTTTTCATCAATAATCCTCCAAAGTTTTTCACTTTATTTATCTCCTTTTCTAAAAGATCTGGGTACTTTAGCCGGTAGATTAACCCTCAAATCCCACGTTACCCGCAGAGCTTTCAGGGAAACACGGTGAGGATTTTTTTCTAGACGAGATTATTCCCCCGGCAACAACTAGTTTTCAATGTCATTACTAAAGCAAGTTGTCTGCCAAGTGGAACGTTCGCTGGAAAACCTGAGTTTTAAATGATTGAGATTTTTTTAAGCTAAGCGGATGTAATTTAATAAAGGTATGACTTTCTTTTTCAAAGCACGACCTTTCAAACCAAGACAGGATCAGACGAATCCGACCCTGTCTTGGTTTGAACGTAAAGTCACTGCGACAAGCTTGCTACCGCACCAACGCCACTTTCTTCTTCACGTTCAGCACTTCCTTGCCAGCCTCATCGGTGGCCACGATGCGGCAGAAGTAGACGCCCGGCGCCACGCCCGCAGCTTCCCAGGCCGTGGTGAAGGTTTGTGCGCTTCCGTCCTTGCGCTCTTCAAGACTGGCCACGCGTTCCCCCGTGAGCCGGTAGATGTCGATCTTCACCTTGGCCACTCCTGGCGCGGCGTAGGCAAACGTAACCTTGCCGCGTGCTGGATTTGGGAAGGCTTGAGTCAACCCACCTAGGTCGATCCCCGGGGTGTATGTCGAGGTGGCCGTATTGACCGGTGTCTCGGTAATCGTCGCGGTGGCACTCACCACAGGAGTGTGTGTCTGCGTGCGGGTCGGTGAACTCAAATCCGTCGTCGGAGTGGGCGTTACTGTAGGAGTATGGGTGCTCGTGGGACTTTGGGTGAATGTATTACTGGTCGTCGGCGACATGGTAACTGTGCGAGTGAGCGTCGGCGTGGCTGAGATCGTAGCCGTTGGCGTTGCAGTCAGGGTAAACGTGGCGGTTCCCGTAAGTGAGCTGGTGGGGCTGGGAGAGGGAGTAAGCGTGACCGTGGTGGTTGCGCTGCTGGTGGGCGTAGGCGTCGGGGTCAAGGTTACAGGGGTTGTGCCGTAAATGCGAACCGAGTCTACCGTAATGACTCCGGTGGCATACTCTACGGTAACCTGTACCTTGAACCTATGTGTGCCGCTGCTCCAGCCCATGGCAGAGGCGTAGTTGAAGGAGAACGTCCCCGTGGAGCCGGAACTTGTATTTAGACTCGTAAAGGTGTAACTGCCTTCGTCTTCTTGTATGCCTATTTTCCAAGTGGCGCTGGCCGAGACATTGGTCACAGCAATTTCAATCATGGGGTAGGTAGCAACGTCAACCTCTTGAGTGGAGGAAAGCACTTTCCCCCATACATCTTCACCGGTGCAGCTGACCGTGGCCAGGGAAGACGTTGCCGAGTAGGCCATCAAAGCATTGAAAGCTGAATTTACAGAATCATCATCCCACGAGGAAGGACGCTGCCCGGCCGTCCCTATAAAATGATCCTGCCAAAGATTAGTGGTTGTATCCGGCGTTACGGTAAGCGTGGCCGTTGGTGTAGAGACATCGGTGATTTTTACCGAGTCTAGAACCACATAGCTTCCGCCGGCCCCTTCCACGACTATTTGGATTTTAAACGAATGCAAGCTGCCTGATCCACCGGTCCAATGTCCATTCATAATGGACGCATAGTCAATGGTAAACGTCCCTGTGGCCGTGCTGCTGGAGCAGACATCGGCATAGTAATAACTTCCTTGGTCCTCTTGTATGCCGATCTTCCACGCCGTGGACGCCGAGACTTCCGTCACGGTTACTTCCAATCGCGGGTAAAATGCGACGTCGACGGTCTGTGTCGGCGCCAACACTTTCCCCCACGTGCTGCTGGCCGTACGCGTCACTACGGCCTGTGAGGAGGTGTACGAGTACGCGATTTCAGCATTGAACGATGAGTCGTCACTGGCATCACCCCAGCCGCTGACCTGTGCGCCCGGTGTACCCGAGGCAAAGTCCTCACTCCACAACACGGTGGCCGTGGCCGCTTGGAGTGTCCCTGCTTGGAACAACATAAATCCGACCAACAAGATCCATTGACGGAATGAAAGCAACATAACCCCTCCCGAAAGCATGGAATAACCCTTATGCTATTAGATGGCTATGTCGGTTGGTTTCTTACATAAAAATATCCGCTCCCAAAACCGCGCGGCGTTTTACTTCACCAGCGCCACTTTCTTCTTCACGTTCAGTACCTCTTTACCGCTGACATCGGTCGCCACGATGCGGCAGAAGTAGACACCCGGAGCGACTCCCGCAGCCTGCCAGGCCGTGGTGAAGGTTTGCGCGCTCCCATCCTTTCGTTCCTCAATGCTCGCCACTCGTTCTCCGGTCAGTCGGTAAATGTCGATGGTTACCTTGGCCACACCCGGAACGGCGTAGGCAAACGTTACTTTGCCGCGAGCCGGATTAGGGAAAGCCAAAACTTGTCCCGCATCCATCTTCACGCCCTGAGTGCATGTCGCTGTTACGGATGAAGTAGGTATGGGCGTCGCCGTCGGTGTTGCTGTCCGTGTAGGCGTTTGTGTCTGTGTCGGCACCTGAGTAGATGTTTTTGTCCCGGGGCAGAAATAACTGACCGAACTGGCAGCAACGTCCGCTGCCGACAAAATCCGAACGGAGTCGATCTTTGACAAATGATAATACTGGTCCACCCTAAGAAAAACACCCATGTTAATTGTGCCTGTCCAACCTATCGAGCGGAGATCATATCGGTAAACGCCGGGTTGCACAGCATATCCAAGCGTTATTTCAGTCCAACTCGGATCATTCCGAAACACTCCCATGCTCACACTTCCACCATCAATACTGTTGAATGTCACTTCAAGAATAGGATATTGGGCCAGATCTACATTCTGTCTAAAGGAAAGAGTCTTACCCCAAATCTCTCCGCCCACCTTAACCAGTTCAGCCAAACCATTCGTTGCACTGTAGCGGAACTCAGCGTTAAAACCTCCGTCGTCAGTCTCGTCGTACCACCCGGGCGGCTGGTTCCCGGGCGCTGACGGCGGCGTATCGTCGGTGTACTCAAACACATCTTGCCAGAGCCCATTGAACGTAGGTGTGGATGTCCGCGTTGGCGTAGGGGTGGGTATGCCTTGGGCATGGATACGCACACTGTCAAAAACAGCTGTACCGGTTGCACCTTCAATGATGAGCTCCACACCCATGTTTTTTACGCCGCTCCATCCCGTGCTGGCCGGAATATCAAAATAATACGTGCCTGGATTACCTATGGAACCACTGCACAGGTGCTCCTCCCACCCACTGGCTTGGCTGAATACGGCCACCTTCACACGCCCATTTGGAATAGACTGGATCGTCACTTCGAGTGTTCGATAGGTGGACACATCAACATCCTGCGAGAAAGAAAGTACCTTACCCCACACGGCACCGGTGGTACTAAGCGTAGCCAGCCCGTCGGTGGAAGCATAGGCAATCTCCGCATTGAACGCAGCATCATTGCTCTCGTCGTACCAGCCCGGGCATTGGATGCCAGGACTTGAGGGCGGTGCATCGTCGGAGTAGGCAAACGATTCGTTCCACTGCACCGAGGGGGGTGGAGTGGCTGTAGCAGTAACCGTGGCGGTTGGCGTCGGAGTTGACGACGGGATGCCCCAGGCATGAATACGGATCCTATTGATCGAGGTGGTGCACTGGGCGCCTTCCACAATGAGCTCCACGCCCATGTTTTTCACCCCGCTCCATCCGGTCATTGCCGGTATGTCAAAATAATATTGCCCCGGAGTGGAAATGGAAACGTTGCTTACATGTTCTTCCCATCCGTTGGTTTGGCTAAAAATCGCAATTTTGACCGTACCTCCGGTAACCGAATCAACCTGTACATCCAGCGTGCGGTAGAAGGAAACATCTATATCCTGCGAGAATGAGAGCACTTTTCCCCAGTCCGCACCCACAGTGCTCACCTGGGCCAGGCCATTGGTCGATGCATAGTCAATCTCGGCGTTAAAGCTTGGGTTGTTGGTCTCGTCATACCAGCCCGGGCATTGCGCCCCCGGCACACTCGGGGGGACATCGTCGCTGTAGGAAAAATCTTCTGTCCACAATACTACCGGCGTGAGTGTAGCTGTGAGGTTCGGCGTACACGTGGCTGTTGGCGTGGATGTCAACAACAGACTCTTACGAGTGGCCTTGATCCAGTCCACCTCGAGGTAGGCACTGTCTCCACCTTCCAAAATCAGCTGAAAGGCAAAGTGGTGGTCACCTGCGTTCCAATCTGTGAACGCACCATAGTCAAATGTAAAAACACCGGTTTGGCTGCAACTGTCATTGAGGGCCCAGTACCGAAACTCCCCTTCCAATTCCTGAATACCAAGTTTCCAAGTCCCGCCAGACAAGGCTGTGACATTGATTTGCACCAGGGGATACAATTGCGGATTAGCCGGCACCCAAGGTGAAAGTACCTTCCCCCATGTACCTGCCGAAGTTCGCTGAATGCGCGCTCGTGAAGATGTAGCTGCATATTTTATAGTTGCATTGTATCCAGAATGCGTCGTTTCATCCGCCCATTGAAAAACGTGACCACCCGTAACTCCACTAAAATGTTCAACCCATGTGTCGTTGGCATCAGGAGTTTCCGTAGGGGTAACAGTAAATGTTTGGGTAGGCGTAGGTGTAAACGTTGGGGACGGTGTGGGTGTCTGGGTATAGGTAGGAGTCACACTTGTGGTCAAGGCACGATACAGTAGGACTCGGTTATTACCTGTGTCCGCGACGAAAAGGGTACTGCCCACCGGCAACACGGACCCAGGTGAAAACAGAGTGTTTGCTCCTCGAAATCCAGGCTGACCATTGTGCGTCATGTCGGGCTGTCCCAAAACCACGTCCGCCGAAGCTTGGTTAACGGTGGGGATGGCATGGTAGATCAAGACTCGGCAATAGCCGTCTGCAATATATAGGCTGCGGCCGTCGCTGTATGCACTGCTTGGTGAACTTAATGAATAAGCGCTGACCGGGTTACTGCCGTAATTATTCCGAGTAAACATATCCGGCTCTCCCACAACCACGTCCGCCGCTGCATGGTTGGCAACAGGTATCTGATTGTAGATAAGTACTCGGGAATTATAATTGTCCGTGATGAACAAACGTTTGCCATCGCTCTGTACGCAATAGGGGTTGGTAACCGAGTAAGCATCCACCTGAGCCGGACCGACGCTGATCATGTCGATTTGACCCACCACGATGTCCGCGGGCGTAAAGTTTGCGGTTGGAATCTGGTTGTAGATCAGGATACGGTTGTTGCCACTATCGGATACATAAAATTTCTGACCGTCCGAGTATACGCTGTTGGGCCAACGAAACGAGCACGCGCTGATTCCACCGTAATTCTCACTATTACTTGTCATATCCGGCTGACCCAAGACCACATCGGCCGCAGCATAGTTAGAAGTGGGAAGTTGGTTGAAAATCAGCACACGATGATTACCCGTGTCTGCAACGAACATTTTTCCATCCTCACAAAAAACAGCCTGGGGTGAGCCCAAACTCCGTGCGCTGATCCCTCCGTAATTGCTTGTTCCACCCCACATGTCCGCCTGCCCCAGAACCACATCCGCAGGTGCATTGTTGCTGCTTGGAAGATGATTATAGATAAGCACACGATGATGGGTAGTATCCGCCACAAACATTCGGCTACCGTCGCTGAAAATTCCATTGGGATAATACATGCGAGTTGGTCCTAAGCCACTGCCTCCAGATGTAAAGTCGGGTTGGCCGACCACAATATCCGCCGACTGATTGCTCATGTAGGCAGGAGGCGCCGAGGGCGTTGCCGTTATTCCCGGTGTGACCAATGGCGTGGGGGTGGGTGTTACCGTGCATGTTTGTGTGGGTGTTAGCGTCGGCTCTGTTGAGGCGGCCAATATGTACGTTCCGGCATAATAACGGTTTCCCGTAGCGCTGAGTGTTTCTTTCCAGGTAACACAGAGTGTATTTCCATACGTTTCTAAAAAGCCTTCTCCCAAGTCCATGTTCCATCCGGAATTTACCACCAAGGACGCGGCCGTCTCCCATAGGCTATTTCTATAATATTGCAAGGAGCGATTGATAACCCCAACCGGAGTGGAAAGCGCAAACGCCAAACAACTGTTATGAATGGGAACCTGCGTACAAATAGTTTGCCAAGTACCCTCGGTATATTTCCTTATTTCCCAGCCGCTGGTTAAATAGCCCGACTCATACCACGCTAGATACAGAACCCCATTTTGAATATACAATGCAGGGTTGCATCCCTGCCCTCCTGGCCGAATGCTGGGTAACGCTTCCCAGTTACCCGAGGGCAACCGATGGTAAATCATAAGCGTCCCATTGAGTGCATAGGAAAAATATGTATCCCCGGTTTCCGAGACCACCAAAGAACGGTCATTGTACACCGCTGTCAAATTCCCAGTCGTAAAGGTCGCGCCGTTAACCCAGTTTGTTCCATTCCAGCGGTCAAAAAACACTGAATGCGGCCACATACGTGAATCTGGCGAGAGTGAATATCCGGTCAAATACACACTCCCTTGGTATACACGCAGAACCGCATAGCTCGGAACCGCCCACATGGCTAGATACGTTTTCTTTATTACCGTCCATTGACCGTTTTCATATTTAGCAATGCAATAGCTAGCTTGTTGATCTGGATAAGGTTGCTGTGTCCAAGCGATATAGGGAACCAGCCCATCCAAGGCGAGGACTTTGACACTGGTTGTTTTTAACGACGCTGTGACCGGAACCGCTGAATCCGTGGCCCATTGACTGCCGTCCCAATGCTTAACATAAAGCGTCCGAACCGTTCCGGTATTCCCCTCTACATAAGCAAGTGTGGGAGTGCTCCCCGACAGGCTCATGCGGTAACCGTTCATGGCATTTCCAGAATAAAATTCTCCGCCCAATTGCGTCCACGACCCGGCTGTTACACTTCCTGCCTGGATTATGAGGGTAAGCACTCCAGCAACAGCCATAAGCATCCAATGAATCTGAAGCTGTCCAAAGAATCCAAAAAGTGATTTCCAAATCCGCTTCGTCTCCATACGCCCACCTCGTTTCATTGCCTGACATTTTCTTCCTACTACGGTTTGTCAGACATGAGAGGTATAAAGAGACAAAAACATTACACACTTTTAAAATAAATTTCAACACCAACCTAGGTGTCTGAAATACGTTAGCTGTAAAAGTACATTTTAAAAAGGTGATCAGGGTGGCTGCTAGACTTCATTCTCGTTTTTCACTTACCAAGCACTACGTCCGCGGCATACTCACGGCACGATTTTATGGATCAATGGTATTTGTCGACGTAATACGCTACACGTTTGATTTCTTTTTTAGTCAATCCCGGTAACGCATGCGGATCCCTTCGGGCGGCAATTTCGTAATACATCAGTTCATTGATAAAACGATCTAAAATAATATCTCCTACCAGCTCATTTAATCCTCCACCAATAATCGCAAACATGCCAAGCGCTTCCGTCTCCTCCAGAGAACAAAACAGCAACGGTTCATACTTCTCACCCAATGCTTTCTCGGCGTATCCTGGTTCATATTTCCATATAGCCTTGACCATGGCATACCCTCTCCAAGCCGCATTGGCTTTAATTCTCACTCCGTCTTTTTCTTCGCTTAGAATGTATTTTGGATCAAACACCCATTCTTTCCAAGGCCGGTTTACACGCTCACGATAGTGCTTCAGCCCGTCTTTAATTATTGGATGATTAATATTTAATATGTGCGCCAGCGTCATTTCATCAACCGCCGCTTCTTTCTCACCTCGATGCCAAAGTGTGTCTGCCAAAAACCAATGCGCTTGATAATTGATATAGTTGGTCTCAATGGCTTGCCTAAAATAGTTCTCCGCGTTCTTGTAGTCCTCTTGTTTGAAATAGGCGTCGCCAATTAGGGTATCGATATGTCCATACTTGGGCTCAAGGTCTTTCACGATTAAATATTGCCGTATAGCATCTGCATACTTCCCTCTGCGAAAGTTCACTTCAGCGGCCTCCATAACTTCTTTTGCTTTCTTCGACAAGATATAACGTTTAAACTCGCCGCCCTTTTTCGTGTTTTCAATATACAGTTGGTCTTCCAACACTTCCGTGGAATAAATCGGCGACACATGCCCTTTCAAGGATTCCATATGATAGACCAACTTTGATTTTTTCATGATCTCAAGAATTTCTTCGGGTTGATGGATGTGAGCGTTTCCTGTATCCCTACGGGAGAGGCATCGGCCCGTGCGATCTACCTCAGGTTTGGCCCACCCACTTTGTCCAATAAATCCAATCAACACACTTAGAAACAAGAACCCCAGCACGTATTTTTTCGGCATATTCCCCCCATTATCTCAGAACCGCTACTAAGTATTCGCTCAACATAGCCGAATCCGCCGCCTATCTTTTTCTACTCACTTCACCACCGCCACTTTGGTCCACTCCTTGTGCCCACCCGAACTGTAGTAAACCAAGTAAATTCCACTACCTACTTTCACCCCATGCCGATTCGTACCGTCCCAGAGAACTTCGTTGATCTGTTCAGGTATGAAACCATCCCCATTGGCCAGGGTAATGATTTCATTTCCCAGTTGGTTGTACACTTTGATCTGCACGGGTGAGGAATCGCTCTGGTACCAACGTATTCGTGCCTGCTCGTTGTGCATGGGGTTGATCTGACTGTGCCAGATGCGGAGGTGTTTTTCAGCGTCAGAGATGGGAGTGTTGGCGGGGGTGGGGGTAAAAGTAATGGTGGTAGTAAGGGTGCTGGTTGGAGTAATGGTCGGCGTACATGTTCGGGTAAACGTAACCGTGACTGTGGGGGTACTTGTTGGCGAATAATCGGGAGTCTCTGTTAAAGTGGGTGTTATGGTATAACTGCTTGTTACTGTCGGACTGGGCGTGGTGGTACACGAATTAGTTCGAGTGGGCGTCACAGTAAATGTTGGTGTACATGTACTTGTAGGAGATGGATCATAACTATCAAGCGTGCCATTGCTATAGTAACGTAAAAGGGTAAAATGCTGTGAACCGCCACTAGGTCCACTGCTCCCAGCCACAACTATTTTCCCATCAGGTTGCAATACTGAACTATACGCATAGTGCTGCCATGTGCCAATGGATGTCTTTGCCAACCCTCCGCTGCCAAAGGTTCCGTCCCGACTGCCATCACTGTTATATCGGATTGAACAAAAACCTACAACACTTCCACCAATTCCGATAATTTTTCCTCCTGGTTGCAAAACTATGCTTTGAAAGGAATCAATAAAATCACCGTCACGAACATATCCCGTCTTATTAAATGATAAATCCAACTTACCCATTGTGGTATAGCGTGCCATAAGAAAATCATTACTGGGGCCTAAATCAAAATAACTCCATCCGCCAACAATTAAGTACCCGTTCGACGACTGTTGCGCCAGTACATTCGCACCCGAATAACTCCCAAAATCAGTGACAACCACCCCTGAATAACCAAAGCTTTTTTCGACAATCCCATTGAAATCATACCGCACTAAACCAAATTTCGTGCCCACTGTTCCTGTGACGACGAATCCATCTGATTGAACAACGATGCTTGAAGCGCTAGCATCACCAGCACTGAACGCGGTTAATGTCACGCCCTGATAACCAAAACTGGTATCGAGCACTCCCAAACTATTATATCGCGCAAGCGCGAAACATTTCTTACTTCCGATATAGCCATACCCTGCAACTAAATATTTATCTGCCTGTTGAGCTATATATTGGGCCTGGCAGTCCGAATCCCCTATGGAAGTTAAGGCAATACCCTTACTTCCAAATCCGGGATCAACATTCCCAGTACTGGTATAACTGGCTAAAAGAATACAGTCTTTCGTTGTGTGGGTATATCCTGCAAGGATCAATCTGTTATTTGCCGTGACCGTGATGCACTTAGCCACGGATTCATTATAAATACTTGCGGTTACGACTCCGCCGATCCCAAATGCATTTACTTCAGAGTCCAAAGTCCCATCTTCTTTATAGCGTGCCATTGCAATATACTTTGGACTGCCATTGCTGTTAATACCATATCCAACTGCGATTAACTTTCTATCTGGTTGTATAGCAAGTCCATAAGCAACATCATTCAAGAACGCTATTTCCGTTCGTTCAATGCCATTCCCAGAATCACCAAATTTTGCTTGAGCCAGTACAGGAAAAAGAAAACTCATCGAAAAAACCATTATTAATAAAAGTTTATTTATTGTCATGGTGTCCCCCTCACTTCACTACCGCCACTTTGGTCCACTCCTTGTGCCCGCCCGACGAATAATAAACCAGGTAAATCCCACTCCCCACTTTCGCACCATGTTGGTTCTTGCCATCCCAGAGAATTTCGTTGATCCGATCAGGTACGAACCCTTGTCCGTCAGCTAACGTTATAATCTCGTTTCCTAATTGGTTGTACACTTTGATCTGCACGGGTGACGAGTCATTCTGGTACCAGCGAATCTTGGCGCGTTCATTATGGTTAGGATTGATCTGGCTGTGCCAGATGCGGAGGTGTTTTTCAGCGTCAGGGATGGGAGTGTTGGCGGGGGTGGGGGTGACCGTCACTGTTGGGGTAATAGTCACGGTGAGTGTGACTGTTGGTGTTGGTGTACACGTAGGTGTTATAGTGCTTGTACTGGCCGGCGTTAAATAAACCGTTTGTGTGGGTGTGACAGTCATGGTTGCCGACGGGAGAGGCGTTTGCGTAGGGGTGGAAGTTACAGTCGCCGTAGGGGTTGCCGTGGGGGGAATGGTTGTGGCGGCAAATTCATATAGGTGTTTGTTGCTGTCCAAAGCGTATATTTTCAACTGGTGCGAGTTATCCCCGTCGCCAATAGCCATGGCCACTAGTGGCGAAGGTGCATGTACCACTAAGTCGGTGATAGACCAAACCGCACCAGTAAGTTTTAATTGGTAAACATGTCCATCCTGGGACGCTGCATACAACTCGTCCTGGCCGTCGTTGTCTGCGTCGCTTACGACCAATTTGTTCGCTACCAGTGCTGTGCTATTTATCGGCTGCCAACTGCCACTGTTCCATTTATGGGTGTAGATCTTTCCATCTCCACAGGCGGCATATAATTCCTCAATCCCGTCTTTATCTAATTCCGCCAATGCCAGAGTATTAATCGAGTTACTAAATGCCCCAACACTTACAGCTTGACTACAACTGGTTGTGTAACTGAATTGGTACACATGGTTATCGGACGCGCTAACACAGAGTTCATTTATTCCGTCATTATTAACATCACCCACAACTCCACTAAGCACCGTGCCGGGTAATATGCCAATCGGGGAATTTGCCCAGCTGCTGTTAAACCTGCTGCTTTGAAGCAACCGGAGATCGGATTGTTGCGCATAAAAATTGACTAACGTGTTTCCTATTAAGTTCCCTTGTACCAGAGAACCACCGCTACCACAAAAACTATTCCCTTCCCAATTAACGCCATTACGCAAGTACTTGAACACCCGTGGATAGGTGTTTGACCCATACACTTCGCAAATCCCGTCCAAATCCATGTCCGCCAAACAGACATCTTGAAAATGCGCACTGTTGTCCACAGGTAATCTCAGGGTTGACCAACCTGTAGTTTTTTTATACTGATAGAGACAGACATCACCACTGGCCAGGTAAATTTCATTACTGCCATCTCCGTCCCCATCGCCAATAGCCAAGCCGCATGTCGTAGAGACCGGAGTTCCGGTAGTTCCCAAGTCCGAGACGATCCATTGCATGGGAAGTGTAACCGGATTTTGAACAGTGAAAATACTTTTAAACGTTTGGTTCGTGCTGTCTTTTGCCAAATAGAGATCATAGGTGCCTGCGGCTGGTAAAGGTAATTGAGCCAGGATACGGGTATTAGTAACATTGGAAATAGATGCATTGCCATAATCTATTTTGTCGCGCCTAAGTTGTACGTAGGCGACACCCTCGAAATTAAAACCACGTACGTCCAAGTCAATGGTTTCCCCAGCAAGACCATGGGTAGTTTTTAGTTCCGTTAACTGAGGTGGGGAGTCCATGGTATCTATGCTTCCATTGTTATTATATCTAACAACCGCTAGATCTCTGTTGCTACCAGTTATACTGTATCCTGTTACTATAAATTTTCCGTCCGGTTGCATAAGAAGTGAGTTCGCATAATCAGCAGCATTGCCAATGGCTGTGATTGTTACGCCATTCACACCAAAGCTCGAGTCTGGTCCGCCGTTGCTCTCATACCTCGCTAACGCAAAATCCCAATTGCCATTGTTGTAGCTGCTTCCAGCTACAACTACTTTCCCATCGGGTTGGATAATCACGCCATGTGCTTGAGAGCGTGTACTGTTGAACGCGGTGATCACTATCCCGTCACTGTCAAAACTTGTGTCTAAATTACCAGCTGTGTCATACCTTACAAGCGCGAGATTATCATCACTACCGTTTGTGTTATACCATTCCACTGCCACCATTTTTCCATCTGGTTGAAGAGCCAAACCATATACCCACGAATAAGGTCCGCCTGTTTGTTTGGTTACTATTCCATCATTACTATATGTAGTATCTAAACTTCCAGTACTGTTGTAACGTACAGCAACAAAATTTTGGGTATACCCATCATGACTAAATCCAACAACAAGAATTTTCCCATCCGGCTGTGTAATTACATTCGTCGCATATTCATTAACGGCAATCCCCGTCGTTACTTTTCCTGTTCCGTTGAACGTAGTATCCAGACTACCATTGCTGTTGTATCGCACCACTGCAATATCATCTGTGCTGCCATTGTGACAGTAGCCTACTGCGATCAGCTTGCCATCTGGTTGCAGTGTCAATCCATAGGCTTGTTCGCTCGAACTTCCAATAGGAGTTATGACTTTTCCCCCGCTGAAACTCGTATCTAAAAAACCTGTGCTGGTATAACGCACGATTGCAAAATCTGCATTGCCGCCCTTGCTGCAGCTACCCACCACCACTAATTTCCCATCTGGTTGAACGATCATGCAACTGCCGCAATCAATCGAGCCATTGTTAATATCCGTCACTACTCTTCCATTTGTCCCAAAACTCGTATCCACCTCACCATTTGTTTTGAGGCGTACAAGCACAATATCATCATTGCTCGTTCCAGCCACGACTAGTTTCCCGTCTGGTTGCATGGCCACACTATTAGCCACATCATTCGTATTGATATCTATTAAACTTTTCCCACCAACGCCAAATTTTGCCAGCGCTTGCGATATTATGCACATTGTAAAAATAATTATGAGCACGGAAAATAGCGATTTGTTTTTCATATCCAACCCCCTCCACGCACGGTTTACCTACTCACTTAACTACCGCCACTTTAGTCCACTCCTTGTGCCCGCCCGACGAATAGTAAACTAAGTAAATCCCACTCCCCACCGTCACCCCATGTCGGTTCGTACCGTCCCAGAGAACTTCGTTGATCTGTTCAGGCATGAAGCCGTCCCCAGTGGCCAGTGTAATAATCTCGTTCCCCAATTGGTTGTACACTTTGATCTGCACGGGCGACGAGTCACTCTGGTACCAGCGAATCTTAGCGCGTTCATTATGGTTGGGATTGATCTGGCTGTGCCAGACACGGAGGTGTTTTTCCGAATCTGGAATGGCCGTGGGCAATGCAGTCGGGGAATGTGTAAACGTGGGAGTTATAGTGAATGTCACGGTGATGGTAGAGCTGACGGTGAGAGTTGGGGTAACGGTAGGCGTGTAGGGCGGAGTTACCGTCCGTGTAGACGTGGCAGTAAGCGAGGGAGTGCTTGTGCGCGTGCCCGTACATGTTTGCGTGATCGATGGCGTGGTAGTCAGCGTGCACGTACCTGTACTGGTATTGGTGCCGGTCAGAGTAACGCTTGAAGTGCAGGTAAGGGTTTGTGTGCAAGTAGGGGTGCAGGTCCGGGTATAGGTTAATGTTTCACTTGGAGTTAATGTCGGGGTAATTGTGAATGATGGTGAAGCTGTACGCGTAATTGTTAAAGATGGTGTGGGCGTATATGAAGGCGTGGGTGATGCTGTCGGCGTATTTGTCTGAGTAATGGTCGACGTCCGGGTACAGGTCGCTGTGATAATCGGCTGCGTCTCAAGGGTCATGCTGCAAAGCGTGGGCGATGCTTTGAAATCGCTGCTGGCTTGAAGCAAAACTTTCCATTGGACATACCGTCCCATTTGATTGGCGGTTGCAAAACTGGTTCCGAACGTTTCCCAAACATTCCAAAAAGTATCCGGGCTGGATGTATTGCCAGTGCGGTAAGTATATTGAATACTCGTCCCGGGAGGAAGAGGGGTATCCGCGGCGGCGATCCGCCATTTGCTCAAGCTCCCACCGTCAAACACTTTGCTGGTATAGGTGCCTGTGCTTACATGAACCGGCGGAATGTCGCACGCCATGACCCGGTAGTAATTATCCTTGTAACCTGGAAGCCGGTTGTCCGGTGTCCCGTAGGCGTAATACAAGCGGAACCTTCCGTTCTCCAAACGCATTAAAAAAGGATCCGTAGCTGCTGCTGTCATGGTTGTTCCCAAGCCCAAGGATTGCGGGTCGGACCAACTGATAATTCCATCCGGCGAGGAACTGTAGGCTAATTGGGAAAATTGGCCGTTGTCGTGAAAATAAAATAATAAGTATTGCCCATTGGTTTTTTTATACAGAAAAGGCGAGGCAATGGAATGACCGGCGGGAAGATATATGGAAATCCGGTTTTCTACACCCCAGCCAATCCCATCGGAAGAAGTTCGATAAGCAATTTCCCGCAAGTGGGTGGAAGCATTGGTTGTGGTATATAAAATACGGTACGTGGTGGCATCTTGCTTATATACAAACGGATGTTCGGCTGGAGAACTGCTGGAACCAATTCCTAAATTTTGTGCAGGTACATCTTTTAAAGCAGCTAAACCAACTGAGGATTGCCGCACACGAAGCTGCAAAACACCATTATAGGTTTGCGCAAAATAAAGCCGGTAATTTGTCGTCCCAGTTTTCATGACAAATGGACGCTGAGCCCATCCAGCGCAATTTAATGTATGTGACTCCCACCAAACATCGTTATTACCTGTATAATGCGAGCCGTCATCCCTATAAAAATCCACCAAACCATCCGTGGAATTTTGATAGACCAAGTACCGATCTCCGGTATCGTCCCATTCAGCTTTATATCCGCGGGTATAATAAATACGATAATCCCCATTGCTTAAAAGGAAAATATGCGGTCCAAACGCTTGATTTATGCTGTCCTTCGCCAAATTACCCACGGTTGTTTTATTACCGCTGACATAGTCACTGGCAGTCACGGAAGGATCGGCCGCCAAGATCAGGCTATTGTATTGGTAATCTTGGGTCAGCAAAGAATTGCGTTCAAGCACCACACCGTTCATCTCCCCTTCGGTTTTAGCCTGCGACCCGGTCCACGTATATTGCGCCGCGTTGACAGGATAGAAGGCGCCACAGAGCAGCAGCGACAATAAACCGAAGCTGATGTGATAGCAAAAATTCGCTTTTTGATAACCAAATTGTGTGACCATGATATCAGCCCCCTAATTTATTTCCGCTTTACGGTCTGTTTTCATTTAGGCGATAGGTGGTCTTGGATTTTCTCCCCCACCCGTTTATCCAAGTAGTACATAAACGCCCTCACCAGTTTCGCCGCGCGGTCGGCCGCGTCGGGCAGTGTCTGTGTGCCCACGTCCGGCGACCCGGCCATGGGTACCAGGAATATAGGCCCCATACTGACCACCTGGCTCGCGTCGCCCTGGACTTTTATTTCTACGCGGGTATTCGGTTTTGTTTGTTTGCTTGGGTCAACGTGGTAAACCGGATGCGAGACCAGCATAAGCTTGGTCTTGTCCCCATGCAGCCTGAGCTTGATTTCCAGGATAAACATAAAGTCCTTATCGTTAAGCACCACATGATCCACTTCGGAGAGCGCGTCCGGGATTTTGGTCTTTAAGGTTGTTTCGGCGGCCTGGAGATGGAACTCGGGTTGATACGCCGCCAGGGTGAGATTCAAATCCTGCTGCATGATTTTTCGGACCAGTTTCAACGCCGCGGCTTCGCTCAGCGGCACGATCCGCACACTTTGACTGGACGTCAAGATGTCGTCCGAAGACACGCGCGTATCCTTCACCCACGTGCTACCAGGGTTGGCCTGCCCCATAACCGTGCCTATCAGCATTAGCACCACACCTGCGAGTCCCAGCCAAAGCCAGCGCAGGATCCAACCGTTCTCCACTTTTCTGTTTCTTTTAAATTCCAAGTGAATGTTTCTTAACATTGGGTTCATGGCTGAACGCCTCCTGCGCCCTGTACATTAGCGGCTCCAGCAGGTGCTGGCGATGCTGCCGGGGCAGAAGCTGGTGTCGCCGTAGGGGCCATTGCGGGTGCCGTTTCGGCAGGTGCGGCCGGTGCAACCGGAGCAGACGTTCCGGCCGGGGCCGTTGTATCTGCCGGTGCCGCAACCAGGGCGGCGGGGGTGGACGAGACTGGCTTTTCTATGAGCGCAATCACATTCGAGTCAATGTCCCGGCACATGCCAATGACATCGGCCAAGCTTATCTTTGGATCCACTTGCCGGATGACAATGGCCGCCAACGGTCGGCCAGAGCGATCCACCAACACGCCTTGGAAGCCGACCCGAATCTCCTGTTCCGCGCCACCGTTCATGATGACTTCCGAGGGGCGCCCGCCGGCTTTGCGCACCTGCACGATACTGGCCCGGATTTTCGCCACCGAACCCTCTGCTTTTTTGTCTTCCACCTCAGGCATATAGTCTGCTTCCTTAACTTCCGCCGCTTTCTTCCTCTTATCCTTGGGCACTACTGGTGCATCAAACGCATACTTGAGACTGGCAATGTGGGTTGAGTTTAAAACTTGCGAAGGGCTGAACGTGTAGTCCAAGCGCAGGTTGGAAAACTCAACCCCTGCGCCTAAGGTTAAGGCACCTATGTCCACGCCAAACTTATATCCGCCGCGTAGTACGAACCTCTCAGCCAAACGAAACTCACTTCCGACATTGCCCTGCCAATGACTGTCCAGGTCATAGTGGGCATCCCCGGCGAGCAAAACATTGACCGAGGTAGTTTTTAACAGGGTGTATCCCAACCCTAAGAGCGCGTAGGTCGGCAGCGGATCTTCGGCATCAATGTACTTAATCGGCGTTCCCAAATTTTTAATGGCCGCGCCCACCTGTAGGTTGCTCAAGGCCCCAGGCAGCGTCAACCGCGCACCGAAATCCAGTGCCGCGGCAAACGCCGAGTACTTTTCCAGCAGCGTGGACTGCAAAAATTTGCCATTCACACCCAACACCAGCCCCGACGCGAGTAGGCCCGTGTCGTACGCGCTCGTGACCGATACTTGAATGTCACGCTGTGCTAAGACCGAGGTACTCTCCCCCGTGTCAGAGTTCAGTTCAAAGGGGCCTGAGTCGTAAAGCAATACGCCGGCACCAAACATTAAGTCTTGATTGACACTCATGCTGTAGTTGATGGCCCCAAACGAGTTGTCCCCGATCCCCCGGTAATACACAGCCGAAAGGTCCGGACCTGCGAGATTTTGCAAGCAGGCCGGGTTCCAGCCAATGGACCCGGCCTCATCCGTAGCCACCGCGGCTTGCGCACCGCCCATGCCTTCGGCACGCACACTGGTCACTTGGTTCAACACCAATCCGGCGCTGGAACTAACATCGTTGGCATGGGCTGACGGGACAACGCATACAGAACTGAGCATAAAAACCAGCCATAATTTTTTCATGGGCGCATCTCCTATTCGTTAACAGGCGTACGGCCTGTTCAATTCGCATGCAGAATCATCCGACGGCGCTTGGCCTCCACCGTAATCGGGACATTCGCATACACGTAGTAAAACGTCTTAAAGTCGATCTGCGGCTGATTGAACGCGGGAATTTTCAAATGGGTTTTCAGTGCCTCGCGTGTGGCGTCGTCCAAGCGCCCGGTGGCTTCGGTCTCATAGCCCGAAAGGTACAGCCATTCCTGGACATTGGAGACAACCTCCGGTTCGGTCAACAACCGGTAGTATTGGGCGAGTTCATCCATGACCATTTTGTCCGGCTTGGCGTCCTCTCCCAGCAAACGCCAGTAAGGCAACCGCAAATGCTTGCCCACGATTTGAATCATGCTCAACTCGACCAACAGGCGGACGGCGGCATGCCGCCCCTGAACTTTCTTCACGCTTCCCTTGCCTCCAAAGGACTGCCCAAAAAGACTAATCCCCAACTCTTGTTCACTCAGTCCTTTATGGACTGCCATAGAGTTCGTGGCGTTCATTTTTGGAATGCCCGTCATGGACTGGAAATCCAAAAGGTTAAAATCCAGGGTAATGCGGGACATCCCGGACTTGCTGCCTTCGCTGTAGCGCATTTCCGCGGCCTTCGACGCCAAAGGAATCCCCTCCGGAATCCCGTTGAACTCGTGGCTTAAGTTGGCGTCGCTGTTGGAGCTGCGTGTTTCCAAACCACGGTCAAACTCCGTGATCCCTCCGGTCAAAATGACATCCGGAATGATCTTGTTCCGAAAATTTCCATAACCGGTGGCAATCTGATTTTGAATAAACGAAGGGTCGTAGGGGATGTACCGCACACGCCCGCCAATGGAATTGAGCGAACTCTTCATAATTTCCGTTATGTCCCGGGGTATCTCCGCGCCTGTGCTCCCCGAACTTCCGGTGTTGTCTCCTATAGGATTGCACTGGATCTTAAACAGAGGCGTCCCATAGATCTCGGTCATCATCCCCAGATCCGCCAGCGCTTGAGTGTAATTGGTGACTTTGGCCGCCGGGGTGGAATCTGGCAGCTCCAGTTGCGGAGCCCGGGGATCCAAAGAAGCACAGGATGCCAATCCTAAAGTCAAAATGATCGATCCTATACTGCGTAACAGTTTAAGTGAGCTCATGGCGCGCCTCGTCAAGTTCAAGATGGTTTTGGATACAGTACATACATTTGTTACTCTGCACAAAATCATCACCCTCATTTTTCAATGACAATGTTCGTGACTTTGTCCACATTACTTCCGGCTTCCACCACAATGCTGTTCTCATTGTTATCCGTCGACTTGTCGACAATGTTGGTAATTTCCCGTTTATTGGAAACCCCGTTGGCTTCATCCTTTTTGGCGGTCTTGGCTTTGCCTATGGCATCGACCACTACAAAATTGATATTGTTGTCTTTATTGCTGCCAATGTTATCGTTGGATGAAACCGTGTCATCTACATACTCGGAAATACCATCGCTTAAGTCATCGGCGTAGATCCATGACCCACATCCCAACATAACCACAACACATCCCGAACAGACGACCAACATTGTTCTCATTTTCACCCCGCCTTTTTACGGACGTTTCGGCACGCTGCCGTTGTTTTCCCGGAGTCGTTTAGGCAACGACCCCGGGGTATGCAGGCGGCACCTTATTCGGTCTGGATGGAGCCCATCGTAGCTTCGCAATTCGAGCCGATGGCCGCATTGATCGCACCTTGCTCCATTTTGGTATCGTTGCTGATTTCACCCTTCACGTCAGAGTCCTTGATCTGCACAGAACCCATCGTGGCCTTGCTGCCTGCACCAATGGCCGCGTTGATCGCGCCTTGGCTCATTTCTGCGTTGTTGCTGACTTTTCCCTCGATATTGGAATTGCTTACGTCAATCGCTCCCATGCTGGCTTCACTGTTCAACCCAATGGCCGCATTGATCGCACCTTGTTCCATCTTGACGTTGTTGTTGATCTCGCCTTTCACCGTCGACCCGCTGACATCAATCGTACCCATGCTGGCCTTGCTGCCAGCCCCAATCGCCGCATTGATTGCACCCTGGCTCATGGTGGCGCTGTTGGAAACCTTACCATCCACCACTGAGTTTTTTATACCCACGGTGCCCATGTTCGCCGTGGACCCGGCTCCAATGGCGGCATTGATTGCGCCTTGCTCCATTTTGGTGTTGTTACTGACTTCACCATTGATTTTCGAACCCGTCAGTTTGACCGATCCCATGCTGGCCTTACTATCCGAACCAATGGCTGCGTTAATGGCTCCTTGGCTCATCTGCGCGCTGTTTTTCACCTTTCCCTGTTTGCCAATCTCCGTGGACCCTGCGGCAAATGCCGAACCGGTGATCAGTGTTCCCATCAGCGTAAACAAAATGGTCTTTTTCATAACCCCTCCTTGAATTGGTGTTTCTCAGAAAACTATTTGAACACGATCGAATTTTTATTCGAGGTGCCACCTCCCAACTGGACATTGACATCTTGTCCGGTGATTTGGCTAAACGGTATTTCCACATCGTTAATCACCATGCCTACACTGGAGCTGTTGTGAAGAGAACTGTTTTTGGAACGCCCTTTCATCACGACGGAACTTGAGTTGGCTTCTGCTCCGTCCCCAATAGCCACATTGCTCGCGGTCATACCCACCACATTGTTGGTGATACTCCCCTGAAAGCTGCTGTTCTCCATGCTTACCGACCCCATGTTGGCCCGTGCGTCGGAACCGATGGCGACATTGTTGGCCGCCAATCCACCGACATTGTTCCGAATCTCCCCGTTGAGTGAACTGTTCTCCATCCGCACCGCGGCTTGATTGGCCACACAGTTATCTCCCAAGGCAATATTGGCGCTTTCTCCGCTGATGGTGGTGTTGATAATTTTTCCATTCACGCTGCTATTTTTCATGCTCACGGCGGCTTGGTTAGCTTCTGAACCATCGCCCATAGCCAAATTGGTTACAATCCCGCCGGCGGTGGTGTTTACGATTTCACCCTTGATCTGACTGTTTTTCATATCCACGGCCGCTTGATTGGCCTTCACATTCCTCCCCATGCCCAGATTGGTCACGAGGCCCCCGGCCGCGGTGTTCACCACTTTTCCCGAGACCGTACTGTTTACGGCCCGCAAAGCCGCTTGGTTGGCCTCGACATCTTGACCCATGCCCAGGTTGGTCACGATCCCTCCGGCCGCCGTATTGACTACCGTTCCCGAGACCGTGCTGTTCACGGCTCGCAAGGCTGCTTGGTTGGCCTCGATACCCTTCCCCATGCCCAGGTTGGTCACGATCCCTCCGGCGGTTGTGTTAATCACTTTTCCTGAAACCGTGCTGTTCCTTGCCTGCAACGCCGCCTGGTTGGCCGCGACATCCTGCCCCATACCCATATTGGTCACAATGCCTCCAGCCGCTGTGTTCACCACCGTACCGTTGAGTGTGCTTTTCAAGGCTTGAACAGCGGCTTGGTTCACTTCAGCGTTCTGTCCCATCCCCATATTGGTTACAATACCGCCGGCAATTGTGTTTACAGCTGTACCCTGCCACTGACTTTTCTCCAAATGCACCGCTCCCTGATTGGCTACAGTGTTTTGTCCCATGCCCATATTGGTGACCACACCTCCGGTCGCCGTATTGACCGTGGTCCCTTGGCGAGTGCTGTTTTCCATATACGTTGCCGCTTGGTTCGCCTTAACCGTTTGCCCCATTCCCATATTGGTGACCGCAGCCCCGCCGATGGTATTGATCTCTGTCCCTTGCGACTGACTGTTCTTTAAATACACCGCGCTCTGTTGCACCGTAACATTCTGGCCCATACCCATGTTCGTAACCCCCGCACCTACTGCGGTATTGACCAGGGTTCCCTGGCGCGAACTATTTTCCATATGCAACGCGGCTTGATTCGCATTTACATTTTGTCCCATGCCCATGTTCGTAACCCCTGCTCCTCCTGCGGTATTGATTACGGTTCCCTGTGCAGAACTGTTGTCCATGTACACGGCACCCTGATTCGCTTTGGTGTTTTGCCCGCTGCCCATATTGGTTACAATGGCACCCAACGCAGTATTGACCGTCGTCCCTTGCCGAGAACTGTTCTCCATGTACACGGCGGCTTGATGGGCATCCACCTTTTGCCCCATGCCCAGATTGCTCACGATGGCTCCGCCCGCCGTGTTCACCACAGCCCCTTGAGCTTGACTGTTTTTTATCTGCACGGCTCCTTGATTGACCTGAACATTTTGGCCAGTGCCCATATTGGTGACAATGGCACCCGCGGCCGAATTTACAATCGCACCTTTCACCTGACTGTTCTCGAGCTGCACAGCCCCTTGGTTGGCGCTCACATTTTGGCCCATCCCCAAATTGCTCACGATCGCGCCACCGGCCGTGTTCACCACCACCCCTTGCGCTTGACTGTTTTTCATCTGAGTGGCTCCCTGTTGCGCCACGACATTCTGTCCGGTTCCGGAATTTGTAACAATGGCACCCGCGGCCGTATTGATCGCCGAACCCTGTATAAGACTGTTTTCCATTACAGTACTGGCTTGATTGGCGCTTACGTTCTGTCCAATGCCCATATTGGTTACGATGGCACCGCCGGCCGTATTGATCGCGGCGCCTTGAACACGACTATTTTTCATTTGCGTAGAGCCTTGATGGGTTTGGGTGTTTTGGCCAATGCCCAGGTTGGAAACCACGGCCCCGGCGCCAATATTGGTGACCACCCCCTGGACTTGGCTGTTTTCCATGGAGAGGCCACCTTGTTGCGCCACCAAATTCTGCCCAATGCTGGCGTTGGTAACCACCATGCCGCCGGCAATATTGATGGCTGCGCCTTGCACGTGGCTATCCTCCAATTGAGCGGCGGCTTGATTATTTTTTAAGTTTTGTCCCATCCCAACGTTCGTGGCCACACGCCCCACAGCGGCATTCACCACTGCCCCTTGCACCACGGTGTTCTGCATATCAGTGGACGCTTGATTGGCTTTTACATTTTGTCCAATCCCGCCGTTAATCATGGTTTGCACCACGCCGATGTTCACTGCGGCACCTTGAACCGTACTCTCCTTCATGTATGTGGCCGCTTGGTTGGCTTGAATGTTTTGGCCAATCCCTGCGTTGATGATCGTGTTCCCCATAACCCCTTGAATCGCCGCGCCTTGCACCGTGCTGTTCTCCATGTGCAGGGCGACCTGGTTCCCTACCGCATTCTGACCAATGCCCGCGTTGATTACCGTTTTTCCCGAGATGGCATTAAGCCCCGCACCTTGCAACGTGCTGTTTTCCATTTTTGTCGCTACTTGGTTCACTGTGATCTTTTGTCCGATGGCACCATTAATGTAATTGTCGCCCATTGACGCATTGATTAGCGCACCGTCAACCCGGCTCTGTTTTAGCTCGCTGCTCACCTGATTGGCGTTCACCTTTTGTCCAATGCCTGCATTGATCAAATTTTTTCCATTCGTGACATTCACCACGGCTCCATTGACTTGACTGGATTCAAGTGTCGCCGCCACTTGCCGGGCGGTTGCCGCCTGACCAATAACGGCATTCACTGCTGTATTGCTTTGCTGGACATTGGCCACCACACCGTTAAGTTGGGAGTCTTCCACCCGCGCCCCAATTTGATCCACCTTGACGTTAGCGCCGATGGCCGCATTGACCATGTTTTTATTATTGGAATAGTTGATCGCCGCCCCGTTGACGTCACTGTCTTTGATAATCAAAGAATTTTGATTGGCATGCGCATTCATGCCCATACCCACATTGATGGCATTTTTTCCTTTCAGCATATTGATGCCCATGCCCTTGATCTCCGAATTCGCGGCCACCACACTGGATTGGTTGCTTTCCACATTCATCCCAATGGCCGCATTCACATGGGGTTTGCCTTCTTTGTCCTTGTTGTAAATCATCCCCTTAATGTCGCTCCCCCCCATGGTGACCGTTCCCATCTGCGCTTTCGTATTCAATCCAATGGCCGCATTCACCGAGGTCTTGTATTCGCCTTCGTTCATGATGACGCCCATGACCCGGGCAGGACGCGAGGCATCCCGCTTGGTTCGTTTGTCCAGGGTTGGCGCCGACCCTTGAGCACTCGGGTTTACCGAAGGGATATTGGCAAGATTCACCTGGACCGTTCCCGTAGGAGTACCCGGCACTGCGGCTGAGGCGTCCTTGCCCGACGCGCCCGGAGTGCCGGTGCTCCCATTTTTTGAATTGCTGCCAGACGAATCTCCGGTGCCCGATTGATTCTTTTGGGCATCTTTTTCCGCTTGCGCGGCTGTCTTATCACCCGCCGCTTCCTGATTGTTTTTCGTGGCATCATTACCGTCAGTGCCTTGGTTGGTCTCGGATTTTTCATCTGCACTATCACTCTTAGCGCTTTCGGGCGTATCCTGGTTTTTGTTATTTGAAGAATCATTCCCCGCGGAACGGGTTTGACTATCGACAGGAAGATTGGCCGGAGTGTTCGACGCTTCTGCTTTTTGATTGTTGCTCAGGTTGTTGTTTTCGAATTTTTCTCCTGGACTGCTTGGCGCACCGCCGGTTTGGCCTGAAACGTTATTCATGGGATTGGAGGGCGGAGCAAAACCACTTCCGCTATTTTTAGAGTCCATGCCCGCCCCCGCCGGACCGGCTCTCATCTCTCCTTTCACCAAATCTCCGCCGGGCATGCCGCCCTTATCGGGAGCCCCATAGGATGCCGCCTGATCTCCCCCCGCACCTTTCATGAGGTTATTCACATTGGGTACACTGTCTTTGTTCATCATGACTTCGGCCGGATTTTCGGGGACAAGAAAGCTGGAGACAAAACTTTTCACCATGTACTCATTGGCTTGTTCCGGCAGACTTTCAATCTGCTTATTGACATCTTTCTCCACTTGATCGCCCTGCGCTCTCACATCCCGCTCAACGATCTGTCCTTTTAGTTCAACGCTCTGCCGCACTACGTCGGTTTTGCTCTCGATATCACTTTGAAGCAGTTTGATTTTTCCGTTTTCCTGGACGCCGAGTTTTTCATTTATCTTTTCTTTGATGTCCGAAGTTTTTGATTCCACTGTCTGGCTGACATTGGCTTTTTTTTCTTCCAGTGTCAAATTCGTTGCTTGGGCTTTTGCCGTAGCCTTTCCATGGATCGCGTCGGTTTTCGAATAAAGCTTTTGCTCCAGTTCAACTTTTTTCTCCGTAGGCAAAGTATTTAAATTTTTCAATTTTCCCTGCCCGAAAGAAGAGAGCGCGCCGGTTTTATCACCTATTTTGGGGTTGATCGCTTGTTCTTGAACTTTAGCTTTACCCTGATCTATCTTGATTGGCTTATCCGATGGGAGTACTGTTTCTGTCTTTTTTTGACTTTGCTTAAGTTGATCCGCTGGATCAACACTTGCTTGCTTAAGGGGTTGGCTTATTTCACCATAGGTGTCCTGTGAGGCCGATAGGCTTAGCACTCCCATAAGTAGGCCGATCTGACAGGGAGCCAGCGTACGCAGCAAGTTATTCCGCATCATGGAGTCCTCCTCAAACAAAAATTCGCGTCATTCGTGCACGCCTAAAGAAACGCTCAACCCAAGCTCATCTTTTCATACCCGGCCACGCCCTGCCGATTTCTGTGTTTCTTCATGATTTCCCCAAGCTTTTTGGTCGCCCGGGATTTGAGCAAGCCGTAGTAGGAACTGGAAACCCCCAGTTTCTCTGCTCCATCATGGTAGGAGTGCTCTAAAAAATAGCTGCTGACAATCGCCTTTAGATACAACGGGGGCAACAATTGCATCACATGACGAAGTTTTTGTTTGCGTTCTTCGTCAATAAGTAATTCCTCGGGATTGTCCTTCGGTGTGTTATAAAAATATAACGGTTGTAGTGTGTCCGGCTCAAACAGACATTCTTCCGCTCGCCGACGGTCTTTTCTATATTTTGAGAAACAGACATTGCGGGTGATGGCATACAGCCAGGTTTGCAGTTTGACTTCATTCCGAAAGTCTCGGATTTTATTTTTCGCAAACACTACCAGGAAAACTTCTTGCGCGGCATCGAGGGCATTGTCCCAATTTTTTAAGAACTGATTGGAGATTTTTACGGTATAGAAAAAATATCGGTCGTACAGAATGCCCTGGGCATACTTATTTCCTTTAGCCGCTGCCCGAATTAATGCCCGTTCGTCCGTGTCTGGCGTCATATGTATCCCCCCGGATTTTAAAACCTGTCTCTCCTTAAACTCGGCATGCGTTCTCTCGCGCCGTGCCTCCGCCTTCCATGCACGAGTTAGGTATACCATTTGAAAGTGAATTTTCTGGGAAGCCAAAATGAAATTTACGTGAAATCATAGTGAATTGACGTTATAAAAAAAAACGCAGCGGGCATTTTCTGCTCCGCTGCGCATAAAGAGGAAAAGCGCTTGATTTATTCTAACAGTTTGTACCCAACACCTCGAATACTCAAAATATACTTGCCGTGTTCGCCCAATTTATCCCGTAAATGCTTAACATGGGTGTTGATGGTGTTGTCCGCAACCACCGCCGGTGAGTTGGGGCGTAAGTGTTCAATGATTTCTGTTCGAGTTAATACATAGCCGACACGGCTTATGAACAATTCCAACAAGTTAAACTCCATAAGCCGTAAGTCCAAGCGCTGCCCGGCCAGATACGCTTCATGTTTTTTTGAAATCAACTTTAGTTCACGGTATCGCAACTCTCCCCTGCCTTGATAACAGCCCGATTCTGTTTCAGAAATTCCCTTTTCCGTTTGAATACCGTCATCAATTTTATTTTGATTCCCCAACGTTTCGCATACATCTTCTGCCGAAAGCACACTTCCGCGGCAGCCCAAAACACTTTCCTCGATAATCGTTTCTAAATCTCCCACATTATTTAAAAATGCTTGTTGTTGTAGAGCCTCCACAGCTGCCACCTGGATCCCGAGTACCTGACGTCCATATTTTTGATTAAACCGCCGGATGAATTGTTCAGCCAAGCCTTTGATTTCAGCTTTCCGTTCTCTTAACGGTGCCAGCGGCACCGTGCTGAACCGCTGCAACCGTCGCATAAACATGTTATTCATATCTTGTTCGGCCACATTATGTTCGAGCGCAATGACAAAAACGCAGTCCAACTCACGGATTTTGTCCGATCCAATCCGCCGGTATTTTTTCGTGGCCAGTAAATCCAACATTTTAATCTGCAGGCTTTTCGGCAGCACACTGACATCATCGAAAAAAATCACTCCATGCTGCCCTGCCTCAATAAGTCCACGTGATTTTGTATGTATTCCTTCACCGCACCCTGGTTCCTGCCCAAAAATAGTGCCCTCAAACAGGGCCTCGGTCAAGGTCGCACAACTTATTCGCACCCACGGAACATCGTGAGTGCTTCGGTTTTTTTCCTTCACCAACGTGTGGAAATATTTGGCCAAATGTGTTTTTCCTGTGCTCGGCTCCCCCACCAACACGATGTCTTTCCGCGCTCCAGCAAGTTGTGTCAGTTTTTTTTTCAATTCAATACTGCTGGGGGAACGAAAATAAGGAAGCTCTTCTTTATTCGTGGGGGCCATCGTTAAATGTTCCGCGGGTATCGTTCGCTCCGGATCGTAGGCTTGGACATGCTGAATAATACGGCGTAAATTCACAACCGGCAGTGGGAAGTAATCGTCTTCTTGTATTCCGATCTTGATTAACCGCTCAATTTTATCACTGTCTAGATAACGACTTAAAATAATTACCGGCAGCACTTGACGCGACCATTTGCTACGGATGTATTCCAAAATGGTTATTCCACTGCAATCTTCCTCACGCCCCACCAAGTCCATGTCCAACAAGACCAAATGAGGCCGCACCTTTTTCAACGCTACATACGCCTGGGCTTTATTGGCGGCTACGTCGACGGTCCATCCTTCATTGCTGAACAGATCACTGAAACTCCGCGCCGTGTCCAACTCATCATTGACAATTAGCATCCGCTTCATGAGGTCACCGAATCCTTGGCAGTTTAAGTTCAAACGTTGTTCCATGCCCAAGACGACTCTCACTTACCCGCACTTCGCCATTATTGAGCTTGATCAAACGCCGTGCATTCGCCAAGCCCAGTCCACTGCCTTTGACTGGTTTATCTTCATCCAATAATCGCACAAATGGATCAAAAATTGTTTCCCACGCTTCGTGAGGAATTCCACGCCCTTGATCGGTGACACGTACTACAACCCAATGCACCTCGCACTTGGTCTGCACTTCGATCACCGACTTTGGCGATGAATATTTAACGGCATTATCGACTAAATTAAGCAATACCGATTCAACGGTAATTCGATCGGCCCATGCCAAGCACACCGCAGTAGGAGGGTAATAAAGTAGGCGAATTTGCTTATCCTCGGCGACTTGTTCAAAACTTTCCAAGGTAAAGCGAATACATTCGCACACATCGGTCCGTGTTCTACGAACTTTTACCTTACCCTCCGCCAACATTTCATTGAACCGCAAATTTTCTAGGACACGTATGACCCCGTTCAAATTTTCCTTCATATTCTTCATTACTTTTACAATAGCCACTTTTGTAAAAACACCTCTCCCTTGATCAATAAACTCGGAGATTTTATTTACCATGGGTTGGATATTGTGCATGGCATCATGCGAAATGGCCGAAATCATTATTTTCTTAGTTTTCTCCGCATTTTGCAACCGATGGTGCGTCCTATCTAAAGCTAACATGAACCCAACCAAGATCAAAAGCAAGATCAATGAGAGCGTCATTGAAAATCGTATGATATTTTTTGATTTTTGAATATCCGCCATGGAATACACCACTAAAAGGGACGCCTGCTTCCCCACTTGGTAATTAAGTGGTGAGCTCACATAAAAAAAATCCCCATTGCCTTTCCAAAAATTCAGCTCTTGCGCCTGCAAGCGTGACTCGAGCTCTTTCGGTAGGACGATTGTCTTAGCTTCGCCTGTTTCGAGTACTTTCGCACCATCCAAAAAAACCGCAATGTACCTTAAAAATGGCATCTCCGGCATCAGCTGCAACACACTTAAAAAATAGTAATTATCCCGGTTGGATAAAAACGTAAGCGATAATTGCGAGATTTTTTCTGTCAGCTGAATGTGCTGTACGCGACGACTTTCTTCCAAGCTCGACAAGTTAACACCGATAAGTACGTTGGTGATAATGGTTGCAATCACAACCCCCGCTGCCAACAACAAGCGACTGTTACTTTTCAAAGTGGGTAGGAAATCACGCATTCAGGGATCCTTCTCTGGAAATATTAAGACTACTAGTTTTGGATGTAGTTACCGGGCGTTTTCTTACATTTATTTTTAACAGTAGGGTAGCATACATTTTCTAGTGTGTTCCGTTAAATGATAAAACCGGGATCGGAAAACAACCGACCCCGGTTTTTCGTTGGCCATTTATCCCCAGTACGCCGCATGGTTACTTCACCAGCGCCACCTTCTTCTTCACGTTCAGTACCTCTTTACCGCTGACATCGGTTGCAACTATACGGCAGAAGTAGACACCCGGAGCCACGCTCACCGCGTCCCACACGCTGGTCAACGTCTGCCCCGCCCCGCCGTCCTGCCGTTCTTCAATGCGCGCCACCCGTTCACCGGTCAACCGGTAGATGTCAATAGTGACCTTCACAATTCCGCGCAGTGTGTATCCAAACGTCACTCGCCCCCGCGCAGGGTTCGGAAATGCCGTAACTTGTCCCTCAGCGGCCCACGGAGTAGCCGTGACGGTTGGCGTTGGGGTTAGGGTGCTCACAGGTGTTGCTGTGAGCATAGGCGTGGGTGAAATCGTGGGTGTGGATGTCGCACTGGCCAGACTGAGTACGTTCTTACCACCTTCTGTTCCACTGGCTGAAGCTCCGTACACTGTACCAGCCCGGCAGACGCGGATCCACTTCAAGAAAACTTCGCAATTATCGTTTCCTTCTACCGTGATTTGCAAACGAAATTGATGTCTACCTGTCCAACCCGTAATGCCTTTATAATCAAACGAACGGGTTATGCTCCCCCATTCGTACCTCGAGCACGATCCTATATCCCAATATTGCCATGTTCCACCTATTTCTTGAATGCCTATTTTCAATGATCTAAACAGGTGCCCATTCAGCTGTACCTCATTAAACGAATCCACATCACAATCGATGATTGGGGACAATACCTTGCCCCATGTCCCTGTCGCCGTCCGCGAAACATTTGCGCTCCAACCAAAGGTACCATACCCAATCCATGCATTAAATCCGGGATTATTGCTTTCATCCATCCAGTTGGACGGCTTAACTCCAGGTGTTCCTGCGAAAACTTCCACCCACGCATTGGCTTCTGGTGTTGCCCCAGGTGTGATGGTTGGCGTCGGTGTGAACGTAGCAAGCGGAAGCGATGTACCGCCATTACGTAGTAACACTGAATCCAATACTACGGTTCCGTTAGCACCTTCTACAATTAATTCCACTCCCATATTTTTTACACCACTCCAGCCAGTAAGCTCCGGAAGGTTGAATGCATACTGCCCAGGCTGATTCAGCGATCCGGTTAAAACGTGTTCTTCCCAGCCATCCGCTTGACTAAACACCGCGATTTTAAACGTCCCATAAGGAACACCCGAGACCGTAACACCTAAAATAGGTGTTACGGAAAGATCAACATTTTGGGAAAAGGACAACACTTTCCCCCAGGGTGCCCCTGAACAAGTATTTAATTCCGCCAAACCGTCCGTATTTGAATACATTAACATGGCATTAAACGATGCATTATTCCTTTGATCGTACCATCCGGGAGGTTGTGCTCCGGCATAGGCCGTTGGAACATCATCAGAACGGTTAAATGTTTCTTTCCATTGGAAAAAAGGAGTAGGTGTTTTTGTTGGCGTTGGTGTGGACTGGTCGGAATGAAAAATGCGTATATAATCTATTTTCCCCTGTGAAACACCAGAGGTCCCATTGATCCAAATCTTCAGAGTTACGGCCGAAGTATCCGCGTTGGCAGCTGCCGTGCTCAGGTTGACCTGACTGACACCCGAAGTCGTTATGTGTGAAAAGAGAGGAAAATATCGATGTGCCCCGGACTCTTCCTGCAAGCCTACATCAAGATAGCCGGAAGCGGAGATGTCATCAAACTTAATTTCAAGTGTATTATAAATTTGAATATTTAAATTTTGCATCGGCGAACTCATAACGTCCCCATAGGTATTGACCGCGAGCAGTTGAATCACACCTTCTCCGCTACCATTGCAGCGAACAGTTGCATTGTATTCTTGAGAATTGCTTTGATCACGCCAGCCGGCAGGAAGTGTTTGGTTTGCGCCATCGAAATCTTCAAAATAGGTGATTGCAGGTGTAGGTGTCAAAGTCGGCGTATTGGTAGGTGTGTGAGTTGTGAGATCAACAAAATGTTTCTCGACAATTTGTTCATACCCATTATTTTCGTTCCATACGATGATTGGGGTATCCCCATTCAATGCTAGGCGAGGGCTCGTTGCGTAATTATTGACGTTGACATTAATTATGTCGCCCAATGAAGTCAAAATCCCATTGTTTAACCGACTGCAATAAATTTTCCCGTTTTCTTGCCAGGTGACAAAAACACCACCGGCTGAAACTTTAATATCTGCAGAACTGGCAGTGGCGGTGCTGTCCCGATTTAAATAAGTAAGATTGCCCACAGGATCTTTCAGACAAAGCTGGTTGCCATTATACCGTAGTTGATAGTGCATTCCATTATACACGGCCAGGGAGTAAGTGTAGTTCGTGACCTCTTCGTCAGACCAAGATGCCCAAAATTCATCCCAATAAAAACGGTGAAAGGTTCCATCGGCTCCTGGATAGGTCATGTACAGTCTATTGCAAACCGGATCAACATAAATCGTAGAACCGTAGGTACTGCCAAGTGGCAAACCGGTATCGGGCCTTGGGCGTATTGTCCACTGCGTTCCTTCCCATTGCTCGCAACTTCCTTCAAGCGTTAGGTTAAGTTTATTTTGATAAACCACAAGATTTACCGGGAAGGTACTAATTTGATCATGCCCAAAATTCTTGATTGTCACCCAGCTAGTTCCGTCCCATTTCTTAACGAAAAGACTATAGTACCGTCGTGTCTTCTCGCCTTGCACTAACTCAGTCTGTGTGTACGATACATAAGGAATCCCATTCGCCACAGCCAATCGCGGCCTAAATGCGCCATTATTCCCGTTGATGCTTCCACCTATAAATTGCCAACTACTTCCATTCCAAACCTTGGCAAAAATATTTCCGTTTTCTTCCCATGCTACGTATTGTATTCCATCTGCACATATCACCTGGGCATTGATTGCATGCGCGTTCAAATTCTGATTTAAACTTCCCCCATCTTGCTGCCAGTCAGCCCAAAGTGTAGTGTTTCCTAAAGCAACCACAATAAGCATTACAAACCCAGCCAAAATCCCTGGTCGCACCTTCCTACTCAACATTTTTTTCATGTTGCCTCCTAGGTAACTTTATTGGTTATCCCCTCAGGTCATTGGCTCCTCCCCCGCTCACTTCACGACTGCCACCTTGGTCCACTCCTTGTGCCCACCCGACGCGTAGTAGACCAAGTAAATCCCACTCCCCACTTTTGTTCCATGACGGTTGGTGCCATCCCAGAGAACTTCGTTAATCTGTTCAGGCACAAAACTCTCGCCATTGGCCAAGGTGATAATTTCGTTGCCCAATTGGTTGTAAATTCGGATCTGCACCGGTGAAGCGTCGGCTTGGTACCAGCGTATCCGGGCGCGCTCGTTGTGAACGGGGTTGATCTGGCTGTGCCATATGCGCAGGCGTTTTTCGGAGTCAGGGATGGGCGTGTTGGCGGGGGTGGGGGTTGCGGTGGAGGTGAGCGTCGCTGTTGGAGTTGGGGTACATGTGGGTGTGCTGGTAGCGGTATTTTCCGGGGTTACGTACATGGTCTGCGTAGGCGTAGGCGTAACTGTTGAGGTGATGGTGGGCGTGGGCGAAACTGTACACGTCATGGTAGCTGTTGGGGTCGGGGTAGGTTGCAGTTGAGCCTGGAATTGATATACATGTCCGTTATCTGCCACTGCATATATTTCACACTGAAAATTATTATCCCCGTCGCCCACAGCTATTGCCTTTAACGGCGAACCGGCATCGCCTAAATCCCGCGGTTGCCAGATTGTACCATTAAATTTCACCTGATACGCATGCCCATCCAGGCAAGCTACATACACTTCATCTTGCCCATCATTGTCACCGTCGCCCACAGCTATTGCCTGACAGGCTTCAGGCAAAACAGCTATACTCTGGTTTAGCCAATCCGAACCACTCCATTTGGATTGATAAACGTTTTTATCCGAATTGGCACTGTAGAGTTCATTAGCTCCGTTTTTATCCACATCCCCAAACGCTATTCCCCGTGTCTCTCCGTTGCCCGTGACCAATACAGGGGTTTTACTCCATGTGCTTCCATTATATTTAAGTTGATAAATACGTCGGTCTTGGTTAGCAACATAAAGCTCATCGACTTGGTCATTATCTCCATCTCCAGAACTCAAACAAAAAACAGTTCCCAAGTTAGAAACTACACCTGAATTCGAAAAGGCTTCCACAACGCTCATGTTACTCGCTGCATTTATAGAAACCCCGTATACTTCCACCACCCCGTCTTTATTACAATCGCCGCTGACTATAGGGCCAGGCAGCGCGCGTATACTTTGAGTATCCCAACTTGAATAATTAACCCGGTATTGGTTTGTCAAGGACTTTGAACCTGCACCAACTAGCTCCCAATCGCCATCTTGATCTATATCGGCCATAAGCAGACTGTTGAAACACGTCTGCAGATCTTCAGGTAAATAACTGATATTCCACAGCGACGTTTTTTTATATTTGATAAGCATATGTTCATTATTGGCAACATACACCTCAGCTTGTCCATCCCGGTCCGCATCACCAATGACAATGCCACTGGCGCCAGAAGTGGCGGGATTTCCGCCTTTCCCCAAGTCATTGATTTCCCACTGCAATGGAGCGCTTAAAGGAATGAGTGAAGTAAAACAGGACTTAATCACATATGTATATTCACTACAATGTAAAATTAAATCAAACAAACCTGGGGTAGAAGAAACCGCAAACTGATCAGTTACTCTGGAGTCATTTAAAATTGTTTGATTCGTTCCGTCGATGCTTTGACTAAATATTTTTAGTTGCGTTTGGGTAATCTGGGATAAATATTTTCCTTGGATACTTAAATTTAAATTAGAGCTGACTAAACTTTGTGAAGGACGGATCGTGTTTATATTCGGCAATCTAATTCTAGTTACAAACGCATCACACCCCGTTGTAAATAGACGTATTGGCTGCCCCCATGCTAATTGGCTGTATCCTGCTGCATAGACATTTCCACTTCCATCGATGGCTATAGGAGCACTATAATTATCCCCATTCCCTCCTAAAAAACTATTCCAAACTAAACTTCCACTGCTATTAAGTTTGGCAACAAAACCATCAGTACTTCCAAAAAACATTCGCAGGGGAGTTCCCCAATTGGCAGTACTATAGCCTGCAACAAACATATTTCCACTACCATCCAGCGCGAGAGAAGTACCACTACCATACACCCTACTATCCTCTCCACTACCTCCTAAAAAAGTGTTCCAAATTATATCTCCATTGTTATTGAACTTAGCCACAAAAAAATCAGCAATTCCACCGCTAAAACTTCGGAAAGGACTACCCCAAGTCGCCGTGCTAAACCCTGACACACATATATTGCCGCTCCCATCCAACGCAATCGAATGACCCGTATCTACACCAGGACCACCTAAAAAAGTATTCCAGATCAAATTCCCGCCATTGTTAAGCTTAGCGATAAATCCATCTGTATTTCCTGAAAAAATCTGTATCGGTGTTCCCCACGTAAATGTACTATGTCCTGACATATAAACATTTCCACTACCATCCAGTGTAATGGAATTTCCATCATCATTTCCAGCGCCACCTAAAAAGGTATTCCAGACTAAATTCCCATTATTGCTAAGTTTAGCGACGAAACTATCGCTGCCTGCCCCTGAAAATCCTCTCACAGGTGCACCCCAAGAGGCACAGCTAAATCCTGTTACATATATATTTCCGTTACTATCTAACATGAGTGAATTACCTTGATCAGTATCACCACTTCCAAGAAAACTATTCCAAACCAAACTTCCATTATTGTTTAGTTTGGTGACAAAAGCATCGCTACTGCCTCCTGAAAATACCCTTACCGGGGTACCCCAAGTATGTTTGCTAAATCCTGCCACATATATATTTCCACTTGCATCAACCACGATCGAAGTTCCATAATCCGCTCCATTGCTTCCAAAAAAACTATTCCAAACCAAATTTCCATTGTTGTTAAGTTTGGCGACAAAAACATCGTAACCGCCTGTAAACGGATTCACAGGCACACCCCATGTGGATGTACTTCTCCCCGTCACATAAATATTTTTATCCTTATCGAGCGCAATCGAGGTTCCGTAATCATTCCCATCGCCACCTAAAAACGTATTCCATGTCAGCATAGGATCTATTACCAATGTGTAGCGTGAATAATAAGTTGCTTCAAAGCCCACCATACATTTGCCTAACACTTTAAAATGCACTGCGATCGGATACCTTACTCCGTTTCTTTCTTCCCAGGCTGAAGGCGCAGCTTCGCGCATTTCTCCCTGCTCAAACTTGATAACTAAATCACCATTCTCAGCAACACGCACAGGTCGGTTATAGCGCAACCGAATTTGTTCAACTGGGTTCCCCGGCAACCCAGCCTTGATCCGATACGTACTTTTGGCAATACCACCATTAACCGTAGCATACTCCACACTCACTCCCGGCCAAGCCTCCTCATATACCACTGTCTGCAAGGGCTGTACTTTGAGGGCAGAGGTTCTCGCTTGGGGTACAGCGGACGTAGTTTTAGGTATCCTTTGCTGTGCACCTACCAGTTCAACTTGCAACGCATGGTCCCGCGCTCCCACAAGCATTTTCCCAGGCCCAAACCCCAATACATGCCCACCTGCGGTATATTGCTGCCACTTGCCAGTCAACGATTGCGCCGAAAGACCCTGCGGATGTACAGATACACACAAAAGCGCAGCTCCCATCAGAAGCCATCGTAAACCATTTTCAAATATATTTTTCATATCCGCCTCCGAACTTCTCCCTGGGTCATGAGTGCTTGCCTCGATATGATGCTTAAGCTATATTTTAATTCGCAATTACTTCACATCGCATCCCAGCAACAATTTTGCCCAATCTGGAGTTGTGAATGTCCCGCCACAAGTACTTTCGTGATTTTTTCTTGCATTTTTTCCCGAATGACTTTGGCCAGCTTATCCTTGGCCCTTGATTTGATCAACCCGTAGTGCGTTCGCGTGATGTTCATTCGCTGCGCGGCTTCGGCATAGGAGTAGTCTGAGAAGTATAGTTGGAGGCAGGTTGCCAATTTTTCCGGCAACTGGAAAACAATGCCGTGAAGTTTATTCAGTTGTTCTTGGCGGATGAAATGGTCTTCCGGATTTTCGTGACAGACAAACTTGCTCCACTCGCGGTCGAGGACAAACTCATCTCTGGGGAAAACTTCCGAGCGGCGTATCTTTTCTTTTAACTTTGCAAAACATATATTGCGGGCAATCTGGATAAGCCAGGTGGTTACCTCTGCCTGAAACCGGAAGGAAGCCAGCTTGTTCTGGGCAAAGACCCGAAAAAAGACTTCCTGTGCAACATCCAGGGCATCTTCCCGGTGACGTAAAAGTCTCTGCGTCACACCCACGATCATGGGAAAACATTGTTGATACATTTCTTCCTGGGCTTGCTTATCTCCTCTTTGCGCGGCGCGTACCACAGCCTCCTGTATGCGCATAGCCACCCCCCGGTGAATGAATAGGTCACAGGCCTAGCACGCCGAGCGGCGAACTCATCGCTGCACGCGCGCGCCTATGCTGGAGACAAAAATATCACGCAAAGAACTCTGCCTTATGGAAGGAGGGTGATTTTTTTGTGAAAAGGAAATAACCTCGGAACGGCCGGCAAGGCCTTCGGACTACTTTGTCAGTTTGTACCCAACCCCACTGACTGTTTCAATGCAACGATCGTACGGCGAAACTTTTTTTCTCAAATTTTTCACTTGCGAGGTAACGGCATTTTCGGTCACCACGGTTGCCGGATCTTGGTGCAGGGCCTCCATGATGGCTTCACGCGTCACCACATGCTCGGCGTTGCGGATGAATAAGCGCAGCAGTTCGTACTCCATGGGGCGGAGATCAAGTCGCTTCTCACCGGCATAGGCCTCATGCTTTTGGGGCAGCACCCGCAATGCGCCAAACCCCTCAACCACCTCATCGTTGGGTTGCGATTCCGGCTGAGGCGTCGCGGCGTCACCCAACCCATGAAGTTTCCGGTGACTGCGCAAAACGTCTTCGATATCGTCTGCGGTCAGCGTGTCGCTGGGACAGACGAGCACACCGTCCTCAATGACCGCTTCAAGGTCGCTGATGTTTCCCGGAAACTCCTGTTGTTCCAGGCGCGTGAAAACCTCGGGATCCATCCGCAACATCCGCCCCTTGTGCTGGAGGCTAAAGCGCGCGACCATGCGCTCCACCAGCCCGCGCAGGTCTTCCGGCCGTTCCCGCAACGGCGGGATTTCCAACGTGCTCATGCGCTTCAACCGGCTTAAAAATGTTTCATCAAAATTGGGGTTGCTCTTGTCCGTGTGGAGCGCCAGCACGAACACGCAATCCAGTGCCTGGACCGTGCGGGCTCCCAGCGGCCGATAGTGCTTGGTGGCCAAGACATCCAGTAGTTTGCCTTGAAGGTTCCTGGGCAAAAACGCCACGTCGTCAAAAAAAATCACTCCATGTTTGCCTTTTTCGATCAGCCCAGGACGGGAATGGCCTGTGGCCGAATGCGGGGATTTTTCTCCGAACACATTAGCCTCGAACAGGGTTTCCGAATATTCCACACATCCAATCCGCACCCAGGGAAGTTTCCGGGGCCCCTGGTTTTCTTGCATAAGCTCATAATAGTACTGCGCCATGCGGGTTTTTCCACTCCCCGGCTCCCCCATCAGCAGTAAATCTTTGCGGACAACGGCCAATTGCTTCAATTTTTTTAGCCATAGAATGCTTTGGGGTGAGCGGAAATAGGGTCGATCGCCGTTGGCAAAATGAGGCTCCACTGTTGTATCGGGTGTTTCGAAATAGGAATTCACGTGCCGGAGCAAGCGGCGCGTATCCACCACCGGCAAGGGGGCGTAGTCGTTGTCATTGATGCCAATGCGCTCCACCTCCCCAATCCTGTCCCCGTCCAAGTAGCGGCTGAGGATAATCACCGGCAATTCTTTTTTCGACCATTTCTTGCGGATATGCTTGAGCACCGTGATTCCGCTGCAATCCTCTTCGCATCCCGTGAGGTCCATGTCCAGCAACACAATGTCCGGCTTCACGTTTCCCAAGGTTGCGTACGCTTGCGCCTCGCTGAAGGCTGCGGTGATGACAAACCCTTCCCGGCGGAACAAGCCTTCAAAATTCCGCACGGTTTTTTTATCGTCGTTGACGATCAGCATCTGTTTCATGGTTTTCCGGCCCCTCCGCGTGGCAAGCGCAGGCGGAACGTCGTGCCTGCGCCTTCCTGGCTTTCGGTGATGCCTAGGTCGCCGCCGTGCAGGGCGACCAAACGCCGGGCATTGGAGAGCCCCAGCCCACTGCCTTTCTCATGGTTGGCCGCATCCACCCGCCGCACGTACGGCTTGAACACGTCCTCCCAGGCGTCGTTGGGAATGCCCACGCCCTGATCGATGACCTCCAGCTGTACCTGCGACTCGGTGCGCGCCATTTCCAGTCGTATGGCCGTCTTGGGCGGAGAATATTTCATGGCATTGTCCAACAGGTTCATCAGCACCGACCCGAGAAGAATCGGGTCTCCCTCCACCCAGCACGCGTCGCCCGCGGGCCGATAACTGAGGGCGATCCCTTTGTCCAGGGCCTGCCGGGCATAGTTTTCCATGACAAACCGCACCCGCTCATCCATGTCCGTGGGGCAGCGGACCACCTTTATTTTTCCCCGCCCCAACTGATCGTTGAACCGCAAGTTTTCCAGGACCCTCTGCACGGCGAGCAAATTGGTCTTTATGTTCCGCATGACCCCGAGGATGCCCAGCCGGGAATAATTGCCGCGATCCTGATCGAGAAATTGGGCAATCTGGTTGAAGATCGGCTGAAGGTTGTGCATGGCGTCGTGCGAAATGGCCGAGAGCATGGCCGCTTTCATTTTTTCGGTTGCCTGCAATTTCATCAAAAGCAAGACCAAAAAAATTAAGAGCGCCAGGGAGATGCCCAAGGAGACGCCAATCATGCGTTTGGCCCGGCGCGTCTCTTCAAGGGAATACGCCGCCAAAATGGACGCCCAACTCCCGGGCTGGTATTCCAGGGGCACGCTTACCCAAAAAATATTTCCCGGACCCTCCCAGGCCATTTTTCGGTGCCCGCGCGGACGCCGCAGCAGGCCCTGGTCTTCCTCCGGGGTTAAGGTCCCAATTTTCGAGACCGCCTCATCGCCCACATACAGCACCAGGCATTTGACGTAGTACATCTCGTGCATCAGGCGCAGTATGTCATAGAAATAATGATGTTCGCGATTGGCCAGAAAACTCTCCGACGCTTCCGCAATTTTTTCCGTCAGTTGAAAGTGCTGGCGCTCGCGGTCTTTTTCCATATGCGAAAGATGGAAGGCAATAAGTCCATTGGCCGCCAGCGTCACGGCGACCACCCCTGCCGCGATCAGCAACCGGGTGTGGGCCTTGGCCGTTTTCCAAAACCGCTGCATCGTCTGCCTCCTCAATGCCGTTCGGGCACGCGGATCAACCGTTCGATTCCAAACCGCTCAAAGAACGGCGCATACTCGGAAGCTGTATCGGCGCCCTCCAAGAACCGGAGCATCCGTTCCATCTGGGAATTTTTCTTAACGTTCCGGGAGGTCCGTACATAAAGCGCACTGTTTTCCAGCCTGGACATTTCCGCGATTCGTTTCAACTCAATGCCGAGATTTTTCGCAATCGCTTCTGAGTACTCAAACTCGGCAATGGCATCCACTTTTTTCAATTGCAGTTCCAACAGCGCATCCCGGACATTGTCCAAAACGATCACCTGCTTGAAGTAATGCGCAAACGCCATCCCGGGTCTGGTGCGCCCAATGTATTTTTCAAGCTCATTTTTTGCACGTTCCGACGTCACCCCGACTTTCGCCGCGTGCAACGAATCCAGACGTGAGACAGGATCGCCGGCGCGGACATAAAGCCCGCACACTTGCCCTGTTTGCCCCCCTCGCTGCGCGGTCAACGCCGGACGCAAAAATCCGGCTTGTGCGCACCGCATAAAAAATTCCCGGTACGAAACGAGCATATCCACCTCGCCCTGGCGATATGCCGCCAGCAACTCGCGTTCGTTGGCCGTGACACATTTGACAGGCAAGTCGCCCTGCGCGGCCAATTTTTTTTCCAGGTCCGCGGAGACCAGCTTGATTTTTTGGAGATTGTCAAAATCTTCATATACGCGCCGTTCAATGCCTACGGTAATGCTCTGCTCGCTGGATTCGGGGCCGCCTGACAAAATCGCCGCCGAGGCTGTTGAGAGACGCGATTGGAGCACTTCAAAATCATTCAGAACCGCCCGGCTCTGCTTGGCCTTTCCGGTCAGCCAAAGTTTGATCGAGAACTGAGCCACTTTGTGAAAGCGGAGCACATTCCCAATCTCCACTTGATACCGCCCTGGAACGCTGATTTTGTCCAAGAGCATGAAGTGCCGGGCCGCTTCACGTTCTTCTTGCAAGACCGCGACCATCGTGGCCTCTGGCGTCAAGGCCGACACCTCAAACACGCAGCGCTCATACGGATGCGCTTCGGTCTGGGCAAACACCGGGGAGAGTACATCCCCGTAGTCCTTTTCAGCTCCAAGCGTGATCTCCGCCTGCCCAGCGTGCGTGCAATAAATATCGGCATTGTTGTGCCCCCCGCGCCAGTCGTCCGGGCGCTGCCCGTTCGCATGTTTAAAATCCGCAACATAGGGGAAATCAATCAGCCGGGCATTGTCCACGCCAAAGATGCGCAACCGGCGCAGGACGGCCCGCATGTTCTTTTTCCCCTCCAGGGTAATTTGAATGCCGTAGGCGCGGACATCGGTGTTGGGCACCACTTTTTTCAGGTCGTAAATATAAAGTCCGGGTTGGTAAATGCGCCCGCAGCGGAAGAACTTTTTATTCAGCGCATCTTCCGCATAGAGATCCAACACAAGGCTGCTTCGCGCATCCATGCGCTCGACCTCGAGTTCCAGGCCGTTGTATTGCTCGGGATTCATGGTCAGAGGAAGGGACTGGACCGAGCCCCAGCCTCCGTCGTTCATAATTTCAATGACACCGTGATTCTCCGAGTCGCACACAAGCGTAGCCTCCGGTCTCAGGCCTTGCCGTTCATCCTGCCAACCTGACGGTTGTTCCCCAGCTTGATCATTTCTAAAATCCACTTCAAAAAGGGTTTTACCAAAAGCAAGTGTGTGCATATACAAAATCACAAAAAAACACATGACTACGGACATTGCTTTCATATATTAAATCACCCGTTTGATTTAATTATTCTCAATCAGACCTGTTGATCATCACCTGTTCAAAAAACCTATTTTTTACAAGCTCGAAATATCGCCCCATTTTTGTTGGATATTTTTTTCTTTCTATTTATTACAATATTTAGCCTTTTTCAAACAAAAACAGGACTGGCAAAAAACCAGTCCTGTTTTGTTTTTTTCTCAAAACCAATTATCCTTCGATATTCGCTACCTCACCAACGCCACTTTCCTCTTTACGTTCAACACTTCCCTGCCCGACGCATCTGTCGCGATGATACGACAGAAGTAAATCCCCGGCGCCACGCCCGCGGCCTCCCAGGCCGTGGTGAAAGTCTGTCCAGTACCACCTTCTTGCCGTTCTTCAATATGCGTCACACGTTCCCCGGTCAAACGGTAAATATCGATGGCCACCTTGGCCACACCTGGAGCAGCATAGGCAAAGGTCACCTTGCCGCGGGCCGGATTTGGGAAGGCCACGGCCTGCCCCTCATCTACCCGCACGCTCAGCGTGGGTGTCATCGTAACCGACGCCGTCGACACGGGCGTGGCTGTTTGCGTCACGGTTTGTGTAGGCGTGACAGTATGCGTCGGTACGCGAGTCGGCGTTTTCGTAGCTGGACATACATAACTGACCGAACTTCCGGAAACGCCGGCCGCCGGTAAAATTCGTACGGAGTCTATGGTTGAAGAATTATTGTACTGGGCAGCCCAGAGAAAGACACCCATGTTCACTGTGCCGGACCACCCGGTTGAACGAAGGTCATAGCGATACACGCCCGGCTGCACAGGATACCCCAGCACTTTTTCGGTCCAACTCGGATCAATCCGAAATACGCCTACGCCCACGCTTCCGCCGTCAATACTGTTGAACGTGACTTCCAGAATGGGGTATTGAGAAAGATTTACATTCTGCCTGAACGAAAGGGTTTTCCCCCAAACCGCCCCGTCCACCTTGACCAACTCAGCCAAACCGTTGGTGCTGCTATAACGGAACTCCGCATTGAAGGCTCCGTCGTCAGTCTCGTCGTACCACCCGGGCGGCTGGTTTCCCGATACCGACGGCGGTGTGTCGTCGGTATACTCAAACACATCTTGCCAGAGCCCATTGAACGTAGGTGTGGATGTCCGCGTTGGCGTAGGGGTAGGTGTACCTTGGGCATGGATACGCACACTGTCAAAAACCGCTGTACCGTTTACACCTTCAATGATGAGCTCCACGCCCATGTTTTTCACACCGCTCCAACCTGTGGCGGCGGGAATATCAAAATAATACGTACCTGGATTACCTATGGAACCGCTGCACAAATGTTCCTCCCACCCACTGGTTTGGCTGAATACAGCCACTTTCACACGTGCATTTGGGATAGACTGGATCGTCACCTCAAGTGTCCGATAGGTTGAGACATCGACATCCTGTGAGAAAGAAAGTACCTTACCCCACTCGGCACCTGAAGTGCTAAGTGTCGCGAGCCCATCGGTTGAAGCATAAACAATGTCAGCATTGAACGACGCATCGTTGCTCTCGTCGTACCAGCCAGGACATTGCATACCGGGAGTAGAAGCGGGCGTATCGTCAGAATAGTTAAACGCTTCGTTCCATAAAACAGAAGGTGTCGAAATTGCAGTAGGCGTTGCGGTGACAGTCGGGGTTGGCGTCGGCGAAGGCATTCCAAAAGCATGCAGACGAATCCGATTGATACTCGCCGTACATTGGGCGCCCTCAACAATAATCTCCACCCCCATATTCTTTACTCCACTCCAACCCGTAAGCGCCCGCAGGTCAATCGAATAAAGCCCTGGATATTGAATGGACTCACTCCACACGTATTCTTCCCAACCGTTTGCTTGACTGAACACCGCAAGCTTAATTGTCCCACCCGTAACCGAATTAACAAGCACATCCAAAGTGCCGTAGACCTCCAAGTTCACCTCTTGAGAAAAAGACAACACCTTCCCCCAAGTTCCACCTGCCGTAGTGACTTGAGCCAAATCGTCCGTGGAAGCATACGCGATTTCTGCATTGAAACTCCCATTGTTTGTTTCATCGTACCAGCCTGGACACTGTACGCCGGGACTCGACGGGGGCACGTCGTCCGAGTACGAAAAATTTTCCACCCACAGAATCGTAGGTGTTGGCGTAATGGTCGGTGTCCGCGTAATCGTGGGTGTCGGTGTGATCGTCGGTGTTGGTGTCAGGGTAATCGTCGGAGTGGCTGTCCCGACAAGCCGAAGCACCCTTATGTTTTCCGGGGACATCGCGTAAATATCGGCGCCATAAATCTCCAACCGTTCAATGGAAAAATTCTCGTAGAAATAACCAGTCTGAAAAGGACTCGATGGCGTGCTCACATCCAAAACACGTACTCCCGAAGTCTCATCGGCGACATAGCAATGGTTTCCGCTTACAACCACATCACGGGCATATCCTGGAGTGTTGTACGAGCCGACCAAAACCGGTGCTGCCGTGTTGGATACATTCAGTATCTGAATACCACTGGTGTTGTCAGCCACGTACAACAAATTTCCACTTAGCCAAAGGCCATAGCTTTCGTTGGGTGTATCGTAATATCCAACCTCTGTAGGACTGGAAGGCACACTCACGTTAATAATCCTCACCCCTCCGGCTTGGTCTGCAACATAAGCATAGCTGCCGGCCACCTCTACGTCAAAGGCCGCACCCGGGGTATCGCAAATGCCTAATTGAACCGGGTTCGTAGGCGTACTTACATCGAGAATGCGTAAACCCTCGCTCCCGTTGGCCACATAGGCAAGATTTCCCACCCGTTTAATTTTTCGGATCGGAACTGTGGAGAAATAGCCTGCTTGAAAGGGAGCCGTCTTGTTCTGGATATTTACCACGCACATGCCTTGCGTGTAATCGGCAACATAGGCGTAATCCCCGGAACACGCCACGCCGATAGGGTCCCCCGGCGTATTTAAAAAACCGACTTGTTTAAATGCATTGGCATTGGATATGTCAACAATACGGAAGCCCTGATCCCGGTCTGCTATGTAAAGGAAATTTCCTTCGACGGTAAAACTTTCCGCAAATCGGACCGTATCTATGTACGATAGCTCCACCGGATTAGACGATGAAGCGACATTGACGATCCGTAACCCACGGTATTCATCCGCCACGAAGAGACAGCTGCCGGCCAGGTCCAGGCCGTTGGCATCACCCGGAGAGTCGTAGGTCCCCAGCTCCACCGGCGCCGACGGTGAGCTGATGTCAATAATCTTTACTCCACCTGCTCCCCGAGCCAAATAGGCCCGGTTACCGACTACTTTTACATCACGGTTCGTAGACCCATACGCCAAGGCGCCTATCTGGGTCGGCGCGGCGGGGTTGGAAACGTCAATAATCTTAAGCCCTTGATTGTAGTCAGCCAGATACACCGTACTGCCGATAGCATCCACACCAGCGGCAAAGGGGGTGGAAAATACACCGACCGAGACCGGGCTGGCGGGATTGCTTACATCAACCAAACGCAGGCCATTGGTCTCATCGGCAATAATCGCGCAATTGCCCGCCAAAGCCAAATCCCAGCAATATCCGGGAGTGTTGTAATAGCCAACTTGAGAAGGACTGGATGGATTGCTTATATCATAAATACGCAAGGCGCCATCACTGACATCCAAGACATAGGCGTAATTTCCGGAGACTTTAACGCTGCGAAATTTCTTAGTCGAAAATATTCCGCCTACCTGAACCGGATTGGCCGGATTACCAATACTCAAAATTTGGAAGCCGCCATATTCATTGGCCAGGTATAAATAACTTCCTGACACCGCGACATCTCTTGCTGAAAACTGGGGTAAAGTCTTGCTTACAAGCGGCTCCTGTGGATTCGAAATGTCCACCACCACCAACCCGCCCGAAGCCGCTGCGTAGGCGTAGTTCCCTTGCAGCGCAATCCGGTAAAACGCTCCAGCACCATAGGAATTTACCGCTTCCATGTTCAAGGCCTCGCCGGCAGCAGGTTGAACCCCCATACTCATCCCAACCGTTGCCAAAAACAACGCCAATACATTTCGAACGCTGCGCATAATGCTCCCCTTGTACTTTGTCTCCCCTGAAATGATCATTTCGCCCCTCCTGAGTATAAGATCCAGATATAACTATGCTCTATTGCTGGCACTCACACGCCATTTTCTCAAAATGTAGAAAACCAACGTGGTTTGAAACCCATTAGGATTAAATAATAGTGTACTATTGATTAGATTGGCGGCAGGGTTAATTTCTTACAAATGAAAACAGATTCACTAATGAAGAGCTCTTATTAAGAAAAAGCGGAGTGAGGCAGGAAACACGCTGTTCCTTCCTCACTCCGCCTGGCTTGAGTTACTTCACCAGCGCTACCTTCTTCTTCACGTTCAACACCTCTTTACCGCTGGCATCGGTGGCCACGATGCGGCAGAAGTAGACGCCCGGAGCCACGCCCGCAGCTTCCCACGCCGTAGTCAACGTCTGACCAGCACCGCCATCCTTGTGTTCTTCAATGCGAGCCACGCGTTCACCGGTCAGTCGGTAGATGTCAATCTTTACCTTCACCGGACCCGCCAGCGTATAAGCAAACGTTACGCGCCCCCGCGCTGGATTGGGGAATATCTGAACCGTTCCGATACTCAGCCAAGGACACGGTGTAGGTGTTACAGTTGCAGCTAAACTGCTTATGTTCGCAGACATGGCTTCCCATGCGTCCCGGGCTTCGCCCTCTGTTTTATAATTTCTGATTGCAGTGAAATCGGTAGTCTGTGTGCCGGATGCCCCGGAAGAGGGAAATTGCACCGAAGCCGGATCTATTGGTTCTGGCAACGTCACCAATAAAACATATCGCACATTGCCATGCGAACCGTCATCTATTTTTATAATCGCGGATTGCACAATGGGTTGCCCGCTGGCCGTAAAATCAATTCGTGCCGGAACTCCGCCCACACCCGTAGAAAGTGAAATGGACCTCTGGCCATTGATTAAACCCGCTCCTGTGATTACCTGTGCGCGAATCCAGATCCCTGCTTTCGGAAGGCCATTATATAATGATGCAACCTGAATCAAAAGATGCCCCCCAGGGCGAACATACAAACTCGAGGCCGTAATACTTAAGGAATATGGATTTCCCTGTCCTACGGTGGGAGTTACGGTCGGAGTACACGTAGGAGTTACAGTGCGCGTCATCGTTGGTGTAAAATTCAGGCTGGGAACAATCTGTGATAATTCTTTCACAACTAAATATCCATCGGCTGTACCTTTCAACTGTTTTTGCAGCGCATCGGACGTAGTGGGAAAATCGGTAGAGTTGGTAAACCCATTCAGGCAAAGCGTACCACTGCCTGGTACTACCCTGCTACGCAGCAACCCATCGGCCTGATCGTTGCCATTTCCGCCGATGCGAGAGGAACCCAGCACCTGTCCGGCTGGGCTAAAGCAAACCACTATGCTGTCTTGCCCCCCGTACGCAGCCGCCCCATTGGGAAAGGTGGCGGAATCCGTGTATCCCGTTACCCAGTAATTTCCGTCTGTGTCCATACTGACACTGGTAAATGCATCTTCACCCGATCCCCCAAAATACGTCATATGCATGATCTGCTTCGTTGCCGGATTAAATTTCATAAATAAACCGTCAGCATTTCCACCTGCAAAAGATGACTGAGCCGCGCTCGGAGACATCTCCCATCCGCTCTCGTTGATGTACCCCACCATCACCAGGTTTCCCTCGGCATCCATAACCGAATCGGAAAAGCCAGCATCATGATACGCTTGGTCCTTCCCAAAAAATGTGCTGTAGAGAAAGCTTTTACCGTCAGCCGCCAAAACTGTCAGGGCTGCATCCCCACCGCCGTTAATTCCCGGGACGTCATTTTCTCGGTCAAGTGCATCTGCCGTCGTTGGAAAATCAGGTGACCCGGAACCTGCAGCTATATATACAACCCCATTTTTTATTGTAAGTGCGCTCATACTTTCGTAGTTTTCTCCTCCGAGATACGTGCTGTATACCATGGCTCCAGTGGCGGTGTTAAGTTTTGTAACAAACCCATCTCCTGATCCACCAAACACAAATTGAGCTGCTTGGGAGGTCACCGGAAATGAACCGTGAGTAAACCCCCCAACATATATCTCATCTTCATTTTCAGCCGCAATACAATACCCGTAATCCCAATTCCCCCCGCCCAAATAAGTGCTATGCTCCATTTGTCCCTCTGCATTTAGTTTAACCACAAACGCATCACGACCTCCACTCAGTGTCCGAGAATATGCATTGCCTGTGGTTGGAAAATTCGAAGAGTATGTGCTGCCGACAATGTAAATATTGCCTTCGCCATCTACGGCAACGCCCCGCGCTGAATCCTCTGCGCTTCCTCCCAAGTAACTGCAATACAAAATTTGTTTTCCATCGGAGGTCAACTTAACAACAAAGGCATCGTTTCCGCCGGCCAAGGTGGCTTGGTAGGCATTTCCAGTTACCGGCAAATTGGTGGATTGGGTATATCCAACCCCGATGATATTCCCTTGGAAATCTACCGCCATGTTCTGAAAGCGATCCGATCCATCCCCGCCGAAGTATGTGCTGTACTCGGCTTGCGACATCAGGCTCATACCGCAGACCAGACAAACACCCAACGCCAATCGGTTCCACCATTGCTGCAGCTTTGGATTCATACCCCTCACCCCCTACCTTCGATTCGTAATTTCTTTCACTTACTTTATAAGCACAACCTTCCCATTTTTACGCATCCCACTTGCGTCCACCTGAAAAAGGTAAACACCGCTTTCGCACATTCGTCCCTGGTCATCCCGGCCATCCCAGCGAACCTCATCCCGCAACGTTCTCACCAAACGACCCCGCATGTTTAAGATTCGTATCGTACTAGCGGTAACTTCCGGTGGAAGTGAAATTTCAGTGATTTGTCCTCGGGTTGGCACAAAAGGATTGGGGTAGGCTGTCCCGAAAGAGCGCAAGGGAGCTACGGCCGTGACAGAAGGTGAAGGAATCACCCTGGGCGTGACCGTGGGGGTCGGGGTGGGTTCTGAAGCAACAATAAGATCCAGGCGATACCCGTCGGTACTGCCACCTCCGTAGATTTTTTGAGTCGCATCCCCGCTGGTTAAAAAATCCGATGCAGCGGTTCGTCCCATCACTCGCAAACGCGTCTGATTTGGAGAGATACTTAAACTTCCTCCCCAATCATCCAAACTCCCACCGTAACGGCCTTTCCACACCATCACCCCTGAGGAGTCCAGCGCTGCTACAAAGACATCTTTGCCCCCGTAATCCGTTGTGCCCAAGGGAAATCCAGAAGATTCGCTCTCCCCGACGAGCCAAATCTTTCCATCGAGCATCAAAGCCGACGTAACCTGATCGTTTTCGCTTCCTCCCAAAAACGTACTGTAGACAACCTGATAATCCGTACCTGACTTGACCAAACGGACCAGTACCGCATCTTGCTTCCCCGCTAAAGAACTTTGCAGGGCATCACTGGTGACGGAAAAGTTCGGCTCGTTTGTAGCTCCTGCTAAAACAATGGTATTCCCATCATCGGAAATACCGATAGCATTAAAATAAGTCTCCTTCGGACTGTCTTCCGGTCCAATGAACGTGCTGTAGACAAATGACTTTCCATCGGCACTTAAAATCGTAAACGTGCCATCCCCGCCTTGATTCTCCGCTGGGACGTCATTGACGGCATCCAGTGCATTGGTCGTTACCGGATAATCCGGCGACTGCGAACCGTTGCCAATATAGACCTGTCCGTTTCTTACTTTTATGGCCCAAACACTGTCGTAATATTTCCCTCCAACATACGTGCTGTATTCCAGTGTGCTGCTCAACGCAGTCCATGACAGTTTGGCTACAAATCCATCGCTGAATCCTCCGAAGGTTTCCTGTGCGGCCCCCGTGGTTACAGGAAAATTCCCTTCGGTAGAGCCGGCCACATACACCTTGACACTCCCACTCTCGGTTTCAAGCGCCAGCACGTTTCCGTAATCCCAGTTGTTTCCGCCTAAATAGGTACAGTATGCCAGGGTTCCATTTTCATCAAACTCCGCCACAAATGCATCTCGACCACCGCTTAAACTTGTATCCAAGGCATTCGCTGTAACCGTGAGGGTTGAATACGTTGACCCGCAGATATACCAGTGCCCGTTGTCGCCAATGGCAATGCTTGAAATCGCGTCATCGGATGTGCCGCCGAAATAGGTTCCATAAAGAACCTGCCCCTGCGGGTTGAGCTTAATCAAAAACCCGTCATTGCCTCCGTTGTAAGTGGAGTCGTAAGCATTGGGTACTGGAAGATTCGTTGACGTTGTGTGCCCCACCACATACACATTGCCTTGACTGTCTGCACACGAGGCGCTTACAAAATCCATATCATCCCCACCCAAGTAACTGCTGTAGGAAACCTCTGATGGCAATGCTGCGGCTGTAGCGACTGCGGCCCAACATCCCAACAACAGACAACACATTCCCTGCATTACATATGGCCGCATGTCGTTCCCTCCGTTGAATTCATTTGAACAGCTTAATCGTATTTCGACGCCACCTACATTTTTAGCAAGCGATCAACCTGTTTTTTCTAACATCATTCACACTGCTATTTTTCACCCATCTGGGACATAATTTGTTCGATGGCAAACGACTTCAATATCTTTCGGCCTTGTTCGTCCTGATCCATTTGTCTTAATGTTGTCGCGAATTTCGCCAAGATCGCGAGCTTCGTCCGCGTTGAGGTTGCCTGCATGATCAAAGGACTGTTACGCACGCGTCCGGAAGCGACCGCCACCTTTTTTATGCCTTTGGCTAAACTCACTCCGTTTTGTTTGACTATGTCGTAAATATTCGCCAGGTACTCATCGCTCAAAATGACATCCACCTGTTGCACTTGCAACGCCAGCAACGCTGATTTCGGGTCCCTTAAAAGTTTGGCTTCACTAAAAAAGCTTGTGGGTATCGAGAAAAGCGAATCCATCCGCATATAGCTTTCCGTTGAAAGATAGCCTAAGCGCATGCCCTTGAGTTGACTCGTCGCAGTAACCTTGGAATTATCCCCGACATATAAACATTCAGCCAGCGCATCACTGCCATTAAACATAACTCCCGCCAGCGGCATACCGGCACCCGACTTCAGCAGGCGCTCCGCCTGCATACGTCCCGTTACGACAACATCAATTTTTCCATCCTTAAAATCACGTTCCAACTCTTCAAACGAATTGTATTTACGATCGGAAATGTCCAGCCCGCTTTTTTTCTGCAAATAACCAAGAATGTTTTTTCGCAACTGATCCTCGTTGGACAGCGAGGAAAATGCTGCCCAATATTTTGTTTCAAACCCAACAACCACCGATGTTTGCCGATGTATTTGAAAATCAGCAATGTGTTCCAGTTCCTGTTCTTTTTCCCCTAAAATCCGTTGCTCTTTTTCTAAACCATGCTTGATTTTCCGAAGCTCCGCCAACGCATTTTCCACCGAACCAACCCCTTCGTCCACCGTTGGCTTCACATACGCCAAGTAACTTTCGCCTGCCGACGCCTGCAACCAAGTCATTTGGCGATGTATGTTTTCAAGCAACTTCTCAGCAAACCCCAAGGTCTTCTGACGATTTTGGAGTTTTTTTTCGCATTGGAGCACATTCCCCAACTGTTCTTCCAAGGACATATCGCCATGTAACTCACCTGCGCCGCGACTGCACGTGTCCGATCGGCTTTCCGAAAAAAACAGATAAGCCTTTTCCGATGATCGTTCCACGTCATGATGCGAAGCATCCGCTGTCTCTGTGGTTCGAGAAATGCTTTGATAGACTTCGGGCGCTGTTTCGCAAACCAAAGCGGCTGTCTGTAAAATCCCATGCGCGCCTACTGACAATTTTCCCGAAGCCTGGAGTGTTTTCGATACTGTACGTTCGATATGTTTAAGTACAATATTATTTTGAATCAGGTAGCTTTCCGAACTGAGCGGCATGTCCGACCGAAGATACTCCGCGGTTTGCACCAACAAAGCTTCAATACTTGCCAATGAGTCAATGAACAACGCCGTGTGTGTACTTTGCTCATATAGTCGTTTTTGTTCCTGAATCCGATTGTTCTCTTGCACATCCACGTTTTTATGGCTCAAGGCCGTGCCTGCAAAGGTCTGTTTGTCCAAACTTAAGGTCACACCTAAGCGATGCGTGCCCCAACTCCCGGTTACATAAAACGGGTACGCCAGCGCATAATCCAAGCGTACCTCGAGTGGCGCATTTTTTAGTTCGGAACGATAACTTAGCCCGCCGGTCACTGCATCGTTGTTCACTCCCAGGCGTACCGCGGCGGACCGGTCCATGCCCCAGACTTCCACACCCAGTTTTGTTGTATACACCGGACCCCGCAAACTGACTTCCAGCGTCGGTTGCACCACATTGACATAATTGCTATCCGGCTTCCACAAGTAGGAGACCCCCGCACGATAGACTTGCTTAAGGGGATCTGTATCGGTTACGCCCAAATCTACAGGCGCTAGGTTTTCAACATCCATTCCCACGCGCAACACGTCTTCAATGACGGTCATGAGTCCAACATCGGCGGTTATTCCGCCTTTTGAAAGATTGGGATACAACTCTGGAGAGCTTGCCACCGATTCGTTGCGGTCAACAGCCCAAAACAGGTATTTCAAATTGGTTCCGGCATTCAGGATGCTTTTCTTTCCAAAAAGCTCTGGCAACTGAAATGGGTGTCCGTAAGATAGATAAAAGGTGTTCTCTTGGTACGGATGCGAAAAAAAACGCAGCCATGAAACCCCCACTGTTCCCGGGTGATCCCCCAGGGGCAGCGCGGCCCCTACATACATATCTCCTATGGAACCCGCCTGCCCGTTATCGGATACTGGCTCAAGCTGTGAATAAAAATCCGAATACAAACTTGTCAGCTGCACTTCCTCTACCATGGCCAATCCCGCTGGATTGCATAACACCGCACTGGCATCATCGGCCACTCCCACAAAAGCCTCCCCCATACCTGCCGATCTGACTCCAGAAGCCGTATCTAAAAAATAAGCCCAACTTCCTCCCGGCCATAGGCTCCCTACCAGGCAGGCAACTGCCAAAAAGGTCCCAACCGGATGAAACCAATGCTTGTAGTGCGATCGTTGCATGTTTATCCGGCTCCCAGTCTTCGTTTTCCTGGCTTTTTTATGTCATATTTTTTCATCAATTCATGCACGTATTGGTATTGCTTGTATCCGATCGCAAGGGCCGTCTCCTGAATGTTCCAATCGTGCTTGGCCAGATGGTGGATAAGGTACTCCTTTTCCAAACGTTTAAGCACCTCATCTTTAAACTGCTTATGACCGAGCTCCAGGTTAATGCCGGAGTCGCCTGCTGCATATACTCCAGCCGGCACAATTTTTTCACGCTCGATGAAGCCCAAAACATCCCTCATAATGATCCGTCCGCCAATGCTCTTATCGGCTCCTTCTTCCACACAATGCTGCAATTGGCGGATATTGAGCGGCCACGAAAGCGTTTGAAAATACCGCACTACCTCGGGATCCACGGTGTGAATCACTTTCCCTTGGTGGTAATTGTAACGAGTCAGAAAATGATCCACCAGGAGCGGTATATCCTCTAAATGATCACGCAGAGGCGGGACCTGAATGATCTTTTTGCTCAAACGGGCATACAGATCGGATTTAAAGGTGCCTTTGGTGACATTGTCCAATAGATCATCGTTGGTCGCAGCCAAGATTACCACATCCACCTTAACGCTCTCGCCTCCGCCGCCCACGGGTGTAATCTCCTTATTTTCAATCAACTGCAACAACTTCCGCTGCGATTCCAGAGACATGGCGCCGATTTCATCCAAGAACACCACACCCCCATCGGCGCGCTGGATCAAACTTTCACGGTCCTGGGCGTTGGTAAATCCCCCTTTGCGGGTCCCAAAGACTTCGGCAGCCAACAAGTCCTGTGATAAGGAATTGATATTGATAATCTCAAAACGTGCGGCGTATTTTTTCTGAAACAATTTGTAGTACTGCTTGGCGATAAACGTTTTCCCGGTTCCCGTCTCACCCAGGAACAAGACATCCTGCCGGGTCATGGCCGCTTGATGCAGCTCGCGAATCAAGTTGATGATTTTCTCACTTTTCCCTACGATCTGTTCTTCCCACTCGGAGGTCGCATGGACCGCACCGCCCAGCGCTTTCCCTTCGATGGTACGGTTGACAATGGAAACCAACTCGTCCAAATCATACGGCTTGGTAAAAAAATCATTGGCCCCGGCATCAATGGCCGGTCCAAAGTCAATGGCACTCCCATTGGCCGTTAAGAAAAAAACCGGCAAATCCTCTTTGCTCCAGTGTTCGCGGATGGACTTTAATATCTGGATTCCGGTTTTGTCTTTTGGATGATGCCACGCCAAATCCAAAATAATGCTGTCCGGCCGGAACGACTTGATGGTCGCAAGGACATTTTCCTTGTGGATCTCACCCAAGGCTTCAAAGTCCCTGAGCCTTAAACCTTCCACCAGTCCATTGACAAAGGTAGGATCATCATCCAAAACCAATATTTTATTCATGCCTCTGCCTCCAAGGTCGTGCCGGGGAGGGTAAAATACACCAAGGTCCCCAGCTCCCGCGAACTGCTCTCGATACCCATCTCGCCTCCACACATGCGCACAAATTGCCGCGCGTTGGAGAGGCCCAATCCAGTCCCGCGCCGATCCTCCGGTCGGACATACTCGTCATTGTCCAGACGGATGGACGGTTCGAAGATCCGCTCCCAATCCTCCCGGGGAATGCCCGGCCCCCGGTCCTGAATCCGAGTCCGGAGCATTTCGCCTTCACGGGTCAAGGTCACCTCGAGGCAACTTTTTTCACGGGTGAATTTGAACGCATTGTGCAGGAGGTTGATCAAAACCCGCTTGACCAAATCCCGGTCCACAAACGCAAACAACTCTTCCGGAGGTACGACCAACCTTACTTTTATAGCTTTCTTATCCAAGAGCGGTTTCAAGTTGTTCAACGTGGTACGGAGAAATCCACTCCATTCCAAGCGGGCGGGCGAGTTCTTGACAATCCCACGCTTGAGGTAATCGTGAAACTTGAGATTTTCCAACAATTTCGTTAACGACTCATTATTCTCCAACAACACCTGGAAAGGATCTTCCGGGCGGAAAGCTTTCACGCCTTTCCGGACCGCATCCATTTGATTGTTAATGTTGTCCTTGATGACCGTGACGTAGTGGAGGGCGTCGTGCCCAATGGCATCGATCATACTCGTACGCGTGCTCTCTTCCTGGCGCAACTTGTCCTGGGCTTGGCGGAGGGAGGCGTTCAAGACCATGAGCTCGTTTTGGGTATTTTCCAATGACGCATTGAGTACAATCAAACGTCCTTGTGTACGGTGCAGCCGGAAATACATAACTAAGATAACCAACAATAGTAGTCCGACGATCCCCATGGCTAGGACAATAATCTTCCTACGCACCTCGAACTCACGCAGAGAAAAGCTCATCATCAAGTGCCTGTTCTTTTGGAGTTTTTCAGAAAACGGCAAGGCTGCGCCGAGAACCAAGGACCCTTTATATCGCACCATGTTGACCGCATCCGGAGCACCATCTACGATCAGCAACTCCCCTAACTGGGGGTCGGTCCCTGCCTGGAGCGCACATTCATTGCCAATGTAGACAGCCATAAATTCAATGTTTTGTGTCTGGGTCAACAACTGCATCAAATTTTGTAAATCCGTGTATTGTTCCTTCAGGATGAAATCTTTGACAATTACCTTGAGGTTGAGCGCCATGTTCCGGTATTCGTTAATCCGGTTCTGCTCCATGGCCCGGAGATTATGTAGAATAGCTCCTCCGGACGCAAGGGTTCCTATACAGGTCACTGCCGCCAATATAAGCACTGAATATTTGTTGAACCAACGGGTTCCGGAAGAGCGGGCCAACCAGCGGCCTCCACGGAGTATGTCTTGGAAACGGCATTTGAGCCAGAGACTAGAATATACCATATTTTTCAACTCTAAAAAGGAATAAGTTGCCGTTCCCTGGCGCCCTCCCGCTCCTTAGCCGATGTCCGACAATTTCATCCTGACGACTGCAAAAGGTCGGCTTTACAGTACCAGTTCGACCTCTCTTTTGAGCGTTTAAAACCCAACACTAAGCGCAAGCTGGTGGGTCATCCCCAGATCACCGAAGGCCACCAGGGCATAATCCACCTGGGCCATGGCAACTTTCACGCCGGCTCCGACCGTGAGCCCCGACAGACCCTCGACGGCTCCGTTGTTTTTCAACTGATACCCCGCACGTGCTGCGACCAAATGGTTGTACCAATATTCCGTACCGAGATTGAGCGAGGTATAACTGGCATCTCCCAGGGGGACATTGACATCCAGGAGCAACTGCCAGGCATCGTCTGCCGTGACGGTAAACGGGAGAGCATAGGCAGCGCCCGCCTTTATGTTGCGGGGCAGATCCGCCCCGCCCAAGGCCGTCCCCAAATTTTGTACCGCCAGCCCCAGACGCAATCCCGAGAGCGGGGTTTGATAAAGCCCGCCCAAGTCCACGGCCACTGCCGTATAACGTTCGGTGTCGATGCTTTGCTGGATCATCTTCACGGCGCCGCCCATGGCCAATTCCGGCAGGAGCCACTGTCCAAACCCCACGGTCGCAGCCAACGCAGCTGGAGTGAAACTCCCATTCGCCACCGGCAGCCCGTCCACTTCGTCCAATTTTTCCATGGACCCGTAATTCAAGTACATAACATTCACGCCCACTCCGGCGCCGGTGAATATATTCTGGGCATAGGCCACATACTCAAGCGACGTATCCTGCAGGTACAGGGTATGCATCAAGCCCACCTGATGCCCTTGGATTTGCGCCAGCCCGGCCGCATTCCACGCCGTGCTGTTCACGTCATCCGCCTGCGCCACAAACGCTTCGCCCATACCCACCGGACGTGCGCCCAGCCCGATCTTCAACTCGGCCCCGCCTACCTTGCCTATAGCGTAGTTCGTCTGATCCGCCCACACCGCACCGTACGGAAGAATCATGATGATGGAAAAAATAACCAAAATGTTTAAATAGGCTTTCATGGACACGCCTCCTTGGAAGTTGAAAATGTTGTGAAACTTTTCCAACATTTAAATATGCCCAAGAGGCAGCTGACCTTCCAGCAAGGTCAGCTGCCCTTTGGACTGGTTTAGCGCACCAACGCTATTTTCTTCTTCACGTTCAATACCTCTTTCCCTCCAGCATCCGTTGCCACAATGCGGCAGAAATAAATGCCTGGAGCCACCTGTGCTGCTTCCCAAATCGAGGTAAGGGTTTGTCCCGTCCCGCCATTTTGATGTTCTGCGATGGTTGCTACACGTTCCCCGGTCAAACGGTAGATATCGATCTTGATCCTCACTGGACCGCTGAGCGTATAGGCAAAAGTCACGCGCCCTCGTGCAGGGTTGGGGAAGGCCATGACTTTGTTTTCCTGCATCCAAGGTGTAAGCGTCAGCGTAGGAGATTGCGTGGGTGTAGCTGTTTGGGTGCTAACTACGGTCAATGTAGGCGTTGGCGAAATGGTAGGTGACCACGTCGGCGTAGGCGTATAGGTCGGACTCGAGGGCACGGAAATCAGTTTTGACCATAGGCTTTGACCTTGATTGGCACTTCCATAAACACTTCCCGGCCGACAAATCCTGATGCGATCAACTTCGATAAAACTCCCGCCCGTACCCTCGACGACCAGTTGGACGCAGAAAGAGTGCTGCCCACTCCAACCTGTCACTGCGGCGATATCATACTGGAAGGTTCCAATAGCGGTTGAGCCCGTGTTTAAATCCCAATATTGCCAAGCACCGTTTTGCTCTTGGATTCCAACTTTCCAAGTGGCGCCTGACGAAACCCGGTTCATCTTGACCTCAATCTGTGAGTGAATGTCCACATCACACGCCAATACCGACGACAACACCTTCCCCCAAGTGCTTTCCGCTGTGCGGGTAATTGCACCTACGGACGTCTGATAGGAATTACAAATATTGGCGTTAAAGCCCGGATCTTGGGTGGCCCCCATCCATCCGCTCGCCAATTCCCCTGGAATCCCATTGAACTCATCAACCCAGGCATTGTCTTGGACAGCGGTGGCGGTCATCGTGGCCGTGGTCGTCGGGCTTCCCGTAGGAGACTCGGATGCTGTCACGGTCGGCGTGGGTGTAGCGGTGGATAAATTCTTACGTAACTTGACATAATCTACCAGTAAGGCATGCCCGATGTTATTCCCCTCGATAACCAACTGCACACTGAACTTATGTTCCCCGGTCCAACCGCTTAAAGCGGGAATATTGAATGCATAGACGCCAGGTTGGATCTTACTGGCCGTCAGATCAACATAGGACCAATCGTTACCATTGGCCTCGGTGCCTAAATGCTGGAGACCTACTTTCCAGGAAGCTCCCTGAGTAATGCTGCTGATTTTAAGTTCCAAAACCGGATATTCACTCAGATCTACGATCAATCCTGGAGAAAGTGTTTTTCCCCAAGCGCCGTATCCAACATCAAATAACGCCAAATAGGCGTTAGATGTATTGCTGGAATAATGAAATTGCGAGTGAAACAAATAGTTGTTACTACGATCTTGCCAATGAAGTGGTTTGACCCCCGGTGTTCCATTGTCAAAATGCTCTTCCCAAATAATATCGGGCTGCATTGTCGAGGTTGCCGTTGGAGTGGCGGTCATGGTCGTGCTGGGAGTCGGTGTCGGCGTGGCTGTAGGTGTTTGTGTTTCTGTTGTTGATGCGGTCTGTGTGGGTGTCGGCGTGGTGCTGGCTGTTGGTGTAATCGTGGCAGTAGGACTGCACGTCAATGTCGGTGTCGCTTCCAACGAACCCCACCAATGTTTGGCACTAATCTTCCAGTAGTCCATCCAAATTACGTATACTTCAGAACCGTACGCGGTTATATAGGGGTGGAATGCCCAATCAGTGCGATCTGGATTTAGGCTCAATCCGCCACCGTCTTGGAACCATTCGCTCCCGGTCCAGTGTTTGACATAGACTTCATATTTCGTTCCGCTCCACTCATACCAAGTTGCGTAGGGAACGTTATCCGCCACCGTAAACGTTGAGTGTATGGCTGTATTATCCGGATGAACATTCAAAGACCCACTCCCTACTTGCTCCCAAACATTGTCCACAAACCGTTTCACATACACATGCGAGGCTCCGCTTCCTAGTTTTTCCGGGAAACACACATAGGGTATATCGCCTACCAAGCCCAAACACGGACTCTCACTATCCGCGAGCTCAGATACATTTAGACTTCCGCCCAATGCTATCCAGGCATTTCCATCCCACATTTTTACATACGTTTGATAATGTCCGGCCGCATCCGCTTCCACCCAAGTTACCAACGGCCGAGTCTCTTGAAGAACGATCTGCGCCGCGTACGCCTGGTGATTGGGGTCCACATTGAGCGCCCCTCCCACTTGAGCCCAGCCATCCCCCATCCAACGCTTTACAAATATCTGTGCCACGCCAGTACTGTTACGTTCCCAGAAAGTCACATAGAGCTTGGTATTGGCTGCGAGCAAGGGATTACGCGCTACATGTGCTTCATCCACATTAAGTGCTCCGCCTCTTAAGACCCACGCGCTGCCGTCCCAATATTTCACATAAACCTTTCCGTTTTCTTCCCAGGCCACATGGGGTGAATCTTGGTACACGGTCATTTCTGGACTGCTCCCGCTCACCCCGGCTGTAATGTTCAACGGGTCACCCACAGTAATCCATTCACTCCCCAGCCATTTCCTCACTATAATAATGTTCTTATCATTCTCCCGTTGTTCTTCCCACGCCGCGTAGGCGACACCATTTACCAGCGTGATGGCCGGGTTATACCCCTTCTTGGTAATATCAGCGTTCATGATGCCACCGAGTCCGATCCAATTACCAACAGGTGTTGGTGTGGCTGTGACGGTCGGGGTGGGAGTCGCGGTAGTAGTTATAGTCATCGTCGCCGAAGGCGAGGGCGTAGGCGTCATGGTTACAGTGGGTGTAGGTGTAAACGTGGGTGTCATGGGTAAGTTGGTCACGCGTACGAAGTCAGCAAGAATGTATTTGCCCGATTCACCTTCTACGATAACGCTAATGGCAAAAGTATGTGTTCCGCTCCAGCCTGTAGCATCTTTAATATTAAAGTTGTATATCCCTGTGCCTGTTTGACTTGAGGTCATATCCCAGTACTGCCAACTGCCATTGATTTCTTGAATCCCCACTTTCCAAGATGTATTCTCAGATTTGCTTAAGACAGAAATTTCCACATAGGGATAGATATCAACATTGCACGTCATCACAGGCGAGTTGACTTTCCCCCAATTTGCACTGTCGGCGGTGCGTGTGATCATCGCCGCAGTGCCTGATGCATCATAAATCATCTGCGTATTGTAGCTCTCAACCTGAGTCTTATCTGCCCAACGAGCAACCGGCCAACCCGCCAAACCCTCAAATCCATCCCGCCAGAATTCCCCTGCCATGGGTGTGGGAGTCGCGGTGGGTGTATAAAACAAACCTGCGTAAAACGGTAAGATCACATTATCGGCTTCAGTTACGTTGCCTTGATCCATGAGGGCATCTGCTTGCAAAGCCACTGTTTGAGCAAGATGATCTTTCGAATAACTTTTCTTTACTGTATAAATCCAGTTGGGCAATTCGAGATTATCATCACCCACAACGGTGCCTTTCATATCAGCTACTGCTTGTGTGGTCCAATTGATCAATGTCATGTTTTTAGAATTATCCGGTTGCCCAGCAAAGCGTAGTCTAGGTTGTACACCACTGGCTGAATAAAGAGATCCAAACTCAACCGATGACTCAATATTCGTCCCTTCATTCCAATCATTAAATGTAGCGATCTGTTTTATTGGAAAATTTGATTTTTTCAAACGATCCAAATGATATTGATAAGTATATTCAGCGGTTATTCCTGGGATTGGAGTTACAGGATAAACCGAATCAATTTTACGATTATCCGGTGTACCATTATGCTTCCAGTTCGAAACGCCACTGTCATCAAACCCAGGCCAAGCACCTCCACAAATGATTTTTCGAACACCACTAACTACTTGCTGATACGCATGGGCAATCAACTTTGTCCAGTACTGTTTTTCTTTTGTTAATGTATGGTGTAATTTGCCTTCCTCATCCCTTTCAATTTCTGGCCACTCGTAATATCCGTCCAAAACATCTGCATAGGTATGCGTCCCTTCCAATTGGGCCGGATATTGGGTGGTGCGAATGTTGGATAAGATGATGGGTTGTGGCGATTTGCTGATCTTCCAAAGGTAAAGGTCATGGGCGGGGATGCGTGTAATGCAGGCGGTGCCTCCGATGGTCTTGACATTCTCATAACTGAACAGGTACACCACCGGACGCCCATCGATTTTGTATTGCACATGCCGTTCGCTTCCATCGCGATGGGTGTAGCTGTAGGTCGCGCTGGTAAACTCATCGTACCACCTATCCAAATCCCTAATAGCTGCCGCGATGGTTAAAGGGTTGGTGGCATGATCCACCCAATCCCACTGCGCCTTATCCTCATACGCCAAAATGGCATAGTAAGGTTTACCTAAATTCCGACTTTCATCAGCCAATTTATTGAGATAAAGCTTAAGTGAAGCTAGTTCCCAAGATGGAGTTTCTAAATCCAATGTTTTATCTGGTTTAATTTTATAGTATGAACCCAAATCATATATACCACCATCCAAGCCCATCAAACGCATTTGTTGGTGGGATCGCTTAACGTATTCAGGATCCAACTGATCGTATGGGCCATCCTTTGTATATACGCTGCTATCTCCCGGATAATAAACAGCCGCGATATCACGTTTTTCAGGATGTCCTGCATCACGAAATCTTTCCGGATCATGCGCAAAAGCATCGTTTTCATGAGCCCAATTCCATCCACTCCAAAAATTGTTCGGGTCTTTTGTCGGATTTGTCGCAGGATTCTTATCTGTATACTTCACCATATAATGTGCCAATATAACCGGTTCTGCATGATTCATGAGTACGGAGCTCACTTTGGGCAATTCAGCATTTGAGAGGCGTACGTAGTCAACTTTAATCCAAGGATGATACTCTCCCTCACCCTTTTTTATCCAAATCTCCAAATAGTATTGCGCACCTCCTGTGTATTCTTTTCCATTTCTTTCAAATTCTTTAACAAGATCAAAATCAAAAACCCCAGGCAATTTCGAACTGACTAGAATAAACCAATCTTCATAAGGTTGCAGCACTTTTTGAATTCTTAATTCATATGTACATCCATTGGATACTTCGTCCACTTTTACATGTAGGTGTGTATTTATTTTGGCACTGTCCAAGTCGAAAGGGTGTTGTACTTTACAGTCCGTATCTTTTTGAGTGACAGTACGCGTAATGGATGCATAAGTCATTCCGGATGAACATGTTATACTAATCTTCTCTTCGCTTGGGATTCTATTCCAAGTCCCCGTCAAGGTTCCATTAAGCTCATCATTAAAAGCCGTGTCTTGCCGCCAAAAATAATCTGACATACGAATATTACCTATAGAGTCAATACAGTATAGATAGTTGATCCCTGATCCTCCAGATCCATCTTTGAAAGCCATGTCCCAGGCTTGTGTAAATCCATCCAATTCCCCAAACTCTCTTGGTTGATTTGCATCTTTTGCGTCCACCAAATGCACTGTTTTCCATTTCATATCTATAACCCCAACTACATCTTGTGCCGATACAGTGACTTTGCATGCACCGCCTGCTACTGGACACGTGCTCAGTTCAATGATTCCGGCCACTGGATTTCGGACATCCAAAATACGTATTCCCGCATCTCCGTCCGCTACATAGGCTTTTATGTCATTGTCCGCTTTCTTATTCACCGCAACTTGATAGCAGCCCTGCGGCATTGGAAAAAAATCTCCGAGCTGTAGCGGATTTTCTGGATCTGTCAGGTCGTATACATAAAACCCTTTTTTAAGCACCGACACATATAAACGGTTATCGGCAATGCTCATTTCATGAGTGGCGAAATCCCAATTTGGTATAGCGCCGGGATCTAAACTTACTGACTTTTTAAACGCTAGACTTCCTCCAGTACCAATTTCATATACTTTAATTCCATATGAGATTTGTTCATGCTCAGAACTAGGAGTATTTAAAAACTCTCCACTTACATATAAATACATCTTTCCGTTGCTGGGATTTTTATACGTATTCGCCCGTAATAAATCCCAAGGCAACTTTGTTCCATAAGTATAGCTATCAATTGGGTTATTCGGATTACTCACATTAAACGTCTTAATTCCAAAACTTGGCCCCACAATGAAAAGATAGTTATCACATTGAGCCATATCAAAACTCTGATAATTCTGATAATCAAAACGCCTACCTCTATATACTGGTTCCCAAAAGACTCTAGTTGTATTCAATACTGCTGGATGCACTGTTGAGCCATCGACATACGCTGTGTCAATCACGCGCAAAGCAAAATACCGTCCGGTATCAATACAGTTGTAATATGGGGGGAGTGTATAGTCTAAAACATACGCATTTCTTGGTTTAATAACATCACCACTAAATCGGGGTCGGTAATCTAAAATCATTTTTAGCGGATGGCCAATTGATTCATAATGTACATGTGTATACGGGCTCGCTGCCAAATCAACTACCCACAAACCATTGTAATGGCTAATTGCATATAAACGTGTGTTATCCTTGATGAAAATTCCTTTCACTCCGCCAGTTACAGTGCTAATAACCTCCAACAACGCACCGGTACTTGGGTTAAACCGCTTAATTCCTTCATTAAACGCAGAGACATATAGGCTCCCATTGGAAAATAAAACATCATTTATGGTCCCACTTGTTGTAATTATACTTTCTTCAACTGGATTTCCTGCTGTAGAAAGATCATAAATAATTAAGCGGGAACCTGTGGTGGTTACCATTCTACTGATATACCCAACGCAAAGTTTTTTAGTGGTCTCATCAAAAGCGATCGATACAGCACACCAACTAATACCAGTAGGTGGTGGTACTATTTTAACAATTTCTGCATCTTTAGGATCCGTCGTGCTTTTTAAGTCTATGGCGATAAGCCCGTCCCAAGACGAGGCAAGATACACATATTGACCTACCACTATTAGGTCCGCAGGTGGATCGCCCGGGGTTTTCACTTCCTTGTATAAACTTGGACGTAATGTATCACCTACATCCATAATCTTAAGTCCAGATCCCACACCATCATGTGAAGTGCCGCCGGCTATATATGCATACTTGCCCACAGTAACAATTTTATTCACACTGTTGAGCTGCTCGTTTTTCCCTTTAAGCACGGGTGATTCCGGTTCTAAAATATTCACGATTTGTACAATACCATTGCCATATCCAACATAAGCATGATTATCCGTGATCGCAATATTGTACCCGCCACCATAAAACTTCGGAAGATCGAGCGAAGCTTTTCTCTCCGGTGGCAAGGCTGGATTGCTTACTTTAAAAACATCCAACTGCCCCATGGACACAGCAAAAGCATACTTTTCGCCACTGGGATACGTTTTTAATTCAAACGATTGAGGGGCAAATCCGCGCATCGTACTCAATTTTGTAACTGAATCAGCATTAGCCACTGTCCCAAGTCCCAAAGCAAGCCATACAAATAGAACTATATCCCTAAAAATCCAAAGATTACTTTTACATATCACTTTTAATATCTTCATATTTTCCCCCCGGACATTTGTACCTAATGCACTTGCTTCTAATCTATGCAAATTCCTTGCCAGATGAATTTATTGCGAATTATTGAGTTTTCTAAGGGAAACCAACCTCTTGACACAAGTCAAACCTGACCCCCGTAAGGTTTTGCTTGTGGTTACCCTAAAAAGCAAAACAGGGGAAAGGCGCTTGTTCCGCCCTTCCCCTGTTTTGTTTTTTAGACCAAACGTAATGTCGTTGGTAGACTCTACCTCACCAACGCCACCTTCTTCTTCACATTCAGCACTTCCTTACCAGCCGCATCGGTCGCCACGATGCGGCAGAAGTAGACGCCCGGAGCCACACCCGCGGCTTGCCAAGCCGTGGTGAAGGTCTGCTCGCTCCCGTCTTTCGGTTCTTCGATGCTGGCCACGCGCTCGCCGGTCAGGCGGTAAATGTCGATCTTTACCTTGGCCACGTTCGGCGCCGCGTAGGCAAACGTCACCTTGCCGCGGGCCGGATTCGGGAACGCGATCACTTGTCCTTCATCCACCTTCACACCCGTCGTCGGTGTGGAAGTCGGCGAAGCGGTCGCCTCCGGTGTGTTGGTCGCCGTGATCGTCGGCGTGGGTGATGGTGTCGGGGTGGTTGTGTAGGTTGGGCTTGTGGCTATACTCTTGATCCCGATGCCCGAACCTGCCGAGGCGCCGTGCACAGTACCCGGGCGACAGACCCGAATCCAGTCCACCACGATATTCTTTCCCGCGCTTCCTTCGACGGTCAGTTGGATTCGAAACGTTTGATATCCAGTCCATCCTATCACTTGAGCAAAATTCACCCTCACGGTTCCTGGTTCATTGCTGGCATAGAGGTCGCAATATTGCCATGGCCAATATCCGTTCTGTACCCCGAGCTTCCAGCGGGTATCCGGAGTTACGGAAGTAACGGACACCTCCACTTCCGAGTAGGTGGATACCTCGCACGTGATCAACGGCGACTGGGTCTTGCCCCACACATCTTCGGCCGTGCGGGTCATCATCGCCTGCGCTCCCCCTGCGGTATAAACAAGTTCGGCATTGAATCCACTGTCAAACGTTTCATCAAGCCATGCGTACGGTTGCTCACCGGCAACGCCGGTAAATTCATCCGACCAGGCATTTTCTGGAACAGGCGTGAGGGTGGCCGTCGGAGTACAGGTGGCCGTTGCTGTCCCAGTAGGTGTCACAGTCACTGTCGGTGTGGCTGTTGCCATAGGGTCCAGCGTAAGCCGTTTAACATTCATGAAGCTAACCGGGAACATTTCCAGCCAAGCAGCATAGAGATCGCCCCCTGAGGCGACTAAAGAAACTTCCGTCACCTGCGTGTCAAAATGAGTAATCGGATTGTACCGTCCCACGTTTAGCATGGTGCCATCCCAAACCCACTCCGATCCATTCCAATGCCTGACCAGGACCTTGTTGTTTTCGACCCAGATGACATAAGGCACTCCACCCGACGTAAGAGCGATGTGCGCGTTTTGTGCCGCCTGGGTGGAAATTTCATTAAGGCTCGTTCCAAGTTGCCGCCACTCTCCATTGTCCCATGACTTTACGACCACGTCCGCTGTTTGGTCGGTCGAATCCTGCCAGGCAACACACACATGCCCGCCCACAGCAGAGATTTCCGGCTTGAAAGCCACATGGTCTGCAAAAATATTCAATGCACCTCCGAGCTGCGCCCAAAGTTGGCCGTTCCACTGTTTTACATAAAGTTTTCCATTCTCCACATACGCCACATACAACCCACCCTCAGGGGTTGTCGCCAAGCGTGCCCAAGTAACATTCCACGGCGCACTGTTGAGTGCTTCATGCATTTGTACCCAGGCAGCGCCTTCCTCTTTTCTAAAAACATACAGGTAACCCGAAACCACCGATGCCACGTAAGGGGTGTCACCGACCACACCGATGTCCATGAGCTTGGTATAACGCACGAATGTGTTTGGCACTGCATTCCAAACAGCGCCATTTTTCACATAGATCTGATTGTATCCGTAGTAGGTATTCCAGGCGATATACGTTTTGCTGACACTGCCCGCCGTGCGGAAACTTCCCGGCCTTCCGTACATGCTGCTCTCACCAAAGCCGTCTTGGGTGCCCCAACTTCCCAGCAAATAAGCATTCGTTAGAGCCGTCCATCCATTGCTCGTGTTTCTCCACCCTATGCGAATCCCGCCCTCGGCGGCTGTTGTATCCAGATCTTCCATTAAGCTGGGAACATACTGATTAAGTACCAATGCCCAACGATCCTCTACCGGTGTGGAAGTTACCGTTGCCGTGGGGGTTGCTGTGAATGTGGGGGTCATGGTTGACGTTGGGGTGGGTATATCCTGAAACACACGCATCGAATTGAACCCTACAAAATAATCCGGGCCACCTTCGACCGTTATTTGAACTTTAAAAGCGGTAGGCCCATGGAGACCGGTTATCTGCGCCAGGTTAAATCGCAATGGACCAGCGGTTTCCAGACTCGGACTCAGATCCCAGTAGCGATAAGCCCCGCTCATTTCTTGTACGCCGACTTTCCAAGTCGCACCGTTGGAGCCGTCAGAACTAACCTCCACCCAGATGTAGTCCGTTATATCCAATTGAAGCAACGGGCTCAGTACCTTCCCCCACGTCCCCACCCCCACACGTTTTACGGCGGCACGTCCTGAATTGCCCACATAAACAATATTGGCATTGAACCCCGGTGTCGTCCCGGCATCTTCCCACCCAGCAACATGCTGTCCGGAAACCCCGCCGACAAACGTGTCTTGCCAGTATACATTGGCATCCGGAGTATGTGTCACTGTAGGTGTAAGTGTGCTTGTGGCCGTCGGTGAGGGTGTCGGTGTCGGCGTCCATTGGACCGCATGCCCATTCAATACACTTCCACATAAACTTCCGACCACCCACACGCCATAAACGAAATGTCGCACTTGCATATATTTTCCTCCGAAAAATAAAGTCATCACATTTAGACTCTCTGTGTGAATGTTACTTATTCTTTAAAAAAAGAGGGGGCCGAAACAATGTTCTGCCCCCCTCTTTTAACATGACGTCATTGACTACTCTATGGCTATCCCTACCGCACCAGCGCCACTTTCTTCTTCACGTTCAGTACTTCCTTACCAGCCGCATCGGTCGCCACAATGCGACAGAAGTAGACGCCCGGAGCCACGCCCGCGGCTTGCCAGGCGGTGGTGAAGGTCTGCGCGCTTCCGTCTTTCGGCTCTTCGATGCTGGCCACGCGCTCGCCGGTCAGGCGGTAAATGTCGATCTTCACCTTGGTTACACCCGACGCCGCGTAGGCAAACGTCACCTTGCCGCGGGCCGGATTCGGGAACGCGATCACTTGTCCTTCATCCACCTTCACACCCGTAGTCGGTGTGGAAGTCGGCGAAGCGGTTGCTTCCGGTGTGTTTGTCGCCGTAATCGTCGGTGTGGGCGAAGGCGTTGGCGTGGTTGTGTACGTTGGACTTGAAGCCATAGCCTTGATTCCGATACCCGAACCTGCCGAGGCGCCGTGCACAGTACCCGGGCGACAGACACGGATCCAGTTCATCTCAACCCAGCGGTCGGAGGCACCTTCGATCACCAATTGCACCCGGAAACTGTGCGTTCCGCTCCACCCGGTCTTTTCTTTAAGGTTGAACTCAAACGTCAAGGCCGGTGCACTTCCACCGTAGCTGTTACAAAGATCCCAGTACTGCCAGGCACCGCCTACTTCCTGGACGCCCACTTTCCAAGTGGTGCTCCCCAGGCCGTACCTGTAACCCAATTGCACGGCGCTGAACGTATCCACGTCGCACGTAATCACCGGTGAAAGGACCTTGCCCCATGTGTCCTCCGCACTCCGCGAGAGACGGATATAGCTTCCGTCCCCGGCATAGCGGAGATGCGCGTTGAACGCCGCATCGTCGCCTTCATCCATCCAGCCGGTTGGCTTGACCCCCGGCGTGCCGTTGAATTCATCCACCCAGGCATCGGCCTGCGGTGTAGCCGTCGGTGTGGCGGTCCACTCCGGCGTCGGTGTCATGGTGGGTGTCCAGGTGGCGGTACGCGTGACTGTCGGCGAACCGCTGCCTGCGCGATACACCCGAACCCAATCCACGGAGTAGGTTCCATAACCTTCGGTCGTCAACTGCACGCGGAAATCGTGCATCCCGCTCCAGCCGGTTACAGCCGCCAGGTCAAAACTGAAAATACCTGTCTGATTGCTGCTGCTGTTAAGATTCCAGTACTGCCAAGCACCGTTCACCTCTTGGATGCCCACTTTCCACATGGCACCCTGATAGTGAATGCCCGTGACATTGACCTCAACGTATTTGTACGTCGATACATCCAGATGCAACACCGGCGAGAGGACCTTCCCCCAGGGTGCGCTCTGGTTCTTGGTGACAATGCCCTGGTCCCCGTCGTTGTTAATCTGGGCATTGAAGGCCGCATCGTTGCGTTCATCCAACCAATTGGCGCTTTGGCCGCTGCCGGGGTTGTCGAAGTGATCCATCCACCCTTCCACTGGCAACGGTGTTGGGGTGATAGTGGGAGTCTGAGTGGGTGTGGACGTAGGCGTCGCTGTAAACGTGGGCGTCGCTGCGGAAGGCATAAAACCGACCCGTACGTAATCCAGGGTATAGGATGTTCCCGAAGCGCCTTCGATGGTGAGCTGGACTTTGAAGGTGTTGGTGCCCACCCAGCCTGTAACTTGCTGGTAGTTGAACTGGAACGTCCCTGTCTGGTTGGAGCTCGGACCCAGGTCCCAATAGTTGATGGTATCGCGCTCTTGAATACCTATTTTCCAGGTGCAGCCCGGTGTGATGGACGTAATCTTAACTTCCACCATGGGGTATTGTTGAACATTGCAGGTGATTTGTCCAAAAAGGAACTTGCCCCATCCGGTCCAAGGCAATGCCTGACTGACCAGTGCCGCCTCTCCGTTTCCGTTGTACACCAACTTCGCTTCATACCCTCCTCCGCTTTCACTGCCGGCCGCACCGTCAAAGTCGTATTTCCAAAATTCAAGTACTTGCGCCGGAGTGGCTGTCGGTGTAGGTGTCACAGTCGGTGTATAGAACACGCTGGGTTTGGAAAGCATGGCCACCCAGCCGTCATATATGCCTCCCCCATACGTTCCCTGGAATGCATCGGGATTTACCGGGAAGTTTGTTGATGCCGTCACTCCGCCAATAAACACTGCATCCGTGCCGGGGCAAAGTACCGCCCGTGTCATGCCGTTCCCGTCAGTGACATAGTCGGCTTGACTCCCGCCAAAACGCTTAGCGCCCAGCAACAAGCCATTGCTCTCAAAATAGGCGGCATACAGGTCCAAGCCACCGCTTCCACTCTGGCCAGCCGGAAAATCGGAAGAATCCGTGAATCCTACCACCCACCAGCGTCCTGTGCTGTCTTTAACAATAGATGCGCAACCATCGTTGCCGCTTCCGCCAAAATAGCTGCGATATACAATTGCGTTGGTCACAGGACTGTATTTCACGATGACACCGTCATTGGTCCCCCCACCGTAGGTCTTCTGGCCGGCATCGTTCGTAGTGGGCCAATTGACTTCACTTACTGTTCCTACCATGATCAGGTTGCCGTCGTTATCAAAAATCATATCATTGAACTCAGAGCCTTTCGGACTCTCATCGGTCCCGATAAAGGTGCTATATATAAACTGACTTCCATCCATACTGATCGAGGTCAGTGTCGCTTCGCCACCGGCATTGGGGTTCCATACGGTGTTAACCTTATCCATGGCGTTGGCGGTTACGGGGAAATTAGGTGATTGCGTCCCGCCGGCCACGTACACCACCCCGTCCTTGACTTTCAGGCGACTGACCGCTTCCCAGTATTTCCCTCCCAAGTAGGTGCTGTACACCAACGCGCCCGTACCGGTGTTCATCTTGGCCACAAACCCATCGCCCATACCGCCAAAAGTTGTTTGGGCCGCGCCGGTAGTTACAGGGAAGGACCCGTGTGTGAATCCGCCCACATACACTTCGTCTTCATTGCCCACGGTTATGGCAAATCCATAATCCCAACTGCTCCCGCCTAGGTAGGAACAGTACGTCAGTTGCCCCTGAGTGTTGAACTTAGCCACAAATGCGTCACGTTCACCATGCCGCGCGCTCTGGTAGGCGTTGGCCGTCACCGGCAAACTGGACGACCACGTCGCGCCGGCAATATAAATGTTGCCAACCGCGTCCACGGCAATGGCACGGGTATAATCCTGCGCGTCGCCGCCGAGATACGTGCAGTACAGAATCGTTCGTCCATCCGGAGAAAGCTTGGCCACAAACGCATCTTCATCGCCATTGTACGTAGGGTCAAACGCATTGGCTGTCACCGGCAAATTGGGTGAACGCGTAACACCGGTCAGATAAATGTTGCCTTGAGCATCCGAGGTCATGTCCTGCACCCGGTCCTCAGCCGAACCTCCGAAAAAAGAACTGTACAGTATATCCACCGGACCGCTGGCCACCGGTGTGTGCGTCCGAGTCAAGGTGGAAGTGACGGTGGTCGTTGCGGTGGGTGTGGTGGTTATGGTGGTGGTTTCCGACGCCGAAGGTGTCGGTGTGGGTGTGACCGAAACCGTGGTGCTGGCCGTGGGCGTAGGCGTGGCTGAGGCCGTGATACTGGCAGTAGGTGTCGGAGTCGAGGTAGGGGTAAAGGTCGGCACTTGCGTTTGCGTGGTGGTGAAGGTCGGCGTGATGATCACTTCCTGGAGTTTCACTTCTGCACCATACTGCGTCGGGCCGTAGGGACCGCCGGCCCAGGGAAAGAAAAAGGCCCCCTGAGACGTAAGACCCATCACAGACCCACCGGTGTTGGCCGGCATACCGGTCGCCGGAGTAAATTGTCCTGTGGCCGGATCGTACACTTCTGTATTGCTCCCGTCTCCAGCTACCACCACTTTCCCATTGGGCATGAGGACTGGGAACCCGCCGCTGCGCGTGCTCATGCTCCCGGTTTGGGTGAACGAATTGGTACTCGGATCGTAAAGCTCGGCCGGCACGGCTGCACCAAACACCACCAACACCTTGCCGTTGGGCAAACGCAGGGCCCGGTTCCCTCCCCCGGAGGTCATGGACGGTCCGGCACTAAATGACTGGGTCGCTGGATCGTAAAGCTCGGTGGTGTTATCCGGTCCACCAGCCACGAGCACCTTCCCGTTGTCCAGCAACGTGGTGGAATGCCCCGTTCGCGCCTTGGACATGTTGCCTACGGCGGAAAAATTATTGCCTCCGGAATTGTACACCTCTGCAGAGGCATTGTTGTAACCGCCAGTTAGCAGGACTCTCCCGTCCTGCAAACGGACTGCCATGTGCATTACACGGGCACTGGTCATGTTGGAGGGACTAGCAAATCCCGAACCTGTAAACAATTCCGCGGAAGAGAGCTGTGCACCGTAACGCGTTCCGCCGGCCAACAAAACCTGTCCATTGGATAAAAGCGTGGAAGTATGCCCGGCCCGTCCCAGGCCTAAATTAAAGTCTCCGACATAAGAATAGGTTTGCGATGATGGATAGTAAAGATACCCGGAATAGATCGGTTGCTGATTGTTGGCATTCACCCCGCCGGACAAGAGGACATTGCCGTTGGACAAACCTACGGCGGAGACACCGGCCATGGGCCAGCGTGGATAGGCTTGCGAGGTTTTGGTCCAATTCACCACCTGCCCGTACTCGGCATGCAAAACCTTCACAGAATCCAGTGTGAGGGCCGCGGTCCCCGCCGGACCATTCAACCAAAACTTTATCGAGAAGCGCGAGAGATCCGCGCCGGAAGCAACGTTGGCCAATTTCACACTGTACGTTCCGGATGTTGCCACATGCGCCAGCGCCGGAAAATACCGAAACGCCCCGGTCTCTTCTTGCAGACCGATATCGACATAGCTGTTCGCGGTAATGTTGGTGCACACAATTTCCAGGGTATTGAACGTCTGGGTATTTAAACCCACAATCACCGGCGAGATGACGTCGCCGTATGTCTTGGACGCATCCAATAATCTAATTTCCGCGCTGCTCACACCATCGCCGCGAATGGAAGTGTTGTCTTCTATATAGGTATACTTGTCCCGCCAGCCTGTCGGGGCAAAGTATTGGGCTCCGGTAAAATGCTCCGCATACCCTTCCGTCGTTGGGGTCACGGTGGGAAGCGCCGGCATGGTCCGCACGTGCACGGAGTCAAGCACAGCGTAGGTGGCACCGGCGGTTCCATTGATCCAGAACTTGAGTGAAAATTGCGAAAGATCCGCGCCTGGGGCTATGTCGTTGAGTTTCACACGATACACACCCGGTTTATCCAAATGCGCAAAGGCTGAAAAATACAATCGTGCTCCGGTTTCCTGTTGCACGCCTATGTCCAGCCAGCCGTTGGACGTGATCTCATTGAGTCTGATCTCCACCACATTGTAGTTTGCGGTATCCAGTCCTACGACGACAGGAGACATGACATCGCCGTAGGTTGCACCTGAGAGCAATTGCAGCTTGGCCGTGGAATTGCCCTGTCCGCGCAAGGTCGCATTGTACTCACCGAAGCTCAAACTGTCGCGCCAACCCTCGGGCGTAAACGAAGCGGGCCCGTCAAAGGAATCCGCATACCCTTCCGCAGTTGGAGTAACTGTGGGCACAGGCGGAGGCGTGATGATCCTCACCGAATCCAACGTTGCCGTGGTGACATTGGCCGTGCCATTGAGCCAGAACTTGATCGAAACCTGCGAGAGATCCGCACCCGGCGCCACGGAACTTAGGTTCACTCGGTACACGCCTGGGGTATCCAGATGCGAGAAGGCCGTGAAATAAGCATGCTCCCCGTTTTCCTGCTGCAAGCCAATATCCAGCCAGCCGCCGGTGGTGATCTGATCGAGTTTGATTTCCAAGGTATTGTACGTCTGGGCATTCAACCCCAACAAAATCGGGGACATGCAATCGCCGTAGGCGCCGTTGTTTTTCAATTTCAAAACCGCGTGCCCGTTGCCATCCTGCTTGATGATCACATTGTTCTCTTCAAACGTCGTAAGGTCGCGCCAGCCCTGCGGCAATTCCTGAGCCGCGCCGTTGAAAAGTTCTGCGTAAGCGCCGGAGACGTTCAGTGTCGGCACGCCCACCACGGGGACGATTTTCAAATAATCCAGGGTGATCTGGCCTTGGTTGGCCGGACCGTTGATCCAATGCTTGATGGAAAAGGCTGAAAGGTCCGCGGTGCCGGCGAAGGAGCTTAACTTCTTCCGGTAGACACCCGGTTCATCAATGTGCCCAAAGGCCCCAAAGTAGCGATAGGCCCCGCGCTCCTCCTGCACACCCAGATCCACATACGCATTGGCGGAGACGGCGCTCACTTTGAATTCCACTGCCCCGTATTGGTTCGTATCCAAATCGTAAACAATCGGCGAGACCACATCCCCATACGTGCCGTTCCCCAAAACCCTCATCACCGCGTTCGTAACGCCGTCACCTAAGATGGACGTATTGTTGGACGGTGAGTTGCTGCTGTCCCGCCACCCGTAGGGGACTTGGTTGGCCGGACCGGTAAGGTCATCGGCAAATCCTGCCGGAGATCCGGGTGTAGGAATAATTCTAAAATAATCAAAGACCGCTTCGCTGCTCCCCGCCGTCCCGGCTATCCAAACCTTGATCAGAAACCGCGAGAGATTCATCTGCGAGGTGAAATCCGACATACGCAGCCGGTAGCTACCCGGGGCGCGCAGGCTGTTGTAAACGTCTTTCGGGTTGCTCTCGGTGCCGTCGGCTCCCACTTCCACCAACTGAACCGTAACGGAGGTTCCGGCGCTGATGCTGTCGAGTTTGAATTCAATGCGGTCGTACGTTGCTAGGTCCAGGTTTCGGAAAATGGGAGACGTTACATCACCGTAGGTTTGTTGGTTTCCGACTCTTAAAATGCCGCCGGTATTGCCGTCCGAGCGCATGGTCGCGTTAAATGCGTCCTGCCACCCTGCGGGTTTCTGGCCCACGCTCCCCCAAAAATGTTCCTGATAGCCATTGGAGGAACGTTCGGTTTTAACCACCTTCACATATTCGCAGTCAACGGTACCGGAGAGCGCGCCCTCGGCTAATTTCAACACCAAACGAAACTCCGAGAGATCGGCGGCACTTTGATCCCAGGTAAAGGTATGGATTTTTTGCGCCAATGTGCCCGCCTGGCTCAAGGTTCCGGGCAGCCAGAAATAGCGGCCGAGTTTATCCTTCACACCCACTTTAAGAGTGGTGCTTGTCTGACTGACTTTCACTTCCAGCGTGTCAAAATATTCCCGCACATTCAAATCACGCAGCAGGGGAGATAGAACCTCCCCCTCGCCTGATAGAGTCAGCCGCCCCACATACACATCGTTGCTAACCGCACAAAGCAACGTGGCCCCGGACGTTTGCGTCCACCCTGGTAACGCTTGTCCCGGCGTGCCCACAAACCCTTCGTAGTACCCGGCCGGTTCGGCCGGACCGCCGTGCGCAGTGACGTTGTTTTTAAAATCTTGAATGTTCGCCCAGCCGTGTCCCTGATTGTCCGTAAGCTGCCCGGCTGTGTACCAGCCCAACCCTACGTAGTCTTGGCTATCCACGTGATTAAACGCATCGGCCATGGCCGCACTGTTGTTCCGCCCCGAGTTTTCAGACCATTTTCCAAATCCCAGCCGATTGGCCAGAAACGCCATGTAGTAAGGCGCGGACCAGTCGCTTTGCAAGGGACTGTTGTTGTTCACCCCTTCGCCGTAGGCACGGCCGGGTTGTTCCACTGCCGTGTTGGCAAAATAGACATTCACTTTATTGGTAATCGCAGCCAGATAGCGGTCGGGCACAAACCCGCGCCGGACCCAATAGTGATTTCTGCTGCCTCCTGAAAGATCGTTGTTCACTTCAGTCTCAATATCACCCGAGCGCCCAGCGTAGCCGCCTTCCATGAGGATGAGCGGTCCGGCAAAAAACTCTTTCAAGGCGCCGATTTGCCAGTTGGCAAACTCCGCCAGACTCTGGTGATACCACTCCAAAAATTTTCGCGCCACACTGTGTGAGGCTGAAGGGTTCGCTGTATCCATAAGTGAGAACCCGTCAAAATCCGCACTCCCCACTCCACCGCCGTCCACGGTTACGGCCACATCGACGATCACCTTGCTGACATCGGCCGGCGTGGTGAAGGTGTGTGTCCGTTGGGCCCACGCGGAGCCGGTCCCGGTCAAGTCCGCCACCACCGTAGACGTCCCGCCGGTGTTCACGGTTGAAATCCGTATATGCCCTGTGTGGCTGACTGAACGAACCCATCCGCTGAATTGATAGGCCGTGTTCGGACGCACCCCCGCTTCCTGGCGCAAGTAATACTCCATTCCGCTGGGTGCAGAGTAATGCAAGTACCGCGTGCCTTCTTGGGCACCGCTGGTCTGCACGGCCGGACTCCAGGCGCCTTGATTCAAACAGGCGGGCGCACTTCCCCAGTTGGGTATGGTTCCCAAATTTTGATAATAGTATGCCACGCCGTTCACTGTATGATCTTCAAAACCGCCGTTGACCAGCCGCTCCCCGGTCCCTGCGCCCGTGGCCGGAACAAAGAGCTTGATGGCGGCAAGTTCACTGTCTCCTGCGAACCGATTCTCCAAATGGGCGCGCGCCGCCGCATCCCAAGCCCAATAGCAATTTTCATTGCCTGCGTAGTCTTCTTTCCATTCCGGACGATCCCCTGGTTTGTTCGGATCGTAATCGTGGATCGGATACGCCACCTCACCGTATTGCCCAATGGTAAGATACACGGCGTGAAAATTCGTCCCCAGCTCGGCAAAGACCGCTTCCAGATAATGTTGAAAGTGGGTCCGGTAATTGCTGTCCCAAATGCTGGCCATGGAATCCGGTGTGTTGCCAAACGCCTCGGGTACCCACTCTACACCGTATTGATTCTTCAAACGCTTAGCCGGCTGGTTGGAGGTGGTAAAAAGCCACTCGGGAACCGGGAAGGGGTTGATGCGCAGCACCACGGAAAAGCCTTTCTCGCGAAAACGCCGAATCTCTTCTTTTTTCTCCATAAGGTAATCCGCATTGATCTGCCCTTGGGTTGGCTCGAACAAGCGCCACCGAAGGTAAACGTTTTTCAAGCGAATCCCAGCGTCGTATTGACTGCCCAGACTGGCTTGATCGGTAGGCACTCCGTGCAAGGCGGAATTTCCGGTGGGAGCCTGGTGCTCTGTCGCCCCCGAGGTATATCCCGGAATGTAAAAGAACGATTCATCCCAAATGGTTCCGTAGTAGTGCTGCGCCACCGGTGTGGGTGTGGGCATAGGCTCAGTGGCATACACCCCACGCCCCAAGACCAGCAACAGCCCTCCAACGGTGACCATGACCATACTGATACGGCGACCCCAGTATCGAGTAAACGCACAACTATATTTGGACATAAAGTCCCTCCTATTGCATTCTTATCCAGCTGCCAGGTTGGACTGCAGCGACCGGTTTTTATAACATGCCTTAAATAATTTTTCTAAATGTGTGGTTTAAACGGGGGATGTCGACTTTAGGCTTCACCGTCAGCATCCATGCGGCAGGTGTAAAACTGATAAAACGGCTGTATTTATTGAACTTCCTTCCGGATGTCCAGCTCCGGATCCAGCTCTTTGGCTTTTTGAAAACCGGCTTGCGCCTGAGAGGTATTGCCCTGCGATTCATACACAAGTCCGCGAAACGCGTACGCCCGGGCCAGTCGAGGTTCACGCTCCAAGGCGCGCTTAAAATCCTGGAGCGCACTCTCGAGGGCGCCCAACTTGTACATCATCTCTCCGCGAAACTGATACGCCAGGGGTGAGTTGGGATCCAAACGAATCGCTTCGGTAAAATCATTAATGGCCTTGTCCCATTGATTCATATATAAATGAGCCTGTCCGCGATAGGCATACGCCTCGGCAAAATTCGGACGCAAGGAAATGATCCGGTCAAATTGAAGTGCCGCTTGATCCCATTGGTGAGTTTTAAGATAGGCCTGTCCTGCGACCTGAAATACGATTTCCTGCCATGAGCGAGAGGTCTGAGCCTTGGACGGCGATGCGCTTTGGCCTGCACGTGCCTCCGACGAATCCGAATGGGTACCGGCCAGACGGATCCCCCACGAACCTAGAATCACCAACAACGAGACAACCACCAGCCACTTGGTCGAAATCCATCCTGTAGTTTCAGGACGGTCCGGAGACGAGGGTACCGACGAAGGAGGCATTTATTTTTTTTGTTCCATTATCTTATCCACTTGCCCTTTGAGGGCCGGATCCAATTCAAGCGCGCGCTTGAAATCCGCCTCGGCTTGTGCCCAATCCCCGCGCCGCGCGTACACTTCGCCCCGTTTGAGAAACCCCACGGCCAAGCGTGGGTTGTACTCCAAGGCCTTCGTGTAGCTTTGCACAGCCTTCCCGAGTTTTCCTTCTTCGGTCGCCAAACGCCCGGCCTGCACGCAGGCATCGCCCTTGGCCAAATCCAGAAGGGCTTGGTTCGTAGGACGTTGCGGAAGCACAGGAGCCTGCTGGCTGACTGAGAATACATTTTGGGGTTGCGACGCGATTTCATCCACGGCCAAGAACGCAATCAACATCAACCCTGACAAAATCAATGCATACACACAAAGCATGGCCACCCAGGCCCAATTCCGAACCCCGCCCACCCGTGCCCAATACGCAGGTTCAACCGGATCCACGGCCGCGGCTTTGGCCAGATAGGTGTGTTTAAACTCAGAAAGATAGAATTCATTGCCTAAAAAGCCGACCAATATGTTTATACCCAAGGCCAAAATGCCCACTTTGGGAATAAACGCAATCAACCCCAGCGCCAAAAACCCCAACCCGTACCAAGGCATACGCCGATAAAAGAACCACCATGGCCCCATAAAACACGCAGCCCAATTCCAACCCGGAAACTGCTTTTGTCGGTACCGCTCCCAACGGTTGGAATAATACGTCACGCGCTTTTGAAAAAAAGCACTTAAGATATCATTGGAAATAACGGGCAACGCGTCGGGCATGGTTACGAGCGAGGGCGCCTTCTCAGGTTTGGCATGAGTCGCTTGGACCTTCGGCACAGGAGTGTCGTGCTTGACCGCGGTATTTTTTTTTGCCACTCGCGTCGCTATCGGACGCGCTTGCGTGGTTTTCTTTTTTACGGTTTTGGTGATACGCTGTGTGGGTGTGGTTTTTTTTACCGCTTTGGTTGGCTTGGCTCGTTTGGACATGTTTCCCCCCATGGAGTGCATTCCTTACCTGAGTCCTCAATATTGTATCAATGCTCGGCTCTTTTTCCTATGCAAAAGCTTGGCGTCACCCTGCTTCCCAACCTAATGCTTCCGAGAACGCGTCTTGAGTACATGTTCGCGAATGCCTTGAATATAAGAAATTTTATCGGGATTCATATCGAAGGCACGGTCAAAAGCTTCCTGGGCTTCCGCATCTTTTCCCATCCATAAAAGCGTGATCCCGAGGTTGGCCATATAGTCCGGATTGTCGGGTTCCTGCGCGACTACGGCCCGACGCAGCTCCAATGCCTGAACATACTTCTTTTGGGTGTTTAGGGCATTGGCCAACGCGTTGGAAATCTCCGCGACCTGCGGGCGACGCATATGGGCCTCACTGAGCAGACGCACCGCCTCCTCCACATGTCCGAGCCGCAGATGCACTTGCCCCAGGCGCAATTGGACATTGGGCCAAAATTCTTCCTGACCTTGCAGCAAGCGCATGGCGGTCTCCAAGTACCGAATCGCCGTTTCGTTGTCTCCCAACTCGGCGTGCCCCGAACCCAACTTGATGTAAGCCGTGGCCATATGATAGCTTTTTAGATCCTGCGGCACCGCTGGGGCAAACCCAAGTAAAAGACCCACCACGATCAACCCACCTGGAACCGTGAGGGTGCGCCATTGTTTCTGGCGAAGGGCCAACGCCATTTCCCGTAAGGCCAGTCCGGCAAACACAAACAGCGCGGGCATCATGCCAAAACGATATTCGGAGGTAATTAGAATAAAGACATTGGACAACGCATATACGCCGATCAACCCATAGATGGGAAACCATTCCACCCAACGCTTGCGTGCGTACCACATGCCCGCGAAGCCCAAGGCCAATACCGAGCCAAACGAAAACCAAGGAAAGCGAAAAAACGAAACCTGGTCATGCACATAGTGGTAATTCAAACTGGTGGAGAACTCAAAATCGTTGGCCAACAATCCAAGCTTTCGCATCATCAATTCCACCCACGCTGCGGGCTGGTGCAGTATTTCCTTCCATCCCAATCCGGCCCAATAGCGACTGGACTCGGAAAACGTGAGCGCATGCCCAACCCGCCGTTCGGCAAGGTCTCTGCCTTCCACCAACATATCCGAGGCCGATTGCCCCAGCGTGCCCTTGGGCAAAAGATACCCGGTGGCATCGCGGTGATTGCCCAGGAAAAAATTTAACCCGCCGCTGGCCGCGGTGAATATCGGTTCATGCAAGACCACCTGGTTGCGTATTCCCACGGGCACCATAAACAAACCCGCCGTGACACATAGGCTGGCCAGCGACAATACCATGTGACGCCGGGTCTTGGCCGTGGCCGGATGAATCCAAAGCCAAACGCCAAAAACCGGGATCAGCAAGACGGCATTCGGCCGTGCCAGCATGGAGAGACCCAACAATCCTCCGGGAATGACCCAAAGCCACCAGTGTCCGCGCCGCAAGGCCGCATATGCGGTAAGCAACACACCGAGATTGAGACCGTGGATTAGCAAGGCAGAAAGGACATTCCCATCCAGAAAAATGCCCGGTGCATAAAAGGCCTGCATCAACCCAGCGGCCAAGCCCACGGTTCCATTGGCCAAGCGCCGCCCGAGCGCATACATGAGCCCACAGGCTAAAGGTGCCACCACCCAGAGCTGAAGGTTCGAAACATAATACGGTTCAAGGTAACCGGTTAACGCATAAACGCCGGCCACACAAAACGCGTACAGGGGACTGTGCTTCCAAACCGAGTTGCCTAGGACATCGCCCTGAACAATGGCTTGGGCCCATTCGTGATAGTTTTTCGAGTCGGCCAAAGGCGCATGAAACCAAAATTCGTTTTGAATCCAAAAGGCGTATATCGCACGTATGGCCAGGGCGACCAGAACCACCACGCCCAACTCCAACCAAGCGCGTACGTTCCAAGGTGTGACCGTGATCGGGGCAGAGGCTTCCGTGCTGGGTCGCGGATGTAACTTGCTCATTGGGGCAACTCTTTCTTATCCAAATAAAAAAGGAGATCGTCTGAGATATCTCACGCACGTATGCAATTGTATCATTCGATTGAAACTAGGACAAGCAGGAGAGCATTATTTGATCAAGGCCACCTTGAGCTTGGCCTGAAGGGTTTCGCGTCCCAACGCATCCTGTACCCGTACCCGACAAAAATATATGCCCGGCGCCACGCCGAGGGCCTCCCACACCACCAACTTGGTGCCGCTCCCCGTGTCTGCCGGGAGTTTATCGAGATGAGCCACGCGTTCTCCGGTTAGGTGATACACATCGATCTGGATACGTGTTCCGTCTGCGGCGGCGCAGGCAAACGTCACTTTACCCCGCGACGGATTGGGATAGGCCTGAACGCGCCCGTCCCCCACTTCCCAGGCAGGAGTTGCCGTCTGTGTCACGGTGGGTGTGACCGTGACCGTCGGGGTCAGCGTAGCGGTTACGGTGATGGTCGGCGTATGCGTATTCACGACCGTGGCGGATTGAGTGAGTGTCGGGGTTATGCTCGGAGTGACGGTCACCGTTGGAGAGATCGTGGACGTGGATGTAAGCGTAGCCGTGGACGTAACGGTAGGGGTCATGGTAGGTGTCAATGTTTGATAAGACGCCAGCGGCGCCAGCGAAAATTCGACATCATCAATATAGGCGCGGAACTGCCCGGTGCTCCCCAACTCATCAAAACCGATCATGACCCGGTCCACCACTTTCCCGGCCAAACTGCTCAAATCCACCACCACCTGGTGCCATTGATTTAACGCCTCGGTGCGCGCAGCCGGGTGTACGGTGACGCCATTTTGATCCGTCAAGCCGGTGTTACGCAACTCGGTCCCGTCCGTGCAGTGAAAGTCCACGGAGACATGTTTGTTTTGCAAATGATAGATCCGGTAGGCCAATGTCATCCCGGCCTGGATGGTTATATTGTAGAAGGGACGCACACTGTCGCTGAAGAGCCAGTAGTAACAATACGCCGGCAGGCTCTGCGCGGCTCCCGCTACCATAAGATAACGCTGCCCGCGGTAGGCCGCCACCCCGGCTTCTCCGGAATCACGCGGTCCGCACTCAGGCTTGAGGTAGGAAAAATAGCCACCTGTGTTTTGCGACGCATAGACACTATTGATATACCCATCGGTCTGCCCTTGTTCCCAACCCGAACCCCCGGGCTCGACCCCGGGATCGGCACCGTAGAAAATCCGCACATCATCAATAAACGCTTGAAAGGGGGCAGCCCCGGTGTTTGCTCCGGCTTCGTAGCCAAACTCCACACGGTCAATGGTTTTTCCCGACCATGCCGAAAGGTCCACTTCCACATAGTTCCAGGCATTGAGTTTATCCTGGCGGGCCCAGGCTTGCATGAGCCCCTGATTTTGGTCCCGCATTTGTGCATTGCGCAAATCGGTGCCGTCGGTGCAATGCAGATTCAGACAGATGCGCGCATCGCCGCGCGGATAAATCCAGTATGCAACCCGCGCATGGAGGGTCACGGCCAGCGGCATGCCGACTTGCGTGTGGTCCATCCAGGAAAAATTGCAGTACACCGCTTGCAAAGGATCCACCGCTTGCCCGGCCATGTATTTGTAAAAAACACCCTGATACGCGGCCACCCCGGCCGCATAGGTCACACCGGCATACGACGTGACTTCCCTGCGGAAAACCGGGTCACCAACCCCACCCAACCCAGCCACATTGGCGCGCGAGAGCACAAGGTTGTTTAGCCCCTCGGTTTCACCGGCTTCCCAGCCGGTCTTTAGCAGATACGTCACCGGCTGGGTATTGGCTTTGGGCAAAGCGTTCCCGGGTTTAATCAGCTTGATGTAATCCAAGTCCGCGCTCCCGGTGCCGGTATTCCCGTTGATCCAAACTTTCAGGGAAAACAATCCCAAGTCCGCACCTGCCGCGACCACCGGCAAATTCACCTGATAGGTTCCCGGCAGATCCAGTTTGGCAAAAATAGGGTAATAGCGATACGCCCCGCGCTCTTCTTGCAAGCCTATGTCCAAAAACGCGCCGGGAGTTACCGCATTGACCTTGATCTCCAGTGAGGAATAGATGCTGGAATTCATGTCGCGCAAGATTGGCGAAAGCACCCCACCGTAATACTTGGTACCCAGCACTTCAACACGGGCTTGCGTTCCGCCCAAGGCGGTGATGCGTCCGTTGTCATCGTTGCGCCATCCGGGAGGCGGGGTCACACCGATCGGTGAGGTAAAATGCTGCACCCAGCCCTCGGGTTCTTCCGGCCCTCCGTGCAAGGAGACTTGATCCGCGTAATCGCTTAAAGAGGCCAAACCCGATTGAAACAGCTGCCCGGCCGTATACCAGCCGATCCCTTCATAGTTAAAGGTATCCATCTGCTGAAAGGCGCGGACCATCTGCAAGGAATTGTTGTACCCGCCGTTTTCGCAAAACTTACCCAAGCCAAAACGCTCGGCTTGATGGGCAAAATAATGCGGCTGGGACCAGTCGCTTTCCAAGACACTCTCTTCCCAAGCAGGAATATTGTGCCCGGTGGACGACCACTCATCACCACGCCAATCGGACTCAACTCCGGTCTCGGCAAAATACACATTTTGCGTATCGGTCAGGCCGGCCAGATATCGTTCCGGGACATGGGCGCGACACACCCAGTAATGATTACGTGAGGTGCCGGTAAGATCGGCGTTTACCTCTGCCTCAATGTCACCGCTCCGAGCGGCCCAACCGCCACCCATAAGAATCAAGCGTCCGTCGTACATTTCTTTTAGCGTGGCAATTTGCCAACGCACAAAATCCGTCAGGCTTTCATAATACCACTGGAAAAAAAGTCGGGCCGGCGTACGGTCAATCACCCGCCCATCGGTTACCGAGAGGGCATCGGCCTCTACGGTGCCCACGCTGCTCCCATCCAGGGTGGTGAGAAAAACATCAATGTACGCCCGGGTGGTAAAGGTAAGCGAGGTGTACGAGGTGCTCAGCGTCGTCCAACTTGCGGCCGATGTGGAGAGGCTGACGTACTCATGCCACTGCCCTTGGGCATCGGGTTGGCTCAAGATCAACCAGGCGGTGGTGTTGACACTTACGGTTCGCAACGCGCCGCTGACCGCATACGCGGTACCTGTATTGACCACCACGCATTGACGCAAACGGTACTGCACTCCGGCATGTTCGCTGGGAGACTGGTACCGCAGATAGCGGTTCCCTTCAGAGGCACCGCCGGTTTGCACGCTCGGGGCCCAGCCCCCGAGATAATAATCGTCACGTGTGCTTTCCCAGTTGGCAATGGAGTCCGTGTAGTGTGTGTCTTCAAACCCTCCGTTCAACACGCGCTCCCCGGCAATGCCGATCTGCCCGGGCACGTACCCGGCAGCCGCTGGATACTTCGCACTTATGTCCGCCCGAGCATGCGGGTCCCAACCCCAATAACAATTGCTATGCCCGTAGTAATCTTTGTCCGACGGAAACGTGACCTCGCCCCATTGCCCGACCGTAAGATAAACCCCCCAAAAATTTGTGCCAAAATCCTGGAACACGTGCGTGAGATAGGTCTTAAACGCTGCCCGATAATCCGGATCCCATACACTCACGGCTGAGCGTGAAGAATCCACCGAGTGACTGGCCTGACGCTCAGGCGTGTTTTTTTCCGGATCCCATTCAAATCCATATTGATTTTTTAGATGCACGTCCGGGTTCGTGGCAAAAACCCAATCTGGAAAAGGAAACGGATTGATCCTTAAAAGAATGGTAAATCCTGCCATGCGTAATTGTTTGATTTCCTCTTGTTTTTGGGCAATGTAGGCGGCACTGTACTGACCTTGCGTGGGTTCGTACTCGGACCAACGAATGTATACATTCTTAAGCCGGATTCCTACCTGATATTCTTCTGCCAAGCGGGCCTGATCGGTGGGATTTCCGTTGGAAAACGATTCATCCCAAATAGTCCCATAGATGTGTGCCTGAGCGCACAGGCTTCCCAGGCCGACCATGATTGCACTTATGATTCCGATCAGGATCAAGTATATCCCGAAAACACGGTCCAGCTTGGTTTGCATGTTCTCCTTTGAACCCTACCGACATCTCGAACCATGGTCACACATTTGACCCAAGGAAAGTGAATTTTATTACCAAAATATTTTTTCTCGCTCACTATCCTTGAGCGTCCGCTACGTAGCTGAGCCGAATTATGCTACCGAACGACCTTGGAAGGCAGACCGCGCGACGGACGAGATCCTTTCGCGGTCGGCGGTGGGGTTACTTCGTATCCCAGGACCTTGACGTAGTCCAACTCCACAAAGCTTTTTTCCTCCCCTTCCATGTTGATCTGAATATAAAATTCCTTTTCACCCTTCCAACCGGTCCGCTTGGCCAGATGGGCCTGCACTTTTCCGGAATTGCTGGATCCTTCGGAGAGGTCCCAATATTGTTGGGTATCCGCGTCAATCACCGCAATGTTCCATTTGATCCCGGGCGAGACCTTAATCGCTTTGGCTTCCACCCAGGGGTATCTCTCCACGGAAAGATGTAGCTTAGGGCTAATACTTTTTCCCCAATCGCCTTCCCGTGTCCGTTCAAAAAACGCCGATGACTTTCCGCTGGTGCGTAAATACGCCCGACATTCCGGATTGCTCCGCACATCGGTCCACTCGCGGGGACGCTGGTGCGGTTTCCCGGAAAATTCCTCAACCCATCCCACCACTTCTGGAACAGGTTGGGTAGTCTTCGCCTCCGGGGTCATGACCTCCGTCGGAGGCGGTGAGGCAACCAAGGGATACCTCACCATCACAGCTTCAGAAAACACACCCTGATGCTCGGCCCAAAGCATCCAATAGCCGGGAGTGATGGTCGACGGCATTGTGCACGTCAATTCACTGCCCAACTTTTTCCAGTTCAGTGGATAAAGCGAGGCACTTAGGTCAAACCACAACCCCGATGCACCATACGAATTCATGCCTCCGCTGCCTGCGGCCATCATTAGGAGGCGCGGCGCCCGTTCATCCCAAACCGTTTTTTTTACCTTCAGCCGCAAGCGGCTGCCGGGCCGAATGTCTGTAAGCATGGTCCCAAGTTCAGGTTGCATACGAACCGTATCGGCATTCACCTCGTACTCGGTTAGATGCGCGGCCTCGCACGTGGATAAAAAATTCAGCCGGTCTTGTCCACCGGTGACCAGCACATCGCCTTGCATAAGCAGCGTGGCCGTATGCTCCCGGCGTGATTGTGTCATCGAATACGAGCGGTAAAACATCCGCGTACCCGGATTGTACACTTCCACATCGGCGACCCAACCACCAGCAATCACCACCAATCCGCTGGGCAAGAGCGTAGCCGTATGTCCGGAACGCGCCACATTCAAACATCCGGAGCCAAAAAACACACCGAGCTCAGGATCGTACAATTCTGTGGCATCCAATCCGCCATGCCCCTGAGTGCCGCCGGTCAACAGCACCTTCCCGCTGGGCAAAAGCGTGGCCGTATGGGCAAACCGAGGCGTACGTAAGGAGCCCGTAGGGAAAAAGCGTTTTGCCTTTGGGTCGTAAAGCTCAGCGCCCGCCAGTGGTGTCTTTCCATCAAAGCCACCCGCAATCAAGACCTTTCCATTGGGCAAAAGTGTGGCCGTATGTTTCTCCCGTGCTGCATGCAAAGTGCCCTCTACGCGCGTGAAAACTCCGCTGTGCAGATCGTAGGTCTCGGCACTCTTGAGATGTTTGCCGTTGAAACCTCCCGCCATGAGCAGTGTCCCGTCCTGCAAAAGTGTGGCACTGTGTTTCTCCCGCGGTTCCAACAAGGCCCCGGTAAGCGAGACCTGTTGCCGCGCTTCATTATATAGTTCCACACTCGAGAGGTACTTCCCCTCGCCGTAGCCTCCGGCCAAAAGCACCTCACCCGAGGGCAACAAGGTGGCCGTATGACAATGACGGGGGTAATACAAGCGGGGGCCCGGAAGCATTTGCTTGAGCTTAGGCTCGTACATGTCCGTGCTGGCTTCGTAGGTGCCATGAAATCCTCCGGCCAACAACACACGCCCACTGGGCAACAATGAAGCGGTGTGACCATGCCGGGCCAGGTTCATGGCTGCGGTAGCGTGCCAACGCCCGGCGGTGGCTTCGTACAGTTCCGGGCGCACATTCACATGGCCCCCATGCGCCAGGATCCGCCCATCCGGCAGCAAAATCGCAGTGTGAAACGAACGCGGGGAACGCAGCGGTGCGACCAAACGCGCGCGAAACGTATGCGGTTCAATATCCCAAACCCGCTTTTGTATTTCCCGAGTCTGGCCACCGATGACACGAACCCAACCGTTGGGGAGCAAGGTTGCGGTATGCCCTTGATCCGGCCCCTCAAAGGTAGGCACCACCGTGAATTTATTCTTCAGCGGATCGAACCATTCGGAGAAGGTTTGTGGACACCCGCCAATGACCAAGACCCGACCGTCCGCCAAGCGTGTGGCTGTATGATTTTTGCGTGCAACATGGAGATTTCCCGTAGGCACAAAACGACGCTGGTTCGGGATATACACTTCCGCACTGTTGTCCCCACCCCCGGCAATCAAGACCCGTCCATCGCCGAGCAGTGTGGCCGTGGCATTGGTTCGCGGATGTGAAAGCGGAGCCACTAAAACCGTGCGCTGGCTCTCGGGATCGTAAAGTTCGGCCGTGGAGGTTCCGCCTCCGGCGAAAAGCACCTTGCCATCGGACAATACGGTGGCCGTATGCCCGGAACGCGCCGCCTGCAAAGCCACCTTACCCACAAGCTTCATCACCGTTGGATCGTAAATCTCCGCTGAACGCAAGGCATGCTCGGTCTCATTTTCCCCACCGGCGATCAATACATTTCCCGAGGATAAAAGCGTGGCCGTGTGGCACGCGCGTGTTTGTTGCAAGTACCCGGCCAACACAAACGTCCCCAAGGCCGGATCAAAAAGCCAAGCACCATGCGAGGCCAACAGGCGATTGTACCCGCCGGCCACCAACACCTTTCCCGAGGGCAGTAGCGTCGCCGTGTGCTGACGCAAGGTTACGGCAATGTCCGCCGTGTACTTCCATTCACCTGCAGGCACTGAGCGAATCAGCATACCCGATGCCGACAGGACCAGCCATCCCAGGAGACCCCATTGAGCTAACCGCATGTACTTCTCCTCATGGTTTTGTTGCGTGCGGCCCAACCGCAGGTTCGGCCACGCCCACAATCCAAATTCGATCAAGGTCCAGGTATTTTACCGTGCCCGGCCGGGCAAATACATTGATTTGCACATAAAATTCTTTTTCCCCATGCCAACCCGCCCATTGACGCAAATCGTAGGCTTGTTCTGTGGCATCAATAATATGCGTATTCAACGGCCAGTACCGACCGCTCTTTTTTTCTTTCACTCCCACATCCCAACTCAACCCGGGTGAAATCGCCTTTACCGAGACCACCACCCAAGGAGCCTCGTCGATGTTCAGCCGCAACCATGGGGATTGCACCCGTCCCCAGCCAACCTCGGCAGCCTTGGTAAGTCGCGCGCAGGAGGGGAGCGACGAATACATCAGCCGAGCACCCAGTTCAGGTCCTTGAGCTTGATCACGCCACTTGGGTACCCGCTTCCCAGGTGGGCCATAAAAGTCTTCTTGCCAAAAGACTTTGCGCCCGGCTTCTCCCTGCGAAAGTCGGGCGGGAACCGGCGTGGGACCTGCTAGCACCGGTGCGCTCCCGGCTCCTCGGTACTGCACCGTCCAGCCCTCAGAACTTGCACCGCCTGATTCCACCCGCACCCTCCAAAAACCGGGCGCTAGGTTCTTTGGCACCCGCAGACGCAAGCTGCGATCCGCATTCAATGCATCCAAGGGAAAAAGTGTCTCACTTGCGTTACGCAGGCCACCCTGCCCTCCGAGGTCTCCGTTCAGTCCTTGCCAAACCAAACTGGGCCACTCTCCGGGTATCCAACCGCTCCCGGCAAAACCATGCCCCGTCAAGCGATACGTGAACCCCGGTTGGATTTCCTGCGGACCTGCCAATACGGTGATGCCTTGGCCTTGCGCCGTTCCAGGCATATCCTTTCCGGGGATGTATTCTTCGCTGCTTTCTGCGTAGCGAACCCCATCTTCTCCACCAGCCACCCATACATGTCCGTTGGTCAGCAAGGTGGCAGTATGTCCACTGCGAACACGTTTTAACGAAGCTACGGACCGCCAGGTCTGGGTCTCGGGCAGGAACAATTCCACACCCTTTGTTCCTCCGCCGACGACCAATACACTGCGGTCAAATAAACCGGTCGCCGTATGCTCGCTGTGCGTCTCATGCATGCTCGGGCCGCGCAGAAACAAACCGGCATTGGGATCGTAGAGTTCCGAAGAGGCCAAGCGCCCGCGCTCATTTTCTCCACCTGCAATTAAGACCCACCCATTGGCCAAGACCGTGGCCGTATGATTAAAACGCGGCTCATGCAGCGCGCCCACGGCGTGTGATCGGTCTTTCGCCGGATCGTACACTTCTACGGTACGTACGCATTGTCCGCTGTCCACGCCTCCGACAATCAACACCCGTCCGTCGCCCAAAACCGTGGCCGTATGCTTTTCACGACCTGCCAACAAGGTTGTGGTCTCGGTAGAAACACCGCCCAAAGGATCAAAGATTTCAACTTCAGGCCAATACCGATGTCCGTCAAACCCACCCGTAAACAACACGCGTCCATCGGGCAATAAGGTTGCCGCCAAATTTTCCCGTCCCCAGCGCAAATCTCCGGAACGTGTGCTCCGACAGGTACTGGGATCAACGATCTCCGTTATGTTCCAATACCGCTCACGACCAAAACCTCCTGCCAGCAGTACCCGGCCATCCGGCAGCAGCGTGGCCGTATGCCGGTGCCGTGGGATTAGCAAATCCCCTGTAACTGCGGACTCACCCTTGTGGCGCGCTGACTTTTCAAAGGATGAAACATATTGCCCGGCATACCCACCGCAGAGCAGTACCTGCCCTTGAGGCAACAGTGTGGCTGTATGATTGCGCCGGGCTTGATGTTTACCTTGTTCGGGCTCCCTCCAATATCCGTCGTTGGGACTAAAAAGTTCCGAACGGGCTTGCTTGGCTCCGCCATGGACCAACAGCCTGCCTCCCGGCAACACACTTACGGTATGTCCACGTCGCGCCACCTGCATCTCCGGTTGCGCGACAAGCCTTTGCGTAGAAAGATTGTATTCCGCCACTCGTGCGAGCGGTTGCGCGGCCTCCCCGCCCAAGATAAAAACGCGGCCTTCTCCGGTCACGGCTCCAACCGAGTATGCTCCGGACCAGGTGCTTCCCGGCAACAAGGTAAAACACGCTCTCTTCGGATCGAAACATTCCAAACGGGGATCGCCGCCTCCGGCAATGAGCACCCGTCCATCCGGAAGTGGGAGTGCCACCGCATGGTTGCGGGGAGCGGCCATGGAAATGATTCGACTGCCTCCGGTCTCGGGTGTGAAAAGTTCTGCGGTGGCATCGGCTCCACCACAAAATAAAATGCCACCTTGCTGCAACAAGGTGGCCGTATGCCCACGTCGATCACGCAGCAATCGGCCGCGCCCCGCGCAACGTTGCGTCCGGGGGTCGAACCCCTCCACCACCGCACTGCCTCCACCGGCCAGAATTACACCGCCGTGTCCGAGCAGGGTTGCCGTGTGTTCCTGCCGTGGATGGTTCATGGCCAAAACACCCGCACTCCGTCGTAGCTCCGTTCCACTAATTATTTCCATACTGGATAACGAACGCTTGCGTGCATTATGTCCGCCGGCAATGAGTACATATCCATCGGAAAGCAATGTGGCCGTATGTCCGGCCCGTGCCTCCCGCAATCTTCCGGCCAGTTTGAACGCACCCGAATCCGGTTCAAAAATCCAAACACCCGTGGTGGGAAAAAGTCGCCCCATCCCCCCGGCAATCAACACATGTCCGTTTGGCAAAACCGTGGATGTATGTTCCGATACATGGCTCTCAACCTGGGCCAAACTGGTCCACTCCGCAGCGTACACCCCGCCTTGGAACAGACCCAACCCCATGACCCATGCACAACCCAGCTGCAGACTATGTCGACTCACAAAAGGCATCATAGCAGGAGTATAGCGGCATCTTAACCAAGACACAACCATGGGTTTTAGGTTCAATTCACTCCATATTCCGGCCAAGCGGTTTGATGCAACTTGGATAACAGAGATTTGCTACGCATCAACTTAACTCCCAAATGACTGGTAGGAATGTTCAGGTGCCGCGCAGCTTCACGATAAGAATAGTCCTCCCAATAAATAAGCCGTATTACATCCTGGTAGGCTTTGGGCAAACGCTGAATGATTCCATGCAAGCGTTCTTTGGACTGACGGCGTACGCATTCTTCTTCCGGAGTGATCGACGTACTCGTGGATGCCCAAGCATCTTCAAATTCACCCTCGGAAACAAACCCGCGTCGCTGTTTGAGTCGAATATGTTGGGTCAAGCGGGTCTTGCAGGTATTGAGCGTCACCCGATACAGCCAGGTCCATAATTGGGCGTCGCCTCGAAACTTCAATATTTTTCGTTCCCCGAATACTTTGACAAAAACTTCCTGTGCCACATCCCGGGCTTCATCCCCGCGGTTGAAATAACTGTAACAGGTGTTCAGTACTTTCTTATAATACCGCTCCACCAAAACATCGGCCGCAGCGCGGTCACCCCGTCCAAAGGCCTTAATAAGTTCCCAATCTTGCTTTCCCGAATACGCTGAATTCTCAATGTTGGCTGCATTCTGTGTTCGCATGGCATCCCCCCCGTTTTTCTGCATGGGGTATAATGCAAGCGCTGTGCCAACTTAACTTCATGACCCTTATAGGTACTTAGGCTTAATTTATAAGGCTTTTACACTTATATAAAAAGCTCAAAAAGACGGAACCGGAACAAATTCACTCCAGGTCAGGAATTTATTTTTCCAGGAAGAATAAATTTGCTATAGTGTCTGCACTTTTATTGTTCAGGGGGGAGTTCACATGTACACGATGAATTTGCAAGTGCATTTGAGTGACACGGACGTAACCGGGCAGGTGTATTATGCCCGGCCGCTGGAATGGCTGGAATGGTGTCGCGTGCAGTGGTTCACCGAACACTATGGCAATTTTATGAAATACGTGGAAACGACGGGGATTACCTTCTTCCCCTCCAAAGCCACGGTGGAGTACAAGCGTCCCATTTTTTTCGGCGATGCCTTGGTTATCGAGCTGCGGGTCAAGGATGCCAAAAAAGTGTCTTTTGTTTTCGATTATACGATTAAGCGCGGAAGTGAAACGGTCTTAAGAAGCGAGATCACCATGGTCTGCTTTGACGTGCGAAAAAAATCATTGTCGGCGTTGCCCGAACCGCTCATGCAACAACTGGCGGCTCTGGTGGAAGTACCAACGGCATAATTCACTTGTTCGACAAGGTCTTGGGATGGGTGGCACGCTGAGAAAGCATAGAGGAAATCCGCTTCGGTCGAAGGATTTCCGATCTGAGTGAGTCTCTCTGAGACGAACGCCTTTCGAAGCCGTGCTACCCATCCCAAGGCATGGCTGTCCGAAACAAACCCTTTTCAAATCGCCGTCCGGACTATGGTGTGAAAGACACTTCTTCCTTACTCGCACGCTTGGGGCGCTTGGCCCGAAGCCCGTACCGTCGAATCACCGCATTCAACTGTTCCCGCATGATACCAATGGCCCGCGCGGTCTCAGATATGTTCCAATCATGCGCGTCCAGGTGATGCGCCAGGTAGAGGTCATGAAATTCCTGCATGATGCTTTCTTTGGCCTCACGATACGATAAATCCAATCGCGACATGGGCCCTTTGGGCTGCACACCGGTCGTCTTGACCACCATGCTGGAAAAATCCTTGACCTGGAGAGTTTGATCCGGACAGGCCCGTACGGCCTCCTGCACCTTGGACTGCAACTCCCGGACATTGCCCTGCCAGGGATCGTTTTGCAAGCGCCGAAACACTTCCGGGTCCACGCGCTGGATGTTTCGTCCGTACAAAGCATTGAACTTTTTAATGAAATACCAGACCAACGCCGGCAGATCTTCCATGTGTTCGCGCAAGGCCGGTATGCGGATTACATTCCCGATCAACCGATAATACAGGTCCTGGCGAAATTCGCCCTTGGCCACCTTCTCTTCCAAATTGCGATGCGTCGCCGTCAGGATCTGCACATCCACACTCCGTAGCTGATTGCCGCCTACGCGCATAAATTGTTTGGTTTCCAAAAACGAGAGCAACTTGGCTTGATGCGCCGGGGCAAGATCGCCGATCTCATCGAGAAACAAAACCCCTCCGTCGGCTTCTTCCACCTTACCGCGTTTTCCCAATGCACCGGTGTACGAGCCGGGCTCATTGCCAAACAACTCGTTCTCAAACAAATCCGCCGGTATGGCCGGACAGGCCACCGCATAAAACTTTTTCTGTTTCCGCGGCCCCAGGCGATGAATCATGGAGGCCGTCAGATTTTTCCCTGATCCGGTTTCGCCCAAGATCAAGGCGTCGGCTTGTTGTTGCGCCACACGCCATAGCTCTTTGGTAAGGTTGATCATGAGCGGGGACGATCCGACCAGTGCCGATTCCCAAACTTCGGGCTCGGCCACGGGGGTCGCTGCGCTGGGGCGCAACACGCGTCCGATTTTTTCCAACCACTCCCCACCCTGCAAATCCTTCAATATGAAATCATTGGCTCCGGCTTGCAGGGCTTCCAACGTGAGTTGGGAGTCCGGCTTTCCGGTCATAATGATGATGGGCAAGGCATGCCAGCGCGCTTCGGCCCGGATGGCTTTGAGCAATTCAATGCCGATTTTCTCCTCATCCCCCCAGTACACATCAATCAGCGCCATATCGAAGGTGCGTGCCGAGAGTTGCGCCATGGCCGCCGCCGGGTCCAAGGCCGTGGTCACACGATGCCCCTCGAGTTCACAACGTTCCTTGAGCACCTGGATCAAATCCGGTTGGTCATCCACGATCAACAAATCCGCCATCGTTGCCTCCTTCGTCTGCCACACGCGGCAGTCTCAATTCAAATGTGGTGCCTGACTCGGGTGCGCTGGCTAGAATCGTTAGGTCACCGCGCATCTTGCGCATCAGCTCCCGGGCAATGGCCAGCCCCAAGCCTGTGCCCTTGACCGCGGTTTGCAAGCGCACATAGGGTTGAAACACTCGCTCCCACGCATCCACCGGAATACCGCAGCCTTCATCCTGGATGCGTACCTTCGCCTCTCCGTCTTCAGCCGCCAGTGTGCACCGGACGGTGGTTCCCTCAGGGGAAAATTTCATGGCATTGCGCAGCAGGTTCTGCACCACTCGGCGCAATTGCATGCGATCCGCCAAAACCATACAGGGTGACACCGTCCATTCGTGCTTCACCTTTTGGCCACGTCGTGCAGCCACATCTTCCAAGCCACGGCACTCGTAGGCCAACAACGCGGTAAGTTCCAAGGGTTCTAAAACAAACGTGGTCTCGGTAATGCGCTCATATGCACTCAAGTTATCCAACAGTTGAGCCAACGACTCGGTATTGTCCTTGGCCATAACCAATTGCCCTTCCAGGTCTTCAATGGGTTGGGCCTGCCGTGTGCGCACTAAAAGATTTTCCAATTTCATGCGGATCACGGTCAAATAATGATTGGTATCGTGTGAGATGGTGGAGATCATGCGTGATTTTTGCTCTTGGGTGGTGCGCAGCCGATCTTGCACTCGATGCAACTGGAACAAGACCAAGACCAAAATATTCAAAACCAGTATACCTATAAAAGCAGCCACCAAAATATTTCGTTTGGTCCTTAAAAAATCCTGCAAAGAAAAAACAATCTGGAAATGTCCCTGTGTTTTTAGCACGGCCTCATGTTGTGGCAATGGTATGTGAAAATAGAGAAAGGCGCCATCCCGTGTTCCGTCGCGGCTTTCCTCAGGCATGGCCACCCGACGGGGATTGAGCGCCGACGCATTCCCGGCCTGCAAGGCACGCTGCGTGCCCACCCAATAGGCGAGATATTGAATATTGGGAATTTGGCTCAAAACCGCCATGAACTCAAACATGTTATCGTTTTGTTTTCCGATGACAAAATTAATCGCGGTCTCGCTGACATTCACCGCCAGGGCGCGGAAAGCTGAGATTTGATTTTGTTCCAGGCGATGCAAGTTCCAGCCAATGGCTGCAAGCGCAGAGAGAAAGACCAAGACCACGGCCAAACCCAAGCGTGAACGCGAGGACATCCATTTACGGAAGCCTGTCATCACAACGATTCCCCTTGGCGAACCGCGCGCAGAAAGGCGCGTATCTTAGCTTTGCTTTTTATCCCCGGAGAGACTTCCACGCCTGAAGAAACATCCACCATGTCCGGATGCACACGCCGGATCGCTTCAGCGACGTTTCCCGCATGCAAGCCACCGGACAGAATCAACGTTTTGGGTAACCGACGCAACGCCTTGGCAAACGCCCAGTTGGCCAACTTACCGGTTCCCCCCGCTTGTCCAGGCACCCACGCGTCCACCAACAACGCGCTGGCTTCGGGCGCTGGATCACACTTTGGGAAGACCGCTCCTGCCTGAGGGCGCAGCGCGCGAATGCATTGACCGGGCGTAAAATGACGAAGATAGGCCGCCGATTCCGAACCGTGCAACTGGATGCGATCAAGCCCCAGATCCGCGGCCACACCGCGAACCCACTTCCAGTCCTGATCCACAAATACACCGATGCGCAGCACGGTCGTAGGCACCTGCGCCAATACACGCTTGGCTTGAGCCGGGGTCACTTGACGAGGTGAAGGGGCAAGCACCACACCTACGGCCGTAGCCCCAGCGGCCACCGCCGCTCGAGCGTCTTCGCCTCGGGTCAATCCGCAGATTTTAACGGCGGTCATGACTTGATGAGCAACTCACACATTTCGTGCAGCATTTTGTCGGGTGTCTTGCTTTCCAACAGGGATTTCCCCAGCAGAAACGCACGCAACCGATCCGAAGAAATCTCCACCAACTGATCCGGCGTTTCATACCCACTCGCCGCGATGACGGCAATATCGCGGGGCACCATCTTAATCAGGCGCGCCACGGTCTGATGATTGATCTTCATGGTGTTTAAATCCCGGTTGTTGATCAGAATGACATCCGCACCGGCGCGTAGGGCCCGCTTCATGTCCGGAGCCGTATGGACTTCCACCACAGGGGTCATGCCCAACCCGCTGGTCAGATGCACCAGTTTGGAGAGGGCCTTGTCCGGTATCACGTCTGCAATCAGCAACACAGCATCGGCCTTGGCTGCGCGCGATTCATACACCTGATAGGGATCAAAGATAAAATCCTTACGCAAGATTGGAAGCGACGAGATTTTTTTTACCTCGTCTATCAAACCAAGCTTGCCACCGAAAAACTTATTGTCCGTTACCACGGAAATGGCGCGAGCACCACCGACTTCATACGCCTTGACCAGAACCTCCAGCTTCAATTTGGGTTTGAAGGTTTTGGAGCTAGGCATCTTCATTTTCACTTCCGCGATCAAACTCTTGCCTTGGGGACGGTATAAAATGTCCCTAAAATTGCGGGCCGGAGGAAGGTTTAAGATAATCTGCATCAGCGCGTCAAAGGGAACCCGCTTTTGCGCCTTCTCGACCTCCAGCTTTTTTTCCTTAACGATTTTCCTCAAAAAAGATTCTGCCATGTCGTACACGCTCCTTTAGCCAGGATGCTCTCACATGGATCGGATTCCGGTACGCGACCAGCGCGTTCCGGTGTATTAATTCTCGGGTTCGCCCAAACGCTGGGGAATCCGTCCGCGGTAACGTGCGCCCAGTTGGCGGCTTAGCTCCGCTACGGCCCGCACGTCAACGGCCGGCATTTCCACGGCCGTGGTGGTGACTGAAAATCCCGCCTGTACGGCACGGGCTACAAACGCTTTCACCGACTCCAAGGCGTGGGGACCCGAGGCGGGTTGTACCAAACGATCGTACTGCTCCGGATCGGCGCTGTTTAGCGAGACCGACCATTCATCCACGACTCCTACGCACTCCGGCAAAATGTCCCGGCCGTAAATCAAGTCCGCATGCCCGTTGGTATTCACGCGCACCCGGACCCCTTGTTTCTTTACTTCCCGAGCCACGGCCAAAAGCGTGGGGAGGCGCAAGACCGGTTCCCCAAACCCACAGAAGACCACCTCGGCATACCGACGCGCGTCGCCCATATCCGATAGAATCTCCGCGGCGGTGGCTTCGCGCGCCAACGTCAGGTCGTAGGCATGCAGCTGACGGCTGACGCGTCGCGGACAAAACACGCAATTGGCACTGCACCGGTTGGTCAAATTCACATACAGATGATTCTGTATCGGATACACGCGCACATCGTTTGTGCTCGCTCCGAGTCGAAAGAGCCGTTGGGCATTGGCGGTGGTCTGCGCGGCCACCTCGTCGCGCGAACATCCCCGGGCCAGCGCCACCGCGGCGCCGATCTCTGGCAACAGCGCGGGTTCGTTGCGTTGCCCCCGTCGGGACTGGGGTGGCAAATACGGGGCATCGGTCTCGAGCAACAACCGCTCAAACGGCGCTTGCTCCACCACCCGGCGAATCGCCTCCCCCGAAGGATAGGTCACCGGACCGCCGATCCCTACATAAAAGCCCAGATCCAAAATCGCCGGCAACAGCTCCGGGCCACCGGCGTAACAATGCAGCACACCGCCCCAGGGAAACGGTCCTTCTTCTTTTAAGATGCGCAAGGCATCGTCGTAGGCTTCGCGCACATGCACAATTAACGGCAATTCAAATATGCGCGCCAGGCGCAATTGATGTCGAAAGGCCGCCTGCTGCGCGCCCTGGTTCGGTGCGGGAAAATCCTTAAACACATGATAGTCCAGGCCAATCTCACCCAAGGCTACGATCTTTTCCTGACTTAACTGCGTTGGCACATCCGCAAACACCGCGGCTTCTGGGTCTGTGGCAAACTCATGCGGATGCAACCCAATCGCACCCACGGCCGCAGGTTCCTGCGGCAACCACTTCAGCATGGCACGATTGGCCGCCTGCGTGGATCCGGCATTGACCCAACAATCAACCCCTGCCGCCTTGGCGCGTGCGAGCACCGCGTCCCGGTCCGGGTCGTAGGCTTCGTCCTCAAGATGGATGTGACTGTCGACCCACATCAGGCTTTGCCCGTTCCCGGTTTCGGTTCTTTTTCAATGCGCGGAAAAAGCGGCGCACCCTTGGCAATGGTCTGCCCTGCCGGCAGCTGGCCCCAGCGCGCTTCCATGGGAAACGCCAGTTTTCGTCCCGGATCCGGATCGCCCAATTGCGCGAGCATGCGCGGGGTGGTCTCGGGCATCAGTGGATACACAAATATGGCCGAGAGCCGTAAAATCTCAAGCAAGTTGTAGAGCACGGTGTTCAAGCGTTCAGTCTGACCCTGCTTGAACAAGGTCCAAGGGGCCGAGGACTCAATGTATTTGTTCCCGCGGTTGATCAACGACCCCACGGCCGCATACGCGGCTAAAAAATCAAACGCATTCAAGTGCCGGTTAAACGTATCGTACAAGGCCTTGGCCTCGTCGTGCAGCGCAACATCATCGGCATGCACCTCGGCCGCAGCTTGAGGAACGTGCCCTTGGTTGTACTTTTCCACCATGGTGAGCGTGCGGTTCAGCAGATTGCCCAGATCGTTGGCCAGATCGCTGTTGTACAAATCCACGAACCCTTCTTCGGAAAAATCACTGTCGGTGGCGAAATTGTTCCCGGCCAAGAGCACATACCGAAACGCATCCACACCGTATTGCTTAGCAAACTCAACCGGATCAAGGACATTGCCGCGCGTCTTGGAAATTTTCTCACCTTTGAGGGAAAGAAACCCGTGTCCGTACACGCGCTCGGGCAGGGGCAACCCAGCGGACATAAGCATGGCGGGCCAGATGACACAATGAAACCGGGTGATGTCTTTGCCGACCACGTGCACCTGCGCCGGCCAATATTTCATAAACTGAGTCTTGTTGTCCGGGAACCCAATGGCCGAGATGTAATTGATCAGCGCATCGAACCAAACATATATCAAATGCTTCGGATCGTCGGGGAAAGGTATGCCCCAGGTCGAGGTCGCGCGCGAAACGGAAATATCGCGCAACCCGCCCTTGATGACATTGACCACTTCGTTGCGCCGGGTCTCGGGCAGGATAAACTCAGGATGTTTCTCAATCCACTCCAACAACGGCTGTTCAAACCGCGAAAGCTTGAAAAAATAATTTTCCTCGGAAAGCCAGACGGGCTTGGTGCCGTGATCCGGGCAGAGTCCGTCTTTCAAATCCGATTCCATGTAGTAGTTGTTGCACGAATTGCAATACCAGCCCTCGTAGTGTCCCTTGTAAATATCCCCGGCCGCAAAGGCGCGCCGGACCATTTCTTGAGACGCACGGTGATGGTCGGGTTCCGAGGTTTGAATGAAACGGTCGTAGGAGATGTTCAAGGCCGCCCAGGTTTCTTTAAAAATCGCAGCCATCTCGTTGCAAAATTCAGCCGGCGATTTTCCCAACTCCTTGGCCCGCGCCTCAACATTGGCCGAATGCTCGTCCGAGCCGGTGACGAAATAAACATCGAACCCGTTCACGCGCTTCCAACGTGCAATCACATCCGTGGCGATTTCCTCATAGGCGTGGCCAATGTGGGGACGCGAATTTGCGTACGTGATGGCGGTCGTGATGTAAAACGTAGATGAACTCATACCCGTCAACCAATCCTCTCTTAACCCTTAAGTCGCATGCCTGGTGCTTGTCGATCCGGTTGCTTTTCGTGCGTCGTAAAATGTAAACGTGCCCGCAGGCCGCTACCGCTTGTCCGAAGACGGACCGCGCGAATGCCCGTGGGGATTGGGACCTTTGCCTTGTCCCTGTCCGCCTCCGCCGCCACGATTGGGACCGTGTGGTGAATGGTGCGGGTTGGCCGCATTGTTTTTCTTCTCCTGCCGTGATTTAAACCACCGCCGCGGTTGTCCACCACCGGGTGCATTGCTCGGGGCTCCCGATGCAGGCGTGGTTTCAGGGGTTGCCGTTGTTCCAGCCGTGTGCTCCGTGCCTCCCATGGGCTTGCGTTCGCCGCGATCATGTCCACTGCGCGCACCTTGTTCGTTCCGGCGGGAAAAGGAATGATTCGGCGAATGATAGGTTTTATCACCCCGATCCGGACGCCCTCCGGGTGTGTGCGGCGCACGCAGGCTTTCCTTCGGTGTCTCTTTGGGCGCGTCTTTGTCCGTTGCCGGTTCAGCGTCAGCGTGACCCTTGGCACAACCTGTACAGGTGTGCTCGGCGCACGCATGGGTCTCTTCCTGCTCGCCGCCCTTGGCATCCGGACCGGACTTGCGTTGCTTGGCCTTGGGACCGTCGTACTCGTAGGAAAGGCAGCACATCAAACGTCCACAAATGCCCGACACTTTGGTTGGATTGAGCGATACGTTCTGATCCTTGGCCATGCGAATGGAAACCGAGACAAAATCTTTCAGGAACGTACAGCAACAAAGGGATTGCCCGCAACAGCCCACGCCTCCCAGGCGACGGGCTTCGTCGCGTACGCCAATTTGACGCATCTCAATTTTCACTTTGAGCGAATGCGCCAGTTCCTTGACCAGTTCCCGAAAATCCACACGGTTTTCCGATGTGAAATAAAAAATGGCCTTGCGCCCGTCGAGGGTGTACGTCACATCCACCAGCTTCATGGATAAATTCTTGTCCAACACCAATTTGCGGCAGAGCCGGTACGCGTCGCGCTCCAAACGTTCGTTCTGGCGAATCTGCTCCATGTCTTTGGGTGTGGCATGCCGTACCACGCGCCGCAGCGATTCTCCGCCCTTGGCGTCGGGTTCGGTAACCCGCGACTTAACCACCCGACCGACCCCGGGGCCGTGTTCGGTTTCCACCACGCACCAGGTATCGATTTTCAAATCTTGGCCGGCGGCCAGGAAGTATTGGACCTTCCCGCCCTCCAACAGTTGTATTCCCACGACATCCGACATATCAACACCTCAACCCTTTCGGGTGTATCCCCCGCCAGTAACGACGAGGGGCTCCATAGTATGTTTCACTGCAACGCGTTTACGCCACGGCTGCGCGCGTCAAGGTCATGCCCAACACTTCCAAAACCAACTGCACGTTGGCGTTTCGGCTCAGCTGATCCCGGGCCGCCAAGAGCGCCTGACACTTCAATAAAATATTTTCCGGCGATTCTACCGCCAAAACACTTTGCATGGCCGCCACCCGGTCCACGTTCATCAACAACATCTGAGGTGTCTTGTGGGCCAACAGCAAACAATCGCGATACCATGAAAGTAAAATCGTAAACACTTCGGACAATTCATCCTGATACTCACCCAGGGTCTGCGCCCATGCGGCCCACCCCTGCGTATGCGCCTTTTGCGCCCAATCCAGGACGGTCTTGCGCAGTTCCTGATGTTCCGCATCGGCCATTTGCAAAGCCTCGGCCGGACGCCCACCCGACAAGCGCGCCAGGGCCTGAGCTGTGGTTTCGTCCACACCCAGTCGGTGTCGCAGCCACGGAGTCAAGCGTTGCGTGGTCAGCGGAAAAAACCGCACTTCCTGACAACGCGAACGAATGGTATCCAACAAGGCAAAGGGCTGTGCGGTGATCAACACCAACACAACGGCCGAGGGTGGTTCTTCCAATATCTTCAGTAAGCTGTTGGCCGCACCCAGCGTCAATGTGTCCGCCGGATCAAAAATGTACATCTTGCGCGAGCCTTCCATGGGTTTAAGCATGGCGTCGTGCTGCACGTGCTCGCGGATCTGTTCAATTTTCAGGTGCGCCCCATCCGGTTCCAGCAAACGCACGTCCGGATGAATCCCTTGCGCTGTCTTGCGGCAGGCCAAGCACTCTCCGCAAGCATCGTCCACATGCGGCTGCGTACAGTTTAGAGCCTGCGCCAAAGCCAGGGCCGCGGTTTTTTTTCCCACACCCTCGGGTCCGGTAAACAGCAGGGCATGCGGCACCCGATTGTTCTTCCAGGCCCGCCGCAAGCGTTCCACAGCAGACGTCTGGCCTTGCAGGTCACGCAGCGGCATACCGATATCCCTTCTTTTTAAGCCAGAGCGTCACCAAGGCCCAAACATGGGCCCTCACCTGTTCGATTGGATCCGTGGCCGACAACACATGAATACGTTTGGGTTCGCGCCGGGCCAGGCGCAAATACATGCGCCGCACGCCTTGATAAAACGCAAGCGACTCCGACTCCATGCGATCATGTCCGGCTTTCACCTTAAACGCTCGTTGCAATCCAACCTCCGGTGCCAAATCAAACAACAACGTCAGATCCGGTTGGACCTTTTGCCGAGCAAATGCATCCACGGTTTTGACCACCGCTTCGGGCAGCTTGCGTCCACCCACCTGATAGGCCAGGGTTGCGTCTGAAAACCGTTCACATAAAACAATCATGCCTTGTTGCAAGGCCGGTCGAATACACTCATGCACATGTTGCGCACGGGCTGCGAGAAACAACAATAACTCTGCTTGAGGATTGGGGATCGAGGTTCCAGGCGTGAGCAACAGTGTGCGGATTTTTTCCGCAAGGGAGTCTTTGGCTCCACCGCCGGGTTCACGCGTCACCAATACCGGAAGACCCAACACCCGCAATTGCTTTGCGAGCGTTTGACAATGTGTGCTTTTTCCTGAACCATCCGGCCCTTCCAGGGTGATAAAAAGCCCTCGTTTGGCTACAGCCATGGGGTTAAAACTCCCTATTTTCACGATTTTAACCCTCATCAAACACCATTCGCCCTTTAAAATCAAGTACTTTATATGAGCCTTTACCAAGGTTTTCCACAGCTTTATCCACATGCTGTGTGCATAAGTGGAACTATTTCCACTCAGTTATGTAAAATGATTGTTTTTAAAGGTTTTTATCTGTGGAAAACAATTATTGATTTTTCACATACCGGTAGGCAAATCCAAAAAAAAGCTGCGAATTCCACATTTTTTTTCTAAAAAAGACCCCAACGCTTTAACCCCAAACGTCTCGGTAGCATAATGCCCACCAAGATAGACATTAAGCCCGGCTTCTTGGCACAAAGGATAAATCCAATGCGAAGCCTCTCCGGTAATAAACGCATCAACTTTCGGTGTGACACCAAACGCCTCTGCAACCATGTCGCCTCCACCGCCAGAGACAATCGCCAGCGAAGTGATGCGCTCAGGTCCCAAGGGCAAAACCTTGGGGACAGCTCCCAAACAGGCCAGCAACCGTTCAGCTACGTGCGCACGCGTCCAAGGCTTAGGCGCCTCACCACGAATGCCAATGGTTTCTCCATGATACATGCCAAACGGCCGGCATTGACGCAACCCCAAGACTTTGGCCAGTTGCGCGTTGTTCCCCAATTGCTTATGTGCATCCAAGGGCAGGTGGGACGCATACAATCCCATACCCGACTCGACCAAGGTTCGCAAACGGCGGGCGTGCATGCCGGTCCAGGCAAACGGTTTGCCCCAAAACAACCCATGATGCACAATCAATAAATCCGCCTGTTTCGCTTGCGCCGCTTCAAATGAGGCCAACGAAGCATCCACGGCCAGGGCCACCCGGCGTACGGGACGAGTCCCTTCTACTTGCAAACCGTTCAACGCAGTGTCATGTATACTAGAGGACTTGAGCGTTTCATCAAGCAACGCGGCTATGGCTTGCGAGGTCCATACTTTTGAAACGGTTTTTAAAGAAGGGCGACTGGACATTTTTTTCATGGCACTCCTTTTAGCCTAAACGAGTAACAATGAATTTAAATGAAGCGAGTGGTGTATTTGAAAACGCCTAGAGGAAATTTTCTTAGCCAAAAATTTCCGATCGGAGCGAACCTCTCCGAGGTGAGCGGCGTTTAAAAAACACCACTCGCTTCCAATGATTTGCTAAAACAACCCCTTAATCTTCCCATTGGCATCAATGTCAATGTTGTTCCCCGCAGGTACCGAAGGCAACCCCGGCATGGTCCGCATATCGCCCAAGAGTGGATATAAAAATCCGGCGCCAATCGAAGCCCGGATGTCCCGCACCGGTACGCGGAAATTTTTAGGACGCCCCTTTAGTTTCGGATCATGCGAAATGGACAAATGCGTTTTTGCCATGCAGATTGGAAGCTGCGCATATCCCAGTTCTGTGTAGAGCTTTATCTTCTTCTCGGCTTCCGGTGAGTAATCCACTCCGTCGGCACCGTAGACTCGAGTGGCAATGGTTTCAATCTTTTCTTTGATGGACGCTTCCAGCGGATACAAAAATGAAAATGTGCTGGGCATTGCAGCCGCGGCCACAACCGCTTCGGCCAGTTCCCGTCCGCCCTCGCCACCCTCGGCGTGCACGTTCATGGTTACGGCCGCATGGGCTCCGTATTTTAAGGCTTGGGCCTTGACCAGCGCCAGTTCACTCTCGCTGTCGGTGGCAAACCGGTTCACCGCCACCACCACAGGCACACCGTGCTGCCGCACGTTCTCAATGTGTTTTTCCAAATTCGCGCACCCGCGCAACAAGGCTTCATCGTTGGGTGCCGCAACTACGGCCGGATCCATGCTCTTGCCCGGCGTTACGGCAAACGCGCCCCCATGCATTTTCAAAGCGCGAATCGTACAGGTCATCACCACGGCATCGGGTGTTAGTCCCGAGTACCGACACTTGATGTTCATAAACTTCTCGCATCCGCAATCGGCGCCAAAACCGCTCTCGGTGACAACATAGTCGGCCAAGCGCAACGCCATTTGATCGGCGATGATGGAGGAGTTTCCGTGGGCGATGTTGGCAAACGGACCGGCATGGACAAACACCGGTGTATGCTCCAATGTTTGCATGAGTGTGGGCAGCAGCGCGTCTTTCATAAGCACGGCCATGGACCCCGCGCATTTCAAATCTTCGGCCGTGACGGGTTTGCCCTCATAGGTCATCCCCACCACGATCTTACCCAACCGCACCCGCATGTCCTGCAAATCCGTGGCCAAGGCTAAAATCGCCATCACTTCCGAAGCCACCGCAATATCAAATCCGGTCTCGCGGGGAACCCCGTTTTCCTTTCCTCCCAAACCCACGACGATCTGTCGCAAGGCGCGGTCGGAAATATCCACAACGCGGCGCCAGGTAATGGAGTTCGGATCCAAATTGAGCTTGTTGCCGTGCATGAGATGCGAATCAATATAGGCGGCCAAAAGATTGTTGGCCAATGAGACCGCGTGTATGTCTCCGGTCAAGTGCAGGTTAAAATCCTCCATGGGCACCACTTGCGAGTACCCCCCGCCGGCGGCACCCCCTTTGATCCCAAAAACCGGACCCAGCGAAGGTTGCCGAATGCAGGTCGCCACTTTTTTCCCGATCTTCCCCAAAGCTTGGGATAGCCCAATGGTGGTCACGGTTTTGCCTTCACCCAACGGTGTGGGTGTGATGGCCGTGACGTCAATGTATTTGCCCAAGGGACGATCCTTCAACCGGTCGATCACGTCCAAATGGACTTTGGCTTTGTACTTTCCGTACAGTTCCAGATCATCCTCGGTCAGCCCCAAGGTGGCGGCGATATCTTTGATGGGCTTAAGTTGCGCGGCTTGCGCGATTTCCAAATCACTGGGAATGGGGGTTTTAGCTGCGGACATGGATACTGCCTCCTTGATGATCAATTCGCTGGTCGGTGCAAATGAAACACCCCGCAGCAGGCCGCGGGGCATCGAATGACAAACGTGTCCTTAAAAAAAACGCGCCGGTGGAAACCGGCGCGAAGGAAACCACCCTAACAACCAACCTTTATTAACGCGCCGACACGGCCGTAGCCGTTGTAGGCGCGGCTTCAATCGGAGCTTTCTCAGCCGGCTCGGAGGTAGGCGCCGGTTTAAGTTTTTCCAAATTGGCCATGCCTTCCTCATTCTTCCGTGTCACCGCTACGCGCAAGGCATTTTTACAATATTCGTTTAGCCAGGATGACTTCTCGGTTTTCACCGCGTCTTCAAATACAGGGATCACTCGGTTGTCCGCATACGATTCCAAGGCCACAATGGCGGTCCAGCGCACTTGCTCCACCGGATCTTTGGTTAGCGCCCGCAAGAGCGGCAATGAGCTTCCCAACGGGAACCGTAACAAGGTCTTCGCGGCTTCTTCACGCACAAAATCATCTGGATCTTTGGCCATTTTCTGCACAAAACTAAACTGAGTATCGTCCAAAAGCGGACCCAAAGCCGCCACAATGGCCGAACGTGCCGTGCGGTCCGAATCCGGAAACCGCGCCATAAGCGCGTTGAGCGCCCCCTTGGTGCCCAAACGTCCCAGGGCCACGGCGGCTTCCCGGCGCGTGGTGTTCTCGGGACTGTTGAGCATGCGGACCAACATACCTTCGGCGCGAGTATCCCCAATGGTGCCCAAGGCCATGATCACTGTGCGGACCAAAAACGAATCCTTACGTTCCGCGAGTTGAAGCATTTCCGGCACAGCCTCCTTGGCTTTCATCTTGCCCAAGGCCATGACGGCGTCCATCTGTACACCCGGGGAGGTGGATTTCAACAATTTTATCAGTTGCGAAATGCTTTCCGGGGCATTGAAGTTGGTTAACACCCAAATCGCGCGACTTCGCACAATGTCTTCCTTGTCGTCCAAGGCCTTAATCAAATCATTTAACACTTGATCGGCCGGATAGAGCCCCAACGCCACCACGGTTTGCTCGCGCACCAACGTGGAGGGATCTTGCAAAAGCGATTTCACTTTGACTAAAACATCTTTACCGCCAATTTTAGCCAGGGTGTAGGCAGCAGATGCACGAACACGTTCATTGGGATGTGAAACCAGGGATTGTACATCCGGTATAAGCGTGGCATCTCCCCAGGCCCGGATGGAGACCAAGGCATTGATGCGCACGTCGTCGTCCGTGTCTTTCAAAGCTTTCACCAGATACGGGAGCATCACTTTGTCACCAGCACCGCCAATGACCATGACCGCCTCGCGCCGCTGCTCTACGTTACCGGAGGCCAACAGGCGTGCATATTTGCTCACCAAACTGTTGCGTTTGCTCTCCCAAGACCGGGGCGAACGGGACATCATGGAAAACACAATAGCGCCGGCTGCTAGAATCAACAACGCCATTAAGCCCCAAATCACTTGGTTTTTCGAAATCCGCATGCGTGAGCCTCCTTACCAGATGAAACGATGTCGAGTAATATAGACCGATGGTACCAGAGTATAGCATGTCCCTTTAGGATTCGCATTAAAAAATCCCTGCTTAGCAATTTGGGCAAATCGCGTTAATATCCAGATACTGTCCGACCAAACGCGTGGCGTGTTCAATCTTGGACAAATCCGTGGAACGGATCTTGGCCATGAGGTCGTGTACGATTGAGGCCACCGAATAGGTATCTTTAGCGCAGGAAATGATTGGAATCTTGCTGTGGCGAATCAGATCCATGATCGCCGGATGCGGTAAAAATTTCCCAGTTAGGATAATGCCGGCGACGGTTTCAAGATTCTTGGCTTGGTCCGAGATGGTCACGCCGAGCGCGGCCAAAATAATATCCTCGCGGTCACTGGGGGTAATGATAAGCGAGCCGGGGCTGAAATAATCCAGAGCCTGATGCGTACTCATGGCCCCGACCAACGGATGTTTGACCAAGGTGTTGAGCAGGGTTTCGTCGGCATGCTCGCTGATGAGTTCCCCGTCGGTCTCTTCCAACACCTCGCGTACCGAAGGTGCCGGCAGTACATCGTCGTACGGCAACACCCCCAGTACTTTGATCCCCAGACTCTTAAACCCGCGCGTGGCCAACTTGCGTATATGTTCATACTTGCTGGCCTGAACCTTGTTGATCACCACCCCGGCCAATTCCACACCCTCTTTGGCCAAGAGTTCCCGGTTGAGCGCCACTTCATCAATGGGGCGCCCCACCCCTCCGGGCGCGACCAAAATCACCGAGGCGTTGAGCAACTTGGCCACCCGCGCATTGGACAAACCCAAAACCGATCCCACGCCGGCATGCCCCGTACCCTCAATGACGACAAAATCGCGTCCCGCGCTTACACGACCATAGGCCGCCAAAATCGATTCATCCAGGGGATGATCTTCGGAACGTGTCTGCATAATCCAATCTGTGGTAAATCCCTGTCCGACTGTAACCGGATTCATATCCTGCAAGTTGGATCCAGTATTAAAGACGCGCTCCATGAGCACCGCATCTTCATCCACTTTGATGTCGCCTACGGGCACGGTACGCTGCCCCACGGGTTTGATGTAACCAAAATTTTGGTTGCGCAATTTCAAGTTGCCCAACAACCCCAGGGAGAGCGTCGTCTTGCCGTTGTTCTGTTGCGTGGCCGCAATAAAAATATTGGGTACGGACATTACACCCTCCCGGTCAAACGATTCACAACCTCGACGGCTTGGACCGAATCCACCGCGTACCCGTCGGCTCCGATTTCTTCCGCGTACTTTCGCGTGACTACGGCGCCACCCACCATAACCTTCACTCCGGGACAACGTTGGCGTGCCAACGCGATCACCTTGGGCATCTCCACCATGGTGGTGGTCATCAACGCCGAGAGTCCGATCACGCTGGCTTTATGCGCCACGGCTTGATCGACAATGGCGTCTTCGTCCACCGACTTGCCGAGATCCAAGACGTTGTAGCCGTTGTTGCGCAGCATCAACCCCACGATCTTCTTGCCAATGTCATGAACATCGCCTTTGACCGTGGCCATGACCACGGTACCTTTCTCGGCCTGCTCCCCTTGCTGCAGCAACGGAGAGAGAAACTGCACCCCACGCTCCATGGCTTCCGCCGCCGCAATCAATTGGGGCAAGAAAAACACGCGCTGTGCGTATTTGTCCCCGACTTCCTGAATGGCCGGGAACATCTGGGTGGTAAGCAACTCAAGCGGATTGGCCCCTTGCTCCACCCGTTGCTTGAGCACCTCAACGATTTTCTCTTTCCGTCCTTTGATCACCAAATCACGTACATCCTCCGGCCCGCTGCTTTTGGAGGTCTGCGCCGCGGCGGCCTTGGGATCGGTCTGGGCAAACCGCGCGAGAAACGCCATGGCTCCAGGATCGCGTCCGGTCAACACATCCGCACTCAAGCGCACATCGCGCAACAGCTCATCGGCCGGGTTGGCAATGACGCTGGAAAGACCTGCTGCCGCGGCCATGGCCAAGAAGGCGCTGTTGAGATACGGACGCGCAGGCAGGCCAAAGGAAATATTCGAAAGTCCCAATACCGTATTGGCCTGCAAGGTTTGACTCACATACTTCAGGGTATCCAACGCCAAAGCCGCATGGGTGGGGTTGGCTGAAACCGTGAGCGCCAAACCATCCACCACCATGTCCGCGGTGGAAATGCCCAGCTCCGAGCACTGGTTCACAAACGCATCCAATATTTCTCGCCGATCATCCAGGGGCTCAGGTATCCCGTCGTCATCCAAAGGCAGAAAAATAAAAGCCGCCCCATATTTGGCAACGACGGGCAGTAATGTCTCCAACTTATGCTTTTCTCCAGACAGTGAATTCACCAGTGCGCGGCCAGGATAGATACGCAACGCGGCTTCCATGACCTCTGGTTTGCTCGAGTCAATGCACAGAGGAAGCTCCGAGGCTAAGGCAAGCTCCTCGACCACCTTTTGCATCAAGGCCTTTTCATCCACTCCGGGCATACCGACATTCACATCCAGAATATCCGCGCCCTGCGCTTGTTGGGCCACAGCCAGATCCTTCAAGCGGTCGAGCTTGCCTTCGAGCAGCTCGGCTTGCAGCAACGGCTTCCCTGTCGGATTGATCCGTTCTCCAATAACACGCAAGGGTTGATGCGGTTCACTGGAGAGGCCCACGGTCTTGCGCGCACTGGAAATCAACAAGGTTTGGGGAGCGGCCAGGCCGTGCTGCACGGGCTTGCCCTTAATGCCCGTTGCCAGTGCACGAATATGCTCAGGGGTCGTACCGCAACAACCGCCGGCCAAAGTAACACCGGCCTCCCAAAAGGCTTGTGCGAACGAGCCGAATTCTTCGGGATTCATGGGAAACACCGTCTTGCCTTCCACCACCGTGGGCAACCCGGCATTGGGTTTAACCAACAAGGGAATCCGAGCAAACGGCGCAATCGCCCGGATGATTTCAACCATGGGTGCAGGCCCGGTCGAGCAATTCACACCAAAACCATCGGCTCCCAGCGATTGCAGAATGTTCAAACAGGTCAAAGGATCGGAGCCGGTGAGCGTACGCCCGTGTTCATCAAACGTGACCGAGACAATTACCGGAAGCGAGCAAACTTCTTTGGCCGCCAAAAGGGCCGCCCGGCATTCCTGAATATCAATCATGGTCTCGATGACGAGCAAATCCACTCCGGCCGCACTAAGTCCCTGGATCTGCTCCCGGAAAATGTCCACCCCTTCTTCAAACGGGGTCTCCCCAAAGGGACGAAAAAACACGCCGGTGGAACTCACATTCCCAGCCGCCCAACCGCCACGCGCATGCGCCACCTGCAAGGAGAGTTCCGCCAGGCGCTGGTTGTACTCGCTTACCTTTTGCTCCAACCCATAGTTGTGCAGCTTGACCCGATTGGCCCCAAAGGTCGGGGTATAGACCATATTGGAGCCTGCATCAAAATATTCATTTTGAATCCCTTGAATCACCTCAGGGTGTTCCAGGCAAAAGGTCTCTGGACAAACCCCGGCCGGCATCCCGCGCCGTTGGAGCATCACTCCGGTGGACCCGTCCAAGATCGTAATTTTATTTTTAAGCAGACTCGTCAAGCGATTCACAATAAAACTCCTAAGAAGAGATACGATCGGAAAGGTGCATTATACAATGGGAGCCGTTTCAGGGGCAATTTATGAATTGCCCCAAACACGGATTCTTCACGTTGCACATATTGTTTCTACAAACACAGTATCACAACGTACTACTTGGACTTTATCTTTCTGCGCGAATGACAACTCCATCCTGCATCTGTTTTTATGACCCCTGCCAACCTGCTACTCCCGCTTCATACGCTCAGCGATCCAGTGCTGAATGACAGCGCGTGAGGCAAGCACGGTTGCCTTGCCGTGCGGCCCTTGGGGAACCAGAACCATGTGCTTGTCGGGATGTTTCCAGGCTGCGAGCAGGTCCTCACAACCCGAGCGGTCCACCACACTGTCCTTTTCTCCATAGATAAGCAACAAGGGTACGGACTGCGTTTGCGCCAGGGTCACCATACTCTGCATGAGCGTTTGCACACTCATCATGGTTCGCATGCTGAAATATTTAACTAAGGTTGGATCCAAACTCCGTTGCCGGGCTTCTTCTCGTTCCTGTGGGTCTTGAATGCGCTCCGGCTCCCCGGACATATTTACCACTGGTGTATGTGACGCAAAAATATAGTAGGCTGCGTATCGGATGTACTCCCACCACGTTGGGGTCATCCCCTCGGACACTTTTCGACGATAGGGGGGATTGACCAAAATGATCCCGTCCAAACGGTTCATGTGCAGGGCTGCGCTCATGGCAACGGCGCATGACATGCTGTGCCCAAAAAGAAACACCTTGCCGCGTGCTCCCTGCGTGCGGACATCGTGCTCCAACCCCTCGTTGAAATCCGCAACAAAGCGTGCCATGGACGACACATCCCCACGCGTTCCTTCCGAATATCCCGTTCCCCGCGGAAATACCAGGACCACGCGGCGATCCACTCCCGCCAGTACATCCAACACCTCACGATCGGTCTCTGGATTCATACCGGTAATCCCAGGTGCCAAGTACACGGTGGAGGACGTTACGGTTGTAGGTTGATAGGTGACTATTTGTACGCGCACCTTGTCGGTCGTGGTAAAAAAGCGAGCTTCAGCCGAGGCCTGGGGTTGTGGATTGGGCAAGCCAGCACATCCAAGACAGACAGATAAAAGCCCTCCTACAAACCCAACCGCGGGCAGCTTTTTTAACAATGAGCTTTTCATTTTCGATCAACCATTAAAACTTGATCTCCATCCGCGGATATGTCTCTTGGAGTCTTGTGCACTCAGCTTCGGTAACATTTGTATTGGATATGTAGACCGTCTGCAACTTCGCCAAACCGGCCACCAATTGTTCCAAACCCCTGCCTGTAATCTGGGTACCCGAAAGGTTTAAGACACGTAACTTTTTAAGTCCCATAAATCCTGGAACCGCTTTGTCGGTTACCGGCGTGGCGGTAAGGGTGAGCGTCTCGAGGTTCCTAAGTTTGGCAATCCCCCGCAAAACACTTGAGTCGGTTATGTGGGGCTGATTTCCCAAGTACAAAGACTTTAACGATGTAAGGCGGCTTACTCCACGGATGATGCCTTCATCGGTTATGGCCGCATCATGCGAAAGATTAAGTACGGTCAACGCGCTCAATGAGCTCACGCCTTCTATGATTCCTACATCGGACACTTGCGTTTTTAAAAGATTGAGGTACTCAAGAAATTTCTGAGTCCTGGATAATTCACGTATACTATGATCGGAGACAGCATTAAACGCCAGATCCAAAGACCGAACAAATTCCATCTGTCCGAGCAATACAATCAGCTCCTGATCCGAAATATCTCGAGCACGTAAATTCAAATATCCATTGGCCTCCATAAACACAGCATATTTCTCTTTAATGCGTTTGGGCGAGTCAAGTACCGTAGCCCGGCCTTCAATTTCACGCACAATTCGATTCTGCTTTGATAATTCAATGTTCTGCGCCTCCAAGATCACATTCCGGCTCACAACACTTTTAATGTAGCGGCTCTGCTTTTGAAAATAATAAATATTTCCCAAAGTCCCAGCGGCAACCAATACTCCGGCTAGGCTGAGAATGTACATACTTCGTTTCATAGAGGCTCCCTTGATGATAAAACTTGATACGCTATCTTTTTTCGCGAACTGCTTTTCACCCCTATTCAACAGTGGTACACTAAGCCACCATGTTGAACCATATCCCACGCATGTTTTTTTTAATTTTAGGCTGGCTTAGTTTGGGGTTGGGTATTTTGGGGATTTTACTTCCCTTGCTGCCCACCACCCCATTTGTATTACTGGCCGCGTATTGTTTCTCTAAAAGTTCGGAACGCTGGCACGCCTGGCTGCGTCAGCACCCTTTTTTAGGACCCTTGGTTCAGGATTGGGAAACCCATCACGCGATTCGCACCCAGGCCAAACTCATGGCCACGCTGCTTATTGTGATAACCTTCTCGCTCTCCCTATTACTGGCCGATCTAACAGTTCTGCATCGCTGGGTACTAAGTACGTTGGGTGTATGCGTCTTGCTCTTCATCTGGACTCGCCCAACCCCACCCGACACTTCAGCGTAGGTGTTTCAAGCCCAGAAGGCGGAGCCTCCGACACCAAGTCAGGCTGCACGGGACTACGCCAATAGGGCATTCAAATACTTCAATACCTGCTCACGATTGTGTTGCCCTGCTGAATACACCAAATCACTACCACTCAAATGATTGGCTGCTTGATTGACCCAGTTCTCCGGTGTGATCTGAGACGCAGCATCCAAGGTCAACTGATAGGCCGAGGGAATAATAAAATCATGCGCATGGGCGGCCAAAGCTTCCGCCGGCACTCCAGTATCGTGCCAGGCCATGACTTGGCTCACTCTTGGGTTTGAAATCGGCTTGCGATGATTTTCGCGCATAACAGTCTGGCTGTAAATCACATCCACCTGATCCAGTTTCCCTTGGGTTAAGGTTGCGTCTGTCTTGCGCAAGTCCAAGCCTGTCATTTTTGCGATAAATTTCCACCACGCATTGGTTTCCAGGCGTTTTTGGAGTTCTTTCACCAAGAGCATGATAAGTGCATCATAAAGAATATCTTTGGACTTTAAATTCGCCGAAAGAATCCCGTTAATCACGCCCGGATTCGCCAGCGGCTGATTGATGCTGGCAAGCACGGAACAGCTTGCGGCCGCGGGGGAATAATTGGGTTCCATCCGCAAGATGTTTAAATCAAAAAAGGCGTCGTTGGGATCGTTGCGCAAGCCTCCCAGCCAATCAATCAAGACATCAAGCAAGTTGGATAAATTTCCTTGTTTCATTTGGTCGCTGGTGCCGAGAAGCGTCTTGTGCTCGGGTTGTTGCATGGCGTTTTTCAACGTACTTAAAAATCCAATCATGTCTTCATGGTTGAATACATAGGTAAACACTTTAGCGGCCAGCCCCTTCGGCTTTAAGCCTAGCAGGACACAGATAATTTCCACAAAACCCTGAATAATCGTTTTGCTGTTTTCGCTGTTGGCCAGGGGCGATCCCGTGTTCGGGGACGAAAGGGTAATCACACCTTGAATGTAATTTTGTTTAAACACAGCTTTGTCCAGCCAGTTTAGGTAACGTGCCACCAAACCGCCTTGACTGTACCCAATGAGAATGTTCGGTGCCGTGGCGGCCAAAAGCGAATAATACCCTTGATACTTCGGTGTCTGCATTTGGTAATCCCGTGTCATCTGATCCCAAAAGGTCTTATAACCCGCCTGCTTGGACTCTCCCACGTAGTACGCCTGAATTGCATCCAGGGTGTTTTTCGCTGGCAAAGGCGCTGTGTCAAACAACGAACCCAGACATTTGGGCGCGATGGGCACAAAATATTCAACCTCCGGCATCAGTTGGTTCCCGGAATCCGGACGTTGTCCAAATTGGATTTTATTCCCAAATTGCGCGCACAGTTCCTGTTGCACCTGTTCCGCGGTTTTTTTCACAGGAAAGGTTTGGGGACCGGAGATCAAATCGTAGGCACGATTAAGCGTCCAAACGGTCACTTTATTACTCATGGTTTCACCTCGAGAAGTAGTCTGCCCAGCGTTGGGTGTTAATGCCGTTCTTTACTTAGTCGCCTTGTTTCGTTTTACAGATACGGGCCTGGGTAATTTTTTTTCAGATAGCTGTGCAATGGCCCCGCAGATCGTTGCAGGCATGGGACGGCAGGCACAATGCTTTACATGTTCTTGATGCCATCGGATGCGCTGTTCCAGGTTGGCTTTCACAGGCATACGATTCTGCACATGCCATTCGCGGTTCAATTTAGGAATCGTCATTGTGGCTCCTCACCGGCCGTATCTTGCACCCCGCGCAAAAGCGCCGAAGAAAGCTTAGCTCGACTTAGGCCACCTGGCAAGTCCTTACTTGTGGTTTTTCTTCATATGCACCCTAGACCTCATCCGAACTCCCCACCTCTACGCGGAACACGCCTAGCTCGTTAAACACCTGCCTGTGGTGTCAAACTAATGAAATTGAATAAAAGCGATTTTGAATGATGATATATCAGGAGGTGAGCGTCATGAAACGCCATAAAGCTATCCGGTCCAAACGTAAAACTGAAAAACTACCCGTTTGTGACTGCTGTTGCTGCTTCTGCGGGTGTTAGTACTATGCGGGACGGGTACACGACCCGTCCCGCACTTTTTGACTTTTATGCCTATTTGAGGAAACTACACCTTAAGATTTTTGTATATACTTGTGGTTTTATTCTTCAATTACCCCATTAATGCAAGCCTTTTTAAGCCAATTGAACCTTGCCGTAAGTTTAATGGTAGATTTAATGCCAAATTACTATATTTTATGCTAAGGTATTGGCATATCCTCGCCTATTGTTGGGTCTTATCACTAGACGACGGTTTATACATTACCCGCGTATTTTCGAATACCAGAAAGCAGATAGCCCTGAACTCACATCCTTTACCCTCATTGAAGATCGGCGCCCTGGAGGCGCGTATTCCGTTGATCCAGGGAGGCATGGGAATCGGCATTTCTCTGGCCGGTTTGGCTTCCAGTGTCGCCAATCAAGGCGGAATCGGTGTCATTTCCGTGACCGGCTTGGGCTTTGTCCATCCAGTGCCCAATGTGCACTTTAAAGTCGGGAATGTCATTTCCTTGCGTAATGAAATTAAAAAAGCCCGTGCCCAAACCAAAGGGTTGCTCGGCGTCAATATCCTCATTGCCCTAACCGATTATGGTGAATTGGCCCAAACCGCCTGGGAAGAAGGCATTGATTTTATTTTCATGGGCGCCGGACTCCCGATTCAAAAACCCTCGGCCATTCCCGAAGAAACCTGGAAGTCCATTTTGAAAAAAGTGGTGCCGATTGTTTCTTCAGACCGTGCCACTCGCATCATCTGCAAGAACTGGCAAAAACATTACGGATTTGTTCCGGATGCGTTTGTCGTGGAAGGTCCCCTTGCCGGTGGACACCTGGGTTTTCATCGCAATCAAATTGATCAACCTGAATTCCAATTGGAACAATTGCTCCCGCAAGTACTCGACGTGCTCAAGCCTTTTGAAGAAACCTACAATAAGAAGATTCCGGTCATTGTCGGAGGCGGCATTTTCACAGGTGCCGATATTTACAAATTCATGCAAATGGGAGCCAGCGGCGTGCAGATGGCCACGCGCTTTATTGCGACCTACGAATGCGACGCGGCCGATGCCTTTAAGCAATTTATTGTGGAATGCAAAGAAGAGGATTTGGTCATCATCGACAGTCCCGTCGGCTTGCCCGGACGCGCTGTCAAAAATAAGTTTTTGGAAAACGTTACCCAAGGACTGCATCAACCCACCGTCTGCCCCTGGAAATGTCTGGTCACCTGCGATCATAAAACCGCCCCGTATTGTATCGCCAAAGCCTTGCTCAGCGCACATTCGGGAGAATTGGACAAGGGTTTTGTGTTCTCAGGAGCCAACGCCTACCGTGTAAACAAATTGGTCTCGGTGAAAGAACTCGTGGATACCTTGGTTGCTGAGTATGAAACCGAAGCGTCCCGCACGGAAAAATAACCGCCCTACATCAACCCAATTCCGGCAGGGCATTCCCCTGCCGGTTTTTTTATCCACTATTCCCAGGTATACTTAAACACACACTTTTTCTTGCCTTGGTTCTTGCATTCGGAATGATCGGCCTTGAGGTTCTTCGCTCCAGCATATTCCAGTGCCATGCGTGTCCATCCCAAGGTTCCACTACACCCGGCCTGACCGTAAGCTTCGGCCCCGCTCAACTCAAACTCGGCTGAATGGGATGAAACCTGAATCACCTTAAACTCCCCCACACTAAAATATTGTTTATACGCGCCGGGTAAGGAATTGGCGGTAAAGGCCGGCGTACCCAATTTAATAAAAATACGCATGAAGGTACCCAAGTCATTGAACGCCACAGTGGCGGCCACTTTTTGAAACGTCGCATCATCCCACTGGGCACAGATGGCCTTATACGTATTCACGTAGGCCGATGCTGGAACTTTGCTAATCGGCATTAGTTTTTCTTTAAGCCAATACTCTTTTTCACTTTCCGGAAACGTTTTTACAAAAGCCTCAAACTCTGCGGCAGATTTATTTTCATGCAGCCATTTTTTCGCTCCTATAAAAACCAGGCCTTTTACAGTTGCACCAGTTTCCATACACCCTCCCCTAGAAGTAATCTGCATGACATGCATTCGTTACTAGTATACAGGATAGCAACCGCTTCATGTATGGTCTTTATTTCTATGAACAACGCCAACGACCACGTGTTTGCAGTTTCTTGGTTTTTAATTTTTCTTTGCCTTTCACACAGTCGTAATGCTCCACGCCCCATTGCAACATGGCCTCCAAAACTGGGACAAACGATTTTCCCAACGGCGTCAACTCATACTCCACACGTGGTGGCACTTCCGCAAAAATAGTTCGCGTCAACATGCCGTCGACCTCCAATTCCTTTAAATGCTTGGTCAGCATCTTCAACGACACCTCTTCCATGTGGCGCCGCAATTCCCCAAACCGAGCCGGTTTTTCTTTCACCGCCCATAAGATCAAGGGTTTCCATTTTCCATCAAATTTGCTGAGCGTATACGTTAAAGGACAATGCACTTGGATTTTATTCATAGATGTTTTCCTTTTTTTACCACTATAGTCACTTTAGGTTACTATGATACCAAAAGGTAACTACTTGCAAAAGGAGAATATTGTGTGTATGTTTGCGTCATCAATAAATTCAAGGAGGATCCAGCCAATGATTTTATCCGCCATTCTCGAACGTCGCAGTGTACGGGAGTATGCCGAAACCGAGGTCACCGAGGAACAGGTTCATAGGCTCATCCAGGCGGCCCAGTATGCCCCCACCGGCATGAATACCCGAGCCATTGAGTTTATCGTGTTGCGCACCCACGCCGCCAAAGATGCACTTTTTGCGTTGTTGGAACCCAAGCAGCCCTTTGTCAAAGAAGCGCCGGTCATTGTGATCCCGGTTTTGCACCTCACAAAAATTAAAATGACCGGTTTGGACCAAACACTGGTGGCCACTTCGGATTTGGCGATTGCCTCTGCGTTTATCATGACTCAGGCGACGGCCATGGGATTGGGTACGGTGTGGAAACACATTCCTACATCTTTGGTGGCAAAGGTATTAGGGGAGCTGGGTGTCCCGTCGGACTACACCTTGATTAACGCATTGCCAATCGGCTATCCCAAGCAAAAACCAGCCTCGCATCAGGAACACGAATTTTCCAAGGAAAAGATCCATTTTGAAAAATGGTAACTCCGCTAAACCAGAGCGCATCGGTCTTTTTCGATGCGCTCTGGTTTAGCCAGAACCCACTCATTTGAACCAAACAAATCCACTATCTTAAACGCCTATACGTAGAAGACTTCCGATTTGATACACCACCAAGGTTAAGCCGTACGCCACGGCCGTTAACCCTCCAAACTGCAAAGCCGCCCATTTCCAGGAACCGCTTTCTTTGCGGGTGATGGCCACCGTGGCCATACACGGTGTAGCAATCAACATAAAAAGCATAATGCAAAACGCATTTAGCGGTGTGTACTTTTGCTTAAGTTTTGAACGCAACGTCTGAGGCGCCGCGTGCGGGTCCCCTCCAACGGAAAAAGCGATCCCCATTTGCGCCACAAACACTTCCTTGGCCGCAAACGCTCCAAGCATGGCCGTAGAAATTCGCCAATCAAACCCAAGCGGCTTGAAAATCGGTTCGATCACTCGGCCAATCCGACCAATCACGGTATATTGCGCCGCTTGGGTCTGCTCGTCTAAATCCATCCGCGGTTGGCCCGAGACGGTGGGTGCTGTCAATTCGATAGATGCAGGCCTGGGTAATTTCGGAAAACTCGAGGCAAGCCACAATAGAACTGAGATTCCCAAAATGACGGTTCCTGCCTTTTGCAAATACAGCCATGATTTTTCCCACATATGCAGAGCGATGCTCCGCACGGTTGGCATCCGATACGGTGGCAACTCCATGACAAACGGAGCCGAGTCTCCCTTAAACAAGGTTCCGCTCAGGAGTTTGGCGGCACCAATGGCCAGCACGATTCCAATCAGATAGAGCATCATCACAATGCGAGCTGTCCACGCCCCGGGGAAAAATGCCGGTGCCAGAAGTGCATAAATGGGCAACCGGGCACCGCAACTCATCAGAGGCAGGATCATCATGGTTATAAGCCGGTCGCGCTTGTTCTCCATGGTCCGGGTGGCCATAATGGCCGGAACGGTACACCCAAAGCCAATGATCATGGGAATGCAGCTCTTTCCATGCAGCCCGATGCGGTGCATCAGCTTATCCATAATAAACGCGGCGCGCGACATATAGCCGGAATCTTCCAAAATGGAAATGCCTAGAAAGAGCAGAACAATGTTCGGTAGAAAAACCAGAACCCCGCCCACCCCTGCCAGAATCCCATCCACGATTAGCGATTTCCAAGCACTTTCGGACCCAGTAGGCCAAAAGGCTGTTACGCGTTCGGTCACCCAGGCAAAAAAACTTTCAATCCAGCCCATGGGCGCCGTGCCCAAGGTAAAGGTTAGTTGAAAAATGATGAACATGATCAACAAAAATATGGGAAACCCCAAAAACCGATTTGTGATGACCGCATCCACTTGATCGGACACATTGTGGCGAATCTCGAGTGAACTCAGCCGCGCTTCTTGGCACGCTCCTGAGATAAATCCATAACGTGCTTCGGCAATGAGTACATCCACTGGGTCATGCGTCAATTTTTGAAGGTGCGTCACGGAACGCTGGACGGTTTCCTCGACCAGCGGCGATGTGAAGCGCTCGGCAATTTCCGCATCTTGTTCCAAGAGCTTAACGGCCAGCCAGCGAAAGTCTAAATCTTCCGGAATAACGATCTCTTTTTTCAGCGCGGCTTGGATACGAACCAATTCTTTTTCAATGTCCGGACTGTAGCGGACAATCGGAGAATCGCACGAAAGCGTACAAGACAAACGCTCCAGGATGGCCTTTTTCAATTCCTCCATGCCCTGGCCTTTACTCCCCACCGTCAGGACAATCGGCGCATTAAACAACCGTTCCAACTGGACCAAATCATATTGAATGCCCTGGCGCTTCGCCATGTCGCTCATGTTCATGGCCAATACCAGCGGGATGTTCATTTCAATCAATTGCACGGCCAAATACAAGTTCCGCTCTAGGTTGGTCATGTCCAATACGGAAACGACTACATCCGGTTTCTCTTTTAAAATGAATTCCCGCGAAACCCGCTCATCCAAGGATTGGGCGGTCAGACTGTAAATGCCCGGCAAATCCACCACCTTGACATCCCAGCCGGCATACTTATACTTCCCTTCTTTCTTCTCAACCGTTACCCCAGGGTAATTGGCCACCTTCTGATACGCACCCGTCAAGGCATTAAACATAGAGGTCTTCCCTGAATTTGGGTTCCCTATCAGAGCCACCGTAAGCTGATTTTTCATAATCGTCGCCATCCTTCTTATCTACGGCATGAATGCCAACTCAGCACTCGGACGCTGTGCTCTATGGTTTATTCCACAATACGTTTAACCTCGATATTCGCCGCTTCTTCCTTGCGCAGAGAGAGATGATAACCGCGTATCTTTATGTCTATCGGATCGCCCAACGGAGCTACCCGCTCAATGCTCAACAACGCCCCCGTGGTCACGCCCATTTCCAGTAGGCGTTTCCGAAAAAGCCCTTTATGGGTAATCTTGACAATTTGTGCTTTAATCCCAGGATGCAGTTCACTAAGCGGGAGCGTCTCCGCAGGTTGGGGCGCCAACGCCATGGCGTGTTTGAGTCTCCCCTTGGCTTCTTCCTGGCAGGTCAGACAATGCTTGGGATCAAACGGTTGATTGCATTCTTCGCGAAAACGTTTCCGCCACATCGGACCGTTCAGGGGACAGCGATCAATAAACTCCATAAAATGCCAGAAACGCTCCGTAATGTCGTGGGATAGCACATGCTCCATGCGGCAGGCAGTATCCTCGGCCGCAGGTTCCGGTACGCCCAGAACCTCCATGAAAAAAGCCTTAAGCGTCTCATGCCGGCGCAAAATGTCTTTTGCCGCGCGTTCCCCCTCGGGTGTCAGAAGAATCTCGCTGTAGGGTGAATACTGGATCAGTTGTTTTCCCGCCAACGCACGCAGCGCCACGGTAACCGAAGACTTCTTTACGTTCAACACGTCCGCCAGGTCCTTGACCCGCGCTCCCTGGTTATGTTGAATACGGTGATAAATCGCTTCCAGATAATCTTCCAAACTGCTGGTTAAATCGAGTTCCCGCGGCATTGTGAGCACCTCGCATTTGTTAGACAAGACTAACTTTAAGTGTTCCACCCGCAAATGTCAAGCATAAATCCCACTGTCACCGCGCTCGTCGTCATCCTTTGTTACAACTTTCCTTTTGCCTTCACCTGCATTATTCTTTATGATACTGGGATTGTTTTATTTCAACGCTTCTTTCTCCCAGCGTAAAAAGTAACATCGGTGCCTTTTTCTCCACTTCCGCGTGTTTCACTGAGAGACATAGGCAGCGACCATTCTTTAGGAGGCAGTATGAACGAGATTTTTAGGCATTTAGCCCTGGCGGGCGACACCTGGGTTTTGTATTTACTGGTGCTTGCCAGCGTGGTGAGTGTGGGCATCATGATCGAACGCTATTTAGCTTTTTCCAAGGCCAAAGGGGATGTGCCCGCTCTTATGGACGGCCTGGCACGCCTTTTGGAAAAACACGATATTCCCGGAGCCATTAAGCTGGCCGAAGCCTCTTCCCGCTTGGAGGCCCGTGTGGCCCTGGAAGGCTTGCGCAATGCCGACCGGGGTGTGGCGGCTGTCGAAGAAGTCATGGCCTCGCGTTGGCTGCGGGAAAAAATGGCCCTGGAAAAACATCTGATTGTCTTGGCCACGCTCGGCAACAACGCACCCTTTGTCGGGCTTTTCGGAACGGTTTTGGGCATCATAAAAGCCTTTAATGACCTCGCCGCCACCGGTCAATCCGGTGTGGCCGTGGTCATGGCGGGCATTTCCTCGGCACTCATTGCAACCGCCTTCGGTATCCTGGTCGCCATTCCCGCGGTGGTGGCCAACAACTACTTCGCAACCCGTCTGAAACAAACCCAAACCGCCTCCGAAAGCCTCTCGCATATTGTACTGGCCTATCTTAAGGAAGATCGAAAAGGAGGGGCCCGTGCAAACAAATGACGATGATTCCAATATCGTATCCGGCATCAACGTAACGCCGCTGGTGGACATCACACTGGTGCTTTTGATCATCTTCATGGTGACGGCAACCTTTGTGAGCGAACAAGGATTGCAAGTTCATTTGCCCAAAGTCATCACCCAGGAAAATGCACCGGCCCCGGCGATTACCGTGGCCGTGGACAAAGAAGGACGTTTGCGTCTGATGAAAAAAGACGTGACCTTGACGGAACTCTCGACCCAGATGGCCTTGGAGGTCAAGCTCGATCCTGCGGTAAAAGTCTTTGTGAAAGCCGATCGGGATCTCCCTTATTATAAAGTCGCCGAAGTCTTGGACACGCTCAAGCTGGCAGGTGTCAGCAAAGCGGCCCTGGCCATGGATCGCAAATAAATGAAACTGTTCAAGGGCCTCTCACTTTCGCTTATCCTCCACGCCCTTCTTTTCGGCTTTGGCTTCGGATACATCGCGTGGGAAAAAGCCCAAGCCGGTTCTGTCATGGACATTGATTTACGCAGTTCGTCTTTGCTGTTGCGACCCAAGCAGGTTTCAGGAGGGCGCCGGCTCATGATCAACCCGCCCGAACCTTGGTACCTGACCACCGGCAAGCGCAGCGTCGTCCCGGTATCCAAGCTCCCACAACCCGTTCCCACCGAAGAGCCGGTTGTGTCCGCCGCCGTCGCTGAAAATCCCAACCTTACGGGTCCACCCGGACCCGGTACGGCTCCCGAGTGGATTCCCGCCTCCCTGGCGGCCCACAGTCCGGATTGGGTGGAAGGCTTTATTACCGAAGACGATTATCCGCCCACGGCGCGCAAGCAAGGGAAGGAAGGCAGGGTTGTCGCGGTGGTGTTAATTGATGTGCAGGGACGGGTCAACGACGTCCAGATCACCGAGGGCAGCTATCCGGAGTTCAACCAACTGGTTTTGGAACGTCTCAAGACCGCCAAGTTCATGCCGGCGCGCGATCAGAACAACCAACCCATCGGTGTGCGCATGACCATACCGATTGTTTTTGAACTTCATTAACGCCTAACGAGGTTTCAATGCTCATGTATGCCCTTCGTATAACCGGACTCGTGTTTGTATCGGCCTGCTGCCTTGGTGCATCTTTGGGATGGGCGGTCCCGGACCAACCCTTGCCTTTAACCGGCAGTGCCCTGGCCGTACCGGCGGACATCACACCCACCGCAACCAACGACCTCACCCAAGAGCTTACACCCACAGCCCAAACCATGCCCCGTGCCTATCTGAAGGGACGCATTCGGGAATTGGGAACATCGGACCCTTTACGCCATGCCCTGGTGGAAATTTTAGGCACCACACGAACCGTCGAGTCCGACGCCCGCGGAACCTATCGCATTGAGGTTTTCCCAGGTGCACTGCGTCTGCGCTTCAGTGCGGCCGGACATGCTCCGGCTTTAAAAACCCTTCAGGTTGAACCGGGCCAAGAGGCAACACTCAATGCCTCTCTGGATCGGGTGGATTTCACATCCGGCGCCATCGTGGTGCGTGGAAAAAAAGACAAGCCGCAAGTCATCACCACCACCTTGTCCCAAACCGAAATCAAAAAAATTCCCGGTTCGGCCGGGGATGCTCTGCGCGCTGTCCAAAACCTTCCGGGCATCGCCATTCCCAATGACATCTCCAGCCAATTGGTGGTGCAGGGGGGCGGCCCCAACGACAATCTCTACTTGCTCGACAACATCCCATGGCCGGTGCCTTTCCATTTTGGCGGTGTGCTCTCGACCGTCAATTCCGATCTACTCTCCTCGGTCGATCTCAATGCCGCCGGCTTTGGTGTCCGCTGGGGCAATTACCTGGGGGCCGTGCTGGATGCCAAAACCCGGGCTGGAAAAAAAGACCGCGTCCATGCCTCCTTGGATACCAATCTCGTGACGACCCAGCTCTTGGTTGAAACACCCCTGGGCTGGAACGACGCCTCCATCACGCTGGCCGGACGGCGCAGCTATTTTGACCTGTTCATGGGCCCGCTCATGCGGCGTTTCTCCAATTCCTCCAACTCAGGCTTTACGGCCTTTCCCTATTTTTGGGATTTGGGCGGCAGCCTTGATGTGTCGCTCTCCCCACATGATCATATCCGCGCCCTGGCTTTGGGCAGCGATGACATCTTAGGCCTTTACCTCGCGCCCGAGGACTCCCGCGATCCGGCGTTCTCCGGAGATTTCCGCATGGAAAACCGCGCCTTCACCAGCGGCTTCAGTTGGGTCAACACCGCCGTGACCGACCTGACGTCAACCCTTACGCCCTATTACTATCAAACGCTCTCGGCCAACCAGTTAGGGACTGGATTTGAAATTAACCTCCAGCAAGACGTGCTCGGAGTAAAGGAAGAACTGGAGTGGAAAGCCGGAGAATGGTTCGGCATGAAGCATGAAGTGGGCGCCGGAGGCGGTATCGAGTGGCAGACCTACAGCCAGCAAATGTATTTTTTTAGAAATTTTTCCAACGGTGTTCCCACCGATCCTACTGGAACCACCATCACCGCCCGTTGCATTAACCGCAGTCTTTATCTGCAAGATCGTATTACCTTTTTGCCCAACTGGACCCTTACCGCCGGAGTGCACTACGACAAAAACGACCGTGTGGCGGAAGATGTCACCACCCCGCGCCTAAGCCTGGAATGGCAGGCCGATCCGCAAACCGTTTGGAAGGCCGGCTGGGGACTCTACGATCAATTCCCCGGGGCTTTGCAAACCAACCCGGATTTTGGAAACCCGCGTTTGAGCGCCAACCGCGCCGAACATACGGTCATCAGCCTCGAACGGAAATTTTCACGTGACCTGCTGGGACGTGTGGATGCGTACTATAAAAACTATTACGACCTTGTGGTAAGTGAAAACAACCAAACCGGCAATCGCGGATTGGGCACCGCCAAAGGTATTGAATTTTTCCTACGCGAAGATTTGGGTGAGAAGTTTTTTGGCTGGATCTCGTATGCGTACTCCAAGTCCGAACGCTTAGGCCCTCCGGTCAACGACTGGAACGTGTATCAATACGATCAGCCGCACATCTTAACCGTGCTGGCCCATTACAGCTTCACCCCGGCCTGGAGCCTGGGAGGGAAAGTGCACTACAATTCCGGACCGCTGGTGAAGCCCCTCAAAACGCGCTACCAGGATGCGGGAGGAACGTGGCGCGCCACGTATTCGGATACCTACGACCGCCGGCTGGATGATTACCTGCGCCTGGATATCCGCATGGATTATGCCTGGCGTTTTGAGGGCTGGCGGCTGGAAGTGTACTTGGAAATTTTAAATCTCCTGGACCGGGGCAATCCGGCCGGGGTGACGTACTCGAAGGACTATTCCGAAGAACGCATTGTCAACAACCTTCCGCGCATGCCCTATTTTGGCGTCGATATACAATTTTAATTTTGCCTTGGATTATATCCTTACTTTCTCCTACGAAGGCAATGGACATTCAAAGCAATGTGTGTGACATGGGCAGCCTCAAATAACACCGCGACCCAAGCAAACCCCCAGGCACCCAGGATCAGGCTCATGCCCGCTAACCACAGCAAAGGTGTGTACGCGGGGGCCAGAAGGACAGCCGGGTGATTCGTCCAAGGCCAAACGTTTAAATGCGGAATCCACGAAAGAAAATAAATTAGGGTGCCGACCCCGTACAGCCACCATCCAAGCGCCACCGCTCCCCAGGCCGAATCCGGAAGACGGCACGCCCAAAAAAACGGAAGCGCAAAGGTCAGGACGCGCAACCCGTTTTCCAACAGAAACAAAGGCTTGGGAATAAACTCATCTGAAGTAAAAACCGGATTTTTCAGACGCGGGGCCAGAACCACATTCCAAAGCAGAATCGGCAAGAGGAGCCAAAAACCATTGAACCAGGAAAACGCAAACGGCCACATGCGGTACTAGGCCGCGGGAAAAACCGGGGCCACGGCCGTCACGGTCTTCTCCGGCTGAAGGATAAACCGCTCGTTGAGCGTAACCCCGGCTTTTGACAAGCGCAGGGTTTCAAAAAAATAGCGCTGATTCTCCAATTGGAAATCACTGTACCCGCAAGAAAGGCGCGACCCCAACGTAAGCCCCTCGCGGCGGATCTGTACAGCCAGCTCGGTCTCTAAAAAATCCAGGGCAAAATCCACTTTCTCAGAAAGCACCGCATCCAGCATCACCGATTGGTTCAGTTCGCCCTGTTCGGCCAAGGACACGATCTTGGTCACATCGGACGGATCGGCGGTGGCGGCCATGACCAATGCCTTGGACGCCCGTGCGAAGCGTTCTGAGATCAGGCGGCTGGAAAACGTGTGTGTGCCGAGGGAACAAACCTGTCCTGCAACCGCAAAGGGCTGGAAAAGATGAAAGACCCGGACCCGCGTGCGCGCCACCAGCTGCTGCAAGAGCGGTCCGTATTCCTTCTGGATGGAGGGTGTGTCTGAAAAACCGGTACGATGTCCCAAACGGGTGTAGATGGTGGCCAGCGGCATGTGCGCAAGACTCAGCCATTGGATCAATGGTTCGGACATAACGGCCTCCCGTCGCGCCTATCTACGTCTTGGCGAGTGTGATCCCTTTTGTGCCCTGGTATTTCCCGCCCTTGTCCGCATACGAGACCTGCGGGAGTTCCTCGCTCTGGAGGAACAGCACCTGGGCAATGCCCTCGTTGGCGTAAATTTTTACCGGCACCGTGCTGGTGTTGACAATTTGCATGGTCACATGCCCTTCCCACTCGGGTTCGAGCGGAGTGACGTTGACCAACACGCCGCAACGGGCGTAGGTGGACTTGCCGGTACAGACCGTGATCACATCGCGGGGGATGCGGAAATGTTCAATCGAACGCCCCAGGCAGAACGTCTGCGGGGGCAACAAGAGTACCTCGCCCTTGAAATCCTCAAAATCCTCGGCGCGCGATTTTTTCGGATCCGTGACTTGGCCGGGCTGCGGGCGATAGACCTTAAACTCATCGGCCACGCGCATATCGTATCCATACGACGAAATGCCGTAGGAGACAATGCCTCCGGACGTCGGTTCGGCACAGGGTTCGATCATGCCCTTTTCCTGGGCGAATTTGCGGATTAAATGATCAGGCAATACCATAAGGAAGCTCCTTGATTGAACCTGCGGCCGCTCACGGCTTACGAGCCACCGTCGTTGGTTTGGGGCAAAACTAGGCTTGCTCGCTCTTCCATTCCCACTTGTAGACCTGCTGCTGATGATAATAGTTGGCCGTGGCCGGAGTGAACTTGAGCACCGAATAATCCGGGTCCGCCACGCCTCTCGGGTAATACAAGTCCCAATCGCCTTGCCAGAGTTTTGCTTTCATCTCCGGGTCAGTGATCTGCTCCACGCTCCCGCGCATGCACAATCCCCGCCAATCTTGCGGCAGACAAAAATACACCGACGCGCGGGGCTGCGCCACCAACTGTTGAATTTTAGCCGACGACGTGTTGGTGGTGAAATACACCACAAAATCTTCCTGGTGGTCTTCGAAAATCGGCACCAAGGTCGGATAGAGCAGGGTGTTGCGCAGGTTCAACATGGCCCGGGTTACCGGAAAGCCATCCGAGTCCACGGTGGTAAGAAAGACCGCGTCCGAATCTTCCATCAATTCACGCGCCTGCTGTATCGCGTCATCCAATTCCAACGTTTCCATGCCTTAAGCCTCCGAAAATGAGCAAATGTCTCTATGTATTTGATTCGCAGGAGTATAGTGCGAGTACGCTCTATTTTCCAGTCTTTTTTCGCAACCATTCCACAATTAATCGCACCCCAACCCCCGTTGCGCCCTTGCTGTAAACCGAGCCTCCGTCCCCGTACGCGGTGCCGGCAATATCCAGGTGCACCCAGGGCGTTTGATTAACGAATTTTTCCAAGAACGCGGCGCCCACAATGGTCCCGGCTCCGGGTTTGCTTCCCATGTTGGACATATCGGCCACATCGCTGCGCAACAAATCACGATACTCATCCCAGAGCGGCATGCGCCATGCCCGCTCCCCTGAGCGTTCTCCGGCGTCCAAAATTTCCTGGGCCAACCCATCGTGGTTGCTTACCAGGCCAATGGCCGCATGTCCCAAAGCCACCACCACCGCCCCGGTCAAGGTGGCCATGTCCACGATCTGGGTGGGCTTGTGCCGCAGCGTATAGGTCAGCGCATCGGCCAGCACCAACCGGCCTTCGGCATCGGTGTTGATAATCTCGACCGTCTGTCCGGAAAGACTGGTGACCACATCGCCGGGTCGGCACGCGCTGCCCGAGGGCAGGTTCTCGGCCGCCGGAATAATGCCCACCAAATTGATCGGCAGTTTCAATTGCGCCACCGCCTTCATGATGCCCAACACGGCGGCGGCGCCGCACATGTCGAACTTCATGTCTTCCATCTTGGCCGCAGGCTTCAGGCAAATGCCGCCCGAATCAAACGTGATGCCCTTGCCCACAATCGCCACCGGCGCATCTTTGGGTTTTCCACCCAGGTATTTTATTTCAATCAAGACCGGCGGATGGGTGCTTCCGGACCCCACGGCCGTGAGTGCGCCGAATCCGGCGGTGGCCAATTGCGGTTGGGCCAACACCGTGGTGGAGAGCAAGGAATGCTGCCGCGCCAAGGCCCGTGCCTCTTGGGCCAGCACCTGCGGATACAATTTGTTTCCCGGACGATTGGCCAAGGTTCGGGTAAAGTTGGCGGCTTGCGCCAAAATCTCGCCTACCTCTGCTGCCTTTGAGCACTGCGCCGGTTTTCGGCTGGCTAAGACGATCTTCGGCACCACGGCTTTGTCTTCGGGTTTGCTGTTTTTTAATTCCTGATACTGGTAGGTCGCCAAAACCGCGATCAGGGCCGCTTCCTGAGCTATGCTTTCCAGATCCACACCCTCGGCCTGAAAACTCTCTAGCACCAAGGTCACGTCCTTGGCTTTCAAAGCCTGCGCGCGTTTCACACCGCCGCCCAGAGCCTTGCGCATTCCGTTTAGCGTGGCCTGCTTGGCCTCGCCTAAGCCGCAAACAATCAAACGTCGCGGCGTCTTTCCTTCAGGATAAAGCACGTACACATCTCCGGCCTTCCCTGTGACATCACCCACCCCGCGCACCCGTGTGATGAGTCCGGACAATGCCGCCGGCAAACCGGCCGGAGCTTCCTTGGCATCGGAATAAAGCCCCACCACTACGGTCTCGCACTGTCCCAATTTTTCATAGGTTAACAACTTAACGGCCACGGTTCAGTCCTCCTACATAAGGTTAAATATATATGTTTTAATAATGTCGGAAGGGATCATGGATAAGAAAGCATAGAGGAGCTCTGTTTCATACACAGAGCTCCGATCTGAGCGAGCCTCTCTGAGGCGAGTGTCTTTCGCATCCATGATCCCTTCCGGCGGTTTAGTTAAAACCCAAACTCCTGCTGGCCTTTTTTAATCTCCGGCGGTGTCCAGGTTTCTACGGCATTGACCACCGCCGCCATCTCCTGCATGCTCAATGTTTCCGGTCGGCGTATGGAATCAATCCCGGCCTTGGCCAGAGCCGCATCCCACACACCTTGATCGGGCACCCCGTGGGAGCCTTGCAAACAGCGGCGGATCGTCTTGCGCCGGTGCGTAAACATCGCGTGCACCAGAAAGAAAAATCGATCCGGATCAACCAGCTCAACCGGAGGCTGGGCCAGCCGGTCAATGCACACCACCGCGGACGAGACACGCGGAGGTGGATTAAAGGCCTTGGGCGGAACCCGCACGACAAACGAAGGCTGGCCAAAATACTGCAACGCCACGGAATATGAGGAAAATTCCTTGCCCCCGGGCGTGGCGCACATACGGCGCGCCACTTCTTCCTGCACCATCACCACCAGGCGGTCACATCCATTGGGCGCCGCCAGGGCATGAATCACCATTTGGGTCGCCAAGTAGTACGGCAGGTTGGAAACCAATTTCACCTGCTTGTACCCTTTTGTGCGCAACTCCGTACACAACGCCGTCCAGTCCACATGCCGCGCATCCTGCAAGCGCACCTCGAGATTGGCCCGCAGTTGCAAACGCTCATGCAGACGTCCCGCCAAGCGCTCGTCCAATTCCAGCGCCACCACATGCCCGGCCTTCTCACACAAGGCCTTGGTTAATACACCCTTCCCCGGCCCAACTTCAATAATCGCATCCTCAGGACCCACGTGCGCAGCATCCATGATGGGTTTTAAAAACGATAGATCGGCTAAAAAATGTTGCCCCAAACGCGGTTTACTCATGCTTACTCCTAAAGCGGTCGCTTCCTATCTAGCGGTGTGCGAGATACTTCTTTTTAAAAAGCTGCATCTCAATAACGTGCTTACTGCCTCTTTGGCCATTTGTCCGTTCAAGTGCTCTCCGGCCCTTACATACTCGCCCCAATGTTTAACGGCCGGAGGAGACGGTATGCGTCCTGTCTAGCAGACGTGTCTTTGTGTGCATAAGAGATGCAGCTTTTTAAAAAGAAGTATCTCGCACACCCTGTGAATGGTTTCGTTATTTATGTTTCTTCGCCGAATGCTGCACCATCTCCGCCGCCGTACGCAACGCCGCCAGCATGGACCCGGCATCGGCTTTCCCCGTACCCGCCAGGTTAAACGCCGTGCCGTGGTCCGGCGAGGTACGGATGATGGGAAGTCCGGCGGTGACATTCACCCCGGCGAACATCGCCAACATCTTAAACGGAATCAAACCCTGGTCATGGTACATGCAGACCAACAAATCCCAGCGCCCTTTGAGGGCTTCGGCAAACATAGTGTCGGGCGGAAAAGGCCCTTCGACGCGCAAGCCGCGAATTTTCTGAAGTTGTTTGATGGCCGGTACAATGGCCCGCTTTTCCTCATCGCCGAAAAGTCCGCCCTCGCCCGCGTGGGGATTGAACCCAGCCACTGCCAAGCGCGGATGCGCAATGCCAAAACGCTCTTGCAATTCAATCACCGCCAGACCCGCAGCTTGCAGAATCCGCGGTTTGGTCAGCAACGCGGATACCTTGGCCAGGGGCTCATGGATGGTTGCCAGAACCAAACGAAACGGTCCGCCCACAAACATCATGGCCACGTGCTTGCTCCCGGTCAAGGCCGCCAACAATTCCGTGTGCCCGGGCACATGCGTGCCAGCCGCATGCCACGCCTCTTTGCAGATCGGTGCCGTCACCAAGGCATCACCTTGGCCGCTGCCTAAAAGCTCCACACTCAAATGCACGGCACCCAGAGAAGCCATGCCGGTTTGCTCGTCCCAGCGCCCAAACGCACACGGCTTGGCCAAAGGATACGCATTCATAACCGGCAGGACCGAGGCTGAAACACCCCAGGCCTCGTCGGGCGATTCACATACTTTTACCTGCAACCCCGCTTGGCTCACCCGAACCGCTCGGGCCATGATGTTGGCGTCCCCGGTGACCAACACCTCTGCCTGTTTGCGCAAAGGACGATGCGCCAAGGCTTTGGCAATGATCTCCGGCCCAACTCCTGCCGGATCACCCATGGAAATCACCAAGCGTGGTTTGCTCTGCGCTGTATTTGTTTTTATCCTTCTAGGTGCTCCCATCATTCCTCCGTAAAACGGTGATCAGGTTCAGTGACCCCATTGTAGCATGCGCAGGTCATTTTGGACGTGCGTAGCAATACACGCACCCAGACGGGCACGCCAAAGCGTAATCGCCTATGTCCACCGAAGGGGAGCATCCGCATTCCTTGCGTTGCCCGGCATCCTTGCCGCGGGCTGCGTCCCATCCCAAGGGATGCAACCGCACCAAATGCGTGGCGTCCACACATTGCGCTGGCAGCAGCCCCGCCTCCACCAGCGGTGAACAGCAACACGCCTGCACGCGCAGCCCAAAACGCGCGCCTTGCTCCAAGACATACGCGGCCATGGCGCGAATGCGCGCCGTGGTGGGCTCCACCCAATGCAGCTGGGCCTTGGCCACGCGGCGACGCATGTTCACATACCCATGGCAAAGCGAAACCGTTACGGACGTAAGCCCGGCCGCGTGCGCGGCCTGCATCCACTCGGGCAACTCGCGCAGATTGCTCTGCACGCGCGACCCGTCCTTCCACGCCAAGATCGGATCAAAGCGCCACTGCACCCGTGCCGGATCTCCGGCGTACTGCACCAATTCGGAAAACTGTCGCGCCACCTCCCGCGGTGACGCCACCCCGGGTTCCCAGCGGCTTCCCCCCAACCCGGTCAAGGTCAGATGAAAAAACAATTGCGAGTATTGACGCAATCCATCTAAAAGCCCGGCCTCGTTCTCCAACAACCGCCGGTAATCCTTGGACCACAGGACCCAGGTATGCACACCCTCAGGCGCCAACGAAACCGTCCGCACCTTCTGATTGTAGGGATTGGGCACACCCACAAATCCGGCCCGGATCCAAGCCGAGAGATGCTCAGGAAAACACCGTACCAGATCCGTGCGGCGTGACGCGGAAATAATCTGCGGCAACTCAGGCCAAAACGCGGCTTGACTCATATACGCTTTCCTCCCCGACCGTATGCCTGAAACAACTCGGCATAAAGGACTACGGGGCCGTCACACATTACAGCGCCAATTGATAGGTCAGTTTGTACGCCTGGCGATCAATGTGCTTGGGTTTCTTGATGGCTTCCGAAAGCGGAAAGTGCATGAACCCGCCTTTTTGTATGGCCGAGAGCACGGCCACATGTCCTTCATGCAAAGCCGTTACGGCTTGATTTCCCATATGGGCGGCTAAGTACCGGCTGCGTGCGGTCGGACTCCCGCCGCGTTGAATGTAGCCTAATACCGAGACGCGAACTTCCAAACCCATTTCCTTGGTGATCTGGGCCGCGATCTTGCGCGAATCCCCCGCCCCTTCGGCCATAACAATAATGGAGGAAATTTTCCCGCGCTTGTGTCCGGTCTCCAAAGATTTGCAGATTTTTTTCAAGTCGTAGGGAATTTCCGGCACCAGCACGGCCTCGGCTCCGCAGCACAGACCCACTTCCTGGGCAATGAAGCCATTGGACCGTCCCATAACCTCGGCGATAAAAATCCGTTCATGCGAACTGGCCGTATCGCGAATCTTGTCAATGGCATCTACCGCGGTGTTGATGGCTGTATCAAAGCCGACGGTCTCATCGGTTCCGTACAAATCATTGTCAATGGAGGCCGGAACGACCGCCACGGGTAATTTCGTTTCTTTATGGATCGTATACGCCGCCGCCGAGGTTCCGTTTCCACCGATGGCGACCAAGGCATCGATGCCTGCAGCCTCAATATTGCTGTAGGCGCGCTTGCGCTGTTCCGCGTCGCGAAACTCCGGGCAACGGACCGTGCGCAAAATCGTGCCTCCGCGCGAAATGATGTTGCCCACGCTGCGGGAATCCATCTCATGAAAGTCATTGGTCAGCAATCCCAAGTACCCACGCTCAATGCCGGTCACACGCAGGTGTCGATCCAGGGCGCTGCGCACCACCGCACGAATCGCCGCGTTCATGCCCGGCGCATCGCCGCCGGAAGTAAGTACACCTATACGCTTGATCGTTTTTTTCATAGAAATCCTCCTAAGTTCCATCCCAATGCATGTCTGTTCTGGGTTGGGGAATGATATTCAAGGAAAGAGTGACACCGTAGCAGGAACCCGCCTACGGTTATTCTTCCTGATTGACGACTTTGAATTCCACACGGCGATTCTGCCCGCGCCCTACCTTGGTGGCATTGCTGGCAATGGGACGTGTCTGTCCGTACCCAATGGCCTGCAAATGATCTGCCGGCAAGCCTTCCTTTTCCACCAGGTACGCCTTGACGGCATCCACCCGCCGCTGCGACAACTTCAGATTGTCATCGGCCACGCCTTGGGCGTCGGTGTGTCCCTCAATGCGGATCACCACTTCAGGATAAGGACGGAACTCTTGGGCGACGACTCTAAGTGTTTTTAACGATGCCGGAGTAAGATCCGCTTTGCCGCTGGCGAACTGAATCTTGGCCAATTGCCCGAGCGAGATCTTCCGAGTCACCGCGGCAATCTTTTGCTCGACTTCCTGCACCTGGGCCTTCACTTCCGGGGCGACCGTGGGTACCGGTGTCGGGGCCGGGGTGGGCATGGGCGTGGGACGCGGCGTGGGTGTCGGTGTGGCCGGCGGGGGCAAGATATAGGAGAGTGAGACCCGGTGCGTGTTGCCTAAAAAACCATAAGGCACAAACGCGTAGTCCAGGCGAAAGGCTTGATAGTTGATGCCCACGCCCGCCGAGACACCCGCCATGGCGTTGGTGCCGTACCCTTCGTAATACTCGCCATTGTCAATCGCACTCTGATACCGATAGCCCAGTCGCAACGCCAAGGTGCGCTCAAAAAGATATTCCAGCCCCATGCTGAGCTTTCCGTCTTGTTCCAGAAGTTGGTTGTAATCCAGGGCCGCCAGCAAACGCGGCATGATCTGATACGAAACGCCGACTTTAAGGTTGATCGGCAGGCGGGCGTAGTTGTCTTCCAAGCGTGTCGACGGTCCCAGGTTTTGCACCACCCCGCCAAGTTTCCAGTCTTTCCAGGGCATGCGATAAAGGACCGAAAGATCCAACGCCCAACCCACGGTGCCGGTGCCGTCGATGGTCTCGGTGAAACATTTCAACGCGGTTCCGAGCGAGAGACTCTCGTCGTAAGGATAGGCATAGGCCGCGGTAAAGCCCAGATTTGAGGCAGAGAAGGTTCCGCGAAACGGTGAATCCGGTGTGTCGCCTTCCTCGGAGCGGAGCAACTCACCGTCGTTGAGATACACCAGGGATAAACCGCCGGTCCCGATTGGCAACGGAAACGTGGCACCCAGGTGATCAAAAAAAACATCTTGGAGCCAGAACGCATGCATGGCTGTAAACGCGGGTGTCGCGATTTGTGAAATGCCCGAGGGATTCCAGTACACGGCGGAAGGATCATCGGCAATGCCGGCAAAGGTCTCGCCCATGGCCACGGCGCGCGGACCCACACCGATTTTTAAAAAAGTGGCGGCCGTGGTGCCTTTGCCTGAAACCGCAAACGCACTCACGGCCGAAAATAAACCAATGCTCACTACGAGCCAAGCTCGAAGAATGCGCACGCGGCGCCTCCAATAAAAAGCAGATTGCTCCACCTGCTGCCCGCAAGCGTCATTGCCGTAGCAACGTCCCCACGTACCGCAGGCCCCTGCGCCGTACCCGAGATGCCAGGGAGCTTCATCTTATCACCGCACCCGAAGAGAGTCAATCATGGGGTACATACCCCATAGAAACTCTCTGGCTTACGCCGAACCCGCCAGGCTGCGAATGACGCTGGGATCCGCCGGTTTGACTTCCACGCCCGCATCGTCGTAGACCGGGAAGAGCGTTACCAACTGGTTGCGTAACTGCGGTTGGCGCAAGACCATGTCTGGAATCCAAAACGCAGAGTAAACCACGGTCCGTCCCTCGGGCACGGCCATGCGGACACGCACCTGTTGCTCCGGCGTAAATACCGCCAAGGCCTTGACCACCGCTACCTGATACACGGCATCGGCTCCGGGTTGCTGCAATTCCGAGAGCAAGGCCGCGAGGAGCCGCCGCTCCAACCGCGCAAGGCGCAGGTTCTGCCGTACCGACGAGAGGCGATCCGCTTCGCGGCTAAGCGCCTGCAAGCGTACCAGGTTTCGCGTCCAGGACGAGTTTTCCCACAGGTTGCGCAACACGAGGGCTCGTTCACGCTCACCCACTCCCGACTCCAACAACTGCCGGTCCAATTGGTACTTCAAGTAGGCATCGGGTGCCAACTCCAGCCCTATGGTGCCCAAACGCTCGGAGGCTTGTTGCAGTGCCGCGGTCTCGCCCCGCAACGCTTGCACCCACGGCGAACGCCCAAAAAGAAGATTGAAAATCACATTGCGCTTTAAGCTGTTCGCCGTCGCTTCTGCGGTTTGAGCATCGACCTCACCCCGAACCGTGAAGCGTCCGTTGATGATACCCCAGACATTGCGCAGCACCTGCGCAAATTGCGAATGCCGTACAATGGCCCAGAGTCGATTGCCGCGAACTTCCGAACTGCGTCCAAACGCCGTCTGCAACAGCGTCACTTTGCGCGTCATAAAAATGCTCGCCACCGTGGCCAAGAAGAGACGATGGCGCAAGCTCGGCGCCTTGGCTGTTAAGCGGCTGGCCGGTTCCAGCGTCAAGCGGGTTCCGCCACCGGCCCACTCCACCAAGCGGGTGGAGGATTGAGTTTTGGCCGTGGTTTGCCAAGGTGATACCTCCACGGCTTGCCGACGCGCCACAGGCAACTCGCTGCCCACGGCCGTCACCATCACCTGCTGCGTCCCATCGTAGGCCGTCTCGTCAAACATCTGCGCGGCCGTATCCCGCAGCAAGGCCTGTTGCTCGGCGCTCGAGCGCGCTCCCAAAACCGAGGAACGCAGGCTTTTCTGAATGAGCGGTTGATTCGCCACGGCGTTTTCTACAGCCAGGCTCAATTGATCTTCCGCGATGGCAACCTCCGCCAAGCCGGCCTGGAGCCATTCACTCTCTTGACCCACAGCTGTTGAGCCTAGGCGGGACATCGCCGACTGCCACGCGGTCCAATTCAAGGTGTGTTGCGCCCTAAAAACATCTGTCGCTTCATTGGACGGTCGGCCAAACACGTACACACGTCCCTGTTTCACCAATTTGGCCCAGACCAGGCTCTCTGTGACCGGCGTCTGCATTTGGACTTGGGTCACCAACACCAACCCGGTCTCGGTCGGGGCCACCGCACCCGTTTTCTCTGAAAGCAGGCTTGTATTCAGCTTCGGAAGCAAGGCCTGAGCTTGGGCCTCGCCTTGTTCGGCCAAGGTTTGCACCGCGGTCTTGATGGCCGCCAACAGTTCCGCTTGATCGGCATAGACCGTCAAGCCTTGGGCACGTTGGGCGGGCGACATCGCGCTCCATAAAACCACGGCCTGCCGGGCGGACCAAAACGCACGCACGTGTGTTTGCACTTGAGCCCGGACCGCATCCACCACTCCTTTGGGCACGGTCGTCTCCGCCAGGTGCGAAACCGCCACAGGGGAAAGGGGGCGGAGCAAGTTCACGCGCAACCACTCGGCCAATTCCGACGCATGCACGCTCCCGCCGCGTCCGGTCAAGGCATCCCATACTCCGCTTATACCCACACGCGCTTGCCAACGCTCAAACGCCGTAGGCATCGCCGCAAGCCGAACCCAAGCCTCTGAGCGCGCCAGCGTGTCCACGCCGTAGCGCTCAGCGAGGTTGTCAAAAACCGCACTCATGCTCCAGGCACGGCCGCCGAAAGTCCAGGTCGGCTGCCCCAAAAGGGCTTCCCACACAACCAAAGGCGCCGGTCCCAGGCGCGGTTGTCCGGGTACGTTCTGTCCCGTAAGCAAACGTCCGTCCAAGGTCCAGGTCTGGCCTTGGCGCAGTAACAAGGTGTTCCCAGGGGTGCGGGAAAAATCCAGGGTGCCGCCTTGTTTCAGGTGCTCGCCCAATACCTGGATTACCGGAGCCGCAGCCTCGGTTTGGAAAAACTCCCAGGCCTGCAACCAGGTGGGATCCGTTGTGCGCAACTCCAAGCGGCCTTGATTTTCCTGTACGGACATGCGTTCGGATACGACCGGAGCATCGCTCATAGGACGCACGGGAGTGACCGGACGCGCGGCATCCGAACCGCTTTTTTCCGGAACCCGCCCACGCAGGTGCAGGGTGAGAATGGCCAGGTCGTACAGGGCCCGGGCCAGAGACTTGGCATCTCCCTGGGCTTGGCGCTGTTCAGGTGACAAACCGCTTAGATCGAGATTGTGCTTGAGCGCCCAGGCGCGCAAAACCTCGGGACGTCCCTGCATCTGTGCCACCATTTCCTCAAACCGCAACAAAAGATATTCCGCATCCCGCAGCTCGGTCCGCCCGGCTTGCTGCTTGGCGGCGAGCACCTTTTGCCTTACGCCCGCCAACGTCGTGACCTGCTCCGGAATATCCAGTCCCAAGCGGGCCCACACTTTTTCCAACTGCGCACGCTCTTCCTGAGCAGGACGGCGATCGTCCCAATCCAATTCCGCTGAATAATCGCGTACCACGGTTGAGGCAATCACCGGATGCACGGCAAAGGTTTCAAAACGGGCACCGGGCATCGCCTCGGTCAAAATCGTACGCAGCTTATCCAGCATACCGCGGCCCAGGCCCCGTCCCTGCAGCTGAGGACTAAGCGAGATGGAATCCAAATACACATCGCCGGTGAGATCCTTGGTTAGATCCAGGTTCAGCTGCAGCACAACCTCGGCTTGATTAAGCAGCGGCAGTCCGTCCAGCCACCAGGCCTGACCCATGTCGTCTTCCAACAATTTCTTGGGTCGGGCACGCTGGGCGCGCTCACCCAAGGCTGCGAAATGCTCCAGGGTATCCACCAAAAGAATCGCTTGAAGCGTTGGCAAACGACGTGAACTCTGTACCACGCGCAACGCCACCAACTGATCTTTGCCCAAACCTGACTGACGAGCTTTTTCCAATACCGGAGTTAGATCCTGTTTGGCCGTAACTTCGAGCACGGGCAAGGCCGTCACGGCGCTGGCGGGATGCACTTGGTTTAAGGCTTGCATCAGATCCGCGCCCAACCACTCGGTCAGCGGCAAAGCCTTGAGTGAGGCTTCCAGGCTGCGGAGACGGGCCGTGCGCGCTGTGTTTTGTGCCGCGATGGCCAGCGCTTGTTGATTGGATGCTTGCGTAAGCATTTTTGATTCCGTGGCTGAGAAAGGCACCCGTCCTTGCACATACACTTCATGCACCAACACACGGAATAAAAAAGTGATCCATTCCCGCTCATCCACCCCCGCGCGCCGCAGGGCTTCCGGAAGGTAAATCCGTTGCACCCCGTGTTGCAAAGCCCAAAGTACGTACTGGGCCGGATCGGCGGACAACCTGCGGGCCAACGCGGAAAGCTTGGCGAACAAGAACTCAATGTCTTTTTGGGCCTGTGCACCCGCCTCCTCCTTGGCTTGTTCAAAGGCATGGTGAATATCCGGAACGGTTCGGCGGAAGGCATTGGGCGCAGCCAGATCCAACCCCGTCAAGGCCGGACCCAAAAGCAGATTGGTTTCTTTGGCTTCGCGGTCATTCCACGCAATGTCGCCTCCGAACGTACGGGACAAAATCCGAGTGGCGGCCGGATGCACCGTGAGCGCCGTCAGTCGAGCTCCGGGTACGATCTGAGTCAACACCGATTGAATCCCTTCGGTCAAGGCTTGGCCCAGACCGCGTTGCTGCAAGTCGCCGTCCAAGGCAAACACATCCAAATACACTTCGCCGGCCTGATTTTTTTCCGGGGCGATGCTCATCAAGACCGTCACCTGGGCGCGTTCCAGCGCCGAGGTCGAGGCAATGGTCCACGGATGTGCACGCTCCCCGGTATCCAGCGCCTCGCCCAACAAACCTTTCCAGCGGGCCATGAACCCTTCAATGGAATCCACCAAGAGCGCGGTTCGCACCGCGCCCTGCTGCGGAATCATCTCCACCACGCGCAAGGCAATCACCTGTTGGGGCTTGATGCCGCGCGCGCGGGCTTGGGCAAAAACCTGGGTCAAGTCTTGATCCAACCGCACATCCAGGACCGGCCACTCATCCACGCCTTGGGTTTCATGGTTCTTTTCCATTAACGCTTGGACCAAATCTTCCCGCAACCACGAGGCCAGCGGCAGGGCACGCAACCGACTTGCCGTTTGTTCCAACCGTTGCGAGACCGGTGCCGAGGCCTTGGACACAGCCGCCGGATGCAACCATTCCACCACCGGCCCTAACAACCCGGCCTCGGAATCCTCTCCAACCACCGGCACACGTCCGGCGAGGAGCATGCCGCCAAACAGTTTCTTATACATGAACACATTCCACTCATGCAAATCGGCGCGGCTCGCCGCAAGCTCGCGCGGAAGGTCGTTGTCGGTAAGCTTGTGGGTGCGGGCCCATTGACTGTAATAGGCCCGGTTTTCCTGAAAGCGAGCGGACATCTCCTGCAACTTGTACATGACATAAACCGCATCGTTAAACGAGGCCATGCCGTCCTGCTGGCGAGCGTTCAGTACCGCCGTGGCCAATTGATCCACCGAGGCAGGCGCGCTCTTGGCCGGGAGGATCTCCAAGGCCACAAGCGCCTGGGTCATAGGCTCAAGTGAGGCTTCCATGTCAGGATGTTCCCAATCTATGTCGGCGCCGAACGATTGTAAGATGGTCGTTACCGAGGCCGGATGTATGGCGTAACCGCGCACAGCCGCGCCGGGCAAGACCGAGCTTAAAATGTCACGGATGCGCAGGCGCATCTCGCGCCCGAGCCCTTTTTTCTGGTAAGCCCGCGAAAGCGAACAGGCATCCAGGTGCACTTCCCCAGCCGAACCCAGGTTGGGCTTTAGGTCCACGCTGACCACAAACTGAGCGCGTTCAAGCACCGAAGCATCATCCAACGACCACGCCCGCTGCGGCATCTGCCCAAATTCCAACAGCTCGCCGACCCGCGTTTGCGCCCGCGCGCCGCCAAGATCAAAATGATCCAGGCGGTCAATGAGCAGCATCACCCGCACACCCTGGCGCTTAAACTCGGGATAGACCACCTTCAAGGCCACCAACTGGTTGTTCTGGACACCTTGGGCCCGGGCATGCTCCACCACCTGAGTGATGTCCTGATACGGCGTTACTTCCAAGACCGGCCACTGATCCACGCTCCGCGCGTCTTGGTTCATGGCTTGCAAGGCACGCTCCGCCTCGGGCCCAACCCACTCGCGCAAGCTGAGGGTGTTCAACTGGGCCGTCAAACTCTCCAAGGTCGGGCGGGTCGCCGTTTGCGAGGCCGACGCGGTCGTTGCAGGCGCGGCTGCGGTTTGATACGTGCGAATGCCCGTGCTCAAATACTCGTCCAACGCCCGCGCCAACGCACTGCGTGATGCCAAGGCATGCACCCAACCGCGCTGCGCCCCCTCCAAATACCGTCGTCCGTTTTCCACGCCAAAGGCATCCAAGAAGGCATCAAACACCGCACGCTGCGGTTTTGCAAAATACGCAAAAAACGCGGAGGTAAACAGCATGATGGGGGCGGCCAAACCGTTCAAGACCCGTGTCAACCACAGCGCGGAAGCCCCATGATAGGCCGTCAAATACGTCAAGACCGTAAAGGGCGAAAACTTCACGGGGGTTGGAGCGACGCCATCCAAATCCACCACTTTGGGCGCTTCGGCCGTGTTCTTGGGGAACATGATGTTCTCTGCCTTGGGATCGTAAAAGAACCAGTGCTCGCCTTGACGGTTCCACAAATGCGCGAGCAGGCTCAAGTACGTGGCCGCTACGCGGCGGGGCTGAGCCGCCGCTTCGGTCGAGGGCAACGCATCCACAAACGCTTCGGCGAGCACACCCTGCCATTGGCGTACGAACGACACGACATTGGGATGCCCTTGCAAACGGGCCCAATTACGCCCTTCAAACGAGATCAGTGTGCCGAGCACGCTCCGCGGCACTTTCACGGCTACGGCCAACCAACGGCTTTCCCCGTTTTCAAATCGCACCAAAATTTCCGCTCGGTAGGCACTCTTGAACGCCCCGCGCCCCAACAGCTTCAGTTTAACATCCGGACCGATTTGGACCAGGCGGTTGCGCTCGGTGCCCAAGATGGCAAAGACTGCTTCGTTAAGCAGCGAGCCACGATCCTGAGCCTCACGAATGCGCGTCACATCCTTCGGCAATACCCCCGGTTCGGTTTGATACCTAAGAATCAAATGCGGCAAGGAAGTGCGGGTGCTTGGACGGACGGCGGTTTCGCGCTCAAACGCCGCGGCCCGCGCCTCACCTTGGGCGGCTTCAACGTCCCGACCGGCGATGGCATCGTCAATGGCATCGGCTTGGGCCAGAAGTCGCGCCTGGCTGTTGGCGTCCTTCCGGTTCTGAAATCCGACCCAAATTTCCGAATTCATCTCCGCCCAGCGTTCCAGATCGTATTTTTCAACGGAGGCTCCCCAGCCGGGTTGATAATCGAAGAGCCTAGCCCGGAGTCTCCCGTGGGAAAGCTCGACTAAAATATTTTGCGCATGCAAGTCTCCGTGTCCGTATCCGAGCCCGTGCAACAAGGTCAATTGCTCCTGCACCTGGCGCAGGGCGTCCTGTATCTGCTCCCGCGTCAGGACGCCGTCGTCAACCAACTCGGCGAGCGTGGCGCCGGGAATTTTTTCCATGAGGTAGCCCACAATCTGTCCTCCCTCACGCACCACGGCCACAGCCTGGGGCGCTACGCGCTCACCCGCATAACGAACGCTGTCCAAAACCGCGTAGTAGTTCACCAATTCCACGATACGCTCCGGCGTCAACGGATCAAACCGCATGGCACCGACATCGGCCACCCGTTCGGACAAAATATACCGTTCCCCTTGGTAGGTTACCTCGGCCAAGGCTTTGTCGTTGTTTTCCCGGAAGGTATCAATGTTTTGCAGTTCGCTGCGCTGCACCTGCGGCAACCCTTCGTGCAGGCGCTTGGCCAAGAAATACGTACGGAACTCCTCCCAACTGGCGCGGAGATGCCCCTGGCCCTGGGATTCGAACAGCTCGTGCCGCAAAACCGCGACCCGAACCGCAAACGGCAGGGAAAGAAAACGGGCATGCAGCCGAACCACCGGGGTGCCATCCGCACGACGCGTGCCTTGACCTAAAACCAATCCCTTCCAAAGTTGCGACACCCACCCTTGCGCAGGCAGAACCTCCACAACCGGACGGACATACCCTGCCGGAAGCCCGCCTTCACGCTCAACCTCGGTTATAATCCCCCGCACCAAACCATCCGCGGTTTCGGCGCTCAGCAACGGAGCTTTCCCAGTGAGCAACCGGAAGGCATAATACGCCCGGGGCACATAATTCAAGATCCACGCAAGCCCCCCCACTGCACTCCAAACACTCACCCCAGTCAGTGCCGCTTCCGGGGAAAGACCCTGGGCCAAGCCGAGGCCTACGCCCACCCCGACAATGGCCGTGCCCAGGGCGCTTACCCCGGACCAGCGCAAGGCTCCATTGCGGTTGGGTTTTCCCCAGAGTCTGTGCTTTTGCGCCCGTAAGGCTTGAATCGTGGTATGCAACTCGCCTTGGGACAAGGCCGCACGCCAGACTTCGCTGCGTTGGGCCAATTGGTCAAACACGGTCAAAAGATTGCGCAGACTCTCCCTTTTGCTTGGAGTGTCGGCCGGCGTAAACAACGCGGCCACATTGGCCAAATCCACTCCCAATGAACCCAGTCCGTGTTGCATGATTCTGGGTTCCTGCAAATATGCGGTGAGTTCCGCAATGTCCGAGGTTTGCACCAACGGCGTCCGCGTATCCCGCGACAAAATGTCCACGGCCCGTAAAAGCGCGTAATGGGAAAGAAGCACGTTCCGGGCCGTGGCTTCCAACGGAGTACCCATGGCAATGCTCAGGTTGTCTTCGTAGCCGTAGCTCATGCCGGTAAAGAGCACCTGACGCAAATCCAGTTCTCCGGAGGTCGGATGCAAAAAGAGCTCGCGCACACCGAGCACACGCTGCAGCCGCGGACTGAACGCATGCTGCTTAAAGCCATACTGGTCCATACCCGATTCGGCATTCAACCATTGCGTGACCCGCTCTAAAACTTCGGCTTCGCTCCATCGGTCGACTTCGGCGAACAATTCCGCTTTCAGCGGATGGTCCAAGGCCAAAAGTCGCTCAATGTTCTTACGATCCCACGACGCATCCTTGTTCCCGCGAATGTAAAACACCCGCAACCACGGATTGTCCAGCAATGCCTCGCGGCGCACCACGAGTTGTTCCCCAGCCTGGACACGTTGGAGCAACGCTTGATTCTCGGGTTTGGCCAATTCCTGTTGCCAAAGTGGGCCCGAAGTCTTGAGGCGTTCAACCAACGCAAGTACGTTTTTCAGCCCTTCGCGCTTGGCCGGGGTGTCGGCCGGAAGCATCAGCTCGCTAAGCCCCAACCAATTCCGCAGTACGGGCTCAAGGACGTACTGTTGCACCACGGGGGTGGTTAAGTACGCGGCCATTTCATCCACATCGGCGGCTTGCACCAAGGGCACCTGGGTGTTGCGCGAGAGTATTTCCAACGCGCGCAACAGGACGTAGTGGGCGGCGATCAGTTCACGCGTACGGGCCGCACGCGGCGTTTTCAAAAGGATGTTGAGCATGCCCACAAAGCCCATACCCAAGTTGGTGAACAGCACTTGGCGCAAGTCCGTACGTCCCGTGGTGGGGCTGATAAAGAGCGTGCGGAGCGAGAGCGGGGTTCCGTCCAAGGTGCGTTTGGCGTCCTTGCCCATGACCAACTCGTTGGAAACAGAACCGTCTTGGGCTAAATAGCGTTCCGCACGGCGCAAAATCTCGGCCTCGGTAAGCGCATCGATTGCTCGGAAGACCTCCACCTTAAGCGGATGATCCGGACGTAAGAACTGTTCCACACTGCCGCGTTCCTTGGCTGCAAACTCGGGTCCCGTCCGTTGATAGAACACATTCATCCAGGGATTGTTTTGCAAACGTTCCGGAGAGGCTGGGGCCTGAACCGGGTTGCGGACCGAGCGTGAAGGATTTATATAGGAAAGAAGTTCCTGCCAGGAAGCGCGGACATGCCCCTTGCCCAGCGCTTCGTATATTTCATGCACCAAGACGGCCCGCTGTACGGCCAAGGGGAGTGAAAGGAAGTTGGCATGCAGTGAAACCACACCCAAGCGTCCTTGCCCGATTAATAGGCCTCGTCCCAAGAGAGTCCCGACGGAAGCCTTCGGCAACACCTGCAATTCGGGACGCTCATAGTTTTCCGGCAAGCCGCCGCGGCGCTCAATATCCTCAAGCAAGCCCAGCAATTGCTGATTCACGGTGTGATTCTGCAAAGCGGGCGCACGCGGGCGCAACAAGCGCAACGCGTAATACAGCCGCGGCACAAAATTCAAAATCAATCCCAATCCGGAAAATGCGCCCCAGAGTGAGACCGTAGTTACGGCCGCAGACGGTGAGACCACCATGCCCAGAACCGCCCCTAGGCCGACGGCGACCCCTGTGGCCCCGAGGGCGCGCCACGGGGAAACCCGCAGGGCCTGTTCCTTTCCCAATGTGGTCGTCACCCAACCGCCGGTAAAAAAGCCGCGATTGTTGCGTATCGCCCGGCTGACTTTAACATCCTGGAGCGAGAGCCCGTACTTGGACAACTGACGCTCTTCCAACAACAATTGCCCGGAATACATATGGTATTCTTCCATGGCCAAACTCTCAACCCGTTCAATGCTTTGATACCCGGGTTTCATGGGGAATTCGTAGGTCAACCCTTCCATGATCATGTGTACACTTAAGGGCAGCAACGTTCCATCGAGTTGTTTTTGATACAATGAAAAAACCGTGAACGGCGCTTGCTCGGCCGTGGCGGCAATGCCGTTGAGCAAATACCCGCCGGGCTCCAAATCCTCGCCCATGCGGGTGATAATCTCCGTTTCACGGCCGGGATTCATGTAGAGCACGTTGAAACACAACTTGATGCCGGCGCGGATGCCATTGCCGTACGAGGCCAGCTTCACCTCAAACCCTTTTTCACGCGCAAAGGTTTGAATGGGATCGGCCGTAACCTCCATGTCTGCTTCAAGGGCTTGCCCCGATTGGTGTTTCTGCCACTGTTGCTCAAAACGCGCTCGATAGGGCGCTTCATCTTCTGCGGACAACGGACGTCCATCTTTCCCATAGATCCCGATGATTTCACCCTGAGCGTTGTGATACGCAAACAAACCGGTCTTGCCATCCCACGTCCGGAACGCAGGCAACAAAATATCGGCACCCACAACCGTATTCTCCGGATTAACCTGTTTCATCATGGTCGTAAGTTCGGCCGTGGTATAGGGCATGGGACCACCCAAACCAATGTCATTGATAACCACACCGCCCTTACGCTTGAGGAGGTCACGAATCCCTGAGTGCATGAGCATGAATGCATGCACCGCTGTCAAGCGCTGCGGGGATGTGGTTAAAATCAAACGAGAATTTTTCTGATTGGCCGCCAGATTGGCCTCAGCCTGGGCCTTGAGTTCCGGAGTCAGGCGATCCTTGATGGCATTGAGGGTTTGCCAGGCCGTACGTCCAATGCGCGTGCTCTTGTAGGTATTCAAGCGCATCAAATCCCTGGCCGATTGCGCCAATTGCTCCGGGCTCATCTCGGCGGCGCGCAATTCAATGCTGACCATGGCCTGTACATTGTCGGCGACTGACTTGGAATACAACTTAAAGGGAATGCCTTCCAGTGGGACGGCGCGCAGTTCGCGGACCGGAATCTGGGCCACTTCGCCCCGCAGGCCGGGTTGCAACTCCGCCTCTTGGTAATTCACCTGACGATCGGCTTGGACGGCGGGTATGTCCTGATAGACGTCTTCTTCGGCTTGATAGGTTTGTCCGGTCAGCCACGCATACACACTTAACAAAACGACCGGAATCAGCCCCTCCCGTTCTATAAAGCGAAACGGGATCGAGACCAAGGCACGCAAGATCGCATCCCAGGTGTGGCCCAGGCCGCGCCACGCCGCACGCAAATACGAGACGGCTTCGGCCCACGTAGCCCTAAGATGCCCTTGGCCAAACGCCTCAAAAATCTCATGCCGCAATACGGCGCGTTGCGCGGACGGTGAGAGTGAGAGAAAACTTCTGTGCAGGCGCACCACCCCGTTGACCCCTTGCCCCACCAAGAGTCCGCGCACCCAACCCAAACGCGTGTAGCGCTGGGGCAACACATCCACGCGGGGACGCACGTACCCGGAGGGCAGCCCGCCTTCGCGTTCCAAGTGTTCGAAGACCGAAGCGACTTGCGTTTGCGCCGTGGCCGGCACCAGCGTCGGCGCACTCGGACGCGACAAGGCTCTTACGTACAACCAACGCGGGAGCGCCAGGGCCAGCCAACCCAATCCCCAGCTCGCAGAAAAAGTCAAAACGGCATCGGGCGAAGCCCAGAGGGAAAACACCGCCCCGGCCCCCAATCCCATCAGCAACGAACCGAATGATCGGAGCGGCGAAACCCGCAAATTCCCAACCGGAGTTCGATCGGCGCTCACCCGCAAACGCACGAGCGAGTCGGACGCCGGTGCGGCGACGGGACTCAGTTGCGCCACCTCAATATCATCGGGAAACAAACCAAATGGTTCCAACAACTCCAGGTTGTAATTCGGACGTCCATCGTAATTGATGCGCAGCACTTGGTTGGCGCGCTCAGCCTCAGCAATGCTCTGATGTCCGGGCTTGAGGGGAAACACACTCACCGTGGTATCGTAAATCTTATTCACACTGAGTGCGCGCATGCTGCCGTCGCCCTGCTTTTGATAAATGACAAACGATGTGTACGGCTTGCCTTGCATCACAAAGGCCAAGCCACTGACCACAATTCCACCGACGGGCAGATCCTCGCCCATGCGGGTAATAATCTCCGTTTCCTTGCCCGCGTTCATGTACAAGACATTGAAGACGATCTTGATGTCCGCCTTGATGCCGCGCCCATAGGAAGACTCTTGCACCGTAAACCCATGCTGTTGCGCGTAGGTCTGAAGGGGGTTGGCCAGGACCTCAAACCCTTCGGCGGTTTGACCCGCCTTGAACGCTCGGTAGGCGTTGAGCACCAACGACTCGTACCCCGAAAGACCGAGCGGCTGACCGTCCTGCTTGTAAACGCCAATGATCTCACCTTGCGCATTAAGATACGTAAAGGTGCCCGTGGCCGGCTCGCTCACGCGGAACGCCGGGACCAAAATATCCGCACCGACCACGCGGTTCTCCGGATTGGCCTCGGTAATCATGCGCGTAAGCTCGGCCGTGGTGACCGGATCCGGTCCACCCAAGCCTATGTCATTGACCACGGCCCCGCCCGGACGACGCAACAATGCACCCACGATCGGATGCTGCAGCAAAAACCGGTAAGCGCTGTTTAAGCGACCCGGGTGAGTCATAAGCACCAGTTGGTTGTTGGCTTGGTAACGACGGAGTGTTTCCTCGGCCCGATACAATTCTCGGTCCTGCAGATACGGTTTGATCCCTTTCAAGGCTTGCCAGGCGGCGCGCGCCAGATACGGATCCGCGTTGTCATTTTCCGAGATTAAAAAGCTCAAACCCTGTTTTTGTGTGTACTCATCCAACTCGGTCCAATGCGCTTCCAAGCTCACCATGCCGCGGACATTGTCCTGGGGATCCTGGGATAAAAGCAAATCTCCCAAAGCGTCTATGTCCACCGTGTTGGCGCGCTGGGCAGCGATCTCCGCCACCAGCCCCTGGGCACCGGCCGCCAGTTCCGTATCCCGGACAGGCGTTTGGTTGTTATCCGAGATCGTCGGCAATGAGCTGAGGGCATCGGAGCTCTGACTCTGCAACGTGGTCCATTCAAAGGCGAAAATGGCAAAGGGGAGGGACCACCAGGCAGATATGGCTTGCGGATGTATGGAACGCCAGAGTGCCTGGGCGGCCGAGGTAAACAACGAGCGCAATTCGCGTAAGGTCGCACGGGCGTGTCCCCGGGTATGGGCTTCGTACATTTCATGCAGGAGAATGGCCCGCTGAACCGCAGGCGAGAGGGAGAGAAAGTTCGCATGCACCCGGACCAAACCGTCGCGTCCGTCCCCCAGCAAAAGCCCTTGCCACAAAGACGATACGAAGCTTTGGGTAGGAAGTACGTCCAACTGCGGGCGGCGGTAGTTCTCAGGCAACCCCCCGCGGCGTTCAAGGTCCGCAATCAGTTCCGCCAACTGCTGGTTCACCGTTGCCGACGTCAAGGCAGGTGCACGGGGCTGGATGATCTGGAGGAGATACCACAACCGCGGCGCGTAGGTGCCCACCAACGCCAATCCCGAGAACGCACCCCAGAGGGAGAGTGTGGTCAATGCCGCCACAGGGGCCAAGGTCAGAGAAAGGACACCCCCGACCCCCAGTGCTGCAAGCGCCATTCCCAGGATGCGCAGGGGTGCAACCCTTAATTCGCGGTCCATCCGGTTGGCTCCGTTGCGGGCCTTGCTCAGCTTGCTGCGTTCCTTACGCACTGTATTCTTGGAAACTTGGGCCAGAGGTGTGATCACCACATCGTCGAGCGTCATTCCGTAGCGGCTCAAGATGAGTGGATCCAAGATGACGCGATTGTTTTGATACTGGACTTCTTCGCGGGCGAAATTTTCAGCATTTACGATGGTTTGATACTCCGGCTTCAGCGGGAAATAATACTGCAACCCGTTGTCCATAAAGTACATGCCTTGCGGCCGCAACACGCCGTCTTGGCCTTTACGGTACAACGCAAAGGTCAACGCGGCTTCGTCGCGTCCTGCGGGCGAGGCCAAGCCATTGATGAGATATCCGCCGGGTTCCAAATCCTCCGCCATGCGCGTTAAGATGCTGGTCTCGCGTCCGGGATTCATGTACAGCACGTTGAAGCACACTTTCAGCGAAGCCTTGATGCCCTCGCCGTACGAGGCCAAACGGATGCTGAACCCGTTGGCTTGCGCGAAGCGTCCAATGGGTTCGGCCTCCACCTCCACCTGCGGACCGGTTGGACGCCCTTCCTTAAAATTAATGAGCGCAGCCGCGAACTGTTCACGATAATACTTGGCCGCCGCACTCGGCAAGGGGTTCCCGTTCTTGCTGTACACATCAATGATCTCGCCTTGGGCATTGTGATACGCAAAGACCTGACTCTGGCGGTCGGTACTGCGGAACGCAGGAATAAGTATGTCCGCGCCCACCACTTGGTTTTCGGGATTCATAAGCGTCACCCACTGGGCCAGCTCCGCCGTGGTCACGGGTTCAGGTCCGCCCAAACCAATGTCATTAATCACCACACCCCCGGGGCGTTGCAAAAGCTCCCGTAGTCCCGGGTGCGCATACAAAAACTGGTGGAGGTTCGCCAAACGCCCTGCGCGCGTGACCAACCATAACCGGTTAAGTGTATCCCGCTGCGCGATTTCGGTTTCCACCTGAGTACGCAGCTCACCTGACAGATACACCTTGATCACATCCAACGTCTGACGGGCGACGCGGTCCTGGTGCACGGTCCCGCGTTGCATGTAGTCGATAAGGCGCGGCACCCAAACTGACAACTTGGGGCCCAGTTCGGCCGCATGGTATTCCATGCTTAGAATGGCGCGCGTAACGTCGGGTGAGAACGGTGAATTCAGCAACCCCTCGATCTCTTCGGGGGCCGCCATTTCCTCGGGTGTCAAGCGCGCGGAAAACGCACGTCCCTGAATCCCTTGGCTTAATTCCTGGGCCGACTGCAGTCCCGGCAAGCGTGGCACCTGGAGGCGTTCACGCACCAAGGGTGTGGAAACACTTCCTTCCATACGCGGATTGAGCAGAGTGGCTTCAAATAATTTTTGGGTGAACAAACGCACATCCTGAGCCGCGGCTCTCCAGGCGGTCAAATCCGCCTCGCTGCGCAAGTCGGCACGGTGCGCGGCAAGCCAGGCATCCAGCAAAGCCGGTTGCGCATGCATTTCCTCGGCCAACTGCCGAATGCGTTGGAGCAACACGTCGATATCGCGCAGGCCGTCGACGCCTTGGGCATATTTGAATCGTTGCAGCGCATCGCGCAATTCCAGCATCGTAGGATTTGTCGGCACACCTGTCAGCGGAATGCCCAATACTCGGAAGGCCTGGACCCAATCGCGCCCCCAGCTGGCGGGCATGGTCCACCACGCAAGATCGGCGTTAAACTGTTCGGCGATCACGCTGGCCGAGACCGGATGCACGGCATCGGCATCCACGACCGCATTGGGCATGAGTGTCTGTAACGACTCCCGCGCCTGTCGGATCAATGCCGCGCCCAACCCGCGCCCTTGCCCGCGCCAGGCCGAGCCGACGCCCAAGCCTGAAATATGCACCTCACCATTTTTCCCGCTTCCTGGTGTAAGTTCCAAATCCAGAACCACCGGGGCCGACTGCATGGCCTTGCCGTAAAGCGTCCCGCTTACCGTGGAAAAATGCAATCCAATCCGGTCCGCCGTATCCACGACGATGCTGAAGCGAATACGCGAAGAGGCAGAATCGCGCTGAACCATGCGCACGGCCACCAACCGACCGGGTTCCAAACCACGTTCCATCAAGCGATACATTTGCGAAGGAACCCCGTACCCCTGTGTGATACTAATCACGGGAATCGGATCTGCATCCAATCCGTTCTCAACATTTTTCAAACGCAGGGCTTGATCCAGACCTTCTCCGATCCATTGGGAGAGCGGCAAGGCGCGCAAGCGCGTCGCTACTTGTTCTTCACGCGTCCGTACACCCAAGGCCGGTGCCACCAGTAGACGCAGTTCTTCCCAGGTCGCACGCACATGTCCGTATCCCAAGGCTTCGAAAATTTCATGCCGCAAGACCACACTCTGAACCTGCGGAGTGAGCGAGAGGAAATTCCGGTGGAGTGAAACCACACCTTTGTTCCCGTTTCCAATCACGACCCCTCGCAGCAAACTTGAGATCCAAGACTGTTTGGGCAAAACGTGAATCCGTGGGCGTACATACCCGTTGGGAACCAGTCCGCGTTGTTCCAAACTGGCAAACACGCGTTCCACTTGACTCTGCGCTGTGCTCGGTTCCAAAGCCGGTGCTCGCGGACGAATCAATTGCAACAGATACAGCATACGCGGCAACATCACGCCCACCAGCGCCATTCCCGAGACCGCACCCCAGATCGAAACAGTGGTGAGGGCTGCCGCCGGAGACAAAAAGAACGAGAGCCACGCACCCACGCCGAGGGCCCCCAGGGTTACTCCCAACGTACGCAGAGGCGACACCCGCAAATTGCCGCCGCGGTTGGAAAACGTTGGCCCGGCTTGCGTCGCGTCCCACACGTACCCGCTTAATTCGGGCACCACCCCTTGCACCGCAGACTCCCAAGCCCGGACCGCCTGCTGCACTTTTTCGGGCCAGCTTCGCACCACAGACTCTGGGGTCAAGTGCCCCAATTCCCAAGCCGCCCGCAAAGACGTAAGGTTCTGCTCGGTTGGAGCTTGTGTGGCTTGGCGCACCGCATAGCCGGTGGCACGCTCCAAAGCATCCAGGCGCAATCCGGGAACTCCGTCGGGCAAAGTCCCGACCAAGGTCTTCAGGCCCTGCCAAGCATCCATCACGGTACCTGCGTTCTGCCAATCCCCGGCTCGGAGCATCTCCGGTTCAAGCCCCGGTGAATTCTCGTCATTGACCACGGGTTGAACCGCTTCTCGGACTTGCGGCTCTACGCCCAAGCGGCCCTGTAGATAAAGCTGATTGACCGTAACTTCAAAGATGCGTTTGACCATGCTTCGCTCATCGGTGATCTTCAACCACTCTTTTTCATCCGAGTAGCTGTTCAGCTCGCCACGCGTACGTGCCAACCAGGCCTGCAAGGTCTCGGGGCGCGCCAAAAATTCTTGCGCCAGATTCCGAATGCGGGTTAGTAAAAAATCGATGTCCGATTGCCTTGAGGCTCCGGCCTTTTCCTTGGCTATTTTCAACGCCTGGACCAAATTGATCAGGTTGGCGCCGACGTACGTCTCGGGCGCAATGATGCCCAGAGCGCGAAACGCCCGTTCCTTGGCTGCGGCGGATTCGTTGGGATGCTGCCAGTCCACTTTTCCCGCAAACCACTGCTCAATGCCAAACGCCGAGACCGGATGAATCGCACGCGCCACCACCGGTGCGCCGGGCCAGAGACGGTTGAGAGAGCGCCCGATTTGCTGCATGAAACGATTGCCCAACCCCGTACCGCGTCCGCGTAGCTCCGGGCTCAACACCACAGCGGCAAAATTCACCAAACGTGTTTCCGGATACAACCAGACTCCCACCGTGGCCTGGGTCTGCATGAACTCCGAGGCATACGTGAAGTTCGTGGGGATCATCTTCCATAAGTGCTTGAGCGTATCGACAAAAATCAAAACCCGCAGGGCTTTTTCCTCCGGCACATACTGGAGCATGCGCGCCACCACAAGCTGATTTTCCGGCAGACCCTTTTGAATCGCGTAAAACGCCGCCGAGGCAATGCGGTTGGGATCGTCAAAATCCAGGCGCGGCCAAGTCCGAACATCTCCGGCCGTAGGGTGCAACTGCTGTAAGGACCGGACCAATTCTTCCCCGAGCCACTCTTCCGTGGGCACTGCACGCACACGCTCGGCCAATTTAGAAAACCCGGCGGGCATTTTTTGCGTCTTCCCTCCGAGCAAGGTCTTGTACTCTTCCCAGGTGGCGCGCCAGTGCCCTTCACCAAAGGCTTCAAACACTTCGTGCCGAAGGATGGCCCGCTGTGCTTCTGCGGGCAAGGCATCAAAATGCCGATGCAGCGATACCACGCCGTTTTGGCCGTAACCGATTTGCAGCCCGCGTGCGATCATGGAGACCCAGGACTGTTCCGGCAAAACTTGGAGGGATGGCCGACGGTACCCCATGGGCAAATCTCCCCGGCGTTCCAAATCTTCCAAAAGCGGGGTCACATGCGCGGTCAAGGTTTCAACCGTCAACGCCGGTGTGCGCGGACGCAACAAGTTCAGGGCGTACAACAAGCGTGGAGTGTAATTCAACACCATGCCCAGGCCGCCCACGGCGCCCAGCATGGAGAGTCCGTTCACCATCGAGCCCAGGCCGAGATCATGCCCCAAATTCAAACTCAACCCAACGGTGCCTAAGAGCGAGGCCGCCAGCCCCAGGCTGGAAAAAATCATCGCCCCCCCGCGCGTAAGCGGGGTTGAGTTGACCGGAACCGAGGCAGGCGTTTTCTCAACGGCCACCCCGGCCAAGACCGAACGTCCGTTGAGCGTACGGTAGATCCGTGTGACCTGTGCATTGGGATTGCGCTGCGCCAGGGCCTCGACGACCGGCACGGACTCAAGACTGGTATACACATCCGAGCCTCCGCTCTCCGGGGGCATGTGTTGGAGGAAAATCAAGCGCCCACCCTCGGGCAACATTTCCCACGCGCGTCCCAGATACAGGCGCGCATTCAAATGCATCCGATCCAGAGGATCTCCAAACTGCAAGGGGCCATACAAACCCATAAACGTCCACATGTTGAAAAAAACCATAACCGAGGGCAGTTGGACAAGTTTGGCGTCGCGTTTAAGTTCCAGAGAAAAATCCTCACCAAAAAATCCTTTGATATAAACTTCTTGACCGTCACGCGCATGAACATCCAGGCCTGGCGATTCATCGATATTAATCACCCGGTACCCTTGCGCCAACAGCGGATTTCGTCCCGACCCCACATTTAATACAACGCTTTGCTGCGGAACCTGGAGGGCATTTAACACCATGCCTAAATTCTGCGAGGCTTCCCGCCAGTAGCTGTCGGATGGATGCTCCACCAAAGGCACGTCAATGCGCTCCAAGGCGGATGAGGCGTTCGGGCGTTCGGTGCCCGCTTCGTCCTGGGTCTCGCCTTTGGGCGACAGTGGAAGCATCATGCCCAGCATGAGGGTGGAGGTCGTACTCGTAAACGTCTGGGTATTTAAGAGTGCATCGGCCACACGGGCTCCGAGTAGAAGTGCCACCGGAAAAGCCCACGGATTCCCCCGCAACCAGGCTCGGGCTTGGCTCAACGCGAGCCGCCAGACACTTTGCGCCTTCAACAACTCGGCGCGCACGCGAGCATCGCTTGCCATGTCTTTAATAATGGTCTCCAGCCTAGGGGAAGAAATGCGGAAGGTACTCCACGAAGGGGTATGAAAAACCACTTCAAAAGCCGCTCCGGTCTCAGGCCCCGCACGGTTGGATATGCGCAAGGTTCCACCAAACTCACGCACGGTTTCTTGCACCATGTACAGGCCGATACCGCGCCCACCTTGCTCAGGACGCGAGGTAATCCCGCGTTCGGTCAGGGTCGCCAAAGCCTCCTCGGGAATGCCGCGCCCATTGTCCTCCACACGGATCCGGTTGGGTCCAAACGTGACCTTGATCTTTCCGCGGAAAGCATCTCCGGCCGCGCCCATGCGCGCTCGTTTTTCATCCAATTCCTTCTGGGCATTCACCACCAAGTTCGCGACTACCGACAGCACCGCTTGCCCATAATCACCCCACACACGCTCGGTACGGTCAAAAAAGGACGCCTCGGTGCTTACCTCCAAATCATTATCCCCCAGCGCTGCGCCCCGAGAAAAAAGCTCGGGTTCCTCCTGCATCAGCGCATACACAAACTTCAAATCCATGGTCTGACGCACATCCACGTTTTCCATGAACGTCGGGTAATCAAACGCATCCTTCAAGAGATGTGTGTAGAGGTATGCCTTGCGGGCCAGTGTCAGATTCAACTTCACGCCGTTTCTTCCGTTTTGCTGCATGGCGAGATCCAACAAAGACAACACGGTACTGATTTGTTCGCGAATCTCAAGAACTCGCTGGAGCAGGAGCGTTTGGCCAAAGGTATGCCATTGCTCGGGTGATTGCACCACGCCTTGCGCCAGTGCATCGACGCCTTCGGATTTCTGTGCGGCTGTATTTAGCATCAATCCGATATTGGCGACGGTCAGCGCCTTTAACTGCACCGTTCCCTCGGTGGATTTGGCCCTGGCCTCGGCAATCTCGGCTTCCGTGTGTTTTAAAAACTCAGACAATTCATGAATGTTTTTAAGTTGCCCCATGAGTTCGCCGGAACGGTCCCGCAACGTTTTTGCGAGGGCTTCAAGTTCTGTGCGCCCCTCGACCTGCTTGGCAAAGTCACGCGCCACCACCTGTACAAACCCGAGCGCGTACCAGGATAAGTTTAAAACATCGTGATCCAACTCTTCCGCACGCTTCCTTAAATCCACCAAGTCCAGATTGAAATCACGCCTGTGCCGAATTCCAAATAGAGGTTGTTGCTTCAAGAGGGCATGCAACAACTGCAGTCGCGTTTCAATATCCGTGCTGTCCAGTTTTTTCCATTGTGCGTCCCATACCTTCGTGGTCGCCTGCGGATTGCGGATCAGGGACTCAACCTGCCCCAGCCACTGCGTGCGCTGGGCTGTGGTCCAGGCCTGCTCACGAACCATTGAACCCGTCGTACGCGCAGGTGTGGACTGGGCACGCTCTTGCCTGCGGGTTGCGACCCAACCGCTCACACCCTGACGAAAACTCCCGATCTCATGTAAGGTTTGAAAGTTAAGTGCGGCTAACGCCTGACCCCAACCGGCGCGTCGGTCTGCTTGAAACGCCTGCTGCATGGCTTCATCCAAACGGCGCACGGTGCTTTGCCAGGCAACATCGAGCCCGGCTTGAGTGTTTGGGGTCCACCAGCCTTCGCGCACCCAGGTGTCCACCACCCAACCCAAGGCGGTTTGCGCGGCCGCCAACCGACTCTCCGGAGTTTGCCCTGCTGCCAGCGGACTTTGGCTTGTGGCCAACACGGCTTGCGTGTACATGTGCAGAACCGCTTCGGCTTTCTGTTGCGGGGTCTCCCCCAAGGCAATGCGCAAGGTCGAGGTTCCCACGCTCCCGGAGACACTGGCCACCTCACGGGCGGTGTATTGATTAAGTACGGCCTGAGCCATGGCTTGTACCGCAGCATTGGAGTGCTGGGTCGCATCGGCCAAACGCGTCAGCCATGGCTGCCAACGCGCCAAGGCCTGCGGATGCCCGGCGACGTGCAAGGTTATACGCGCCACATCGGTCGGTGTGAGCGCCTCTTGCTTCCAAAGCTCTTCGACGCGCGCTTCCCATTGGGCATCCCACGCCTCTCCCACCGTTCCGCGAAACCATCCGGGTGCGACCGTGGCCAAAAGCGCCTTGCGCGCGGTCCATTGTTGAAGCAGCCAGGGAACACCCACGATCGCCGCCAAACCCAACGCCAATCCCGGAAACCAACCCAAAGTCCCCACGGTTAGGCCGGTCACCACCACGCCCAAGGCCAACCCTGTCAGCACCGCCACCGAAACAAACCCGGCTTGCGCACCCTGGGCCTCTCTCCGTGTGGATGTCCACGCGCGCATCGACTCACCCATAAACCACGCACGCACACCGAGTCCGGCGCGTGCCAAGGATTGTTGCCAACGGGGCGTCGTTGCCGCCCGCAGAGAGGCTGCCATCCCCGGGGTAAATGCAACATGATACAAAGCCAAGCGCTCCGACCCTTGTTTGACGGTATAAAACGGCGCCACGGCGGCATTTTTCCATTCTCCGGCTACGGCCAAGACCCGCGTGCTTCGCCCTTCGGCTTCGAGAATCAAAGGAACCGCTCCTGTATTCACCGCACCGGGCCAAGCTTCCCAATCCACCCGCACGGCATACGGTGAGCCTTGGTTCAGTTCCATCAAGATCGCGTCCATACGCGTCCGCAAATCGGCGGCCGTGAGACCCTCTTTCTGCAACAAGGCGATGGCCTGGCTTACGTACAACGCACCAAACGCCTGCCAAAAATCCTGCTGTTCGGAACGTTGTTCCAGGACCGAGGACAACGCCAGCAAATGTTTCTCCGGAGGCATGAACAAGGAACGAAAGGGGCCGACCTCTCCCGAGAGTTGACGATAGTAATGGGCGTTGTCCTGCCAGGAACGAATGGTGGGACGGACGGTTACGCGTGAAACCTTGCGCGCATCCAATTCCGCATCAATGCCCTGCGTGTGGTACCCGCCGGCCACCAGCACCGCCCGCGGAACCTTATAGGTATGCATGGCCTGGACTGTATTGGCCACCAAGGTGCGATTGCGCTGCTCGGCCAGCGTGTAAAACTCCATGGCCTCTTGCAAACGGGCATCCATGGCATAAAGCTTGGGCTCCACTTCGGCCGAAACACCCAAAGACGGGGCCACATCTTTGTAAAAATCCAGAAACGCTTTCAAGGAAAACCGCAACCCTTGCTCGCGGGCATAAGTTACATCGTCCGGAAACGCGGCAATGTTCAACAGGCGTTCCATGCGATCTAGGTCTTCACGCCAGCGGTCAATGGCCGCTTGCTGCGCGGGGCGCGAATACAGTTTGGCCCGCACCGCTTGACGCAAACGCCGGGTTTTAAGATCGACTTCATGCGCTTCCCAGTCGGCACGGGTCTCCAACTCCGCCAACTCCGGGTAGTCTGCCAACGACACCTGCAAACTTGACGCCCGCTTTTTCAAAAACGTCAGATAGGCCGAGAGACTTAGTTTTTGTTCCTGCAAAGCCTCAAACGTGTCATCCAACTCGGCCAGTTCTTCGGTATTCACCGCGCCGATCAACTCTTCCAACAAATAACGCACCAATTGGAATTGGGTTTGCACCTTGCTGCCTAAAAATTTACGGACAATCGCCAAGGAGCGTTCGTACGCGTCTGCGTCTTCCACACCGTAAAGCACCACACTCTCATCCGAGACCAAGGCCGCGGCTTCGGTTCCCGAGAGCTGACCGTTTTGCATGAAATGTCGAAAGAGTTGTTTTTTCAAATCCGGATACGGCAAACGACGCAACCGGTTCGCATCAAGAAAGCCAACCGACCCTTCCACCGCCACCAAGCGAATCTGATTTTGAGCCACAAACTGGGCAATCAACTGTTGGATATGATCTTGTGCTTCATAGTTGGTATGTAAATCTTCCACATGCACGACACTCAGTGCCGGGGTTTCGTCTTGGGGCGTGAACAGACTGATAATCCTGGCGAGATTTTTTTTGATTTCGAAATCAAGATAAGCGTTTTTATGCTCGCGTTTCAAATTGCGCCAATCAAACGCCCAAGTCATTCCCGGCAAAACAAAAACCACCGACAATAGCAGAGCAATGATTTTAAAAAAGACCCGACGAGTCTTCTCATGCAAACCAAAAAAATGAGAAAAAATAAACATATTTACTTCCTTTAATTTAAAAATTTTTCATATAAAAGAGGCAACGAGAGTGTAAAAAAGTATAGCATACCTAACAAAATATTTCAAATTAGCGCAGGCTATTCTTCCGAGGAACCATACAGCTTATCAATGAGTGAATAAGGCAGGATAACTTCATAGAGATGGCAGGGCTTAGAAATCCCTTTTAAAGCAACGGTTTCCTGAATATCTCTCAAAATCAACCGTTTATTAAGCAGCGTATCATAATAGTACAAAAATTTTTCTTTTTCAAAATTTTTTTCTTTTTGTACGACTTCCTTGATGTGTACTTCTGACTTTAGCAGCTCAAACACATCATCGCTGATGACAATGCCACGATTAAAAAGTTTTTTCTCCCATGCGTACGCATTGAACGGAAAGGGTTGCGGCAAGTGTTCTTCAATATATTTTTTTACGATGTCCGATGAACCCGAAAGCCGTGCGGCCTGTGTCAAGGCCGGGGAAATGACGATCGGATATTTGGGACGTCCTTCTGCACCGACCATGGCCAAGAACAATTCGCCGCAGGTCAAGCCTACGCCCACATCCACGCGCGGCATGCAAAATTCACTGGCAACCCGCAACAAAAGTTTCATCAACCCATCTTCGGCCAAAGTCTCAACCTGAGTGGAAATGATTTCTTTGAGCAAGATCGCGCCTTCTGAACTCAAGGTCGCAGGTTTCCAATCCAACATGCGCTTTTCCAAAACCAGGGGTTTTTGCCAGGGGAGGTTGAGGGTTTTAAGTTCCGCATACAACGACTTGATCTTCCGCCGTTGTTCTTCCGTCGATTGCGCACGCAATTGAGTAAACCGTCCGGCTAGGTTGTACGCAGCGCGAATGGCATCCATGGCCTTGGCATAGTGGGCCGCATATCCGTCCCCGGCAAAATAAATGCGCTCACCGCAACACGCCTGCGCTTCCGTATCCACCGCCGTGAGATACGGGGTTAAATACGAGGCCGTGTCTTTCGTCAGCTTCATGGTGGTTTCCGTAGAGTTGCGCAAGTCGGCGAACAAAAACGCACTCCGCTGGCGGCGCGTCTGCTCTCCGGGATAGATCTCACCTACGCTTCGGCACAAAAACAGATTGCCCTCGGCGAACGCATTGTCCATATCCAGTTGCATACGGTTCCACACGGGCGTGCAAATCAAGCGGTCGTGCGCGTCCCCGCTTCCTTGGGTGTAGACCAGCTCTGTGCCCCGCCAAAGCTTGATGCCGAGCCAGCCCAACCCTTGGTGCCCGGTATGGGCATACGTGCTTCGCAGTTGCTGAAAGTCCCTAAAATCCGCCAGCCAGCGTTGCCAACGCGCCAACGCGCACTGCGCGGCCTGGGTGAGCTCTTCACGTGAGAGTCGCCCCCACCACTGGCGATGCCCCCGCCGTAAAAAACGCAGGGCGTCCCGAACCACCCCGCGCGCTTCTCGCGCCCACTGCTTATTTTTCTTTTGCAAAGACTTGAACCACCGCTGCCGCGGGGCGGAATGACGCAACAGTTCTTCCCAAAAACGATCCGCACCCAAGGCCGCCTGCAATCCGTTTTCCGCAGCCAGGCCCACGTGCTGGCGAAACCATTCGCGCAACTGCTCGCAGGTGGATTCCATCAGCCATTGCTCGCGGAACTCGCGTTCACGCCGTAAGGCACGTAGCAAGCGTCCGCGTTCCTGCTTGTGTTCCCAGAGCATGGACCACGCGGCGGGTTCGGCCAGGCTGGCTTCGGGGCGCAGGCATTCAAAGCATTGCCCGGTCTTAAAAAAATCCTCAAAAAAAGCACGCCAGACGGTGTGGTTTTTAAGCGCGAGCCGATACGGATTGAGCCCTTGGAGACACTGCTCGGGCGTAAGTTCATCCGGCGCCCCCACCCAAGCCAACGACCAGGGATTCAACAGGCGCAGCACCTCGGGGTCCGGATCGGGCGAACCCATGCGTTCCTTCCGCACGCGCGCCAATTCCGGATGGGACTCAGCCCGGGTTAAGGCCCAGGCGAAAATGCGTCCCAGCGTCACACGCAACCACCAGGCCAGATTGGGTTCCAGTGAAATGTTCTTTTCAAAATAGTCATGAACGACATCCGCAATGCACGTCACCGTCGCGAGGCAAACCCAGTGGTTGAGCCGTGGTACTTTGGCTTCACGTTCCTGACGCAAGGCGTGTTGGTGCAACCCCTGAAACGCCGTGGCCAACGGTTCCACGTCCTGGGTAACCCACTGCTGGAAGGCATATGGAGAAAGACGCGGAGCATGGCACCAAAGATCAAAAAAACAAGTTGCCACCACAGGCTCTTTCCACACCAGGGGAGGTGCATTCGGGGTTGCTTCCAAGGTACGGCGGACCAACCCGCGGATGGCCATAAACACGCGCTCTTCAAAACAGATGCGCTCATGTTCAGCCGGAGGAAAGGCAGCTTGATGAAAATGATTTTGTCCGCCGTAATTGATTTCAGAAGGCTTGTGCTCAAACCCAAAAGCCTTGGGGGCTTCCGGGAGTGTCTGCTGGATACGCATCTCCACCTCGCGGCTGAATGCTGATTTGGGGTGTTAATTCATTTCCATTTCCATGCGCTTAAGATTGCTTCGGGCGCGGGTATGCGCCGGGTCAAGCTCCAACGTTTCTTTCCAGGCCGCGCGTGCGTCATCCAGTTCACCCCGTTGGTAGGCCGCCAGGCCCGCTTCGTAGCGAGTCTGTGCGAAGCGCCGGTTTTTCTCCTGAGCGGCATCCCACTCACGTCGCACTCTTTGCCACTGGGCTTGAATCCGCGTATCCTGCGGATCGGACTTGGCCGCGATCTCCCAAGCGGCCACCGCTCCAGGCAAATCGCCTCGGCGGTAACTTTCTTGCGCTCGGAGGCAACAGCGTACGACTTCAGCCCGGTCGGCTCTGGATTTCTGCAAGAGGGTGGCGGACTCTGCCACACGCTTTGCGCCCTTAAGAGCATCGGCATGCGCAGGAAAAAGCGCGAGCACTTTCTCATACCCCGTCCGAGCCTCTTCCGTACGTCCGGATTCCAAATCGTCTTGAGCCTTGGCTAGGGTGGCTTGTACCCATGCGTCCACATGGGGTTGGCAACGTGCCAAACCCGCAGCTGCCTCGGCCAGGGGTGGTTTCACGGCCAACAGATCACGCCAGAGCGCAAACGCGCCCGGCCAATCCTGCGCTTGCTCGGCTTGCAAGGCGTGCTCCACCCAGGTTTGTTGTTGAGCCGCCACCTTGGTGCGGATCCAGGCTTCATGTGCCAAAACCAGATATTTCCGTACTTGCGGTTGTTCGGGGTTGATGTTGGCAGCGTCCGCCAGCTTCCGCTCGGCGCGATCCCAGCTCTTGCGCCGAAACATACGCATGCCTTCCTCGTACAGTGTTTGCGTCATTTGGTCAAACGCCCGTTGCTCATCGGCTTGGTAACGCTCATCGGCCACAGCCGCCAAGCCCTGGACCGCCTCGGCATTTTGTGCCTCGAGCAGCAACACCTCGCGGTAGAGCAACTCGGCTTCTTTAAGCTGACTGCTCTGGTAGGACCGATGCGCCTGGCGCAGGAGCAGTTCCAACCGTTGACGCTTCCCCCACGCCGACATCTCTTTGGATGATCTTTCCAAATCCCGCCACTCGGGTTCACTCCCGCTGGTGTCTACCTGCGACAGTTTCAACGCCACATCGCTCCGCCCGGGATCCAACTCCAGGGCCAATCGCCATTCGCCTACGGCTTCCGCCATTCTTCCCCGAGCAGCATAGGCATCCCCTGTGGCAATATGTTTGGAGGCCACGCGCGCCCGGTCCGGTTCCGCCCCGGCCTCGCCCAAGCCTGAAACCTCAGGCTGAATATGCTGACAGGCCATAATCAAACAGACACAACCTAAACTCAGCACCCACCGCACTCTGCGCATCAGGCACCCTCTTGGCGAAATACACCCGCCGCGGTTGAACTCAAACGATCGCCCAGACAACACCCAGATCGAAGCCAGGTCCCCACAGGGACTTCCAACACGCCCCAGGCCTGCGGTGTGTAGTGCCCAAATCGATGGGGGGACAACGTCTGCATGCCAACAATGATTCCCCGGGCATTCACATAAATAACCTCAATGGGCAAGCGCATGCCCAAGGTATGTACCCAACGGCAAGGTGCCAGCCATAGCCCTTCGCCGGGCGGCAGCGGCGCACGCCCCAACAAGCCCCACGCCCGCGACCAAAACGTTTCGGCGCAGTGTAAACATCGGACCACTTCTGTTTGTCGGGTGAGATTCATCAGTGACATGGTTTGATTGTAGCAAAGCCTCCTGAAAATTTCCATGTTCGATTCCCTCAACGGCACACCCTTTTCCGAACTCAAGTTTTTTAAGACCGGACCGAGACTTCATGTAACCGAGCCAGAAGAATGAAAGAGCGCGCGCCGTCCCCCCTATCCGGCCGCGCTCTTTCATTTCCAACACTCCCAGCGCAGACGTCCCGCTCCGTCGGTCTGAACCCGAATCGCACCCCGACGTGCGGTATTCAACAAAGGAACACCCCGTGCCCGAAACCGTGCAACCGTATCTGGATGGGGAAACCGATGGGTTTGGAAAAATCCTGGTTGCACCACCGCCAATTGTGGGTTCAATCGCTGCAACAAACGTTCGCCACTACTTCCCTTGGATCCATGGTGCGCCACCTTAAGGAGCGTACACGGGGAGAGCCCGGCCCAAAGATCTTCGCACATCCGCCCCGCATCCCCTGGGAAGAGAGCGCTCCCGCCAGGGTAGGTCCACCGCAACACCAAGCTCCGATCGTTGCTTGTCGCCATGTTGGAGCGTGTTTTCAATGGTTGGGGAATTCGCGCCCGACGCCGTCGACCACCTTCACGTGGTTCTCCCCTGCGCGCGAATCCAACTTCGGGCCATACGACCTGTGCGGCCAGGGTGGGCGTCCAGGTAAGCGTCGTATCCAAGGCAGCTTCCTCCAAGGTCCCTCCACTCCGATGCACGGCATCCCGCACCCGAGCCAACGTGGGTTCCAGTGAGTGGGCCGTAATGACCCGCCGTGGTTGGAAATATTTCACACACAATTCAACCCCGCCGGCATGATCCGCATCCGGATGTGAGACCACCAATGTGCTCAAACGATTAATGCCCTGACTGGCCAAGAAGGGTTTCACCCGCCACAGGAATTCGGATTCCGTGCCTGTATCGATCAATATTTTCAAATCCGCGCCTTGTTCCAGCAGTGTCGCTTCACCCATGCCCAAATCCAAAAACGTAAATTGCGTCACGCCTGATCCTATCTCCGGCGGGCGCTGAAACCCATACGCGACCGTACACATGCACACGCCTACCAAACCCAGAAGACGCAACGGTTTCCAACACCAGGCCATAAGCGCCAGGTAACACCCTGCCACCCAGGCGGCGGAAACGCCCCCTACAAAGATCCGCGCGTAGGGAAGGTGCTCGGCCCAACGGGCCACTCCCACCAATCCCTCCGCGCTCCAACCCACGACCCACCCCACCCCGCGTGCGAGCCACGGGCATACAGGATCCAACAGACCCAGCAACAATCCGCCGTCTGTCCCCAGCGTCACCAACGGCACAACCACCACATTGGTCAGGATTGCCACCGGTGTCACGCTGTAAAAATAATACACCTGCAACGGAAGCGTCCCCACTAAGGCAATGATTGTCACCCCGGCGCCTTCAAAAAGCAGACGGCCGCCTCGCCCCCACCACCCGGGCCAGGCGGCTCGTGGTAGCTTCGGGGCCGCCACCACCAACGCCGTCGTGGCCATAAAGGAGAGGAGAAACCCCGGCTTCCCACAACTCAACGGATCATACGCCAACCACCCAAGCGCGACGGCACTGAGCACACTTACTCCATCAAGCTGACGCCGCATGGCCAAAACCCACAGACCCAACCAGGTCATGAGCCAAGCCCGACTTACGGACGCTCCACTCCCCACCATGCTTGCAAACGCCGCCACACCCACAAACGCAAGGATTAGAATCCAGGCACGCGGTATGCGCCACCAACGTCCTAAAAGATAAAACGAGCCTACCACCACCCCTACGTTCATGCCGGACACCGCAAACACATGCGCCAATCCCGTAGCGGCCATGCTTTCCTGCAAGGTTCGTGTCAATCCCGAACGATCTCCCAACACCAGGGAGCATACCACTTCAGCCGAATCGCGCGGCACCCAACGGCGAATGGCCTGCATCCAATGCCGATGCCCGCTTGCACTCCACGCCCGCCATCCGGTTGCGGTTCGTAAACGCACAACCTCGGCACGGGTACTCACCCGGCATTGGGCCCAGATCCCCTCGCGTTGCATGTACCGTCGGTAATCAAACTCACCCGGATTCCCAGGGTGCTCAAAATCCTCAAGACGTCCGCATACCCTCAGTTCATCCCCGCCGGAAAACCGGGGCGCATAGCCAGGCACGCGGATGCGAATGCCGCCACGGGTCGGCACCCGCCCGCGCGCGGTGACCACGGTATGACACTCAAGATCCGCTTGCCAGGCCTCCGCTCCGAATGTGCCTGTCGGCCATTCACGCAACCGCCCTTCCACACATACGCGTTCACCCCCAACCCAATCCCGGATCGAGGCCGACGGTCGGTACTCCGCCACGGCCGCCAACGCCGCATAGGCACTCAGCACGGCCAGAAGGTATCCGACCATTCGCCGGGGCGAGTGCCACGTCAGGCCGATCCAAACCAAGCCCAAGCACGCCAGCAACCACCACCCTTCTGCCCGGCCCAAGCGCATGCCCAAAAGCGCGCCCATTTCCGCGGCCATGGCCATACTTACCAAAGGTCGATGCCTGTACGCCTTTAAGAACATGGAGACTTGGACAGAGTTTATGGAAAAATATTGCAGGGATTGCCATTAAAAAAGCAGAACGCAGATTAGGGGTTTAGGGTTTGCGGGGTAACGATAACCACTTGATTGTTCTTGGTATGACCTACGGCCAGCGAACCGTTCGGTAAGGCCATCAAAGCTCCGGGATAAAATCCCAATTTAACCGTTCCAATGACCTGTGCTTGTTGGACATTGATGGCCACCAGTCGGTACGACTCTTCGCACGCCACCCAAAGTGTCTTTCCCTGCAAGGCCAAGGCATTGGGTTTATTGCGCACGGGGAGACGCGCGATTTCCACGCGTTTGAAGATATCCACCAGTGAAATGTCGTTTGAGCCATAATTCGATACACACGCCGTGTTGCCCAGAAGCACGACCTGACGCGGATAGATCCCCACCGGTACACGCACCAGTTCGGTCTTTGCCTCCGCATCCACCAAACTCAGTGCGTTCTCGCCTTTCAAGGTCACCAGTGCCAATTTGCCGTCAATGGTGAAGGCCATGCCTTGTGGGTATCGTCCCAGTGAAATTTTATTCTTGAACTTCAGCTGTTGGGCTGTCAACACCTGCACCGCCGACTGGCCGTCGCAAATCCATACTTCGTCATGTCCCGGACGCACCGTTCCCGAAGCCAAGGGAATGGATCCGGTACTTAATTCCCGTTCCCGGCGTAGCGGTACTCCGCTCAGAACGGATATGGCCGACGTTTGTGGGTGCAGGCTGTACACGCAATGATGTTTACTGTCGGGAATCAATACCCCAGGGTGGGGAAGGACTTGTACGGTTTGAACAACCTCGGCGCGATTCAGGTCGAGAACATCAACCCCGGCCGCTTCGGAACCACTGATCAACAACGTCTCAGGTTGCAACCCCGGAACAATGGAGGCAGGTCCTTTGGAAACCGCGACCGGTTTTAGGGTTACCGGCAATATGGGGCTCTTATCCGGCGTGCACCCGGCCAGCCAGCCCGTCAGCCCAAGGATGAGTGCCAGCTCCCAGGTAAGCGATTTACCGGCCGAACGCATCAACCGCATCATCGATCGTTTTGTAGGAATATATGAGGTTCGAAAACGCCAGTAGGTTAAACACATTTTTTACTTCATTGGTCATCGATGCCAGTTTGATGTCACCATGGTGCTCACGTGTTTTATGCAGAAGACTGATGAACAAGCCCCATCCTGCCGAAGAGACATAGGTGACTTTCTCCATGTTCAAGATCATGCGGTACCGCTGTTCACGGAGTAGCGCCGAGAGCTTTTCATCCAAAATCAAGGTCGTGCCGGTGTCCACCACCCCAAAGATATCAACCTGAGTGATGTTCTTCTTATCGTCGTGCCGGACTTCAACTTGGATGGACCCATCTTTACGCGTGCTCATGCTGTATGCCTCCTGACGTCCCGAATCAATCTATCTTAACTATAATTGCTGCAATGTCATCGTTTTGCGGGACATCGCCGCAAAATTCGGTCAATTGCTTGTCGAGCGCGCTTATCAGCGTCTGGGCATCGGCGGTGGCTGGTTGTTTGGCCAGAAAATCCTGCAACCCGTTTTCTCCGAACTCATCGCGATCCGCGTTCATGGCCTCGGTAACGCCGTCTGTATACAATACCACAACATCGCCTGAGGTTAGAGAAATTTTCTTTTCCTGGAGCAGTTTTTCGAACAACCCACCCTGATCCACCCCCACCGGTAAACATGGTGGTTCGGACCCTAAGCTTTTAAATTTTCGGTTGGACGTGTTCCAAAGCAAGGCCGGATTATGCCCGGCCGAGGAATAGGTGAGGGTTTTCTTAGAAAAATCAATCACCGCAAAAAACACGGTAATAAACATCCCGCCTTTCAAGTCACTGTGCAGGAGATGATTGAGCTCTTTTACCACTTGCGAAGGCGAGCTGTAGTTTGGGGCCAAACTTCGCAGCATGCTGCGGGCGGAACTCATGAGCATGGCGGCCGGGACGCCTTTGCCGCAAACATCCGCCACGGCAATGCCAAGTTTGTGTTTGTCCAATTTTAAAAAGTCGTAGTAATCGCCGCCCACTTCTTTGGCCGCTCGGTACAATGCGCCAAACGACATATCCTCCACAACCGGCATTTCTTTCGGCAGGAGCGTCTGTTGAATTTGGTGCGCCACCTGCAATTCTTTTTCAATGCGTTCCTGCTCCAACGCACGCTCGGTCGCCTCTTTAAGCTCGGAGGTCATACGGTTGAAGGTGACGGCCAATTCCCCCAGTTCATTGTTGCGCATGGCTGGAATTTGGTAGTCCAAGTCGCCGCTCCCAATGGCCTTAACCCCTTTGGTCAATTCTGAAACCGGCCGCAACATGAGTGTAACCAACACGATCGACCCCAATAGCCCGCCGGTTAAAAAGAGCACGGAAAAAAGCGTAACCTGACGCCAAGCGCGCCGGACAACCTTGTCAATGGTGGACTTGGAAACGCCGAGATGAACCTCACCGATCTTGGTTGTCCCCTGCAAGATAAGCGGAATGCCGATATCAATCACGCGCCCACCTTGCGGATGATTCCAGGTGAAGGCACGTGCCGTGGGTCGGTCCAAGGGATAATCGCCCGATGGACGAGCATACGCATGCCCGATAAGTTCAGACTTGTCCGAAGCCACCACGCGGTTATTCCGGTCTACAATCAGGGCATACACCATGTCTTCGTTTTTCATGACATCGGCCACCAGCGTGGCCAATTGCAGCTTATCGTTGGTTAAGAAAGGATCTTGTCCGTGAGCGGCCACGTATTGGGCCAGCGCAATACCACGGCGTGTGACTTCTTGGGTGAGGGCCTCGCGTTCTTGACGTAAGGTAAACCAGGTAAGAAATACAATGCTGGCGGCCAGCAGGAGCATGACCCACAGTGAAAATTCAACCTTGACGCTTGACTTTCTCGGTTTCGGACTGGAAACGCCGCTCATGATCGCCTCGTTCGAGTTGGATACGTTGTCGCGGGCATTGTCCGGTTTGGCGATTGAGCCTGCAATCGGCACAATACGCCAGTTCGGGTGCGCATGGCACAAAGCCCATGTCTTCATTTGGTTGTTCGTCCCGGGTGGAGGTCATGTCCCACCTCACCTTCCCCGCCGATAGCTGGAAGCAAAATTATACACGAATCACAAAACTTTGTAATTGGTAAAAACGGTTCCGTGCCGTTTGGGTTGGAAATAATTAATGTTGTCTGCGCGTTTTATAGTAAACTGTTGCTTGGCGACAGGCGTGTCCGCACGCCGTTCGGAAATCCCCTCGGAGGCAATGTATGCAGAGAAATGGTCAAAATCCAATTCGTGCCGAAAAAACCTTCAAACAAGCACGCAACAAATTCGTCCAGACGTCATCCGGTCCGGTGCGTACCCCGGGCACGCTGCAGTGTCCTTCCTGTCAAGCGGAAGTCCCACCCAAGCCGGGATTCCGGACAAAATCCTTAACCTGCCCTAAGTGCGGATCGCCCATGCACAAGTAGTGTTTCGTACAGCCGTGCTTTCAGGGAAACCACACGTTTCCCTGAAAGCGGGCATTCCTTCCTATCCCTGTTGGGATCATGCTTTTATGCTGCTTCGAGACGCTGAAAAGGCCTAATACCATTTAAACAGCTTTTGCCCCAAGGCAAAGCACGCACTCCCGATCGCCACCATGATCAAACAGGGAACCGCTACGCTGGCCAACCCGGCGCCTTCCACAAAAATTTTCCGCATGGCATCGGCCAAAACCGTGAGCGGCAAGAACTTGACTATGGGAATCATCCACGCCGGAAAATTTTGGTAACTGAAAAAAATCCCGGACATAATCATCATGGGAATGGTAATGGCATTGAGCAGCCCGTTCCCCACCTGGGAATTGTCCGCCCGCGAGGCCATGAGCACGGCCACGCCGCCAAATGCCAGATTGCCACTGAGAAACACCAACGCAAACGCCCAAACACTGCCCTGCATGTGCACGTGAAAAACCAGGGTGGCAAAGGTAAACAGCACCAGAAATTCAAAGAGACTCAACCCCAAGCGGGTGATAAAAAAGGAGAGTAGAAATTCCGTGCGCTTCATGGGGCTGGCCACCATGCGCCGGAGCAATTTTTTCATGCGCCGCTCGATCAGCGTCCAGCCTATGCCCCAGATGCTGGAATTGAGAATCCCCATGGCAATGAGTCCCGGGATCAGAAAATCGATGTACCTTGTTCCCGGCGCCACCAACGGCTGCACACTCCCGGCCCGTAACTGCCCCGAATGGCGCAGACGCTCACGTTCCAAAAGCAGATGCGTCAACTGCGCTTCCGCATTTTTTGCGTCAAAATGATAAACCGGTTCTCCGGCAGGCGACGTCTCCAAAAACAAAGGTACCTCGCCGCGCTGAATGGCGCGAATCGCCAAGGCGTGTGTCGGATAGGTATGAAAATCAAAGATCGCCTCACGCTTGCCCTGTGCTTCGGTCAGCGGCTCGGTCCAGGGCTTGAGCATGGCCGCACGGGCCGCCGGGGCGGTCTCCACCACGCCCACACTGCGCTTGTTTTGATCCTGCTGCATGAAGGCCAGGCCCAAAATGCCGGCCAAGGCCACGGGAAACAATACGGCCCAAAAAAGGGTTTCCGGTTCTCGAAAAAATTCTTTGATCTGCATGTTGATGAGATTTAAAAATGCGTTATTCATGCAAGCGCCTCCCGGTCAGGGCAATAAACACATCACTTAAATTTTTCCGACGGTAGTGCATCTGGTCCACGTGATACCCCTGGGTTTTCGTTCGTTCAAACAACAAAGGCAGGGCTTGCGCGGCATCGCGCACATGCAGGCGAACTTGGTGCTCTGCTTCCACCCACACTTCATCCAAATACCCGGGCAACGATTTAAACGCGTCGGCGGGAGGACGTACAGGCGTTTTGAACTCAAGGATTTCCCCGCCGCCGTGCTGGGCCAGCAGTTGCGCCAGAGTGCCCTCGGCTAGAAATCGTCCTTGGTGCATGATCACAATACGGTCGCACAATTCCTCGGCTTCTTCCATATAATGGGTGGTGAGCACCAGCGTGGTGCCTTTGGCTTTCAGGGTTTTCAAAATATCCCACACTTCCTGACGGGAATTCGGGTCCAGTCCCATGGTGGGCTCATCGAGGAGCAGCACTTCCGGCTGACTGATAATGGCCACGCCCAAGGCCAAGCGCTGCCGCTGCCCCCCGGAGAGATTGACCACAAAGCTTTTTTTCTTCTCCATGAGGCGAGTTTGTTCCAACACCTCCTGGGTGGCCGCACGGTCGCGCCCGTAAAAACTCCCGAACAGGTCCAGGGTCTCTTCGGCGGTCAGCTTGTCCACAAAACGGGTCTCCTGCAATGCCAACCCGATGCGTTTCCGCAACCACGAGGCATGCTCTTTCCAGTTCTTGCCCAGGATCGTGATCTGTCCTGAGTCCGGAAACTGAATGCCCTCGATCATCTCCACCAACGTGGTCTTGCCTGCGCCATTGGGGCCCAGCAAGGCCAAGTATTCCCCTGCCGGCACCTCCAGCGTAACCCCGTTGACCGCCACCACATCCTTAAACGCCTTGCGTACCTGCTCCACCCGAATCGCCGGTAACCCCGAAGCGTTGGCAGATTCAGCACGCTTGCTGCCCACCTGGTTTAAACCCATAACCCGATTTCCTTTCTGATAGCCAATCCTTGAAACCCGACGATCTTACCACAGCCAAGGAACGGATGTCACGAGCAGATGAACCCTCAACGAAACTCCGCCCCAGTCCCTCCCTCAAGTTCTAGTAAGAAGCTTGGTTTTTCATATTCATTTTAATCTGAAAACTGCTATAACTATGGCATGCTGCTTTCTTTGGTGAAAGGCGTATGCCCTCTAAACTCAGCTTGAACCATTACGAATACATGATTAACCGCGTGCTGACGCATATCTGCCAGCATGCGGGCGAAGATCTCTCGCTGGATGAATTGGCCTCCCTGGCGTGCTTTTCAAAATACCATTTTCTCCGCATTTTCAAGGCCCTCGTCAACGAAACCGTGGGCGATTTTATCCGCCGCATCCGGATTGAAAAAGCCGCCTTCTTCCTGCTTTACCACCCGGATGCTTCCATTACCCAAATCGCCTTGGATTGCGGGTTCTCCTCCTCGCAAAATTTTGCCAAAGCTTTTAAGCTCTACTATCGGCAGACGCCTCGGTCTTTTCGCGAACACGGGGCCCGTACGCCTTTGGATGCCTACCGCAATCCAGGAAACATGCTCCGCAATCCGGGAAACGACACCGGGGCGCCTTATCGCTATACTGACATTCTCGCTGGACACGGCGTCCACTTGCAGGCGGACCGCACCGTGGCTCAACAGGTCACACTTGAGGATCATTCCGATGTTACGGTGGCGTACCTTCGAAAAAAGGCCAACTACACGGCCGAACACATTTCCGCGGCGTGTGCCGAGCTGGAAGCGTGGGCGCGTCCGCGCAAACTCTTGGTGCCGCAACCACCTTTGCTCTGTGTCTACTGGGACCACGTGGCCGTTACTCCCACAGATAAGCGCCGCTTTGATGTTTGCATTCCCGTTGATCCGAATCTCACCCCCGCGCCTCCGGTGCATAAGCATGTTTTGGTCGGCGGAAAAGTGGCCGTGTATCGCGCCCGGATTAAGCCTCAGGATTTTTACGCCCACTGGAACCGCTTCCTCAAGTTCTGGTTTCCCACCAGCGGATTTATTCCCGACGACCGACCCTGCTTTGAGCGCATCCACCAGGCCTTTGGCCCTACGCCGCGCCAAGGGTTCCAGGTCGAGATCTGCGTTCCCATCAAACCCCTTTCCAAGAGCTAACCGCCGTCGATTCTTCCGCCCGCGTTTGGCTTACGTACCGCATGGTTTAAATCCCAAGGAGGCTTGGCTATGAGTGCTTACGTGGTTGGGAATTATACGGTTCATTCGGAGGCCGACTATATGAACTACATTCGCACGGTCGGAGAGACCTTGCGGGCCTTTGGGGGACGCACGCTTATGGCCGATCATGAACCCACTGTCCTGGAAGGCAGTCCCGCACAGGTGATCGTGCTGGTGGAGTTTGATTCCTTCGAGCAAGCCCAAGCCTGGTATTCAAGTCCGGCGTATCAGGCCATCATCCACTTTAGAAAACAAAGCAGTCAAGGTTGGGTGCTCTTAGGGAAAGCCTATGTCCCATTTGGAGTCACGCCATGAACCATGTTCTTTTGTGCACAGGCTACGAGCTACGACTTCCGGGCATCGTGCGCGCGCAGAACTGCACCTTAGTCGATGCGGCCGGACACACGTATCTGGATCTTGAATCCGGTATCTGGTGCACCTCCGTGGGGCATTCGCATCCGCGGGTAAGCCAAGTGATCGGCCAGTACTCCGCACACTGCATGCATGCCGGGTATGCCTATGCGCATCCTGTGCTTGAACGCACCTCCGCCCAACTGCTCCAGATCACCGGTCTCCCGGAAGGGAAATGTCTCTTTCTCTGCTCGGGAAGCGAAGCCGTAGAAATCGGCGTGAACATGCTTTCCGCCATCTCCGACAAGCCTTATCTCCTGACCTTGAACGATCGTTATTTGTCCGCCTTTGGATCGGCCCATGAACAACGTCCCGAACGCTGGCTGCATTACGATTGGCGCGACCCGGCGGCGCTGGAGACGCTCCCCTTTGAGAACATCGCCGGCTTTGTGTTTGAGCCCGGAAGCGCCCTGGGCCGGGTTCACTTCCCACCCGAAGCGATCATCCAAACGCTCGTTGCCAAAATCCGCGAACACGGAGGATGGGTCATGCCCAACGAAGTCACAACCGGCATGGGAAGAACCGGGAAATGGTTTGGGTATCAGCATTATGACTTTGTACCGGATGTCATTGCGCTGGGCAAGGGTTTGGGGAACGGCTACCCGGTCAGCGCCGTGGCCATGACTAGGCAGGTCGCCGACCGATTGGCCGAGGAACATTTTCACCATGCGCAATCGCATCAAAACGACCCGCTCGGCGCGGCCGTGGCCGGCGAGGTCATCCAAATCATTCATGATGAAGCGTTGTTGGAACGGTGCACAAAACTCGGCAAGGAGATGCGCGACCGTCTACGCGCCCTGCAAACGCGGTACGGGATCATTCAGGAAGTGCGCGGACGCGGACTTATGCTGGCGATCGAGCTGGTGAAAAAGGAAGCGGGTTCGTACGCCGACGAGCTTTGGGCCGAATTGTTCAGCGCCCGTATCCTGGTGATCAAACGCCCAGGGCATGACGTGCTTCGGATTGATCCGGCCCTCACCCTCGAACGCCACGACCTCGAGTATTTTCTTACGCACCTGGAAGCGGGCCTGGCTAAACTCAGCGGAGCGTTCAGGAAGACCGCGGGTTTCCCTGAGGCAGGCGGGTTAGGCTAAGGCTTAATTTTTTCCAAAAACACAAACGTCATGGTTCCGTGAGTTTCATCTTTGAAGCGGGAGTATCCGAGTGAGGCGTAAAAATGCAGGTTCTTCTCATCTTTGAATCCCGTGAACAGTTCAAAACGCTTCGTGCTTGGGAAACGAGTCTCAAGGTCCAACATCATCTGCTTGCCCAATCCGCGGTTTTGGAACTCAGGGTGGACAATCACCCGTCCGATATAGGCTGTGCCGTTTTGTTCAAAAGCTCGCAGACTGCCAATGATGCGGGGGCCGTCCACCATCTTTAGAACCACACCCTGTTGGAAGTCCGCCTGCAGCTCAGCCAGTGTTTGCGTAAGCGGCGGAATCGAATAGTCGCTGTAACGTACTGCGTTTTCCTGATAACAGAGTTTTTGCAGTTCCAATATGTCCGGCAGGTCGCTAAATTCCGCACACTCAATCAGCATGATGCTATTCCCTCAAGGTTGTAAGGCTTCGACGGCAAGCATTGCGCATCGCGGTTTAAGAAAATTCCGGTCGTTTGCCCTACTCTTTTTTCCCAGAAATGGTTTTAAGCTCTTCAAACGCCGCTTCCACGCTCGCCCAGGCTTCGTTCACATCTCGTTGGTGAATGTTCCATGACGCCGGGGTTTGATTTTGCGAAGCCTGCAACTTGGCTTTAAAGGCTTCCTGTGCGCCTGAATATTTCTCACTGGCTTCCAGCCAACGGTCCTTGGCTTCATCCGCAAGGCTCAATCCATGTCCCTGCAGCAGCTCGAGCCGCGTCTCCAGGTCCTGCGAACGCGCCATCAGATCGGCCTCAAAAACCCGGACCTTTTCATGAAACTGCGCATCCGGAACCTGACCGGTGGATTGATTCGATCCACAGCCCGTTCCTACCAACACCATCGCCAAGCAAGCGAAAACCAAACCAAGAGACCTCATGCTCCGCATAGTCCACGCTCCTTATTTAATCTTGAATTTAACGCGACTGCGGTAAATCATACAACGATTTTACCGTATTGGTCCAGTAACAAGGAAAGCAGAACTATGATTTTAAACAGCGATTCGGCAGGACAGCCTAGGCCCGATTTGGCTTTTTGCTCACATACTGATGCCAGTGCTGATTCTCCGGCTGTTTTCGGATCTTCACCCAATACGCTTCCCGGGCATCTTCGTCGATCTCAACGACACCCCCGTACAAGCGATCTCGGCCATCTTTATGCGGACCCGAGATCCAGTACTCCTCACCGGTCTCAGCATCCAAACAGTTGTATTTGTACCCGCTCCGGACCTTTGCCAACCGCCGTCCCCCGTAATAAAACGAACGGGCACTTTTGGAAAACGTCACCCAACCAATGCGCCCCGGGCCTTCCAAGCCGTCTTTCTTCTCCACATACATGATGCGCCGCATAGCGAAATCCTCGGTTGCCATAATGATGCTGAGCATCCCGCTTGGTTAAGCCACCCTAACCGCGTAGGTCCCAGCACTCATTATGGACACCAAGGTTTAAAAACAATTTCGTTATTTTTGGATTTTTACAGAAGCTGCAAGTTGGAACAACACCCTGTTCGGATCATAACACTGCAGGATTAAGCGCCTTAGCAAACCGTGAGCAATACATACCCGTAACTAAACCGAGCGCTTTCTGGGATGAGCAAGAGCAATTTCTGACCTTTTTGCAACGTACCACGGTTGGCCAATTCTTCAAGCATGAGGTAAATGGACCCGGAGCCTACATTGCCTACCGTATACAAGTTGGTGAACCATTTGGAATAAGGAATCCCGATGCCCAGCGTCTCCAACTCATTAAACAGACGATCTTTAAAAAAACCCGAGGAAATGTGCGGCAAAAAATAATCAATGGTATCCACGGAAAAATGACGCGTCCGACAAATGTCGGCGAGATAGCCGCACCCCAGCCGAATGATGTTTTTCTCCAGCAAGCGGGTGTCTTGCTTAATGGTGAAAATCGATTGCCGGGTCCACTCCGCCGGATCGTACTCGGCCCAACCTTTAAGCTGTCCGTGCTCGTCTTTTTCCGCTCCCACGTACATGCAGGTATCGTAGGCATCCGCATAGGAACGCGTATCCATCCACTCGATCTTAAACGAAAGACCGTTGGCGGCAGGCGCGTTCTCCAGGAGCATGGCCCCGGCCCCATCCGAAAGCATCCAGCGTAAAAATTCTTTTTGAAAGGCAATGACAAGATTGCCCTCGAGCTGCTTGAGGTGTTGCGACTCACTCTCGAAGTTTTCCGCCCGCATCCAGCGTGAAACGCGCTCGGAACCTGTGCTGACGGCGGTTTGTGCGGTCCCGGCCATAACCGCCAAATAGGCGTACTTCATGGCTTGGATGCCGGTCAAACAGGATCCGGTAAACGAGGCCAGCTCAACGTTGGGCAGACCCAACTCGCCTTGAACCATGGAAGCATGCGAGGGCAACAATTGGTCAGGACTACCCGTGCCGCAGGCCAGTAGATCCACCGCAAGTCTTTTTTCCTGGGGGAACAACGCCTTAACCGCCTGTGCAGTCATGGCCGCATTGGTATGAGTGGTCTGTCCTTGTTGATCGAGCGCATAATAGCGAGTGCGTATCTCGTTGCTGCGCAATATGATGCGGCGAGCCCGCGAGGGCTTGCCGTCGATCATCCCAAGGTACGCTTCCATCTGGTCGTTGGTCACCGGGTGGTTCGGCAGACATTTTGCGACCCGAGTTACATAAACTTCATTCATAACAAACCCTTCCTCCTAAAAATGCACACCTGCCGTACTTGCATACACTTAGGTAGCCTGGTACTGTCGCACCAGCGCCCTAAACCGCCTGGGCGCAACCCAACCCAGCAGCTTGAACAGCGAAAACGAAATCGGCGAGAGCATGAACAGCACAACATAGAGATAATATTCAAACATCTTGAGCCGGACATTGCGGGCAGGATCGCCGTACGCGCCTTTGCGCAAAATAAACGAGGACCAGATGCGGAACATACGCTTCCCGTTTTTCTCAAGCGTCACCAAGTCCGGCAACACCTCAACCGCGCCTTGGTTTATGAGGACCTGCTGGAGCTGGGAATAATCATTTTTGAACAATGCGGTTTGAATGCTTTGCCCAAATCCCCGACAACGCCGAATGTCGCTCTCCGACACTCCGGCAGGCGGAATGATCCCGAAACGAGCTTTCCGGTTGTACAGCAGCCAACGCGCAATTGAAAAAAGGCTTAACAAGTTGGGCGCCCGGTCGCGCAGCGCAATATTGCCCACGTGCTTGGCCCCGGCCGCAGCCAGCGTTTTTTTCAGATCGTGCATACCCATGACCCACATGTTGCGACAGCCGGTAACCGTTACCACCGGTTTGCCCTTGATGAGCGCTTTTCCCTGCTCGGATTGCAGAAACCCTTGGATCGGCAGCGACGGACTTAAAAACCATGGTTGCCAGGCTAATAGGATGAGATCAAACGAGGCATTGGATTTTATAGTTAACGGTGCAATCGGACAGGCCAACCCTTGGACACATTCTGGCATGGTCTGGAAAAACGCTTTGACGTTCCAAGGAAACGGAAAATCCGGAACGGGGCGAATGGCTTCAAACACCAACTCGACTTGGTCTGCTCCGGCTAAAGGTTGCGTCAGCGACTGGAGAATTTCACGGGTTTGCCCGGTTTGTGTGTAATATACGATTAAAATTCGCTTTTGCATGTACCCAATCGTAACCTTGCTCCGAAATAGTCCCCCGGCCTAACCTTAAAACCCTTGTACGGTTTTTCGGCATCCCCTGTCGGGGGGCATGGGCAGGATGTTTCAGCTCGATGATGGCCTAACCGACCTAAGTTTAGCGTACCCCTTCTGTTTTCGCAATATTTTCCTAATCTGGCAGACCACATCCCTAGTCCTTATTATAGTTCACCGGTGGGGCGCTTTGATGTCGCCCTGGGAAAGCTCTTTTTTGAAATCGTGCGTTTTCATGTCTGGTCCCCTGCGGGTTTACCCATACAGGCCATAGCGTCCTAGCCGTGGTCTACATACCGGACAGGTGTGTAAACGTACGGATCATGGGGATGCCGCGTCCTCACACAAACGCCGCGAGCGAAACCTGAGAACGCACGATTTCAAAAAAGAGCTTTCCCAGGGCGACACCCATCGGAACAGGCTATGCCCCCGACTTCGCTCGTTGTTCCTCAATGTGCTTGGCCAGGGTCTTCAGCGACCGCAGGACCATGCGGCTGGACTCTTGGTTCTCAATGCGCACATTGTATTTGCGCTGCACGGCAACCACGATCTCGACTGCATCGAGTGAGTCCAAGTGAAATGGTGAGTCCGGTCCAATAAGGGGTGCATCCGAGGATAGGTCCTCGGGCAAAGGGTCCAAAATGCGGCACACCTCCACCAGCATTTCTTTAAGTTCGTTCTCCAACGGAGTGAGCATGCTTCATTCCTCCCATAAAATCTTTACCTATGTTCTTCGACTCCCACGCAGGGAGAATCCGGCCAAGGCAATGGTTCCTATAAAAAAAAGCAAAAGATAGGCAAGCTCGGGCCAAATCGTGAGCAGGCTGCCGCCGCGCACAAAAATATCCTGAAACGCCGTCAGTCCCCAAGCCAAGGGGGATATACGGCTGATGCTCTGCATGGTGTACGGCATGACGTAGGTCGGGACCATGATCCCGCCCAGGGCCGCGGCAATCACAATGGACACTGCGCCGAACATGGAGGCCTGCTCATACGTCCGGGCCAGCGTCCCCACCGCCAGACCAAATCCCGTGGCCGCCAGCGCCGCGGCCATTACCAGCGGGAGCACCTGAAGCAACTGTGCGGCTCCGGGCTCCAGGCCTGCCACACCCAGGAGGGGCAGTATATAACATCCGGCGCCCAGCATCAAAGCAAACTGAGCCGAACATACAATAAGATACGCGCCTACTTTTCCGGCCAGCAAAGCCGCCGGAGAGACCGGCATGGTCATGAGCCGCTGGAAGGTTCCGGTTTGTCGTTCGCGCACCAGCACTCCGGCAATGGGAACGACAATAAAAAACATGCCGAACAAAGACCAACCGGGCACATTTTGCTGCGCCGGAGTAGGCCATTTTACGTGTTGGCTTCCGGTGGCGGATTGTTCAGCAAGAACCAGCACGGGCTCGCTGCTCATGACAAAATGAACCTTGGGAACCGGAGCCCCAGAACTTTTGGCGGCCTGCTCGGCGCCCATCATCTGCGTCATCATGCGTTGGGCGACTTTCTTGAGTTCCTGCGGAAGCGCCTGGGTCATGGCCGCGGCTCGCTCGCGTGCCTCGATCCCGAGAAAGACTCGATTCAAGGCATTCACTACCGCGGTCCGCAAAATGCCCTGTACCGCCGGATCAAAATAAAGCGTAACGCCGTTTAATCCTGAGTCCGCGGACGCGACGGGCGGATGCTGCTCGGCCCACGAGGCGGTCGTAAGCTGGTTTATCTTGGTGTGAAGCGCCGCACTGGTCCCGGGCTGAATCACCAGGCACACTTGAAACTCACCCTGGCGTACAGCCTGGCGGGCCGCGGCTTCATCCAACCGCTTTTGGTTGAGCGTGGTAACCACGTCCAAGCTTCCCATGCTCTCCAACTGTTGCGTTAAGGTCTTCCCCAGGAAACCCTGATCCAAGTCCACAAAAAGAACCCGCACCGGAGCTTCGCCCGTGGATTTTACAATCGAGTTCTGCACCAATGAAATAATCAGCAACAGCACCATGGGCATGACCAGCAGCACCAACAGCCCCGCGCGGTCCCGGCGCAATTCCGTAAGCTCTTTTATCAGCGTTGCCCAAACAGCCAGCATGCCATCCCCTTATCTTTTAGTTGAGCGATGGGGTTGTGTTCGCAGACGATTGAGGAAAAACGTCTTCGTTTTTCCGATCTCGAGGCCGATTCTCTGAGATCGGCCGTTCTGCGAATGCAACCCCATCACTCAACTACCTTTAATCCCTTAACTGTTTCCCCGTCAGGTGCAGAAAAAGCTCCTCGAGATTTCGGCAGCCTTGATGCTGCGCCAAAAGATCCTGCGTAGTTCCAGAAACAAGCATACGCCCGTTGTCCATCACGCCCACCCGGGAGCAAAGCTGTTCCGCTTCCTCCATGTAGTGCGTGGTGTACACCATGGTCATGCCTTGCGCTTGAAACTCGGCCAAATTTTTCAAGATGAGGTTGCGCGATTGCGGATCAATGCCCACCGTGGGTTCGTCCAACAAAAGCAACTGCGGCTTATGGATAATGGCCACAGCCAGATTGGCCCGGCGCTTCATGCCGCCCGAATACGTATCCAGACGCTGATTCCCGTTTTCCAGCAGGCCCACTTTATCCAGGCACTCCTCGATGCGATCGGCCAAGCCTTTTCCCCGCAGTCCGTACAAGCGTCCAAAATAACGAAGATTTTCCCGCGCCGTGAGCCGGGGATACAAAGCCAGATCCTGAGGCGCCAGACCCAAGAGCCGTCGAACCTCTCCGGGGTGGTGAACCACATCATGCCCGCATAGGGTCACTTGTCCGCGCGTGGGTGGAAGCAACGCACAAATCACCGAAATCGCCGTGGTCTTCCCCGCCCCGTTGGGGCCGAGCAAGCCGTAGATCTCGCCAGCGTGCACCGTGAAATCCAACCCATTGACCGCCGGTTCGGCTGCGCCGCGATAGATTTTCACCAAATCACGCACCTGGAGTACATCGCGTGAACCCGACGGACTCTCGGACGCGTACGCTGGGGTGGATTGTGGGGCCGCAGGGTCTGTGATCATTTTCGGACTAAGTCATAGAGGTCGCGGAACAAAAGGGTTTCCTGATCCGCGCACGTGCGCAGTATGTTGGCCAGGTCCCCGAAGCTTTCGTGAGCTTCCGCGCGCCCTTTGCAATGACGCGATCCCGCCAACGCAAACTCACGCCACTGATCGCCAATGGCCGTCATGCGGCGTGAAAGTTCCAGATAGCGAGGATCCCCCAGCACTTCCGAGGCTTCTTGCAGAAAGGCCGCGTAGATAAAACGAAACCCGCCCCCGCCGGTGCCAATCTCCTCTTGCATGCGGATGATGTGCCCGAGATGAAGAATCGCCGAACGCGCCCCGACCTGGGCCGGCCAGCGCTCCACGTCTTTGGCCATGGTGCGAATGCCGCGGGTGCCCATGAGCCAGACCGGCACCTTGATCATGATCTCACACACCTGCTTGATGCCTTGGCGAATGCCCGGGGCCAAGTCCACATCTTTGGGCATGGCGGTGATGCAATACATTTTCCCCTTGGGGGCCAACGCCCCTTGGGCAAAACGCGCCCGCGCCAGGTCCGCACGGGGGCAGACCACCGGCTCAGGAAAGACCGGATCGCTGATGCGGTAGTGGTCGCCTTCCAGACCGTACACCACCAGGTTATGCGCATTAAAGTGAAAGCGCAGGGCGGGTGGAAAATACGGGAGCCAGTACACCCCGGTCTGCAAGCCTACGGGCGTACCCGACACCACCTTCCGGTCCAACTCGGCCATGGCCTTCTGCGGATCCTTGAAACTCTGGCGTTCCACGGTTATGCCCAAACGCGCGGTTACGCGTTTAAAAATACTCCCGGGAGCTGAACGAAACGTGGCCAACGGCATCTTGTTGATCTTAATAAACGGAAAGTAGCCGAACAAAAGCCCGGCCCCAATGCCAAAAGCCATGGCCTCGGAAAGGGGAAGTCCGTAGTGCGTAAGAAGATTTGAAGTCACACCGCTCTCGCAGTGCGCAGACTGTTTGTGCTGAAAAGAAATGGTCACAGAGAAACCCAGCGCTTTCTTAGAATGTTTCCAGCCTCATCCTAGAACAGAGGCGGGAGATTGGGGGCGAAGCACCCCAACTTCATAAATAAATCATACCTTATTTAATCCAAAAACCAACGCCCCCTTACTCCCCCTCTTTATCAAAGAGGGGGACGGGGAGAGTTCTTTTGCTTCCGTATCCGCAGCATGGTCGGACTCAGGTCCGCGGGCAAATGCCCGAGCTCCTCGACTGTGACCAAAAGCACATCCGCGTAACGCTTTTTTAAATCCGGTTTCAACCGGGCGAACGGTCCGGGCTTCAAATGGCGGCGCACCTGCCAGACAAACAGGCCCATGTAACGGGCGAGCAGCTTTTCATCCATCTGGTTCGAGGCCATGTGAAACGCCAGCGGGCTCAAGGCCCCCTGACGGATCTGCGCCAAAATACCCGTCAACTCATCTTTGATCGCATCCCACGCCTGCACGTTGGCCAAGTTGGCCGGTTCCCAGCCGGTTGATTGCGCCAGCACATAGCGCCCGTTCTCATCCACGGCATAGAACACTTCATTTTGGCCATCGAGCACTTCCTGATCTTGCGGAACTTCTTTTTTTAGCATGGCGACTCTCCGAATGAATGCACGTATTTAGCCAACACCGTTACCCGTACAAAAAATTTTGTTCCCGCCACTATACGCACTTCAACCGTACCAATCCGAAGCTGTCATCGTCCCCCAGGGTCAGACACGATATCCGCTCCGTACCCAACTCAGTTCCACCGGTTACGACCTGCGCTGAAAAATCACAGGTTCCCGGAGTGGGTAAGGTCAGGCCGGTTTTGAGCATCAGTGCGGCCGCGGCCAAATCAAAGGCCGGTCCTACGGGGGAGCTTCCATAATGCGAGGTCAGGCAGGTCACGCGGGCGCCTGCACCCAAGGCCGCATATCCAGCTCCCAAGGTTTTTCGCCCATCGGCACCCAAGAGCAGCAGTTCCTCTGCGGCCTGCGGCGACCACGACTTTAAGCAACGCCCGTTGTCCACGCGGTCAAGCAGACAGTACCCGGCCCGTGACTCATCCTGGCGCGAGAGTAAGAAAAAGGCCGCGCCTTCACCGATCACCGCCGAGTCTTGACCGGTCATCAGGGGGTTCATCCGGCCCGCGGGCGGAAGTCCGTGCTGGCGGAAAAAGGCATACCCGATCAGCTCGGAGAGTTCATCGACCGCGCCAAAGAGCACACGGTCCACGCGCCCTTCTTCCAACCAGAGCCAAGCCGTCTGCAACGCGGCCGGAGCCGAGAGATGAAACTGCGTGACTGTGGTGTTAGGGCCGGTTGCGCCCAACAAGAGTGAGATGTTGGCCGCCACGGAGTTGTGCACGGAATTGGCAAAATACGTGGGCGAGGCGCACATGTCCCCGGCTTGTATAAACGTATCCTCAAACGCAAAGATGATGCCCGTGGGTCCCAAGCCCGTGGCAATGATCACGCCCAGGCGTTCGTGACGTGTCTCCGGTGCGACGCCGGCATCTTCCAAGGCCAAGTAAGCACCCAGCATGCCCAGACGTGAGAAGCGATCCACACGCCGCAAGGCGCGCAAAGGAACAAATTCTTGTAGGCGTTCGGTCTCGGCACGAAACGCGGGCAGATCCAACGGAGCGCCGGCATGCACAATGGGGTAAACCGTGGGCTGCGAGTGACCGGAAACCAAAGTCTGGCGAAACGCTTCAACCCCGCACCCAAAACCACCAACCAGACCCAGGCCTTGCACGGAGATACGCATTAGGCATCTCCTTTGCGAAACAAGATCACGGAATTATTGCCGCCAAAGGCCAAGGTCTCGGAAAGTGCCATCGACCCGCGTATGGGTGTCGGCTTCTCTACCGGAGTTCCACCCAGTTCCGGGTCCGGCGTTACAAATCCGGCATTGGCAGGAATTTCCCCACGTTCCAAACACGCGGCCGTAAACGCCGCTTCAATGGCCCCGGCCGCTCCCAAGGTATGGCCGGTGTAGCCTTTCGTGGAAAAAAACGGCACCCCGGGCAACACCTCGGCCAAGACCCGACTCTCGACTCGGTCATTGTCCGGCGTCCCTGTGCCATGGGCATTGACAAACGCCAGTTCGGCGGCCGTCGCGCCACTCTCGCTGAGCGCTTCTGCCAAGGCGGATTTCAAGCCCGCACCATCCGGGCGCGGGGTGGTGAGATGATACGCGTCGCACGCAGCACCGTACCCGGCCACAAACACACGCGCGGATCTTTTTCGTTTTTGGCGAACGGCTTCCGACTCAAGGACGAGCATGGCCGCACCTTCGCCTAAGTTCAAGCCCTTGCGGTCGCGGTCAAACGGCTTGCACGGCTCAGGATCGGCAATCTGCATGGCACTAAACCCTATGTAGGTGATCCGTCCCAGTTCATCGGCCCCGCCGGCCAACACCAAGTCGCACAGTCCGGCTCGAATCCAGGCCGCGCCGAGTCCCACCGCATCGGTGCCCGAGGAGCAGGCATTCACAATGGTCTGACACGGACCGTTAAACCCAAACTCACGCGCAATGACCGAGGCGGGATTGCTCCGAAAAATTCGTTCCATGGGGGTCATGTCCGGCAGCTTGCCTGTACGGTAGGCGCGACAAAACGTCTCTTCACTCACCGCGCATCCGACCGTGGTGCCCATGCACACGCCTACCCGGAGCGTCTCTAAAAACGCGGCGTCCAAACCTGCGTCAACCAAGGCTTCATGCGTGGCCTGCAAGCCCAAGGCGGCCGTGCGCAGAAGGTGCTTGGGCTCGGAAAACGAACGGACTTCGAAGACAGGATACCGGATGGGATGGTTGGTGAAAAAGCCCTGCGGCGGAGCGCAAAAACGGTCTCCCCGGAACATAGAGTCGAGGCATTCGGTTAAGTTGTTTCCAGCCGCACAGATGCACCCCATCCCTGTAACGGCAACCGGAGTGCGCGCGGATTTCTCGTGGGAATTCAAACCATTAACTCCTTAAGCCTGTATGCGTTAGACCTACAGGGTTCAGACAATTTGTTGGTACACCGATCCAGCCAAGATTTTCGGACTCAAAATATCATTCCCCATAAAAAACTTCAATCACTTATATCTTCGAAAACGACCCAGCAAAGAATTCCCAAACGTTAGAAAGCATAGAGGCCCTCCATTTCAGCGATGGAGGGCCGATCTGAGTAAACCTCTCTGAGGTGAACGTCTTTCGAACGCTTGGGAATTCTAAGTGGAGACGGATAAAATAACAGTGTCGCTTTCCCTGAAACCTCCGCTTGCGAAAATGATCGCGGGGATGTCATAATGGCTCAGCAAAATCAGTGACGGTTTGGCCTGTTTAACGTGTTTAGACTTTAGGTTCGGAAATAATCCCTAAGGAGTGCTTATGCGACAAAACTTTGGTTTTGGAGAAAAAGTTGAGGGCTATAACATACCGGTACTCAACGAACGTGAGATCCGCGCCGCGGCCGGCATCTTGTTCTTGCTCACCTACACGGCTTTGCTCGTGATCATGTTTAAAAACGACTTTGTCATGATCAAATACGTCATCACCTTGTTCTTCGCCGACTTCTTGATCCGTGTGTTTGTAAATCCCAGGTACTCGCCGACTCTCATTTTGGGGCGCCTGATTGTCCGCAACCAGACACCGGAGTATGTCGGTGCCAAGCAGAAACACTTCGCCTGGATCATTGGCGTACTCTTGTCGGCCACCATGTTTGTGCTTATGGTCCTGGCCAACACCTACGGCCCGATCTCCGGGATCATCTGCCTCGTCTGCTTGATCTTCCTTTTCTTTGAGTCTGTGTTTGGCATCTGTTTAGGGTGCAAGTTCTACCCGATCCTTTTTAAAGACAAGGCGCAGTACTGCCCCGGTGAAGTGTGTGAGCTCAAGGACCGCCAGGAAATCCAAAAAACCTCCAAGACACAATTGCTCGTCATGCTGGTGTTTTTCACGACCATCATTTTGACCCTGGTGGCTTTTCAAGGCGCGCTCAGCCAAAAACCGCAGCCGTTTCTGATACCTGCCGAAGAAACCGCACAGGCGAAATAAAGACGATGGAAATACAAAACCCTAAGGTGCCATTCCGGCACCTTAGGGTTTTTCTTGGGATACCTAAAGATCGACTCATTTAAAACCGATCGATTAAACTCTAGAAATAAAAATGCACCACCCCACGCGAAAACGGTCCGCTGTAATCCAAGGTAAACCGCGATCCGTCGCTGTTGTAGAACGGAACATCGTTTTCATCTGAAATGTCATTGATGCGGGCAAACCGGTAACCGGCGTCAACTCCCACGGACAAATGCCGTGTGAAAAAATATTCCCCCCCGAACCAAAGCTTGGTGGCGGCTGTTGCCCCGTAAAACGTATTGGCCGCGGCCGTGCCGTCCGGGAAGGTATTTTTCGGTGACATTGTTCACCCACAAATTATACACACCCAGGCCGAACGAGAGCAACCATCGGTCTTCTACCGGCAGACCCAACTTGATAAAACCGCCAAATTCCGAGGCGGGGAGCGAGATGGCAACGGTTTCACCGGGAACCAGTGTACCCCGGCTTTCAGCACTCAACCCCTCATACTCGAACCCCATCTGAAAATATTCCGAAAATCCAAAAGTCATGCCCAGCCCCCCGGTGAACCCTCCGTTGATGGAGCTGAGCGTTTTTCCACCCATGGACACAGAATCATAATTGAGTCGGTCAATATACTGGTTCTCATCGCCCATGGCGTAACCACTGTATCCCATGTTTCCATAAACACCTATGCGAAAAGCCATGTCGTTCGGTCTTGCTTGAACATTGCGTTCTGCATACGGTGTGCGTTCCTGCTCCGGGTAGTCCCTCGGATACGCCATGGCCGATGAGGCCAGGACCAACAAACTTCCAATGGCGAGCGCTAGCTTTTTCATTGTATCGTCCCTCCGAAAGTCGATTGCGTACCGAGCTTAACGTTCGCGTACACCATGAATCCGCTTTCCGTTTGAATTCTGGGAGCTTCCCTCCGTGCTGCTGGCCGGACTCGGTGCACGTCCGGTGTTGGCCGGCTGGGCCGGACTTGCATTTTGAGCAGGCGCCCTAGGTGCACCGGCAGCCTTCGGGTTCACCCACCACATGTTCTTCACGGATCGATTACCCCACACGCCCCCTGCGCCAGGCACAGGTGCGGGCGCTCGGCCTCGGACACCTTGCGCAGCAGGTCTCGGAGCATTGTACCCGGGACGATATTGATGGGTTTGAGGCGGAACCACATGCAACGCCGGGTGCTGTTGACGCAATTGCTGGACATTTAACGCGCGAATCGCCGGTGCCGGCAAGCGGTTGCTCGGCACAACCGGACCTACATGCATAATCCCATGGGGGCGAATGCCTGGCAGGCCCACCTTATAATTGCCCGAAGCCACTAGGTTTCCCTGGAGCGTGATCGGCACCACCTGTCCGCGGATAAATCCTGCGCGCTCAACCACCGTGGTTGCACCTGAATGCGGTAAGTTGTGGTAGCGTCCCTGGACCGATTCCCCGCGGCGCAAAATTTCTCCTGGGGCCAAAGGTACCCAGCCCACATAGCGCGGGGTATGAATCCAACCTACATATCCCGGTCCCCAATGGCTCTCGCCGCGCACAGGCGGGACCCAACACCAACGATCGGAGTACGAAACCCAGCGCCCGTAGTGGTACGGAGCCCAACCCCAAGACTCCAGCGAAACCCAGACCCAGTCTTCGTTCATCCAAATCCAGCGCCCCGAGCGATACGGAGCCCAGCCAACCGCAATGCCTACCCGCGGTTCCCAACAGTATCCATATCCTGGAATATTGACCCAGTCGCCGTTGTTGTTGAGGTCATTGGCGTACACGTTGAGTTCCTGTGGCAAATACTGGGCCGAAACTGCGGCATTGCTTTGCGTAAGATCACGGTTGGTATTCCACTGTTCCCATTCGTCGGCCGGCTGCAGGGGTGTCACTTCCGCACTGCCGTTCTCTAAAGTCAGCATTTCACCGGTACGAATGCGTGCCTTGCTGCCGGCACTGGCGATTTCCATCGAGCCTTGAAAGAGCCCAAACTCTTCCCCGCCCTCCGGAGTAATATCCACACGGAAAAGCGCCTTATCTTGAACCACCAGGGACGAATCAGGCAGATCCACTTGAATGGTCTTGGTCGGTTTGCGGCTGCTCCGAAAAAGCAAATGCCCCATGCTCAAGTGAAATTGCATGGCGGTTTCATCCAAGTTCAACACCGCCAGGGTCGTGCTGTAGTCCAAACGCAGAATCGTCCCGTTTTTGAATTGCAGCTCCATGCGTGCATCCTCGGCTGTCCAAAAACGGTCTCCCGCTCGAATCGGAACATTCACACTCGCCACTTGCCATTCCTTGGACCCAGCCGGCTGGATTTGCGCGAATCCTTGAATAAAGCTTATACGTCCAGCGCCCAAATCCACGGCAGCGGTTACGGTCAAGGGACAAAGTACAAATACATTTAACCCGATCAGCCACTTCCAGCTCATCATTGTCAACCTCCGGTTAATCCTCAGGGTAGGCGTGCTTGCGGTACGTCTTTCGTCAACACCTTTATACAGAAGACATGCGGCAAGACCAATTGTACTGAAGTATAACCAAGAGTGTCGCAAGGCAGGCAAGCGAGAGGTACCCGCTTGGCGGGGTCTTTATTCCCAGTAAAACCGGAGTCCCACGAAGTTGTTCCAGTACCAATCCGAAAGCGGTCGGTCGGTGCGCTGCAAATAGGAGAGTTCACTGCGCCAAAAGACACCGTACCCGCCCCAGCGGCAGCTCACTTCTGGCAACGCGGTGAAGGAAACGCCGTCGAGAAAAAACTGTGTCCAGACGGGGAGTTTCAATGCATATCCGGCATACGCAGCGTTCAGGCCCACCGCAATCAGAGGCTCCACGCTGCTGGTAGCTTCCTTATACAACCGCAAGCGTCCGTTGAACCCTACGCCGGCGACCGTGTTTAATTGAACGGCCTGCTCGGGACGTAAAAGCGGCAGATGGTATTCCCCAAGGGCGGTAAAATCATAGGATCGTAAGTTAAATACATAGAGTGTGCCAAACGAGCGCATGCGCGCATCCAGTTTAAGGCCCGGTGTTTCAAACAGACTCGGACTCACGTACCCTACGTTCATGGTCGGATAAATGTAGTTCGGCCGGAGGTTCCCAAAGTCCCAATAGATCTCAGACTCATCCGGGGCTTTCCCCCAGGTGTGGGGCACCAGCGCCAAGAGCAGGACGACAGCGGCAACGAGCGCGGTTCTCACGGCGCCACCTCGTCGTAGGAACTCCCGATCTTCACTTCATCAAAATAAACCGTGTTCGTGGATTTGATTTTTTCCGAACGATAGAGCCCGATCTTCAAATAATTTCCTGCTTTGTTGTTCATGTTGGGGCGGTGGACCAAATAATCCGAACCATTGAAGGGGGTGAAATGCTCGCCGTCGTACCAGGCCTCGATATAGCCATCCCAGTTCGGCGACCAATAAATGCGCAGGACGATGTCGTGCCATACACCTTTGACGACCTCGCGACCGACCACGCGGCATTCTTTGTTAAACGGCGCATTGATGGTCAGATAGAGTGTGCCTTTATAGTGGACCAAGGAGACCGGGGGATGCGTTGGTGGATAGAGCTCGTAATTTTCACCTGTGACAAAATCCGGAAGATCGTGGAACTGCCCGATCACTTCCCAGTCCGACCCGCCGCAGTCTTGGTAATCGGTGGGCAGCATGAAGCTCCAGGCATAGTAGGTTTCCGTGCCCCAGTACGCGGTGTGCTTGCGGTACACTTCCGAACGATTGCCGGTCCCGGCCACATCTCCGGGGCGAACCGTAAACTTCGCACAGTACCGCCCTTTACGGGGAGCCGGATCGCTCACCACCAGGGCCGAAAAACCTTCGTCTTGATAATTCTTGTCCCAGCCCTCAAAGGTACCTGATTCGAAGTTTCCATTAAACGAACTTACTTTTTGTTGGGGTTCATTGATGGGCAGTTTTCCGCAGCCGCAGAGCAGCACGACACTGAGAAGCACCACGAATGGTTTCAGCTTTATGTCCTGTCCAGTTATATAAAGGGGCATCACTACCTGCTCGCTCCGCCGCCGCCCGAAGCTCCGCCGCCAAAGCCGCTGCCGGAACCAGACCCGGAGCTTTTCGAGCCGCGTCCTCCCCCGCCGAAACCAATGGAGAGGTTTACTTTCCACTTGCCGCCGTAGCGGGCCAAATGCTTTTTACCGAAGAGCAGGCCGAGCACCAGCATGAGCAGGGCCCAAGTCGGCAAGATGGCGCTGGAATAGCCCATGGCCGGCGCGGACAAATGACCAAGCAGCAAGGGGATGCCTCCAAAGAGCAAACCCCAAAAAACCGATACTATATCCCCGCGCAAGCCGGCACCGCACGCCAAGAAACCCACGGTCACAAACAAACCCAGGCCTATGGGAAAAACAATTTTCAGCCAACCCGGCAAGGCTTCGTCTTTGGGGACAGGTTTGGGTACCGCGGCATTGAGTATGTCTGGACTCCCTGTGACCGCCACCGCGATCTGCTCAGATCCGGCACCGATGCCCTGCGCCCAGTTGCCTTGTCTAAACGCAGGCATGATGTCCGTATCCAAAATCCGGCCGGCCTTGGCATCGTTGAGCACGCCTTCCAACCCATAGCCCACCTCAATGCGGGCCTTGGCCCCTTCAAAGACCGCCAACAAGAGCACGCCGTCGTCCTTGCCCTTGTGCCCAATGCCCCATTGCTTGAACAAACGCTGCGTGTATGCTTCCACGCCCAAACCTTCCAGCGAGGTTACGGTCACAACCGCCAGCTGTGCACCGTTGGTGGCTTCCACGCGTTCGGCCAGTGCATCCAGCTTGGCTTCCTCGTCTTCGGTGAGCATCTCCGCAAAATCACTCACACGCCCCAAGGGCTTCTCGGGCAACTGGGCCCACGCGGGGGAAACGGCAACCACGCAGAGAAGACTTAAAACCCCAAGACATATCTTTTTCCCATTCATGGCTGTCACCTCGAACACGCTCTCGTTTTGTTTACTTCGGATTTATTTTATGATAATTCTTTATCAGCTTCCCCAGTTGCTTTTGTTTCTTCTTGGCTTCTTGCTGTTTATGGATAGAGGCCTTGCTGATTTGAAAGTCCAACTCCCGGCATAACTTTAAATAATTGGCATGGTGCTCGGGTTGGATGACGCCTTCGGCCAAGGCGGCCAAAACCGCGCAGCCCGGTTCCACCCGGTGGGTGCAATCCGCGAATTTGCATTTTCCCGCCATGGCCACGATGTCCGTGAACGCGGCCGTAAGATCGCTCTCATCGGTCAGCCCAATTTCGCGCATGCCCGGTGTGTCGATAATCATGCCGCCGTCGGGCAGGAAAAACAGGGCGCGCGCAGTGGTGGCATGCCGGCCTTTGTCATCGTCGGCTCGGATGGTCAAAGTTTTGTACTCGGTGCCGCACAGGGTGTTCAGCAAGGTGGTCTTGCCCGTGCCCGAGGAACCAATCAAACAGGCGGTCACACCGGGCTTAAAATACGCTCGGATCGTGTCCAAGCCTTGCCCCTGAAAACTGCTGAAACCGTGCACCTCGGCGCCGTTGGCCACGGCCTGTATTTCAAAACTTTTAATTTCGGTATCCGGGCACAGATCCGCTTTGCTCAACAACACCACGGGCGTGGCGCCGCTGTTCCAGACAATGGTGAGCAGGCGTTCCAAGCGTGAGGTATTCAAATCCTGATTGAGGCTCATGACTATAAAGACATAGTCCAAGTTGCTGGCCAGCACTTGATGTTCTGTGGACGTTCTAAGGGAGTTGCGGTCAATGGGTCTCCGGCGGGAAAGCTCCGAGCGGCGTTCCAGGCGGCGCACAATAACCGCCGTGCCTCCTACCGGCGGTTTGGCCAAAACCCAATCCCCCACCACCGGAAATTCAGAGTACCCCTCAGCCTCGTGCATGGATTTCCCGGTCACGACCGCCGCCAGCAACTCCGCGCCGTCGGAAAGGGTGAACGCATATTTGTGCACGGCGACCACGCGGGCCGCCATGCAGACCTTGCTCTCTTCAGGTGTCACTTGCTTCTCAAAAAACGAGGTCCAGCCCAGTGATTCCAACTTTTTGTTTTCGGTCATAACCCGTATCCTGGTTGCTCATCGCAGATTTTTCTCCTGCGATTATCTGTCAGCCCTTTGTCGGACGTCAATGAACAAATACACTTCTCTCATTTTTATCCAACCAATGCTTAAAAAAATTGAGCCAATACTTTATTTTGGGCTGGAAAACCTGCTCAAACAGAAGATAATTAGCAAGAAAACGACTAACCCTTATTGTCTTAGAGGATACACCCATGGCGAATTCTCAATCAACTTTTAAAACGTTTTTACAAATCAGCCTCGTGGAGCTTATAAAAGGGCTCTTCCTGTTTGGCTCTGCCGGAACTTGGCAGTGGTGGCAAGCTTGGACCTATCTTGTGATTGATGTTTTCTTCAGCTTCCTTGCAACGACCAAGCTTTCTCAGGATTCACCTGAACTGCTCGAGGAACGAAAGACCGCCTCCCAAAAAGCCGAACCCTGGGATAAACCCATCGTCCTGCTCACGGTCGCTGTCTTGCCCACGGTTCTTTTTGTTCTGGCCGGGCTGGACCAACGCTGGCAGTGGACCCGTACACTCACGCTTTTAGATTCCTGGCTGGCCGCGCTGCTCTTGGTGGCTTCCACAGCCCTCTTCTTCTGGGCGCAACAGTCCAATCGGTTTTTCTCCAGCTTTGCCCGCATCCAGAGCGATCGAGGTCATCAGGTTGTGAGCCACGGACCCTACCGGTATGTTCGCCATCCGGGGTATCTCGGACTTATGTTGGGCAGCCTGGCCCTGCCCCTCGTGCTCGGGTCACTTCCGGCGCTCTTGATCGGTGCGCTGATGGGTGCTTTGTATGTACTAAGGACCGGGCTGGAAGACAGGATGTTGTGCCTTGAGTTGAGCGGCTACAACGACTACGCGGCCAAAGTGCGGTACAAGCTTATTCCCTTTGTTTGGTAGGACGGTTTTGTGTTTTGGGGACAGGTACTAGTACCTGTCCCCATACTAGCGACCAAATCTATCTAAGCGCAGGTGCGGCTTCCATGGGATTAATACCACTGGCGGCCCAAGCCAGGGCCTGATTCTGATCGAGTTGATTAAGCCGCTCCATCTCACGCTCCGGTATGACAAAATCAAACACGCTTAAATTTTCCCGGATGCGCTCAGGCTTACTGCTTTTGGTCAGAACACTGTACCCGTGCTGCAAGCCCCAACGAAGCAGCAGTTGGGCCTCGGAGACCTTGAGCTTGGCCGCGATTTCACGCGTAACTGTCTGGCAGGCTTTTTTTACCTCGGCTAAAACCTCTCCGCCCTGTCCGGCCTCAACTCGCCAGGTTGAAAGCGGAGCCAGCGAGCTGTAGGCAATCGGGGCTATGCCCTGCTCCTGCATGTACCGGGTCAACTCGCGCTGGGCGCAGAGGGGATGAAATTCAACTTGGTTCGCTTCTGGTTTCGGCAAGCCTGCCTGTTTAATTTCTTCAATATTCACCACCTTGTAGTTGGATACGCCAATGTGCTTGGCAAGCCCCAGCTTCTTCAGCTCCACCAAGGCGCTCCACTGCTCCAATCTAAGTTCGGCCAGCGGCGCATGGATAAGGTAAAGATCCACATACTCAAGTTGGAGCTGGTGGAGCTGGCGTTTCAATGTGGCGATGGTCTGGGCCTGGTTTTTTTCCGGCGCCCCCCAGGGTTGGTATCCGGGAAAAAGTTTGGTGGTGATAAACAGTTCGTCCCGGGGAATGCCGGCGGCTTTGATTCCTTTGCCGGTCCCCTCTTCGTTGTTGTATGCTTCCGCTGAATCAATATGTCGGAATCCTGCTTTGAGCGCCTCCTGCACACAGACTTCGGCTTGCTCTACGGATAGTTGGTAAGTGCCAAAGCCGACGAGCGGCATGGCCAAGGCTGTGCGGGTTGAATTTGAGAGTTCCATCTTGAGTCTCCTTTGGATACGCAAAAAATGTGCGAATGTGCTGTTGGATCAAACTTTAAAAGATACCCAGCGCTTTGGAAATACCTGATCCTCTTAATTCCTGCCTGATCTTGCAGAACTGCTAAAAAACTTTGCGAACCATGGGTTTTTGTAATACACTTTGGGGAAATTCAATGAGCTAACTTAGCCAATGACGTGCGGAGAAAAAAGATGCGTGCTGGGGAATCACTTATGCGTGAACAACAGAAAAAAACAGTCGACCTGTTTACCAACCTCCTGCCCCAGGAAACGTTTCTGACTACCGCCATCAAGGGGCTCGCGCTTTTTCGAGTAGACCGTTCCTTTCCCCGAACGCCTTATGCGTACCAATCGGAAATCATTATTTTAGGGCAGGGAGAAAAGCAAGCCATCCTTGGCAAGAACATATATACCTACGACCCTTCACACTACCTGGTGCTGCCGGTTCCCATACCCATGGAATGCGCTGGAAACGTCAAGCCCGGCAAACCCATCCTGGGCTTAACCATTGCCATTGACCCCATCGAAGTAGGGGAGATCCTAGTGGAGATGGAGCAGGTCCCCCAAGACATTCACACTCTGCCCAAGGGGATCTACGCTGCGCCTATGCAGGCCGCGCTTTATGACGCCACCTTCCGGCTCTTGCAGGCACTCACAAACCCGCTGGACCAAAAGGTGCTGGCCCCGTCGATTAAGCGGGAAATAATCTATCGGGTACTGCAGGGTGAAAAAGGCGAGATTCTACAGGCCTTGGTTCACCGCAACCGGCGTTTTTTTCAAATCTCCAAAGTACTACAAAAAATCCACGAGTCCTGCAGTTCCAATTTTGATATTGAGATCCTGGCCAAAGAGTTGGGCATGAGCAGTTCGACGTTTCACAGCAGCTTCAAGGCCGTGACCAACACCTCGCCCCTGCAGTACATTAAAAATGTCCGTCTGCACCAGGCCCGAACCCTCATGCTCGAGGATGGGTTCAATGTCAATCTTGCGGCCATGCAGGTGGGGTATGAAAGCGCTTCTCAGTTTAGCCGTGAGTACAAGCGCCTGTTCGGCGTCACCCCGGCCAAAGATCAATAATCCTGCGTAGCGAGCATACACTACAGCTGTTCTTGCCTATCACAGTTGGGGTGCTTCGCCCCCAAGCCCCCGCCTCTGGTCACGGATGAGGCCGACGGATTTCCTGCCCCAAAAATAAAAAAACCACCCGGTTTTTCAACCGGATGGCTCCTCATAAACACTGGGCGAGTGGAGAATTATTTTGGGCATAGGTACTAGTACCTGTCCCCAGACTACTCACACGAATTGGGTGAGGGGAATCTGATTAGATGTTTGTATTAGAGAGACGGCGTTTTAACGCGTACAAATTCAATTAAGTTCATACGTTAACTCCGGCACCCATCACCCTAACGGTTGGCCTAGTTGTCAAGAATCGCTTTATCCCCGTAGAACTGACAGCTGTATCTACCACATCAATGTATTCCAGCTTCGCCCAATCCGCTGCGGCTTCAAGTAGTAAATCGGTTATCGGAGTTCCGCGTAAAACTAAATTTTCCAAATTAGTAAACCTGGTTGCAACATTAATTAGTTGCTTATCGTTTGCTTCCTGAAAATGAAGACTAAGATTAATAACATCCGAAGCACAAGTAACAAGTTCTTTTGGCAATTCAGGAAATTCTAATGAAAACCACTCCAATGAATTTCGAAACTGTTTCATCTCCGCATCAAACTTCGGCATCTGCCTGGCACTGGCTTGAAAATGATCTAATTCCAGGCATTTTTCACCAAGAGTTCCTAAGCCCATGACTTCCTCAGGAAGATTCTCCAATTCCAAGCTCTTAAGCTTTGGCATAATTGGAAATTTGTAAAAGTCACAATATTTTGTCTTATCGTAAGTAATGCAAAGTCGGATGAGGGATGGGTGCTTGCCCAAATGGATCAAACCCTCCCCAGTGAGCGCAAACTGACTCAGGTGAAGTATTCGAAGATTAGGTAACACCGGCAGATCTCCCAGCATTTCTTCACTTATTTTTATCCCATAAATGGTGAGTGAGGTTACCTTTGCCGAAAAATCACACAATCTAGTCAGATCATCTTTGGTCCAACATACTGGATTGTGATGAATACTAAATTTAACAGTTGCCGAATCCAAACGTTCGGGGGGGTAGCACGGGCAGCAGACTTCAAAAGGAGGCAATTTTTCAGAGCGATGGTATAAGAGTTGCTCATTCGCTGTAAATCGGCCGCAGCACACCAACTCAATCAGCGTTTCCTCGCCAATGACATCAACCACCGAAATGTTAATCCATTCCGGAACTTTGCCATCCCTCCAGAGCAGACCTACCACTTCATCAAATTTTAAGCAAGCCGTCTCCATTTTTTTCTCAATTGCACTTTCTTCTGGAAAAACAGTTTCTTCCGAGCATACGCGGGCATCATAAGACGAGTTCAGACAGACGCGATATTTGAAATATCCAGGAATGTCTTCTTCTATATATTCTTTCGCAAATTCAATGGCTTTTTGGGTAGCTGCGATCAAATGTCGTTCGAAGATTAATTTGTCCATAGCCATTTCCTTTTATTTGCAGTGTTAGAGTGACGGAGTTAACTTAGGAAGTTACGCCTTAAAGCGTCCAAGCGTTTAGAATGCTGCCGTCCCCGTTTTTTTTATACAGTTCCTCAAGCTCCCGTCGTTTCCGTGGCAGTTGTGGGAATTTCAAGCGAGTGTAGTCTTACTATGTCAATGTAGTCAGGGCCGTTCATCCAATCAGGAATTTTCATAAACTGCGACTCAGAGAGTTGAAAGGTTTGCAAAATAGTTTTCCTGCTTTTTAATAAATCTCCTAACCATGCAGTTCCCATTTGATGTTTCACCGCGCAATTCCAAAATAATTCTCGGAGCGAATCATCTTTTAAAAAATGATCATTATGAAGTCTATTTTCTACAGTTCCTTCGTCATCTAAAAACAGATAAATAATATTCAATATTAGATTTCGATTTGTTATTGAGTGTTTACACAACTTTTCAAAATGTTTTCTATTTTCTTCACTATATAGCCGACTTCCTTTTAAAAATAATAGCCGTCTTTCCGCTCGCAAACTTCTATCAATCTGATATTTCCGTATTCCATCTTGAACTTCAAATTGATTCAAAACTTTTGTCGCAAGTTGACATTCAAATTTATTGCGAATTTCCTCAATTATCTCTAATCCATTCTGCCCAGCGATTCTTGAAAATTTCTCTGCACTCTCATCAAGCGGACCATTTAATATTCTCGAAGCAAGATGTATACAATTATCTGTTAATTCAAATATTATCTTTCGCTCTTTTTGTCTAATCGTAGTATACCAGCTTTGATTAAACCCAAATGTTGTTGGCTTCCATAGACTAAGTATCCATTTTTCGTAAAGCGTTTCATTCATTAAACTTTTAATTACTACCTTTTCCGACGCCACTTTTCTAATCAACTCTAAATTCACATTTATTTCCAGAATTTTCGGATGCTGATCACTTGTAGCATCCGACGTCAATCTAGCTTCATCTAATAACCTGTCCCGTTCACGGATCAGCATGTCCAAAAATTCTTTCCGTCTAATCAGCGATTCGTCCTCACAAAGTAATTTCAAACTCAATTCTTCAAATGATAGTATCTTCCACTCATGGTATTCTTTCAATGTCAGAGTTTCAGGAAAATCAAGCACCCTAAAGTAATATTCGACATCGCTTTCATTGGTAAAAGCTCGCATTACATCAAAAAGAGCCTCATCTCCGACGCGATATTTATTTCGCATTAATTCATCCATTAATTCATGAAAACATTTTTTCCCTTCTTTATCACTGCTGAAATGTTTATTTAAAAATTCATTTCTTCTATCGTTATGTGCCGCTGAACGGTTTATATTTGAATCCCAGTATTCAAACAAGTTTCCCTTTATCACTTCACGAACCGCTTTATCAAATCGAAATCTCAACCACCCAGCAAGATACATTGCTTTCCAATTAAAATCATCAGCCCCATATCTCGACTCCAATACAATTTCCAAAGCATTCATCTCATAGATATACTCTTTAACACGTCGTGGTGTTCCACCAAGATATGGTACGAGTTCTAATATTTCGCTTTCACGTCCCTTAACATAATTACTCGCACCTTTGACTAAAACTGATTTTATAAATATCTCACTATATTCCGTTTTGAACTTTGGAACCGGAACTACAAGTTGATATATTTTTCTTAAATACGCTTCAGGATCAATATGTTTATGATGTCTTTTTAATATTATTTTAGTTTCTTCCCAATCAATTCCACATACAAACAGACAAGACTTTAAATCCATAACCTCTTTAATTAGCATTAAAATTTCCAGAACCACTTTAGGCTCTGATCGATCAATATCATCAACAAAAATAATTACCTTCTCTTTAAAATCATTCTTTAGTTTCCTTTCAACTTTTTCTTTAGTCTCTTCAAGGGAACCTCTTAAGCGCGCCATAAATAAGGAATTAAATAATCGTCCATATTTATTCCAAAATAGTATTTGCTCCAGCCCCATGACCATAGCTTTTACTATCCAATTATTGCTAAGCGAACCCGGTTGAATTTTGAAGTATTCCGCAATCCCTTCATCAACAGCGTTAACAAACCCCACCCATGCCTCTTTTTTATTTCTATATAGCCACGGCGAGTAGCGTACAATCGGTTGGTTTTTTTTTATTTCATTTGCAATCATATTCATGCAACTTGTTTTTCCACTTCCCCATTCCCCGGAAATCGCAATTCGCGAATATTCACCTAATTTTATAATTTTAATTATTTGTTGAATAAAACTCTTGCGGCCGAGCTTTTCATCCTCAAGCTTTTCAACTGGTGAGTCTAAAACCTCTTTATTTTCTTTTTTGCTAAAGTTCCAAACTAAATACATTTCGAGAAGTAAGAAACAAACTGCGCTTTCTACAATATGCCAAACTAAATCATGGTCTTTTATGGCTAGACATCCAAAAACAAGAAAGATCAGTGCCCAACTTCTCTTCACGACTTTTTCCCATACAAAATATTTAACAATCACATCCCAACGCCATGCGAGTAGTGAGCCAAATAAAGCAAGAAGAGCTATCAATACTCCCTGTGAATTTTGGAGAACTGATGCACCCCATTTATTTGTTGCTTTGTATAAAAAAAAATTATAGAACGACATAAAAGGAAACCAAGCTATTGCAATAGAAGCAAATAGAGCAACTAAACTTACTCTTGTAGGAAGTATTTTAAATTTTTCTTTTAAATCATTAAAATTCATAAGCGTCCCTCCAAAACTAAACCTTTTAAAAATCTAACCAGGTTATTCATATTTCCTTATATTAATCAAATTTCGATTCTTTCTTTATTGCATCCGCCAACCAACGTCTCAACCCTATACCCGACGAGCACGGGCGTATGCCATACGCCCCTACGATACTGGTGCTTCTGCTGCTTGAAAGGAACTCTGGAACTGCGTAGGAACTACCTGTGCTCTTGGAAGATCATAAGCCTTTTAGGTTTTGGGGACAAGGGATTTTCGTGGATGAAAAATCGTTTTGGAACATTTGAAAACAACTGAACATGGGGGCGTATGCAATACGCCCCTACGAAAACAAAACAGATTTCTCGGCTTTGCCTCGAAATGACAAGAAAGAGGGACACGAACAAACTAAATGAAAACTTATTCACCCTCCCCTAACCCCTCCCCTCAAAAAGGGAGGGGAATCTATATTCATGCATCTATCTCACCCTCACCTGGCGGCTCCCCATAAGTTGAGAGGGAAATCAACCATAGGGGTAAAGGCAGAAATGCCAGAAATAAAAAAGGGGTGAGCATGGAAACATGCTCACCCCTGAAAGATAACTTCTTTAGCTTACGGCAACAGTGCAGCCCGAGCCATGGAAACAAACGGTCCCGGGTACGCGCCGAGGACCAAGATGCCCGCCATGCAGATGACCATGGCCACGGCCAGTGCCCAATGTTGTTTGGGCAGTACCGGTGCGTTGGCTTCGGGTGGGAGTATGTACATGATGCGCACCACGCGCAGGTAGTAATAGAGTGAGAGCGCTGAGTTGAGCACAGCCACCAGGACCAACCAACCGTAGCCTTGTCCGTACGCAGCCGCGAAGAGGTAGAACTTGGCCGCAAACCCGGCCAAGGGTGGTATGCCTGCCAGCGAGAGCAAAGCCAGCAGCATGGCCAAGGCCAAGCGCGGTGAGCGTTGGGCCAAGCCCGTGTAGGCGGAAAGTTCCGAGGAACCGGTGCTCCGCTCCACGGCGATGATCACCGCAAAGGCACCCAAGTTCGTGAACACATACGCGGCCAGGTAGTACAGCAGCGAGGAGATACCTATGACATCAAAGGCCACCAGGCCCATGATCACATACCCGGCCTGGGCTATAGACGAGTACGCCATCAGACGCTTCAAGTTGGTCTGCGGTATGGCGGCAAAGTTACCCAAGCACATGGTCACGGCCGCGAGTATGGCCAAGATCTGAGCCCACTCGGTACGCAGTCCCGGCAAGGCTCCGGCGAGCAAGCGCAGCGCCAGGGCAAACCCGGCGGTCTTACTGGCGACAGACAAAAACGCGGTGACCGGTGTCGGCGCACCTTGGTACGCGTCCGGCGCCCACATGTGAAACGGAGAAAGTGCGATCTTAAACCCAATGCCTACAATGACGCACACCAAGCCCACCACGATCATGGGCGAGGGCGTGCCTACAAAATGCTTGGCCAATTCCACGCTCTCGGTCACGCCCGAGACCGCGTAAAGCAGCGAGAACCCAAAGAGCAAGATGGCCGAACCCAACGCGGCCAGCATGAGATACTTCAACCCGCCCTCGGCGGATTTCGGATCGGCCGGACGGTACGCGGTCAAGAGCACCAAGGGAAAGGTGGCCAGTTCGAGACCCACATACAACAAGACCAACTCCGTGCCCGAGGCAATAAACATCATGCCCAGCGCTGCCGACATCATAAGGAAAAGATACTCGCCCTGCGGACGCGCCCAAACTTTTTCAAAATCCCACGCACTGAAGATGACCAAGCCCAGCGCGATCAGGACCAACGACTTTAGGTAGAGACCCAGCCCATCGGCCACAAAGGCTTGCCCAAACGCCAAGCCGGGCTTCATGCTCCAGAGCGCCACCAAGGTCAAGGCCGTGGTGAGCAAGGCCAAAGGCGCCAACCAGCCCTTGCGTTCTTTCGGCAAGATCAAGTCTACGACCAGCAAGGCGCAGACGCCGGCTGTCATGACAAACTCGGGGAGTAAGGACATCCACCCGCTCATCGGACCACCTCCAACATTTGCGTCAACGGTCCTATGCTCGAGTTGATCAGGTTCATAAGCCAGCTCGGGTACACACCCACGCCCAACAAGACCAACATGAGGATGGCCAAACACGTTTTCTCAATCCAGTTGGCATCGGTGAGTTTGGCGTACTCGGGCTTTTCCGGACCAAAAAACATTTTCTGCACAACCCGCAACACGTAGATCGCGGTGAACAAGATGCCGGTCACGGCCACGGCTGCGAGCAGCGGATACACTTTAAACGCACCCAAGAAGACCAGCAACTCGGCCACAAACCCCGAGAAGCCCGGGAGGCCCAGCGAGACCATACCGCCGACAATAAACGCCATGGCCAGAAACGGCATGTTTGCGGCCAAACCGCCCATGTCCGGAATCACACGCGTATGTGTGCGCCCGTAGACCATGCCCACCAAGGCGAAGAAGAGGCCGGTCATGATGCCGTGCGAGAACATTTGCAGGACCGCACCGTTTAAGGCTATAGGGTTCAGCGTGCAGATACCCAAAAGCACGATGCCCATGTGCGAGACCGAGGAGTAGGCAATGACGTATTTCAAATCCGTCTGCGCCATGGCGACCATGGACCCGTAGACGATGTTGACCAGAGTAAAAAGAGCCAGGTATGGGGCCCAGACCTGCGCGCCTATGGGCAGCAGTTCCAACCCGGCGCGGATAATACCAAACGCCCCGAGTTTCATGAGCACGCCCGCGTGGAGCATGGAGACAGCCGTGGGCGCAGAGGCGTGCCCGTCCGGCGACCAGGTGTGGAACGGCCAGAAGCCGGCCAGGGTGCCAAAGCCCAAAAAGAGGATCGGGAAGAAAATGATCTGGAACTGACGGCTGTACTGCACGTGGCGCAGATGGTCCAGGTGGAAGCTCTGCCCGCCGCCCGCAAAGAACATGGCCAGGATGCCGACCAGCATAAAGGCGCTCCCGATCATGAGGTAGAGCGTGAGCTTCATGGCCGAGTACTCGCGCTTGCCCGTGCCCCAGATGCCGATAAGCAAGTACATGGGCAAGACCGCCAGTTCGTAGCCTAAGAAGAAGAGGAACAAGTCACGGGCGCAGAACACGTAGAACACGCCTGAGACCAAGATGAGGAGCAGGGCAAAGAATTCCTGCGGGCGCTCGTCCACATCCCACGAGGCCAAGACGCCGCAGAAGATGATCACGCCGGTAAGCAGCAACATGGCCACGGCCATGCCGTCCACGCCGAGCGCGTACTGAATGCCCAGCGATGAGAGCAGCGGATGCGTTTCCAGAAACTGGAAGCCGCCGGCCGCCAGCTTGTACGTGGCCGAGACACCGATGCTCAGAACCAGGGTAATGGCCGCGGCCACCAACGAGACCCAGCGCGACCACATGGCGCGTTCCCGCGGCAAGAGCATAACCAAAATGCCTGCCACCAAGGGAGTGGCTGAAATGATGCTTAAGATAGGTATACTCACGAAATGCTCCTTACATGCAATAGAATCCAACTGCCCGGAGACTTACGCTCCGGTGTTTATTTCACCCAGGCCAGCACTGTGGGGTTGGAGGCCAAGAGCACGCCCGCCATCACCAACAGGCCCACCACAAACATAATCAAGTACGCTTGCAACCGTCCCACTTGCAGGTGGCTCAAACCGTCTCCGGCCGCGCGGCAGAGCCACGCCACGCCGTTGACAGCGCCGTCGACCACCGTGCGGTCAAACCAGGACAAGCCGCGCGAGACCACGAACATCACACGCTGCACGCCCCATTGGTACATTTCATCGATGTAGTATTTGTTCTTCACCACCGTGTAGATGGGTTGGAAGCGGCGCATCAGCAAGTTGGCCGAGACGGCCTTCTGGAAATAAACCAGGTACGCCCAGACGAATCCGCACAACGCCACGAGCGTGGCCAGCACGGGGATCAACTTGCCGTGATACTCGGCTTCCACGGCCGGAGCGCCCAACGACGCCTGGAGAAAGTGTCCGAACGGGGTGGCAAAGATGCCCAACCCGGCCGAGAGTATGGCCAAGAGCAGCATGGGCAGGGTCATGATCCAGGGCGACTCGTGTGCGTGGTGGTCCGAAGCCGACTTGCCTGTGAACACCACGAAGAACATGCGGAAGATGTAGAACGAGGTCAGCAGCGCGGTGAGCAAACCCACAAAGAGCAGGTCCATGCGCCCGGCCAAGAAGGCCGAGACCAAGATCTCGTCTTTGCTGAAAAAGCCTGAGAGCGGAAACACACCGGCCAAGGCCAGCGAGGCGATCAGCATGACCGCGGTCGTTACACCCATGGAGCGGCGAAGTCCGCCCATTTTCCAAATGTCGTTGGTGTGCATGGCGTGAATGACCGAACCGGCGGCCAAGAACAAGAGCGCTTTGAACGCGGCGTGCGTGGTCAAGTGGAACATGCCGGCCGTGAAGCCGCCACAGCCCAAGGCCATGACCATGTACCCGAGCTGCGAGAGGGTCGAATACGCCAAGATGCGCTTGATGTCGTCTTGCACACAAGCAATGGTCGCTGAGAAGATCGCGGTAAATCCGCCGATGTACGCCACGGTCAGCATCGCTGTCTCCGAGGCTTGAAAGATCGGGAACAAACGCGCAACCATAAACACCCCGGCGGCCACCATGGTGGCTGCGTGAATGAGCGCCGAGACCGGCGTGGGACCTTCCATGGCGTCGGGCAACCAAATGTGCAGCGGGAACTGTCCGCTCTTGCCCATGGCGCCGCAGAAGAGCAGGAGCGCCACGGCTGTGGCCAAGCCACCGGTCAGTTTCCCGGCTTTGGCCGCTTCCCCTAAGAGCGGGATGTTAAACGTGTTCAGGAAAAATCCAATTACCAAAATGCCAATCAGGAAACCCATGTCGCCGAAACGCGTCACAATAAATGCCTTCTTGGCCGCATTGGCCGCTTCCGGCTTTTTGTACCAGAACCCAATGAGCAAATACGAGCTCACGCCCACCAGTTCCCAGAACATATATAGGAAGATCAAGTTGTTGGAAAGCACCAAGCCCAGCATGGAAAAGGTAAACAGGGAGAGAAACGCGTAATACTTCGCGATGTTCTCATCTTCGGCCATGTACCCGATCGAGTACAACTGCACCATGAGCGAGACCAAGGTCACGATCACCAGCATGATCGAAGAGATCGGGTCAATGAGCATGCCCATCTGAATCATCAGTCCGCCCGCGGTCTGCAACCAAGGCGCAGAAATTTCCGTCACCCCGGGGTGTGCCAAGACGGTCCACAAGATGCGCAAGGCCACAAAGAGCGACCCGGCCACGGCCGCGGATGCGATCCATCCCGCGACGCGGTTGCCCTTGCGTCCCAGTAAGCTGTTCACTACGGCAGCAGCCAGGGGCAGCGCCGGTATCAACCAAGCCAGTTCCAACATAACGACTCCTTCAGTCAGCCTCTCGTTCCCCCGCTTTATGAAAGAGGGGGCCGGGGGGAGTTAGTCAACTACTACCACTTCAACAACGTCAACTTATCCAAGTCCACATCTTTTTGATTACGGTAAATGGCAATGATCAGCGCCAGGCCTACGGCCGCTTCGGCCGCGGCAATGGTCACTACGAAAATCGCGAATACCTGCCCGCCGGCCGTCCCCAAGTAGTTCGAGGCGGCGGTGAAGTTCAAGGCCACGGCGATCATGATCAGCTCAATGGCCAGGAGCAGGCCAATGGCATTGCGCCGTGAGAACGCGCCGTACACACCCACACCGAAGAGCAGCGTGGATACCATGAGATAGTGCGTCAAGGTCAGGGTCATTTATTCCTCCCGGCTTCGCGCAATGACAATCGCGCCCACAAGCGCGGCCAACAGCACCAGCGAAACCAATTCAAAGGGCAACACGTACTCGGTCACCAACAGTTTGCCCAACGTATTCACGCTAATGTCCTGCGTCTCGATGATGCGGGGCTGTCCCAACACCACGCCGCCCAAGAGTGTCACCAGCGCCAAGCTTACGGCCGCGGCCGTGAACTTCAGTTCGTTGCTCGGCGGCAGGGTCGGTGTGTTGAAGTGTCCGGTCAACATGACCGCAAACACACCCAGCACCACCACGGCGCCCACGTACACCAACACCAGGACCAAGGCCATGAACTCCGCGTTGAGCGTGAGCATGAGCCCGGCCACAGCCAGGCTGGCCACGGCCAGAGCCAAGACCGCATGGAACAAGTTGCGCGTGGTCACCAGGTAGAGGGCCGACACCACGGCCAGCGCGCTAAGCACATAAAAACTCAAAGTGGTCATCATGAAAACATACTCTCCTTCATAAACCCTCTGGTGCGGGGCTGATGGCATGGCCACGAAAGACGCTCGCCTGAGACAGGCTCGCTCCGATCGGAAAGCCTTTTGCGAGAAGGCTTTCCTCTAGGCTTTCGTTTCCATGCCATCAACCCCGCACAGAATAGGCTGAAAAACATCTAAAAAATTATCTGCCCCATATCTAGGGTTTGTGCAGCGGATGCTGGGTCCCGCGCTTGTTTATTCAACGTGGCGTGAACATCATCCTCTTTCTCGACAAATCGTCGTACAACCCCATGCCCATCAGGAGCAAACAAACCCTAGGTATGGGGCGGATTTATCTTTAAGCGCTGGGTTGTGCCGGCGCGTCTTTCTTCGCCGGCAGTCCGCCGCGCCACGCTTCGTCAAACACCAGGGTTTCCTGCTGGAGATGCAGCACCAGCGTGCTCCGGTCCCGCACCGCGACTTCATGCGTGTGCGTCATGCGAAGCGCATCAAACGGACACGTCTCCACACAGAGTCCGCAGAACGTGCAGCGTTCCAGATGGAAAATATAATCGTCCAACACTTTCTTCCCGGCCTCATTGGCGCGGGTGGTGATCTCAATGCTTCCGTTCGGGCAGACCTTCTCGCACATCAGGCACGCGGTGCAGCGGTGTGCCTGCGTCTGCGGATCGCGCGGCATGGCCAGGCGGCCGCGGGTGCGGTCGGGCCAGATTACGCGCTCTTCGGGGTACTGCACGGTTACGGGCTTGACCAGCATTTGCTTAAACGTAATGCCCAGGCCCTTGGCCAAGCTTACGAACGCATCCCAGGATTCTTGAAACATGGTTTGCACGGTAGTTGCCTCACCTATTCTTTAATGAACTACTTGAACAACACCAGCACCAGGCCGGTGACAATCAAATTCAAAAACGCCAGCGGGGTTAAGACTTTCCACCCCAGGTCCATCAGCTGATCCGCACGCAAACGCGGGAAGGTCCAACGAAACCACATGAAGATAAACAAAATGCCAAAGGTCTTGGCAAAATACCACATCCAGCCCGGGAGGAAAGGACCCTTCCAGCCGCCCAAGAAAAGCGTCACGGCCAAAGCCGAGAGCACGAACATGTTCACGTATTCGGCCAGGAAAAAGTACGCAAAGCGCACCCCGCCGTATTCCGTATGAAAACCGGCCGTGAGTTCAGACTCGGCTTCAGGAATGTCAAAGGGATTGCGGTTGGTCTCGGCCACGGCGGCAATCAAGAAGATCACAAACGCCAGCGGCTGATAGAGTATGTACGGAACCTTCTGCGCTTCGACAATCGTAGCCAAGTCCATGGACCCGGCCAGCATGATCACACCCAGTACGGACATGACCAACGGCACTTCGTAGGAAATCATCTGCGCGGCTGAGCGCATGCCGCCCAAGAGCGAGTACTTGTTGCCCGAGCTCCACCCGGCCATGAGAATGCCGATGACCCCGGGCGTGCCAATGGCCAACACATAGAGCAGCCCCAAGTTCACGTGCGCGGGGATAACCCCGCGATCCATGGGGATTGCGATCAAGGCCATGAAGCCCGGAATGAACACAACATACGGCGCGGCGCGGAAGACCCAGTGATCGGCCTTGGCCGGAACAAAGGATTCCTTGAGCATGAGCTTGATGACATCGGCAATAACCTGGAGCACGCCATGCCAACCCACGCGCATGGGTCCCAGGCGGGCCTGCATGTGCGCCGCCACCTTTCGCTCACCGTAGACCAAGATCATGACGATCACGGAGCAGACGGTGAACAGACCCACCATGACCAGGAACGATCCAACCCATTCGCCCACAATGGGCGGGAGGCCGATCAAGACTGCGCCCCGGTGCAGTTGTTCCAAACACCAGGTAAAAGCGGCTGCGGGATTAAAAATATAGTTCATCGGTCAATCTCCGGAACAATGAAGTCAATGCTGCCCATAATGGCCACCACGTCGGCCACGTGCACACCCTTAAGCAGCGTGGGCATGACCGCCAGGTTGGCGAAGCTGGGCACGCGAATGCGGCAACGCGTAGGTTTGGTGGTGTTGTCCGAGACCAGGTAGAACCCTTGAATGCCGCGGCAGGATTCGACGCGGGCATAGGCCTCGCCCTTCGGCGGTTTAAATACACGCGGCACTTTGGAAACGATCTCCCCTTCCGGGAGTCCGTCCAAGGCTTGCGCAATAATGGCCGCACTCTGGCGCATCTCTTCCACACGCACCTGATACCGCGCCAGGGAGTCTCCTTCCGGACGCGTGATCACCTGGAACTTGAAGTCAGGATACACGGAGTACGGTTCGGACTGGCGCAAGTCGAGCGCCACCCCCGAGCCGCGCAGGTTCGGACCGGTCACGGCAAAGGCGTTCGCCAGGTCCGCGCTCATGACACCCACGTTTTTCATGCGGGCGATAAAGATCGGATTTTTGGAGAGCAGGTCGTCGTACAGGTCGGGCATTTTTTCGAAATACTTGAGGAAGGCCCGGGTCTTCTCCACAAAGCCCGCGGGCAGATCGCGGCTCACGCCGCCGATGCGCATGTAGTTAAAGGTCATGCGCTGACCGCAGAGCGCTTCAAACAGATCCAGGACCATTTCGCGTTCGCGGAAGGTGTAGGTCAGGGGCGTAAAGGCGCCCAAGTCCATGCCCATGGCCCCCAGCCAAATCAAGTGGCTGGTGATGCGCATGAGTTCGCTGACAATGACGCGCAGATACTCGGCGCGACGCGGCACTTCCACCTGTCCGAGTTTCTCCGAGGCTAGACAGTAGGCCCACTCGTTGAAGAACGCCGAGAGGTAGTCAATGCGGTCGGAGAGGAAGATGTACTGCGGGTAAGTCAGGGCCTCGCCCATCTTCTCCATGCCGCGGTGCACGTAGCCGAAATCCGGCTGGGCCGAAACCACGCGCTCGCCGTCGAGCTTCAGGATCAGGCGCAACGCCCCGTGCGTACTCGGGTGCTGCGGCCCCATGTTCAGCGTTACTTCTTCGGTTTTCAGCGCGGCATTTTCCAGCGCGCCAATGGTTGAGATTTCCATATTTTGCATGCGCCTTACGCTCCTGGACGCTTCAACAGTTTGTCATCCGAATAATCCTTGCGCAGCGGATGCCCGACCCATTCTTCGGGCAGGAGGATCCGGCGCAGGTCCGGGTGACCGACAAAGCGGATTCCGTACATGTCGAACACTTCACGCTCGTACCAATTGGCAATGCCGTACACGTCCACCAGCGAAGGCGCTTCGCACGCAGCCTTGGGCACCGGCGCCTTCACGGTCAGGCGTTGGCGCACATCCGCACTGCTGACCAAATGCAGCACAAGGACAAACTGCTCGCCGTCTTCGTAGGCGGTATAATCTTCACATACATCCGCACCCATGCCTTTCAAGGTACGCGTGGCCTCGGGCAAGAGCTGGGCGTTGGCCAGCACCACGGCCGGACCGAATCCACCTTGTTCTTCCACCGTGGCCTGCGGAAAGGCCTGGCGCAAACTCTCAACGGTTAGCGTGCTCATGCAGCCTGCCCTCCTTTGGGACGACGGCCGGGCAAACGCTCTTCAGCAATTTTCTTTTCAAGTTCCAAAATGCCATTCAACAAAGCTTCAGGTTTCGGTGGGCAACCGGGAATGTAAATGTCCACGGGGATCAACTGATCCACACCCCGGACCGTGCCGTAGGAATCATAATAAAAAGGACCGCCCGAGGTCGCGCACGCGCCCATGGCGATCACGTAACGCGGTTCGGCCATTTGTTCGTACAAGCGCTGAATCCGGGGCGCCATCTTCCAGCACACGGTCCCGGCCACCACCATCATGTCCGCCTGGCGCGGGGTGGCGCGCAAGACTTCGTTGCCCAGACGCGCCCAGTCGTAACGCGGAGCGCCGGTGGCAAACATTTCAAACGCACAGCACGACAAGCCGAAGGTGAGCGGCCAGAGTGAATTTTTCCGTCCCCAGTTGATGAAAAACTCCGCGGTGGTCAGGGCAATGCCGCCGCCGGGAAACTTTTCCGTGAACCCAACCAAATTCTCGACTACTGCCATTTTAAGACTCCTTTACGCCAGGCATACGCCAGGCCCAGCAACAGGATAACCACGAACAGCATCATTTCCACAAACACATACAATCCCAGCTGCCGAAACACCACGGCCACGGGAAAGAGAAAAATCGCTTCCACGTCAAACACCACAAAGACAATGGCAAACAAATAGAACAAGGTACGAAAACGGACCTGATCCGTGCCCACCGTGGGCTCACCGCATTCGTACGTCTCCAGCTTGACCGGACTCATGTTGTGCGGGCGGCCCATCCAGGAGATAACCATCCCCACCACCAAGCAAAACAACCCCACGGCCAGGGCCATGACCATATTTGCATACGCGCCCAAGGATTCCACGCTCACGTCCTCCTACCTAGTTGTGTGTGCCACAGCGCACACAACAGAGCATTTGAGATTCGAAAACAGAAAGTATAGACGCTCACATGCGTTCCACTTTCCACTTTCTATTTTCAAGTTTTTACCTAACCTGCACCTACAGGATATCGTTTGATCGGCTATCCCGCCCCGCGTTGTTAATGATCCCGCTCAACGGCAAACTGCACCAACTCCAACATCTGGCGCTTGGCCTCGGACATGGGCAGCACCCGCAGCGCACCTTCGGCTTTCTTGGCGTACGACGTCGCCAACGCTCGGCAACGATCCATGGCCCCGCCTGCTTCCAGCAAGGTCCGCAATACCCGCATGCGCGGCTTACGGCTTTTCAACTCTTTTACCAACGCTTGACGCTGGGCTCCGCGCAGCATGTCCAACCCGTAAATCATGGGCAAGGTAACCCGCCCGTCCTTCACATCCAGGCCGACCGGCTTGCCTACCTTTTTCTTCTTGCCCACGACATCCAAGATATCGTCTTGAATCTGAAAGGCCATGCCAAAGGCTCGGCCGTACTCGGCCAGGCTGCGTCCCAACCCGGGCTTGGCCTGCGCGGCCATGGCTCCGGCTTCGCAGGAGGCGGCCAGCAAACTCGCGGTCTTGTTGGAAATCATCTCCAAATACTCCACGGGTTTCATGCGAATATTCCGTAAAAACTTCATTTCCTGAATCTCGCCAAAACACACCTGGGTTGCGGCCTTGGCCACGATCTTCCCCACCGGTGTAGGCAACTCATCCAACAATAAATTCATAGACTGCGCAAACAGATAATCTCCGACCAAAACAGCCGTCTCGTTGCCAAACCGTGCGTTAAGCGTAACCCGGTGGCGGCGCTGTTCGGCTTGATCGATCACATCATCATGCACCAAGGTGGCCTGATGCAAAAGTTCCATGGCCGCAGCCAACCGCTCCACCCGTGGATGCAAGCGACCGGTCGCAGCCGCCGACAGCACGACCAAACGCGCCCGGAGGCGTTTCCCCCGAGTCGCAGCCGTATGCTGTAAAAAACGGCGTACAAAGATATCGCTCGACATGAGTCGGGTGTCAATGTGCTTCTCAATACGCGTTATGGCGGTTGCCAGTATTTTTTTAACCGCAGTCTCGCTGCGCATAATCCCTCGATTGAACATAAAAACGCTCGGTCAAACCGACAAAAATCGCCGCCAAAAACAGGCTGGCATCCTACCAAATTTTTCACAAAACTGTCAATTGGAAAGCGACCTCGGATTAACCACATGGTTAGACGAAAAGGTTAAAGTCAAAACAACTTTAAAAAAAGCAGGTTCGGACCCATAAACGAGTCAGATGGCAAAAATAAGCCAGCCTCTAATATACCGATTTATATCCGAGGCTGGTTATGCTTTAAAAATTGGACTTTCCGTTTTTGGGTTGTACGGCTTTCTTTACCGCCCGGAGAATCTGTTTGGGATCATCCATAATCTTGAACATGGATAAATCCTCAGGTGCAATCATTTGATGTTTCAGCATGGTGGAACGCAACCAGTCAATCAAACCGGTCCAATATTCCTTCCCCACCAAAATCACTGGAAAATGCCTAATTTTGTTGGTTTGGATCAGGGTTAGGACCTCAAAACATTCATCCATGGTCCCAAATCCGCCCGGCATGATGATCACGGCTTTGGCTTGTTTGATGAACATGACCTTGCGGACGAAAAAATAGCGGAAACCCACCTGAAAATTCACGTACGGATTAACCTTTTGTTCCATGGGCAACTCAATGTTCATGCCTACGGACATGCCGCCGGCATCCATCGCTCCGCGGTTGGCGGCCTCCATGAGTCCTGGCCCTCCCCCGGTAATCACGGAAAAACCGCTTTTAGCTAACAAATATCCGATTTCCTGCGCCAATTTATAATACGGTTCTTCGGGCCGGGTGCGGGCGGATCCGAACACCGTTACCGCCGGTTCGATCTGCGATAAAAATTCAAAGCCATCCACAAACTCGGACATAATGCGGAACACGCGCCAGGAGTCTTCATCGTACAGGCTATCCCGGTGTCCCACCGCACGATTGGCTTTTGGGTTCAACTTCTGGGCAAACTTAGCGATGTTATGGGAAATGGATTTCATGAACGTGTTCCTCCTGTTAGGCGTTGCCGAGCCGCTAAAACCGTGTTGGCCATCAATTGGGCAATGGTCATGGGACCCACACCCCCAGGAACCGGAGAAACAAACGCCGCACGCTCACGCACCGCGTCAAACTCCACATCCCCGCAGAGTTTATCATTTACTTTGCTGGTGCCTACATCCAAAACCAAAGCCCCCGGCTTCACCCAATCCCCACGCACACATCCTGGCTGCCCTACGGCCACCACTAAGACGTCGGCTTGGCGGCATTCGGCAGCCAAGTCGGCCGTGCGGGAGTGACAAACCGTCACGGTGGCGTTTTCCTGCAACAAGAGCATGGCCATGGGCTTGCCGACCAAGTTCGAACGTCCCACGACCACGGCTTTCTTGCCTTTAAGCGAAACGCCGGTACTGCGGATCATCTCCATTACTCCGGCAGGCGTGCAGGAAACCATGGTCGGCTGACCCGAGAATAGCCGACCCAAGTTGTACGGATGCAATCCGTCAACATCCTTGGCCGGATCCATGGCCTCGACCACACGGTTGAAGGAAATCTGCTTGGGCACGGGAGACTGGACCAAAATGCCATCCACTTCCGGACGCTGGTTTAATTCGGAAATAAGCGTGAGCAACTCAAGCTCTGTGGTGGTTCCCGGCAGGTCGTAGGAAAACGACTCAATACCCAACTCCCCGCAGATCCGGCGCTTGTTCCGAACATACACCTGCGAACCCGGGTCCTCGCCGACCAAGATCACCGCCAAGCCCGGTGCGCGTCCATGGCGGGCTTTAAGTTCCGAAATCTCAAGTGCTAATTTTGCGCGCACGGACGCAGCCAGCGCCTTACCATCTATAATCGTTGCAGCCACAGGAACATACTCCTTTAACAAACTCTTTGTCGTGTTTGACAGAGGCTCGGGTCCATCCAACCACCTATTGGTTCATGCGTTAAAAACTCTGCATCTGCAGTATCGGCAGGCAGAGAAAATAATCGATTGTTTTCAAGCGGAATTGCGCACAGACAAGCCTTGAACATCCTGAGGTTGATATCCCTGGACACAAAGCCTCGGCCTCTACGCAAGGTATTTGTATGTTACAGAAGAATGTTGGGCCCCAGGTTCATCAAGTATTCCATAATCGCTTCGTGTTGGTCAGGATCCACGTTCATGAATTCCAATCCGGCCGTGGACCACGCCTTTTTGTGTTCACTCCAACACACCCTTGCTTCTACGTTAAGTGTCGTCTGGGTATTGGGCAAGGTAAAGCTAAGTTGCAAAAGTTCACTTTTGTTCAACGGCACATTGGCTTCCAGCAGCATGCCTTCCGGTGTGAGGTTCTTAACCACACCCTGCAACTCCTGCTCCGGCCCTTGGTCCTTACGCAAACGCTCCAACATAAAAAAAACCGGAACGCGCGGTATTCGTCGACGATCGTCCTGAGCCTTACTCACCTAGAGCATACCTCCCGGTTGAATATACTTGGGCATGGGCTTTGGAGATAGTCCGTACTCCGGTACCTCCATGTAAGCCCACACATCCTCCGGAGTAAAGGGCTTGTACAAAACTGCTTCCGCCCCTGCCGCTCGCGCCAAGGTTACTCCATCCTCATCCCCACGCTCAGCCAAGGCTACCGTCTGTCCGCAATGCACGTTCATCTGTCCTCGGCAGGTGGCTAAAAACGCCAAGGCCGCTTCACGCGGAATACTCACATCCACAAACCAACTGTCCCAGCGGCCTCCCGCTTGTTGCAACGCTGCAGCCGCCTGCTCTCCCGTGGCACAAACATACACATCCAATCCTTCCAGCAAAGGATGCGTCTGTTTGGCCCAATGCTTGGCCTTCTCGTAAAATGCCATCTGCAATGCAAGCCTGAGCAACCGGGTTAATTCCGGATCGTTTTCCAAAATTCCTATACGCACGCTTTCCCTCCGTCCGTCCTTGGACGTCTATCGCATTTTAAAGAAATGCAAGGTACACTGTACGTCCGCACGGTTTTCCTGGTGCATCAGCGCCTCTGCATCCAACGGTTGCACTTGACCTGCGGTTAACACCTCTTCGGTTTTTTCGGTAAGTGTCTTCCACTCATCCGGTCCCAAATGAAACGACGCGCTGTTGGTTCTCACCTCGGTTTGCGCCAGGAACCGCGCACGATAGCGCTTGCCGGCTTCCAGCGGCACCGTGGTTTGCACATTGAACAAGTGCTTGTTGCCCGAGGCTTGACCCTTCAAGGTGAGCAACTGCCGCACCACCACCAGGGCATGCGCCTGTTCCGGATCATTCATATCTTCCAGCCGGACCTCCGCTTGCACCCACGTCAGGTCTCGAGGTTGAAAACCTACGACCTTCCACTCCACGCTTATCATGGCGGACAAGGATACGGTTTGCGGTTGCGTAAAATAAATGGCGTCATCAATCACCATTTCGGCCTTCGCGGTTTGACGTTGCCCAGATCCGGCCGGGACCCGAGCCACACAGGTAAGCTTGCCAATCTCCGGATCGGCTTCCGCCGTGCCCGAAGAGGGATCGTATTGAAACACCCCGGTTTTTGGAATAACCTCTTCAAACGGAGGTTTCAGGGTAGGCCATTCGGTCTTGGACGTCTTGGCGCAACCGTTGATCCCAAAACCCATTACAAGCAACAACCCCAACCAGGCCCAGCGTTGACGCGATGTCCACATGCGAGGCGCCCTCTATTCCTTTTCTTTTTCGCCCGGTACATCCACGGACCCCATTTTGGAAGGGGGCTTGGGGGGCACATGGAGTGTGGCATCGGTTACGGGTGTAGGCGGAATCTTGGTCCGAACAAACGCCACCGGTGGATTGCACACCGAACAGGGTTGATTTCCACCTTCGGACGCTTTTTCAATTTCCTGCACTTTTAGCATCTGTTTGGGATCAATGTTTTTGATTTGGGAGCACCAGGCACTGTGATAGGTTTTGGTGGCTTTATCCACCATAAATCCCTCACCCCGGCTGATGGTGGCTGAAAGTTTCCTCTGCTGTACCGTGGTCTCGGTTGCGTCCTTACGTGCCAGAGGACTGCACAGCGGACATGGATAAAAGCCTTTGGCTCGTGCTTCGGCTTCTGCGGCAAATGTTTTTAAGTTTTTTTTCTGGATAACCGGGGTTTCGGGACACTCGGCAGCATGGTATCGTTTGGTCGATGCATCCCCAAATACGTCTGCATAAACCGGAGAAAGCAAGCACAGCAAAGACCCGGCGCACAGCCACCAACTCAACCATCTGCGGGGGTTTGGTCGTATCATCGAGGTTCACTCCGTGGGAAAATGGTCTGCCTGCTTTCAAGTATCGCTCGCTTCAACAAGCCCTGTCAAGAAAAACTGCAATACACCCCTATGGGAAACCAGACTCGGGATCAAACGGTTGGATGCTCGGATGTAGCGCTTACTTAATAGCTCATGGTATTTGAAATGAATTCTTGTAAGCGGGCGCGGTCTTCAATGCCCAGTCGATTAAACATCAAACCGTGAGCAAATACGTTTTGTCCATCCTCTTTCACCGGCCGTGTCCATAATACTTCAGCCCGAATATGCACCGGTTGCGTAATCTTGGGCAGCTTCACATCAAACTCCAAAACCGTGGCACTGGGAATGGAAAACGGACTGTAGAGCGAGGCGCCCTCTTCGCTTAAATTCTTGATGTACGCAGTGAGGGGTTCTTCGGAGTCTCGGGAAAAAAATTTGATGGGAATATCCACTTCTACGCGGGCATACCGCCGAAAATTCAAGACTCCCATAGCTGCCACCTCTTTCCCCACGGTCGATGACTCATTGTAGCACGCCCAACCCTGAATGCAAGCGTTACTCGGTCTTCCTCGGTTTGCGACCCGGCAACGCCACAGTGGGCTTGGGTTTCACCGTTGGCATGGAAACGGCGGTTTCCAAGGGTGTGGCGCGGGACTTACGGGGCAGCTGCTGGGCCACCGCCAAAGCCACAGCCGCGGCGCCTGAGGAAGTTGCGGTCGTAACAACATTAGCATCCATGGTCGTATCGGCACCGGCCATTTCCACGCCGTTACGTTCAAAGAGTTTTTTGGTTTCCGGTGCAGGCAAGACCGAGGCTTTGCGACCCTTGAGAATACCCGCATACACCAAGGCCGCAGGAGCAATGGAAACCGCACCAATCGGGCGGTGCTTTTTGTTAAGGCCGCGCACCAGCCGCTTTAGGTCTGGATTAAACCACAGATACATCTTGGCGCCCGATCCACCCACAATCACCAAACCGTCTACCTGGTCACTTTGAATTTGATCCAGGGTGACATCCACTCGAATCGTACCCTGCACCATGCCTTTGGCTTCACCGGATTGCGTAGAGCCAATTACGCAGCGAGCGTTCTTGGCTTTGAACACATCCTGTATGCTTTTAAGTTCACCCTCGTGGTACGCCACCGGCGCCACCACCAGCAAGACCACGGGACGTGTGTCCTTGGCCCAAGCCGTGTTGGCCGCCAACAGAATACCCCATACGCATCCGACCCTAATGATGAATCTCAATGTTCGCCAAACCTGCATGTCCGACTCCTTCGCCGAATTATAGCCGCAACAGACACGAACCCCAGGTAAACCCACCGCCAAACGCCACGAGCAAGCAAACCGAACCTTGTTTCACGCGACCCTGTTGCCGGGCTTCGGCCAAGGCCACGGCCGTGGTTGCAGCGGAGGTGTTTCCATAATGCATCAAATTCAAATACACCTTGTCCATGGACATATTGGACAGGCGTGCGGCCGCTTCAATAATGCGCATGTTGGCCTGATGGGGAATGAGCAGATCCACTTCATCGATGCTCATCCCGGCTTTGGTTAATACTTCGCTGTTGGAGCTGGCCATGGCCCGCGCCGCAAACTTGAATACTTCATTGCCTTTCATCTTCATATAATGAAGCCGGTTGTTCACGGTTTCATGGCTGGCCGGCAAACGTGATCCGCCAGCCGGAAGTTCCAACAGTTCACCCTTACTGCCATCGGCTCCCATGTACGTGGCCAAAATACCCGCCGGAGCGTCTACGGCTTGCACCACGGCCGCGCCCGCCGCATCCCCAAAAAGAACGGCTGTATTTCGGTCTTCCCAATCTGTAATGCGCGACAAAGTCTCGGCCGCTACCACCAAAACCGTTTTATACATGCCCGTGGCCACAAAATTACGCGCCAAGGAAAGGGCGTAAACAAACCCTGTACACGCCGCTTCCACATCAAAACAGGCGGCGCGGGTAGCACCCAACGCGCGCTGAATATGACACGCCGTCGACGGCCAGGGCATATCCGGAGTGATCGTTGCTGTAATAATCAGATCCACGGCTTCCGCGGTCACACCTGCATCGGCCAGCGCCGCTTGGGCGGCCAAGGTTCCCATGGTCGAGGAGGTCTCGTTAGGGGCCGCAATATGCCGCTCCTTGATGCCTACGCGAGAGATAATCCATTCATCGTTGGTTTCCACCATTTTTTCTAAATCTGCATTGGTCAGCACTTTTTCCGGAACATAGAATCCAGTGCCAACAATGCCTGCGTTAATTAATTCTGACACGTCAAACGACTCCTTTCCCATAAACCTCGGGTGTCCTTCTTCCGAGCTTCCATGGCCACTGCCTGATTTAACGGCCGGCAGAACCGCTTTTTAGTTGCTGCAAATACCCTTGGTACATCCGATCGAAAAACGCGCTGGCTTGGGCATAATCTGGGTACGTCCACTCCCACACACAAAACCGCCCTTGCCGAATTTTCATTGTCACTTCCGCATAAATCCCGGAACGCAGATAGATGCGCTGCTCATGATTTTTAGTGCTGGCCAACACCAATTTTCCTGGTGCCAAGTATCCCGGATCGAGATTGATCCGCCGGCCACCATGTTCATTGGCGCCAAAGTCCTGTTCAAAGGCATTGGCCGCGTGCTTCCAGTCCGGTAACTCGGCCGCATCCCGCAGATTCTCAAATACGAGAAACTGCCGCCATAATCCAGCACCCATTTCACGTGTATAATATTCAGTATGCGTGAACACAGCTGGCTCGGTGGAACCTGCCATCGGCCCCCAGTACGAAACCGCCCAAGCGCGTATCTGTTCCAGGGCCGCTGGATCCGAGCCCAAAATACCTGCCAAAGGTTTCACATAGGGAATATCCTGAATTTTACCCATTATCCCTCGACTATAATCAAAGCCCCTAAAATCGTCAATGGGTAATTTCCCGCGGTATTTACGGGACACCTGCCACCAGGGCACACGACCGAACCCAAAAAAAATAGGGGAACGATGGTTTTCACCGTTCCCCTAAGCTACCTTCCTGCTTTCTAGCTTTTTAGTGCATCCCGATTAAGGCTTTATTTACAAGGTTTCTTTTCGCAGTCTTGTTGATTTCTCCGACCATGCTGACCTTTAAAAAAGCCCCGGTCGCCGGGGCCCATTTGCATATGCATTTCATCCATCTTGCGCTTTTGCTCAGGGGTCAACAAAGACCGCAAATACATCAAGGACTTGGTGCGGTTAAGTAAAATCTGGGTATGCCGCTCCCCTATCTGCTTAACCAATTTATCCACTTTCCCCATATCCGGCTTGTCACTCATGGTCTCTTCCGCCAGATCCAAATGCAAGGTCTTCATCTCCGCCATGTCGCGGATCATTTGCTTCCGGTTGTTCAAGCGCTCGGTCTTCAATTTGGCGAGTTGCTCCTCGGAGAGGTTCAACAATCCCATGGCTTGATGGCCGGACATGGGTTCATCTTCCCCGTCCGGTCCCGGCATCATCGGCGGTTCCATTTTTTCCATTTTTGCGCCCGGCTCCCCGGTTGGTGCGCTCCAGCTCACCCCAGTCCCAACACCTAGCAACAAAATTATTCCCAGTACACCCACGCTCCACAACTTACGTTTCATAATACCTGTCTCCTCTCGATTAATTGGATTCTGACTGCGTTGTCTCCGATTGTTCCAACCACGTGGTCTGGCTCCAGCTGTCCTGCAGCCACGTATCGTATGAATTGGTTCCACCTCCCTCCCAAACACTTTCCAAATCCTCCGAATAGGCTTGTATCACTTGCTGATTATCCATGGAGGTATGTGTCATCATGATCGAGAAGGCAACCACCGTGGTCATCACCGCAGCCCCAATCCAAGAAGCCCTCCACCGAATCCAGCTGCTTTTCGGTTGATCAATCTGCGCCAATACCCGGGTCACCATATTGGCCGGAACTAGGTCGGAACTTGCGTTACGCAATTTTGTCATAGAATACACAAACGCGCGCTCGTGCTCACGACAGGTTGCACATTCCAGAAGATGCACCCGCACGGCCTCGGTCTCAGCTGCATTCAAGACGCCTGCCTCCCGCTGGGCCAAGTATGGAATAATCTGTTTGTGCTCAAACATGAACCTCACTCCTCTCCACTTTCCGAAATGCCTCATGGAACGCTTCCAACCCACGGCTAAGGCGCGACTTTACGGTCCCAAGCGGGACACTTAACACGTCGGCCATCTCTTGTAAGCTCATCTCGCTTTCAAACCGGAGTGCGAGAATTTCACGAACCTTGGGGGCCAGTGTGCCCAGGGTATGCCGCACATGCTGTTGTTCTTCTTCCCGAGCCAACTTGGTTTCCACTTCGGGTGCCACGCTCCCTTCCGGAAGATCTTCGCCCGCGGGATATTCCCGATAGCGCCGCATGTGTTCGCGCCCCAAATTCATAGCCACTTTGTAAAACCACGGTTGAAACGGACGGGCGGGATCGTATTGCTTCCGGCGTTCATACACCCGGATAAAAACGTCCTGGGCAAAATCCTTGGCTTCTTCCATGCGGCCGAACAAACGCCAACCCATTCGATACAGGGGTGCTTGGTAGGTTTCGATGATCCAGCACAAGGCTTCGCGATCGCCTTGAAAAAAACGCTGTTCCATATCTTCGTTCCGAGTCGCCATAAAACTCCTTTCGGTCTGCCCCTTATTACGCATGGGCTTTCTAAAGGTTCCAAAGATTTTCAGTTGTTTGTGAACGGCCTGACTATCGGACTATTGCAAAGGAGTGTCTGTCGCCAGCTGAATGCTGAGTTGTCGGGGGGAAACGTCTCGAACTTCGATGCCCGGAGGTACGATCACATCACGCGATGAAATCTGATATTGATTACGCCCGTTGCGTAATCCGGACAAATCTAAAGAAACGGCAATTTGTTGTTTGTTTAACGTCAGAATCCGATCCCGCGGTCCGGAGAGCGTGACTTCCGCCGTATTGACCTTAGGATCCACAATATGCAACCCGGTAGGCAGATACTGAAACCTCAATGGAACCGTATAAATGACTTGAATGGATTGCTGTCCAGCCACATAGGCCCAGATAACCAAGGCAGCAACCAACGCTACAACCTTGTATTTCCAATCGTTAATTACATACTCTTGAAAGCCCTTGTTGAAAACCCGTACCCACTCCGGCATTGGCCTTAGCTCCTTTTCGGACCGTACAGTGTCAACATCTCTTCAAGTGTCTGACTGTCAATCGCCGGGGTCATTTTCCCTGCGACCGCCAGTGAAATGCTATGCTTTTCTTCCGATACCACGACCGCCACGGCATCGGTCTCTTCCGTAATGCCAATCGCGGCACGATGGCGTGTACCGTAATTTTTGGAAACATTGGGGTCTTGGGTAAGCGGAAGGATGCATCCGGCCGCCGCCACACGCCCTTCGCGTAAAACCACAGCTCCGTCGTGCAAAGGGGTTTTGGTGATAAACAGGGTGACCAAGAGTTCGGCACTCATTTCCGCATCCAAAAGCGTGCCAGTATCAATATAGGTTTTTAAATTCACATCCCGCTCGAGAATGATGAGCGCACCGATTTTTCTTCGTGCCAACACTCTGCAGGCTTCGGTGATCTCCTTGTACAACCGCGCTTCTTCTTTAAAAAAACCGATCAACAAACGTCGACGCCCCATCTGGACCAAGATACGACGCAGCTCGGGTTGAAAAATAATGGTGAAGGCAATCAACCAAACAGCCCAAAGGCTGGTAATGAGCCAAGTCACGGTGTTGAGTTGAAACTGAATACCAATAAAGACGAACGCCACCAGCACCAAGAAGCCCTTGAGCATCTGCATGGCGCGCGTATCCCGGATCATGAGCAGCATGCGGTACACGAAAAATGCAACCAAGACAATGTCAACCGCGTCCTGCCAGCGAAACCCACTGATCAAAGAACCCATATGTGTCCAGTAGGTTGTCATGCTTTCGCTCCCGTTTGGGGTATACGTGCTTGAGCAATGGCCCAAGCCACGTTGGCCGCTATGCGCATGGCCGCCACGGCGTGCACCCGTACAATGTGTGCACCGCCTGCCACGGAGGCTGCCACGGCTGCCGACGTACCCCAATCGCGCTCCGTCGGCGAGAGGGGCCCAACTGTTTTTGTAATAAACGATTTTCGGGAAGGTCCGACCAACACCGGATAGCCCGCACCCGTTAATTCCGCTAACCTTTGCAACAATTGAAGATTGTGCAGAACCGTTTTTCCAAAACCTATTCCAGGATCCAAAATAATTTTATTCGGTTTCACACCCAGGTCCTCGGCGGCCTGTGCCGATGTGAGCAAGGCGGCTTTGACCTCCTTGACCACATTTCGGTACCGTGGAGCCGCTTGCATGGTGCGGGGTGTGCCTTGCATGTGCATGATCACCAACGGCGCCCCGCTGCGCGCGGCCAACCGATGCATCTCCGCATGACCGACGCCCATGACATCGTTGAGAATATGCGCGCCCGATTCCAACGCCATGGCGGCCACTTCGGGTTTGGTTGTATCGACAGAGATAGGAACGGATAAACGGCGGATAAGCTTGAGCGCTGGGCGCAGGCGACGGATTTCCTCCTGCACCGAGACTTCAGGCGCTCCGGGGCGAGTGGACTCGGCACCCAGATCGAGAATGTCCGCACCCTCCTCCACCAAACGGAGTGCGTGCCGATACGCCGCCTGGGGACGAAGGCACTTCCCCCCGTCGGAGAAAGAATCGGGTGTTATGTTGACGATGCCCATGATGTGCGGGCGTGACGCCAGTGCCAGTCGGTAAGGACCGCACGTGATCACGCACGTTCGTTGACGACGTTGCATGGTCTCGCACCCTCGCTCGAGCCGGCAGCGGAAAAGCGTCAGAAGCGCTAGGCCTTGGGCGTTTTCGCGGACGGCGCTTTCAAATGGATAATCTGGTCAATTTCTTCGCTGAGGATAATTTCTTTCTCCAAAAGCGTCGCGGCCAACTTGACCAGCTTGCTCTCGTTTTTCTTCAACAACTGCATGGAGCGATCGTACGCACTCGTCACGATTTTATGTACTTCCGAGTCAATCGCCTGTGCGGTTTTCTCGCTGTAATTTTTTTCCTTCATCAAATCGCGCCCGAGAAAAACTTCATGATCCTTTTTTCCGAACGTCATGGTACCGAGTTCCTTGGACATGCCGTATTCACAGACCATGCGATGCGCAATGTCTGTGGCACGTTCCAGATCGTTGGAAGCCCCGGTGGAAATCTCGTTGAAAATCAACTGTTCGGCCGCACGTCCTGCCAAAAGCACGCTCACCTCGTTTTGCAACTCTTCACGCATGGCCAAGAACCGGTCTTCGGTGGGCAACTGCAGTGTGTAGCCCAATGCGCCTCGTCCGCGCGGAATGATGGACATCTTGTGTACCGGATTGGTCCCCGGAATCAAACGCGCCACCAAAGCATGTCCCGATTCATGATACGCGATCACTTTTTTCTCACGATCGGAAATCACACGACTCTTACGTTCCGGGCCGGCCAAAACCCGCTCGATGGCCTCTTCCATTTCCGACATGCCCACAGACTTCTTGCCTCGTCGGGCCGCCAAGAGCGCCGCCTCGTTGGCCAAGTTGGCCAGATCGGCTCCGGAAAATCCAGGCGTGCGTCGTGCCAATACTTGCAGATCCACATCGTCGCCCAGCGTAATGGCCTTGGTATGCACTTTTAAAACGCCCGCGCGCCCATTCAAATCCGGACGATCCACCACGATCTGCCGATCAAAACGCCCGGGACGCAGCAAGGCGGGATCTAGAACATCGGGACGATTGGTCGCGGCCACCAAGATAACCCCGCTGTTGGTTTCAAATCCGTCCATCTCCACCAGCAGCGCATTCAAGGTCTGCTCACGCTCATCGTGACCGCCGCCCAACCCTGCGCCACGATGACGGCCTACGGCATCAATCTCATCAATAAAAATAATACACGGTGCATTTTTCTTGCCTTGATCAAACAAGTCACGTACGCGCGAAGCACCCACACCCACAAACATTTCGACAAAATCAGAACCCGAAATGGAGAAGAACGGAACTCCGGCTTCGCCTGCCACGGCTCGTGCCAACAATGTCTTCCCGGTTCCAGGAGGCCCTAAGAGCAAAACGCCTTTAGGTATTTTTCCACCCAACCTCTGAAACTTGGAAGGATCCTTTAAAAAATCGATAATCTCTTCTAGATCTTGTTTGGCCTCATCCACACCCGCCACATCGGCAAAAGTAACCTTGGGTTTGTTGGTGGGCGTCTGGAGTTTGGCCCGACTTTTCCCAAACGCCATGGCACCACCTGCGCCACCTTGCATTTTGTTTAAGTAATAAAGCCAGAACGCAATAAAGGCAATAACCGGCCCCCAGGAAAAAAAGAAGGTCATAAGCAATTGACCTGTGGAAGAGGTTGGCAACTTGGTCGTGATACCCACATGCTGATTGTGCAGGGTCTGGAAAAGCATGGGGTCATCCACGGGCGCCAAGAGCTTGAATTCGGAATTGTCTTTGCGCACACCTTGAATCTCTCGGGCCGATTGTTCTTTCTGGATGATCGTGACCTTGGCAATATCGCCACGGTCTACGGCTTGAATGAAATCACTGTAGGTGTACTGTTTATTCGCAGCTTGCTTAGGTGTATTAAAATAATTAACCAACATGATGACGACCACAAAAATAAAGAGCCAAAAAGAAAGGGTTTTCAGGGAATTATTCACGTACTTCGTTCCTCCACTCGATCGGTCCTCAAAAGGTTTGAGAAACCGCTATTTTTCAACAAAAACCACTCTGGTCGGTTCATCCTAGCATAACACCCTAGCACTGGCAACCGCTTTATATCCTTTCCTTCGGGAATCCTCTTTATTCAAGGGCATTTCCCAGAGGCTTTATCCGCAGGCACAAGGCCTTTCGCGATCCGGCATCCAATTTTACTTGCTCGGCCATCGGTCCGCGAAACACCCAAATCACCTCTTCGCCCTGTACCAACAACGGCCAGCGATCACGCTCCTCAGCCGGAATCTGCATTTCCATCATTATTTTTTTAATGTCTTTATGTCGGCCTTGCAGCCCCAGCGGACACATGCGATCGCCCGCCTGCCTAAACCGCACCCGCAAACGTCCCGTCACTTTATCCGCATCCACGAGAATGCTTTCTGCATGTTTCGAGGACGCCTTAGCTCGAACCGGAACCGGACAAAGTTCACGTTCGACCCCATACTTCGGTATCCGGTTCAAACTATGTCCGGTTTTCTTCACGGCCGGAAACACCAGCGACATCTCGCGACCGTTCATTTCCGCGTGCCACCCTCCCGGCAGATCCAAGCCTCCCCGCCCTTGCAGACATGCATTGTCCAAGTGCATAAGATGTTGAAAGGATTTTCCCGGAAGTCCGGTCCGATCCCAGATCAAAGCCAACACCTGCAACCGCAGTGGTTCAGCCACACGAGTCCAGGTGCCACAGGCCCAGCGGGCCTTTACCCCGGGTTGTACCTTCACCCGTCGAACCAGGTATTTCTCCGCGCACGTTTCCAGCCAAGCTTGTTCTTTGCCCACGCTCTCTGCGGTTCGGCTGAGCACATTGCGAATTTGCGGGTTGAATCGCTTTTCCAGCAAGGGTAACAAGCAATGTCGAATGCGATTGCGCAGAAAGCGCACATCTTGGTTGGAGGCATCTTCACCCCATGCCAGGCGATGCTTGCGACAATAGTGAACCAAATGTTGCTTCGGTACCTGCAGCAAGGGGCGCAACAAATACAAGCCGCGGGGGGCGGACGGATGCGGGAACAGACGGGCCTCGGACATGCCGCCCAAGCCTTTCGCCGCTGTGCCGCGAATTAAATTTAACAACAGTGTTTCCACCTGATCATCCTGGTGATGGGCCACCACCACGGCCTGGGCCTGCACGGCCCGAGCCGTCTCCAAAAACACTTCTTGCCGGACTTTACGCCCGGCTTCTTCCAAAGATTGTTTTCGTGCTTGGGCAAGGGCCTTCACTGGAACAGCTTCGATGCGACAGGGGATATCCAGGCTTATGCAAAGCGCACGTACTTTTTCCGCATCACGGTCCGCGGCTCGTCCACGCAAGCCATGATGCACATGAACCGCCACGACGTGAGCTTGGGGTGAGGGACGGCTGCGCGCCAATGCGTGCAGCAGCGCCATGGAATCCGCACCCCCGGATACTCCCACCACCAGGGTGATCCTGGGCGACGTCCAGCGTTCCCAGATCCTTTCGACACAGCGCATGACCTCGGCGTCAACGGAGTTTGGCAAAATCGCGCGTGCACTCATGAACAAGCCGACGTCAACCGCATTAGTCCAAAAGGACTTCGGGCCCAAGCGTTGCGATCACCAGTTCACGCCAGCGTTTGTAGACCACACGATTTAAAAACTCAATGGGATTGTAATCGTCCGTGCAGACCGGTGCGGTTTCCCAGCCTTCAATGACAACTTGCCGCGTCTTTAGCGAAACCCAATTGGTGTCGGTGGTGTTTTCCGCTGGCACGCTCCCGTCACCGGCGACATACAGGACGTTGGAGAACCGGTCTTTGGCCTCGCGAAAATAAACGTCGCTCCAACCGTAGGCGGCTTTCAGCGTTGCCTGCAACGCCGCCGTAGCGGTGCGGTGCGGGCCCATGACATACCCCACAAAATTCACCACCACAATCCCGCCGGGGTTTAAAATACGTTTGGTTTCTTGGAAAAATTCCCGGCTGATTAAATGCACCGGCGTACTTTCGCCAATAAAGGCATTCATAATAACCACATCGTAGCGCTTGGGGGTTTCCCGGACAAAGCGTCGCCCGTCGTCCAGGGTAATGTTGACCTTGGATGGATCCACATTGAAAAAATGTTCGGCCGCATAGACCACCTGCTTGTCAATCTCAACCACATCCACCGTAAGTCCTGCGGCGAGCATGGGGTGCACCAAACTCCCTCCGCCCAAACCGATCATGAGCACCTGCTTGACCTGGGGCTGATAGCGATGAATCAAACTGTTCATGTCGGCCACGTACGGCGGCAAAGCTTCGTTCTTGGTGACATCTTCACCGGATTGTGAAACCCCGTCGATCAGCAGGATTCGCCCCATGGGAACATCGATCACTTTAAGCTCGCCGTACAGGCTGGTGCTTTTATGCAGCAACTTCACCTGCGGATTGATCCAATGAGCCGCCGGTTCCTGGGGAAGCATCATAAAAATGCCCACGCCTAAAACCACCATCGCCCCAAACGCCCATCCCTTGCGGGCGCGAATCCATAAAAAATAAAGCGCTGGCAGCAGGAGCAACGCCAAACCCAAACCCAACATGATCAGACTCAGCCGAATGAACGGAATCAAATAAAATCCCATCACCAAGGTTCCCGAAAAACTGCCCAGTGTGGAAATCGCATACAAAAGCCCCACCCGCGACCCCAGTTTTTCAAATTGATTGGTGTAAAGTTTGGTGGCAAAGGGCGTCACCATGCCCAGTAAAAACAGTGTGGGACCAAAGAGCAGTGCACCGCCCAGTAGAGCGCCCACGCGGAATCCGGCATGACTTACCCAGGTTAACACCGGTGTACGCAGCACGGGAATGAGAAACATCCACAACGCGGCCACTAAAATAATCTGGTACAATCGATCGGCATGCGCCTGTCCGTCGGCCCATTTGCCGCCCACCCAATACCCGCCGGCGAGTGAGAGCAGCGTCACTGTGATCAAGGCCGACCATACGTACAGACCCACGCCAAAAAACGGACCAATCAGGCGCGTCCCCACAACCTCGAGCATCATAACCACATTGCCGGTAATAAAAATCGTGGCCAACAACACCCAGCTCGGAATGGAAACCGGCAGAGACATCTTCGGTTCCTGTTTCGTCATAAACCACCTCATGTTTATCCCCCGCGAAAAACGCGAGCAGTTTAGGGTAAGGCGTGACCTGCGCGCAACACCGCCAGTGCGATGTCCGCCTTGCCCAGCGGTGCCGAGACCTGCACGCCGTCAATCTGGGAACGAATGCTCCTCAGCGCCTCGCCGGCAATGGCAATGCCTTCCGCCTGGGCCTCGGGTCCGGAACCTTTTTGCTTCATGCGCTCCATAATCGGCGCCGGTACGCTGGCCCCCGGGACTTCGTTGTTCATGAACTCAGCGTTCTTAAAGGAGATCAAAGGCCATACGCCGGCAATCACCGGAATGGTGACATCCTTGATTTTCTCGCGAAAACGCAAAAACACCTCTGTATCAAATACCGGTTGAGTGATCATGTATTCCGCACCGGCATCGATCTTTTGCTTAAGTCGTTCAAGTTCCTGGTCCAAATTGATGGCGCCCGGATTGACCCCCACGCCTTTGACAAACGAGAGCGGCATGGGAATGGGATTCCCACCCACATCCCGGCCGCGATTGAGGCGGCGCACGATGCGGGTCAAACCCACCGCATCCACATCAAACACAGCGGTGGCATCCGGATAATCTCCCATCTTGGGCGGATCACCGGTGATGATCAGCAGGTTGCGCAGTCCGGCAGCATACGCACCGAGCAAATCGGATTGCATGCCAATGATGTTACGATCGCGACAGGCGTAATGCAGCACGGTCTCGATACCCACACGCTGTTCAATTAAAATGGCGATGACCAGGGGCGATAGGCGCGCCGAGGCCCGTGGCCCGTCGGGAATGTTCACGGCATCCACGCCCGCCTCTTTCAGCAAACGGCACTTGTCCAGTGTGGCGGTTGGATCGGCGCTGCGCGGCGGAGTGATCTCCACCGAGGTGACAAACTCACGCGCCGCCAATTTCTTGCCCCAGGCGGATTTGTCCGCCAGCGGCAGCTCCACGGCCAAAATTTCACCCGGTTCGCACACCTCGGCCACGGCATTCGGACGAGCCGGGAACAAGGCGCGGATGGCGGAGCGCATGGCCTTGATGTGCTCCGGCATGGTTCCACAGCACCCGCCAATGACATGGGCCCCGGTTTGGATAAACCGCTTGGCATACTCGGCCAGATATTCAGAGGTGGCCATGTAGAAATTGCGCCCATCCACAGTACGAGGCGTGCCGGCATTGGGTTGGCACGAGATGGGTTTGGTGGTCAGACGAGCAGCCTGTTCCAACCAGGTCAGCATATCGGCCGGACCTGTGGAACAGTTAAACCCAATAACGTCCACATCCCAGCAATTGGCTTCGCGCACGAACGTCTCTACCTTGGTACCAATCGCCGTCTCACCTTTTTCATTAAAACTGGCTTGCACCACAATCGGCAGCGTGCTTACGGCCCGCGCTTGATCCACCGCGACCTTGAGTTCCTTAATGTCCGAAAACGTTTCCAGCACCAACAGATCCACACCGGCCGATACCAATACTTGAATCTGTTCCTTGAAATACCCGACGGCCTCCTCTTCGGAAATAGGCCCGAGTGGCTTGAGATAGGCACCCAGGGGACCCACCGCGCCGGCCACCAAAACCTTGTCTCCGGCCACCTCGCGTGCGAGCTTGACAGCGCTCCGGTTGATCGCATCCAACTGTCCGTCCAAGCCGAATTTTTTCAACTTATAGGCGTTGGCACCGAAGGTGTTGGTTTCGATCACATCGCACCCGGCACGAACATACGCCACATGAATATCGGTCACCATGTTGGGGGCCGACACATTCAAGGCCTCGTAACATTGATTGATGTACACGCCTTTTTGGTACAGCATCGTGCCCAAGGCACCGTCGAACAGGACCACACCTTCGGCCAATTTCGCTTTAAACGTCAACAACGGTAATATTCCTCTGGCTTTCTACCAATTAAAATGGTGATTTGAGAATTTTTATTTGTACTCCAAGTGACCCGAAAGTACAAGTGCTTTCCTGGCACCACGTTGGAGACTTACTTAAGTACTTGAGGGCGCCCTGTTCTTTGACGGTATCTTTGTGGACAGTCCAAAACATTTCCGGACCACGACGGGCGAGACCGGGGCGGTTACATACGACGCACCCCAGGTCACCAGGGATGAAACCGGCAAGCCAATGACAATTGGATCCACCAGGGCCCACATGGTTCCCTTGGCCAACGACGGTGTATGAAACAACCAGGTACAAAGCCCTAGGGCGGCCGACTCTTTTTCATGGACCAACATGACCCACAAGGCCCAAACAACCAAACCCGACAACATTCCTGCGATCACCCCGCCACGGGTGGCACGCGGAAAAAAAAGTGCGGCTACGTACATGGGCAAAAACACCACTCCGCACATGCCAAAAAACAAGGCGGTCGCCACGGCCACAATCCCCGGTGGCAACTTGTACGCCAAAAGAATGGTGGCAACAAACGCGAAGAAAATACCCAGTTTGGCCAGCGGCACCGTACGCTCCTGGTGTTTCCCCTTCACCAACGCTTGCTGGTACACGTCCCTGCCTACTGCGGTGCCAATGACGTGGAACTGTCCACTCAGCGTGGACATGGCCGCAGCCAACAAGGTGAGCATGAAGACATATCCAAACCACTCGGGCATGGCGTGATTGATGTACATGGGGATTATCTTATCGATGTTGGGTTTGCCTGTGACCGAGTCCACGACCATATCCAACGCAATCTTGCCCTCTTGTTGGTAAAAATAGAGATTGGTCAACGTCCCGACAACATAGGCCACGCCGGTCATCATCAAGATAAAAATGCTGCCCGGAATCAACGCCCGGTTTAATTCCTTTCCGCTTTTCACAGTCATGTAGCGAACCGCCAGCTGCGGTTGTGCCAAGACCCCAATGCCCACCCCGAGAATAATCGAAGAGACCATTTGCCACCATAGAGGGGAGGCAAACCCCGGCATGGCGGTCCATCCTCGGTGTCCCTTCTCAATCAAGGACGGCGGCACCTGTCCGGCCATGTTGGTCAGGATTTGGTGACCACCCCAACCGCCTACTTTCACGTACGTCACGAACAAGAGGATCACCATCCCCAAAAACATAAGCCCACCCTGAAACGCGTCTGTGTACACCACACCCTTGAGCCCACCAAAAAACACATACGCCATGACCACCAGGGCGAAGATGAACAACGCCCATTGAAAGTTCAGGGTGAGCTGCACTTCCAGAAAACGCGCGCCGCCGATCATCACCGCCGCTGCGTATAAGGGCATGAGCACGGCTATGATTAGTCCCGTGAACCCCTGGATGAAGCGGGATTCAAAGCGACGCCCCAACAACTCAGGAAACGTATGCGCATCCAGCAACGCGCCTATGCGCCGGGTCGGCCGGCCAAACATGACAAATGCAATGAAGATTCCGATAAAGATATTCAGCATGGTCAACCAAAGCAACCCCATACCAAACATGGCCGCAGCCCCTCCAAACCCCACAATGGCCGAAGTGCTGATAAACGTACTGCCGTAGGCCATGGCCATCAACACCGGATGAATCTCGCGCCCGCCGACCAAGTAATCCGCGGCGGTCTTCGTGCGTTTATACCCCAGCCACCCCAAATACCCGGTGACCAAGGCGTAGGCCGCAACAACCAAAATCAGGATTTGCACATTCATGCTTTATAAGCCCCCTGAGTGGTTACTTCCTGGCTCAAATACTGCATTTACTTGGCGGATTCCGCTTGCGTGGTGCGCGTGGTTCCAAAACATTTCTGAAGTAAGGCTTCGGGCATCGGCTTGGTAGCCCACGATGCCAGCCATGTGACCAGAGAGGATACGGGCAAGCCGATGACGATTGGATCCACCATAGACCACATCGTGCCCTTGGCCAGCGAAGGCGTTTGAAATAGCGCTTGGCAAATCCCCAAGGCTGCAGACTCTTTCTCATGGACCAACAACACCCAGAGTCCCCACACGACTAAGCCGGTAAGCATGCCAGCAATAACGCCCTTTCGCGTAGCACGCGAAAAAAACAAAGCAGCGACATACGTCGGCAAGAACACCACTGCGCACATGCCAAAAAACAGCGCGGTTGCGACCGCCACAATGCCCGGGGGAAGTTTGAACGACAAAACCATGGTCAAAACAAAAGCAAAGAAAATACCCAGTTTCGCCAAGGGCACTGTCCGCTCCTGATGCCGCCCCTTCACCATCGCCTGTTGATACACATCACGCCCAATGGCTGAACCAATCACATGAAATTGCCCGCTCAACGTGGACATGGCCGCGGCCAACAACGTTAGCATGAACACATAACCAAACCACTCGGGCATGGCGTGATTGATAAACAGGGGAATGATTTTATCAATATTGGGTTTGCCTGTGGCTGCATCGGTGACCATGGCCAAGGCGATCTTACCTTCTTTCTGATAAAAGTAAAGATTGGTCAACGCGCCTACCACAAAGGCCACCCCGGTCATCATGAGAATAAAGATGCCTCCCGGGATTAAGGCGCGATTTAGCTCTTTTCCGCTTTTCACGGTCATGTAACGCACCGCCAACTGCGGTTGTGCCAACACGCCAATCCCCACACCTAAAATAATCGTGGAAACCAGTTGCCACCACAACGGTGAAGCAAACCCCGGCATGGCCGTCCACCCCAAATGCCCTTTCTCCTTCAATGATCCCGGCAACTGCACGGCCAAATCGGTCAATGCCTGATGGCTTCCAAAACCACCTACCTTAATATAAGTAACAACCAACAAAACAATCATGCCGAGAAACATTAAGCCGCCTTGAAATGCGTCTGTATACACCACACCCTTGAGCCCACCAAAAAAAACATACGCCACCACCACAAGGGCAAAGATAAACAAGGCCAGTTGAAAATTCATCGTTAGTTGTACTTCCAAGAACCGGGCACCGCCAATCATAACCGCCGCCGCATACAAGGGCATAAGCACAGCAATGATCAACCCGGTGAACCCCTGAATGAAACGAGATTCAAACCGGCGCCCTAAGAGCTCCGGAAACGTATGTGCGTCCAGCAAGGCGCCAATCCGACGGGTCGGGCGACCGAACATTACAAACGCAATGAAGATCCCGATAAAAATATTCAGCATGGTGAGCCAAAGTAACCCCATTCCGAACATGGCCGCGGCGCCGCCAAAACCCACAATGGCCGAAGTACTGATAAACGTACTGCCGTAGGCCATGGCCATCAACACCGGGTGAATCTCACGCCCGCCGACCAAGTAATCCGCCGCGGTCTTGGTCCGCTTGTAACCCAGCCATCCCAGATAGCCCGTGACCAGTGCGTATGCCGCCACGACAATAATTAATATTTGCAAATTCATGCTTGAGAGGCCTCCTGGTTAAATGGTTTCTTCAAAGTCCAGATTTTCATCTTTGGGGTGAACCGGATCCGGCATGACATCGTCTTGATTCCAATGAAGAAGACCGTACACAATGCACAAAAGCGTGGAAGCGATACTGAGAAAATACGCGAGGGCAACCCAACCATCCGCAAACCCGAGCATGGAAAACCTCCTGCATCAAAGGATAATGGGACGTCGATACATGCAACGAATTGTGTCACGGACCCGTCTCGGCGGCAAGTGGAAAATGGCCTATTCCCTAAAACGCAAAAAGGCATCCCAAAGGATGCCTTTTTGTATATGGTAGCGGAGCAGGGATTCGAACCCCGGACACTACGGGTATGAACCGTATGCTCTGACCAACTGAGCTACTCCGCCATGAAACCTCGTGCTGTTTAGAGCGTTAAGAAAATACCATAGGGGCTTTTCAAAGGCAACTCTTTTTTCCTAGGAAAACACTAGCGAGAAAGAGCCCAAACATCGGGCCCCATGGTTTGAATCATGCATTCGGGAAGTTTTGAAAGTTCCATCAAACGCTTAAATTCCGGAGTATCCAGGGCCTGGGAACGCGACTCGTACAGCCGTTTCAAATCCGGGCGCCCCAATCCGGCCCAAAACGTGCTCAGCCAGGAAGCGTCGCGACGAACATGTCCAATAAAGAATTTACCCCCGGGTTTTAACACCCGGGCCATCTCGTCTAAGATCATCAACGGTCGAGGCCATTGATGCAGCCCGCCGTAGGTCATGATGGCATCCACGCTGTGATCCCCCAGGGGAAACCGTTCGCCTGAGGTCGTATGGTATCGCGCTCGGGTCGTAAGCCGGTTACGCTTCGCCTCTGCCCAGGCCGCATCGCGCTCCTCAGGCGTGTACTGCACGCCCACCACATCCACGTCCGGATGTTCCAGGGCATAGGCCAGTCCGGGCCAGAGCGAACCTGGCCCTACTTCCAACACCGTTCCCATCGTGACTCGTAGGTCACGTGCTGACTGATAAATGGTTTTTAAACTGGGCGTTACCTGCATGAGTATGGGGTCGGTCCTACCTTTGCTTAAATACCATTTCCAGCAACCGGCGGAACCGCCGCAAGCCGTGATTTGGCGAGTATCTTATCTGTAAAATCGGTGAGTTCTAGAGGCTCGAAGGGTTTGACCACATATCCATCGGCACGCAATTCAAATCCGCGCTCAATGTCACCCTGTTGCGCCTTGGCCGTCATGAAAATAATGGGGATGTGCTTGGTCTCTTCGTTGTTCTTAAGAATGCGGCAAATTTCATAGCCGTCAAAAATCGGCATCATAATGTCCAGCAACACCACGTCGGGGTGATCTTGATAGACCTTGGCCAGTGCTTCCTGCCCATTATGCGCGCTGATGACTTCGTATCCGCGCAACGCAAAACTGGCTTCGAGCAGTTCCAGCATATCGGGTTGATCATCCACGACCAGTACCTTCGCACCTACCATGCTCCGTGTACGCTCCCGTCCTGAGATGACTCACGGGCATCAGTATAGCCCAGACGGAGGTAAAAATCAATTCATCACAAAATCTTTCTGCTCCACCTTCATGGCCGAACGCAGGTGCGTTACGGCTTGTCCATGAATTTGGCAGACGCGGGACTCGGTGACTTCAAGAATGGCAGCGATTTCTTTCATGGTCAATTCTTCGTAGTAGTACAGGGTTAAAACCATTTTTTCCTTCTCCGGCAACCGATCGATCAAGGAACCTAGGATTTCACGCATTTCCTTGGCAGCCAACTCCGAAAACGCGCTTGAGAAATTTTTGGAAAGACCGCCGGTCTCGGCTGAGACCAATTCCCAGCGCCGCTTCTCACGGTCCTCAACCAACTCTTCCAAGGAGACGATCGGAGGGATGTTGATTTCCGTCAGCATCGAATGATACTGTTTGAGCGAGATGCCCAACTGTTTGGCCAGATCCGTGTCGGTGATGGGGCGATGCAGCTTGTTTTCCAGTATCTCGTAGGCATGCTCAAGCTCCCGCGTCTTCTGACGTACCGAGCGTGGGACCCAGTCCATGGCGCGCATTTCGTCCAACACCGCTCCGCGGATGCGGAAGAAGGCATACGTGGAGAACTTCCCACCCATCTCAAAATCAAACTTGTCCATCGCGTCGATCAGACCAATGATCCCAGCCGTAACCAAATCATCGATGTCCAGCCAGGAGCGGTTTTGCGGTACGGTCATCCGCTCGATGGTGAAGCGTACGAGTGGAATGTTCTTTTTCAACAATTCCTCGCGCGCTTCCATGTTCCTGTTTTTCTTGTAATCTGCCCACAAACCGCGTTCTTCTTCTCGCATGTTGCACCCCTTTCAAATTCCGAGTTCTTTCATTTTGTTGAACAACGTCTTGTAGTTGATCTTGAGCAACCGAGCCGTCTTCACCTTGTTCCAACGCGTTTCCTGAAGCACCCGAATGATCGTTTCCCGCTCCACCTTCCGTGAGACTTCCTGGCAGATCTCCTTAAGCGGACGCACCGGCACATCGGGGGAAGGAGCAAGCGTGACGGTTGCGTCTTTGGTACGAGGCTGCCATTCTAAAATCTCGGGCGGAAGATGCTGCGGCTCGATCAGCGTGCTGGACAACACCACTGCGCGCTTGACCGCATGCATCAGTTCCCGTACGTTGCCGGGCCATGTGTATTGCTTGAAAATCGTCATGACTTCTGCTGAAAATCCTTCGATCGTCTTGGAAAAAAGCCGATTGAAATGTGCGAGGAAATGGTTGGCCAGCAACGGAACATCTTCATCCCGCTCCCGCAAAGGCGGTAGCCAAACCTTGAACTCGTTCATGCGGTGATACAGATCTTCACGGAACCCACCCGTCTTGACGGCTTGCTCAAGATCACGGTTGGTGGCGGTAATGAGGCGTACGTTGATCTCGATCTCACTTTTGCCGCCCAGACGTTGGAGCCGGCGCTCCTGCAACACCCGCAGGAGTTTTACCTGTATATTGGGGGAAAGGTTGCCGATCTCATCTAAAAACAAGGTCCCGTTCTGAGCCATTTCAAAGCGTCCGACTTTGCGCTCATGCGCTCCGGTAAACGCTCCGCGCTCGTACCCAAACAACTCCGACTCCACCAACGACTCGGGCAAGGCGCCGCAATCAATCGAAATAAAAGGCTGTTCACGGCGCGAACTGTGTTCGTGAATGTATTGCGCAATCAATTCCTTGCCGGTCCCGCTCTCGCCTTGAATCATCACCGTCACGTCGTAGCGAGCAATGCGTTCCAACATATCCATAACTTTGTTCATGGCCAAACACGACCATAAAAAATTACCGTTGTTTTGATGGGCGATTTGTTGCCGGAGCTGATCTACTTCCTGGATGAGGTCGGTGGTCTTCAAGGCGTTTTTTAAGGTAATCAGCATTTCATCTACATTCAATGGCTTGCTGATGTAGTCGTAGGCGCCCAACTTCATGGCCCGAACGGCCGCGCCTACGTTATCAAAGGCAGAAAGAATGATCACAGGCAACTCGTTGTGGTGCTCTTTAATGCGTTTCAGGGTCTCCAGGCCATCTATGCCCGGAAGCCGCAGATCCAAGAGCACTAAATTGGGTTCCCCCCGATCCACCATTTCCAACCCCCGTTCACCGTCAAAGGCCAGGTCCACAGCAAACCCGGCTTCCATTAGCACTTTTTTTACAATCCAACAAATCTCGGGTTCATCATCTACGACCAATATCTTTTTTGTTAGGGTCTGATTCATACCACGCGGCTCCTTGCGAACTCCCTTATCTATCGCAAGAGGCGTACCAACTTTTTAGGCTTTGAACAACCTGTTTAAATCATGGGGGAAACTAAAGAAAAAGTTTGTTTTTAAAGGGTTTTAAAAACTGTGGAAAAATAAAAAAGCCCACTCCGATTTCACGGAATGGGCTCTTGGCGAATTGGCTCGGGAAAATATTCCATACTCTCGGGTTTATGATACCGAGTTACTTAGGAAACCATTTCTCCACGACCATCTTTCCTGGAATTTTATAAGTACCTTTTTTTATTTTGTTTTTAATCTCTTCCACACGTTCTTTACGAAATACTTCTGAACGGCGAAATTCCTTTTCCAGCGTCTTCAACAACGACTGTATTTCCAATTCATCGTCAGCACTGTTAAAAGGCAATATTTTATTGCCTTTTTCGTCTTTTAACCGTCCGGATGCGCTCCCTTTAAAGGACGCGTCCATGCTTAACGACGTCTTGGAAAAACCTTTACTGGCAAGCTTATTCCTCCAGCGACGATACGAATGTGTTTTTGTTGGATCCATTTAGTGATCGCTCCTTTCCCCCGTAGAAGCAGTATCGGGCACGACCACCGCTGGCTTTAATCCTTTTTCAATTTTAATATAGGGAAGAAAGACTGAGAAAACCGTTCCCCTCTGAGCCTCGGATTTTACCTCTATACGACCACGCAGCTCGTCAATAATCATTTTCACCACAAACAACCCCAATCCCGAGCCCCCAACCCGCTTGGAAAAGAACGGCTCAAAGATGTGGGCCACATCCTCGGCTTGAATACCTTCCCCCGTGTCTTTTATGCGAATGTTCACCATGCCGGTTTCCGGATCCCAATAGGTCTGCGTGGTTAGGTCTCCACCCCGCGGCATGCTGCTGATCGCATTGATATAGAGGTTGAGCAACACCCGCTGCAAATGCTCCTTGTCACCGGCCACCGGTGGCATGGGGGAGAATAAATCTTGCCGATGCGTAACCCGTTGCGCCAAACATTTCTCCTTGATGAACCCGTCTACTTCCTGAACACATTCATTTAAGTCGATGGGTTCAATCTTCAATTTCAAGGGACGAGCCACCATGAGCAGCTCACGGATGGTGGCGTCAATCTCCAAAATTTTTCTTAAAATTGTATCCATGATGCCGCGTTTCTCATCGCTGGATTCAAGTTTGCTTTGTAAGAATTGAACCGAAGCGCCAATAATGGAGAGCGGGTTGCGGATCTCATGGGCCATGGCCGCCGCCAACTGACCTACGGCGGCGAGTTTTTCTGCCTTCACCAGGTCCTGACGCGTTTGCCAAAGCTCGCTGTACAACCGCTTGATTCGAAGCATAACCTGGACTTTGGCCAAGAGTTCCTCATGATCAAACGGCTTGAGCATGTAATCATCGATCCCGCTCTCCAAGCTCTTGATCTTATCTTCCTTCGAATCCACACCGGTAACCATAATGATGGGAATGTACGGCAACGACTTGTCCTGACGTATGCGGGCACACATCTCCATGCCGGAAATATCGTTCATCATTTCATCCAAGATAATCAAATCAGGCAGGCGCACTTGTATGGTCTCCAGGGCTTTTTCTCCATTGGAGATCTTGATCACGTCGTGCCCGGCCTCGGACAATATCGCCTGATACAGAAGTAGAATATCCGGATCATCGTCCACACAGTAAATTTTGCCGTATTCCATGGTGAGTGCGTCCCCTCGGTTGGATGATCAGCCACCACCATGGTAGCTCGACACGCCTGGATCTGGCAAGCGGTTATCGCAGTAAAATACACGGATCCGTGGGTCGGCCCCTACGAGAAAACTGCCGAGAACGATGCGCACAGGTTGACATTTTACGATCCCTACCCTAGAATCGAGGTCGCTTGCGGATAACCCTTGGTTCGGTCACGCCCAGCTTCGCGCAACACAGGCGGAGTCTCCCGGGTTCTACCGTGCCGGGTGGAAAGCCACAGAAAGGACGACGTATGTTCTCAAACCAAAAAAGTCATAAAAGCCGACGCACGCAAGAACGGCAAAAGCGACGTTTGCTTACCTTTAGCATTGCTGGTTTGGTTTTGCTCAGTGCTGCCGTGTATCTGTACGGTGGGCAATTCCGTGTTTATTTGCTCATGAACAAGGGGCGAACCTACCTAAATCAAGGAAATCTGGATCAAGCTTTGCTCAAGTTCAACCAAGTCCTGGAACTGCAGGCCAATCAGCCTCAAGCCATTGATGCCATCGGCTTGGTCTACCTCACCCAAGGTGATCTGGTTCGGGCAGAAATAAAATACGAGCAAGCTGTTAAGTGTGGTCTCAAGCACAACCGCCGTTTCAACCACCCCAAGCTTGGCGATCTGTATCTCGCGCGAGGACTTTATGCACCCGCCGAATTGGAATTTCGACACAGCCTCGACCTTACCCCCCGTGACGCCAATTTGCGTTTGGGGCACGCCCTCTCTTTGCATGCTTTAGGCCGTGTCTCGGATGCCATTGACGAATATCGCCAAGCACTTAATCTCGACCCGGATCTCAAGCTTGCACAAACACAGCTAAATCAGGCACGCCAAGAACTGGAACGCGGATTCGTATACTACATCTTTGATCGTACCCACTCCCCGCTCGCTCGTTTCTCCATTTTGCGCCAAGGCGGCGGTCAACGTTATTATCCCTTGTTGCAATACGCGGCACACCTGGTGGGTTACACCAGTGCCGAACACGGGAGTGCTGGATTGGAAAAGGCCCTGGCGCCCTATCTCCCGGGCAACGCGGTTACCTTGACCATTAATGCCGACTGGCAGCGAGCCGCCGATCGTGCCCTGGGCTGGCGTAAGGGCTCCTTGGTGGCCATCAACCCACAAACCGGCGAGATTCTTACCATGGTTAATCACCCTTCGTTTAACCCCAACCGCATCGATGATGATTGGGAGAAGATCGCCAAAAATAAAAATGCCCCGCTTAAAAACCGTGCCACCGAGGGTTTGTTTGAACCGGGCTCCATTTTTAAAATCATCACCGCTTCAGCGGCCCACGAAACCAATCTGGACTTGAAACGCATTTTCCCCATTAATTGCGGGGGGGGAACCCGCTATGGGTCTCAAACGTTTTGGTGTTGGAAGCGCCATGGACGTGTGGACTCCATCCAAGCGGCTCTGGACACATCGTGCAACGTCGGTATGGCCGAGGTTGGCTTTTCCTTGGGACCGGACCGTATGTATGAATATGCCAATAAATTTGGATTTGGTGCGCCCCTCACCTTTCCGTTTAAATCCGAACTTTTGGAATGGTCTTTCCCCATTGCAACGTCGACGGCGCCCATTGCCAAAGATACACGTTTTGATCAGGCTGAATTTGCCTGCGGCCTGGGCGAAGGCACGCTTGTCACACCTTTGCATGCAGCTATGCTCGCCGCCACGATTGCCAATCAAGGACGCATGATGGCGCCCTATTTTATTAAGGAAATCCGCAACATCCGCGGTGAGGTTTTGGCTGAAGGCAAGCCCCAACTGCTGCGTACGCCCATAACCCCTGAAACCGCCGCCATTGTCAAAGCGTACATGGTGGACACAGTAAAACACGGCATAGGGACCCGGGCCCAGGTGGAAGGATTCACCGTAGCCGGAAAAACCGGGACGACCGGAGACTCCGGGCATGGACTCAACGGTTGGTTTATTTGCTTTGCTCCCGCTGAAAATCCCACAGTGGCTGTGGCCATTTATGCGGAAAAAGAGGGAACGGGCATGGATGTGGCAGCGCCGATTGCCCATGCTTTCTTATCCGATGTGCTCACTCGATAAACCCCTATAAAACAAAAGGCCGGAGTGCAATCGATTTTGCACTTCGGCCTTTTTTTCATGCCCTTTCCCTTTACGCTATTCGCCCAACGGGCATTGGGCCAAAATCGAATACTTGGCACCGTCCGGAGTAAGTTCGGATTTCATAACCCATACTTCTTTAACCCATAAATCCATAGCTTGTAAATCTTGTGTATCCCGTTCCAACCAAGTACGTTGCAAACGAGCCCCCGGCTTGGCGCGCCCGAGGGTCAAATGGGGCACAAATTCTCGTTCGTCAAAGACAAACCCTGCCTCTTGAAACCGTTGGGACAAAGCCTTCTGAATCCGTTGCATTGTTTCATCCCCGTGTGAAAGTCCAATCCAGAGTACTCTGCCTTCCCCGCGGGGAGGGAACATGCCGAGCTTCCCCAAGCGAATGGTGAAGGGTGGGAATGTTCGTGCAACCAAGCGGCATACATCATTCACGGTAAATTGCGAAGCATCGGGCACATCTCCCAAAAAAGCCAGGGTAAAATGCAGCTGTTCCTCCGAAGCCCAACGAACTCCCAGGTTGAGTGTCCGCCAGCTTTTCAACCAAAGGCTGATGAGATTGGCCAGTTCAGGGGGAATAGGAACCGCAATAAACGTCCGGCAGGATGCCGCATCGGATGTGTATGGTTTAGCCTTCACAAGTGCTCCTCGTAATCCGATTCAACCGGTTGCTTTTGGATTCTAAAAGGGAATATCATCAGGAACGCGCTTAAGCATCGTTTCAATCTGTTTGCGGTGATGCTCGACCACGTCATGGGGCATACCCCAGGCCAACGACTTACGGGCCAACAACTCAACCAAACGTTGTAACGTTTCACGGGTGGGCTGTTCAAACGAGGCCCCGATTTCCACAAACGCTTTTTCGACAACCGTGCGCACACTTTTTCGAACCGCATCGTCCGAGGCAGGCATGCCTAATTTCTCCTTGGCATGCGCAAACGTTTCTTTTTGCGCAAAAAAGAAACAATCCAAAATAAGGTCTCGGGCTTTTTCGCCTGTAAGATCATTGAATTTATTTTGTGGAATATTCCAAAATCCCGATGGATTTAAATGGGCCATAACGCCTCCTGTAGACTTAAACCACTTTCTACCTTTAGCATCGGCACTTCACCGTCGGGATTAAATGCAGAACCTATTTTTCTTCGGAACTTGGCTCGCGGTCAGACTCGTACGAGTAATTCACTTGCAATCCCATGACCGCATCGTCAATCAAACGACGTTCATGTTCATTCAAGTTGCCTCGGGTCTTCTCTTTAAGCATACGTAACAAGTCAATGGTGTTTTGCGCTTGCAGTAAATTGCGTTCGATATTTCCCGTCATGGGGTTGGCCATTTTACCCATATGCATCATGGCGGCTTCGTTTAAGGAAAATACCAGTTGATGAAACAACGCTTCAAACAGTTTTGCATTATCTTGTGCCTCGGTCATGCTCTCTCCTTATTCCATTTGATCGCCCAAGCAGCGGCGTAATTGATCCAACACAAGTGTGGCCGCACGCCGCTGCACCAAATGACGCTCACCCCATAGCTGAACCGTCTGGACCCAGCGCGCCCCCCGCGGACCGGCACAAGCCAAGCATACGGTACCCACAGGTTTGGACGGGGTTCCTCCACCCGGTCCTGCAATTCCCGTGGTGGCCACGCCCCAATCCGCACCGCTGGTGGTGCGTACACCTTCGGCCATGGCCAAGGCCACGGGTTCGCTCACCGCACCCTTTTGGCTTAACAGCCGACGCGATACTCGCAAACGCTTTATTTTGGTTTCGTTGCTGTAGGCGATAACGCCCTCTTTAAAGTATGCCGAACAGCCAGGATCGGAAGTAATGCGATGGGCCAGCCAACCTCCGGTGCACGACTCCGCCACGGCCAATGTCTGCCCGCGTTGCAAAAGCAAGGCGCCTACCGCCGCACTCAATGTTGCCTCGGCGTCCCCAACCCAATGGGCTCCCACCTTCTCACGGATCGCACGTTGGGCCTGCTGCAAGATCGTCCTCGCAGTGGCAGCGGATCGCTCACGGACCGTAAGAATCACCAAAATTTCCCCGGGTTCATCAAGCAAAAAGCCCAACTCCGGCCACCCGGGTTGCTGAGAAAGCGGACCCAAGAGATCCTGCAGATGCGATTCACCCAAACCACACACACGGAAAGAGCGGCGAAACCGCTTGGACCTGTTGACCGGAAGACACGCGCGTAGCTTCGGACCGAGCTGCTTCTCCAGCATGGGGATCAATTCACGTGGTGGTCCAGGCAAAGCCGCCACCAAAGCACGGGACGAACGATAAAAAAAGCCAGGCGCTGTCCCATTCGGATTAAGCAACAACACACTTCCTTTTGGGACCCAAGCCTGTGAACGATTGCTTTCTGTGCAAGGCCGCTTAAACAATTTGAATCGGGCTTGCACCGTACGCCATGCATCCTCACGAAATTCCAAGGGACGTCCGACTGCTTGGGCCACAGCCGCACGTGTGACATCGTCCTGTGTAGGACCCAAACCCCCACAGGTAATCACCACATCGAACTGACGTACGAAGGATGCAACCCCTTCTGCAACTGCGTCCAAAGCATCCGGGAGCACCAAGCGTGCCCGGGGGTCAATACCCCAGGTAGTCAGCGTTGCCTCCACCGTAGGTCCGTTGGTATCGCGCCGACCGTCCAGCAATTCATCGCCAATGACAATAACCCCGGCGCTCCATTCTTTTTTAGATCGTGCCCGTCGTGCACCCATAGCGTTTATCCTTTGCTTGAATTGGCGCGTCCAATGCGTTCCGCGATCGGCTTGATGAAGTCCAAAAACTCCATGGGAAAGATGTACTTGGTGGATGCGCCCTGCCCCATAATCTTTAGGGTCTCAAGGTATTGCAGGCTGATGGTTTTGTCGTCCACCAGTTTGGCAGCTGCAAAGATGTTTTCCAAGGCTTTGGCATGCCCTTCCGCCTTTAGAATTTCAGCTTGGCGATCGCCCTCGGCACTCAAGATTTTAGATTGCCGTTCACCCTCGGCCACGGTAATGGCGTATTGTTTCTTACCGTCGGCTTCAAGCACGATGGCGCGACGCGTGCGCTCGGCAGCCATTTGTTTGTTCATGGCATCTTGTACGTCTTTGGGCGGATCAATCTCACGAATTTCCACGGTTGTGACCTTCACTCCCCAGCGCTCTGTGACTTCGTCCAATTTCGTACGTAGGAGCGTGTTGATCTCCTCACGCTTGGCCAATACATCGTCGAGCAATATGTCCCCCACTACGGCGCGCAAGGTTGTCATGGCAATTCCTTGGGCCGCGCCGGCAAAATTCCGCACTTGTACCACCGAATTCACTGGATTGGTCACCTTCAGGTAGATGAGAAAATCAATTCCAATGGGAGCATTGTCCCGGGTGATGCAGGTTTGGGAGGGAATCTCGAGATATATTTCCCGCAGATCCGCCATGACCACCTGGTCCACAAACGGAATGATCATTACCAGTCCAGGCCCCAGTTGGCCCTTGCACGCGCCCAAGCGGAACAACACCAAACGCTGATATTCCGGAACGATCTTCACCGACATCATCGCCACCAACACGACAAACACCAAAATGCCTAACAGCAACCCACCCATGGCCTACCTCCTCGTTTTTTTCGTCACAGTCTTTTCACTGCCAGCAACTGCCCGCACCTGCAGACGCAAGCCTTCCACCGCCACCACTTCCACGGCCTGCCCAACAGCCAAGGTCTCCGCAGGGTCAGTGGCCCACCAATCGTCGCTGTGCACATGCACTATCAAACCATCGCGGGTTTTGGCCTTCACACGCCCAACCGAACCCACCAAGCTTTCCATGCCGGAAATGCCCTTCCAGCCCCGCAAACGGAAAGCCACCACGACAAACGCCGTCAAGACGCCCAAGCCCAACAGGATAAACCCGACCAGCATGGCCATGCCCCAAAGGGTTGGAAGCCCAGTGGCTTGAATATCTAAAGAACCCATACGTACCTCCTGCCCAAAATAATTGTACCGCATTTTGGAGCGCGAACCAGTGTTTAATCCCTGGAATTGTGTATGTACAAATACCTTAGGGTGTTGGCTTAAATTGCAGTTCTATTATCGTTACTTCCGGAGGAGCCAAAAAGCGAATGGGTGGACCCCACGTACCAGTACCACGGCTGACATAAAGCCATTGGTCCGGACCCAAGGTACGCAATCCATCGCCGAGGGGGTATGCCAATTGGGTTAAATACACAAATGGGAAAATTTGCCCCTGATGGGTGTGCCCCGAAAGTTGCAGGTTAAATAAGCCTAAAGAACCGGATTCCACCCGGGGTTGATGTTTAAGCAACAGCGTAAACTGTTGTTTCGGCAAAGCCGCCATGATCTCTGCTTCACTCGGCAGACGTTGTGTGGTCAACATGCGCACGGCCGGATCATCCACACCCGCAATGTTAATCAACCCGGGTAGGGAAACCGCTTCGTTGCGCAAAACCACAAACCCACCGGCCTGAGTAAATTTCAAGGCAGGACCCAATCCTGCGTAGAATTCATGATTGCCTGTGACGGCGAACTTCCCCAAGCGAGGATGAATCTCGCTAAGGCAGGTGCTCAAGGTTTCAAGATGATTGATTTCACCATCGACCAGATCCCCGGTAGAGACCAAAAGATCCGGTTGCTCACGTTGGATGAGTGCGGCAATTTTCCTTAACTTTGCATCTCGATTAATCAGTCCCAAATGCACATCCGAAATTTGCGCAATCTTGAGGCTGGGCAATTTGGACGAGACTGTGGTCACCGGCAAAACCACACGCTCGGTCCGTATGGACCAAGCTTCAAAATGACCGTACACGGTAATGCCCAGCGCCAACGCCAGCGCGCTTAAAAAGGCAAACCCATCGGAAACAGTCGAGCCGAGGGTTAGGTGCGGAACAACCTTGGCCAAAAGAAAAAGTAAGCCACGAAACAAGGATATACATGCGTACGCCGTAAGCAAAAAAAACAATATGCCCATCCAGACATAACCAAAATAGGCGGCGACGCGCGCGAGGGTTTCAATGCCCATACGATCCAGCACGCGCTCCGCAAAAGGCGCCAGCACCAATGCACTTAAGGCGACGAGCAGGACCCACATCCACTTCCCCTGCAATCCCAAAATACTCTTCAATTTTAAAAACACCAGTGCGTGCGCACCGCCGTAGATGGAAAGAAACACCAATAAAAAAAAGATCCAGCCGATCCAAGTCCCTTTCATAAAACCCGCTCCATTTCCCCGACAGTTGTATTACGTATCGCTCGCAGGTGACCCCTTACCGTTTGCGGCGTATGAGCAGAAGCCCGCCCACCAAACCTACGAGCATGACAATGAAATCAATCACTTCCCAATATACGGGGCGCCGCACCACAAAACCCGAGAGGACCAGGGCGGCCATGCCCAAGAGAACCCAACCAAGACGTTTATGCATGTCCGCCATGCTCCTCTCCAGATTTGGGCTTCCAAATTATGGAAGCTACTACTGAAGCCGTTAACACGACAAGAATAACCCCCAGCGCAATGCCCACAGGAATTTTATACACATCGGCCAGCAACATTTTTACACCAATAAACGACAAGACCGCCGCGAGGCCGTAGTTCAAATAATGGAACATTTGCATAAATCCGGACAAGGCAAAAAACAAGGCGCGCAATCCCATGACCGCAAAAATATTGGATGTGAACACAATAAACGGATCGGTGGTAATGGCTAAAATGGCAGGTATTGAATCCACCGCAAAAATAATATCCGTTGTCTCAATCACCAACAACACAATAAACAGAGGCGTGGCCCAGGTACGGTTATCCTTGCGTACGAAAAAACGATCGCCTTCAAAGGTGGGCGTGACCGGCATAATCTTGCGAAAGAGGCGAATGACCGGATTTTTCTCCGGTTCAATCTCTTCATCCTTTTTCCCTAAGAGTTTGAGGCCGGTATACACCAAGATCGCACCGAAGACATAGATGATCCAATGGAACTGGTGAATCAACGAGACGCCGACGCCAATAAACAGCGCCCGCATAACCATGGCACCAATGATGCCCCAAAAAAGAATCTTATGCTGAAAATGTTTGGGAACCCGGAAAAATGAAAACACCACTAAGAAAACAAAGAGATTATCCACACTTAACGACTCTTCCACCACATATCCCGTTAGAAACAAAAGCGCCTTTTCCGAACCTTGAGTAAAATAAATCCCCAGGTTGAAAAGCATCGCCAGGCCGATCCAGACGGCACTCCAAATAAGCGCTTCCTTCATTTTTACTTCATGCGCGCGCCGGTTGAGCACACCCAAATCCAAAACCGCCATGCCCAACATAATCACACCAAACACCACCCACAATACAAGTTCCATTGACATCACATTCTCCTCTTCTTTTTTTCATAACGGTTTTCATTTCTGCATATCTCCCGCTCGGCTTGTGGTTCTTCCAGAACAACCCGAGAACGACGTGTCAGTCTCCTTACAAGACGAACCCAGGCCATGGGCAGCGTAACGATGCGTTGCATGCCCACAAACGACAAAACATGCAGGCTCTTGCTGCGCATTTCCGTCAACAAGGCGTTGAGCACAATGTCGTCCCCGACTTCCCCAACTTCTTTGACCAAGGCCAGGCGATGCAATCCGTAGAGTCCCAATAAAAATGCTCCGGCAAACAGAAAATCCCAATGTTGAAAATGCAGGGTATTAAACGCCAGCTGGGCATGGGGACTGCTCCATTTTACGGTCCAAGCGAGATCCCAGCGCGCAAAAACATCCACCAACTGTCCGCCCACCAAAGGAGCGATTCCGGCCGCCAGTGAATTCACAATGCTGATGGACGCCAAGTAGGTCGTGGCGCTGCCGCGCGGAGCGAGCTTCAACCCAATGTTGTTCGTCGCCAGCGTTACTCCGGAAGCGGCTACGCCCATAAGAATCATCAACACCACCAACAGCGGCAACGTAAGTAAGCGACTCGGCATGGATGTAAACGTAAAGCCTAAAATGCAAAGCATAAAGAGCATACCGCTGATGTTCAAGACGGTCTTATTGCTGAAGCGATCGACAAAGCCACCCCAAATGCTTAAAAACGCAAAATACACAGCTTGCTGCACTACGGTGAGCGCAATAACCAACGATAAGGAATAGTGCAGGTATTTCAACAAGTACACGTTAAAAAAGGGTGTTACCAAATTAACCGCAAACGTCCACGGGCCTAGAAACAAGATCAGTTTACGAAAATTGCTGTCGCGCAGCGGGTCCCGCAAGCGTTGCCAGAGTGAAAACGACTCAGGCGTCGCCTCCAAGGCGGCTTCGGGGATGTTTGCAATAAAATATACGCCTAACATGCCTGCTAAGAATCCGATAAAGAAAATGGTCGAATACCCCACCAGAACCTGTGCGGCATAATGATCTTTCCAATAATCGATAAACCCACCAGCACCCAAACTCAGGACAATCCCCAACAAGGTGGCCCAGGCCATGCGTTTGGAAAAAAACGAACCCAACCTGTCTTGCGGCACCAAATCCCGCATCCATGAATTCCAACTGCACGTACCAATGGCGCCAAAAACATTATGTAAAATCAAAGCGCTTAAAAGCACCCCCAACCCTACCGCGGGTGAGCCCAAAAAGGGGATAAGTACAATCGGCAGAAGGAAGGTGCGGCTGATTAATACCGAATACACAGTCATGGCCCGGCGATTGCGGAAACGTTCCACCAAATAAACCGAGGGCATTTGAATCAATTGAGAAAGCGGGCCTATGGCGGCGATCAATCCAATAATAAAATTTGTAGCCCCCAAACGCAGCGCAAAATCGGTCATAAACGCACCGCCTACCAAGACCAACATGGTCTGAGTGGTAAGGCCGTCGCGTAGAACCGCTGTGAGGCCAGTTTGAATTTCTTTTTCCGTTAAGGTATCTTTGACTGGGAAGCGCATACGTATGGGTCACGCCCGGAAAGTCGGGGCGAGCTCCTCTGCCATCTGGGGACATCGGGTTAATGATTCCCGGGCCAAAAATCGATCGTACACAAACAAGCCTATATTCGCAACCGCCAGAACCAACAACCCGGCCAAGCCTGTGATGCCCAAACTTAGATCGTTGCCGCCGCTTAAGATCATCACGGCCAAGGCCGCCACTCCGTTGAGGGTCCCGTGAAACACAGCCGCAGCCACCACCGATCGGGCCCGCAGACGAACATACGCAATCAGCGGCGAAAGCAGCAGGCAAAAATCCGTCATCAGGAAAACACCCTCGACTGGATGTTCGGGATAATTATGCCCGTGCAAAACCAAGGGGATGTGCCACCCTCCCCAAATCAACCCAATGAGTAACGATGAACGCCAAAAACCCATGAATCCCAACTCACGCTGCAAAAACCCACGCCAACCTATTTCTTCACCCAATGCGGCCACGGCGTTCACGGTCACGCCTGCGATCATGCCTTGAAACAGGGTCAGCCAAAAGGCGTGCACGGGCAGCGCACGCATTTGCGTACGCATGGCTTCGATCTGTTCCGGCGGCATATGTCCCTGCACACGGTCAAACAAACCTTGTAAGTCAGGAGAAAACGCAATCCCGGGCATGGTCCAACCCACACCCAGGGCGCCAACGATCAAGAGCAGCGGCAGGCCCCAAGCCACAGCCCACCAACGATTCCACTTCAAAGAAAAACCCAAATCACGCAAAGGTGCGCGAACCCACCAGCGTTGCAATCCCAGGGCCACCAGCATAGGAACAAACATGTACCCAACGGACATGGCCATGCCGGCCGGACTTTGCAAGGTACCGCCAAACTTGAAGAACAAGCCGGCCAACACCCAGTTAAGTCCAAAGGTGATCAGGATAAACCCGATGGCATGCATGATCGAAGACCGCATCCTGTTGCTCCTACCGTACCACCTTCATAGCGCACACCTGCGTCCTGTGTACGTTGCAGCCCGCACTTATTTCAAACCACGACTGCCGGGTTTAACCGCCGGAGAGCCTTCTTTGCACAAAGGGCAAACATCCGGGGTCCAGATCTCGGCCTTCACTTTTAACAACGAGGTCAAGGGCGCCCCCAGATCCGGTGGTGTGGCACTCCGGTCAATGAAACTGCCCACGCCTATGACCTGCGCGCCCGCTTCCTTGGCTAAGGCAATGGCCTCTTTAACCGAACCGCCCGTGGTGATAACATCTTCCACGGCCAAAACACGCTCACCGGGCTTCAAGGCAAAACCGCGACGCAGGGCAAATTTCCCCTCCACCCGCTCACAAAAAAGTGCACGCACCTTGGTATTGCCCGCACGCGATAAGGCTTGGGCCACTTCCTGGGCAATCACAATGCCGCCCACGGCTGGACCCAACACCACTTCCACGTTCTGCGCCAGAAACGCCTGGGCCAAGGCATCCGAAAGTTGCGCAGCAATCTTGGGATATTGCGTCACCAAGGCGCATTGCAAATAGCGGTTGGAGTGGTTGCCCGAGCTAAGTAAAAAATGTCCGCTCAACAAAGCCTGGACATCTTCAAATACTTTCAAAACCTCTTCGGATTTCATCGTACTGCCTCCTCCATCTCCTGATGAATCTGCCGTACCATGGCGGCAGGATCTTTGGCTTCGTACACCGGACGTCCAATCACAATATAATTCGCTCCGGCCGCCATGGCTTCGCCCGGGGTCATGGTCCGTTTTTGGTCACCCAGCTCGCTCCCGCTGGGGCGGATGCCCGGCGTCAGGATAATAAAGGTCGGTCCGCACGCCTCGCGAATGGCTTTAATCTCATGCGGACTGGCCACCACGCCGTCCAAGCCGGATTCCTGTGCCAGTTGCGCCAGATGGACCACTTGGCTCTCCAACTTGCGCTTCAACCCAATCTCTTCCTCCACCATCTTTTGGTTCAACGATGTCAGTAGCGTCACGGCCAGGACCAACGACTTGGGTTGCTTCAGCTTCTTGGAAACCTCATCCGCAGCTTGAGCAGCCGCCTGCATCATGTCCTTGCCCCCGCTGGCATGCACATTCACAATCGTTGCGCCGAGTCGGCAGGCGGCCGCCACGGCCGTACCCACGGTGCGCGGGATATCATGAAACTTGGCATCGTAAAATACACCAAACCCACGGCGGCGCACATGCTGCACGGCTTCGGGTCCGGCCGCGGTCAGCAACTGGGTCCCCAGTTTGTAGTGCGAGACCAACCCTTGCATGCGGTCCATCAGGCGTTCCGCCGCTTCCAATTCATCCACATCCAAGGCTACAATTAAACGATCCTTCATCTTTACCACGTGAGTTATTTCTCCTTCGTCTGTTCCTCAGCCGGCAGAACCGTCGCCAACCAAGTTTCTTTGTAATGATGTTTTTGCTTGTCCCGCGCCACCACCATAAGGGCGTCGGTTCCATGCGTCCAAGGCTTGGCCAAGGTCACGCGCAATGTTCCGGTAGCTTCATCGTAGGTGCACGCTTGCTTAACCCCGCCTTTTAAAACAGTCCAGGATTTCGCCTCAATCAAAGCGCGTTGTTCGAGGGCCAGTACGGCTTTGACTTCCGTGACCGGACCCACCACTCGAGATCCGGGTGCCAGCGAACAATCGGTCAATTTTAAAGGACGATCGTCCAGTAGAAACCGAAACATCTTATCACTCACATTATGAATAATCATAATGCGCTTGAGTTGCTCGCGTGGTGTATCGGCGGCGTTGGTCCCCTGATCCACGGTAAACATCAGAGCATATCCGGCGTCCCTGGCTGCCTGAGCCACGCTTGTGTCCCAAAGCCCATACGGATAGGCCAGTGACACCACCGGGTGACCCAGCCACTCCTGCAACTGCTTGAACGAGCCTCCCAATTCTTTGCTCAAGAACGCATCCTTGCCTTTGGCGGCTTCCGCGCTTGTTGGTTTGGTCAGCTTTGGATGCGTCCATGAATGCGAGCCAATTTCAAACCCCTCTTTTTCCAGCGCGACCAGTTGCGCTTGAGAGAGCCCTTGCTTAGAATTGATAAAGTGGGTGTACACAAACAGGGTTGCCGTAAATCCAAATTCCTGGAAAATCGGTTGTGCTACAGACGCAAAATCAGCATACCCGTCGTCTATGGTAATGAGCAGTGGTTTGGCCGGCAACGCGGCTTTGCCCGTCAATCCCGCCAAATACGTTGACGCGGTAATGGGGGTGTAACCTGCGCTCTTGATGATCTCAAATTGCCGTTTCAATTCCTCCGGAGTTACAAAATAAGGATCGTTGGCCTTGTACTGGCCAAACCGATGATAACACAAGACCGGAACGCTCACCGACACATCGGCGGCCGCCGCCACGGAGGTGCCGATCTCTGCTACGCTGACCGCTGTGTTTGTATTTCCGGTTTGCGCAAACGCACTTCCGGCCAACAAAACCACACCCGCCAACCAACTTGCCGCATGTCTCACACGTAACTGCATAACCACTCCTTGTCATTAACGGCTTCGGCACGTGTCTGTAAACCACTGTGCGAAAAATAAATGGCGCCCAGTGTAGCATACCCGCCCAGGTTTCCCAACCAGGAACTCACGCTCCAATGCGCGTTCGTCCGCTCACACCTTCAGGCCCCGGCCATGTCCAGCGACTGCACTGCACCAGCATCCAGCCCAAACCCCACCCTAAAACGTAACCCACCAGCACATCCACAGGATAGTGCCCCCCAGAGTAGATGGCCCCCGCGCCCACACACCCTGCAAACACCCAAGCGGGCCAACGCAGGCTTCGATCCAAATGCGACACCACCATGGCCAAGGCCGCCGCGCTGGCAGCATGGGTGGAGGGAAAGGAGAGCGAGACCGCCGAGAGATCCTTAAGATGCGCACTCAAATGCACATCCGGCAATGCCAAGAAAGGACGAGTGCGATTAAAAAACGGTTTCAGCCATTCGTTGTGCATCAGATTGGCACATACCACCGCCAAACTGCTCCAGATGCCCACCACCAGTGCGGTTTTCCATCCACGCCACCAGGTATACCCTACGCTACCCAGCAGAAGCAGTACCACCAGTACAAGATCATTGGCCGTCAAATAAGTCAGATCGGCCAAGGGTTGCCAATACAGTGTGTGGTTGATGAAATTAAACGCAGCAATGTCCGCACGCGAAACAACGTCCACCACGTCCAACACACTCATAACCGACCTGCCCCCACCAACTCCCGGATGGATGATAGACGATGCTGCGCCATGTACGTCTTTAAGCCTGCCGCCACACGTGAGGGAATGGCCGGATCACGAAACGTACCGGTACCAATCTGCACAGCCGTAGCTCCGGCCAAAATAAACTCCAGTGCATCGTCTGCGGTCTCAATCCCACCGCAGCCTACAATGGGAATGTTTACCGCACCCGCAACTTTATAAACCATGGCCAGGGCCACAGGTTTAATCGCCGGTCCCGACAAGCCGCCGGTGAGATTGGCCAGCACCGGACGGCGATGCACGATGTCCATGCGCAGCCCTACCAAGGTGTTCGCCACGGTCAACGCATCGGCCCCAGCCTCTTCCGCGGCTTTGGCCAGAGGCACAATATCCGTGACATTGGGTGAAAGCTTGATCCAGAGCGGACGCTTGGTGATGCGCCGCACGGCCGAGACCAACTCGTTGAGCACCTTGGGATCACGCCCAAACTCGATCCCCCCGGCATGCACATTGGGGCATGATACGTTCAGCTCCAGGCCGGCGATGCCCTTCTGACGCTCAAGGCGTTGCACCACATGGATGTACTCCTCCCGCTTGGAACCGGCGATATTGGCAATCACGGCACACGGCAGTTTGCGCAAGGCCGGAAGCTTCTCTTCGCAAAAGGCTTCAACCCCCACATTGGCCAGACCAATGGCATTGAGCATGCCGGACGAACACTCCACCACCCGCGGCATCGCGTTTCCGGTACGCGGCGCCAAGGTAATGCTCTTGGCCACAAGCCCGCCGATGGTTTTAAAATCAATGTGCTCGGCAAGTTCCGTTCCATAGCCGCACGTGCCCGACGCCAACAGGACAGGATTTTCGAGGCTTACGCCACCAACATTTACTTTGAGGTTACCCATAGGTTTAGGCATGCCAGTCCACATCCCCGGCGTTGAAGACAGGTCCGTCTTTGCAGACCCGCTGAAACTCGCCTTTGATTTTCACCACGCATCCGTTGCACACACCCAAGCCGCAGGCCATGACTTCTTCCAAAGAAACTTCGGCGGACACGCCGTGCCGTTGGGCCAATTGCGTAATAGCCTTGAGCATGGCGTGCGGCCCACAGGCGGCAATTTTTACCGGCTCATTGGCCTGCTGCAACCGGGCTTCCAAGGGCGCGGTCACGCGTCCGCGCAAACCCGCGCTCCCGTCCTCGGTCGTGCAGGTAACACGGGCACCGGCAACTTTCATTTCCTTGCGCAGTAACAAATCATCCTCGCAGCGCCCGCCGATGAACACTTCCACGGGAATCTTTTTCGCGCGGAGCGCCTGCACCATAAACAACATGGGTGCCACGCCGTATCCCCCGCCCACCAAAAGCCGCGGTTCCTTGCCGATTAAGGAAAATCCCTTGCCCAAAGGTCCGACCATGTCCACCACGGTTCCCGGCAGTGCTTTGGCCAACAACGAGGAGCCACGTCCCCGCCCTTTGATCAGGAACTCCACCTGTCCCTTGCCCGCTCGGCAAATTGAGAACGGACGCCGCCAAAACGGTGCCTGATCTCCCGGTATCCGAACTTCCACAAACTGTCCCGGCTTGGCTTTCCTGGCAATGGCGGGCGCGGCAAACGTCAAATGCGCGTACGGCCCAAACCGACGAATGGTCAGCAATTCTGCATTCACGAAAACTCCTCCTGAATATCCCAGCATACGTTCTATGATTTCGATTGGGTGCAGATTTGTGAAAGCCTAGAGGAAATTCTTTTCAACAAAGAATTTCCGATCGGAGCAAGCCTCTCTGAGGCGCGCGCTTTTCACAAACCTGCACCCAATCGAAATACCTAAGCGCTAATTTTTAATATTTCCAGAAAACGTCGGGTCCACAAACACCGGCGTGCCCGCCACAAGCGTGGCCAGAACCCGCCCCTTGACCTTCCACTGATCAAACGGTGTATTGTTCGACTGACTTACAAAATCCTTGGCTGCAATCGTGCGATCGGCGTTGGGATCAAAAATCACCAAATCCGCATCGGCCCCCGCTTGCAAGGTGCCTTTGGGAATCTTTAAGATTTTAGCCGGATTGACCGTCATGCGTTTTAACGCCTCAAGCAATGACATTTTGCCCGTATGCACCAAGGTGGTAAGCACCATGGAAAGCGACGTTTCTAGGCCGCTGATGCCCGGCGCCGCCAAAGCAAATTCCATCTCTTTTTCACGACGCGAATGCGGTGCATGATCCGTGGCAATGGCATCGATGGTTCCATCCACGAGGCCTTCAATAAGCGCGGCCTGGTCCGAGGCTTCCGGAATGGGTGGATTTACGCGCACATTGGTATCGTACGTGGCCAGGCATTCATCGGTAAGGGCCAAATAGTGCGGAGCGGTCTCAGCTGTAACCTTCACGCCGCGTGCCTTGGCCTCGCGGATCATGCGCACGGCTCCTGCTGTCGATACATGCGGGATGTGAATGCGACAGCCGGTCTCTTCGGCCAAGATGATGTCGCGGCTGATCATTATGTCCAGACCTGAACGCGGCACACCCGCCAAGCCGAGTTTGGCCGCCATAAACCCGGCATGGGCCACACCCTTGGAGGTCAGTGCCTTTTCTTCGGCGTGATTGATCACCAGCAGATCCAGCATGCCTGCGTACTGCAAGGCGCTGCGCATCAAACCCGGATCGGAAACCGGCGAGCCATCGTCCGATACAGCCTTAACTCCTGCAGCCTGCAACTCGCCCATTTCGCTGAGTTCTTCGCCTTTGCGTCCTTTGGTGATGCACGCCACAGGGTAGACATTAACCACACCTTGTTGTTTGGCCTTGGACATGACCAATTCCACCATGGCGAGATTGTCCAACGGCGGATTGGTGTTGGGCATGCAGGCCAGACTGGTGACGCCGCCGGCCGCGGCTGCCCGTGTGCCCGAGGCAATGGTTTCTTTATATTCTTCACCGGGCTCACGCAGGTGTACATGCAGATCCACCAACCCCGGGGCTACCACGCCGCCTTGCGCATCAATAATCCGATCGTCTTTGCCGGGAACATGAACATTGGACGCAGTGATGTCAACAATCCGTCCGTCTTCAATCCAAATCTCACCGGGCACATCGTATCCACTTCCCGGATCAATGACCCGAGCGTTTTTAATTAAGGTTCTCATCGACGTTCTCACCTCCGGAGAGTAAATACAACACTGCCATGCGCACCGCCACCCCGTTGGTGACCTGGTCCAAAATAACCGAGTTGGGTCCGTCGGCCACGCGTGGAGAAATCTCAATGCCGCGATTCATGGGGCCCGGATGCATGATCAACACATCGGGCTTGGCCAGCTTTAAGCGCCGGGCATTAACCCCATACAGATTGGCGTACTCGCGCGCGCTGGGGAAATACTTGCCGTCCTGGCGCTCCAACTGTATGCGCAAGATGTTGATGACATCCGCGTCCTTGATGGCCTCTTCCAAGTTATTATGCACTTCCACACCCAGCCGAGAAAAACTGCGCGGCACCAACGTGGCAGGACCGACAATGCGGACCTTCGCGCCCAGCTTCACGAGCCCGTGAATATTTGAGCGGGCCACGCGTGAATGCGTTATGTCCCCCACCAAGGTAACGGTCAACCCCGCCAAACTGCCCTTGCATTCGCGGATGGTGTAGAGGTCCAAGAGGCCTTGGGTGGGATGCTCGTGGGTGCCGTCGCCGGCGTTGACCACACTGGCCTTGATGTTTTGCGCCACGAGACGCACCGAGCCCGAACAGGAATGCCGCATGATGATGGTGTGCACATTCATGGCTTCGATATTGCGCACCGTATCCAGGAGCGTCTCCCCTTTGGACACAGAGGAGGTCGACGCCGTAAAGTTAACCACATCGGCGGAGAGACGTTTGGCGGCCAGTTCAAACGAGGTGCGGGTACGCGTTGAATTTTCAAAAAACAAATTCACCACCGTCTTTCCCCGAAGGGCCGGAACTTTCTTAATGGGACGTTGCACCACTTCTTTAAACGATTGCGCCGTATCCAAAATAAGCAACATCTCTTCGGCCGACAACTCCTCCAAGCTCAACAGATCCTTGCGTTGCAGACCCATCTTTAACCCTCCTTGATCGCTACGGATTCTTCGCCGTCGCGTTCCTGTAAAAGCACTTCCACTTTCTGCCCGGCCGAGGTGGGAATGTTTTTGCCGACAAAGTCCGCATGGATCGGCAGTTCTCGATGACCCCGATCCACCAGCACGGCCAGTTGGATAAGCTTCGGACGACCGTAATCAATGATTTCATCCATGGCCGCGCGACTGCTCCGACCGGTAAACAAGACATCGTCGACCAAAATCACCTTCTTATCATCCACATTGAACGGCAAGTGCGTGGGTCGGTTGCTTACGGGTTTCATGCCACGGGAACCGGCATCGTCTCGGTAGAAGGTAATGTCGAGCGCCCCCACCGGAGGCAGCTTGCCTTCAATTTGTTTGATGGCCTCGGCCAAACGCAGGGCCAAAATATCTCCGCGCTTCATGATGCCAATCAGGACCAGCCCGTCCACACCCTTGTTGCGTTCTAAAATTTCATGCGCAATCCGGGTAAGCGCACGTCGGATCGAATCTGCATCCATGACTTGATTTTTTTTGGTGGGTTCCATGTGATCTCCTTGAGCTGTTGAGTGTAGTTAGAGTTTTCTGACCGACGCCTGGTTGGGTAAAAAAAAACCTCCCGCTGCGCATACTAAGGGGGAGGCTTTTACAGGGCGTCACAAACACACCGGATATGGGCTCTTCCTAGCTTCGCAGAGCTAGATTAAAGATGAATTTGTAAAAACAATACACGCCTTCGCTGGTTCTGTCAAGGTTATTGCCCGGAAGAAAACCCTTTAAAAAAAGGCGTTTTAAGGTTTTTCCGATCCTTTTTAAAAGCAAACACCCAACGTGATCCAATGATCCCATCCGGCGATCTTATCCTGCACGGCAGCATAATCGAGACGCAAAGAAGTGCGTGCCCACCCAATGGTAGGTATACGCACACCGCCGCCGCAGGTAAGCCAGGTATCCTGCACCCCCGCTCGGATAAACAAAAGATCGTGCCAGCCGTATTCACCGCCTGCATGAACTTTCCAAGGATCTGAAAGTGAATTTTTTTCACCTTCCACCGAAGCCAGGACCTGTTGCGCAGAACCCAAACTCAAGGTATACGCAACCCCCGCTTTGGTGGTTACAGGAAAAACCTCGCTCCGCCCAGTCTTCCAGGTCAATCCCGAATACACATCCCGCACACCTAAGCCAATCCGCACTTCCTTCCACCTAGACGGCTGCCAGAGCAACCCAGCATCAAGTCCCCAACCGTTCGCTTGCGCTTGATCCAGCTGATGGTACAAACCTTTGAGTCCCAGCCCGACTGACCATTCGGAAGAGAGCGGCATACCCCAGGCCAAGCTGTAACACCCTTCCACATCGGAAAAAAGATAATTGGGGTTAAGTGAATCCACTTCACGCGCTTCAAACTCATACCCGGCGGCCAAGCGAATGAGTGAAAAGGAAATCGTGCCCCAACGATTGGGACCCACCGTACCGGAAAGTTCGTCTTCCGGAAATTCAAATATGCCCGAAGGAATGGCAAATGCCAGTTGCGAGTACGTTCCGCTTTCCGGAATGGCCGTGTACGTCCCGCGAAACTCCAAACGGCGGACATGGCTCAACCCGGCGGGATTCCAGTACGCCACGGCGGCGTCTTCACCCACGGCCGTATACGCTCCACCCAAAGCCGACGCGCGGGCATCGACCCCCCACTTAAGATACGCACCGGGGGCGCCTGAAGCCGCGGCCGTGGCATAGGTCGCTGTACCGCATACAAGCAGGCAGACCCAGAGCCACGTTAACTTCTTCTCCCAACTTCGTCGTATCATAACCCAGTCAAGCTCCTCACTTGAGCGATACGTGCATAATTAAAACACTGACGAACTCTTTTCGCACTACCCATATGGTTTTTCCTAGAGGAGCGAGGGGACGCTGTTTTTATCTTTGACGTCTCTTATGCTCATCTAACCACTTCTGCCACACTATGACCTATATCGTCTAGCCCGGCGGTTAAACACCACAACGGGGTTTAACCGGCCTGGATGGCATTATCGCGACGCATGGCCAATCCGGTTTTGCGCGAGTTATTGAGACGTCAAAGATAAAAACAGCGTCCCCTCGCTCCTTAGACCATGTCGCCCTCATCGCAAAACCGCAATGCCCTTGATGGCGCTGGCATGTCCGTCGTCGGTGATGATGCGCATCAAGTAAATCCCATTGGCGACTATGTTTCCCTGCTCATTTCTGCCGTCCCAAACAAATGTATTTTTCCCGGCTACGCATTCATGAGCCGTCCGACGCTTCTGACAGATGCGATCACGCGCTACGTCGTATATGGTTAGCTCTACGTCTTGCGGTTGATCCAGAAGAAAAACAATTTGGGTTGTCTCGTGTTCCGGGTTAAAGGGATTGGGGTAGTTGTACAAGGTCAGCGCTGCCTGCGTAACCGGTGGGTTCCCCAACGCCGCCAATACATCGATGCGTCCAACACCGGTCTCTGCGTCCGGACCGGGCACACCAATGTCCACGGCCGTGGACTTCAGTATGTTCACCACTTGATCCCCGGTCAGGCTGGGTGTTTGCGACCAAACCAGTTGTGCGGCTCCACTGACCACGGCGACCGCCATGGACGTGCCTACTTCAATGGCGTACTCCCCAGCTTCACTTCCACCCAATGTATCCGACCCACTGCTGTTCGTATTCCAAAAGGTACTCAACATACCGGTATCCTTAGTCAAGGCTTCTTTCCCCGATCCTCCCGGAGCCGACAAGGCCACAAAATTTCCGTAGGTCGAATAGCTGGACCGGCGGTCGTAAGGATCGGTTGCCGCTACAGCCACGACGTGCGGCAATGCCGCTGGAAAGTATACGGTATTGTCGCCGGAGTTTCCTGAGGCGGCAAAAATAATGCATCCCTTGGCATACGCGTAATCCACCGCGGCCTGTACCACCTTGGGTCCCGTGCCGTCATCCGAGGCGCCGCCCAGCGAAAGGTTGATGATTTTAGCTCCAGCATCGGCCGCCCACATAATTCCCGCGGCAATATCAGTATCCGTTCCCGCTCCGTCCTTGCCCAAAACTTTGACGGGTAAAATTTTCACATCCCACGAGCATCCGGCCACACCGATATTGTTGTTGGTTGAAGCACCAATCAAGCCCGCCACATGGGTTCCATGGCCATTGTCATCCATGCCCGCGGAAGGCGGAGCGTATCCGGTTTGGTTAATAATGGTTATTCCAGGCAGCAGCTTGGATTTAAGATCCGGGTGATTCAAATCCACTCCGGTATCCACCACGGCCACAATGATGTTGGGGTTTCCTTGAGTAAGCGACCAGGCAAAATCAGCGTTGATTTTCGGCAAGTGCCATTGCTGATATTGACGCATGTTGCGTTCGGGACGGTAATAAGGATCGTTGGGTGTGATCCGTTCGGCTTGGGCATAGCGCCAGTAGTTGGGCTGAACCCAAAGCACATCCGGCTGAGCCTTGAGGTGCGCACCCAATGTTTGTAGGGTTTGGTTTTCCAAAACCGAGACGCGTTGCACGTGCAAGGACTCCAGCCCGGTAGGCGATGACACGGAAGACGCAGCACGGGAACCCGGCCGGTAGCACACCACAAATCCATCCGGACCCCGCGTACCGGACTGGTTCATCGGAACCATAACCGGTTCTTGTGCCCACGCGCTTCCGGCTGCCAAAAGAACGATTGCCCCTACCCAAAACAAGCGTCGCATGCTATCTCCGTATCGTCTGGATATCCGCCCATTCACATCCAATCTTCGAATGCAGGTTTATTTTCCCATAGAATCCATAAGGAATGAAGCAAAAGGTTGGCAATCCGGAGTGTTACAACATCCAACGCCGGAACGGCTGTGCGTGCATGATTGCGACATGGACTATAAAACAATTCCATCTCTGGCCGCTGTTTAAACAGTTAGTGTCAGATGTCCCTCATGTGCATTCACCACAACTTGTTGATCCGGCAGGATGCTCCCGGCGACCAACATCTTTGCCAGGCGATCGGTCAACAAATGCTGGATCGCACGTTTCAAAGGACGTGCACCGTAGACCGGATCGTACCCTTCCTGGGCTATAACCTCCAAGGCTTCACGACTCAATTCCAGCGTAATGCGCTTATCCGCAAGCCGCAATCGCAGGCGGTTCACTTGCTTCTGGACAATGTCCCGAATCAACGCGTCGGTGAGTCTCTGGAAGACGATAATGTCATCCAGGCGATTTAAAAATTCGGGCTTAAAGAAATTTTTCAACTCATCCCGGACTTTTTTCTCCGCCTGTTCAAAGGGCAGATCGGATGCTTCGGCCAACATGGCGCCACCCAAGTTGCTGGTCATAATTACCAAGGTCTGCCGAAAATCCACTGTACGCCCCTGCCCATCGGTCAAACGTCCATCGTCCAAAAGTTGGAGTAAAACCGAGAACACTTCCGGATGCGCTTTCTCCACTTCGTCAAACAAGATTAGGGAGTAGGGACGACGACGTACCGCCTCGGTCAGCTGCCCCCCCTCATCGTAACCGACATATCCGGGAGGAGCACCGATTAGGCGCGCCACCGCATGACGTTCCATATACTCCGACATGTCGATGCGTACCATCGCGCTTTCATCATCAAATAAGAACTCGGCCAAGGCCTTGGCCAACTCGGTTTTTCCCACCCCCGTTGGACCCAAAAAGAGAAAAGACCCCAAAGGCCGATTGGGCTCAGACAATCCGGAACGCGCCCGCCGTACGGCATCCGAGACCGCACGCAAGGCCTGATCTTGTCCGACAACACGTTCCCGCAGCCGGTCTTCCATGGCCATCAGTTTTCCCATCTCACCTTCCAAGAGCCTGGACACCGGTATTCCGGTCCAGCGCCCTACCACCGTGGCAATATCTTCTTCATCCACTTCATCCTTGAGCAAGGTGTTGGCCGAACTCTCAAGCATTGCCTTTTCAGCCGCCGCCTGATGCTCCTGCAGTTCCCGCAGGCGCCCGTAACGAATCATCGCAACTTTTTCCAAATCCCCTTCGCGTTCGGCCAAGGCTTCCTGTTGCTTGAGTTGCTCCATCTCTTCTTTTATTTTTTGCACACCTTCAATTTTTTGCTTCTCATTTTGCCAACGCAGGCGCAACGCATCGCGGTTGGCCTTAAGCTCAGCCAATTCCTGTTCTAATTTTTGTTTGCGAATTTCAACAGCCTCTCCCTTTTCCCGCTTTAACGCTTCCCGCTCAATTTCCAACTGTCGGGCACGCCGTTCTGCATCATCGAGTTCAGCGGGCAGACTGTCAATGTCCGTTCGAAGACGAGCGGCGGCTTCATCCACCAGATCAATGGCCTTGTCGGGGAGAAAGCGTCCAGAGATGTATCGGTGGGAAAGTTCAGCCGCAGCCACCAAGGCCGCGTCTCTTATTTTCACCCCGTGATGTATCTCGTAACGCTCGCGTAGACCCCGCAAAATTGAAACCGTATCTTCGACCGTGGGTTCGCCAATCAAAACCGTTTGAAAACGACGTTCCAAGGCCGCATCTTTTTCAATGTATTTCCGATATTCATTTAAAGTGGTGGCGCCGACACAGCGCAGTTCACCGCGCGCCAAGGCGGGCTTGAGCATGTTGGAGGCATCAATGGCACCCTCGGCCGCACCTGCGCCTACGACCGTATGCAACTCATCAATAAACAAAATAATGCGTCCGTCCGCATCCCCGATCTCCTTTAGCACAGCCTTAAGCCGGTCCTCAAATTCACCTCGGTATTTGGCTCCGGCCACCAAGGCCCCCATGTCCAGGGAAAGCACGGTTTTATGCTTAAGCCCTTCGGGGACATCTCCTGCAATAATCCGTTGCGCCAAACCTTCGGCAATGGCGGTCTTACCCACTCCTGGTTCGCCAATTAATACTGGATTATTCTTTGTGCGCCGAGAAAGCACCTGTATGACACGACGGATTTCCTGGTCGCGTCCAATAACCGGATCCAATTTTCCGGACTGCGCCATCTGCGTTAAGTCCCTGCAAAATTTTTTCAGGGCTTGGTATTTTTCTTCTGGGTTGGGATCGGTCACACGATGACTGCCGCGCACTTCATGCAGTCCTTTGAGTAGGGCGGTCTCTGAAATTCCGACCGTGGTAAGAATTTTCCCCACCACGCCGCCATCGGAAGTCATCGCCAAGAGCAAGTGCTCTACGGAAAGATACTCGTCTTGCATTTCTTGAGCTTTGCCCCAAGCCCGTTCCAACAAGGCTTGGGTATCACGCGAGGCAACGGGAGGCGCTGCAGGGCCGCCCGTTATCTGAGGCAATCGCTTTAACTCAGCCAGGGTCATCTTCTCTAGAAGCGCAGCATCCACGCCAATTTTTGAGAGTAAAGGACGAACCAACCCTTCTTCATCCTGGAGGAGTGATTGCAGGACATGCAGAGGAAGCAGTTCCGAATGACCCTGCTCCCCTGCCTGCTGGACTCCTTTTTGCAACACGTCTTGAACCTTTATGGTTAAACGATCGTAACGCATTTTTTCGCCTCCTATGCGCACGAAAATATATAGGGGTGTCTGTTACTTCACCGCCATCCACGCCCACAAAATGCCTAAATCCGCAGTTGCCGGAATCACCTTCCACCCTTTAAAGCCGGCCGGCAAGAGCAAAACCACGCCGCGCTTCAATTCTTCAAACCCATCTGTGTAAGCCAAGCGCCCTTCACCACGCGTGACAATCGCAATCTGAAAGCCTTGATGAATTTTTCCTTCAGACGCTGTCGGATACGTTAGATGCTCGCTTATAAAATGGTCATCGGTCACCATCGGGCGTGCGATCGTGCCGTGTTCAAGCCGCCCACCTTCAGGCAAACGCCCGTCCGAGGTATCACACATGTCCATCACGTCCAAGGCCTGATCGACATGCAATGCCCGCGGCATCCCTTTATCATCCTTGCGACCGTAGTCATAGACCCTGTAGGTTACGTCGGAGTTCTCTTGAATTTCCGCCAACAATACCCCGGCACCGATCCCATGCACCCGCCCTGCAGGGAGAAAGAAAGCGTCATCCGGCTTAACCGGAGTGGCATTGATTAACTGTTCAAAGCGGTTTTCCATAATCGCAACCTTAATGTCGGCGAGCGTCTGCGGCTTCTTAAAACCGATCAGCAACTCCGCATGTGGCTCGTTGTCCAAAATGTACCACATTTCCGTTTTTCCCATTTCGCCTGCGTGGTGGGCTTGGGCATAGGCATCCCTGGGATGCACTTGGAGCGACAACTTGTCGCTGGCACCGATAAACTTGATCAGCAAGGGAAAGCGTTTTTCCGCCTTTCCGTTGGGACCGAGTATCGCCGAAGGGAACTTTTCAATCAACGCACGCAGCGAGATGCCTGCCAATGCGCCATTGGCAACAACTGAATTTTCTTCCGGACGATCGGATATTTCCCAGGATTCTCCAATACGCGCCTGGGCTGAAACCGGGGCTCCCAGATGCACACGATGCATGTCTCCCCCCCAGATACGCTCTTTGTAAATAGGATTGAACCGCAAAGGATAATTCGGTGTTTGCATTTCGTGTACTCCTCAATTATGTATTCAAAATGGACCCAGGAAACGTACGACCTACAACGTGATTTTTCCAAGGGCGGATGATTTTACCATGCCTGCCGCGTAAGGGCAACGGGTCCCATGCCCTATAAACGCAAAAGGCCGGAAGAGAACGTTCTTCTCTCCCGGCCTTGCTGAAACTATCGGCGGTTAGGCCGCTTGCAACGCACTTACAATACGATTGCGTTCCGGAGCCACAATCGGTCGTCCCTTGGAATCGTATAACGGATAGTTTCTCAGGAACATTTCCAGATACACCGGCGAATTCCGCAATATTTCCGGAATGTTCAAATACACGTTCTTGATCTGACCGTCCCGAACCGTTGTCATCATTACGGTGATTTGATTGTCCGGATCAATGAGCGAAAGAACCTGGAGAACACTGTCCCGATATTTTTCCGTGGCATCTTCACGCGACAGCTGAATGACCAGCTTGCTGATCAGGCTCTTAACCAAGCGAGGCGTCTGGGTGGTATCGGCATCAATCTGGTTAAGCACTTCGTGGAAGCGTTTGGCAAAGCGTAAATGCTTGAGCTCCATGCGCAGTACCTTAACGCGCGCAACCTCGGACTCACTGAGTTGCGCTTTTTGCACCAAATTCTTTACTTCCTCTGCGCGATCTTTGCTGGCCGTGACCAATTCCGCAGGCGTGGACATAAGGAAATTCCAAAGCGTCTCATCCATTACGGACTTGCGGGCTTCAATCTGTTTTAGAAGATATGTACGCTTTGCAAAATACCACGTAACCGATTGCATTTGCGTAAATTCATTCACCAGCATAAGCAGTTCGGGATTCAACGTCTCGATTTGAATCCCCCGCAACTTCATGACTGCCTGGAAAAACGGAAGGTTCGTGAGGAAATTTCGGACCCATACCAAATGCCCGAGCACATACCGTAACGACTCGGGGGTCTCTGACTGCTTGAGGGTGTTTAAATCTATTTTTGACAAATCCAACTGGCGCAAATCCGCCAATTGCTGACGCAACACGGGGTCAACCACTTCCCGATCGCCGTAGTTTCCAACAATGATGCGTGCCATCAAGCGCAAGGCTTTCAGGAACGACGGATGCGTCATGATCGGAAGCAAGGGCAACCGCTGCGCCTTAAAGCCCTTGGTGAGTGGCAAATTCACTTGGCGCAAACTACGGCCTACCAAGGTCAAGGAGGCCACGCCTAAAGCCAACATCGAGAACGTTTTAACCCAACCCTTGGATCCCAAGAAGGGGGTCTTTTTAAATTCCGGAATCATCTTTCCGGCGGCCGCCATCTTCTGTCCCGGAACACCTTTGCCTTTATTGTAGGCAATAACCAGCAAGGCAGCCGGGGTCTCACGCCCCAGTCGATCCTGCTGCCCCCAAGCGGTTCCGTGATAGCGATCCTTGGACATAAACACAACTTGATCCGTACTTTTGAGTTCCTCTGCAAACAAATCCTTCTGTGCTTGGCTAAGTGCACGCCCGGCCAAAGAAGAAACGGCGGAACGATCACCCAAGGCCGTGTTAAGCCGCGTGCTCCCTCGCAGTTCCATGGCATCCAATGCATCCAACACATTTTCGCCATCACGCCCGGCTGTGTTTTCCGCCAATAAATCAAGTGCCCCCAAATGATCCGCAATCATGCCCTGGGCCTTGGCAGCTTCACTTAGGCCGTTCAAGCCAAACAGTGTTGTCTCAACAGAAGACGCACTGGAGCCAAATACAACCACATTTCCATGAGCAACCGCTTTGGCCGCCGCTTCCACGGTTTCACGGCTGATGTTCTCAGTCGCCACGGGAACAACTTTGGCCCCATCTTTAAAGGCTGATTTTATTTGTGCGTCCTGTGCGCGAATCATGTTCAACAGATTCTGCAATTGAGCAAATTGCATGGCGCCCAGCAAGGTTTGGAGTAAATCCAAGGCTGTGGTATCAACAACGACTTGGACCGGCTTGAAACTGTTGCCCAGCAGATCTCGAATCGCGGCATCGCGTGATTGAGCCGCAGAGAGTAGCAACATATCGTTGAACTCGTTGCCATTCATCAAGGAACGTTTCAAGGCATCGCTCTGATCCCTGATGGATTGCGGGATTGATTCTGCAGGGACTTGGTTAAGCGAGACACCCATAACCTCGGTGGGTACCCCCACGCGACCATTGGGGTAAACAATCCCGGTTAATGTCGGAGTGCCTTCTTGTGGAGTTAATGCGATCATGCCGTTGACCGAACCTGATGACGGCATGCCTACTTTCTGCAATTGTGAAAGCTGTTGCATGATGGCATCCGGATCTTGCCCTTGCATTTTTCCGGAGTTTAGAGCAATGCCTTTCATATCCGCACCTGGGCTTTGGATGCCTTTATTAACATCCACCATAACAACCTGAACATTTTGTGTGAACAAGGTCCACTCATCAGCGGTAACATTCACCGGACGCTGTTGAACCATGAGCGATTCCAATACCGCGTACGCCAGATGCACATCGTTGGTATAGAAATATACGGGAGGATGCGGAGCCGGTGGCGGTGCCGGGGTGGCCCGGAAATCGTCGAACAAGGCAGGGACGAGCGAGGAACCACGGGCTGCGGACAGCGCCTCAGACGCTGCCGTCAACTGCGGCGTCGTGGCCTGCTGGGCTACTGGCGCGGCGGTGTGCTGATTCTGAATAATCATAGCACCCGTTGTCCCCATTAATGCACTTGTATTGAATTTTCCTCGTCTCGCTTCTTCTGTTGTTCTTTCAAGAAGATTAGCAGTAGTACCAATATTTTGAGAATGAACCGCATTGGTTACCGCTGTGTCCATTTGAACTTGCTGAATGGATACAGTTTGCACTTGATTATTCGCAGTCAATAATTCCTGACGCGCCCGTTCCTCTGGAGAAAGATCTTTTTGTGCTGTTTCCTCGGTTTCTAAGTCCATTACCGCTGTTGATGGTGTTGCTACTGCATCATTGAGCCAATCGTCTAAATCTGCATCAAGATTAGCTACCACCGGTTTTTCAATACCCATACGCTGCGAACTCGTTGCCGCAGTCTCAACCAAATCTAAAACAGGAACAGCAACTTCGGCCGTTTTATCCAACGCCATACTTACTGGTGCCGCCGTAGCTGCTGAATTTAACCAATCATCAAGTGAAGCCGTTTCCGTAGTTTCTTGAACAGGTACTAGCGTTGGATCTTGATCCACAAGACCCGTTACTATTGGTTGTTCGATCCCAACTGCAGCCTGTACCGCATTTCCCACTGCGACGGATATGCCACCTGGACCTTCAACCGCAGACAAATCCTCTGTCTGCTTTACAATTTCTTCAACACCCATTTTATTATCTGAAATAAAAGTGCCATTATGACTGGCCTTAAAAAACTCACCTTTGGTATGTTCCTCTGTAAACAAATCAATCGATTTCTCTTTGTCAAAATGGCGGAGTAGATCTAAAAACGGTTCGAAAATCCCACGTTCGGCTTCGGAAATAACCGGATCACCAAATTTCTCAATGTAAACGTGAGCTTTTTCCGCCGCGTCTAATTTTTGGGCCAACGCCCTCATTTCTTCATCATTTAATTCATTCACTGTTTTGAACGCATCTGGATTGTTTTTTCTTTGTTTTTCCATTTTTCGCAAGCTGTCTACCGAAAGATCTCCAAGATCCGCAATCACCTCGTGATACGCTTGCAACTTCATGAACATTTCATACATGTACATACTAAAACGGTCACAAAACATTTCAAGTGATAAGACTCGAACCACTTGGTTTTGAGTTGTAGCACTAGGCTCTTGGCCTTCTACCGCCTGCAAAGCTTTAACTAAATTCTTTGTATAAACCACGCTCGTATGCAATTCAGTGGCAGTATTCAATAAATTAATATACGCAGTTACTGAGAATTGGTTAAGTCGGTCCTGCTCGGCCTTAGGTAAATCCGTCGGAACATTGTCCGGCATGTTCAGCGCTAAAGCATGCGTAAATTCGTGTAAAAGCCCCTGCTGAAGAAATTTCTGAAGTGTTGGCAAATCTTGAGGCCCCGTTCGACCCTGCCACTTTTTGACTGCAGCTGCAAAATTTGCTTTAAATGTAGCTTCAAACTTCCCTGCACGTGCAAACAGAGGATTCAACTGCTGCGGACCAATTGCCTTGAAAAAGGAGAGGGGGTTTAAACAATTCAAAACTCCAGCGACGTATTTGTCAGGAACTTGTGTGAGGTTTAAATTTTTTCCCTTTTCGTCTATAAACATAGGATCCATAACAATAACACGAAATAGAAGCTGTATCTTTCCCTCAACGGATTTGGGCATTTGAAACACTAATTCACTTTCAATTGGGGTCGGTGATATATGATCTTGATTTATATTAACCGTGGGCTTAATAAAAATATCTACCGGAGTACTATCTTCAAACTTAACTAGACCAAGATCCTTTAAAACCCCCAGCATTTGATCTACAGCTTCTTCACTTAGTAATGCAAATGACCCCTTGGCAGGTCTAGCCTCGTTTTCATTATATAAAATACCCTTTTCCTCTTGTTCGCGCTTTTCAATCACTTGAGCAATAGCATCCGCCGCGGCCTTAGAAAAAGGACGTCCTAAAACTCGGCTTGAATTTTTAAACATGAGAATTTTTGTCACACCCACCGCCAGTCGAATCGGTCCTGAAAAAAGACTGCCCACCAATACATTGGCGGCCATATTTAAAGTATTGATAGCCATGGTTCCTGCCACCATCGGGTCCTGTGCATGGGGAGCCAAACCTACGATGGACATGCCTTTGGCCACGATCGCCACCGCACGAGCCGCCAAATTGGTCGGATCTGCAGCAACGCCAGAAAGTTTAATGAAGGCACTCGACATAAGCGAGCCTAAGAATGCTGAAAACGCCATGGTCCCGGCGATCAGCGAACTCATGATGGCGTTGCGTGGCGTGGCCAAACGTGCGAGTGAAAACTCCGAAACATTAGAAATAGCCCAAGCACTCATGAGGACCAAACCCACCACGCCAATCACCAACATGGGTGTCACGGCCAAACCGGCAACGATTTGTGCCGTTAAAAAGGCCAAGCCCACACCCAAAATCGCCAAGCCCGCGATACGTACCACCGGTAACCGCAGAGTTCCTTGAATTGCATTGCCAGCCGGAAGCGTATTGAGCCCTGCGTTCTGGCGAAACTCCCGAACCTTTTCAATGTTACGATCCACAAACAACTCGCCTTTGACAAAGGTGAGAAAGAACTCAGCTCCGCGCGGTAAACTCAAACGAACGATTCCGTCTTGACGTTTTTCTATTTTTTCATTTTCAGCTGTAACCACGGTCTTACCCTGCAAGGCATCCAAAGCGCGCTGGGATTCATCTACCGCCACGCCCACGTTAGCTTGAAAGGTTTCATTGACCAAAGCATTGGGAACCGCAATGGCATTACCTTTAACTTGACGTTGTGAAAGCATTTGTTCCAGCTCGGTTGGTTGATCCGGAAAACGCAGACGCAAAAAATAGTTGTTAGAAACTTCAGGACGCTCCTGCCTGGGGCGAAGCGTCACCACCGAGTAGCCCTGTGACCGTGCTAGTTCGGCTATGGCCGGGGTATGAAACCCACCGCTGACCAAGACGGCGCTCTGCTCACCTCGGGAACGTAAACGCGTCACGGTTTGATCAAACAGTACGCGGTTGCGTTGCTCAGCCAACTGATAAAACTGCAATCCCTTTTTTACCATTTTTTCCAGAGCGGCAACCTCTTCACCAAAAGTCGAGTCCATGCCCGCATAGTAGTCCATTTTCGCAAAAATGGTCTGGATGTTTTTCTGAATCATTCCGAGCGAAAGGGTTTCGCTTCGTTGTTTGAACACATTGATTTCAGCTTGGGAGGCCGAAACCGTCAAGATATGCTCGGCCATTTCTACATACTGATGATAGGCAGACAACTGACGTTCCGCATCGCTCTTGAATAATTTTTCACGGATTTTTTCTTCCAAAATCCTATCCAACATGGTTCGCTCATACATATCCCAACTCTGGTTCGAAAACTTCGAAGCAATACGACTGATTGAAATCCCCATCCGCCCGGCTTCGCGGATCAAGGTTCGATGATATTCCTGAACACTAATGCGTCCCATGATAACCGACTCGCGCCGTTTCTCAAATGCCACCAAGGCCGGATTGCCCTGACGCGTTTCTAGGAACTTGATACGATCCAACAATTCAAAAACTAATCCACGATTGGCTTCAGTAGCAAAGTCTTGAATCAACGCTAAACTTTTGGCATATATGTCCGGATTTTCCGCACCAAACAACTCCATCTCAGCTTGATCGCATACCGTGACGCAATCAGCACCGGTCAGCTTCCCCTCGCGCATAAAATACGCTAAGACCGCACGCTTGGCCGGGCTGTTCGGAATGGCCGCCAAAGTACGAGTAGGCACAATGCCCGTGGCACCTTCAACTGCGATTAGTTTTAAATTTGGATTTTTCTTCTTCAAGTCATTGAGAATTCGGCGAATGTTGGTCTGTACTTCGTAATTGCAATGGAGGTCCTGAACGATATAGAGAGTGTTTCCATTGGTTCCGCGGGAAGATTCAACGACTCTGCCGAGATCAACGGGAATAATCCCGGTCGCTCCCTCGGCTGCCTCGTAGGCCTGTACTTGAAACGCCCAACTGACAGTAGGTAGTAAGAACGACATGGCCATTCCTAAGGCAATAATACGGCGCACCACGGAAACCCGCGGTAAGGTCCATCCCGCCAAACTGAAGATCACTTTATTCATATTGCACCCCCAATGACAAAAAAATCAACACGCTTTATTTTTTCGAAAGCCAGAAAATCATTATTAATATATCACATTTCCGGAACCATTTCAAAATAAAACACTTACAAAACCATAAAACCCTTATTTTTCAAAGCTAATTTTATGACTTACGCAGCAGAATCCAAAGTTAATGAATTTTGCTTCCGTTCTACTGGACGCTGATCCTGATCCACCACGGGCAATATCATCAAACGATTCAGTAGTGACGGACGGGTTAACACTTCTGTCGGAATTGCATATGTATGCATCCCGTCCGCCAACTGAACTCGTACAGTCGTAGCATCAATCCCTGGAATATCCGAAAGCGCCGCCAATGCCTTTAATACCTCATCGGCCACTTGCGGATCATCCGCAACACGTTCTAAGGTCTTTAAAAGTTCACGGGCCACGGTTGTTACGACCATGGGATTGAGCTGAGCATCGGCGCCCAAACGTTCTAAAGCCGTTTGAATGGCCGGACTCTCCAACGCATCCTTCACAGCCTGAGACCGCGCGATGGCTTGAAAACGGAACGTAAGGTAACGTGTCGGCAATAAGGTGGCCATGCCAACCACGACCATGGGAAGAATCAGGTTGATCCCGGTTTGGGCCGCAAATGCGGTTACACCGGCCCACGCGATCAAAACAACACTCACTAAGAACGCCGATGCCCCACGTAAGGAACCTGTAAGCCCGAATTGACGGAATAAAAATCCAGCGCCCGAGGGCAACGAAATCGCTTTTTTCAACATTTGTAAAGGCAAACTCTGATTAACGGCAGCCATAACACTTTGCACCCGTTGGCTCAAGGGCAAGCGGGTTTCAGCTCCACCCAGAGGCATGAGCATGCCTTCGGGAGAAAACGCCAAGGCTTGTGCTGCACCAACTGCGGCTAAATCGGTTGCAGCCTGCGACTCTGTGGCGTTTAGAACCAAACGGCCATCGGTCTTCTCCACTTCGCGCGTTATGTCGGAAATGCTCATGGTGGCCCCGGAGGCAATGCGCGCCAGTACGGCCGCTTGCGCTTCGCCGGTAGCGGTGGCTTGGACTCCACCAATATGCCCAATCTCATGCATGAGCAGCTTCATAAGCTTGAACGAACGATTGTTCTCCGACAACTTGTTTACCTGCCAGGAATTGAGGAACAACTTATTACCGGACACAACCGCCAAGCCATGAAGTTTCGGGTCCATGGATTGGGACAAATAAATATCAAAGGTCTTAGTGCCCTGCTGACCCAAGGTGGCGGCCAAAGATTCCAACAATGCGCGAGCTTCGTCATACTTGGCCAGCGTCGCTTGATCGCTCAACGATTTGACGGCCTTCTTTTCGAGCGCGGCTCGCTCTTGCTCCAAGGTCGTCAGTGCACGCTGCAGTTGTGAATTCAGTCCTTCTGCTCGGAACACCGCCTTGCCCTCAGCATTGATTTCCATGCCCGCCATCTTGAGCACTTTGCCAATGCTGTCCTGCACCGAAGGTTTGGCCTCGCCCAACAGTCGAGCGGTGCGCGCGATGGCATCGGTATCCAACATCTCACCTGCCGCACGAACGGCGCCTTGCGCCGCAAACTCAGGATCCATACCCAAATCGCTGGCCAATTCCTTCATATATTCTTTGATATCGGCATAGCTTACTCCAGGATTTAAAATATCCGGATCCAGGGAGAATTGGCTCATGGCTTCGGGGCGTGAAGCCACTTTGTCCACAACCGGCAAAAACTGTTTGGTGTAAAATTCTGTCATTTTCTGTTTATCAAAGAATGGCTTGGAATCTCCGTTGCGTTTGGAGATGATCAAATTCATGACCGTAAGGAACTCACCCAAATCATTGATGTTCTGATTGCGGTTCACGCCTTGGGCATAATACGCCGCAAACGGCATGGGATCCCAGCGCCGGGCCAACCCATTATCCTTGGAACGGCTTTCCATATAGTTGTAGACCGCCGAGAAAAGAACGAATAACTTCAGCATCACTTCCGGATCGGTAATCGGATAACGCATCCGGAACTCCATGTGACCGTCACTCTTCACCATGACGTTGAAAAACTTCTCATGTTCTGCCTCGGTACCGTCTTGCCCGCGACCCCAGGAAATAAAACGGCCGAAGGCGCCCATACTTTCTTCTTCGTTGGATGCAAAGTTGGCCGGGTTCGAACGGTCGTGCAGCAAGGGAATCGCCGGCGTCACATCATCGAGGATCGAAGCCACCATGGGCAGAACATACCCTTCGATCTCGGTCCAGGCCATGCGCATCTTACCGGCATTTTCTATCGGCTTGGCCGACCCAATATGGAAGTGCGGCCCTACAGTTTGACCTGTGGACTTGATTACAGCATTCATGTATTGAGCCAAACCGCTGATCCAATTGCCCACCTTGGCCAGTCCGGCATTGACCGGAAGCAACGGGGTGATGCCTTCGACATTGCCCCAAATATCCGCGTGCCCTTCTTTGGCGTATTCATCCAGGGTAATATTGCGAACCCCATCAATGTACAACTCCGCGCCCTCATCCGGACCCGCGACGACTTTATAGTATTCTGGATAACCACGCCAGGGATCGATGGCCTTGTATTCCACCGTGTTTCCGCGCTTGGTATACGCATCCGCAATGGCTTTCATGGCCGCGCGTGCCGCGGCCGGTGACATCTTGCTGGAATCGGCAATCTCCGCGTCTGTGCCCATACTAAAGTCTTTATTCATGGCTGCCATGGTGGCCATGGAACGGATAAACCCTTCCAAGCGCGGGCCCAGCTTCGGGTCGGCACGCATGGCTTGTTTCTTCTCCGGAGTGGCGGACAAGAACTCATAGATCGCTTGAGCATCCTGATACCGTTCCTTCACATTTCCACCTTGTGCAGCCCACGGCCCGTCGCCCAAGAGCAAGCGATGCCCTTTCTCTATCTTACTAACCTCGTTCATTATGTCAGCCCCAGACAACTGATACCCAGCCAAGACTCGGCTTAATATCCCAGCCATGGCCTCGCCTTCGGCCGTGCCAGGTAAGCCCAACATATGCCCGCCTTCGTGCATAAACAAACGCACCAACTGAGCTCGATCGTTTTTAGCTAAAGCTTTTTCTATTTTCTTCTGACTGACATACACCGTGGCTGGAGCCGACTCTGTCCCGCGGAACGCCAACCCCGATTGACGGACCAACGCGGATGTTATACGTATATCGTAGGCGTCACTGAGCCGCGCCCCAAGGGACTCACCTAATGATTTCAATAATTTTTGAGCTGTCTGATTCACTTCAAGTGTTGCGTTAAGCTCCTCAACCGTAGCCTTCTGGCTGGCTATGCGCGACAACGCATCTCTGCGCTTCTCGGTCTGGGTGTATTCATCCGCCAAACGCGCTTGTGTGGCGAGGATGGCTTCATGAATCCGTTCGGCACTGATGCCAAATTTGCCATCACTCCTTACTTCTAAGCCTGCACCTTTTAAAATCGCATACAGGGCTTTGCCTTGTTCGGATTGTACATCCAACGTCTTCGACTTGGCATCCAATGCAGCCTTGTCAATAACCCGCTCGCCCGCTTGAACCAAGGTAACTTCGTCCATTAATTCTTCGGGCGTTAACTTGGTGTTGGCCGCCTGGCTCATGGTCATGGCCGCTTTCATGAATTCCTGCATCCGGAGGGAGGGATCGTGTCCAAGCATGCGCAGGGTATCGTCAACCACAACACGCCGTAAGAAGCTGCCCACACTTAGAGAAACCGCTTGCCAGACCAACGCCCCGGCCGAAACAAATGAAACCAGGCCGGACCAAATAGCTGCCACAATTCCGTGCTGCATGGGAGCACCCAAGCGCGCGGTCATGCGTGCCACCCCAGGAAGCATAGCCACACTTGCTTGGTTGGCTTGGAGGCTTTCCCCGATGGAAAGCCCCTTTTGTCCCATGTTTTTCCAGCGCTCCATTAAACGCCCTAAAGGTGTGCTCGGCATGTCGGCGGGCAATTTGCGGATGAGTGTGTTTTCCAAAACCGTCTGAGCAGCCAGATCATCGGACCGCAAGGAAAAGGTAAAGTCCAAACTCTTCAGGTCTTCTTTCATGGCCTCGGTCAAAGCCATTTCCGAATACTCTCCAAACTCCTGAAGCCCTTGTTTGTATCCTATTGGATCAATCAACTTAAACGATTTTCCGTCTCGCGAAACCATAATATTGGTCGCGTTCAAGTCACCGTGCACCAAGCCAGCCTCATGCAACCGTGTGACAACTTCCCGAATCTCATTTCTCATGGCTTCGGGAAGAGCTTTGCCGGTCTCGTCCATATACTGTAAAAGGGTAACCCCGTCAATTCGTTCCATACGGTAACCTTTTAACTTTCCTTGCTCATCGTACTCAAGACGAATGGGTTTGGCGATATGGACCGGATCAACGGCGTACATGGCCTGTAATGCAGCAAACTGTTCCTCAAGACTGCTGTATTCGCGACCAAAACGCTTGGCCATAAATGCCTGTTCTTGGCCAGGTTCCACCGCAGGTTTGAGATACCCTTCTTCGGTAGCTTTCGCCTTCACTAAGCCCACGCGTGTGGCCAATCGTGAGAACCAGGAGGTGTTGCCCTGAGCCTGGCGGGCGCGAATTTCTGCTTCAACTTTGGCATGGGCCGAAGGATTCTTGAACAAGTCCAACAGCTTGGTACGGGCTTTGCCCAACAAGACCTCCCGTGCAATGCTTACGTGTTTTGCCTGGAAGGGAACAATGCGTCCGTCCGCGGGAGTGCGCGCCATGCCGGCTATTTGCACTTCCTGTTGCAGCTGTTCAATGCCCTTGGTCATGACGTCGGCTGTGGAGACGCTGCTGTAGACCGCCGCCAAACGAACCTTGGCGGTATTTTGATTTTGCGGATTGTTGATTTTGGCTTCCAAACGATCCAGGAATCGCGGCAACGCCTCTTCCACGCGACCCTGCTGCAATGCATCCACAACATCCTTCACATACAGATGGGGCATGGCGATCATTTCATCCCCGGCTCCATAACTGATGTAATCGTTAATGGCCTTAAATTTGAGGAGCGGGAGATTTTCATCCTCAAGCTGACCCACAACAAGCGCGGCGGCCTTCTCATTGACCTCGGCCATAAACGCGGTATCGCGCTTGGCCGCTTCCAAGGTTAATCCGCGTTCTTTGGCCAACGCCGCGGCAATATTCTCCGTCACTTGGGTTACAAACGGTCCAAAATACTGACCTTCCACTTCGATCAAATGTGTCTTGTCTTTGCCAAACACCAAAAGATTGATTTTATCCGGTCCGGCGCTGGGGGGTGCGCGGCCCACCATGACCTTGGGAACCATGCGGTTGTATTTGTTGGCGTTTTTAATGTGCTCTCGGGCAAAGAACTCCAGCCCATACGCCGAGTACTGCCAAGGCACCAAGGCATCAAAAAGCATGTTTCCGTTTTCATCGGTTTCACGCGCGTACCCGTTTTCATCCCGACGGAGCTTGTTGTATTCTTCGGTCCGAGACGCGAGCTCTTTTTGAACCGATTCACCGATCAGACTGTGACTAAAATTATTATCCTTAATCGGAACTATATTGGTGGCAACCGAACGGACCTCAACATTGTTTTTTCCAATGGATTGTTTCAGCCCATGAATAATCGCACCGCTGGCTTCAACCAAAACATTGCTTAGTTCTGCAGTGCTTTCTTGGAGCATGGGAATGGCCACACCCAAACGCTGAGTCTTAATGACATCCTTAAACGCGCCCTCCAGATTGGCTTTGGGTGCCACACCTTCCTCAATTTTTATTTTCCCACTTGATTGAGGATCTTTAGACCAAGCGTCCAACAAAGCACGCGCCTCTTCTTCGCTGGCACTATCCAACTTCTGTCGGAACTTTTCCTGCACCACGGCTGAGCCCAAAATGGCCCCAATGGTCATGGTCACACGCAGATTACGACCATCCTTTAGATACTGCAGACCTTCTTTATCCGTGGCCTTTTGTTCTTCCGGCGAAGTAATCTTGGCTATATCGAGCAAATCCAGGGTGGCTGCCTCAAGTTTCGCTTCGCGCAAACGCTTTTGAATAATGGAAACAATGAGTCGTCCGGTTTTTTGGTCTTCGGCCAAGGTGGCACCGGTAGCTTTCATTTCTTTTTCAAACTTACCTGCTAAATCATTGCGCCCCACATTAACATACAGGTGTGGTCCAAATGCATCGACCGCAAGGCGCACTAATTTTTTATCCCCGAAATCTTTATTGATTCGATCAATGGCAGCTTTCAAATCCCCTAATTGTGCCGGCTGTAGATTACGCACATCAAACGACATGGCGTCGGTCATGTGCAAAGAGACTTCTGAGCGTATCATATTTTGGATATCGGTTACTGCTTCTTCAGGTAAATGTCCGGGTACTAGAGTAATAATCTCATCCCCGCCTTGGCGGATAATTTTGATTTGATTGTCTCTCAACTGCATGAAAATTTTAGGAATCAATTTCCACTCGGATACATTTAAAACAGCCCGCGCAAGTTCCCTGACTTTTTGTACCCGGTAATAGAAAAGAATGCGACGCACTTCGGTGCTCTTGACCGTGCGGATCATGCTGTCGAGTACATCCTGAATGATGAAGTCCGCCATGTTCTTGCCGTAGAAATGGTTATTCAGGGAGAGATTGTCCACATCGCCTAAACCCTGCCAAGCACCTTTTTCCAAAGCCTCCATACGTGCAACTTCACCCTCGGCGCGGGAAAGAACCCGCAGCGGTTGCGACCAATTGCGCGCCGCCTGGTACATGCGGACAAAAATATTGGAACGGATGTTTATGTTTTCTTTGGCCTTGTCAATGATCTCAAACAAATCAAAATCACCGGTGTTAAGGACCACAGCCCCAGCAACGGGCTTGAGTGGGTTACGCGCTCGGGCTCCGTCTGACTCATCCCGCTTCTGGAGCGCTTGGGCCGCGGCTTTGATTTCGGCATCGGAGAAGAAGTGGCGGTGATGGAACTTCTCTGCGCGTGCACGATAGTCGTCGTTGGTGACATAGAATTTAAGTTGTCCGGTTTTGCGGAACAGCGTGGAACCCATGGTCTGCCCAACGACAATAATATTACGTTGTTTGGCAAGCTTTTGGATTTGGGCATTGACTATTTCTTCAATGCCGGCAAACTTACCCAAAGCCGAGGCCATGGCCTCGGTTTCCAAATACGCCGCACGCTGGTCTGCATTCATGTCCGGTGAAGGCATGACCACGTCGGTTAGTTCTTTACGTCCGCCCATTTCTTTCCCTTGGGCATACACCCTCATGCTCTTGTCCACCGCGCGGCGGTCAAACGCCATATCCAGATCAACGCCTTTTAACTTGGCGACAATCACCTTTTCAAAAATATCCCGATTCTTCGGATTGTCCAAGTCTTTGCTTAGATCTAATAGTTGTTGCCGATTCCAACCTGATTCCTTAAGGATTTGCGCAAACGTACGGTAGTATGTCCCCGCTTCCACATAGGGGTAGCGATAGTAGCGTGACAAAACTTGGGCAATTTCTTTTTTGCCGGAAGCATCCGGACCGTCAATGGTGATGACAAACTTGTTGCGCCCAAAATTAACCAAGCCCCAAATCATTAAAAACACACCACCCACCAAGGCTGCGATCACGCCGGCGCTTACAACACCCAACCCAATCCAGAAGCCGACTGTAACCCCCACCGCCAGCATACCCGCAGCGGCACCTATTGTAGCCACAATCCGCGTGGGCCACGCAAACTGACGCCAGAAGGAACGGGAAACAGACATGGTTCCGAGTGAATACTTCGCAAATTCTTGCATCTTGGTAACGGTTTCATGATCTTCACCCGCAACGGCTTCAATGAATTCATGGATCGCAGCTTCTTCCAGATCCACGTTGTTCATGACATTGATAACGCCTATGTTGCCTTCCATGGAAAAGAAGGCACCGATGGCATTTACATGCTGCGCCACTTCCGGTGAAAGTTGCGACGCGTCTTTGGCGTTGATTCGACGAATCTCAATACCCGAAATGGTACGCACTTGGCCTTCAACCTTAACCGGTACAGCTTCACCACTGCGCATGCGATCCAAAAGCTTCCGCGCCTTGGTGGCTTGGGCCTCGTACATGGTTCCGCGTAAGGACGTACGCAAATTTTTAAACCCTCGGGTCAGGTAATTCTGCGAATCCCGGACCGATTTGATCGAGCCTTTCTTCCCAAAGAAATCATAGAAGGCCTTCATCTGGTATGCGGTCAGGTTGTTCATCGCAAAGCGAACCGCTTCCCGGCTCAACTGGACTCCCACACCAATCACGATTCCGTTTTGTGCTGCCAGAGCTGCAACTTGGGCGCGCACATCCTCATTCGTTGCAAAAAACGCCTGGAGAATTCCGGTCAATGCCGCTTCGGTCTTGTTCCCATAGAACCCACGTTGTCCCTCGGATTCCTTCACCGCTTTTTGGATAGCGTCAATCAAGGGTGTGACGTAGGGTTCAAGCTTCTGCGGATCACCGTCTTTGAGGTTCTCCAAAAATTGTTTAAGCTTAGTCTGACCCGATTTGCCCTGCAGTTTTTTCAATTCTTCCGCCACTCGCTTGATCACGGCTTGTTGGATGTGCGGATCATTGGCTTTGAGCTTAAGGTCAATAGTCGTCAACATGAGCTTATATCCATCTGTCTCGTTCCCAACCACAGCGGCGTCCACCATGGGGCCCATGACCGATACGGTTAGGTCAACCACCTTGGTCTCGCTGCTCCAATAGCCCTGATAATCTCCCCGTGGAATCTGATAAATGTTGTCTATAATCGGATGCAAATTCTCATGGACAAGCGACCCGGCCAACCATTCTTCATTATTAATAAGTTCAGCAGCCAAGAAGACACGGCCTTTTTCGTCCACCATGGCATTCGGCGCCTGTCCTTCCAGGGCAATGTTGGAAACAATATTTATCTGGTCGACCGGGGTGTTTTCAAGAATCGGCAATAATCGATTTAACGCTTTTACGGATTTGGCGCTTAAGCCCAATTCGGTGGTCTTGGCCAGGGTGGCGCGCACATTATTTATTGCCATGGTTCTTCCACGTTCCAATGCTTTTAGGTCTTCCGGTGATTTCTTGAGCACCAACTGCAACATGGTGCCATTGGGAATTTGAACAACAGCCTGAGAAAGTATTTCGCGGGTTCCGGCTGATTCTGGAACATCAAACGTCCGGGTTGAGGAAACACCATCACGGATTAGTCCAACTTGCACAGTCCGCTTCTCAGCTTCCTGCTTTACTAACAATTCAGCCTTTGGAGCTAAGGTTGGGACACCACGGTCTTTCTTAAGTGACTGCGGGCAACTGGCTAGAGTAACGGCAGCAAATATGCCTAAAACCGTCATGGAGAGCTTGCTGGTAATGGCATTCATCGTTGAAATAACTGGGTTGGTGGAGCCTTCGGGTACGGGTTGATCATTGAGATTGCCAATGGACGCCGCCACTTGTTGAACCGGTGTGGTCGCTTCGACAGCTGCGGGCAGGTTTTGTTCCACCAATCCTTGTTCTGCAGGATTTTGTTCTCCTGCACGAACCGCAGTTTGAACCTGGGCAGATTGTTCAACCGAAGCAACTGCCTCGGTAGCTTTCGTCTGGACCAGCGGCACACCAAAAAATGCAGACCACTCCTCATTCAATTTGTTCAGTTGATCGACATAGTTCTTTTGGGCTTCGATCACTGCAACCGGTGCCTGAGCCCCTACCAAGGTGTTGATCTGTGCCAAAAACTCTGGCAATGCTTTGGCCAATGCTCCCTGTAACTCCTTGAAATCATCAAGCGTCCAGAGCCGGGTTTCTTTGGTTCCTACTCGAACCACTCGTCGCATTTGTCCCAAAACTTCATCGGCTGCATCCAAGTTGTTATCCTGCAGGGCTTCTCGGAAACTGTAGAACGCATCGTTAAGTGTTTCTATTCCCTTACGATGCTCATTTAAAAATTTCTGATTCCGTTCTTTATCTTTTTGTGCCTTGCGCTGCGCCAACGTCTGGGCTACATTTTCCGGTTGAATCTCCCAACGCGCAACGCCTTCCATGCGGTTGTACAGTTCCATGTCCTCGGCTTCTGACCAATTGCCGTTGGCTTCCCAAAAATCAATGTATCGAGCCACTACCGAACCATCGGAGTTCACTCGAACCAACGTATTCTCGCCACGCACATCGCCATGCCGCAGTCCTTTGCTGTGCAGCAGCAAGAGTTGATCTTTTAACTGCGTAAGCGCACTTTCGAGTTGTGCTTCGGACAAGGCTCCAACCACGGTCAGTTCAGAAAGTTCTTTCCCGGGTAACAATTCGCTTAAGTACCCAATCACCTGACCGTTCTCATTTTTAACCACAGCATAAATTTCAGGAGCCACGGGATGATTCTGGTAAGTCAGTCCTGCGTAAGTTTGGTAATTGGCATACGTCTCTAAAATGGTGTCATTAAAATTCTGGATCTCCTGCGCATTCATGGTAGGTAATTGAAAATCTCCTCCTGCCTGCGGATCCATGGCCTTCCGTGCCAGGAAGGCTACTTGCTTGCCATTGAACTCGGCAGTGTATACATTGGAATAAGAACCGTGATTCAAACGTTTTCCGACAGGCAAGTCTGCATAAGCAACCACTGGGATTTCCATAGTTTTGCCGTTGCGATCTGTGTAGGCTTGTGTGTTACCTTTTGCTTGACCTGTCTGAATGAGCTGAATCTGTTGTTTGGCAGCATCTGCGACTCTTTGAGCGTTGGCTTTCTGCTGATCTTTGACATACGGATTAACCCCGGTCTGTTGATCAATGGCGACCAACTCCGCCTGTAGATTTTCATCCTTGGCCAATTCAGCCAAATGGCTGGCATCGTAGTGACTTTGATTAATATCCTGCAGCTTAAGTGCCATGCTCTCTGGAAACACGGCTTGCTCGGTCACAAACGCTATGGCGTGAGCACGTTGCACGCCTAGCTGTTGCAGCACCGCTTCCACGGCTTCATGCACAAAGGTAGATTCGCGCAAGCCTTGAGGCATCTGCGCTTCCATGATCACGTCGAGCTTCCCGGCAGACAGGTTCTGCACGGCAATGCCGCCTTCAATGGCCGCAACGGTTCGAACCGCCAAGGCCGTCTTGCCCGAGACCAGGTTGGCCAGTTCTTGCTCCGCGCGTGCCCGTAGGGCTGCATCGGTAATAGAATGTTGCAGTGAGGCACGAATGCCGTTCATGTGCTTTTGCAACATTTGCTGATACGTAGTCGAAGGCTGCACCAGACTCCCTGCGCTGCGCTGATCAACTTCAGCAAAGGTTTCAGTGCGCGCGGCCCGAAGATCCTTACTGGCCTGAACTTTTTTGCCTTTCGCAGCTACTGCCGTTCCCAACCCAAAATAGGCGCTTAATGCTTTACCTGTGGCTGTTTGATCAAATGTTTTGGGTGCATTGCCGTTGCGGTACGCATTGAGGTACGAGCTGAGCTCTGTGAAATCTATTTGAACAGGTTTCTGATAATCACTCTGGGTTCCTGCCATTTGTGTCACTTTATCAATAAAAGCCCCAAGCTGAGGATCTTTCAATCTAGCTTTCAATTGGGCTAAGAGTTGATTCATTGCCAATACAAAAATTTTATCGCGGTTATAACTCCCCGAATCGCCTGCTTTGATTGCGGTGGCAACTTCAATGTAATTGGCAACCGCTTCTTCAAACAGAACCGGAATACCTTTCTCATCAACCTCCGTCCGGGGGTACCCATAGAGATTTCCGACAACGGTTTCAACAATCGAAGCTAATTCCTGCAACTTGGAATCGGCAGCATTTTGCACTGACTGGAATAGACCAAAAAGCATTTGATTATTAAAAAACTTATTTTGACGGTCGCCGGTTTTGACACGTCGATGAAAGGTTTCATGTTGGTAAACCCCCTCGGCCAAGGCAATAACCGCCTCCACCTTGGAGATCCCTTTGGCCTGCATGACACGTGCCACGGAGTCTGGCGAAAACGTGTTGATGTAAATATTCAGCTTTTGTGGTTCATAAAAAGCCTTACCCGTCTCACGCGTTCCATCTGTTCGTATAGAAATAATGTTGCGCTCTTGGAAAGCCTTTTTAACTTGCGCAACCTCCGCTGGGGTAAACGCCAATCCCTTCGCGGCTGCACCCGCCGCGGCCAACTTCATGCTTGAGCCTGAGATATCCGACACAGTAATGGCCTTGATGCCCGCATCCACTTTGGCCACTTCCTTGACTACATCGCGAATGCCCATTTGATACCCGGCACCCAGGCGGCCCAGGATGTACGCGCCGATTTCACCCTGCCGATCAATCCCCGTGGCGACCACGTGACTGATTTCATGCATGACCAACTTGGTTAGTTTGGTCCGATCGCTTTCACTGAACTTATCAATTTGGTTGGCGTTTAAATATACGGTCTCGCCATCCACCACGGCCAAGCCATGGAGACGTGGATCCATGCCCTCGGAAATCCGCAGATTGATCGAGCGAACACCCGGAACGCTCAACTGCTGCTTAAGTTGCTCAAGTTGCTTAACCGCTTCCCCGTGTTGTTTCAGGGTCTCAACCTCGTCGGCGGTCCGACGTGCTTTGGTCTCCAGCGCGTCCTTCTCGCGTGCAACTGCGTCCAAAGCCGCATTCACCTTGCCCAGCAAGGTCGCAGTATCCACCACCCCCTTGCCATCGGCCTGTACGGCGATGCCAGAGGTTCCCAATACTTTTTCCACTTTGGCCCGAATGCTCGGCGCGGCTTCACTCAGCGATTTGGATTTGGCCTGGATCTGAGCCAGATCCACCACTGCGCCCTTTGCCCCTTGGGGAGCCAACGTTTGCCCGGAAATCTGCCGGGTCACCACAATGTTGGTGCCCATCTTGGTTGGGAGCGAGAAAAGGGCATCGGCCGGTGCTTGCTCAGCCGGAATCCCAAACGCAACTTCAACTTTTCCGAGTTGGTTATCCCGGTAGAACGAGAGTGTGTACTTGCCATTGCCCTCGGATTTAAGCGAGGCATACTCTAAAGAAGACACCCCGAGCGTAGCCAACTTTTCATCCAAGGCCTTGAGCCCCGTGTACACGTCTCCCCGGACGGAGTCCCAATTGCGATCGTTCCACATGGCCGAAAGGACGCCATTGAAAGCCTGGCCACTTTCGTCGCGATCCGCAAGATGCGTGGCGGTCCACTGCCAGCGTGCATCACCCGAAACATGCGTGGAAACGAGATTGGCCTCTGCCTCCATACGCCCATTCCGTTCGTTATAGGAAAACGCATTTTCAGGGATGCGTTGCGCTTCTAAGGTTCCATCCAAAACGGTGCTAATGTTCCACAACGCTTCCCCGTCCAACACTCCACGCTTGGCCTGGTAAGCATGTGCGGCCTCATGCGCAGGCATGGCCGCCATGTCCGCGACAATCATCTCGCGCAATTCTTCCTTGGTGGGGGTACGCTGGTTGTCCAGCTTGAAGATGGCCCCAATGCCTCCGTCCAAGGACGCTGGGTTGTAAAATTCGGGATTAAGGAACATGACCGCTTGACCGTTAACCGGTTTAAACGCGCCGGACTGCAGGTCTGTGGCAAACTGGATCTTATCCATTGCCTGGAAATAGAGTTTGATGACGCGCGGATCTTTCTGCGCCAAGCGATCAAATCCATCCATAATCATCTGCCGGAATTCTGTTGGCGTGAACAAGGCTTGGCTGGCCGGATAGCTGCGGAACGCCTGGGTGTAACCCACCATAGCTTCGTCGAGCATCTTGGGATACTCTTGGCGGACCTGTTCATAACTCTTAGGCGACCAAACCAATGCCTGCTCTGGGCCAAGGAGATCCTCTGAACAGCTGATGGAAGCAGATGAGAGAACAATAGCGATTAGACCCAAAGAAATATACCGTTTGATAACTGTCCATACACCGCTTAATCCGCGTACCAAAACTTTCAACGGATTGAATGTGACCTGGCGTTGTGATTTTCCAAGCGTGTCCGCAGGCTGGTTGCCTAACGCCGTAATACTGCCGCGGGATTGTACGTTTGCCGCTTCCGCAATGAGCGCCTTAATATCCGCCCATGACTTAGCGGACCAATCTTGCGCTAATAACTTTTCTACAGCTTCCACCGAGAGCTTGAGCTCCTTGCCCTTGGCGCGGATGGCATCTTTACTTTGTTGGATAATCTCGGGCGGATTTTCGTTTAAATGCCTGCTCTGAACAAAAAGTGGCAACGCCAACATTTCCATTTGTTCAGCCGCACTAACGGGAGCCTGTTGTTGTGTTCTAATTTCGCTCATTTCTTCGTCCGTAAGCCGGGTCATGGCTTCCGGTGATGCTGTTTGTCCTTCCGGTAACAACACCTGCATTTTTTGAGGAACGGCATTAAATGTGTGCCCTTTCTCAACTCTCACCAAAGACCTCAGTCCTTCGGCGCTCCAAGGAGTTTGGTAAAAATAAGGCATGGCGATGGTTTGGGTGTCGTCTAAAATGCCTTTAACCGGGGTGGCACGTTCCACATCCATTTGTTGAATGCTATCTATGTCTGCAAGAATCCGGCCCTGATCCCCGCCCAGCCAAATACTGACCTTGTTGTCGGCCTCGACCCGCAACGAATAATCCCAATGTCCATCTGCGATCTGGTAATGAATTTCCGTGCCTATGGGTAGTTGCTTGAGATTCACTTGATGAACCGGCGTGGCTTTTTGCGCCCAGGCGTTGTTAAAAACAGCGCTGGCACCTTGAACAGTGTACGCAGGTGAGACCGATTGATCGCCCATGGCCCAGGTCCCCGGTTGGACCGAAGTCGTTTCTTCGACTTGCTCGATCGGCTGTTTTAAAGCTACTTGGGCCTCCCCTTTCTGGGCCTCGGCATAGGCGTCCAGTGCCTTTTTTACATCCGCAGATAATGTTTCATTAACGACAATGCCGCTAACCCCCACCGCACGCGCGACATCAACCGCCTTTTTATACGTCTCCAACATTTGAGCATCTTCGGGGTGGAAACCCAAAACCGAACTAAATACCGGCCCGTCGACACTAAGCTTTACACCATGGGCAGCCGCCAACTTCCGCAAGGCCGCGGTTTGATTCTTAAAGATCGAGAGCGCCAAGAGTCGTTCAGGATGCAAGCTGTCAACTTCTGCTCCCAAGGCCAGGGTCTTCCCTTTGGTCGCGGAAGCATCCGCCACAGCTGCGGTCACGGTTGGGACTTGCCCTTTGAGCATCATGGTCTTGATGACGAGATTAAACACATCGGCCACGGGATCGCCCGTGCTTACGTCCACATTGACCTTGCTGCTGCCGCTTACGGACTTCCGCCCGATTTGCTTAAGCTGCGCCATGGCCTGTGGATCGGCGGCCACCGAAGCGGCCAGGGTCTTTACCCGGTCCATCAAATATGCGGCATCGCTCACCGCAGATTGTCCTTCTTTGGCTTTGGCTTGTTGCAACGCTGCCTTGAGTTCCTGCGCGGTCAGTGTTTGGCGGGGTTGTATGACTTGCAGCTTCATGAGGGTCCAGTTCACCAAGTCCAAAAATCCGGAATTCTGAGTCTGATCCCAATCCAAGTCTGCATTAAACTTTTTCATTACCGCAGATGCCAGACGATAGTTGATGGCACGTGTGGAGAACGTGGCATTCGGCAGAAGCTGATTGACCAAGGTTGCCATTTGCTCAATGGTTTCCGACCCTAGCTTCTGTCCCTGCAGCTTGGCATCCACACCAATCGTGTGCAAAAACACAGATTGAGCGACCGGATCCACATTCAAATTAACTCCCGCTTGGAAGTTAGCGAGCAAATCATCTTGAGATAGCTCGACAGCCGTCTTATTCATGCTGGCAAACTTCTCAACCGTATCCACCAACACCATGTAGTTTATCGCGTTGCTCCCGGCAGATGTATCGGCGACCCGCACGGCCACCAAATCCTTGGGAGAACGACCACTGCGAAGCGCCGCCTCGGCCGCTTGGGCAAGGTTTTGATTCTGGCCCAACTCCAACACGGGCCACTCATTGGCCAGCGGAGACGCTGCGTTGGCCTTTCCAAGTGCCTGTGCCAAATTGGCACCAATCACTGATGCCAATGGTTCGCTACGCAGCTGTTCCTGTGTTTGTTTAACGGCTTCTGCGGGCGCCACTTTCTCCTGAGCCGTTGTCACGGCCGATACACCCACGGTGTTAATCAACTGGGCCAAGTAGGAATTGCCGTTGGCTAAAAGATTGGCCGGAACTTTCCGCCCTTGATTCAAATACTTGGCCAGCTGCTCACCTTGTGCGAGATCGCGGGCAAACTCCAATACTTTTTCTTCTGGCGATTTGGCCTGATCCGGTTCGGTAATGCCCTCGGCATTTAGCGTGGTCAGAGGGGTCTGGTGCCAAATCACGGAGAAGAGCGCCAACAGTTGAGGATCTTTTAATCCCTGTTCCAAAACAAACCGTACCCGGGCAATATTCCCTTGATCCGACGCAGTCAGTTCCTTCAAACGCCCCACCACGGTTTCTACGGTTGTGCGGAAGGTCGAGCCTTCAAACTCAGGACGCCCAAACCCGATGGTTTGCTGCGAAAAGGCAATGGCCTTGGCGATCAGATCATCTTCGGGCATGGCATTCACGCCGCGCCCGTTTTCCGAAGTCCCCACCGAAGACGAGACCACACCCAAAACCGGTAAGAAAAATCCTCCCAACATCCCCAACCAACCCGAGTTGGCCGATGGCGCCAAGGATGCAGTCTGCATTGCACTGGCGGTGGATACAGATGCGTTCATCACCCAAGGGCCCAACTGTTGGAACAAGGTCGCGCCCACCAGACCCAGACTCATACCCGCCGCGGCTTTGGCCCATTCGGGAGTTTTGGCGTTGCTCAGCAGGAGGAATCCCGCCAGCAAGAAGGCTCCAACCAACACCACTTGGGTGGCCGAAAACGCGGCCAAAGGCAGGGTCACAAACGGAGCGGCTACAAACGCAATCACAATGCCCGCGATGGCTCCGGCCAGATATCCAGGATGCACGGACGTCAGCGATTCCCGAACACGTGTTCCGAACTCACTCACGGATTTTAGCCCGGCTTGGACCGAGGCAAGAATCCCAGAACGCGCTTGTGCTTTATCTTCGATGCCCAATATTTTCCCACGGTTGGCTTGGAGAGTCGCAGTCTCAACAATCTCAAACTCATAGCCGTTGCCCAGCTCTTCTTTGGCCTTAATGAATTTTTGATACGCGGAGGTATCGCCCGCCACTTTCGAAGGACGCAAAACCACGGAATAGTTAGCACCTTTTACCGGGAAGGCATAAATTTTTTGCTGCAGATTGGACTGCATCTGATCAAAATCAAACATCGTATCATTGGCGCCTGGAGTGTATTGCTTCAGTGCATCCAGATACGCGGCTTGGAAATCCTGAGAGTCATGACTCTTGTCCATGAGTTCTCGGAGCAAATCGATGTTCAACACCGAGGTCATATACTTGAGAAAGACCATGTCGTTAAACGCCGACCGCGGGGCAAACAGATTCTCTTTCTGGGCCAACAATTCTTCGGCAGGAACACGTTTGTTTCGGAGCAATGAAAAGTAAGGATTTTCATCGTACGTACGCGTGATACGGGGCTTTACTGTAATAAACGAGATACCGCGTTTCTTAAATGCGTTTTCCACTCCAAAATGGTGAAACCCGCCGGTAATCAACACTGCCGCATTTTGTTTGTGTTTGTCCATCTGCGACAAAATATTTTCAACAAATGCATCCGAACGCTGGTCGGCAACGTCGTAAAAATTGGCGGCCAACACCAAGTATTCATCCAATTTAACCACACCCGGATCCAGGTCCGAAGATACTGCATTCCTATAGCAAAGGTTGTCCAAAAAGCCGACCAATTTGGTAACCGAAAACTCAGATTTATGCGTCCGATAATAATCCAAATCCTTGGCCGTGGCGCTGATGGTTAGCATGTTGGACATGATTCTTAATAAGAACAAATAATGATCCAATAACCTTTGGTCTTGCGATGTATAGAGGCGTTCCCGAATGCCGCGGTCCAAATCCGAAGCATCGCTTAACAGCTTATCGTAATCTGAATCTGTACTGACCGGCAGCTTATGTGTGGCCGCATACAAGTTAAGTACAGGGAACCCCCCCAATGATACGCCTTGTTCCTTGGCTTGTTCCAAAAGAAAATTGCAATAGGTCTCCAGGGTTATCAGTTCAACATCGTATTGTTCGCGAAAGTGATCGAGCTTGGCCAACTGTGTGGAGTAAAGCGGAACTTTAAGTTTCTCCAAAAGCGTCTTCAAATCCTCGCAATGCCCTTGGGTTTCTTCCTTTAGGAACTTCATCAGGGTTTCTTTGTTTTGATCGTACAGGGCCTGACTCTCAATGCCTTCCAACATCAGCGGTTTTTGACCGGTGGCGGCAAGATATTCCGCTCCGGTGATACGTCCGCGCTTTAAGAAATATTGTCCCACATTGGTTTTAACAGACTCTCTGGGGAACTTCGCCAACTTATCCACGCTGACGGTCGCACTTTCGCCCTCGACACCAATGAGTTGAATGCCGTTTTCCTTGGACAGTGTGCCCAACAAAGCAGCAATGTTGCTCTGCACTTCATAATTGCAATGCAAGTCATGTACGTAGACAATGACTTTATTGCTCTTGCCTTGGTAGCTGCTTACCACCCGGCCAAGTTCAGGCGAGACATTTACACTCGCCCCGTTGGCCTTGACGGGTACCGTGTTTTGCAGCTTGGCCGGGTTGGCCGGGTAGGTGGTCGCTTCAAAGGCAAACGCCATGTAAGGAAAAACAAACGAAACCATAACAAAAACTGCAATGGTCTTGGACCATATCCGCCAAAGTGGGGATCGCCAATTCATAAGGCCTCCAAAAATATTTTTACTGGATTGAATGCACGTAGTATCGGTAAGTTTTTTCCAACGGATCATGGGAACAGCTCCCTTCAGAAATAAACCCGTCTAAAAAAAGACAAAATCATACTTCAGCATTTTATACATGACAAAATGCCTATCTCCATAGTCGTGACTCTCCGACTAGTTAATGAAAAGTATAGCATACGGTCAAATCGAAAGCAAATGCTTGAAAATTATACACTCACATTTTTACCCTTATTTTAAAACGGTTTTCAGGCAAATTCCGAAAAATCATAAAAAAAGGGCCCGATCAACTAATTGACCGGGCCCTGATTACTTTCTATTGTTTATTACGTCTTTAAGCAGCGCTGTCCGACGTCTTCAACTTCATAGGCTTATCTTGCTGCCATTGCATCGGGATATTCATACTTACACCTTGACGATTCAACCGTTCCACAACCTTCCGGAACTTCTGGTTGGTTAAAAGCACCGTTGAGGGCTGTACTGTAGGCGTCAGCTGGATGGCAAGCTGTCCATCCAAATTATGGGTACGTAATACTTCCCCGATCACATTAAAATGCAAGACTTGTAAAACCTTAACCACTTCGCCGGTCTTCTCAATTTTATCCATCTCAGTGGAGTTGGATTCAACCGCTCGGCTTAGGTAGTTCAGTGCCAAGCATACTGCCCGATCCCGACTTTCTTGCGAAATGACATTCTTGGATCCTGGTACCCGTAAACCATAAATCGCATTTTGGAATTCCGGTGTCTGCAATAGCTCCTTCACCAAAGCTTCAGAGAATCCTGCTTGCGCTAGTTTGGCCAACACGTACGAAGAAGGATTTGATTTCCAGGCGATCTGATCGGCCTGCCTGAACACCACAACGCCGCCAACCAAAACGGCCGCACCTATAGCCGCAACCCCCAATCCTACGGCTCCTGCCACAACACCTGCGGCCAAGGCAAACACCGTTGCACCTACAGCCAAACCTGTCGCGCCGGCCCCGGCCAATTTCCATGCCACACTCCGACTCTCAAACAAAGGCTGATATTTGAGTTTGGCCTCGGAAACAAACATTCCCACGACCTTCATCCCAAAAGGCACATCCATCATGGCGCGATAGTCTGCCCGGCTGATACCAAACCTTAGTTGGAATTCCTCTTCCTTGGCAGCGACCATGGCCATGCGAATGCCAGGATCTGATGATTTAAGTATCTCTTGAATCTCGCTTTCTGAAACACGCATTACCTGGTTGGCATCTCGTTCCATGCTTTGGATGGCTTCCGACAAATCCACTAAATCCGATTCTGTGAATCGTGACGAAAACAACGAAGCAACCTTATCGTATGCTGCTTGCAGTTTTTGTCGTTCAACCGGATTGGTCAAGGTTGTAAGCATCGCCTCAAGTTCGGAACCGTTTAAGATAAAGTTTTTGATGAATTCCGCTGTCCACAACTCTTTGTGTGTTTTCACATCACCATCACGGAACATCGGCAGGAAACCAAGTTCCTTAACCAACGGAGCCAAATCTTTAGCCGCTTCCGATTGAGCCATCTTCATCGTGGCTTGGTTCATCATGCTTTGCACAAACTGATGCGTGGCAAAAAAACCGGTGGCCGCCCGTGGTACAAACAAGCCGCCGTTCATATGCGTCACATCCGCCAAATTCACGCTGGCAAACAGCTGATTTAGCGAAAGCGGACCCTTTTCGAGCAAGCTCAAAACTGCAGCGGCCAAATGCATGTGCCCGTAGTAACGTGCATCCATGCCTGCGTTCAATTCAACTCCGCGTTCATTCAGCAGCAGGCTCAAGGTTTCAACCGCTTGCTGATTGTCCGTGCTGACTCCCATGGTTTGTTTCCATTCCTTTACCAAGGACCTTGTTGCGGTGATCGGGCTTTCGGAAAGACCTTGTTCTACCTCTGCATGCACTGCCACTTGAGCCTGGGTCGCAGCCGAAGTCGTAAGTGTGGAAACCATAGCCGTGGGTGTGTTCAGCTTCTGAGCAATGCCTGCCGCCCATTGTGTGGACAGTTCTGCGGCCGTCACCCCTCGCGCGAGTCCCAACGACACTACCGCCGCGGCCAGTAACCCGGAAAGAACCGTTGCCGGGCGTGCCAAACGCTGCCCCCAAGTCTGGGCCGCCCATTGACCCAGGGTCTGCCCCGGAGTTTGCAACGCGTTTGATACGGACTGTGATGCATTTAAGCGCGCCGTGGATAAATCATAGCGCTGGGCTAAATCCTGAGCCGCAGCCTGCAACGTTGCCAGATTGGCCTGCGCCTGCTTGGGCGTCAGCAGTTGATCATGGAAAATCACCGTTGCGGCATTGGACTGCAGGCTCAACTGCGCTATATCTTGCTGCATGTTGCGATACAGTGTTTCTGCCTGACTGGGTTGACGCCACTGCAAGAACATATGCCCCAGGGAAGACTGCGACTGGCCCCAACGCTGGTAGAAATTCCAGTCTGCGCCAAAAGAACGCACCAAGCCCATGGTCGACCAGGTACTGCCAAACGTCTCGTATTGCTTCTGCATGGCTTGAACTTCGTTGGGATGACTCTTGGCCCAATCTGCATCGTTTAGAGCCGACCCAACCACCGTTGTAAACCAAGTGTTCTGAGTCGCCGGCTGTGCTTGCAAATTGGCCACTTCATCGGCATGCGATTCCATCCATTGCGCCACTGTACTGGTTCGCTGTGACTGTGAAATCACATCCTGGCGAATGGGCAATGCCCGCATGATCTCCACCGACTGCCGATCGCTGCGTAACAAGGCACCACCGATCAACGGTAATTGACGCAAGAAGGTGCCCACCTTGCCTTGCCCCATACTTAATACTGATTCCGTTATCTTGGTGTCCACATTGCCTGGAGTAAACCGAACTCGTTCGGCCGTAGGTACCATACCTGCTTCCACCGCTTCCACCACGTTCGGCATGGTTCCGATGTTGGGTGTTTGCACAGAGCCGGTTTGGAGTGCATTATTTTGCATGGACGCTTGCTGCAAGATCGTGCCTTGGAGCGTCCGCAGAGCATCTTCATAAGTGTTGGCCAGTGCAATCCGTGCCGTGGCTTCGTCTGTATGCAGAATGCCAGCAGCTGCAGCCGGGGACAACCCTTGGCGTCCGCCCAACTGTCCATGGCTCTGTTGCCAAGCTTCCTTGAAAGTCTTGGCGGTTTCCGGTGAAAGTTTCACTCCATTTTGTACAGTTTCAGGCTTGGCCACTTCTGCCATGATACGGCTGGTCTGATTCCGCAACACTCCGATCCCAGCGCCACCTGTATCCTTCGAAAGTACGCCTTCCATGAGTTTAAAGCCGACTTTATACAACTCCGAAAAATTCTTAGCCGTGGTAAAACTGCTGGTTGACGCCATGGCTGTTTCCGGGGTTATACTGCGAACCCTATACGAATCCACCATTAAACCAACCTTCATCTTTATGGCAAACAACATCGTCGAACTGAACCAGCTCGCGGGTGATTTAAGGCAATCTTTCAAAACATTGGTCCAGATTTCCTGACCTTGCTTGGCATTGGTCTCGAAATTATTGCGTGTGTACTGTCGATTGAGCGCTTCGGGGGATTGTCCGCTTTCCAAGCGCAAGACCAAGTCCGCGCCGGTCGAATGCTCGTTCAGCACACGATTCATCTCTGTTTCCAAAATCCTCTTGCTGGCAGTATTGCTGGTGCTGCGAATAGCGGTCTTCAATGGATCAATCACCATGCGATCACGGAAAGTGTCCTGTACCGCAAAGCGGGTGGAATTCCCCACCAACTCCAACTGACGATACTCATTGGTTACCTTTAATTGTTCACCCAACAGACTTTGTAACCTTTCCAGATTTGTACTTGTGAGTTCGGGTTTTGCTAACAACGTACGGGTTTCAGCCAACAAAGCGTCACCTTTTTGCAACAAGGAGGACTTGGCATCGCGTTCGCCCCAGAACTTCCCGATCTCCGCCTGTCGCCCCATGGCACTTTCGATGGTGCTGTGCATCTCCACTGGATCGACCACAACATAACGCTCGGTTGCCCACGGCTTTCCGCCGGGACCAGGACGACCCGAACGCAACAGAAGCTGGGTTAAAAGATCGGCCGGCAAATTGTGTGCGCCCCGAGCCACCAATGTCAGCTCAGCCTGGAAATTTTTACCCACAGCACCTTGTTCATTGAAGATTACAACTTGATTTTTAATCTTACCGGCTTGCGAGACCAAGGTCTGGATACTCTCGGTCTTAACCTCAACATACTCTACCTTCATCGTCTTTCCTGGTTGACCCTCAATTCCAATCTCTCGAGCCTGCACCTCGAATAAAACTTCACGCACCACAGGTCTATCCGTATAGGTGATAACCCGTTCCATGCCACGTCCACCCGGTAGCTCACGTAACTCAACATTCGTAACATTAGGTTCTTTGCGCAGTTCTAAAGCACTCTTACGCGCCGCTGCATCTAAGCTTGTCATCAGGTTGCCGCCTTTGCCTTCGGCGACATAGTAACCAACACTTTCAGCACCCATAACGCCAATCACGCCATCCACTTTGCTCAAGCTTAGCTCGGTGAGATATTTACCTGCCAAGCGCACTTGAACGTTGGGATTGGATTCAAACACCAAGGCATTGGTTCCTTTGCCTATGGAATTAAGCACCACTTGATCCGCAGCTTCCAGGCTGGTCAGAACCTTACCTCCGGTCTTAAAGACGTAACGGTCCAAACTCAAAATGGAGGTACTGATATGCGTAGAGGCAGATCCGATCTTACTCTCCATCAACCCTTCAATTCCTGATATGGTTCCTGACGCACCCACAATAACCGCTTTGTTCCCCGCATACATCGCAGACATGGATGTCTGCATGGACGTTTGGTTCACACGCACAGACGTAAACGGATCGGCTTTAAACAACAATGACGCCGTGATCTGCCCTACGATATCGTTACTGATCTGTTCAAACTGGATTTTGCCAAGTGTGTCCACCGGGTATATCTGGTTGTCCTTGCCGACGGCATAGGAATTGTACTCCCCACCTTTGCCGGGCTCACTAAACAAAACATTCAACGTCGAGGCAATCACATTGTCCGACGTGCCTTTCAACATTTCACGTGCCGCCTCATTGATGCGTACCCCTTCACGCGTCAACATAATCATGGGCTCTTTCGCGTCTGCAAAATCCTGACGTAATTTTTCAACCCCGGCTGGATTGGTACGATCCGTAGCCAATTCACGTCCGCGGAACTCGGTCATAACCTTGATCCCGTGCGTGCCTAACTCAAACCCACGCACCTCACTGCCGTTTTCCAGCTTAATCATGCTGTTCGGATCCTGGAGTTTGGCTTGAATCTCACGTACGATCTGCCCTCGGTCCGCTTTGGCGTAATCCAATCCGAGTGAATCAAACAACCCTTGAACCTTGGTTACCAATTCAAACGAGGGTTTTGATACATTGCCGCCGATGATCGCGGACGTCTGACTGGTCGCTGCCATGTGAACTTCGTCGATTCCTACTAAGTTCGTTTCCGATAGTGAATTACGCAATTCGGCATTGCTCACCTCGGCATTGCGCAAATGCGCTCGGGTGGTATGATCAAAAATAACCACTTTATCCGAACTGCGAAGCGCTTCATTGAGTGCTGAATAATTGCCGCTCTTTTGAGCTTCTTGATAAAGACGATTTCCGTTGACCAACTCAACCCCCATGGCTTTGGCCAAATCACCCTGGGTCAGTCCGGTTGCGCCCTGCTCTTCGTTTAAATATTTATCAATGGCCGGCGGATCGTCTACTAAGATTTCAGCGCGTACCTCTTTGCCGCCCATGAGACGACCTTCCCCGGCAAAAAGAATGAAGCCGTTGGTCTTGCCGCCACCGGCACGCAAGCCCACGTTATGCCCTCCAAAGAATTCAGAAAGCATAATCTTCTGCGACCAACGCAACCCCGCATACCCGGTCACACGTTGGAACGCCATTTCACCCCATACCCTCGTCAACGCCGCCTCTTGGACCGAACCAACCTTGATTTCTCCGGAACGAATCATCTGTTCACGCAAGCTCTTGAAATTCGCCGCAAGCTGATTCCCGTCCATAATGGTGCGCATATCGTATTTAGCGTCGGCAGGTTGTTTAGCGTTAAAGGCCTCCACAATCTCACTGAACTTGGCGGTTGGGTTTTCTTTGACAAAACCGTCACGGAATTTCGCAAACGCATCCACAACTTCGAGATTAAATTTGGCACCCGAAGCCGTATCCAAGAATTCGGTAATCTTCGCCCGATACTCAGCTTCACGCGCTACATATTCAGCCCGGCCTTCCGGTCCGGCTTTTTCAAATACTTTTTGATAATGTGCTTCCCAAGCGGATTTCGGACCATCAAAAAAGGCCTCGGTAATATCACACTTATCCAAAGCTTTCTGGAACGCTTCGTCGGCCGCTTTAAACTTGGCCTCGACTTCCTTAAACGCCGTTTCCGCTTTTGTGTAGGCTTCTGGATCGGTTGCCTTACTCTTTTCCGCCTTGGCCAATTCTTCCGCACGTGCCATTTTTTCTTGAGCCAGAGGTTCTAACTTAGTTTTTAAATCAAAAATCTTGGCGGTTTCAATAGCAATGCCCAATTCACCTTCCTCACGCATCGCCTTGCTGGCCCGATCAACAACGCTCTTTCTTTGTTCTAAAATATCCCCACGAACAACATTCTCCCGATTCAATTTAAACCGAGTGTACAAATCACCCACGAAACCTAGGTTGGACTGTGTTGGCTTTACTTTGGCCAAAAGCGATGTCTCGGCCAAGGCGCGATCTGCCTTGGACAATTCACTAAGTGCTGTTTTTAGTTCTTTGGCGGTTGTGGCCGAATTGACCTTGGCCATGGCTTGATCACGGCGCGCTTCCGCCAGTTCCACCTGACGCATACGCGCCATTACCGCATCCACTCCGCCCTTGCGGCTCAACATGCCGGAAAGGGATTCAGCTTGAGCCGGCTTCATTTTCGACAAGCTCAGATCAAGCTTCGCTTGCAAAGCTGTGGCTTCGGCTTTCAAGGCTTGAGCTTGCTCAAGCCTTGCCTTGACGCCATTTACTTCTTCAACCGACGCGGGTGCCGAACTTTCCTTGCCCGCACGAGCGGCCTCGGCTTGTGTCTGCTCCGACATCAACCGCCCTTCGGCTTGCGACAACTCACGAGCGGCATTTTTTAATTCCGACAGCTTCGCCTCTAACGCGGGTCCTAAATCCTTAACCGCTTCCAGAGCCGCGTTGTACTTATCTGTAGCGGCCCGCAAGCCTGCTCGATCACCTTTCGCCCGGGCCTGACTCATTTCGGTTTCGGCCATACGCAATTGACTGCCCAAGGATTCGGCCTTGGCCAACAAAGATCCAGGATTACTCAACTCCGCTTGAAGTTCCTGGACACGTCCCGAGGCTCCTTCAAGCGAGGCTTCCGGACGAGGGGCCTCTGCTTCTGTAGGCGATTTTGCTTTGGCGCCTTCCGCTGCGGCAGCCTTGGCACTTTCTGTCTGAGCGCCTTTTGCTCCCTTGACCTCACTAAGTGCGGTCGATCCACGCTGGGCCCTCATCGCCATCATCATGGCCAGGGGATTTTCCGACATCATGAGCTGTTGCACTTGATCCGGACGTAAATTCTTGACCAACTCCTGTGACGCGCCTGCCCCGTGTTCCTTATTCACCGTATCCAATGCTTCCGATACCTTTTTGCTGGTACGCAGAGCACTTTCCACAGACCCAGATGATTTGAGTTCCTTTTCAAATCCCTTCATGGCATTCTCGCGTGCCGCAGCATTCGCACGCGCACCCTCGGCAGTCATGCCGTGATTGTAATTTTCGCGCGGTGCGCCAAACATCTTATCCATGGCCGCATTCACCGCATTGGGTGTGGCTTCGCCTGGAAGACCTTCGGATTTTAAACCCAACTGTTTGGCCACGGCATCCTTGACCGCACCTTCAATTTTGTTATCCTTGCATAATTGATCAAAAAGCTTTTGGGCTGTGTCGCCCATACCGCGTTTGGCCATTTCAGCTAAGCGGATCTTACCCAAGGCGCCTTGGAACGCTCCCATGGCCTTGCTCATGTCCTTGCCTGCAAGCGCATCCAACATCGCCTTCATGGCGCCGGCGCCTTGCGCTTTGCTGCCGGTGGTTTCTTTTGCAATATCCTCAGCGGCCTGAAGTTGTTTTTCGGCTTCACCGCCAGCGGCTTTAACTTTCTGGGTCATATCTTTGATTTTCACATCTGCATCTTTGGCCATGGCTTCTTCCAGCTTGGTCTGAGCCGCTGCATCCTCGCGTAGGGCTTCACCCAACCGCATGCTGGCACCCGACTTCTGGGCCAACGCCTGCATCAACTCCTGCGCGTTTTGAGCGCGTGGAATAGCTTCATCGGCCATGGCCACCTCGCGTTTGGCTTGGGCCACTCGCTCTTCGGTCCTGGCTTTGCTCATTTCCCGGTTGGCTAAATTGCGTTCGGTTGAGGATGTCTTTTCTGTAGCATTTGAACGTGCCTTGCTCAGGTCTTTTTCCTTGGCCAGAGCTTCGGTTTTGGCTTTGGCTGCAACTAAATCTGCATTGGCTGCCAGGGTCTTGGCCTGCATCTTCAAGGACTGCATCCGTTCTTGCAAAGCGCTCATGGAGGCTTTGGCACGTTCCGCCGGTGCGTTTTTCCCAAGATCCTTTACTCTGCTTTCAATGGCCGAAGCCTTGATGTTGGCTTCCATGGTACGCGCTAGGTTTTCTATCCGAGCGCTCTGAATCGATGCTTGCCGGTATTCGGCGGAACGAGGATTGCTCGTTTCCATGGTCTTCGCGGCTTCCAGTTGCGCAGTTCGCGCTTCCAGCAAATTCCCGGTCATCTCGCGCTGAGCCATCTTGCTTTCCAGATTGGCCTTTAAGTCACCCACACGTTGTTCCAGCGTACGCCCGGTTGAGGCTGAAGATGATTTACCCTCGGTGGCGGTTCCGCTTCCTGTACCCTTACCTTCTGCCGCTTTTCCGGATTCAGTCAATGAACTGATCCGTGACTCTAGTTTGCTAATCTCCGCGGTAAGTTTTACAAGCCGGGCTTCCAAAACACCAACGCCTTTGGTGAGACCTTCCACACTCTGACGTGGAGCCATTTCAATCTTAGATGTCATATTTTCAGAACGCATAGCGATTTTTTGTTGAATCGCTTTGGCCACACCAATGCCTGTAAGTTGTTCAAACTGATGCCTTAAAAAACTGGACATAAAGGTACGGGTGAAGGTGCCAACCGACGCGCTGGTAAGCGAAGCACGTCCCATCTCGCCGGACTTGACTACTTCCGCCAAGCCCTTCACAGGACCAGGTTTGGTCACCATCTCTCGCTTGAAGACCATATCTCCTAGGGTGGAAAGAACCCCCGGCTTAGCCGCTGGCATCTCAATCTGCAGATTGTTCATTTTGAATTCTTTACCCGTCAACATCTCCTTCACCATCTCAGCCCCGGAACGGCCGCTGTCGAACGAGGTCTCCAGCATTTCTCGCAGACTCATACGTCCGCCCTCTTTGCCGACCATGAGATCGCCAAAGTTCTTCTCGGCCCAAGGAGCCTTGCCCACTTCCTTGCCCGTCATTTCCTTCACAACTTCACGGAGCGTTTTGTTAGCCAATTGTTCTACGGTAATCTCGCCCTTGCTTAACCGACTCTGTATTTCCACCTTGGTATCGTGCAGGAGTGCTTCGCCCACCGAGGTTTTGGCTTCGGCAATGGCGCCTTTTACCATCTGCCAAGCAAACACCACACCCACAATACCGCCGACGATTTCCGTCATGGCCGCAACCATGGCCTCAACCCGGGTGTATCCGGCACGCACTTCGCCCATGCTGGCAGCGATCATTTTTTCAAGTCCATGGCCAATCTTGACAAAGGGCTCTACAAAGAAAGCGTGGAACATGTTGCCCAAGCCGTTAATGATCGCGTCTTTGGCCAATAAGATCGAACCTAAAACACCGGAGAGTATGGCACCAATACCCGGAATAAAGGAAAGCCCGATGATCACAATGATCATCAGATTGTCTCCCGTAGCGTTAAGCAATACCGCACCGGCCATGCAAACGACACCCAATGTTCCCCAGCCAGCTCCGCCCTTATCAAACGAGTTCTGTGCCTGCTGGGTCAGCCAGCGCCCGGCGAGTTTTAATCCGTCACCGCAATATTTGAAGAACTTATCCACCGGGGCAAAGACATACGCAACCCCGTCCCTGAAATCCGAAAGCGCCTGCTTGCCCGCCGAGGGCTGTCCCGCAAAATTGCGCTCCAGTTGTCCCGGTATCTGTGAGTCAATGTACAGCTCAGCGGCTTTTCCAAGCAACGTTCCAACATTGCTCAAGGCCCCCACCACAATGGCTGCGGCAAACTTCGCAACATAAATCACAAACTCTCCCACATAGGCAAACGGCAACGCGACCGTAAGTAATACTTTACCCACAATGTTGAAATCCGACTGCCAAATATCGCCCCACATGCTGTTCAGATTGGAAACATTGGCCCAGAACGTATCAACGGCTTTCACGATCGAATGACCGGCCCCATACCATGCATTGGCAAGATCTTGACCCACCGAGTTCTCACTCCCGCCGCGTGCATTGACGTACTCGGTGCGACCCGTGCTGTCATGCAAGACCAAGTGCCCTTTGTCATCTGCGACAATCGTAGCATCCGATTCCATATTGAAGGACTTGCCTGCTACGCTGATCGAGCTGCCTTCCTTCTGGAATGTTTGGGAGACTTCGGCGGTTTCGCCGTTGGACAAGGTCATGGTACGCGATACCGTGTACACACCTTCTTCCATATTGGCAACAACTGTAACCTTGCCATCGCCGGACCGGCCCACTAAAGAATACACCGCGCGCCCAGTATCTGGGTTCTCTCCCATACTGACCGTATACGTGCCATCTTTACCCTTATAAGAAACCGTGCCCTCGACGGTCCGTACCTTTGAACCAACGCCCTTTTCAGCGCGTTCAATGCTCTCATAGGCAATTCCTGCCGCCTTCAAGGCATTCGCCTTACCCATGGCCGTGGTCATCTTTAGATTATCTTCCACCATGCCTGCGATGATGGTTACATCTCCGGCCCGCGTTCGGAGGTTGCCAATAAGACTGACCGTATTTAAGTTGGTCTTCTTATCCATGCTAATAGAGAGTGTAAACATGCCGTCTTTTTCATACTCTACCGGATGGTCATTGACCTTATGCCCACCCGATTCCGCCAACTTGGTCAATTCAGCCTTACCAATACCGGCCGCCATCAACGCCTTCCTGGAACCGCTTACTTGCTGAACCGCAAATTCCGTTTTACCTTCATTAAGTCCCGCGACCACTGAAATCCGTTCTGTAATCTTCGCCCCTTTAGCCGTATACCCGGTGACCACATCCGCAAATCCCATGAGGGAAAATTGTCCTTCTCCACCCATGACAACCGTAAGGTTGCCTTCTGCATTTCTGTAGCTAACATCCAGTTTCCCGTCTTTGGTCTTTATTTGCGTGGCAGCGTCTTTAATCATATTGGATTTGAGCACACCTGCTGAGATCAAAGCTTTTTCTGAGCCAATAAACTGTTGCGGCATAAATACGCCCTCATCGTTGGCCGCTGAAAATACGGTAATCTTTCCAACTGCGGTTTCAATGGATCCCACAAATGTAAGTTTGCCCTTTTCACCAATGATGGCAAAGTATTGCCCTTCGCTATCCTGATAATTGATCTTGGTCTGTTTGCCGTCCAGACCCACAACCGAACCTGCTGAAGCTTCCATGACTTTTGTATCGGCCACACCTTGAGCTTTCAAGGCCGCCGCACTGCCGCGCACTTGTTCGGGTGTATACACCGTGCTGCCGGTTCGCCCGGCAATGACCGTAATCTTCTCGGTGATCGCTTTTCCTGTTGTTGGATTGGTCCCTGTCACCACTTCCACAAACCCTATGAGTTTATGCTGTCCGTCCGGGCTAAGGCTCAGGGTGTATTCACCTTTGTCGTTGGTATACTGGACTTTACTTAAAGTACTCTTGTTGGTTCCTTCAGTCCCAAGCTGTAGGGTCTTGGCTGTGATTTGCGTATCCACATTCATAAGACCCGCAGCCTTAAACGCTTCCTTGGTCCCTGTGGCGCTTGAAGCGACAAACGTCTTCGTCGCGGCATTAAGCGTGGCTCCAATGGTGATCGTACGTGTAACTCCGTGATCGTCAATGGTGATCTTGCCAATGAGAGAATTGTTGCCATTCGCTCCCAAGGCAACCGTATAATTTCCATATCGATCGGCATAGGACACGCGCAGGGATTCATCCTTGCTCATCAAGGGCTCGGACATCAGGCTCTGATTCTGATAGGCATAGGACATGCCTGGTTTTTTAACGCCCGTCGCCAACAAGGAAACTTCATCCCGTGCGACCCGCGTTGTTTCCGAAGTGACTTGCTTGTCCACATCCACAAGGCCGGCCGCCTTCATGGCTTCCTTGTCACCCTGCACTTGTTGGGCTACAAACATACCTTTGGCGCCGGTCTGGGCACTGATGGTCAGTGTATGGTATTTGCCGTCGGAACCTTTCAGAGTCGCATGACCTTGCATGCTGTAGGTGCCACCGCTGATGCCAATGCTGAAAACGCCATCCTTATCTCCGTAGGAAACACTTGTCTTCTTTCCATCCTGTCCGACAATGGTCGTGGCTGCATTTCCCAAACGGGCATACACGTTGATTAAACCCGACGCCTTAAGCGCCTCAGCCGTACCCGACATCTGAGAAGCCACAAATCCATGTGCCCCCAGCGTGGCTACCACTGAGACCTTCTGCGTTACCAAGACCCCTTTGACCAAAACCTCCACACTGATGGTGCCGACCAGACTCTTGGTCCCATTGGCAGCAATGCCCAAGGTATACGTGCCGTCTGAGTTCTGATAATTGATCGCGACTTTCTTTCCGCCTATTCCCGGCAGTTGCGTCGCCTGGGTGGTCAGCTGGGTCTTTATGTTCGCCAACCCCGCTGCATTGATCGCGTTGTCGGTACCCACCACTTGCTGTACTCGGAAATTCCCCTTGGGGGCATCCATGCCAGCCACCACGCGCAATGCCTCCGTGACGGTTACTCCATGTTCATCCACGAAACTTACTGTTGCTGTTCCCACCAAGGAATACTTGCCATTGGCACTGTAGCCTAAGGTATACTTGCCTTCGGCATTGGTATACTTCACTTCGGTTTTAACCGGCGACTTGCTGGTTCCGCCAACCAAGGACCCAGCCGCATTCAACTGCTTCCCCGTAACCAACTTAGCGGCCTCTAGGGCCGCTGCAGTGCCCACAATGGTGCTCACGTTCAGTTCCGTGCGCGCCTCATTTAAACCCGCGACCACTGTCAAATTGCCCTTGGCGGTACGAATGGTACCAATCAAGTTGTAGTTGTAGGCCAATGTCTTTGCATCCAACGAAAGACTGATCGTGTACCGTCCCCCGTTTTCATAATTAACTGTGTTCCCAGTAACCTTGCCTCCGCCCTTGGCCAACAAGTCAAACTCGGATTTGGCAATACCTGCTGCCAACAACGCGGCTTTATCACCCATGGCAGTACTTACCACCAAATTGGTTTTCTTCTCATTCATACCCGAAACAATCGTAACTTTTCCAGCATCGGTGGTAATGGTGCCAATCAAGCTTGCCGTGTAAGCGCCATGGGAGTCTTTGCTCATGGAAACGGTCATCTTGCCGTCGGATTCATAAACCACGGTTTGACCATTAATGATGGTGGCATCCCCTTCGGCTAAACGCGCGATTTCCTTGGTCGCAAACCCAGCAATAGCCAAAGCCTCTTTGCTGCCCATCACGGTTTGAATGCTTAACTGGGCCTGTCCATCGCTGATGCCCGCCACCACCGTGATCTTCTCGGTCACCGTTTGGCCCTTGCGATTTACCTGAACATCCATCGAACCAATCAAGTTGTACGACGGGTTTCCGTCGCTGCCTTTGCCCACACTGATGGTGTAACGATCGTCTTGGCTGTATTGAATTGTGCGCCCCTCATAATCTTTGGCTTGGCCAGACTTCAAGGACGTCAACTCTCTGGTGGCAATGCCTGTGGCCAACAGTTCGGCTTCTGAACCCACATAACTCGAGACCGCGAGTCCGGTCTTGGCTTCATTCATCCCAGCCACCACCGTGATGCTGGTCCCCTCCACCTTGCCGATCAAGGTGTAGGTGGTTTTGCCGTTATCCTGACTAAACCCAACCGTGTACTTACCCTCGGCATCAAACTTAATCGCGTGCCCATTGATGTCCATGGGCGTGTGCGAGGCATTTAGTTCATCGGTTGCCACCAGGGCAAACTTCAGGGCCGCTTCGCTCCCGGTTGCGGATTGCACTTCCACTTTCGTGTTTGATGAATTCAATCCGGCAATCACGGTAATGTCCCCGGCGCTGGCCGTTTTAAAAATCCCGATCAAGCGGCCTTCCGGATTGACCGTGAACATGCCGTTGGGCTGCTGATACGTCACTTCGCCCATCCCAAGGGCTTTGCCATTTTGAGAAGCCAATAGGCTGAATAACGCTGGCACCGCATACCCGTGGGATACCAACGCCTCCGATGTCCCCTTGACCTGTTGGAGCGTCCATTGCTGGGTCTTGCTCTTGGGATCCATGGTGAACGCTTCCATGGTTTGAATCTGGACTTGTCCGAGCAGGTTGCCGCGCGTGACGACGCGATTCAGCCCGCCCTTCATATCCATCTGGACGGAGACCGTTACCTTTTCAATGTTCTGGATCGTAATCGACTCGCCCTTGGTGTCGTTGTACTTACCAAAGGTCAGTTTCATGGTCTGCGGTAGATCGTACTCCACCACCTGTTGCTGCCCACCGTTGCTGCTGCCACCTTCGCTTTTCAAGACCGCACGTCCGTTTTGTGTAAATCCCATCGTATCGCCGCGCGAGTTGGTCAGTTCAAACCCGCCAGGCACCTCTTTAAACGTATACCCGTGACCGCTGTTGAGCTTGATGGCTTGGTAGGACGCCTCATATAAATTGCCTTTGGCATCGTACTGCAGGCGAACACCGTAGTCTTTTAAGCGCAGTTCGGATCCCTTCAGCTGCCCGTCGCGGTACAAGGCCAACGATTCATTCCCTGCGTATTTCTGCGACACCACGTATTCCGAAGGACGGGGTCCCGAGGCGGTTTGTTCGTACGCTACTACATTCACCGTACGCCCATCCCCTAAATGTGCTCGAACCAGAGCGCCATCTTTGTATTCGGCGATATACGACGTAGGCGCAACCTTGCCATCGGCAAACGTATTCACACCTGCCGTCTTGTACGAACCGGCTTGAAATTCCGCAGGCGTCCCGATAAACAGGGTCGTGCCAACAATGTAGACTTGTGAGTTCGGATTTAGATTCAAACCCTTCATGAGCAACGCCACCTGTTGGGCTGCCAACTCGGGGCTCATCTTCAACTGAGAAATAAATGCCTGTTCCAAGGTTGATCCAACTTTGGTTACATCCAACTTGGTCAATGCGGTGGTTGACCCGTCGGGGTTCACACGCAACACCATATTGCCTTTGACCACCAATGAACCTTGCGCATTGATCACATCCAAGGAAGGTCCCGACGCCAGTGTTGAGGCGTCCTTGGCCACAGCCTTATGCGTATTGGGGTCTATCACCATGGTGTAAATTTTGCCGTCGATGACCGCAACCGCTCCAATCTTGCCGTCGGTCGGTGTCTGCCCTTGTACCACCATAACATTGCGCAAGCCTTTTTGCCCGTCGGGCATCACCACTTCCAGGAGCTCACGGTTTTGATCCATCACCATGACACCCTGATCGTTTCGTGAAAACGTCTGGCGCAAACCTTGGTTGTCTTGCACGGACACTGTACTCACAACCAGCTTGCCGCCCTCGGTCTTGAAGCCCATGGTGACCGTCGCATCACCTGATTTCTGCTGCAACATCAACTCACCATTGCCGCCGCGTGACAAGACACCGGTCGTTCCCAGACTCACTTGCTCGCCGGTACCGACGCGTACCTTGTTATCTTGTACAATGGAGGTAATGCTTTCCAAGCGGGACGTGACGGCAGGATTGAATTCACCCAGATTGTTGAGCCGGAGCATCTGATCCAAGTTTACGTTTCCGCTCTTGATTTGAGCATCCACATACGTCTTCGCCTGTTGATACTCGGTTGACGTTTGTTCCTTGCCCTTGCTCAAAATCTCCATGGTCTGCAATGCCGCCTCCGTACGGACGGACGGAGACACATCGGTGCGAGCGGTCAAGGCTGTATGCGCCATTTTTGCCGTCTCAATGGCTTGCGGCCTTTGCCCCAGCGCTTCTTGAACCGCGGCGGCTTTGATCATTAAGCTTGGATTGCCACTGGTCTTGGCGTGTGAAACAAACTCGTTTGCCGCTGTGAGGTTTTGGCCGGTAGACGGATTCAGTTGCAGCTTGTTGTATTCCGCCGTAGCCAGCGTAGTCATGGCCGAACGATACTTCACAGGGTCGGCGCCGGCCTGCTTGACCAACGTGGTGGAAGTTGTGATGGCCGATCCAATAAGCTCGGCCGAAGCCTGCTGTAAGAATTTCTGCCCTTCCGCACCTTTCAGCCAAGAGGCGATCATTTGCTGCCCTGCACTGGTCAACGGACTGGCGCCAATTTGTTGGCCCGCCTTCGACATGATCGAAGGATTCTGAGCCAGAGTCTCAGGGGTCTGCTCGGCCTTGACCCGCGCGTCACGCTCGGCACCGCTCATGGTCTTAGCTTCATTGACATCCAAAAGAGCTTTCAACGTGGTTCCGTTTTCCGTAACCCGGAATGCGTCCTGGCTCAACTTCCAATCGCCGTTGGCCTGACGGGTGTATACACGTTCAACACCGCCATCAATCCCAATGGCCTTAGCATGGGTAGGATCGTCCGCTGAAACAAACGCGGTAGGACGTGCGCTCGACCCAAAATTCTCAATCAAACCACCCACGGATACATATTGCCCCACCATCTTGGTAACATGGCCTGTGCCATCGACTTCAATTTTATAATAATTGCCATCACTGCCCTGTACATCCATTTGCATGGTTGTGGATGGGTGCTCCGGATTCGGATCAAAGGTATACTTGGCTGTAACCGGTTTTCCGCCTACATCCATGGTCACCTTACCCATGATCTTCTCGCCCCAAAGCGTTTCTTGTAACTCTGAACGAACGCTCGATACTTCAGGAATTACTTTTCCATTGCCACCCGCGCCGCCTGCGCCGTTATTTCCCGAGGCATTGGCCGACATTACATTGGGCACAGTCACGCCTTTAATTGGCACGGCTCCTGCCATAAGTTCCTTGAGCATCTGGGGATTGACCTTGGGCAGCGGCTTGCCGTTTAAGCGTTCGGGTCCGCTGCTCTCCCCTCCTGTACTTGCTTTGCCAACTTTCGTTCCCGTTCCCGCATTTCCATCCAACCCAGCCGTGCCGCTTTCCGGCGTGTAGCTGCTCTTGAACTTCAAGTCCTGGACAGAATTGCCTTTTCCATTGAACACTTTCACATTTACTTCCGAAATGGCACCCGCACCCTCGCCAACGGTTCTTTGCGAGAAGATGGTCGTGACTTTGGAATCCCCAACCGCCACTTGCGAGCTTGTAATCACTGTGCCGTCGGCGCCGCGCGCCGTAACCATGGTTACATTTTGCCCCGCTTTATTCTGAAACTGAGTGACCTGGAAATCGAAATCCTTTCTTAAATTGGGTCCGGCTTCAGCGCGCATTTGATCAATTTGTGCTTTTATTCCCGGCGCAAGCGCCCCCATCTTCTTGGAATCCGAAGTGTTCACTGGGTCTCCGGATTTTATCTGTCCGGGGTCTTGCGGCATATACGCATCGGCCATTTGCCCCTGCGTGATGCTACGCGCAACCTCATCGGCAACCTTGTTCGGATTATTGGTATCTTCACCGCCAGCATCCGTTGCCGCATCTTTCTTGGCATCTCCACCTTTGGGCGTAGCGTCACCCTGGCGCTCGATCTTGGCATTTAAGTCTTTCGGCTTTTCCGTTGGTTGATCAAGTTTGGTCTTCGGATTTGGATCGGGTGCCGGATCGCTTGTCGGGTTGCTGCGGTCCGTTTTGGGTGAATCCAAGCTGGGCTCTTGGCTTTCCTTCTTGTCCGGTTGCGGCAATGTTGACTTTGTATCCGGCACAGGTGCATCTGGATTCGTCACATCAGGGTTCTTAACCTGCGGGCTATTTTGCGCGTTGTTCTGTTGATTCTGATCCGGCTTCGGCTTTTGGGCATCGGGCGGAGGTGTCTTCGACGAAGATTGCGACGGCTTGCTATCGGACGTAGCGCCCCCACCGGAAGCCGTACTTCCGGATTTTGGATCTTCTGTGGGTTGATTGACTGCCCCTGAATTGCTATCCGATCGCGGAGTATTATCTGAACTTGCCGCAGGCTTTACCGTTGATGTGTCGCTGTTTGTGGGTTTGGTTGTTTCATTGGGCTTGGTTGAGTTGCCGTCTCCCATGGGATTATCCGCGCTGGCCTGTTTAGACAAGGTCTGTGCACTGGGATCCGCCACCGCTCCTTCTCCAGGACCGGGAACCTGGGATTGGGCCGCCATATAATTAACGTTGTTCGATCCCCCTCGTCCTTCGGCCATATCTCCAATATTTTTCCCCACCTGACCCAACACAGAATTCCCAAAATCGCCAATCATAAGTGTGGATAAGCCTGACGCAAACGATCCCGCACTGGTTTGAAACAACTGAACGGTAATTTTGGTCTGGCCTTCCTCAAATCCTGCTTTTTTATCGTTTTCCTGCAAAACCGGCGCGACATAAGAACTGTACATGGTCGAGGCTGCAGTTTGCAACAATTGCTGCCCAAGTGTATTGCCTACATTTTTCCCGCCCACAAACGCTTCACCGATACTTACGCCACTGGCCAAATGCCCGGTTGTCGCCACAGCTCCCATCACTGCCGCGCCCACCAAGCTGCTGACCACCGTGCGATCCGCATAATTCATACCCTTGCTGTAACAAATCTCGGCAACTACCAACTGTATGACCAGCGCACCGGTTTGCACCACCAACGGCGAAGCCAAGGTCGACCAGGTCTTTAGCGCGTCGCCAAACTTTCCATTGGCCCCCACGCCAATCAGCTTTTTCATCTCATCCATCATGCCCTTTAAGAATCCGCCAGTAACCGAACCACCTTTGATCATATCGGTTAATACATTGGCCAAGCCACTGGCCACAATCGAGGTGGCCATGCTCACAAACAACATGCCGACCGGACCAAGCTGTTCCGCAAAATTTTGGGTGACATACGCCATAACCGAGGCCACGATGACGGCTTTGATAATCGCGGCGATAACCGTAGGATTGGTAAGCAGCTTCACGCATGCCACCAACGCTTGCACACTTACGGTCGCGGCCTGTGCAACTAAATTTGCCGTAGCCGAGCCTGCGGCCGCAGCAATATTGCCAATACCCGAAGCCCAGCCACCCAAGGCGGCCGTGACGATACTCAAGGTTATGG
>CAZSAP010000003.1:0-316551 GCA_964604705.1 uncultured bacterium
TGATTCTTTTCCCCATGGGTGCGAACTCCTTTTGGTATGCTCGTAATGATTTCATAATATTCACCTCGTCTTCTAGACGAATTTAAATTAGGCACTTTTCCCTATTTTTCAAATTTAAGTATAGCACCCAGTTTATCCATTTTCAAATCGCTTTGAGTTTTTTTTATATTTTTTTGCACCTAAAGCAAAAATATTGAAACTTCATATATTATAAATTCTAAACTAATTTTTAAAATAGACATTAAAAAATTTAAGTTTTCCCAACATTGTCTCGAATGCCTGTATATCAAACCAAGGATTGGTTTGATAACCATTGTGTTTTGCAAGGATGCATATAAATGATTATTTCAAGACTTTTTTTCAAATTACTAGATTTGCGAACTTGCATTGAACAAAACAAATCGACTTTTTTTGACTATATTAAACAAATTAACAAGAAAAAAACCAAAAACATTGATAAACCAGTTGGCTTTTTTAGAATTATCGAATTAAATAATCATGTTTATATAGTATTTGCACTCAAAAACGCTCTCACCTCTCACAAAAAAAAATCAATTATTGAAAATCCAGTAAACTTTACGCAAAGTACAAAAACCACGTTACATTTAAATGACTTTTCCCAAACTGGTAATGGCTTCCGCTTGTTTCAAGCCTTTTATTTTTTTGATGCCTTACATAGCCTTTTAAGGACTGTAAAAAATATAGCCATGTTTATGCGGGACGTTGGCCAGGTCAGATCCATTCAACAAATTGATTTGGTTGCTTCATTTTGATTTACGTTTTTCCTCGAACCCCCTCCTCGAGGAAAAGCCGCGGAAGCAGTGGGCGCAACTGCCAGGCCACCTCAAGCACCCACTGCTTCCGTACCCATTCCCAAAAACCATTGTTTTATAAGCGAAATATTTTTTTTATTTTTTCTACTTGATTTGTACTTTCTTTATCGATATAAATATATCGATAATTCTTTATCGATATATTTATATCGCGGAGGCCTTCATGGACGAGAAGCGCGGATTGCAGGGAATTCCCGAACCAACCTTACGGCGTTTACCGGTATACCATGCCTACCTTAAAAAACTTTTAGATAAAAATGTGGATACTGTTTCCGGTACTCAGCTCGCAGAGGAACTCACCTGGCAATCGATTCAAATCCGAAAAGATCTGGCCTTCACAGGTATTGTCGGAAAACCCAAAATTGGATACGACATTAAAGAGCTTATTACGAGTATTGAAGATGCTCTTGGGTGGAACAATGTAACCGACGCTATATTGGTAGGCGTAGGAAATCTAGGTGCCGCATTGTTGGGATTTCCGGGATTTCAAGCATGTGGATTGAACATTCTCATGGCTTTTGATACAGATCCTAAAAAACATCAATGGGTTATTAATGGAAAAAAAATCTTTCCCTTGGGCAAACTCCCGAATTTGGTAAAACGTATGAATGTCCAAATTGGCATTCTCACAGTTCCAGAAGAGGCGTCTCAATCCGCGGCCGACCTCATGGTGGCCAACGGCATCAAAGCCATCTGGAGTTTCTCCCCGAATAAATTACATGTTCCAAAAGACGTCATTGTCTTGCATGAAAATTTGGCTGCGAGTTTAGCGGTCTTGTCCAAACAGCTATTAACGGCGCAACTTCAAGCCAAGCCGTAAAGAATTGGAGGAATGGTATTATGCATGCCCCACTTTCATCGTTAGCACCTGCTCGAAAGTTTGAAAAAGTCTGTCGTATTCTCGATCAATACGGACGACACCCCGGTAAGCTGATTCCTATCTTGCAAGCCACGCAAGAGGAATACCGTTATTTGCCGGAGGAAGTGCTTCACTTTATCGCAACCTCGCTCAACATCTCGCCGGCACGCGTGTTTGGCGTGGCCACCTTTTATTCCCACTTTGCCCTGCAGCCCAAAGGCAAGTATGTGGTTAAAATTTGCGACGGTACCGCTTGCCATGTGAAAAAATCTACAACGCTGTTAGATGCTTTACGCGCTTCGCTTGGACTTACAGGTGAACAAACGACCACACCGGATATGCTATTTACGCTGGAGACCGTTTCCTGTCTGGGTGCTTGTGGCATTGCACCGGTGGTTGTGGTGAATGAATCGGTTTACGGTGAAATGACCCCTGATAAAGTGAAAGCTGTGATTGAAGATATACGAAAGAAGGATGAACATCATGACCACTAATACTTTGCTTAATCCAGAACCTATCCAGCTCGATGATACCGCGAAATCGTTTTTGAACCAGGAACGCACACTGACACGACGAGTTATTATTTGCGCAGGAACCGGTTGTGTGGCCAATGGCTCATTGAAAGTATTTGATGCCTTTACACGCCTCGCCGCTGAACGCGGATTAAAGGTCTCGGTAGAATTGCGCGAAGAATCCGACCATAGCACCTATTTTTCGAAAAGCGGATGTCAGGGCTTTTGCCAAATGGGACCTTTGGTCACCATTTTGCCCGAGGGTTGGTTGTACACCAAGGTGAAAGAGTCGGACGTTGAAGAATGTGTAACCCGCACGCTGGTTCAGGGCGAAATCATTGAACGCCTGCTTTATGTGGACCGAAAAAACCATAAACCCTGTGCCGGTGTGGCCGACATTCCCTTTTATCAGAAACAATTTCGTTTCGTCTTGAAAGAATGCGGAAAACTCAATCCTGAAGACATCCGCGAATACATTGCCCGCGACGGGTATAAAGCAGCACGACGCGCTTGCCTCGACATGACTCCCGAAGAGGTTTGTCAGAACATTTTACAAGCTGGATTGCGCGGACGCGGCGGAGGTGGCTTCCCCACCGGAAAAAAATGGGACCTCACTCGGGTGCAAACCAAGAAAAAGAAGTACGTCATCTGCAACGGGGACGAGGGTGATCCCGGGGCCTTTATGGACCGCAGTGTTATGGAAGGCAATCCGCATAGCGTTATTGAAGGCATGATCATTGCCGGTCGCGCGATTGGTGCCGATGAAGGTTATGTTTACGTACGCGCCGAGTATCCTTTGGCCGTACGCCGTATGCGTCAAGCCGTGGCCGATGCCGAGGCCAATGGATTATTGGGTGACAAACTGTTTGGCTCCGAACACTCCATGCGCTTGCATGTTATGGAGGGCGCGGGCGCCTTTGTCTGCGGTGAAGAAACAGCACTCATGGCGAGTATTGAAGGTAAGCGTGGAATGCCCTCGCCCAAGCCGCCGTTCCCAGCCGTCAGCGGACTCTATGGCAAACCTACGGTGATTAACAACGTCGAAACCTTGGCCACAGTCCCTTTGATCCTAAACATGGGGGTTGAAGCGTTCAAGCAAATCGGAACCCCCTCTTCCCCGGGAACCAAAACCTTTGCCCTTACGGGGCATGTGGTGAATACCGGACTTATTGAAGTCCCCTTCGGCACCAAGCTGCGTGAGATCATTGAAGACATTGGCGGCGGTGTCCTGGATGAAGCTGGCAATGTTGCCTTGGAAAATTTTAAAGCCGTGCAAATCGGAGGCCCTTCCGGCGGGTGCTTAACCAAAGATCATCTGGACCTGCCGCTGGATTTTGATTCGCTTAAGTCCGTAGGTGCGATGATCGGTTCAGGTGGTTTGGTGGTTATGAATCAAGATACCTGCATGGTCAAAATTTCGCATTTTTTCATGCAGTTCACACAAAACGAATCCTGCGGCAAGTGTGTGCTTTGTCGGGAAGGCACCAAGCAGTTGCTCGCGCTCTTGGCCGACGTATCCGAAGGACGCGCCACCCAGGACACGATCGCCCTTATGCGCACGCTTTCGTCGGCCATTCAAAAAGGATCGCTCTGCGGACTCGGTAAGACTGCCCCGAATCCCGTGCTCTCCACTTTGAAACATTTTGCCAAAGAGTACGAGGCCCACGTCCAGCATAAATATTGCCCCACCCACGAGTGCAAAGCATTGGCCAAACCCGAGATTGACGAGGTGTTGTGCAAGGGCTGCGGTTTGTGCAAGCGCAAGTGTCCGGTCAACGCCATTGAAGGTGCGGTCAAAACCGCTCACCGCATCTTGGAAGATCTCTGCATCAAATGCGGGGCGTGCGCAGTGGCTTGTAAATTTCAAGCGGTGAAGGGAGTTTAAATCATGAAAACAGCATCCACCATAACAGTTAACATTAATGGACAAACCATCCCCGTGGACGGCGAACGCAATCTGCTCGAAGTGATCCGCAAAGCCAAGGTTGAATTGCCTACGTTTTGCTATCACTCCGAACTCTCGATCTATGGGGCCTGTCGGCTCTGCCTGGTCGAAGTTGAAGGACGCGGCACCTTGCCTGCGTGTTCCACCCCGGCGGAAAACGGCATGAAAATCCAAACGCATACTCCGGAGATCCGCGAGATCCGCAAATTAATCGTGGAACTGCTTTTGGCCAATCACGAAAACAATTGTCCCACATGCTCCAAGAGTGCCAACTGCCAGCTTCAGAGTCTTGCTCGCAAGTTGGGTGTGACCAAAGTGCGCTTTCAACAAACGCAAAAAACCGAACCCATTGACGAATCCACCCATTCCTTGGTACGTTCCCCGAACAAGTGTGTGCTTTGCGGTGACTGTGTCCGTGTGTGCTCCGAAATCCAGGGTGTCGGCGCCATTGACTTTGCGTATCGCGGGTCCAAAGTTTCGGTCTTGCCCTCGTTTGGCAAAGATCTCGAAAGTGTGGAATGCGTCTATTGCGGACAATGCGCGCGTGTCTGCCCCACCGGTGCCCTGACGCCGAAATCGGAAATCGCCGATGTTTGGGCCGCCATCCATGACCCTAATAAGGTTGTTGTGGCGCAAATAGCTCCGGCCGTGCGGGTGGCTTTGGGCGAGGCCTTTGGTTTCGAACCGGGTGCCAACACCTCCGGACTCATGGTTGCCGCATTGAAACGCTTGGGCTTTGATCATGTTTACGACACGTCCTTCACCGCCGATTTGACGGTCATGGAAGAGTCTCATGAATTTTTAAACCGCCTGGGCAGCGACGCCCCCATGCCTCTGCTGACGTCCTGCTGTCCGGCCTGGGTCAAATTTGTCGAACAATACTACCCGGAATTCATGCCCAACCTATCCAGTTGCAAATCACCGCAACAAATGTTTGGCAGCTTGGCCAAAGCCGTGCTTCCCGAGAAGCTCGGCCTCAGCGCTAAGGAACTTATCGTCGTTTCCATCATGCCGTGCACGGCCAAAAAGTTTGAAGCCCGGCGTGAAGAATTCCGACCTGACGGCAAGGCCGAAGTTGACTTCGTGCTCACCACGCAAGAACTCTCCAGCATGATTGAAGAAGCCGGTTTGCGATATAAGCAACTGGAACCAGCCTCCTTTGATCAACCGTTCGGCATCAAATCCGGCGCTGGCGTTATCTTTGGAAACTCCGGTGGCGTGAGTGAAGCGGTCTTGCGTTATGTGGGTGAGGTCGTGACAGGCCAGAAAATGGATCCGTACGAATTTCAAGCGGTCCGCGGAACCGACGGCATCCGCGAAGCCATGCTCACGCTCAATGGCAAAGAGGTACGTTTGGCGGTTGTGAATGGTTTGAAAAACGCGCGTCAAGTGCTCCAAGCGGTTCGTGACGGAAAAGCCCACTACGATCTGATCGAGGTCATGGCCTGTCCCGGTGGCTGCATTGGTGGAGGTGGACAGCCGGTCAACATTTCACGTGGCTGCCGTACCCAGCGACGCAAAGGGCTTTATGAGGACGACAAAACCCTGCCCTTGAAAAAGTCGCAGGACAACCCCTACATTCAGGAGCTTTACAAAACCGATCTGGAGGGCATTGGCTCCGAGCATGCCCATCACCTGCTGCACACGCATTACCGTAACCGCCGTCGCATGGAGGGTGAGGAGCTCTCCATTGTTACTCCGGGAACCACGCAAAAACTTAAGGTGAGCGTCTGCGTAGGAACCAGCTGCTACCTGCGCGGGGCCCAGGAATTGCTTCATCAGCTCATTCGGGTGGTGGAAGAAAACCACTGGCATTCGTTGGTCGAAGTTGAAGCGTCCTTCTGTTTCGAGCAATGCTCGCAAGGTCCTACAGTCCGAGTCAACCAAGATGTCATTACTCAGGCTACGGTGGAAGAAGTAAGTGCCAAGATCCAAGACCATCTGACCGACCTCAACGAGACACACGCTTAATCCGCCAACGTTCCGCTCCGGAGGGAGAATCCCTCCCTCCGGACTTTAATCCTCCCGGTGTGAACGAGGGAGACCTCAGAAAGAGGTGCATTCGTCATGGCACCGCAAACCGATTCCAGAGTCATCTTCACCAATCCGGCCCGTTGCCGCAATTGTTACCGCTGTCTTCGCATGTGTCCGGTCAAGGCCATCCGCATCGAGAATGGGCAGGCGCACGTCGAAGCCAGTCTCTGCTTGGCCTGCGGAACCTGTCGGCGCGAATGTCCGCAACAAGCCAAGGTGTTCCGTTCCGATCTCGATCGTGTCCAATACTTGCTTTCAAACCATACTCAGGTGGCTGTAAGCTTGGCGCCTTCGTATGCCTCGGTGTACCCCTCCGCCCAACGCGGACAAATGCTCTCGGCGCTGCGTCACTTAGGGTTTGCCTATATCGAAGAAACGGCACTCGGTGCTGAAATTACGGCCCACGAAACCGCTGAATCAATCCTCGCCCATGCGGGACAACCTGCGATCTGCTCAGCGTGTCCTGCGGTGGTCAACTACATCGAAATGTACAAACCTGAATTGGTCCCCCAGTTGGTACCGGTGGTTTCCCCCATGATCGCCCACGCACGACTTATGAAAAAACGCTACGGCGCAGAGACACCGGTCGTGTTCATCGGGCCCTGCCTGGCCAAAAAAGTAGAGGCAGAGCGTCCGGAATACGCCGGGCTCGTGGATGCGGTCCTCACCTTTGCTGAACTGGATGCTTGGCTGCAGCTTGAGTCAATCAACCTAGAAACATTGCCCGAGGGACACTTGGATGTTGAATCCAATTCTTACTCCCGCTATTTTCCCATTCTCGGGGGATTGGCCAAGACCGCTGGCTTTGATACCGATCTTTTGGAAAAACAAACCGTGGCCATCAGTGGCTTCGAAATGATCGAAGACATACTCACGACATTGACCCAAGCTCCCCAACCCTGGATCATCGAACCCCTCTTTTGTCGTGAAGGCTGCATCAATGGCCCAGGGATCACACTGTTGCCTCAGGTGTATGAGTTTAAAAAGCGGTTGCTGGATTATGCCTCCACCTCCCAACCACCTTCCCCGCTGCCTTTGACACACGGTCTTTACCAAGCCCATTACCACGCCAAACCAATGACCCCAACCTTTTCCGAGGAAGATATTTTACGTGTGTTGGAACAAACAGGCAAATCCGCTCCCGAAGACCAGCTCAATTGCGCAGCTTGCGGCTACAACTCCTGCCGCGACAAAGCCATAGCCGTACTTAACCACATGGCAGAACCGGAAATGTGTGTGCCGCAAATGATCCGGCGGGCTGAACAGCGTACCGACAAAGTCATCGAAACCACGCCCAACGGAATTGTGACGTTGGATGACCATCTGCACATCCTCAGTATGAATTTGGCGTTTCGCCAAATGTTCCAGGCCACGGATGCGGTATTGGGCAAACCCATATCCTATTTGCTGGACCCAGGGGGCTTTGAAAAACTGGCCACCCGTACGCAAGAAAAGATCGAAGGACGTGTCACCTTCCCCAATTACCATTTGGTCTGTCATCAGATTTTATACCCCCTCAAGGATGATCGCCAATATGTGGGAATCTACGTTAACCTGACCTATGCCGAAGACACGGAGCGCGTTTTAAAAACCCTCAAACAGGAAACCCTGCGTCAATCGCAGGAGCTCTTGGATCATCAGATTCGCATGGCGCAAGATTTGGTGGCCTTCCTGGGTGAGAACACAGCCAAGGCCGAACAACTGGTTAAACACTTGGCCGAAGCCGCCATGGCCGATCCGCCCACGCCCCCTCCCGCGCGCCCGGGCGACTAGGACGGGTTCATCATGCCCTATATGCATATTGAGTTGGACATACAACAACAGGCCAAAAAAAGCGGTCAACCGTGCGGCGATGTCGTGCTCTGGGAGCGCAACCAAGCGGCGACTCTGGTCATTCTCGCCGACGGCGTCGGTTCGGGCATCAAGGCCAATCTGGCCGCCACCTTTACAGCCCAACGATTGCTCACACTGCTGCGCGAGGACGTTCCCTTACGTGAGGCCTTCACCTCCGTGGTTGCGGATTCAGAACGAGCCAAAAAAAACCAAGGTCCCTATACAGCCCTCACACTTATCCGCATCCTCAACGACGGACACGCTACGGCTCTTACGTATGAGATGCCGTTGCCCATCGTCGTCGACAACAACTACGCCTTTCCCATGGAGTCCAAAAAACGTCCCGGAAGCTCAGAACCATTTACGGAAGCGTTCTTTGATTTGAAGAAAAACGATGCACTAATCCTCATGAGCGATGGCATTACCCAGGCGGGACTGGGTGGACGCATGCCCGCGGGGTGGGGAGAAACCGGTGTGGTACGTTACATCAACCGCTGTTTCCAAACCAAGATCTCGGTACTCGAATTGGCCACGCGTATTTTGGAACAAGCCTGGCGTCTGGATGGCTCGACCCAGCACGATGACGCCAGTGTGGTTCGATTGTATGCCCGCACCGGGCAGGTGGTAACCGTTTTAAGTGGCCCCCCGGAAAATAAATCCCACGATGCAGCGGTGGTGCGCGACTTTTTAGATGCGTATGGCATCAAGGTCGTATGTGGTACCAGTACCGCCGCTTTAACCGCTCGTGAGATGGGACGAAGTTTGAAAATGGGAAAGGCCTCGATTGGTTACGTCGAGCCACCGCGCTACGAGCTTCCAGGAGTCGATATGGTCACCGAAGGGGCTGTAACGCTCAACCAAGTGTACAATCTTTTGGATGAGGATGAAGTCGAGCTGCCCAACCCTACCAGCGGCGTGGCCTCTTTGTATTCCCTGCTGCGTTTTGCCGACCGGGTGAATTGGGTGGTGGGGCGTGCATCCAATCCGGCTCATCACGACATTCGTTTCACGCAAATGGGGGTGCTTCCCCGCTTGACGATCATCCCGCTTTTGACTGAAAAACTTAAAGCCCAAGGAAAACTCGTGGTGGTGCGTTACGTATAATTTCCCAGGCAGGAAGGTCTCCCCTCCTGCCTGGACGAGTCTATTTGCGGCGCTCCGATTTGCTTGGCCGCGACGTTTTTTTCTTTGATGCTTCAAGCTGAACCGGTTTGGTCTCGCTTGTGCCGCTTCCTTTCACCGTTCCAACGGCTTGGGCCGCGACTTTCGTCCGGCGTGAACCAAACATCATCAGCACCGCCGGTACCACCACCAAACTTAAAAGGGTTGAACTAATCACACCGCCAATAATGACCCAACCCATGCCCGTGCGTTGCTTGGACGCTTCGTTCAAACCAATGGCCACCGGCAGCGTACCGGCCACCAAGGCCATGGACGTCATGAGAATCGGGCGCAACCGAGTACGCCCGGCTTCAATCAAGGCCTCGGCGAGGTCCTTGCCTTTGTCCATCAGCTGATAGGTATAATCAATGAGCAAAATGGAATTTTTCGTTGCAATGCCCAAAAGCATGATCACCGCAATCACGGAATAAATATTCAGCGACTCCTTGGCCAGCCATAAGGCAATAAACGCCCCGGATACGGCAAGCGGCAATGGCAACAACAGCGCCAGGGGCGTGATAAACGATTCATACAAACTGGCCAACACCAAGTAAATAAAGAGGATCGAGAGAAAGGCCGCCAAGCCCATGTTGGTGGCCATTTCGTCAAACTGCTCACCTTGCCCTTCAAACTGAAAATCCACGCCCGGAGGCAATAGCTTTTTCTCCGCGATTTCTTTTTTCAGCCACTCCATCACATCGCCCACACCGTAACCTTTTTCCAGGTCCGATGAAAGCCATACCATGCGCTGACTGTTTTGCCGATAGACCGTGTTCAGCCCTTCTGCATTCTCCATGGTCGCTACCGACGAGAGCGCGACCAAACGCTGGCTTAGATTGGGAATCAAAATATCCGGAAACGCTCGACGCATTTCACGATCCGCATCCTGCAACCGCACGCGGACATTCCATTCATCACCAGCCTCGCGAAATTTAACGGGTGTGATGCCTTCGACTTGGGCCCGCAATTCCGCGCCCGCCAAACGTGTAGATACACCAAGCCGTTTGGTCTCTTCCTCTCGATATCTTAGGCGCAATTCAGGTTTGCCGGAACGATACGAGGAGTCCGCCTCCAAAAAGCCAGGATGTCGTTTCATGGCCGCCAGCACATTGGCTGCGCCTTCTTCTAAAGCTTTGACATCGGTTGAAAAGACTTTAACCACAAACGGTCGCTCACCACCAAACAAGATATCGTAATCGGTAACTTGAATGCGATAGTCCTTATACGGTTCGAGGTCCTTTCGGATCTCATCCTTAACCTCCGCACAGGATTTTTTTCGCTCCTTGGCCGGTTTCAACTGAACGAAAATCTTGGCCCGAGTCAATTCACTGCCCACTCCGGCCACCATGGCGGCCACCGCCACCTCAGGATGACGCCGAATGTCTTGCTCCACCCGCAATGCAATCTTTTCCGTGGCATCCAGTGAGCTTCCCGGCGGCAATTCCAAACGCACTTCAAGCTCCCCATTTTCGTTGGGCGGCAAAAAGGTTTTGGGAATAAAGGGCAGCGTATAATAGCTCCCCACGACAAACCCAACACTGGCCACCAACACCCAGATACGATGACGTATGGTCCATGCCGCCAACCCACCGTAGAGGTGTTCCAACCAGTTTTGGAAGCGATCAAAGCCCGATACCAACGGATGCATGAGCCAGGTCCATGCGCGTGCGATAAACCCACGACTTTCTTGCTTTTTGGCAAACCTAGCGGAAAGCATCGGACCTACGGTCAACGCATCAAATAAGCTGATCGCCATCACAAAGCAAACACTCAAGCCAAATTCACGCAAGAACTTACCCGTGATGCCTCCGACAAATGCAATGGGGCCAAAAACCGCAATCACAGCCAGCGTCGTGGCAATGACCGCGAGCATTACTTCTTGAGTGCCTTCCACCGCCGCCCGGTGCGGGTCTTTGCCTAACTCCAGGTGTCGAAAAATATTTTCACGCACCACAATGGCGTCGTCGATGAGCAAACCCACGGCCAGACTCAAGGCCAGCAACGTCAAGGTGTTCACCGAAAATCCTGCCGCGGCAATAAGAACAAACGCACCAATAAGCGAATTGGGCAAGGCGATTCCGGTAATCAGCGTTGAGCGCACGCTTCCCAAAAAAAAGAACACAACCAATACGGTCAACACAATTCCAATGCCGATCGATTCGCCCACGTCCAAAATATTGGCGCGTATGCTCTTGGCTCCGTCGCGCACCACCACCAACGTGAGTTCGGGATACTTTTGCTTCAACTCGGCGCGCAGAACCTTGATTTTTTTCTGCACGCGGTCCGCTACTTCCACGGTGTTGGCCCCGCTCTGCCGGTAAATATCCATAACCACGGCCGCATGCCCGTTTACATAGGACCGACTGATGTCATCTTCGTGCGTATCCACCACTCGCCCTAAATCCCCGATACGCGTGGGGTAATCGTTCCCAAAATATTTAACCACCACATCCTTGATTTTTTGCAAGCTGTCGAACTCCCCCAACGAGCGATAGATCATTTCCTTCCCCGGCATGGCCGGATGCGGACGTTTGCCGAGCGGAATATTGCTTCCGCCCATCTCCAGGGCCTGCCCCACTTGACTGACCGACACCTCGTATTCGGTCAGTTTCTTGCGGTCCAGCTGAACTTGAATCTCACGTTTCGAGCCACCGTAAATTTTGACCTGGCTCACTTTGGAGATCTGTTCAAATCGCGGACGCAAGGTGCGGTCGGCCAATTCAAAAAGCGCGTATCGGCTTTGCGGACCTTCCAAGGCCAGTGTCACCACGGGCTGATCCGAGAGATCAAACCGCTGGATGAGGGGGTCCTCCACCTCCTTGGGCATGCGCGATTTGGCCAGGGCGACTTTGGCCCGCACCTGTTGTTCGGCATAATCCGGATCGGTTTCCAAGGCAAATTCCACCCACGAGAATGTCGCACTCTCGTAGTTGTAGCACATTACATTTTTGGCTCCGCCAATGGTCCGCAATTCTTCTTCCAAGGGCTTGGAAATCAAATTGGCCATTTCTTCCGGGCCTGCCCCAGGATAAACCACCTCAATGGAAATGTAGGGCATTTTCACTTCGGGAAACTGATCCACGGGCATGCGCCATAGTGAGAGCAAGCCCACGGCCAACATCATTAAGACCAAACACACGATCAATACCGGACGGCGTATGGACAGTTCGGCGATATTCATGGCTTAAACTCCTGATATAGTTTTACGCGCAACAACAATTCCCGAATGGCATCTTCCACCTGCACGCGAGCCAGTTGGCTTTGCCCCCATTCTTGTTCAAACTGCAAAACCTGAAACGTAAGGCTGTTTCCCCGGCGCAAGCGCTGCCGCTCGTAATCGGCTTTTTCCTTTTGCAACGTTTCCAACGCGAGCGCAATGTTCCACCGACTCTGGTAATCCTGCAACCGACGGCGGAGCGAGCGCCATTCGCTCTCGGCTTCCAATCTTCGCTGCGCAAGCATGTATTCCGCCGCTTTGACTTCTTGCGCATACCCAGTTTCAAGCTCGCTACGGGTAAACCAGTCGAGAGGTACTCGAACATTAAGCCCGATCATGTACCCGCGGTCTTCCCAGTGTTGCGCTTCGGAAAACGCAGGTGACCAATCCTTATCCAACCCGTTCACATAGAGGGCCGCGCGGGCCTGAACCTCGGGGCGAAGCGTATCTTGCTGCCGCTCGGCCTGGGCTTGGGCCGCACGGAGTAGGTACTCCTGAGCGCGTACATCCAAGCGCGTGGCCGGCGGAGCCTCCGCTAAATTCGGAAACACGCTCGCATCAATGGTCACCAGCGTCAAGTCCTCGGGTACATCCTCGTTGGTTTGTCCCCGCAATTGATTAAACACCTGAGCCGCCATGCGAGCCTGATCCTGAGCTCCGGAAAGCTCCAATTTCCGCGCTTCCACTTGCGATTGGGCCTGCATAAGATCCGAACGATCCTGAAGTTTCATGGCCACACGCTCGCGCACCCAGGCCGTTAGGCGTTCGGCCCGTGCCAACAATTCCTCCTGAATCCGGACCACGTCCTTGGCCAATACCAAGCGACCGTAAAGAATCTCGGCCTCGATTTCAATTTGACGTATCTGATACCGTCGTTCCCATAAATCTCCCTGATGTTTGGCTTCAAGGGCTTGTGACATCGAACGTACATTTTTCCCCCATGCGTTCTGCCACAAATCCTGAACCACTTCCAAACCTGTACGACACGTATAATACTGATCCAGCCCCACATAGTTAAGATCCGCGCCTTCAAGCCCAGTAAACACTGTTTGATGAAACACACGGTACCGCGTTCCCACAAGTGTTTGTTCTTCCACACCCAAGGTAAGCTGATTTTGCCAACGGGCCTCCCCGTACATAAGGGGCTGCAAACTTTCGCTATGATCGTACGCCTTCTGCCCTTCGGCAAACGCATACGGTGTGGTCAACAGCTTGGATTCACCCAACAGACGCTCCGCGCTTTGCGCCGCCGCCTGGGCCGCTTGCAGGCCCGGATGGTGTTCACGTACTTGCGCGAGATACTCTGTGGCACTCAGTGTTTGGGCCCAAACACCGGAGGCGCCCATAACCACGATTCCCACACCAAGCCCCAGCAAACTCATTTTCCGCAACATAAGGCATCACTCCATTTCTTTTCAAGCACCGGAACGTAAGTGGCGCTGCAGCCCCACCGACCGGCTTGATGACCTAACCGTAGCACACGATGTAATCACTGTCAACATTAATGTTATCAGCGATTACATTTGGCTGGTTTTTTCATCTCATGTATGCCATACTTATGTCCGTATCAGGGTTAGTTTCGACGAAAGGACGCACTCGGTTAACCATGGTTCGTCTTTTTATTGAAGCTTTTTAAGGAGCAGGCATGCGAGCATCCAGCAAGACGGCCAAGCGCTATCACCATGGTGATTTGCGCCAAAGCCTGATTCAATCGGCGCTTAAAATTTTAGCTAAAAACGGGGTGGAAGGATTAAGTATTCGCGCCGCGGCCAAACTTTCCGGAGTCAGCGCTGCAGCACCCTACCGGCATTTTCCGACCAAAGAAGCCTTGCTCACCGCCGTCCTGGTCCAAGGTTTTGAATCCCTCAATCGCCATCTCTCTGAGGCGGTGGCAGCACATCCCGGAAACCTCACCGAGCAATTATTGGCCTGTGCGGTGGCCTACATCCGTTACGCTTTGGAAAATCCCGAACATGCCAAGCTTATGCATTTGGCCCACACGGAAAACTCACCCGAATTAAAAAAAATCCACGATGCCACCGAGTGCCAATTTTTCAACCTCATTGAGGCGGCTCAAAAAGAGGGATTGATTGTGGAATCGGACACCAACGATGTGGCCACGGCGGCGTTTGCCTTTATTCACGGACTTTCCACCATGCTGATTGACCAAAACATATGTCTGACCATTCCGGATGATCTCGAAACCTGGATCCGACGTCTGGCCCAATTGGTTTGGAACGGGTTTGCCAAACGTCCTCTGGTGTGACCGTACTTCCGATTGGGATGGCTATTGCCCCAACATGCACCCTTTAAAGGGAAACCGCAGCACAAAGTTCGTTCCCTTCCCTGGTTCGCTTACGACCTTGATCTGCCCTGCAAACAGATCCATGATTTTTTTCACAATGTACAATCCCAACCCATGTGATTTCTCACCTCCGGTGGTCTGATTGGAGGTCTTGCCAAACACTTTAAATAATTTCTCCTGATCCTCTGCCGAAATACCCAACCCTTGATCGCGAATGGACACTTCGACCGCCTCGGTATCGGTACGTAAGGTCAACATGATCATGGTTTCGCGCGGAGAATAGTGGATGGCATTGCTGATGAGGTTGTTAAAGATCTCTTCCAGACGAAACGCATCGGACACGATCTGCACATTCGGTGTTTCGACCAGCAAATGAACCTCAATGTGCTTTTCTTTAGCCGGTCCGGAGAAATTTGCGATCGATTCCCGTAACACCGATTCAAGCATGACCTCTTCAAGCTTTAGATTCACCGTGCCGTGCTCAATGGCCTGGGCATCCAACAGATCGTTCACCAAGGCGGAGGCCAACTTGGCTTTGCGGAGAATGGGCTCAACAAATTCTCTAACAGTAGGATCGGAATGATTCTGCAAAAGAATGCCGTAGGTTTGAATGACGGTAAGCGGGTTGCGTATATCGTGGGCTAAAATACCCATCAGGCGATCTTTTTCAAGCGAGACATCTTCCATGCGCTTCCAATAGCTGACATCCCGAAAAACTTCGATGGCAAATGCGATCTTGCCGGAAGTGTCGCGCACAGGACGTACATGCGTTTCAACGGGAACCAGCGAGCCATCGGCATGATGCAGGTAGACCACATCCTTGACCGGGACACCTTCGTCCATGGCCCGCTGGGCCGGACAGTTCTGATGACAGAGCCGACAACCGGCCGCATCTTCATGTTGCAGTGGACCTTCGTGGCAGAAAATCCCTTCCATGCGGGAGCGCGTGTATCCGGAAATGAGTTCAGCGCCGCGGTTCCAAAAAACAATTTTTCGCTCGCGATTAACAATATAGACGCCATCAAAAAGTTCATTTAAGAGTTCGAGTGCATTGTCCGGCATAAATTCTTTCAGCACCATAGAACACTCCAACCGAACCAACATTTCGACAACAACCACTCACGTCTGCACGAACATTTGAAACCGCGGCTTATTTTCCCACCACACCCCGGTAAATATCCTGCATAAGCGCCTGAATGTCGTAACGGTACGTCCATCCGGGGTAATGCGCCTGGAATTTACGCACATCACTGATCCACCATATATGATCGCCAATTCGGTTGGTTTCTTGATAGGTCCAGTTCAGCTTTTTTCCTGCAAGACGTTCGCACATCTGAATGGCTTCCAACATGGAACAGTTGGAATGCCGACCGCCCCCGGCGTTGTACACTTCGCCGGAACGGGGATTTTGAAAAAAGTTCCAGAACATATTCACCAAATCAAAGCTGTGAATGTTATCCCGCACCTGTTTGCCTTTGTAGCCAAACACGGTATACGGGGTCCCGGTCACAGCACACTTCATGAGGTAGGATAAGAATCCATGCAACTGGGTCCCGGAATGACCGGGACCGGTCAAGCAACCGCCGCGGAAACAGGCCGTCTTCATACCAAAATAGCGGCCATACTCCTGAACCAAGATATCGGCCGCGACCTTGGAGGCGCCAAAAAGGCTGTGCTTGCTCTGGTCAATGCTGAAATGCTCATCGATCCCGTGTTGGGCATACGGGTGGGAGGTATCCAATTCCCAGCGTAGCTCCTGCTCCACCAAAGGCAGGGCATTGGGCGCATCGCCGTACACTTTGTTGGTCGAGGTAAAAATAAAAACGGCCTCGGGACAAAAACGCCGTGTCATCTCAAGCATCATCAGCGTACCGTTGGCATTCACAGTAAAATCCGTCAAGGGCTCCTTGGCCGCCCAATCGTGCGAAGGCTGCGCGGCTGTATGTACGACCAATGCAATGTCCTTCTGGTACTCCCCGAAGAGGCGCTCCATGGCCACTTGGTCGCGAATATCGGCATCCACATGCCGGTAGTGTTTCAGTTCCTCCTGAAGGCGCGTCTGACTCCAGCGTGTGGAAGCTTCGTCCCCAAAAAAATATTTGCGCATATCGTTGTCCACACCCACGATGGAAAAACCCTGGGTATGAAAAAAACGCGCGGTCTCGGCACCGATCAAGCCTCCGGCCCCTGTGATTAATACAGTCGACATAACGTTTCCTTCCTCCTCAACATTCTGCACCCTCGTTCTTTTCAAATGTGCGATCGGAAAGCTGCGAAGCTAGGCCGTCTTCTGCCAAAGCCAGCCCGAGGTTAAGCGAACCCACGCCATCCCCAGGCCCAACAACACCGCCAGATGGACACCTCGAGCGTACGCGATCAAAACATCAAAATGGTTGTGCAGTAAAAAAGCCAAACTCCCGGCGAGACAGGCAGCCAGTATGCTTCGGGTGTACCCTGGAACCAACACCACCACGCCACGGACGGGCAGTCGCAGCCAGTACAACAACCATAGCCCAAATCCGGCCAAGCCTAAAAACCCGGTTTCAATGAGAATCTGGGCATACAGATTGTGAATATGCTTTTCGATGGCGATCCAAGCGTAATACTTTTCATCAAAATATTTTCGAATATTACGTTCGTATTCGCCGGCGCCAAAACCAATCCAAGGATGCTGGCGCGTCATCGCCCAGGCGGTCTGCAGACAAAGCTTGCGGAAGCTTACAGAATCCTCCTGATCGGGACGCTGCATGGACTGCACACGATCGGCCACCAGCGCACCCGGACCGGGCAACACCTTAACGGCCCCCCACAAAAGGACCATGCCTAAAAATACGATGGCCAACCCTTTCCACAACCAGGCACGCGGCACAATGGTTAGATACAGCACCCCGCCCATGAGGCTGAGTCCCAACCAGGCCCCGCGACTAAACGTAAGCAACAGAGCCACGGACATAGACATTAACGCCGCTAGGGGAAACCAGCGTTCCCGCCATTGCGCACGATAAATAATGTCCACCACAGTTATGGGAATAATGAGAATTAGATATCCGGCCAATTGGTTCGGGTGCCCAAACGTACTGTAGGCACGCATAAGATTGCCCTCGTAGAGCGTTAGAAAATCCATGCCTGCATTCATCCCGGCCTGCGGACCGGCCCAGGTTTGTACGATGCCCAAGAGCGAAACCGTCAAGCCCAACCCAATCCAAAGGCGAAGATGATCAACCACCTCCCGCTCACGAACACACGTGTTGGCCACATACCCTGCGGCCCATATCATTTCCGCATACCGCAAAGTCTGTTTTAACACCGCCCAGGGATGAACCGCGTTAATGCTTGAAAGCACCACGGCTAAGAGAAAGGGTGCACCCCAGAGCCAATCGCTCCACACTGCAGCCCGACGATCGCGGTGGACGATCTGGCGTGCGAACCAGCCCAAACCTAAACCCAACAGAATCCATTCATTGGAATAGATGGTGATGGTTCCGACCTGAACCGGCCAATCGAAGGGGAGCATGAATATAAGCAGCGCAACGCTAAACGCAGACTTGCGCCAGGCTAAAAAGCTGGCTGTAACGGCCAGCGCCGGAGCTAAAAACAGTTGCATGTTAATACGCCCCCCGACCAAACAATACGGCAGGAATCGTACGCGCCAAAATCACCAAATCTAAAAGCAAAGACTGTTTTTTTATATAATACAAATCGTACTTGATGTTTTCTTCCATGGGCTTATCCCGCCCGGCCACTTGCCACAAACCGGTAACCCCGGGCTTCACCCAAAAACGATAACGATAAATGGCTTTGTACTTTTCAACGATGAACGGCATCTCGGGACGCGGCCCGACCAAGCTCATGTCGCCTTTGATGACATTGATCAACTGGGGCAATTCATCCAAACTGGTTTTGCGCAAAAACGCACCTACGCGTGTGACCCGCGGATCGCCTTTGCCGCGCGGAGTCTTGGCGTATTGCGGCGCGTCCACATGCATGGACCGAAATTTATAAATGCTGAATTTGCGCCCCAGATACCCCACCCGTTCTTGGCGGAAAAACACCGGGCCGGGCGAGGTCAACTTTATGCCCAACACAATTAAAATCCAAATGGGCGAGGTCATGACCAGGGCCGTAAGCGATATGACCTCATCCAAAATCCGTTTTGCTACTTTATACCCGCCGCTGATTTGTCCCTCGTCCAATTGCAGGAGCGCTTCGGCCACCCCTTCGCCCCCCGGTGTTTTAAGCCCGGTCAGATCAAAGGCTTCACTGACGTGGCGGTGCGGAATGCTATGCGCTTCGAGCAGTTCCGAGAGTTCCAACAGGTGATGATAATTTTTTACGGTCTCGGTGATGATCACCGCCGAGATCTTGCACTCGCGGTACGGCTGCAAAATGGCGCGCTCCACCATGGCACGCCAGGTGGCGTCGGAACGCTTGGACCGTTCGCGCGGCAAAACCACTTCCCCGAAAATCCGGTACCCCAATTGCGGGTATTGTTCCAAAAGGCGGTGAATCGCCGTATTCTTTTTTTCCGATCCCACAATGGAGACGTGTAACTGGTTGAAGCCCCGACGGCGCATTTGCTTGAGTCCTGAATAAAACGCATAGCGCGCCACCACAACCAGAACCGAGGCCAAGATCCAGAACAAGACAATCAACACGCGCGAACGCTCGTACAATTTCAGGAAAAAGGTGAGCACCAGGGTCAGTACAAACGCATACGCCAAGCCTTTGAGGGCCTTGGCGTATTCCTCGAACATCGAAAGGTCACGCACCTCTCGGTACAAACCCTGCATGTGAAAAATCAGCACACACACACCGAGAAACAAACCAAACAACGGAAGGTAATCACTCAACGGCTGCACCTGCGTAAACATCGGCAACGGACGCCGGATGAGATACGCCAATCCAAACGCACCGCTGAGTATAACCAAATCGCAGATCAGCAGCCCGAGTCCAAAGATGGTCTTACGCACACTGGGAATCATTTGCGTCTCCGCTCCACCACACCCTGATAAAAATCATGCAGTTGATCGGCTAAAAATTTCCACGAATACCTTAGTTCAGCCGCCGTACGTGCCGCCGCTCCCATAGTTGAGCACGCTTGGGCATCCGCCGCGACGGCCCAGGCGGCATCCGCAAATGCGTCGGCGCGATCGTCGGCCAGGCGTCCGATGGGCTCCGCCTTAAACAGCGTTTCCATCTCGCCCACCGGCGAGGTAATAATCGGGCGCCCCATGGCCATGTAATCCCCTACCTTGTTGGGCCAACGTCCAATGTTGGCTTGCTTGCGCGCAAACGGCAGCAAGAACACATCCGCACAACCCAAGGTCTGCGGCAACCGATCGTAGGGTACCACCCCAAGATCAAGGATGGCCGCTCCCAAGCCCTCTTGGCGAATCCATTGCGCCACCAAGGGTGAAGGCTTGCCCGCCAACAACAAACGGGCTTCGGGGTGCGCCCGGTAAATCCGAGTGAAGGCTTGCAATACTAAATCCAAATCAAAATGCACGAACCCCATAAACCCAAACATTTTCCAATCCGGGGAAAAACCCAGAGCCTTGCGCGCTTCCTGTTTATCCACCACGTGCAGGTGCTCGACATCGGCTCCACTGTTAAGTTTTAAAATGGTGTCAGGGTTTACACCCAGACGAATTGCCCGTTGTTTCAAGGCTTCGGAAATAACCGTCGTGGCATCGGCCAACGTGCGAAAATGCTCCTCGTACCAAGTCTCAATGGCGCCAAAGGACCAGCGCAGCAGTGGATTGTTGCGTTCCTCAATGATTCCACCGCGTCCCCACCAATCGGCCCAATCCAAGACCATGGGTACACCGCGCTTTTGGAGGGCCCGGGCCGGATGAATAACCACCGGACGTGAATCAAACGCGTGCACCAGATCGTAGGTTTCACCTTTGATCCGCTGCAACCGTTGTTGCAAATCATAAAGATCCCAGCCGGAACGCCCTATGCCCCAGAGCCAATCGGGAAATTGGACAACTCGCACTCCATGAATATGGCTCTCTTCGATCCCGCTGCGCCGGTGTGGATGGATGGTATAAATAGTGATGTCGTGTCCGCGTTCAACCAAGTGCCGGGCAAAATGAATGCACCGAAAAAACGTCGATCGCCAAATCACATTATGGTTCAGATACAAAATCCGCATGCCAGGTCTTAAGTCCTTTCAACCACAAGGTCCGGTAGCCGTTTTCGCTTGATTTTAAAGGCTATAACAAAACTGTGCGCCCTCACCAGAGCTCGATTACTATACACCAGCAATGAGGTTTTAGCAAACGTTTCAACAGGAAGCCCACGTGTGTAACAACCCACGTACGGAGAGCCATGCAGGTTGGCTATCGGATGGACGGAACATCCTTTTGCTCTGAATCAATAAAGGTCAACGCCGCGATAATATTCTCTGCGATCACGCGATGCCCCTCATCGGACGGGTGAAACGCATCGGATGGTCCCCAAGGCGTCTGCACCCGGGATTGAGCGTGGTACGCCACGTTGCGGTAAACCGTATCCAGGGGTAGAAAATACCCATTTGCGGCCTTGGCAGCCTGCAAAATCGAACTGTCAAAGGCTGTCGATTGCGAGTCACGCCATACCCCCAAACACAGAAGCGTGGCCGCGGGGTTGCGCTGACGAATCTCGGCTAGAAACTTTTCGTATTTCTCTTTGAACTCACGGACCGGAGTAACCCCGACATCATTGGTTCCAAGTTCGACGACTATCACATCCACAGTCTCATCCAAGGCCGACATAAAGAGCTTCATGGTATCCGGACGCTGTACGGTTTTAATCATCGCACCGGCTTTGCCGCGTACATGTGTCTCCTCAGAGAACGCCTTCCCATATTCCCGTTGCACGCGTGCTGCAAACGTCAATTCTTTCTGGCTGGCATAATGCCCCAAGGTCAAACTATCACCGATAAAAGCCACGGTGTGTTGCACCTGCGGTCGGGTCTTTCCGCTGCGCTCGGGGGTGGGTGTCGGTGCGGCGGCACCCGCCCACGAAGCCAGCATCATAATCGCCCCAACACCCACAGACACAGCCCACCGATGCTTGGGGGATGATTTTTTTCTATCGCATGCCTGCTTCATATGAAACACTCCTCTTTACAGGTTTTTCCGTCTTGGACAGGTTTAAGGAACGTACGCACGCAAGATGGCGATCTTACCCTTGGTTCGGTGTCCGGCCGTATCCGTAATTTGATAAACATAAATGCCCACTGCCACCGGTTCGCCTTGCTCGTTTCTCAAATCCCATACCATGCGCCCAGCACCTTCGGTATTGGTCAAAGTACGCAGTTTGCGCCCTTCCAAGGTATAAATTGTAAGGCTGGCATTCGGAGTCACCCGAATGAACGACACATATTTTCGCCCATGGGCCTGTTCTTCTCTCCACGGGTTCGGATAAACCACCACCCGGCTTAAATCGTTAGCCAACTCAAAGACCATGGTGCGTGTCGGTGTAACTGTGGCCGTAGGCATCACGGTCGGTGAAATCGTTAAGGTTGGAGTGATGCTCGGTGTGGGTGAAATGGTCGAAGTCACCGTTTCTGTAGGCGTTATTGTAAACGTTCGGGTTATCGTTGCCGAGGCTGTGCGTGTAGGTGTGCATGTGAATGTGGGCGTACGCGTACCCGAGGCTGTCGGCGTACACGAAACCGTGGGAGTTGCAGAATACGTGGGTGTCGCGGTAAACGTAGTGGAGGCCGTTCGTGTAGGACTGGCGGTGCCGGTGGCCGTGGCTGTCGCGGAAATCGTCAAGGTCGCAGAGGCACTTGGACTCGCGGTCGAGGTAGGACTGTGTGTCCGTGTGACCGAGGCCGTGAACGTGGGCGTGGCCGTGGGTGTGATAGTAAACGAAGGCGTGGCCGTGGGCGTGCGTGTGAACGTCGGGGTCGCTGTAAACGTGCGTGTGGCCGTGAAGGTATAGGTTGCCGTACTCAAGGGCGTGACGGTGGATGTGGGGGTACCGGTGCGCGTGGCGGTCCGTGTAAACGTATACGTAGGTGTAAACGTAGGTGTCACGGTCATCGTCGGTGTGGGCGTTGTATACACACCGAGGGATCCGAACATATTGATGCGACCATTGCCATGGTACACGATGGATTCACTGTCGTTGGGATGGCAGGAATTAAAAATCAAAGTACGGATATCCGAATACGTACGCGAGGGGTCCTGAAGTACGAGCATGGCGGCCAAAGCCGAGACCTGGGGAGCGGCAAAGGACGTTCCATCAATGGCAGTCCACCCGCCGGTATTGGCTGTGGACGTAACGCCGTAATCCCAATCACCCCCGCCGTACTCGGAGTAAGCACGTAGCGCACCGCCCGGGGCCACGCAATCCAGCGCACCCGGCGGATTGCTGTAATTGGAGTACTCGACGCGATAGTCCATGGAGTTGGTAGCACCCACGGAAATGGCCGTAGTGAAACACGCCGGATAAAACGCATCGGTCCCAACACCGCTGTTCATGTTCTTATTGTCATTGCCCGCCGCAGCGACAATGATCGCTCCTGCAGTGTTGGCATCGGTACAGGCATCGTAAAGTGTAACCGAATACCCATACACACCGAGACTGCAATTGATGATTCGCGCCCCACCATTAACCGCAGCCCAACGAATCCCCGCAGCCAGATCTGCAATCGTACCAGAACCCGTGGAATCTAAAACTTTTACGGGCATGATCTTGATGTGTGTGTCCCAGGCTGCGCCAGCGGTGCCTGCAGCATTGTCACACGTAGCGGCGATCATGCCGGCCACATGGGTCCCGTGCCCGCGACTGGAGGTGGCATCGTCGTCGTTGGCAGCGGCCAAGCCGGCGGTGGATGTTATGATATTGTAGACCGAAACCAGACGCGGGGATAATTCGGTATGATCGTAGTCAATTCCCGTATCCACCACCGCCACAATGATATCGGAGCTGCCTAAAAAGACATACCCGGCATTTTTAGCCCGGTCCCCTTGGGTACGGTTGATCCACCATTGACGATTCCCAGTCGTATAGTAAGGGTCGTTGAAAGCCCCATTGGGCGTATAGGTGTTGGATACGGCCACCGCTGCATGTACGAGAAAATTAGGTTCCACACTCTCCACAATCGGGGATTGTTTCCAGAGGGCCATCGCTTCGGGTACAGAAAGGTTGGCGGGCAGTTTAACCCTCTGCCACTTATGCAAAAACGGAGCATGCATTTTTTGGCTTCGGAAGTGCTTATGAAACGCGGTAATGGCTGACTCGCGCGTGGTGGTTGCGGCATTTACTTGCTGCCCGAAAACGCTGAGCTCGGAGACCGCAGGTGCGGCTTTGAATTTGATAAGGATTTCCTGTGCAACATAGGGGATTAGGGTATTCCCCACGGCATCCAGGGTGCGCACTTTAACCCCGGAATCGGCCAAGGCTACGCCTGCCAGGACCCAAGCCCCCAAGGCCACACTGAGGCCTAAAAAATATTTCTTCACTGCTCGTTGCACGCTGCGTACCCCCGTTTGCCAGGCTTGGGTGTAGGATGTGTGCTTCCCCCCGGGGAGTGTTCGCACATACTAAGTGTAACGCAAAAAAGACAACCTCACAACTGCGATGTGACGATTTCGGGAGTTGAAATTAGCCTGCGCCAAGCATGCGGCGGATGGTCTGCCAACGCCGGGGCCAATGACGCAAGCCGCCCCAAAAGGCGTACCACAAACAGAGCACCCCGTAGGTGAGACTGCGCTTAAAGTTGATGGATGAGGCTTCTTTGAAATATTTGGTTGGGCACGACACTTCGCCGATGGCAAACCCTTTTTGAATTACCGCAATAAGAAACTGATTATCAAAAATAAAATCGTCTGAGAAGGATTCAAAGTGGATCTGTTCCAAAACCTTGCGGTGGTAGGCGCGATACCCGGTATGATATTCGGATAATTTCGCGCCTAAAAACACATTTTCCACCAATGTAATAAACCGGTTGCTGATGTATTTGTACAAGGGCATGCCCCCGCGCAAGGCCCCTCCACTCAAAATGCGCGAGCCAATAACCACATCGTACACATCGTCGGCGATCAGCGAGCACATGGCCCGCAATAGCTTAGGCGTGTACTGGTAATCGGGATGCACCATGACCACAATATCCACATTCTTTTTCAAGACCACGTTGTAACAGGTTTTTTGATTGGCACCGTAGCCACGATTTTGTTGATGAAAGTGGGTTTCAATGTTCAAGGATTGGGCCAAGCGGGCCGTGGCATCCTGACTGAAGTCGTCCACGAGGATGATCTCGTCCACCACATTTTTGGGAATTTCATCGTAGGTAGCCTTCAAGGTCTTGTCGGCATTGTAGGCCGGCAGCACCACGGCAATGCGTTTTCCGTCAATCATAGCCTGCTCTCCTTCGCGGCGTCGTTAACCTGCTCCCCCACCAGGGTAAACACATTGAGTATATCACGAAGCCTGCGCCTTTGCAGGGTAGGACGGTCTCACACGGTAGATCCAAAACCGGATGGGCGCTGCGCTCTTGGCAGGCGTAAAACATAATTCCAAACCCGCGAGAGGCGCTGCGGTAAGAGGTGTTCCGGTGGCTGAATAATAAACATAGAAATATTTTTTCCCTGGGAAGGCGGCGATGCCTACTGGTAAATCCGCCGGTGTCTTAACATCGCGACGTGCCGCTAACGGACAATCCCGCAAATAAAAATTATAGCACCAGCCAACGCCTTGAGTGAACAGAACTGTATCCGGAGTGGCCTGGGTACGAATGTATCCGGCCACCTCATCGATGCCGTCGTTGGCCGAGTAAAAGACACCTTCCCCTTGGGCACGACGTTCGGTCTGAGGCAAGGCCAAAAGACCCAACACAACCAGGCTGATCACGCCTCCCACACTGAGTGCCCGTCCGTGCATATTCCCCCAGTTCCAGGCACGCTGAGCCAACGAAGCCAAAACGCCGGCCACCAAGATCACGGCCATAGGCAAAATTAAAAGTATGTAACGTGCAAAGGGAAACACATTGGAGAGTATAAGCAACGTGAGGTAACCCGCTAAAAAAATCCAGGCCCCGGTGCTAAAGGCATCAAACGTACGCCTAGGTTGGTTCGTTTCACGCCCTGCACGCATGGTCGCCCACCAGGCGGCACCCACGGCCACCCACCATAACCAGATTTGATTAAACACCATACCCAAGGGAGCCCGCCATAAGTCAAAACGAGCGCTCCAAGCCAAAGGCGGATTTTTCGGAACCGAGGATTTTCCATTGAACACACTTAGGATCCATCCGAGGGTAGGATTGGAAAAAAACGTCAGTGCCAGCACCACCCCTACGGTGAGCGCCCACCCACGCAACAAAGCTTTGCCCGCCGCGCGCGTCTCCGGGACACGGCAGCCCCCGGGCAGACCCAGCAGCAACAGTCCAAAAAAACCAAGATACAGCACGCCGAACTGCTTGCTGGCCAAAGCCAGTCCGAGCGCCACGCCCGCCAGAACAAAACGCTTTTCCTGAAACGCAACCCAAGCACCGAGCGCACAAAACACCATCAGGGGATCTGTAAATGCGGCACTGGAATAAGCCACGTGCAGAGGAGAAACCGCGAGGAAAAAAACCGCCAAAAACGCGGCAAGACGACCGTAAAGGCTATGCGCGATCCGATGCACCAGAATGAGGCTACCCAGGCTGGCGAAAAAACTGGGTATGCGCGCGGTGGTTTCCGAAACACCCAAAAATAAAAACACGCACGCTTGGACAAACATCAACAAAGGCGGTTTATCCACCCCCGACGCCCCATTGAGCAAAATGTCTCCATGCTCGAGGATTCGCGCAGCCCACCCGGAATACAAACACTCGTCAATATGCAACCGATGTCCGCCAAAATAATGCAGCCGGAGGATCAACCCCAACCCGAACACGCTGACCAAACTCAAGGTTCCCCAAAAGCCACCGCACCAGGCCAGCGACTTTTGGAAAACCGTTGCTTTAGATATTTCCGGATGCATCACGTGAGGTTGCGGTGCCTTCAAGGTGTGAACTCCCCATCTCTTGTTGCGAACGCCTAGGTTGCTTTGTACACTAGCCGCAATAGCTTATTTTCCTGAAATATCGTGAAACAACGATAGCAATTGCTGTGCTGAATTCTTCCAGGTATAGGTCTGTATTTGGCGCTTGCCTTTTTCCACCAATTGTTTCTGCAACGCAGAATCCGCGAGCAAGGATTGGAGCTGGGCCGTGATGTGCTCCACATTGAGGGGGTCGCAATACATGGCCGCCTCCCCGCATACTTCTGGCAAACTGGCCACATTGGAAACCAAAACCGGGGTGCCGCAAGCCATGGCCTCAATGGGGGGCAGCCCAAATCCTTCGTACAACGAAGGATAGGCAAAAATATTGGCTGCATTGTACAGTAAGGCAAGTTCATGCACCGAGAGATAGCCCAAAAAAATAATCTGTTCCCGAGCGCGTGCTATGAGTTCCATGATGGATGCGTTCTTCCAACCTGCAAACCCCGTAAGCACCAACTTGTATTCCTGGCGGATAGATTCCGGCAGGCGCAGATAGGCGGTTAAGAGCCGCTCGAGATTTTTCCGAGGTTCGATAGAGCCCACGAACAAAATAAAGCGCTCCGGCAGCTTGTGCGCGCTCCGAAACTGTTCCACGGTCTCCCGGGGATATTCCCGAAAGAGCGAAGCATCGTACCCCATGTAAATGACCCTCACGCGATCCGGGGCAATCCGCAACTCACGCACAACTTCTTCCTTTATAAAGTGGGAGTCGGTGGTGATGACGTCCGATTTAACCACCCGTGGAAAAAAAGTGCGTTTGAAATACTTAACGCGATCGTCCGGATGCCACTCCGGATGGTGGTGGAACGAAAGATCGTGCACGGTGGTAATCAAGTGTTTAGCATGAATGCCTGCCGGAATATAATTGGGCTCATAGTACACATCAAAATTCATCTTAAACGAAAGTGCATTATTATACCGTTCAATTACGCTTTTAGAAAATTCTCCAAGAAAGGGGATTTTCTTCACCATGGACTTGGAGCGTTGCAGCGTGATGAATTGCATTTCGTTATCTATATTTCCGGGTTCTTGTGAGCTTTGCAGGCGAGTGGAATAGTACCCGTAGTAAAACGTGTACCGGTTGACCGTATCCAAGTCCAACAGGGATTGCGAAATATTGAAAATGCAATTGCCTACACCCGTCTGCGTTGAGAGCAACGGAATGGCGTTGATGATAATGTGCATTATTCGTCCCCCAGTAAAGTGGACATTTTTTGGGTGATGATCGCACAGATCTCCATGTTGGGTAGAACATGCATCGCGGACAATTCGCGGCCCACACGATCAACCAATTGCAGTTCCGGTTTTTTACGATCCATCTCTAAAAGAAAATCATTAAAATCGTTTTGATACTTAGTTACATTGAACTGTTCTCGAGCAAAGTGCAATGCCTGATCCCCCAAGGATTCTCGATAATGTGCTTCCTCCACGACGCGTTGGAGTGCCCCACCTACGCCCTGCCAACCATGGGCTGGCTCCACTTTTACGACACACTCATCGGGCAGTTCACTGTAACAACCTGTATTGGATACGATTGTAGCTTTGCCAAAATACAACTGTTCAACCAAAGACCAAGAGGCCCCTTCAATGGCCGGAAAACGCAAATTCATAAAAATATCAGTATTCCGCATATAGGCATACAACGCTTCATCGTTTTGGTATCCCAAAAACCTTACGGTATTTTGCAATTTATACTTTTTAACAAGTTTATTCAATTTAGCGGAATAGGGTGCATGCACATGTGGCCCGATGACAACATAGGTTAATTTTTTAGCCAAACTTGGATTTTGCCCCAAGGCCATTAGGGTTTGATCAATACATTTGTTGGGGTTCACGTGTCCTAAAGTAAGCATCATCAACCGGTCCCCAGGAACGTCCAGCGCCTGCCTAGATAACGCCGTTTTTTTAAGTATGTCATTATTCAAGGGTGCAGGGAGATACACAACTCCCACCGGACCTAGAAAAGACTCTTTGACATGCGAACAAAAAAAACGTGAATGAACGACAACACCTTTAGCACCTGCCATGGCCTTTTCAAACAGTGGATACTGAATAACCTCATCGGTTTCCCAAATGGGCGTACGGCGAAATTTCATGGATTCAAGACCGATTCGAGACGCGGATTCCCCATAATAAAATGCCATATCCTTTAGATATTGCGCCTCACCTTGACCAAAATAATACCCCGCAAAAAAATGATGCATGACAAAATCATGCAAAATAACAATACCCGGATGCCGTTGCGAGAGGTTGAAAATTTTTTTATGAAACTCCAGATAATTCCCGAGGTTATAAACACAATAATCATATCCTGAAAGTGTATCCCCGTACTCCAGTTCATCCGAAAAGGGAATAACCTTGAGTGATGTGGTCAAACGTTCATCGGTATCAGCCACCCAAAGGTGTACCTCGTGCGTCTTGGCTAATTCCTCTGTGACAATCCGGCTGTATTTACCAATTGCGCTTTTTACGGAGAAGGGTGTAAACCAGGCAATTTTCATCCCGCCAACCTCCCGATAACATTGTCCCAGGTGATGTTCATCGAGAGCAGTCGTTCCATACCGGCCTCGCCCATGGCTTGCGCATGCTTCTTGTCCAAATATAATTTGTCCATGGCTTCCGCAATGGCTTTGGCATCCGGGGCGACCATGTATCCGGTCTCGTTATCAATGACTACATCCTTGGTCCCACCCGAATCCGTACAGGTAATAACCGGTTTCTTAGAATGATAGGCCTCTAATGTCACATACCCATACGAATCTTCGTCGTAAGGAATATAGATATTACCCAAAGCGCTGGCAAACCACCTGGCTTTTTCTTCTTGAGATATGAAGGTATGTAAAAGTTTTACCTTCGAACCCAGATTATTTTTCTCAATAAGCGATTGCACAAACTGCAATTCCTCGGCATTGTCCGGGCTGCCGGCCACCACCAGTTTCACATCTGTCCGGGTGTACTTCATACTCTCAATGGCCAGATGCTGCCGCTTGGTACGATTGATGCGGCTGGGATAGAAAATATAATCCTTATACTCCGCACAATGAAACAAATGCGCGTCCATCAAGGGAGGAAACAGAACCGCAGAATCCAAACCGCTGTATTTTTTTAAGCGATCCGAAACGACCTGATTGTTGGTGTAAATTGCCTTGGCCTCAGGCAGAAAACTTTTATCCGCGTGTACAATCGCCTCGCGAATACGCAGTCCTTCCGAGGTTTTCGGAATGCAATTGTAAGGAGTCTCCCACATATCGTACGCCTGGCGAAACTGGTGCAGCATCCAAAGCACTTTGTTTGAATGCGGAATATAAAATGCAGGAAATTTCAAAGCCACAACGCGATCCACATTGTCCAAATGCATAAGCCGGCAAGCCAGCATATGCTCTAAAATACTGTTGGGCGGATGCCACTTAAACGGGATACGAATAACCATGGCCTGATGCCCATACTCTTTGAATTTATCACACAAGCTATCGGCTAAAAATTCTGCGCCCCCATATAGAAATGGTACGCAATTGTTAACAATAGCTATTTTCATGCCAGCAACCTCTCAAGGGTATGCTCCCAGCCAATATTAAGCACACCACATTTTTCCTTACCGGCTTTCCCCATCTCAACCGCCCGTTTTTTATCATCGTAGAGTGCATCCAATTGCTCCGCAATCGCCTGCGGCTCGGGTGCGGCTACAAGTCCTGTAATTGTGTGATCCACAAATTCCAAGGGACCGCCGGAATCCGTACAAGTGATCACGGGTTTTTCGGAACGAAAGGCTTCCAGTGTGACATACCCGTAATCTTCATCGAAGGGTAAAAACAATACACCCAACGACTGTGAGAGCATTTCCACTTTTTCCGCCGATGAAATCCAGCGGTCCATAATTTTCACTTTAGATTCGAGTCCATGTTCGGCCACCATGTGTTTTATATGTTCTAGTTCGCTGGCGATATCCGGCATACCCGCAATGACTAATTTAACCTTGGATTTTACATACCGCATACTTTCGACAGCCAAACGCTGACGTTTGCCCAAGGTTATTCGACTGGGAAAGAAAACATAATCACCACAATCTCCAGCATGAAACGGTTCTTCATCCAGCAGTGGCGGATAAATAACTTCCGATCTCAATCCATTGAACGTTTGCAACCTTTGAGAGACCCGCTTAGAAATAGAAAAAACAGCTTTCGCCTCACTCAACGCGCGCTGATCATTCTTAATTATGCATTCCCTTATCTTCAACCCTTCCGGGGTATTGGGAATATCCTGAAACGGAGTGTCCCATAGATCATACGCACCTCGATGATGGTGCAAAAACCAAACCACTTTATTAGGATGAGAAATTAAATAGCTCGGTGTACGCAAAGCAATCATGCATTCACCGTGATCCGCCACATCGAGCATTTGCAACGCCAACATTTGCTCCAACATGGTCGCGTAGTTCGGACAGAAAGGCAACTTGAGAACTTCGGTCGTGTGGCCAGCTTTTTGCAAGTTCTTACACAAAGAATCAACAATAAACGTGCCGCCGCCCTCAATAAACGGAACAATCGTGCTGACGATCAACACTTTCATTGCATGAGTCCTTTACATAAAACCGTAATCTGCTGAGCAATATAATCGATATCCTCTTGAGTTAGCTTGCCGTGTGTAGGCAAGTTTATACCTCGCGACGCCAAATCAGTAGCCACGGGGTAGGGTCCCGCCGGTTCAAAATACGGCGGCATCTCGTGCATGGGATAAAACACTGGACGGGTCTCAACTCCTACTTCCGCCAGTTTCCGCATAAACTCATCTCGGTTAAACGGTACGCGTTTTTTTAGAAGAATAGAAAACATCCAGTAAGTATGCCGCGCCCACGTTTGCTCATGTTGAAAATCAAGATACTCACTCAAGCCCGCCAAAGATTTTAAATAACCGGCGGCAATTTCGCGACGCTTCTGCAAATGAACATCCATGTTTTCCAACTGCGCCAAGCCAATGGCCGCCGCCACGTTGGTCATGCGATAGTTATATCCGACAATCGGAAACCAATACCGGCGTTTTGGATCCATACCCTGCCCCTTGAGCAGGCGCATTTTTTCCGCCAACGCATCGTCGTTGGTAACGACCATGCCGCCTTCACCAGTTGTGATCACCTTGTTTCCAAAAAAACTGAACGTACCCACATGCCCAACACTCCCGGCTTTTTTCCCCTTATACAAAGCACCATGCGCTTCGGCTGCGTCTTCTATCACAAAAAGGTTGTGTTTTTTTGCTAGGGCCATAATCGGATCCATGTCCACCGGGTGTCCATACAGTGGAACGACAATAATCCCTCGGGTCTTTGATGTAAGCTTGGCTTCAATCTTGGCCGGGTCAATGTTCCAGGTGTCCGGTTCACTGTCTACAAACACAGGTGTAGCGCCGCAGTACTTCACCGCATTGGCAGAGGCTATGTAGGTCAGTGTCGGTACAATGACTTCGTCTCCGGGTTTTAAGTCGTAGGCCAAAAGTGGCAAATGGATGGCCACAGTACCATTGGCGCACGAGAGGGCATGCTTCACGCCACAGAAAGCGGCAAACGCTTCCTCAAATGCCTGAATGTATTTTCCGATGGAGGAGATCCACCCGGTCTCCAGACAATCCATCACATATTCTTTTTCCTTGCCGTCAAACACCGGACTGGCCACTGAAATCTTTCGCATTTCACTCACCTTTTCTATGTTTATCCTAATGTACATCGGCCTTTATTATTTATAGGCGATAATGGCATAACCTTGAAACCCAAACAACAATTCATTGAGTTTCCTTACATTTTCATCCGTCCCCTTTAACTTTTGTTGTTCACTTACATCCCCATAATAATGAAGCGTTATATCTTTAAACTTTGCCGTTTTCACAAAGAATTCTAACGTAACCGGAGGAATAGGTTTGTGATGCGACGGGTCGATGTAAAAACTACGTAATGAAAAAAAACTATAGGGATTGACCGTTTCCAAAATCAAACAGCCCCCTTGACGAACTTTCACATACGCCATATCGAGCAATTCGCTCAAGTAATCAACATCCAGGTGCTCTGCAACTTGAAACGCAACTACACCGATAAGCGAATCATTTTTTTCTTTTCCAAGAACACTCAACGCATCGCCTAACTTGACGTTCAGGTTCAACCGTTCACACGCCTCTATATTGGCCGCATTTACATCCACACCCACACCGGGGATTTTTTGTTCCTTAAGCAACTCCAAAAATTCGCCACGTCCACAACCCAAATCCAAAAGATACTCGCCCGAAGTATTGTCAAACGCCTTCTGAATCCAGGGCAAATACGCTATCTGTGATTCTCGGATGGATTCTCGAGAACCCCGAAAATAATTTTCAAATGCATAATAATCAAACGATACTTTATTTTCATTAACCCGAACTAAGCTTTCAGCCAAGTGTGTCCCATGCCCGATAACCCGCGGAATCATTTTCTCATCCGAATTCCCAATTTGCAATTGTTCTAATTTTTCATTTGTTTTTTTTATCTCAAAAACGAGCTTATGGTATTTTTCGAACTCCATATCTTCCATCTTTTTTATACGGGCTTTGTCTTCTTCAACTTGCATTTGCAATTGCTTTACCGTCTTCGCCATTGCATAAAAACGTGTTGGGATTTTAAATATACGGTAAATTCCCGTAAATGGTTTTAGTAAGCTTCGCCACCCTTTTTTTTCGTTAAAATTCACGTGTGTATAACTCTCCCAATTTTTAATGCAGGCACCATTTATAAAAACTCAAACCATCCCAATAACCACTGCCACAATCTATTTGCATTATTATAAAATCCATCTCGGCTGGGCTTTACTATGAAAATTCATCATTCGGGTTATTAAAAGACGGATTATGCTTACATTTTCTTTAACACCTTTGCCGGTACACCTACAGCCAAAACACAACTAGGGAGTTCTTTCACAACTGTAGTCCCGGCGCCTAAAACACACCATTCGCCAATCGTCATTTTCGGGATCACGTTACACCCCACACCTAAAAAAGTCCCCTCACCCACACTGACGTTTCCGGCTGTATGTGTTCCCGGTGCGAGGTGACAGGCTTTTCCAATAATACAATCATGATCTACCGTAACACCCGTATTGATGATGGCATAATCCCCAACAACTGAATCCGGGTTGATTACCGCCCCGGCCATTATGGCTACACCCTTCCCCAGTTTTACCGAGGATGCAACCGCAGAAAACGGATGAATTGCGTTTATTAATGTAAATCCCATTGCTTCTAGTCCACCCGCGATTTTGGCTCGCAACCGGTTATCGCCAATGGCCACAAACGCATGTCGGATGCCTTCTTCATACAACATAGGTAGCCGAGCGTCATCCCCAAGTACGGCAAGATCCAGTACCCTATCACAATCTTTGTCTGCGGTAATACACCCTACAAGTTCAATTTCACGATTGAACCGCAAAATATCGATTATAACTTTGGCATGTCCCCCAGATCCGATGACGATAGCTTTCATTTCACGGTTCCCACCTTGTTTTATATGTGGCTTGCTTCTCATCTTTCAAGCTAAGCTACAACCAGAATTACACCTGAATTATGTGTATCGCTCTCAGGTTATTTAATTATTTATAAAACACAGTTGCCATTAATTTATGCCAAGCACTTGACCCTATGTAGTTCGCACCACCCGTACTTTCAATTAGTTCAACCGTATAAGTAATTCCAGCAAAGACGGGTTGGGCACACTGAAGCGCATAAGGAATTTCAGTATCCGTATTGAACGATTTCATCATTACTCCGTCGGCTTTAACAGCATTTATATATAAGCCTGGAACCAGGTAAAAATTCACATTGGCACCACTCTCAAAATATCCTTTTCCCCAAACAAATAGCACTCCATCTTGTGCGGGAGTTACAGTCAACGCAGCGGCCACCAAAGTCTGACTTGCTGCAGAAAAAGTTAAGTTGGCACCCGATGTATACCATGTCTTTGTAGCTGCATTATCTGCTAATTTTTCTGTAGCAATACTTTTATTAGGCACATTGAGCGCATAAGGCACACTGTTCAAAGGTTGACGGGGAGTCATTTCCGAATCACTTCCCACCTTTACTCCCACCCAATAGGGTTTGTTAAAATCAACTGCCACAGAAAAGGCTGTTCCGGAACCCAGCACAATATTAAAATAGCCGTTTTTCGTAGTAACAGAAAAAAGATCCGACCAAATCGAAGCCCCTTCAACCGCTGTGGATGAATCGTACAAACGAACCACCACCGAGTAACTCGCATCGGTCACAGGATTTCCGGATATATCCGTCAACCGCCCCTGATAATTAATGGTTTTGGGCACCTCAGCCCAGACCCAGCTCGCAATACCGACCAAGCACAAAACCAATATGATTTTCCGCATTGTTCCTCCAGTTTGTCCTGAATCTGAATTTCATTATAAAATTCTTTAGTCTTTTTTAAACGCTTGGCTGATGCACCCAGACCACAAAAAACTCATTTCATACCTACTCCCTAGAGTCATTGGTCTTTCACTAGAACCACCAACCTAATTTCAGCCACTATTCTTTTCGAAAAAAAGCGATTAAGTCATCTAAAACCAAGTTTTTTTCATGCGCCAACAAATATTCAGCAACGTCTTTAAACCAAGCACCGTACTCAGCGGCTTTTAGAAAAGGCACTCCCAGTCTAGGGTGCTCGTGGTTTAAAATTTTCTTTTGTTCCATTTCAGCGGCCAACCACAGCAACGAACTGCATAAGGGTTCCAACTCTACTCCGGAAGCACTTCCCAAATCAATTACACGAACATCTCCCGTATCCAGCAACATTATATTCCAACAGCGTAAGTCATTGTGGTACAGCCCTATGGACCTAAGCTCGGCTTGGGCTAAAAGTACGGTATGAAAAATCTTTATCTTCTCTGTATCGGTTAAGCTTTCTAACTTATCCGCAATAAGCACACCCAGAACTTTCTGAAACACCAAAACTGCTTTTTTCGAAGTTACTTCATATTCAATTAATTTCGGGAAAAATAAGGACGAAGCATGGTTGGTCAACAATGCCTGATTGTTGCTGATTTCGCGGATAATTTGGTCACGATTACAATGATCCGGGCCATTATTATCTAAAAACAAATACTCTTTAACAAAAGCTTGTGCTGAAACAAAGTATTTTCGAGTAGCGCCGATAGGCGAGGTTTCATAGGCTCTCAACTTGAATGTCTCAATGTTATACACATGCGTGTTGACCTGAAGTGTTCCGCCACGTATGATTTTATAGAGCGGACGCTTGATGTTGGAAAGGTGGGTAGGAAATTCGCCTAAATATTCCACTCGGACATCCCGGCATTCTTTAAATAGTGCCAATGGATCTTCCGGTAAAGACTTTACCCACGGAGCATCAATGGTTTCGGTCTTCAAAGCAAGTTCAACGAATAATACCGGTATCTTTTGCATTAATTCACTTAGTAGTTTCTGCGTATACTCTAATCCGAACCGATGCACCACATGATGCAATACACTGAGAAACAAACCATACTCATAGCGATTTTCCGGTATCTGTTTCACAAATTCCGCATCAAACGTCCCTTGAATGAAGGTTGGAGATAATTGATTAATTATTTTCGTTGTTTCGGCGACGTAAATGCTTTTTTCGTGATTCTCAAGACCCGTGACCGCTGCTCCTCGATCTGAAAAATAAAATGAAAAAAAGCCAAAAGAAGCACCTACATCCAGCATACGCGCCCCTTGTACATTGTTCCCGCATGCTTGAAAAATAACTTCCGCCCGGTCCAAGCAGGGACGTTTTGGATTTTCCGATGTACCCACAATAATCTGACCCAAACGATACAGCGGCTGATAGTATTCAATCTCACTCATGAGCTGTTTCAGTTTTTTAAACTGCATGATCCAGGGATCTGAAAAAACTGTCTCAATCTTCTGCATAACTGTTTGTGCCGTCGTCTCAATATTTTCCACACGGGATAAAAGTCGCGTGACCTGACTGTTCACATTTTGAAGTTGTTGGTTCATTTCCAAAGTCCGGGATTCAAGTCCACAAAGCTGATTAAATGCATTTTGAACCCGGGAATAAATAACAAAATGCTTTGCTACCCAGTTGCGTATAATTTCTTTTATTTTGGAACCCATGGGACTCCCTTTTTTTGTTTTTCTCATTCAACGCTATGCCGCAGACTTCTACTTTAAGCAGACTTCATACTATCATGTATCACATTTTTTGCTTTATCTCTGGTTTTACCTTGACCCAATCCATAGAGGCGCTCAAACCAAAATAATCCGAGTTCGTGGGAGAACTAATTTCCAGAACATTAAGGCCGCGCTTAAGTATTTGTGGATTCATTTCAGCCGAAAACTCATACTCATCATCCCACTGATACTTAAGTGTGTGTCCGTTGATCTTAAATTGAAAATCGGTCTTCTTAATCCCCGGCGCAAAGGTGGTGAATCGGCCTCTAAGTACATACGGTTTTTCCTCAGGAGCTAATTCGAAAAGGAGTGACGCTTCGGGCAAATTTTTCCACGCCGTTGAGATATGGTGCATAAACCCCACATACCAATCGGCCTCACGCCACCCTTGCCCTTGCGGGGGCACCTCCATGCTCCACCAACGACCAAAATCCCAGCGATACTCCGGGCTAAGGGCTTGTTCTTTAAACAAGTGAAAATCCAAGTAAGAATTCGAGACAAGCACCCCGCGATAGCGCCGGCTTATTAGATCCTGAGAGTCTCTCAAATGTATGCGCCGGCGAACAACTGCCTCGGTTGGAAGAACTGCTCCGTCTTGACCGATAGCCAGGGTTATAACATCGCTTTTGTCCAGGACAATGTCTCCCGCAGGAATTATCGTGCTCACCCCCGGACCGGCAACAGACGGCGCTGCCTTAAAGACCCATTTGGTCGGTGTCTCTACACACAACCCTGGCCGGGCCAGCGTGTCATTTTTCTGCCAAACTCGGTTTGGTTCCAAACAAATCATGACGGGCTTTATTTTTTTTCCATAAATATACATCAACGCACTGGTGAGATTATCGCGCAACATCCACGTATGATTTAAGCGCTGGGAAGCATCAAAAATAACGAAACTTTTGTCTTTGGGTATATCCGGGACATTTTCAACTATCTGTCGTAATATTTTTTTTTGCGTATTGGATATTTGAATGTAATGTTGAAACTGAAACAGTTGCATACCCAACCCCACCAACATTAAAGCCGAAAAAAGTATCTTGGCAGACAGGCGGTAGAAGCGTGATAGAACCAGACCCAGCGTCCCCCACAACAACACAGCGCCTAACGAGGCAAACAAAAAGGTCCGCTGGGAAATTTGCAAATGTGAACCCGAAGTAAGATACGGGGCATATCCCAGGAAAGAAAGCACCACGGCCACCAGCGCCATGCGGACGATCTGCGTGTGCGGTACTTTAGGCTCAGAAACCGTCGTTGCCGCTCCTTTGCTTCGACGTGGCCATAGCGCAACCCCAATGCACGCAGCTGACGCTGTTATCAAATATGTGTAGTTTTGAAATTCACTTCCAACAATACGAACTGCATCCAGCCAGCCGCCGAACCAATCTCTAAAAAAACCAAGGATTACCGCCTTTAAATTTACTTTGGCCGCAAGAGCACCGATTGGGCCTACCACGTCGCTTTGATACACCGAATTCCCATGCGTCAAAACATAGAGAATATACGCCACACAAAAAACACCTGTCAGGAGCCAAGGCAATACGACCCAAGGATGTGTCCGCATTTTTGTATATAAACCTAGCCATCCCTCACGTACATAGATGATCAAAAAAGGCACGGGCATAAGCAACAGCGCCGCTTCGTAGGACCATACAGCCGTCAGGGCAGCACCGCATACTAGGGCAATAGATAATATTTTTAGAAAGATGTTTTTAATTTCAAACGCAACTATTTGCAAAACCGCAGCCACCAGAATCAGCGAAAGCGAGAGATCAATATGCAGGCTCCGAAACGCCAGTTGCATGGTATCTGCCGGATAAACCACCAGCAACATGCCCAAAAAAACCGCCATCCATCGAATGCGTGTGATCCACCAGAACAAGAAGCTGCCACAAACGCTTTTCAACACCAACGTGAGCATAAGAATAATATGCCACCCCATAAACGAATCGGGGTTAAACATGAAGCCTAAGGCATGCGGAAGAACCGTAAACGGCCGTAACCGATGAGCGGCCAAAGGAGAATCGGGACCTGCGAATAAAAATGAACCATGCTCGGTAAATAAACCCAAAACGCCCCACTCTTCAATCAAACCACCCAATTGAAAACCAAAAGGCAACCACATAAACAACACCAAGACGATTGCGGCAATCCAAAAAAAAATATTTTCTTCTATGCGCTCTTGCACCGGAGTTGCTCCAAAAAAAGAATTAGGCATGTGGGTTTTTTTTGAATAGCCTTTCAATGTTCAAGGCCGCTATGATCCAAACAAAGACATACACTACGATCATATACCTGGCTTCGGCATGAATAAGAACACACTGGGCCCAGATCATCCCAGCGGCAAGCGCCGGGATGAATAAAACCTGCCAATGTCTTTTGATCCACAAGAAATAAATACACCCGCCCATCATTAGAAGATTGACCATTAAGATGAACGGTGAAAAAATCCGGTCCTGAGGCGAACGGAGATATACATAATTAAAGGGCACCCAACTCCCAAAATAAAAGTTTTCCTTTTTGGCAAACAATATTGCAGCTCGCTTCCAATCATGTCGGGCCACCGCATTGACCAACCCCCCCGTGCCATTGCTGGTATACGGATCCGTAAAAAGATAACTCGTACCCGGGAGTATCGTATCATATCCATAACATTCAAATTTCATACTTCCGCGCAAACACTTTTCCTGAAGATCTCTATCAACAAAACTCCAATGTTTAGTATTGTTGTACGTTAAATAATACTGAAACCCCAGGGGGATTAGGATACACAGCATGAAGGTGACAATTGGTTTAATGGCCTTGGCTTTAAGCTTGACTCCTTGGAAGACCGAATATACGACCATCACCATCAACGCCAGATAAAGATAAAACGGACGCATCAAGGCGGCCATGGAAAAAAACAATCCCGAATACGCTTGCGCATACGTTTTCTTTTGGACCGCGTTCACCAACGACCACAATCCAATGAGGATCAAGCTTCCGGCCGGAACATCCGTGAGGGAATGACGTGCGCATCCCCACATGAACAAAACGTGCGGCACCACGGCAATGCCTGCGGCCACAAGCCAAGCCCGATAGGCGTGTTGGATTCTAGCCTCTAAAAAATTGAACACCACTCGGGTGGCGCTATAGACCGCCAAACCCATTAATATAAAGTTAAATACAATTATTGTTTCGGGTGGCCAGCCGAAAAAAAAGGGGACCGAATAATACAACGTTGCTCCAATTGTCCGCATGGGGTCCCAACAGGCATTGATGTTTTTCACACATACCCGTCCCAGCTCCAGATAGCCTACCGCATCGCAACATTGTTCCGCAAATTTTAATGCCACAGAATTTCTCCCTATCCATAATCCAGCGGAGTGTTTAAATAAAATCCGAACAACTGCCCAACGTTTTATGGAAAAGCGTACAACGTTTCTCTATTACTTATCCAAACCCACCATGGTCTCGATAATAAACGTTGGGCGCTTCCTACTTTCATCGAAATTTCTCCACAAATACTCACCAATAATGCCCAACATCACAAATTGGATTCCAAACAACACCAGCAGCAAAACGATCATCGAGGCCCACCCTTGGATGGGAATGTTATGGGTCAATTTATTAACCACCGTGACCAAGGCCAAGACAAATCCCAATCCGGCCATTAAAAACCCCGTAGTGGTAATCAGGCGAATGGGTGAATACGAAAAGGCAATAAATGAATCAACAAACAATTTTATCTTTTTAGCCAACGTCCAGCGTGACTTGCCCAACTCACGTTTTTGACGAACGTATTTAATCATCGCGGTTGAAAAGCCACACCATAATATTTGGCCCATTAAGGTCGAGTTTTTTTCCCGCATTTCCGTCAAGATGGCCACCACACTGCGGTCAATCAAAAAGCAATCAAACCCGCCGGTCGGCATATTTTTCAAGGCCAGTTTTTGCATAAGTCGGTAATACAAATTGGATATGAACTTCTGCAGTGTAGGTTCTTCGCGATCCTCGCGGACCGCCAAAACCACTTTATTCCCTTCCCGCCATTTCCTAAACATGTCCACAATGATTTGAGGTGGGTCCTGCAGGTCCGCCGAAATCGCCGTGGCGCAATCACCGGAGACATGATGCAATCCGGTTAGAATCGCCGTATGCGATCCAAAATTGCGGGATAATTTAATAATTTTAATCTTCGCGTTTTTCTGACGCAGTTTAAGCAGTTCTTGAAACGACGTGTCACCCGAACCATCGTCGACAAAAACCACTTCGTAATCAAACTCAGCATTGTCAAAGATAACCTGTTGCATTTTCTCATACAAGCCCGGAAGATTCAGTGCATTGTAATACACAGGAACCACGATCGAGAGCATCGCACGTCTGGACTTAGCCGTGGTTTTTAGGTTACGCTTGGAGGCAGCTGTCATTGTTGGTTTTCATCCTTTGGCATAAGCGTCACAACGCGTTGACCTGTTCACATACAAAATCCACTTCCGAATCCGTCAATTGTGGATACATGGGCAAGCTCAAGACCGTTTCCGTGCACCGTCCGGTTTTGGGAAAAGCCTCGAGCGCATACCCTAACTGAGCATACGCCTTTTGTTGATGCATGGGCACCGGATAATGAATAAGCGTTTGCACACCCGCCTCAGCCAGTTGTGCTTGAATCTGAGCGCGCGCTTCAACCTTGACCACATAAAGATGATAGTTGGTTTTGCTTTCCTCACGTATGACCGGCTTAACCACTTTGGTTGAATGTATCTGCGCATTGTATTTTCGAGCAATATCCTGACGACGTTGGGTCCACGAATCTAGGTGTTTCAGTTTTACGCGCAAAATGGCGGCCTGAATCTCATCCAGACGGCTGTTGATGCCAATGCTCTCGTGGTAGTATCGTTTGCTCTGCCCATAATTTCTGAGTTTCATCAACTTCTCATACAACACTTCCGAATTGGTCGTAACAGCACCGCCGTCCCCGTAACAGCCTAGGTTTTTGCTCGGATAAAAACTAAACGCGGCCAATGTACCTAGTGCGCCTGTTTTTTGGCCGCGGTATTCGCTGCCGTGGGCCTGACACGCGTCTTCCACCAAAGATAGATTATGCCTCTGACTAATGTGCGTTAACGCCTTCATATCACACGGTTGGCCATACAAATGCACAGGTATGATGGCCTTTGTACGAGGTGTGATTTTCTCCTCGACCTGGGCCACATCCATCAGACAGGTATCGGATTCTACATCCACAAGGACAGGTTTGGCCCCCGTCATTGAAACCGCGGACAAGGTAGGAACTGCCGAAAGATCGGTAGTGATGACTTCATCCCCAGCACCTATTCCCAAGGCCATCAGGGCAAGAGCTATCGCTTCTGTCCCGGATGCACAACCTACGCAAAACCGCACTCCACAATACGCAGCAAATTCCTCTTCAAAAGCCTTCCCCTGTTGCCCAAGTACAAACCAACCCGATTGCAGAACCTCTTGAACGGCTTGATCAATCTGCGGTTTTATCTCTTGGTATTCACGCGCCAAATCGCCAAATAGGATTTTCATGATTTCATCCGTTCAAAATATGTTTTCGCCAACAACTCCATATAGACTTGATCGTGATAGTTCCCCCGATAAAAAACATCTTCCTGTAACTTCCCCACAGTTTGGAACCCCACTTTTTGATACACCTTCGCAGCTTGTTCGTTGAACTCAATAAATTTTAAATAGATTTTATTGAGATTAAGCATTTCAAAGCCATATTGACAGATGAGCTTAACCGCCTCGGTGCCGAACCCTTTGCCCGCCTCCGCCCGGCTTCCGATCACAACACTCATTTCCGCTTTACGGTGTATGTAATCAATGTTTTTCAAGCCTACCGTACCCAAGTACAGACTGTTCGGATCATCTTTTTTGGCCATTGAAAAGAAAACGGTTTCGTTGTTTTTTCTTTCCAGTTGGGTATTTAAAAAAGCTTGGGTATCATTTAACGTTCTCGGGAAAACAGAAAAAGCCAAATTTTTAACAATAGCTTCATCGTTCACCCAGGCATGAATACGCTCCAAGTCTGATTGACGCATTTCACGCAAAACAATGCACTCGCCGGTTACGATCATAGCTTACCTCGCCTCTTTACCAGTAATGATTTCGATATTTTTGATAATAGTCCAAGGTCTGTGCAAGACCTTGGCGCAAATGGACTTTCGGACTCCATCCGATGGCTTGTTTGATTTTAGTGATATCCGAATAAAAATCACCAGGTTCTTGTTTTTTTCGTTCTTCACTAAATGGGGTAAATTGGATCTTGCCTTTCCCTGCAAGTTCCACGGCCACTTGGGCCAATTCCAGAAAATCAGAGGGTTGATCATGTCCTACGTTATAAATCTCACCGTAGCAGGCCGAGTTTAACGGCAATAGCAAAAGTGCTTCCATAACATCATCGATATACAAGAAATCACGTTTTATTTTACCGTCGCCGAATAACGGGATGACCTGATCGTCCAACGTCAGTCGAATAAACCAATTGGCAACACCGTATTTATTGGATTTCATTTGCGCCCGAGGACCATAGATGTTCGTTAACCGGGTAAGTACGGACGAAACGTGATGGGTATCATTGTAAACTTGGAAAATTTTCTCTGCCGTAAGGTTCGTAATCTCAAATATCCCCTTGGGATGCGTCGGAGCGTCTTCCCGTACAGGCAGATGTGCAGCTGGACCGTACTGCCCACGGGTTCCTGTATAAACAATTTTGACGGCAGGATTATATTTTCGGCAGGCTTCCAACAATATTACAGAACCGGTAATATTGTAATCGATGTCCAAGTAAGGATTGCTGTAGCTCATGATATGGCTTACTTGGCCCGCCAAATGAAAAATATAATGCTTGTCCTGTACAATGTGTTCCATGGCATTTTTATCCATGAGATCGCAAAAGTTTATGTGGATTTTATCTTTAACACTGGCAACATTGAAAAGATTCGCGCCGTACTCGGGTATCATGGAATCCACGATGGTCACTTTGGCACCCAGTTCCACCAGCCGAATAACTAAACTGCTCCCAATAAACCCAAGGCCCCCGGTAACTAAGACATTTTTCCCGTGGTAGTCTTCCATTGTTAAGCCGTGTTTCTCAGCTGAACTGGTTTTTAATAAATCCGTCATGCCAGCCTCCAAATGTTGTACTCCACCCCATAAAAACCCATTAAATAATAAAATCGACTTTATCGCGCATAATACACGTATCCATATATATAGTCAATACTACGCGCCTACGAGTGCTGTACGAGGCGCTAACCACTCCATGATTTCACGCCCAATGTGGTTCTACTACCTACGATTTGACTCTGTCTGTCCGTTTTTGGAAATGTTGCTATTTGAAATTTATTTTTTCACGCACAACCACAAATGGTTTCGGGCGCACTTGCGAATGTATGGCTCCCACATATTCCCCGATCACCCCGAGAAAAAAAAGTTGAATGCCCGAGAAGAAACAGACCAGGACCACCACGCTGGCAATGCCCGGTGCTTGGAATTTCCAAAAAAACAACTTCAGGATGATGTACACCACCGCCAGAAGAAAACTCAATACCGAGAGTGAAACCCCGATGTACGTGCACATCCGAATCGGAACAATGGAATAACTGATGAACGCGTTGATGGCATAGTCAATCAGGTAGCTCATATGGCTCTTGGAAAAACCGCGCTTGCGAGCCCGACGCGCGTACACAATACCGAATTGCTTGAAGCCAATAGAAATAATCAACCCCCGGACATACGGCTTAAAATCGTCGATCTTCAACAACTCCGTGACCACTTTGCGATCCAAGAGGCGAAACCCGCCAACATTTTCCGGAAGCGGTTCGTTGGCCAACATGGCCGTGATGCGGTAGAACAATTTGCGCATGAAGAGCATGAGCGGATTGTCCTGAGTCTGGGGGCGAATGCCATAGACGACGTCGTAGCCTTCTTCCCACTTTTGAATAAATGTTGGGATCAAGTCTTCCGGGTCTTTCATGTTGGCGTCGAAGCTCACCACCGCGTCGCCGGAAGAGTATTTGTAGCCCATTAATTCCGTCTTCACCGGGCCAAAGTTTTTGGAGTACGATAAAACCTTCACCCGCTTATCTTTGGCCGCCAGTTTTTTCAAAAGCACCAGGGTGTTGTCCGTGCTGCAGTTATCCATGAAGATATGCTCATAGTCATACTTCTTCATGAACGGGGCTAGGGTCTTCTTAATAACCTCGTACACCTCGTTAACCATGAGTTCTTCGTTGTACACAGCCGTGATGATGGAGATCAGTTTCTTCTTCATATCCGCTCCCTGGGAAAACGTTCCTAATTAAACTGACACCTAACAAACGCCCCCTCACTCCCCCGCTTTACCAAAGAGGGGGAGTGAGGGGGTGTTGATTTTATCCTTAGTATTTCGCCATAAACGCCTTGAGCACTTTTTCAATGTACTTGAGCTTCTCAGCCGTGATGCCCGGATATACGCCGATCCAGAAAAGTTGGTTCATGACCTTGTCGGTGTTTTCCAAGGTGCCCACAACGCGGTACTTGGTCTTGGCATACGCCGGCTGCTTGATCAAGTTCCCGCCAAAGAGCATGCGTGTGGCAATGCGGTTGTCCTCCAGGTGCTGGACAATGTCCGCACGTTCAAACGGGGCATTGTCCTTGACCAAGACGGGAAACCCAAACCAACTTGGAACGCTCTTGGCTGTGGCCTGCGGGATTAACAAGTATTCAGAAAACGCCGAAAACATCTTGTCCAAGGTGGCAAAATTTTTCTGACGCGCCTTGATAAAACCGGGCAATTTTTTCATTTGGGACACACCGATGGCTGCCTGCATGTCCGTCACTTTTAAGTTGTACCCTATGTGCGAGTAAATGTACTTGTGATCGTAACCGTAAGGCAGATCGCCCATTTTCCAACAGAAACGGTTCTTGCAGGTATCGTCATGCCCGGGCTCACACCAGCAATCGCGCCCCCAGTCACGGAAGGAAAGAATACTCCGGCGGAGCAACGCGTTGTTGGTCAGCAGTGCACCGCCCTCCCCCATGGTCATGTGATGCGCCGGATAGAAACTGCAGGTGGCTATGTCCCCGAAGCTCCCGGTCATCTTCCCGCCGTAGGTTGAGCCCAAGGCGTCGCAGTTGTCTTCCACATACCAAAGGTTATGCTGCTTGGCCACTTTTTGGATGGCTGCCACATTCACCGGGTTGCCCAGGGTATGCGCCACGAAAATAGCCTTGGTCTTGGGGGTGATGGCTTTTCCCAGCTTTTCCACCTGCACATTGTACGTACCCAGTTCCACATCCACAAACACAGGAACACACCCGTTCTGAATGATGGGATTGAGCGTCGTGGGAAAACCGCAGGCCGTGGTAATAACCTCGTCCCCCGGCTTGACCTGGCGTTCCTTGAGCAGCGGCGAGGTCAAGGCGGTCATGGCCAGCAAGTTGGCCGAAGACCCGGAATTGGTCAGGAGGCAGTGCTTGACGCCGACAAACTCGGCAAATTCCTTCTCAAATTGCTGGGCATAACGACCGGCCGTGAGCCAAAAATCAAGCGAAGCATCAACTGCATGAATCATGTCATTGGCGTCGTAAAGACGCCCAGCGTAATTGACCAGGCTTTTCCCCGGGACAAAACGCTCTTGTTTTTTTCGTAATTCAGAAATCTTCTTGACCCGGTCAAAAATCTCCTTACGCAGCTGTTTTTCTTGACTCATGTGCCTCGACCGTCCTTTTAAAAATAAACGTACCTATTCTTTTCAAAGCTATTCATCCAACAGGTAATTCCAAAACCGCTTTATTTCCGGCTTATTTTATAGGTGTATTGTCAAAATAGTGACGTCAGAATAGCAAAAACCATTCTTTTCTTCAAGCAGATATAAGGAACCATAAAAAACGTGACAGTATTTAACCATTCATGGTAGTCTAGCGTTGATTTTCGTACTTAGAATGATCGCTATATTGTCCTTTTTCCTGAATTTTAAAAGACCTATCGGCAATAAATCCGCGCCAACGACAAACTTTTTCCATCTATGCGCGAGAGAACGGGGTTAGACGTGAAAAAAATCAAAGTAGGTATTATCGGAACAGGCAATATCGGGACTGACCTTTTAGTTAAGGTCCAGCGTTCCAAGGTTTTGGAATGCGGTATGTTCGCCGGCCGTAATCCCAATTCCGAAGGGGTGAAGCGCGCCGAGGCTATGGGCGTCCCTACCTCCACGGAATCCATTAAGGCCATTGAGGCTGATCCCAGCTGCTGTGACATCGTGTTTGATGCCACCTCGGCCAAGATTCACTTAATGCACGCTCCGATCTTGAAAGCCTTGGGTAAATTCGCCATCGACCTTACCCCGGCCCAAGTGGGCAAAATGTGCGTACCGGTCATCAACTTGGAAGAATGCCTGAAGCTCGACAATGTCAACCTGGTCACCTGCGGTGGGCAAGCCACCATCCCGATTGCCTATGCCATTAAACAGGTCCAAACCGACGTGGATTACATTGAAATCGTAGCCAGTATTTCCTCTAAGTCCGCCGGTCCGGGCACACGGGTCAACGTGGATGAATTCACCCAGACCACACGGGAAGCGCTCTCCCACTTCACCGGCGTTCCCAAGACCAAGGCCATGATCATCTTGAACCCGGCCGATCCGCCGGTCATTATGCGCAACACCATTTACGCCCGCACCTCGGGCACCTTCAAGGAAGCGGAGCTCAAAGCCGCCATCCATGAGATGGTGAAGAAGATCCAGGCCTATGTCCCTGGCTACCGTTTGGTCCAAGAGCCCATCGCGGAAAACAACCGCTTCACCACCATGATTGAAGTCGTGGGCCTGGGCGACTACCTCCCGGCGTATTCGGGAAACTTAGATATTATTACCTGCGCCGCACTGAACATTGCAGAAGTGTACGCCCAGCGGAAGCTCGGGTTCAAGGAAGGGAGTGCCTCATGAGCAATCTTTTATTTTTTGATTCCACTCTGCGCGACGGGTCACACGCCATTGCGCATCAACTAAACGAAGAACAAATCAGCAACTATTGCAGGCAAATCGACGACGCTGGACTGCATACAGTCATTGTTGGACACGGCAATGGCCTGGGTGCGTCCTCGCTCCAGGTAGGACTCTCCAAACTTACGGACGATGTCATGCTTTCCACAGCCCGCCGCGAGTTGAAGAAAACCAAGTTGGGCGTGTTTCTCATTCCTGGATTCGGAACCATTAAAGACAACCTTTCCCCGGCCCTGGACCTGGGTGTGGATTTGGTCTGCGTGGGCGTGCACTGCACGGAAGCCGATGTCACACAACAGCATATTGAGTATGTCCGCAAGCAGGGCAAAGACGCATACGGTATTCTCATGATGTACCACATGACCACGCCTGAACGCCTGCTGGAGGAAGCCAAGAAAATGCAGAGCTACGGCGCCATGGGCATTGTCATCATGGACTCGGCCGGAGCATCGACGCCGGACATGGTGGTCAAGACCATGACACTGCTTTCGTCCAACTTGACTATTCGTGTTGGCTTCCATGCCCACAACAACATGGGCTTGGCCGTATCCAATTCCGTATTGGCCATCGAGAACGGAGCCACGATCATTGATGCCACCTTGCGTGGCTTTGGCGCAGGTGCCGGCAACTGCCAATTGGAAGTGTTGGCGGGCTTGATGCAAAAAATCGGGATCGAATCCGGCTTGGACCTCTACCGTCTCATGGATGTCAGCGAAGATCAAGTCACCAAAATGATGACCAAGCCTCAGGAAATCACCTCCATCAGTCTTATCAGCGGCATGGCCGGTGTATTCTCGGCGTTTGCCACGCAGGTAAAAAAAGCCGCCGCACAATTCAAAGTGGATCCGCGCGACATTTTCATTGAACTGGGCAAACGCAAGATTGTGGGCGGGCAGGAAGACTTTATTGTGGATGTGGCCATGAACCTGGCGCAACAGAAAAAACCTGAGGATGTGTATGCGTTGGAATCGTTGCTATAAAATTCAGTAGTCATTTCCGCATACCGCACGCGGGAATCAGGTGACTTTGATTTACAAATGTTTAACGTCACTGGATCCCCGATACCACCTTTCGGGAATGACAACTTATTTGGAATATGCAGAACCATCCAGTCTATCCAAAGTGAGGTTTAACCACATGCGGGTTTCCGATTATATTTTTAAATTTCTAACCGACCGGGGTGTGGATACGGTCTTCATGGTCTCGGGCGGTCAAGCCATGTTTTTGGTGGACGCCCTGTACAAACATCCAACCATCAAGGTCATTTGCACGCACCATGAACAAGCAGCCGCCATGGCGGCCGAAGCCTACGGGCGCATCACCGGCAAATTGGGCGTGGCCTTGGTCACGGCCGGTCCGGGCAGCATGAACGCCACCAACGGCTTGGTCGGAGGCTGGACTGATTCGGCGCCCATGATGATCATTTCTGGACAGTCCGCGTTGAACTGTGTGCAGTACCAGGCCAAGACCAAAATCCGCCAGTACGGCATCCAGGGCATTTACATCAAGCCCTTGGTGGAAAGCGCCACCAAATACTTTAAGACCGTTGACGATCCCAGCAAGATCTCCCTTTACATGGGTGAAGCCTACCACTTGGCCACCACCGGACGTCCTGGCCCGGTCTGGATTGATGTTCCCCTGGATGTGCAGCGCATGGAAGTGCCTATGAACCTGCTCTCGGAATTCACGCCGGCACCGTCAACCCTGGATGCGGCCCAACTAAAAAAAGACGTGGCTGAGACCCTACGTTTGCTCAAGCAAGCCAAGCGTCCGATCATTATTGCCGGACAGGGAGTGCGCAGTGCCCATGCGGTGGATGAATTACTCAAGGCCGTCACTCGGTTCAACATCCCTACACTTACCTCGCGTCTGGGCATTGACCTCATGGAATCCGAACATCCACTCTATGTAGGTCGTCCGGGAAACTACGGTGAACGTTCGGCCAACTTCGCCACCCAAAACGCCGATGTGATTATTGCCATCGGCTCGCGCTTGGCTTCAGCCTTGGTCGGACACGATGCCAAGAGTTTCGGGCTGAATGCCACCAAGATCATGGTAGACATTGATCCCGAAGAATTGAACAAACCCGGAGCCGAGATCCAAGTCAAAATCCAAAACGATGTAAAAGTGTTCCTTGTAGAATTATTGAAACAGGCCGGCAGCGAAACTTACCCGGATTATTCCGAATGGGTCAAAACCTGCCAGAGCTGGAAGCAGCGCTACCCGGTCATGCAGGAAGAGTACAAAACCGAAAAGCCTGTGAACTCATATTACTTCACCGACGTTCTGTCCAAACTCTCAACGCCTGAAGACATGATCTTGGTGGACACCGGGTCGTGCTTCCACGTGGCCTGCCAAGGGTGGAAAATAAAAAAGAACCAGCACTTTCTCACCACCGGTGGTTTGTCGTCGATGGGTTACTGGGCGGCGGGTCTGGGTGCCTGCCTGGCCAACAAGGGCAAGCGCACGCTGGTCATCACCGGCGACGGCAGCTTGCAGATGAACATTCAGGAACTGGCCACCATCAAGCACAACAACCTGAACATGAAAATATTCATCTTCAACAACAACGGATATCTGTTGATCCGTTTTACTCAGAAAAACTTGATGGAAGGGCGCTTGATCGGTGAGGGGCCCGAGACCGGCGTCTGGTGCCCTGACTCCTTGAAAATCGCCGCGGCCTATGGTATTCCCGGCGTGCGCATCGAGTCGCCTGAGGGCTTGGAAAAGCAAATCCAGGCCGTGCTCGACATGCCTGGCCCTGTGATCTGCGACATCATAACCCCCGAGTGGCAGCTGATCGTCCCGCGCGTCTCGTCGGAAAAAAAACCGGACGGCACGTTGGTTTCCAAGCCTTACGAGGACATGTTCCCGTTCTTGAGCCGCGAGGAATATCTCGCCAACATGATTGTGAAGCCCTCGACCGGCGAGAAGAAAATTACCGGCGCACATTAAGAGCAAGGCAACGGCAGGCGAGCAAACACTATCCAAATAGGCTATACGGATATTTATTATCCCGATGGAAATTTAATTTGATTGTCAACTCCCCCTCAATCCTTCTCTTAAATAAAGCGGGGGAGTTGACATATTCCCACATAGATTTAACTTTGAGGCTATTTTTTAGAAAGCAGGTCTTGTACCTTACTCCATGAAAAAGAAAATCGCCGTGGTTGGTGCAACCGGACACATTGCCAAGGGTTTGCTTTTCGGTTGGAAAGAAAACCCCTCTTTGGAACTGCATGCGTATGCCCGTTCCACGGATCGGTTGACCGCGTTTCTTCAGGCCAACGGCTTGTTCCCTGGCGTTGCGGTGTACCCCATGCAGGACTTCGGCCGTTTAGATGTGGATGCGGTCATTAATGGCGTGGGCATCGGCAACCCCACCCGCTTGACCGAACATCCGGAAGAAATTTTCACCCTCACGGAAGAGTACGACAATCTCATCTTGAACTATCTCGCCGCGCATCCTACGGTCCATTACATTCACTTTAGCAGCGGTGCGGTGTACGGTCCGGAGTTCGCTTCCCCGGCCACGGAGACCTCGACGCATGCACTTCCCGTCAACCGATTCTCCACCACCCATTTTTACAGCCTGGCCAAGATTCACTCCGAGGCCAAGCATCGCGCCCGCCCGGATTTGAACATCGTGGATCTGCGCATCTTCGGCTATTTCAGCCGCTTCACGGACACGGAACAGAAATATTTTTTAAACGACATCATCCACGCCATTCGCACCCAGTCGCCCTTGCATACCAACCCGGACACTTTTATGCGCGACTTTGTCCACTTTCGCGACCTCACCGCCTGCCTGGAGCTCTGCTTGGCCCAACCTAGCATCAATGCCGCGTTGGACATGTACAGTTTGAAGCCCATTGGAAAATTCGAGGTTTTGGATTTCTTCCGTGATCAGTACGGGTTGGTCTATCAGGTGGGCGAGACCTCTTGTCATGCATCGCCGACAGGGAGTAAACCCTATTATTATTCCCTCAACCGGAGTGCCGAGACCCTCCTGGGGTATCACCCCACGCACTCGTCCCTGGACAGCCTGCGTGAGGAAGTTCCCTTTCTTTTACCCAAACCATAGGTTCGTTATTTCAGCGTCAACGTCATCCCGTCGTACGCCACGCGCGTTTTTCTGAAAATCGTTTTCGCCACGACCCCTGCCTGCCGTCGATCGGCCAGGGTGGGGTAACGACTGGCATCAAAGTGCATAAGCACCAGTTGCTTCACACCTTCCTCTTTGGCGACTTGTGCGCTTTCTTCAGGATTAAGGTGGGGCCATTGGGGATGCACCTCTCCCGGGCGATGCGCACATTCGGTAATAAGCAGATCCGCCTGTCGTGCCAGGGTTCGGTAGTTGGGACAGATCCCTGTATCGGTAGCATACACGAGCGACGTCTCGCCCTCGGTCAGACGGTACCCCAAGCAGGGTGACGAATGGATCAAACGGGCCCAACGCAGATCAAAAGGAAGAGTCAGTTTTTCGTCCAAGGTCAAATGGGTCACGGCATATGGAAGTTTGTCCACGGGCACGGAGAACGGTTGGGCCAACAACGTCTTCAGGGGAGCCTTGAACATCTTGGGCAAAACCAATTTGAGCCCTTGTTTGAAGCGAAACTTGGCCAAGGCGTGCAATCCCGCCACATGGTCCAGATGCAAGTGACTTAGGAACACATAGATGGGTTTGCGTGTTTGTATGTATGCATCCAGGCGTACCAGTCCGTTGCCCGCATCAAAAACCACATACGCGTTGCGCGTCTCCACCAAAACACTGGGAGTGTATCCTGTGGACGAGTCGTACCATCCGTTGGTGCCTAAAAAAGTCAGCTTCATCTTTTTCTCCTGACAACACCTATTTTTATGCCTACCTCGATCCCCCGCTTTACCAAAGAGGGGGCGGGTGGAGTTCTACTAAATAAAAGCCCTGTGCACGTTTGCACGCGACAGGGTTGTCAACAACGAGTTTATGCCGAAACGCGTTTGGCGCTTTCTAGCCTCAATCCTTGGGTACGCCGTGTTTCTTGAAATACTCGAGATACCAATCAATGGTTTTTTTCAAACCTTGTTCCAGAGTCACGGTCGGCTTCCAGCCCAAAACGCGACGGACTTTTTGCGAGGCCAAATACTGGTCCTTGATCTCATACTTCGCTTGGTTGAGAATCTCATACTTCAGCTTTTTCCCGGCCAAGGCATTAATCTTGTTTAACACGGTCAATACGGTAATGGGATTCTCATCACTGACATTAAACGCTTCCCCGCCGAGTTTCTTGGCCGGAAGTTTTTCCGCCAAAAGCATGTACGCGGAAACAATGTCATCCACATACACATAGTCGCGGGTAAACTTGCCGTCGCTGCGAATGGAGAGTGTCTTGCCGTTGGCCAAACAGCGCATGGCATCGGGCATAATGCGCGAGAAATTGAAATCACCCGGACCGTAAATATTCCCGCAGCGGGTCACACCTACGGGCAATTGGTACGTGTGATAGTAGGTGTAGGCGATCAAATCCGTGCAACTCTTTGAAACATCGTACGGATGGTTCCCAATGAGCGGAGCCTCTTCCTTGTAGGGAAGAACCTTATGGCTGCCGTAGGCTTTATCACTTGAGGCAACCACGATGGACTGCACGGTCTTGGACAAACGGCAGGCTTCCATAATGTTCCAGGTTCCGGTGATGTTGGAATTAAACGTATCCATCGGATCCTTGAGCGAGCGTCCGACAATGGCCTCAGCGCCCAGGTGCAGGACGACTTGGATCTTGTTTTCCGTGATAAGTTTATTCACGAGGGCAAAGTTGGCCACGCTGCCTTTGACGGTCTTGAAGGTTCGGTATTCGGCTGGGGTGAACAAAGTGTGCTTGCGCTTGGTCAGTATGTCCAAGCCAACCACCTGCGCGCCGGCTTGCACCAACTGCAATGTAAGGTTTGATCCTAAAAACCCTTCATGCCCTGTCACCAACACCCACTTATTCTTCCAAAAATTTGCCATTGCACACTCCATAATAAATAAAGTCTAGCATTCGCGCAACCTACCACACCTTCCAAGGCGCCTGCCGGGAATGCCACATTTTCTCTAACTCAAGTTTGTCCCGGAGCGTATCCATAGGCTTCCAAAAATCCTTGTGCCGATAAGCATTGACTTGCCCCTTTTGCGCCAACTGCTCCAAAGGTTCCCGCTCCCAAATGGTGGAGTCGCCCTTCTTAATGTAAGAGAAAACTTCCGGTTCCAACACGAAATACCCAGCATTGATCCATGAGGATTCGCCCATGGGTTTTTCCAGGAAGGTCTTCACCTGGTCGGTCTTATTGATCTCCAACACGCCAAAACGCCCGGCGTTCTGTACGGCCGTCAGGGTCGCCAGCTTCTTCTTTTTCTTATGGTTAGCCACCAGCTGGGATATGTCCACATTTCCCACACCATCCCCATAGGTCATCATGAACGTCTCATTGCCCACGTAAGGCTGCACGCGTTTCAAGCGGCCACCGGTCATGGTCTCAGGCCCGGTTTCCACCAAGGTCACTTTCCAAGGTTCCGAGGTGTTGTTGTGAATCTCCATTTCGTTCTTGCTTAAATCGATGGTCAGATCGCTCATGTGCAAAAAATAATGGGAAAAATATTCCTTCACCACATATCCCAAATAACCCAGGCAGATGATGAACTCATTGTGCCCAAAATGGGAATAGGTCTTCATGATGTGCCAAAGAATCGGTTTCCCGCCGATTTCAATCATGGGCTTAGGAACATATTGTGATTCCTCCGTAATACGAGTCCCCTTCCCCCCTGCCAAAATGACCACTTTCATACGCCCTCCTAGCCATTATACCGCGTGTATCTGAATCAACATCCCCACCATAACCGCGATTAAATCTTAAAAAAAGCAAACCGTTTATTTTGGCTTTCAAAGGGAACGCCTAGCATCAATTGCAATTGCGCCTCCCAAGGACATTGACGGCCAAGGTAGCCAAAACGATCAATATAAATCCCTACAAAACCTGCCGCACGTAATTTATTCAAATCCACGGGATCTTGACTAAGTACTTCAATGTTTTTTGCCGACGGTCGCCCTCGCATCGCGCCATAGCTCCACATTAATTTCTCCCCAAAAACATACCCGCGCAAATGCGAGTAATCCGTCATCTCATAAATAGGAATACTTTCTGGAAAAGACATATAGGGTAGTTGTAAAACCGCGCCTTTATCCACCTTAGCCTCAATGGCGCGAATATACTGCTTTTCCTCGAAAAAATCAGCGGGTGTGCCAAACACCATCGTGGGAGAAATTTGATCGGCCATGCCTAAAATCCCCACAATTAACACGATACTCCAATAGACTGCTTTTGAACGAATTCTCCGTTTCAATCCTTGTAACCAAAAGCCAATAATCAATAACCCAAAAAACGCTAAAAAAGGACTAATCCGGTTGGGACAACGAATTTGAGGCGTTATCAACAAAGAAAACAATGAAGAAAAGCCACCAATGGTTGCATATAAACATCCTGTCACGATCAAAATGGAGATTTTATTCAAAGTCGAATGCCGATGTCGTATAAGTATTATAGCAGCAAGACCTACGAATAAACCCGAAAGGGCAAAAAAACCAATATATTCGCCCTGGCCCTCAGCGGGTGTTGTTCCTGATTTATATTTGTTGTTTATTTTCTGAAAAGGTCTAAACCGATGGTCGACCACCGGGACTATTATATTCATAATTTTCATTCCATACAATTCAGCTTCCATAGTAAATCGATGGGCCACATCGCGGTTCACCCCCATGGAAGCCCGCCCTAGAACAGATGGCAAGGTGGTTATTCCTAACGCCAAAATAACCAAGCCACAAATGATTCCGGCTGAAAGCAAATGTTGTATTTTTTTCCTATAAAACGCTGCGCTGATTCCCGAAATCATAATGAACATGCAAAAGAAAAATGCATAATAAACATGCCATACGCCTATCAACAAGGCTATGACAAAACCAATCCACGTTTTCTTATCAAACCGTTTGAAAATATTCCCTGGGATGGGGGCAAGTGAAAATAGCGGTTTGGCGGACCACATCCATATAATCAATATACCGGCAAAGGGAACAAGCCCATATGAGGCAAGAAATATATGTCCATACCTGAAAAAATGATACGGTAAAAAAGCAAATAACATGCCTAATACGAGCCCAATCTCACGGCGAATCCGAAATCGAGCCAACGCATAAATCATAGCCCAAACTTCAAGCACAAAGCCAAAAATGTAATACACATTAAGATTAAGAAATGGATTACGTGTAACTAGGCCAATGATTTTAATGAGTAAAAACTGAAATTGTTCCAAAAGCGGATAATCCACACTTAGCCAAACAGGACCAAACGGAGCGCCAATCGTCTTAAGAACAATTCCTCCAAAAGGCCACCACTCCCCCTGCGTCAGCGATTTAATCAATGAAAAAACGACCCATAAATCCCCTGGATTCGCAAGTGGAGCACTAAGTGAAACAGAAAAATGATTTCCATAAAACCAACCCCAACATAAAGGCACGAACAGCGCGGCTGCAACATATGGCCATGATTGTCTAAACCAATATGGCCACTTTTTATCTGGTAAAATCATTTTTTCCATATATGTCAAAACACCCTTTCAATACAATCATCCCCAAAGCCGTCAATTTTTTCGGATTTTATTTAACGCAACTTAGCCCTTGTCCTGATTTTCATTTCGTCTCTGTTCCAATCGTTCAACGCAATCTTGTAATTCTTGTACCGAATGCGCTAGGGCATAAAATCGCTCCGGCATTTTAATAATTCGATGAGCCCAGACAACGACCGTTGAAACAACGGGGATTCTTTTTATAAGAGATTTAACTTTGTATTTCCACAAAGTGGAGGGAATACGCAACCCCTCTAAGCGGACATTAAATTGCTTAGCTTCTTTTGAATGAGCGATAAAATACAAGAGTATTTCTTTGGGTACTCCATCGCGTAGCATCTGTCTGAAGTATTTCATCCCAAGCGGTTCTGGTTCGCGTTCCAGAATCGCCTTGTATGCCTGAATAACAAATTCGTTTTCCTCAAACACTAACAATTCATTAGTCGCCACCACTCTAACGGTCTGGGTTAATCGGCTGTATGCTTTTTGTACCGTTATTGAAACAAATGGAATCCTTTTAAGTGCCGGCACTATGCCCCACTTATGAAGTTTTTCTTTCCAGCGAATAATCCGATCACCAAGAGAAGATTGCCGTACATCGTAGCATTGTGGGTCTTGCAAAGAAAACTCTAAAGAATTACCGTACAAGCGTTCTTGTAAACGCCGAAAAATTTTTTCTTGTGTATTCAACATATCCACTCCCTATCTATCAAGACGGGTTTTGAAATGACTGCCAATAGGCATCCACAACCGGATCAACAGGCCCAATCATCTTCACTACATGATTCTCAATCCAAATAACTCGATCACAAATGCTTTTGACATCCCCCAAAGCATGAGATACAAACACCATAGTAACGCCCTGTTTTTTAAAACCCAACATCTTATCCATACATTTTTTTTGGAAATGTAAATCTCCCACAGCCAAGATCTCATCAATCAGCAGTAATTCAGGATCCAAGCCAGATACCACCGAAAAACCCAACCGAGCCAACATCCCGGAGGAATACATCCGGATGGGTTGATCAATAAATTCGCCCAATTCGGAGAATTCTATAATTTCTTTTTCTCTCAACGCTACTTCTGCTCGGGTCATGCCCATAAGCACGCCGTTTAAATAAATATTCTCTCGCCCAGTTAACTCCCCGCTAAATCCCGCGCCCAATTCCAAGAGAGGAGACACACGCTCCTTGACCAAAACTTGACCGAGTGTTGGCTTGAGAACGCCTGCGATCAAACCCAGGGTAGTGCTCTTTCCCGCGCCATTTCTGCCAACCACACCCAAACACTCACCTTTTTTAACTTCAAATGAAATCCCACATAAAGATTCATATCGGGTATGCTTCAGTGACTTCAATGCTGCCGGAAGATTGAACAACAAGCCTTTTACCCCACCGAGGATATGCTGATAATGCGGATAGCTCTTCCCAACATTGTTAAATACGATTACGGACTCGCTCATAATACCTCTGCAAATTTCCAAGATAATTTCCTGTAAATAAATGTACCGAGTAATAAAAACGCCACGCTGTATCCGAAGGCCATGCCTAAATAAGCTAGATTCAGTTGATTATGCAAAAATAAGTTCCGCCAACTGACAATCAACGGAGTTAATGGATTGAGATTAATCAAATGTTGATACCCCGCCGGAATCATATTTTCAGGATAAATGACCGGGGTAAAATAAAAAAGCATAGTAACAAAAATACTTGTCAACCGTTCCAGATCACGAAAAAACAGATTTATGGAAGCCAACATTAACGCAATCCCATAGGCTATAGTGAATTGAATAACGAGCAGCACAGGAATCCCAATCAACCAAATCCACCCAGGTGTTTTATGATAAATAACCATAAACACCAATATAACCGGGATGGAAAGCAAAAAATGCAGCATGTCTTGCAACACAATAGTGAATGGCAAAATTCCACGTGAAAAACTAATTTTCTTTATAATTGAGGCATTGGCTAAAAAGACCGTGGGCGTTATGGTCACGGAATTGGCAAACCATTGCCAAGGAAATAGCCCCGCAATGAGGAAAAGCGCATACCCTTCCATCTGGATTTTCATAACCACTTTAAACGCAATGTAAAACACAAATGCAAAAGCCAAAGGATTGGCAATGGACCAAAAGTAGCCCAAAACGCTACTTTTGTAGCGAATTTTTAAATCCTTTTGGGTCAGGATTACTATGAGATCAATTAAATGTTGCAAAGGTCTGTTCAAGATATTGTTCCGTTTCACTGTATTTAAATACATACTTTACTCTTACCTAATTATTTAATCCGCATAATCCAAACCACAGACATATTCGTTGGACGAGTTTCACTCGCCGTACGCGGAGTACCATTTGTCCCATCTGTGATTGGATCTCCAGTAGTATTACCTGAGAACAGTACTCGAGTTCCCGCCACTAAATCGTATCCACTCCCGCCAATAGTGGGTACATATTCTGTATTACCCAACGTATTTCGATTCATTCTGTGCCCTTGAAACGCATCATCCTGAAGCGTTCCCGAAGTTGCACTTCCCCTCAAAAACCGCCCTTGGCCATTCAAATTTGGGATCACGGCACCGTTGAGTATACTATCCGGATCATTTAGTGTTTGTCCATTGCACTCAACAAAATTACCGGGAAGTGTCGGGGTAGTCGGAATTGCCGCAGCAGCAAACAAGTTTTTATGCCAAGCCACTATGGCTCCCACGGGAGTTTCAACATTTAAAGCATACGGAACACCTGCAAGTGGCTGACGTGGCGTCATCTCTGAATCCATATCGACACGCACCCCAATGTAATATTGTACAGAAAAATCCAGAGTATCCAACTTTTGTGTACCTGAACCCAATAAAATATTAAAATATCCATTCTTAGTATTTACTGAAGTAAAACTATCTGTCCATTTGAGTGTCCCCCCGGTAGGCGCATCATAAAAACTTACGACAATCGAATGTGTCCCATCCACCACCGGATTCCCGCTCAAGTCTGTCACACGCCCTTGGTAGTTGATGGTCCGCGACGCACTGGCGGCCCAGACGGAAGTAGCGCATACAACTATTGCAAAACACAAAAAAAGAATTTTCTTCACTGGTATTAACCCCCTGAAATTGAGTTTACTTAATCACAGCAATCTTGTAGTGCGACTCAAATCCGGCTGTCTTCAGGTGAACAATGTAGATGCCGCTCCCCACCGCTTCGCCTTTCGAGTTGCGTCCGTCCCACTTGACTTCCTGGAACTCATTGGCTTGATAGGTTTGACTGTTCACCAAGGTGACGATCTTTTCCCCCACCATGTTGTAAATGGTAATGGTAATAGGCGCGCTCTGCGGTTGAGTCCAGCGGACCAAAGCCTGCTCTCCGCGATTAGGGTTGATCTGGTTGTGCATGACTTTCAAGTACGTTTTGGGTGCCACCATGGTTGCGGTGGGGAGCAGTGTAGGCGTGGTGGTCGCTGTTGGTGCGGGCAAAAAATAATCACTAAAATATCCGGCCTGCACCGAGTACTTACCACCGAAACTTTGCCCCACGACCGGTTCCCCGGCCGAGTCGCGAATCTGCTTGCCTGAACCCGTATAGGTATTGCCCGAGCTGGCCACTACCGAACGCATTTGAAAATGCTCGGATTGCTCCGCGTAGGCCCACAATCCCAATACCCCCACTCCGAGCAACCCGACCCCCAACACTTTAACGAGTTTCAGCATAAATGCGTCCTTCCCCAAGGAAAAATAAAAACTGAGCTTACTATTATAATGAAAGAGTCCGCCAGACTCAAACGGATTTTGGCTTATATTTTAAGGAATTTCACTGCCCTACGGAGATGAAAAGCGATTGGGCCCAGGTACGCAAAAGCGGAACACGTTCGGCCAGGTCACCGGCCCAGGCCACGGAGCGGATGAGCGCATCCGGCGTATTCGGCACGAGAAAATCACGGTAGGCAATGTCCAGGTCGCGATACCCGGCTTTCTGAAACGCTTCCATCAAACGGCGACGCGAAAATGCCATTTCCTCAGGATCCAGCTTGGCCCAGCGGCGCATGCGGGAAAAGGTGAAGATCAGATACACATACGGGTTGGCCAGGTTGGGCTCCCAAAAAATCAAGCGTCCCTGCGGCTTGAGCAAAGATTTAAAACGCGGGAGCACCTCGTCGAGGCGATAGTAAAGATGATGCAAAATACCGTTTCCCACCACATAGTCAAAGGTCTGCCCCAGTTGGGCCTGAACATCCGGGCGCAGGACGTCCATGTGTTTGTAGGTTAAATTGGGACGCTGGTATTTCTCTGCGGCCGCTTGCACAAACGGCTGGCAAATGTCCGCGCCCACTACCTGGGCACCGGTGCGGGCTGCGAGCAAGTCGGCCAACTCGCCCGTTCCACTCCCAATTTCTAAAATGGATTGAGGCGGACGCCCGATCATGACATCCAAAATGCGCTGTGCCCGTCGTTCGGTTCGCACTTGCATGGCCTTCACGGGTTTATAAACTTGGTTAAACCCTTGGTCATCTGTAATATGTGACATCTAGCATCCTCGTTTAACAATAATAGTGTACCCAAGCGGATCATGGCTGGAACCCCACTTGAACCACAAGGAGAGATGTCCCAGCACCACGGCTCCCAACAGAAACGGCAAGCCCAATAGACCGAGCACCAGGGCGGGCAGGAAGGTGTACCCTTTTTTCGCCCAACTCATAAGTCCAAAGTTGGCCACAATCCATTTGTTGGCCAATACTGTAAGGTCGGTTCCGCGGGGGGTGACGGCCGCGGATGCAAACATGGTAAACATCTTGAACAAGGCACTCGGGGTAAAACGCCAATAATCATGGGGAATGTAGTGGTAACGTGCAGACCACGGTACGGTGATGAATGCATCGCCACCTGGTTTGAGCACGCGCAACATTTCGAGAATCAAAACCGGATACTCTTCCACGTGCTCCAGCACCTCGGTGCATACCAGAACATCATAGCTGGCATCCTGGGCCGGTATGCGATTCTCGGCAATGCGCAGAATATCCGAGGTTTGGTAACCAAACTCTGCGGCCTGCACCCAATCCGCCCCGGTATAAGTCAACGTTTGCGAAAGCAGTTGCTTATAGGGCGCTCCGCCGCAGCCCACATCCAGGACCGATCCTCTTTTGCCCCGTAAAAATTGTTTTAAATCACGATAGACTGTGCGTGTTTGAAAATCCGCTACGAGCCTTATCTGAAAAAACCATTGCCCTAAAAACGAGTCGGGATTTTTCAAAGAACGCGGCTGAAAAACTTCCGAAGGGTTCGATGCAGGCATGGGCTACCGAACTCCCGAATGAATTTCCCGTACCGCGCGCACCAACTCGGCCATCTCTTCTTGATTGCCAATAACTTCGTTGGCCTTAAAAATACGTGAGCGGATAAACCGCGGACGGTTTTTTACTTCTTCTAGAACCTTCCCCAGATAATCGCCCAAAATGCTGGCTGTGAACAATTGCAACCCTCCCATGCCCAATACCAAAAGTATGACCGTAGTAATGCCTCGGGCGCCTGTGGGCGGATGAATAAAATAATAGCTTAAATAAAACAACGCCAACAAGACACTCACAGCAAACATTAAAAAACCTAACCGCTGAATGTACTCCAATGGTTTTACACTGAATGAAAAGATCGCCTTTTTGGCCCACCAAATATTTTTCATAAAATTATTGGTCGACTTGCCAAACATGCGTTCCGGACGCACGTACGGCACGCCCACTTGCTTGAACCCAATCCAGGCACGCAGACCGCGCAGAAAAACATCCTTCTCCGGGAAGTGAATCAAATGCTCCACGGCCTTGCGGTCAATGAGAGAAAAATCACCCGCATCCACGGGAATGGAAAAATCCGTAAACTTGCGGAAGACCCGGTAGAAGGCTTTGTACAAAATTTGCATGTACCAGGCGGCTTCGCGTTTCACGCGCACACCGTAGACAATCTCGTGCCCTGCTTCCCACTGCTTGATGAACTCGGGGATGACCTCGGGCGGATCCTGCAAGTCACCGTCCAACAAGACCACGGCGTCCCCGCTGGCGATTTCCATACCGCTTAGAAAAGCTGACTGCGATCCGAAGTTGCGCGAATGTGAGATGCCGAGCACATGCGGATCCTTCTGACAAAGTTCACGGATCACGCGCTCATCGTCCGCGGGCGAGTGATCGTTCACAAAAACAATCTCATAATCCACACCCTGCTCTTGAAACATCTTGGAAAGACGCTCGTGCATAATGGGTATGGCCTGGTGATCGCGGTAGCAGGCAATGATGGCCGAGATGGTTTTTTCTTTGGAAGGAGTCACCCCAAAGGTGATGGCCGCACGCGCTGCGGTTTCCCAAGCGGCTGTCAAGCGCAGGCCTTTCTCAAACGTAACCTCTGCTCTCCACCCCATTTTCTTGCGTGCCAAAACCGGGCTGCCGTACCACTCGGAGAGGTCCCAACGCCGATTGGGCATACTCCCAAACTCCGGAGTGGATTTTAGCTTGAATACTTTTTTCGCGATCGCTGCCACATCAGCCAACGAAGTCTTCTTCCCCGTGGCAATGTTGAGCGAAAGCCCGGGTTCTTTCTTGCACACGGTCAGAGAACTGCGCACCAACGCGCGTAGACAATCATCAATATAAATAAAATCCCGTGAGATGCGCTTGTCGGCCAGCGGTGGATAAGTCCCATTCAACCCGTTGGTGACCAAACGTGGAATCAAACGGTCGCGTTCTTCCCAAGGACCGTAGATTGAGTAAAGACGAAGATTCACACAGGGAAAGCTCTTCACCTGCCCAAAGTATTTGATGAGTAAGGAGGTCGCGCCTTTGGAGACCGCGTAGTCGCTGTTGGGGCGAAGCTCGGCGTCCTCGGCCGGGCCTTGACAGTTAAGCCCGTACTCCGAGGAACTCCCTGCTTGTACAAACGCGTCGCAACCATGTTCGAACAAGGTGTTCATGAGATTGTAGGTGCCAATATAGTTGACTTGGTGAATGCGGTACCCGTCGTTCTGACGCTCGTACGCACCGTAAGCCGAGAGGTTGAAGACCGTGCGCGGACGCAGGGACTGCACGGCCTCGGCCACGGCTTTGGCATGGGTAATGTCCAGATTGATAAACTGCTTGCGCGCCACTTCCGGTGGAAGGTGTAGCAAACGCCAACTGCGATCGGTCTGCCGCGAAACCGCGTACACATCCTTGCGGTATTTATACAGCGTAAAAAACAATTTGGCCCCAATGAAGCCCGAGCCACCCACCACCCAGATGGGACCTGGCATTTGTCGGATCTCGGCAATGTCCTTGGGTGTGAACACATCGGCAAAGAGTATGGATTTATCCATGGATCAACCCCCGGAGTTTCTCATGCAGCGCGGATGCGTCCAACCCCGATTGGGTCTGGTGGTACGCCTGGCTGCCGTAGCGGTTGTTCGGATACCCTTGGGCATGCGCATGCACCCAGGTAGTGCGCACGCCTGTCTGCATGAAGTACGCGCCCACATGTTCACCCAGACCGCCGCGCGCCACGTGTTCCTCCAGCACCAACACCTTCCCTGTACGTTGGACACTCGCGGCTAAATCCATACCCCAATCCACTACGGGCATTTCTGAAACCACAAACACATCGGCGTTGACGTTCAACGTTTTTAGGGCGGCCAAGGCATTGAGCACCACCGGCCCCAAACCCACGACCGTGCATGCGTCTCCCGATTGGATCTTTCGAACCGGCGCGTACGCAGGAGCCAAGACACTTTCCGGAGCCATACCCGCACCCAGACGCAAGTACGCCGGACCCGGATATCCGGCCATGGCTTCGCAGACCGAGGCTACATCCTGGTTGCTGTAGGGTATGAAGCAACGCATATGCGCAAAGGAAGAGAGTACGGCAAGGTCCTCAAGGGCATGATGCGTGGCGCCCATGATGCCGTACCCGTACCCGCCGCCGTTGCCGACGATCTTCACATTCAAATTATGTAAACACACATCCAACCGGATCTGTTCGGCTGGGCGAAACACAATAAACGGCGCTATGCTGTAACAAAACGGGCGCAAATTCTGCTGAGCGAGCCCGGCGGCCATGGAAATCAGGTTCTGCTCGCTGACCCCGGCATTCACAAACCGTTTCCCCAAAGACGCCTGTACTTGTTCCAACGCCATGAAGCCTAAGTCCCCAGTGAGAAAGATAACTTGGGAATTGGCTACGCCGTGTGCTTCCATCCAAGCAGCAAATTCTTTACGCATGATGAGCTTGGTTCTCCTGCACAGCCTGCCGGAATTGGTCTTCGCTCATCGGAAGGTAATGCCACTCCATTTTGTTCTGCATGTATGAAACGCCATGACCTTTTGTAGTATGCGCTAAAATGATCTTGGGACGTCCGGCCACACCTGTTTCACTTTTAAAAGATGCATGTGCCTGGGCCAATGAGGCAAAATCATTGCCGTTCTCCACCACAACGGTATCAAACCCAAAAGCACGCCACTTATCAACCAGCGGTTCCAGATCACATACATCCGCAGAGCGCCCAAATCCTTGAAGACCGTTAGCATCCATGATCACAGTTAAATTCGAAAGTTTATGGTGTGCAGCAAAAAGCGCCGCTTCCCACGTAGAGCCTTCATTACAATCGCCCTCAGAAATAATGACATAAACGCGAAAGTTTTTTCCGGTGAATCGTTGGGAAATAACCAAACCCGCTGCCAACGAAAGTCCGTGTCCCAAACTCCCTGTTCCAAATGGAATCGCAGCAATTTCGCCACTGCAAGGTGGATGAGCCGCTAAACGAGTGTTATCCGAGTAATACGTATCAAGTTCTGAAAGGTCAATCCTCCCGCACTTTGCCAATACGGTGTATAACGCCAACGCGGCGTGCCCTTTTGATAAAAGCACAAAATCTTCGGGACGTAGTCGTTGGAAACATACATCTACTAAAATTTCCAAACAGCTTAATGATGCGCCAATATGTCCGGCATGTGCTTTATGATATAATTTTAGAATTGTATCCGCACAATCTTGCCGCCTTTGTTTTAACTCAGAGAAATCCATCTTACCGTCCTTCATCAACGATTATTCAAAAGCGTATTTTCTAATGCGTGTCCTTCTTTGTCAACCTTTGATAACACATCTCCAGGCGCTGAATGACCGCGTCCCAGGTGTACTGGGTCTCGGCTTTTTTCTTTCCGGCTGCACCCATCCGCTGTGCGAGTTCCGGATTCTGCAACAGATCCGTCAACGTCTGTGCCAGGGCCTCGGGGGATTCATCCACCAAGCGCCCGTCCACACCGTCGGCAATCAACTCTGAGACCGCCGGGATGTTCCCTCCCACCACGGGTTTGCCGTGCATCCAGGCCTCGGCATACACGCTTCCAAAGCTTTCTTGGCGCGAGGGAAGGCAGAAGACCGTACAGTCATCCAGGGCGCTGAGCTTCTCTTGATCCGAAACCCGGTCGCGTTCAATCACCCGGGGATCTGAAATTTTTTGAAACAGCTTTTCTGAGTACGGTGTGCGTGGTCCCAGAAACGCAAACCGTGCCTCCGGCACCCGTTCCCAGACTTTCGGCATGGCCTCAACCAAGGTCTGGAGTCCCTTGTAGGCATACTTCTGACCTAGGAACAAGACCACCGGTCCGCCGGGTCCAAAGAATTTGGGGATGATCGGTTGCGTGGCCAACACGGGTGCATGGCCTACAACATGGATGCGTTTCTCGTCCACACCCAGGTCAACTAAAATCTTTTTTTCAGCGTGTGTGAGTGCAATGACCGCATCGGCCGCACGGTAAAGTTTCAAATACCAGCGCCAGCGCCAACCCGACCACTTGGGATGATGGAACGGCGTAAGCACAAAGGGAATCCCGCGCTTGCGGGCGATATGAAACGCCGCCCAGGCTAAAAACTCGCGCCCCATGCGCCCGGCATGGATCAAATCCACCGGACCTAGGAGTGCATCCAAACGTAGACTCATCGCTCGCGCAATGGCGTTGACCGATGTACCCATGAACGCGTAGTACATCCAGACCCAGGGGGCCAGGCGTGAACGCTCCTCGGGACTAAGGTTAAACTGCTTGACTGCCACGCCTTCGTACACGTACGTCGAATCCCCAGGTGCATGCACGGTCACGCCGCGCAGCCAATCGGTCCGGTTCTCTTTCCAATGGCACGCCACCACCACCTCATGCTTGGGTAGCATTCGCTTGGCGATTTCATGGAAATGGATTTGGGCCCCGCCCGTGGAGGGCAAGTACCCGGTGATGACGTAGGCGATTTTCATTTCTTCGCAGGCACCTTCTGCGCCACGGCAAACATGCGTGGTTCCAGTACAATGTCGCGCTTCTTCAAGCCTTTGCCCAACCCGCACTCAATGGCCAAAAACACTCGCAACACGAACTCTACCACTTTCCACATTTGCACACGGACCCAACTGGAGAAACTGTGTACCGGTGAGTTGGGAAAAATCCGAACCTTATCGAACCCGCAGACCCGTAGAACCTGGCTCAAGCTAATGGGAGTAAATCCCTGCTCGTGCGTGAAATCAATGAAGACCCGTGAGGATCCGAACAACGAGGCGGCGTTTTCCGTGTTGATGATTACCTGGCCGCCCGGACGCAACGCGGCAAAGAGTGCGTCTAAAAAATCAATAACCTCGTTTTTGGTCAAGTGCTCCACAATGTCGTTGGCAATGATCAACTCATACTTGCCCTTGTTCTTAGCCAGGAACTTGAACATGTCTACGTTCTTGACTTCCTTCACGCCCATCTTGCGCGCGATCTCCAACTGTTCCTCGGAGATGTCAATCCCCGCCGCATTGGTGTAGCCGAACTTTTTCAGGAAATACAGAAAATGCCCGGCGCCGCAGGCAACATCCAGGATGGGGGCCTGCTTATCCTGAGGCAGATGATCCAAATAGGTTTTGGAGTAGAGCTTGGCGTGGAAATCAAACTCGTCTTGCGAAAGCACGTGGATGTAATTCCAATGCTTGCTGACAAACGACTGATAACACCGATCCCGATAGTCCATGATACGCTCCTTGCGGTTAATATGAAATCCATCATTGTCCACTTCACACCTACTACTTAAGTAGTCCTAATAACGGGATGCGTTTCACTGTCGTTGGGGTGGAAGTCGTGTCTCTTTTAAAAAATGAGCCGCCATAACTCACGGACGCATTTTATGCTTTGGCCAAGGCACCCATTCCCCACCGCGCCAGGCCTGCACACCCCACACCACACCGCCGTACACCAACGCGCCGGTCAAAGATTTTATACCCAACCAAAGCACCGACCCCGAAGGCATAAGCCGCACAACCACCGCCATCAGCACTCCGGCCACTCCATACAAGACGAGATGTTTCCACGGCGGAGTCAGGGCAAACGCGCGTGCGATCCCGCCCCAGTAGAGCAGCAAGCCCACACCATGCGTAATCATGAGAGCCAGCCCGGCGCCAATCAGTCCTAAGCGCGGGATAAGCAGCCACTGTGCCACCAGGCCGGTGAGCAATACACCGGCCACAATGACCACCACGTTTTGCGGACGGTCGTGGGCAAAAAAGATGGCCCCGGAGTTAACCTGTGCGCTCCATAAAATCGCAAAAACCGCCAGGTATTTAAAGACCGGCAGCGACTCTGCAAACGCCGGACCCAAAAAAATCCGGACCACATCCGGCCCCACGGCCCACAACCCCAAAGCCAGCGGGACGGCCAAGACCACATTCAAATCCGTGGCAAAACGATAGTGGCGCGACAAGGCCTCACGGTCACCCAGACCCACAGCTTCCACAAACTTCGGATAGCTTAAAAATGCCGTGTAGGTGGGCAACAAAACCACAATGCCGAAAAAAGTCAAGGCTCCGGAATAATGCCCGGCTACGGTTGCGTCGGTCAACCAGCGCACCATGTAAACATCCAAACGCTGGGCCACACTTTCCAAGATCACCAACACCAGCATCCATTTGCCGAACCGGATAAGGTTGCTGTAAAAATGTTCCTCCGGCACTGTACCGGCTTGCCGCAAATCCTTGAGTAACCGCCACGCCGGGCCGGCCAGCATGAGCACTGGCGCAAGGATGAACAGCGCATACACGCGCGGCAGGGTCAACGCGCCCAGGGCCCACAACCCTACGACCAGCCCCACGCGCACCGTGTTAAACGAAAGCACCCAGTTGTAGGTAGTGTAGTCCTCTTCGGTCTGAGCCACGGAGGCAAAAAACTGACAAAAGCTCAGGACCAAACCCGCACTCAAGCCGAGCACATACTCCATACGCAATTCGCCGCCCCAGAGCCATGCGCCCAAGGAGCAGAGGGCCCAAGCACCGAGTCCCCACACGCTCTTCAACTTGAGTGTTGCAAAATAATATTGCAGTTTGGAAACCGTCTCGCCCCGGGCCTGATGGAACGCCGAGTAACGCAGGACGGTCCGGGACAAGCCAAAATCAAAAAAAATGGTGGCCACAATCATGGTGGAAACAAAGACAAAAAAATCACCAAACGCACGCGGCCCGATCCAGCGCGCCATCAGTACGTTCACGGCAAAGGCACTGGCGGAATTCAAGATCTGAAAAAAAGAAACCCGCCAGAAGCGGTGAAGAAACGTACGCGTTGGTTGCTTGGTATCGCCGAACACGGTGTTATCGAGCACGCCAGTCGTTGAGAATATCCAGGAGCGTCTGGGCCAAGGGAATTTCGGGACGCCATCCGGTGATGCGCTTGATGTGGGCAATGGAAGCCACCTTGCGCAAACGCTCATGGCGAATCCGCTCATGCCGGACATGCACATCCACCGCCACCTTGGCATGCTTGAGCAAGCCCTCCAACAGTTGACGAATGTGCACACCTTTACCTGAGCCCAAGTTGTAGACATCGCCGGCCTTGCCGGACTGGGCCAAGCTCCAGTATCCCCTGACAATGTCGCGCACATCGGTGAAATCGCGGATCACATCCAGGTTGCCGGTATCCATGCGGGGTTCGCGCTCGCCCCGTTCAATGGCCACAATCTGCGAGGCAAAATCCGTGGCCACAAACCCGAGTGACTGGCGTGGACCAATATGGTTAAACGGACGCACGCGTATGGCCTGCACCTTGTGCTGCTGGTGGTAGGCCAACCCCATCAAATCCTGACAGACCTTGGAAACCGCATACGGACTTTCCGGGTTGAGGCGGTATTTTTCGGAAATGGTTTTAACGTGTTCATCCACGCAGCCATACTCGTCGGCACTGCCTGCAATCACAACACGCGTTTTAGATCCAAGCTTCCGGGCCGCTTCCAATACATGCAACGTGCCCATGATGTTAATGTTCAACGTGGGTTCGGGATCCTTTAGTGAGAGGGCCGGATTGCTCTGCCCGGCCAAATGAAATATCCACTCGGGACGAACATCCTCCAGCAAAGACGTAACCCCGAGCCCGTTGGTAATGTCCAGGTCGACGACATGCACCTTCGCCAAGTGCTCGAGATTTTTGCGCGAGCTTCCCGGGTACGCGGTGCCATGTACTTCGGCCTTGTGCTTCAAGGCCAACTCGGCCAAGTGACTGCCGACAAACCCTTCCATACCGGTAATAAAAATGCGCATGGTGATCCTTCCGACATTTAGGGCGCGATAAATCGCGCCCCCACAGAATTAAGGCAAAATTTCCAACGGGACAAAAAAGCCAACTCCCCCGCCAGCCCTCACCGGGCTGCCTCCCCCTCTTTGCCAAAGAGGGGGCCGGGGGGAGTTATTCTTCCATCTTTTCCGACTCGGCGTACAACTTGGTCATGGACAAATTCATCTGCACCACAAAAACCCAGCCCACAACGACATTCACCAGGTACGGGATAATATGCGAGAAGAAGGCCACACCCAGCGCGGCTTCTTTGCCCACACCGTAAGGTGTGAGCGCCAGAATGATCATGAACTCATACACACCCAACCCTCCTGGTGATGAGGGGATCATCAAACCAAAATTCACTACCACCATCATAAACACAGCCGCCAACAACGAAAGGTTCAAACCAAACGCTAAAATAGTAATGTATAAAATAACAATCCACACAAACCAGGTGACTAAACACCAAAGAAAAGCTTTTAATAACTGTGAGGGATGTTCTATAAGACGTAAACCTTCGAGAAATTTCGCAAATTGCCGATGCAGCCAGGGACCCGTATTGCCGGGCAGGCGGTAAAACGGTTTCTCCAGCCAAGCAGTAAACGTCTCACCATACTTGTAAGTAATAAACACCATGACCAACATACCCAACCCGATCAAGGCAATAACCAAGCCGGACATTTTAAGCCAAGGGGCAAAGGGAATAAAAAACATCATAAAGCCAAAATACGCGAGCAAGGTCATCACATCGATGATGCGTTCCAAAACCACAGTGCCAATGGCCAAGGAGGTCGGCAGCTTTTCCTGCCGGCCCAACAGCCAGGCGCGGACAATTTCGCCGATTTTTAGGGGCAGAAGATTGTTTACCGTATAGCCGATGGTGATGATGCGGAAGAGGTTCCAAATGGAAGGCTGGCACCGTCGGCCGATCAATTGTTTCCAAAGCAAGGCGCGCATGTACCAGGCCAGCGGGGTAAGGGCACACACCAACACGATCCACCACGGGTTCATGTTCCTGAACATGTCCCACAACTGCCGAAAATCAATATTGTAAAAGGCCAAACCCAGAAAAACCAAACTCAATAAAAGTCCGAGGGCAATTTTTAATCCATGTTTTTTAGGGGCATGCGCGGCTTCAGACATACGGCTCCTTTAGGTTGACGCGGTCGGGAACGCTCGCCTAGGATGAGGCTTGGTCACGGGTAAAGGCCAAGGCTTGATCCAAATCCCAAAGCGACTCACGCGTCAAGACTGCGCGTACTTTATCGGTTTTCAGGCCACTTTTAAGCGGCCGGGGTGCATACTGTTTTAAATCAACCGTGCGCTGGGTCTGAACCAGGTTTGCGTCGCCGTCCCAGCTGGCAACAATGCGTCGCATGAATTCGTCCCGCGGCAGCCATGTGGTTCCGGCCACATGATACACCCCCCTGGCTCCAACTTCGGCCAATTCCCGCACCACGCGCGCCAGGTTCACGGCCTGAGTCGGATGAACCCACTGGTCACCGGGACCCGAGAGCGGTTCGTGATTGCGCAAACGTTCCAACACCTGCATGTATAGGTTCTTGGACCCAAGCAAGTACGAATACACCACCATAGTGCGAATGATCCGGTGACGCGGCACCAGATCGGCCACACACTGCTCGCCTTCCCACTTGGTGCGTCCGTAGACCGAGAGCGGATGCACCGGATCGTCTTCGGCATACGGTCCGTGCTCCCCGTCGAACACATAGTCCGAGGAAAAAAAGGTAAGCCCGGCACCGGTCTCGCGACAAGCGCGGGCTACGTTTTCCGTCCCCTGCACGTTGATGGCCTTGGCGAGTTCCGGCTCGATCTCACATTTATCCACATGGGTCATGGCCGCGGTTAAAAACACTTCATCGGGAGCCACGTGCCGGATCACGGACCTCACCTGCTCGGCGTCGCGTATATCCAACCGGGGAAGATCGTCCGCCCCCTCCGCCGAGGTGCCCCAGACTTCATGGGTACCGGCCAGCTCGCGTAAAAGAAACGAACCCAGCTGGCCTTCAGCTCCGACGATCAAAGTTTTCATGCGCGCTTTTTCAACTCAATCTCGCGCCGCACGCGCTCGAGATCCGCATCCACCATCATCTCGATCATGCGTTCAAACGAGACTTCCAGCTTCCAACCCAATTCTTTTTTGGCCTTGGCCGGGTTGCCTAAAAGCTGCTCCACTTCGGCCGGCCGGATCAACTTCGGATCGATCTTCACGTACTGTTTCCAGTCTAGCCCTGCGTGCGAGAACGCAATGCGGAGCAGATCTTTCACGGAGTGGTTCACGCCTGTAGCAATGACATAGTCCTGCGGCTTGGCTTGCTGCAACATCATCCACATGGCGCGGACATAGTCGCCGGCAAAACCCCAATCGCGCCGCGCGTCCAAGTTGCCCATGGGCAGATTTTTCTGGAGCCCCAGTTTAATGCGCGCGACCGCATCGGTCACCTTGCGCGTCACGAATTCCTTGCCGCGGCGAGGCGATTCGTGGTTGAACAAGATGCCTGAAACCGCAAACAGCTTGTAGCTCTCACGGTAGTTGACCGTGATGAAGTGACCGTAAACCTTGGCCACGCCGTACGGACTGCGCGGGTAAAAAGGCGTCTTCTCGGACTGCGGCACTTCCATGACCTTGCCGAACATTTCCGAGGAGCTGGCTTGGTAGAAGCGAATCTTAGGATCCAGGGTACGTACGGCTTCCAAGACCTTGGTCACACCCAGGGCCGTAAACTCGCCGGTCAAAATCGGCTGATCCCAGGAGGTGGGAACGAACGACTGCGCGGCCAAATTGTACACTTCGGTCGGACGCGATTTTTTGATCGCATTCAAGATCGACATTTGGTCCAACAGGTCTACTTCGAGCAGCTCGACATCACGCTTGAAGTGCTCGATGCGTTCGAAATTTTCCGTGGAATTACGGCGCACAGCGCCGAAGACCTTATAGCCCTTGGACATCAAAAACTCGGCCAAATAACTTCCATCTTGGCCCGTGATGCCGGTAATCAATGCGGTTTTCTTTTTGCTTGCCATGTTTGTGCGTTCCCCCTAATCGGTTGATCGTTTTATTGGTTGTTGGTGGGGCGTATGCCATACGCTCCTACATATACTGCCTTATGCCTTGTATTGCTGACGGTAATACTTTAAATACTCCCCGGACTTGAGCGGCTGCCACCATTCGGGATGGTCGCGGTACCACTCCACCGTATGCTTGAGCGCTTGCGCAAAGGTCCAGCGCGGGGCCCACCCCAAGGCTTGGGCCTTGCGGGTGTTCAAGGCATAACGCCGATCGTGCCCCAAGCGATCCGGAACCTTTTTAATCAAGGTCTCGGGTTTGTGCAAGATTTGTAAAATCCCAAAGGTAATCTCACGGTTGTTCCGCGTGTTGCCGCCGCCGATGTTGTAGATCTCACCCAACCGGCCTTTTTCCAAGACAACATCGAGCCCGGCGCAATTGTCTTCCACGTAAATCCAATCCCGCGTATTCAGTCCGTCACCGTACAGCGGAAGCGATTTCCCTTCCAAGGCATTCGTGGCGAAGAGCGGAATTAATTTTTCAGGATACTGCCGCGGACCGAAATTGTTGGACGAACGGGCAATGAGCACCGGCAAACCGTACGTATGCCAATACGCCATAACTTGCAAATCACCGCCGGCCTTGGAGGCCGAGTAAGGGCTGGAGGGTTTCAGTGGATCGGTTTCCTTGAAGGTTCCTCGTTCGATGGAGCCATACACTTCATCGGTTGAAATCTGCAAGTACTTTTTCAGTTTGAATTTGCGAACCGCTTCCAAGAGCGTCTGCGTACCCAAAACATCGGTCTTGGCAAAATCTTCGGGTGACAAAATGGAACGGTCCACATGCGTCTCGGCCGCAAAATTTACAATGACGTCAATCCGATATTGCTTGATCACACGTTCGACCGTTTTCCGGTCGCAGATATCACCTTGGACAAATTTAAAATTCGGTTTTTTCTTAACCGAAACCAAATTCGCCGGATTTCCTGCATACGTCAACTTATCAAACACAACCACAAAATCCCGTGGATATTTTCCCAGCCGATATTCTACAAAATGCGAACCAATAAAACCAGCACCACCGGTTACCAAAAGACGCATGTTTTAACTCCTTCTAGATTATTTCTTTTTGTGTAAATCACGCATTAGTAAATTCGCAGCAAACCAAGATTCCAACGACTCACCCGCATCTGCCCAAGGCTTATTTAACACTCCATGAGTCATGCTTTTTTTACGTATATACGCATTGTTAACATCCGTGATTTCAAGTTCACCACGTTTGGATGGCTTTAAGGTCTTGATGACCTTAAATACATCCGCATCATAAAAATAGGCACCAATCACAGCGTACGGTGATGCGGGATGCGTTGGTTTTTCTTCAATACGTATAATTCGTTCGCCTTTGAACACAGGTACACCGTAAGAACGCGGATCGCGCATAGGATTTAACAAAACCATGGCACCTTTGGTTTGGCGACGGAATTGATCGGCAAACGGCTTCATCGAATCCAAGATAATATTATCCCCTAAAAAAACGAGCAATTTCTGTCCTTCGGCAAACTCTTCAGCAAGCCCTAACGCGTGTGCAATCCCACCCTCACCTTTTTGATAGGTATATTGTAACCTCCGAATACCAAACGCACGTCCATCACCTAGCAATCGTAAAAAATCGCCGGCATTATTCCCTCCAGTGACCAACATAACTTCTTCAATCCCCGCCTCAGCCATTTTTTCCAATGGATGAAATATCATCGGTCGATCAAACACCGGAAGCAAATGTTTATTGGTAATATCAGTTAACGGCTTTAAACGAGTCCCCAACCCGCCAGCTAAAATAACGCCTTTAATATTTGTTGCCATTTCAAAAACCTCCTAAAATACCAATTTGTCATTCAACCAACCACATCATTTCCGCCCTACACCTCGGTACGTGAAGCCCATGGCTTTCACCTTGGCCGGATCGTAAATGTTGCGCCCGTCCACAATGATCGGGCTGCGCATGTTGGCCTTCACCCGTTCCAAATCCATTTCCTTGAACTCGTTCCACTCGGTGAAAATCACCAAACAGTGTGCGCCTTCGGCGGCCGCGTACGCGTTCTCTGCAAACTTCACTTCAGGCAAAAGGGTCTTGGCATGGTCCATGGCCGCCGGATCGTACGCACGCACACGGGCACCGTTGGCGATCAGGAGACGAATCACTTCCACCGCCACGGCCTCGCGCAAGTCGTCGGTGTTGGGTTTGAACGAAAGCCCCAGGGCGGCGATCTGCTTGCCTTCCAGCGGACCCAAGACGTCCTTGATGCGTGCAATCATGGAACGCTTCTGAAAATCATTGGCATCCACAACCGCCTTCAAAACCTTAAAGTCGTACCCTTCCTTGTTCGCGATCTGAATCAAGGCTGTGACATCTTTGGGGAAACACGAGCCGCCGTATCCAGCTCCGGCGTTCAGGAAAGAGGCGCTGATACGCGAATCCAGTCCCATGCCGTAGGCCACCTTGGAAACATCGGCATTGACCTTCTCGCACAAGTTGGCAATCTCATTGATAAACGTTATCTTGGTGGCCAAGAAAGCATTGCTGGCGTATTTGATCATCTCCGCCGAGCGCAGATCCGTGGTAATAATCTTCGCATCCAGGGGCTTGTACAGTTCGCTGACCCGTTCGGCGGCAGCCGGATTTTCACTTCCGATCAAAATACGGTCCGGGTTCATAAAATCATGGACCGCCGATCCCTCGCGTAAAAACTCAGGGTTGGAGACCACATCCACTTTGAACTTTCCGTGGCAATGTTCCTCAATGATGCTGGTCACCAAATCGCCCATGCCCACGGGCACGGTACTCTTGTCCACCACGATCTTGGGTGCGTTCAAGTGTTCCCCGATCCCAGCGGCCACTTCCTTCACATAGGTCAGATCCGCTTCCCCGGTCGCGCTGGGTGGTGTGCCTACGGCAATAAAAATAAAATCCGAGTTCTGCACGCCTTCTTTCAAGTCCGTGGTAAAGCGCAGGCGTTTGCCCACATGCCGGTCCACGAGCTCCTTGACGCCGGGTTCAAAAATCGGCAAGATGCCTTTGCGCAAATTTTCCACCTTGGCCAGGTCCACATCCACACCGATCACTTCGTTGCCCAGGTCGGCAAAGCAGGCGCAGCTGACAAGCCCCACATACCCGGTTCCGACCACACAAATCTTCATACTACCTCCTCCACCGTACCATCCATTATGCCTGATTTTATTGAAAAAGATTGGGAATTATAGCATTTCCCCCCACGCTCGGCAAGCATGGAAAAACAGCCTAATTCCCCATAGACATCCCGGTCCCAGCCCCGCCCGTGGGCCCACCGCCCACCTTGAATTGCGGGAACGCCTTGGGGTTGATGCTGAACCCAATCTCGTTGCGGTCCACATCGTTATCCGATTGCGCAAAGTAGTGCGTGTAGCCCATCTGCATCTCCCAGCAATGCAGGTCGCGGGACATGCTGACACTCATGGAGGTGATCCGCCCCTTGGAAAAATTATACTGCACCGTGGACTGGAGATTGGTTTGCGGTGTGAGGGCGTAGCTTCCGCTAAACGTCGAATAGATCATATTCTGCAATGAGCCGGTCACCCCGCCTTCAAGGTACGAGTACGATGTGTTCACGGCTGCATTCCAACCCTTCCCAAAGGTGCTCCCGGAAAGATACCCGCTGGTGACTCTCCCCTTCAGCCAGTTGTACTGCCCCTGCCAATTAAGGTTCAAGGTTTTGGCCAGCATGGCACGCCCGGTCAGGGTAAACGGATCCAGATGGTAGCGGTAATCACCGTTATGCTCTTCCTGTGTCAACGTATCCGGCGCAATGCTCATAAGGTTGTACGTATTCGAGCTTTGTATAGAAAAATCACTTCCGGCAAAATACTCCAAACCGAGCAAAATATTGTTGCTGGTCACTCCGGATTCGCGCTGCGGTTCATCCAGGTGCGCAAGCCGCCGACTGAAGCTGTGTGTAAGTCGGCTCTGCATCAGGTGCGTAGGCGTACTGCGCTGATAATCCACCCACTTGTTCGTCAGGGAAAGCCCGGTGCCGTAGCTGGCATCCACCCGACCGCTTGGCTCATACCGATCTGGGATGAACTCTTCGATGACGCGCTCCTTCCAATAGGTGTTGATGGGCAAGGAGAGCGATGCAGAAAGTCCCGGCTGTGTGAGAATGCGGCGCGGGGCGTTGAACGTTTGGGTGAGCGACGGTGTGATGTCAACGCTGTCTCGAAAACGAAACGCGTAAACACCGGCGGTCGTTCCGCCCGCCTCAATGTTCAATCTCTGATACTCACGAACCATGTTGGTGGCAAAACTAAAATACACAGGGGGCTTGCCGGACCAGACCATGATCGGCGAAATACCAAAGTTCACCCCGGGCAATTGCCGCTGCGACGGGTAATACTCGTTGCGGTACACGTCAATGCTCTCGGTATCCTGCGCCAAAATACTGGCGTAGTACGCATCCATACGGCGCGCAAACGAGACGTAGGATTTTTGCTGGAAGGTATCCAACGAGTTGGAGGAAAAATCCTGATTGAAGTCGCGCGTTTTCATAAACTCCAAACTGGTCTGGAGCGTGTCATGCGCATCAAACTCGTGCCGATGGGAAAGATTCGCGTTGATGCGCTCCTGGGTTTCCTTTTCCCCTTTGGCATTGGTGACGGATTTATCCTTGATGTAGTAGGCCGTGAGCTGCCCCTCGCCCTTGCCCAACGCCTCGTAGCGGAACTTATGATCCACGCCTGTGCCCACGCCCTTTTTATCCAAAAAATCCAGGAGCAGGGAGCCGTAATTGCCGTCGCGGAAAAAATAGTTAAACTTGGTCTTAACATACACCCCGTCGGTGCTGTTGTACCCGACGCGGATTGAAAAGGGCGGACGGTTATCCCGGATTGAACGCCAGACCCAGGGGAAGTAAAACAGCGGCGTGGCGCCCACATACAAAACCGTATGATAGGCCGTAAGCGATTCCCCAAGTATGATTTCAATGCGCTGCGCCTTCAAATGATAGTGTGGGTACCGGCAGTTGCAGGTCGAAAAGAGCGGCTCGGTTATGGTAACGTCCTTCTCCCCGTGCTTCTCCACACTCTTGCCCTGGTAATACCAAGGATGCGTGGCAAACAAAATGCCGTGCGCTTTGGCCGTGCCGTTGTTCAAATCGTACTCGAGTTTGGCACACCGGATCTCTTTGCCCGCCTCGGTCAAGGTCACATCCCCTTGCGCGTGCACGGTCCGGTTTTCCACATCGGCCTGTGCGGTTTGAGCGGTCATGGTCAAATCCCCATACCAAATGCGCACATGCCCCTCGGCGGACATCTCCCCGGTCTCTTCGTGGTAGATCAATACATCGGCCATGGCAATGACTTTGTTTTGGGCAGTTGCGGTGTTGGACCCAGCGGCAATAGGTACGGATACGGCGGAGGTGGTCGTTCCCACAGCCTGCGGCGTGGCCGCCCATAGCTGTGACGGCCAGCCTATCCAGGAGCAGGCCAGTAGAAAAAGAACATTAAAAAAAACCGGCGTACCGCCCGAAAGCGGCACGCCGTTCTTGGTTTGTTTCTGCACGGTGAGTTTACCCTTCAACGGGCAGCCCAATTAAACGATGGTCTGTCCGGTTTCGCGATCAAAAAAGTGCGACTTGCTCATATCCAGTACCAAATCAATGTCCTGGTTGACTTCCAGTTGTTCGTACGAGTCCACGCGGGCAATAAACGGACTCTTGCCCGTGGTCAGGTACAAGTACGCTTCGGCGCCCATGGGCTCCACCACTTCCACGGTGGCGGTAATGGTGTTTTCCGGCGAGGCATTGGAGGCGTAGACTTTGTCGTAAATGTCTTCCGGGCGAATGCCCAGGATCAATTCACGTCCCACAAAGGTTTCCAACGAACTCACATGGTCGTCGTGCACCTTTACCGTGAAATTCTCTTCCGAAAAATACATGACGTCTTTTTTCTTGATCAGGGTTCCATCCATGAAATTCATGGACGGCGATCCGATGAACCCGGCCACAAACTTGTTGCTGGGCTGATCGTACAAGGTGATCGGATCGGCAATCTGCTGAATGTACCCATCCTTCATGATTACGATGCGGTCGCCCATGGTCATGGCTTCCACCTGATCGTGCGTGACGTAAATCATGGTTGCCTGCAAGCGTGTGTGCAGCTTGCTGATCTCGGCGCGCATCTGCACGCGCAACTGCGCATCCAAGTTGGAGAGCGGTTCGTCAAAGAGAAACACTTTGGGCTTGCGGACAATGGCGCGCCCGACGGCCACACGCTGGCGCTGACCGCCCGAGAGCTGTTTGGGTTTGCGTTCCAACAAGTCGCGGATACTCAAAATATCCGCCGCTTCCATGACGCGCTGTTTGATTTCATGCGCCGGGAACTTATTTAACTTCAAGCCAAAGGCCATGTTCTCAAACACGGTCATGTGCGGATAAAGCGCGTAGTTCTGGAACACCATGGCAATATCGCGATCCTTGGGAGGAACATCGTTGACCAATTTGTCGCCAATGTAAATCTCACCTTCGCTGATGTCTTCCAAGCCCGCGATCAAGCGCAGCGTGGTTGACTTTCCGCAACCGGAGGGACCCACCAGGACAATAAATTCTTTGTCTTCGCACGTCAAATTAATATCTTTGGCGGCAATGACTCCGTTTTGAAAGCGTTTTACTACGTTTTTTAATACGACGCGTGCCAAACTGTACCTCCCCTAACCGAGACTTTTTTCCAACCCGGCTATTGTGAACAAATATTTTATAAAAACCCGTAATTTTCAAGGGGATTTCTAAAATGAAAAATTTCGTTTTATTTTACCTGGCGTACCAACCCCTGTCAATCATTTATTTTCCAGCCAAACGGCGGCGCACCTTGGCCAATTCGGCCTTGACCCGGGTCGGAGCCGTGCCACCCAAAGACGACTTGCGCGCGACGGAATTCTGCAAGGTAATGTCTTGCAAGATGTTAACTGTAAACGCCTTGTGAAACGACTTCCATTGTTCCAGGGTCAAGGACTCAAGCCCGATCCCGCGCTCGGACGCAAAGGTCACGGCCCGTCCCACGGCTTCATGGGCTTCCCGGAAGGGAACGTTCTGCCGGACCAAGTGGTCGGCGGCTTCTGTGGCCGTAGGATACCCCTGGCCGCAGGCCGCGGTCAGGCGGTCCCGGTGCAGGGTCAAGGTATCCAGCATGGGCGGCAGCACCACAAACGCCATCAACAGGGTGTCGGCCGAGTCAAACACAGGTTCTTTGTCGTCCTGCAAGTCACGATTGTAGGTCAGGGGCAGGCCTTTGAGCAACGTCAGCACGTTCACCAGATTTCCAGTCAAGCGACCTACCTTGCCCCGCAACAGTTCGGCAATGTCCGGGTTGCGCTTCTGGGGCATGATGGACGAGCCGGTGGCAAAACCCTGATCCACGGTTAAAAACTTAAACTCACTGCTGGAAAACCAGACCAATTCTTCGGCCAAACGCGAAAGGTGCACCCCGCAGAGAGCCGCAGCCGATAAAAACTCCACACAAAAATCTCGATCGCCCACGGTATCCATGGAATTGGCCGTGACCCGGTCAAAGCCCAAGTACTCAGCCGTAAGCGCACGGTCAATCGGATGCGTGGTTCCAGCCAAGGCCGCCGCACCCAGAGGCAATTCCTCCAACGCTTCCTGGCGGAGGAAACACAGGCGCTTTTCATCGCGGTAAAACGCTTCCACATGTGCCAAGAGCCAATGCGCGACCAAGACCGGCTGTGCCACTTGCACATGCGTATAGCCCGGCATGATCCAGTCGTGATGCTTCTCGGCCAAGCCCAGCAAGGCGCGCTGTACCCGCTGCAACCCTGCAATCATTTCCTCCACTTCGTCCCGCAAATACAGCTTGAGATCCGTCACCACCTGATCGTTGCGTGAACGGGCGGTATGCAGTTTCCCGGCCACCGGTCCGACCAACTCCCGCAACCGGCGCTCCACCAACATGTGTACGTCCTCATCGTTGGGCAAGGTTTTAAGTTTGCCCCGCTCCCACTCGCCCAGTACTTGGGTGAGTCCCTTCTGCAAGGTCTTGGCCTCGGCCGGGGTAATGATCCTCTGATGCCCCAGCATCTCCGCATGCGCCAAACTGCCGACAATGTCGTACGGCAGGAGGCGGATATCAATGGCCAGCGACGACGAAAACTCCTCCGCGCGTGGGTCCGGTCCTTGGGTAAAACGTCCGGCCCAAGCCTTGGCCGGCGCGGACTTTTTCTTCGCGGCTTGCTTTTTTACAGCAGACATAAAGACTCCTTCATAACACCCCAACCGGGTGCTCCCTTATTTTTTCTTCGACTTCTTCTTCGCAGACAACTCGGCCTGCACCTTCATGGGCAACCCGAACAAATTGATAAAACCGGTCGCATCGCTCTGGCGGTACACATCGTCGCGCCCAAACGTGGCCAAGGCTTCGGAAAACAGTGAGTTGGTCGAGCGGCGTCCCGCCACGGTGGCCTGCCCCTTGTACAACTTCATGCGAACTTCACCGGTGGCCGGGCGCATAATCTCGTTCATAAACGCATCCAACCCCTCGCGCAGGGGCATGAACCATTGACCGTTGTACACCAAGTCGGCGTACTTCAAGGCCAACTGGCTGCGGTAGTGCATGGTCTCGCGGTCGAGCACCAGACAGGACAGCTCATGAATGGCCGCCACCAAAATCGTACCGGCCGGCGTCTCGTACGCCCCGCGCGACTTCATGCCCACCAAGCGGTTTTCCACCAAATCAGTGCGCCCCACGCCGTGTACGGCCGCAAGCTTGTTCAGCTTCTGAATCAACGCCACCATGTCCATGCGCACGCCGTTTAAGGTGACGGGCTTCCCGGATTCAAATCCCACGGTCACATACCCGGGCTTGTTCGGCGCCTTCTCCGGATCTTGGGTCAACATCCAGACCGCCGGCTTCGGCTCCTGCCACGGATCTTCCAATTCCGCACCTTCGTGCGAAATATGCCAGAGGTTGCGGTCGCGGGAATAAATTTTCTTCAGGCTCTGCGAGACCGGCACCTTGTGCGCCGCCGCGTATTCGAGCGCATCCTCGCGCGAACGCAAGGTCCACTTGGGATCACGCCAGGGTGCAATCACCTTGAGGTGCGGAGCCAACGCCTTGTAGGTCAACTCAAAACGCACTTGATCATTGCCCTTGCCCGTGCAGCCGTGCGAGACCGCATCCGCGCCTTCGGCCAGTGCCACTTTCACCTGGTGCTTGGCAATCAGGGGACGGGCAATTGAGGTGCCCAGTAAATATTTGTTCTCGTACACGGCCCCGGACTTCAACATGGGCAGGATGTACTCTTCGGCAAATTCCTTTTTTAGATCCAGCACATAGCACTTCGAGGCTCCGGTCTTTTTGGCCTTGGCCGGCAGACCTTTGAGTTCTTCTTCCTGCCCCACATCCGCAGCGCAAGCAATCACCTCGCACCCATAATGTTCCTTCAACCAAGGGATAATCACCGAGGTGTCCAAACCGCCTGAGTAAGCCAATACCACTTTCTTCGCGTCCATTGTTGTATCCTCTCTTATCGTAAGCCCGCCGCAGCGGAACTGTGCAAATCACGTGAATCATAGCGAAATTCGTCTGAGAATTCCACTGCATTTTCTTTCAAGTATGCATATGTATGAACGCGCGTATAGAGAGTCAAAATAATCACGAGCAACACATGTCACCTGTAGTTTAAGGTGTGTACCCCGCCTACCGCTTAATTGCCTGCGCCCGTTTGCGAAATAATTTTCTGATGTTTAGAAAATTTGAAGAAAACGGGCCAGGTATAAAAGGCCTTACACACCTTAAACTACAGGTGACATGTGTTGCTTATGAACTTTAAATTATTTTGGGAAAATCAAGGAAGGCAACAACAACGCCGCGAATGTGCCACCGGCAATCAACACCGCATAGGGCAGGGCCACTTGGGGTTCGGGTTTGGCTCCTACGCTGGGTTTCTGAAACAAAATCCAACGCCGTACCATGCGTCGTAGCGTCACGAGCAATTCACCGCGGTAGAGCAAAAGACCGACCGCGGCCACGCCACCGAGCAGCGCCGTATCCACCGCGGTATCCACCGCAAACCGCCAACCCATCAGCGACCCGAGCGCGGCCATGAGCTTAATGTCGCCCCCGCCCATGCCGCCCACCCAAAACGCGGGATAAAAAAGCAAACCGCCGACTACAAGTCCTAAAATCGCAAAAAGCAACCCCGGCCAGCCTTGGGCCACGGTGTGCAGCACCAACCCCAACAGCATGGCCGGCAAAGTGAGTGCGTTGTACACTTTGCGATGCCAGGCATCGGTTACGGCCGCGCTCAGCACCAACACAACCGTCCCTCCGAGGAGCAGACTACTGACCATTCGCCGGACCGGTACTCCCGGTTTCCTGCTCCAACTGGTTAGCCTGATTCACAAACATGGCCTTGATTTTCTCACCGAATATCTTCACCCCGGCAATGGCCACCAACGCAATCACAGCCACGATAATAATGTACTCGGTCATGCCCTGCCCTGCTTCCCCACGACGCTTTAACACCTTGCACCTCCGAAATTTTTACCGTTTCCGATTAGAAAAAGAAACGTAAAAATAGTTGCTCTCTGCCCAACTTTTTTCTGCGGTTTGAAATAAATCGGCGACTCCGTGGTCCAATGATCGTGCCGGTTCGTCACCGTGTCGTCGCCAGTGCCTGGAGTATACGATTCAAATAAGCTGCCAAAGGTGCGCGCCATACAAACGCCACCCCGGCCACCGCCAAGGCAATCAGCGCCACGATCAAGACGGTCTCCGTCAAGGCCTGTGCGCGTTCCGACCGAGCGGTGCTTCGTCCCCAAGCCCCCGCCTCTGCTCGAGGATGAGGCTTTGAAGGTTGGACATGTGCCCTAAACATTAAGGCCATGCGGTGATTTCCTTTTGCGAATGAATTGACGGCCAAACCTTCAGAACTATATAATGCACCTAGTTTTTAATCAACCGTTTTCCCGGAGCTGCCCTTATGTTCAAAAAAGATCCCTCACCGACGCTGACACTCTCAATCATGCTCGGCGTTGTAGCCATGATGATGCAAGCCATGGTGGCCAATTATATCATCGATGCACTCAATCAAAAGTATCATGCCGAACTGCGTCGTCTTCAAATTCAAATCGCGCAAGATTTGGCAGCCCAACTTTCACGCGCTCAGGCTTCCAACGACGACCTCAATGCCCTGTCGGCTTTGCGTAGCGCCCGTTTGAACCACCCCCAATTAATTGAAGCTCTGATCTTCGATAACGCAGGCAAAATACTCCTGCACACAGACTCAGGGGAAATGGGAAAGACCCTCGATGTACCTAAGGGCCCGCGACTAAGCGCCCCTTTTATACGACACTTCACAGAACAGAAACGTAAGGTCATGTCCATCCAACTGCCCATTCCCGACCGCGACAACGGCTACTGCCGGGTTAACTTTGATGAGGCCCAATTTGCCCAGGAAGCAAACTCCCTGTCGCTGCAAACATACAGCCTCATCACCGCTACCTCCGTTGTGCTGGGTTTTCTTTGCTGGATGCGCTTGAAGCGCTACAAGGTTGTAGACCCCCACCAGCGGGTCGCTCTCCCGAAGGAGGCACCATCGGCCGCTCCGGTGACTCCTCTGGCCGACGCACTCTTGGCGGAAATGCCGCATGCGACCTTGGCCATTGACCATGAAAATAAAATCGTAGCGGTCAATACGTTGGCGTTGGAGTTGCTCAACTGTCGTCAGGAAGAATTGGAGGGACAGCATATGCTTTCCGCTCCCCTGCCTGGTGGCTTGCTGGATTTCTACCAAGCGGCGCTCAAACAGCCCGGTCATGGGTTGGAAGAGAAAATCGTGCTTGTTCCCAAGGCTCCCGCCTTGACCGCATACGCGGCTTTTTCGCCGGCAGCAGAAAACTGGACCGTGATGTTGGTGACGCTGCGATGAGTATGCGCCGGAGCAACGAGCACGGACAAGCCCTGGTCGAGCTGGCCTTGGTCTTGTTTTTGTTTGTATGCGTGCTCATGGGTGTCGTGCAGTGGGTCATGCTCGGCAGCGCTCAATTAAAGTTGGAGCGCACGGTGCGCCGCGCCGCCTGGCTCGGCAATGTTTACAACAACGCCTGGATCAACGGCACGCGCGAAGAAATCCGGCGCTTGCAGCCCGAAGCCCGCTTCCCGATCAAACTTTCCGGCTCGCGTGAAACCGGCATGACCTATCAAGCCTCATGCACCGTGCCGGCCATCGGCATGTTCCGCCTTTTCAAGCCCCGCGGCTTCGTGCTCAAAGCCCAGAGCCGGGTGATTGCTTATGCACCGGCACCCGAATCCACCCGCAGCACGCATTGGTCCCTCAGCGACGCTAAAAAGCTTTACACCGAATGGGTGCGCGCCTTGCGTCCGTAACCTTTAATTTTATTTCTCGGGAATTCCACCATTTCAATCGTTTGATTTATAACTGGACCGCACCGGGACGCAACACCGTCACCCGGGTGCCTTGCACTCTGGCCACAGTGGAAGGAACTTTAACCCGGCAGGGACCCGCATCCACAACCGTATGCGCAAACGCGAGGATGCGTGAATCCAGTGCCGCAGCCGAGACCGGCGCAGGATCGCCCGAGGGATTGGCCGAGGTGGTGGCCAGTGCCCCACCGGCGCGTTGAATCACGTCTTGCATGAATGGATTGTCCGGAACGCGCACCGCAAGCGTGCGCCCGCCGCGGGTGATTTTCCCCCACGGGGTACGTGGACGGGTGGGAAGGACCAAGGTCAGCCCACCGGGCCAATGTTGGGCCATCAAGGCCTTCGCTGTAGCATTAAGCACGACGTATTTGGAGGCCTCTGCGGCATTGGCCAAGAGTAACACCAGCGGGTTCTCGGCAGCGCGCCCTTTGGCGCGGTAGATCCAACGTACGGCCTCAGCGCTGGGCAAGGCCGACAGGCCATACACGGTATCCGTAGGCAACACGGCCAGACGCCCGTGGCTCAGCACGCTCGCCACGCGCTCAGCCATGCGCGAGTGCACACGTGATCCGCTTACGGTCATGACCTCGGACTGCGCCGGAGTGAGACAATGCACCATATTATAAATATCCGACATGCCCTGCACCAACAAGGTATGCATGCCCACTTCGGCGGCCGGAGCCAAGTCCAGGTGATACCGGTCGCCGATGGAAAGACATTCTTCCGGCGCCACGCCCAAGCGCTGGGCCATGTCGCGGTACAACTCCGGCGAAGGCTTGAAACGCCGGCTCTCGCTCAAGGTCATGACTTCATCAAAATACTCGCCAATGCCCAGGCATGCAAGCGTCTCTTCGGTGTTGGCCCGGTGGTTGTTGGTGACAATGGCCAGGCGGAAAAACGGAGCCAACTGCGCCAGCAACGACTGGAGTTTCCGGTCGCGCTTCAGCACCGACCCCGGCCGAACAGCCTTGCCCTGACACGCGGCCCAAGACCGGTCCGAGATGCCCATGTTGTTGAGGGTGAATAATTTGGACGGACGTACCTTCATACGTGCGGCCAATCTCTCGTGATACGCTTGAAAGACCGCTTTCCCCTCGGCTAGGGATATTTTTTTCCGGTCGGCTACGATTTGATACAGGGAATCCTCGTAACGTTGATCCAGCACCTTGCTGTGGTACAACGTGCCGTCCATATCAAAAATCAACGCCCGCAGGTTGGCAAAAGGTGAGGCCGGGGAAGCTGCCTTCCCCGGCCGAGAGGACTTACATGGTTTCAATGTACTTGTCAATTCCGAGCTGTTCCAGTTTGCCGGCTTTTTTCTCCACACCCTGATGCAGCTCTTCCTTAAATTTGGTCAAAGCCTTGGCAATGTCTGCGTTCTTCAGAGCCAAAATCTGGGCCGCGAAAATACCGGCGTTGGTGGCTCCGGCCTTGCCTACAGCCATGGTGGCCACGGGAATGCCCGAGGGCATCTGCACAATCGAGAGGAGTGAATCGTTGCCGTTAAAATACAGGGTTGGCATGGGAATGCCAATCACCGGCAACGTGGTCTCGGCCGCAATCACGCCCGGCAAGTGAGCTGCCCCACCCGCCCCGGCAATAATGACCTCAACCCCTTTCTCACGCAACGAGCGCACCCATTCACGCACCCGTGTGGGCGCACGATGCGCCGAGGCGATGGTCAATTCATAGCCCACGCCCAAGTATTGCAAAATGTTCACGGTCTCCTGAACCACCGGTAGATCCGAGTCACTGCCGACTACAATCCCCACCAACTTTTGATTCGCCATACGTGCCTCCTAAACAATAATTAAACCACAACGCCCCCTGGCTCCCCCTTTTTGACAAAGAGGGGGACGGGGGGGAGTTAGATTCTGCTCAACGCCCGCGCCGCAATGTCTTTCCGGTAATGCACGCCGGCAAAGTGGATCTTCGCCGCAGCCGCATAAACGCGCTCCACGGCCTGGGCAATGGTATCGCCCTCGGCAATCACACTCAACACACGTCCCCCGGCGGTTACGAACACGTCGTCTTTCACGGCCGTGGCCGCATGCCAGACCATCACGCCGGGCATGGCCGCGGCCATTTCCAATCCCGTGATGGCATCGCCCTTGGCAAAGGTTCCGGGATACCCCCCGGCGGCCATGACCACACACACCGCGGCCTGCGTCTTCCACCAGATCGAGTCTTCATCCAAACGTCCGTGAATGCAATCCAGCGCAATCTCAATCAAGTCACCTTCCAAGAGCGGCAAGATAACTTGCGTTTCCGGATCTCCGAAACGACAATTGTACTCAATCACCTTCGGACCTTGTGCGGTCATCATCAGCCCGGCGTAGAGCACGCCCTTGTACGGATGCCCTTCCGCGGCCATGCCCTTGATCGTGGGCTCCAAAACCTCACGCTGGATCTGCTCCATGAGCACTTCGTCCACCACCGGTGCCGGCGCGTATGCGCCCATGCCGCCGGTGTTGGGCCCACGGTCGTCATCAAACACACGCTTGTGGTCTTGCGCCGCCACCATGGAGACCACCGTCTCGCCGTCGGAGAACGCCAGGACACTGGCTTCTTCGCCTACCAAGCACTCTTCAATCACCAGCTGACTTCCGGCCGCACCAAAAATACGCTCGACCAGAATCTGGCGGATGGCCTCGTCGGCCTGCGCGCGTTCGGTGGCGACGGTCACACCTTTGCCGGCCGCCAGCCCATCGGCCTTAATCACCACCGGAATGCCGAACTCTTGAATCGCGCCCTCGGCCTCGGCCTGCGTACGGCACACACGATACCGTGCCGTGGGAATATTCTGCCGCTGCATAAAATCTTTCGCAAACGTCTTGCTGCCTTCCAACTGGGCGGCCGCCTGCGAAGGACCAAACGCCGCGATCCCCACTGCGGTGAGGCGATCCACCAACCCCAGCGTCAAAGGCAGCTCGGGCCCGACCAGGACCAAGTCCACATGCTCGGCTTGCGCCAAGCGTACCAAGCCCTCGATGTCGTCCACGTTTACGGCTAAACACCGGGCCATGGTACCGATCCCAGGATTTCCCGGCGCGGCCAATACCTCAGTCACTTTGGGCGAACGTTTGGCTGCCCAAACCAGGCCGTATTCCCGGCCCCCGCTTCCCACCACCAATACTTTCATGCCTTCATCTCCTGTTGCGCTTCTTTCCAAACCACAAATTCCCGGATCTTATTTTGATCGTTTTCCGAGAGATTTAGAAATTGTCCGGCCGCAATAAAATATTTCTTATCCTTGCCCAGGGTACGAACCACGTGTATCTTGGCATTGACAATCGAATGCCCCTGAGCCAGCACAAAACTGGCGGTGATCACCTGCCCGGCCTTCAACTCCGTCTCCGACTCGAGTTTGCACCCCGAGGCCGAGATCTCCAAAATATAGCCTCGACAATTCATCCCCTCGGATTCCGTGGAACACTGCATGTGGTCCACGATGATCTGGAGTTCTGTCCGGTAATCGAACCGCTTGTTTTCCATGCCACCCTCCCCGAGGTAAGGCAATCGTGTGCGAATGTTAAATCGGTCTAGTGCTTGAAGTGCCGCATGCCCGTAAAGACCATGGCGATCCCGTGCTCGTTCGCGGCATCGATGACTTCCTGGTCCCGGATTGATCCTCCCGGCTGGATCACGGCCTTGATACCGGCCCGCGCCGCCGTGTCGACATTGTCGCGGAAAGGAAAGTAGGCGTCAGATGCCAGTACCGCGCCTTTGGCCGAATCCCCAGCGCCGATGAGGGCAATCTCCACGGCTCCCACACGGTTGGTTTGTCCCGGGCCGACGCCCAAGGTCACACCGTCTTTGGCCAAAAGAATGGCGTTGGACTTCACATGCTTGCAGACACGCCAGGCGAAGAGCAAATCTCGGATCTCATCCGCGTTCGGGGCGCGCTTGGTCACGACTTTCAATTCCTCGGCCGTCACCTTGCCCAAGTCGCGCTCCTGAATCAACAGGCCGTCCACCACGCGCTTGTAATCCATGGCTGCCAACGTCTGCTGATCCATGGCCAGACGCTTGAACGCCCCGGTCTCCATCAAGCGAATGTTCTTCTTCGCTTGCAAGAGCGCCAAGGCCTCGGGTTCAAACGACGGGGCGATGAGGCATTCCAAGAACAAATCTTTCATCTGCTCGGCCACGGCCTTGGTGCAGGGACGGTTCAAACCCACGATCCCGCCGTAGGCCGAGAGCGGATCGGCATTGTACGCTTTGGCATACGCCTCGGCAATGTCGCTCCCAATGGCCGTGCCACAGGGGTTGGTGTGCTTGATAACCGTTGCGGCCGGTTCTTCAAAATCCTTAACGATCTCCAAAGCCGCGTTGATGTCCACGATGTTGTTAAACGAAAGTTCCTTGCCATGCAGCTGCTTGGCCGAGGTCACCGAGGTTTCCGCATCCTTGATTCCCGCCTGGCGGTAAAACGCCGCCAACTGGTGCGGGTTCTCGCCGTAACGGAGATCCTGCTGTTTGATGTAGGTCATGCGCACCACTTCGGGAAAACGCGTCGCCGCGGTCTCACGCAATTTCTCCTGCAAGAAGCGGTGAATGCCCGCATCGTACTCGGCCGTATGGTCAAACGCCTCAACCGCCAATAGGCGCAAGGTCTCGGGCTTAACTTGCCCGCCGTTGGCATCCATGTCCCCCATCACCTGGGTGTAGCGCGCCGGGTTGACCACCACGGCCACGCTGTGAAAGTTCTTCGAGCCTGAACGAATCATGGACGGCCCGCCGATATCAATATTCTCGATGGCCTCTTCCAACGTCACCCCGGGCTTGGAGACGGTTTGCGCAAAGGGGTACAGGTTCACCACCACCATGTCAATGGGGGTGATGTTCTGTTCACCGAGCTGTTTCATGTGATCGGGATTTTCACGCAGCGCCAGCAACCCGCCGTGAATCTTCGGATGCAAGGTTTTCACCCGGCCATCCATCATCTCGGGAAAACCCGTGATCTCGGAAACATCCTTGACCGGAATCCCGGCGGCTTTAAGTGCTTTGGACGTCCCGCCGGTGGACAAAATCTCCACCCCGTGTCGGATCAACCCTTGGGCAAAGGCCTCGATCCCGGTTTTATCCGAAACACTGATTAGGGCACGCTTGATTTTGACCATCGTTCTCCTCCGAAATTCTTGGTAACGGTTGGGGACAACCGTGGATTTATGCTTTTTCGATACTGAGCACGCGCTTGCCGACAACGGTCAAGCGCTCTTCGCAATACAAGGCTACGGCCCGCGGGTAGAGCCGATGCTCCTCGATCAATACCCGTTCGGCCAAAGATGCCGGTGTGTCCTGATCCAAGACCGGAACCACGGCCTGAAGGATGATCGGCCCCGTGTCTGTGCCCTCGTCCACGTAGTGCACGGTGCATCCGGAAAAGCGCGCACCCGAAGCCAAGACCGCCTCGTGCACATGATGCCCGTACATGCCTTTGCCCCCGAACGCCGGAAGCAAAGACGGGTGGATGTTCAAAATGCGTTTGGCGTACGCTTGCACAAAGGCAGGCGTTAGAATGCGCATGTACCCGGCCAAGCAGATCAAATCGATCTTGTACTCGGCCAGGCGGGCCATGAGCGCCTGATCAAACGCCACTGCATTGGGAAACTCGCGTCCATCTAAAGATAATGTGGGAATATTCAAGGCTGCCGCGCGTTTGAGTGCACCGGCTCCGGGTTTGTCACTGCCGACAAGTACGATTTGGGCTTGGCGAAAATGTCCGGCACGCCAGGCATCCAACAAGGCCTGCAAATTGCTGCCCCCCCCTGATGCCAAGACCGCAATGTTCATGTCCGCCCCCCTAATCCCCGAAAACCAAAATGAATATGGAATCATCCCTAGAAAGTGTGTGCTTGTCAAGCCTAAAAAAACCAAGCGACAAGCCCCATGAAAACTTCTTTGACAACCTAACTCGGCATGGTTTTCCCTATTACGGGGCTCCCAATTTATCCAGGCTGCGAATCATTTTATGGAACGCTTTTCCCAGGCGTATTTAGGGTCCAACTTACCCACTCTTGCAAAATGCAGCTTTTTTGTACTGTTTCGAGAGTTCCTCCCCGTAATTCCAAGTTGGTACGGTTCCTGCTTTTTATAGGGGCGTAGTCAAATTTCGAGGCTCGAGAGCGCGAGCCAGCGAGTGCCGATTCTCCCCCCGGTTAACGGCGGCTCAATCCGGTTTATCCGGATCCGGCTCGCGCTCTCGTTCGATTCCCTGCGGAACCACGGATGGGTCTTTACGGAAATCGCAACATCTTATGTATCCCTGATGAGTCTCGGACCAAAATGGGGGCGTAGGAGGCGATTCCAATGAAATTGATCGTCATGTGGGTTTCAGGTATCGGCGTTATCTTGGGCATTATTTACCTTACCGGCTGCAGCCAGAGTAGGTGGTATCCAACAGACCCGCGGGTGGAGACGCCTGCGGAAAACTCAATCGTGGTGGACGAAACCTGGCGGGTGGATGTGGGGACAACCCTCACAGCCTCAACGCCTTAAGCTTTGCAAAATGGCGTTTAAGTTTTACGGTTTTTGATACGATGCTTACAGTATGACCAACCCTATGCCTGGGCTGATTACGCACAACAAGGATGTTCATCATGGCCGAAACCGGGGCAGGCGCTTTCTCAGACGCAAGTTTGGAAGCCCTCAAAGGACAAAAAAAAATATTGGTTGTGGACGATGACCCGGACATTGTGATTCTGATCAAATACCACTTGGAAGCCGAAGGGTATCAAGTCGTTGCCGCGTACAACGGCATGGAAGCCTTTGAACAAATCCCAAAATACAAACCCGATCTGATTGTGCTCGACATCATGATGCCCAAAGTGGACGGCTGGGTGGTCTGTCACAGTGTTAAAAGCACACCCAACACGCAGGACATCAAGGTCATTATCCTGACGGCCAAGACCCAAATCCGCTCTAAAATAAAAGGGCTGTACATCATGCAAGCCGACCTCTACATGACCAAACCTTTTGATCTTGAAGATCTCTCGGAAAACATATTCAAACTGCTCCACCTCAACAACGTTGTCCCCATGAGCGCCTAAGCATACTACCGTCCCTTTGCCTTTTAGCTTGCCAGATCCCGTAAAATATGACATGAATATTCCCGGTGTCGTTACTTAGCTTGAGCAAGGATGGCGTATGCGTTCTCAACTGACGGATCAAGAACTGTTTGGCGATCGCATTGAGCTGATCGGCTACGCCACGCTGGCGGTCTCGGCCGCACTCGTGATTGTGTACTTTGCCATGATGTTTTTCCATCCCTCGGTGCGGTACGACTCCCTGGCCAGTAAATTCGGAACCCTCGTGCTGTTGCTTAGTATTGCCGCGCTCGCGTGGTGGATTCCCCGTTATAAAAACTGGGCTCGGCTACCGCTGGTCACAATCTTCCTCGGCGCCGGTTTGTTCTCCCTGCACATGGTGCTGGACCGTGGTCGCTGGGCCTATGCCTGGGTCACCGGGTACACATACTTCGGCTATTGGATTCTCTCGCATCCGGCCGCCATCGCTTTTTTCCGACCCTTAAGCCCTCGCGAACAACGTCTCCAGGAAAACACTCAAACCCTCTTTCTCATCGCGGCGTATTATATGTTTCAAGCCTGGTATGCGTTCTACACCGGCGCGGTCACGCTCATGCTCACGCCGGACGACATGCTGTACAACCCGGCCTTGGGCGCCGGCTGGCTCCTCTGGGGCGCTTGGCTCTGGACTCTCTTGACCCTGTTGCGCCGTGGCTTTGCCTGGTCGCGTTGGCTGATGGTTGCAACCTTAAGTGTCGCGGCCTTGATTCTCCTGCCCGGAACTTTTTCGACGCACAGTTATTGGGCGTATTGGAAAGCGTTGAGTGCTTTTTTCATACCCCTGGTGTTTGCCTTGCTGCTGGTGTTTTCACCTTCTGCGAAAAAAGCGTTTTCGCACACTGAGGCGTCCCCCCAGAAACCCAAACCCGCTTCCCGATGACCCCACTGCTCCTTTTTTATCTCATTTTTTATGGTGGCTTGGCTTTAGGTATGCCTTTGCGGCGCTGGCAAGCCTGGTCCCCGCGCCTGATGCGCCTGGCCATCTTGTTTTTGGAAGTACCCATCTTTTTTTATAGTTTTTGGATCCTGGATCTGCCCAAGATCGGCCACTATGCCCCGATCCCGATCATCTCCACATTATTGATGTTAAGCTTGATTGGCGTCAGTCGGGCCTGGAGTAAAAAATTACTCCCCAATCAACCGCGCGCCCAAGGCAGCTTTATCCTGGCCTCTGCGTTTTCCAACATTGGCACCACCGGCGGGGCGTTCATTTGCTATCTGCTCTTTGGTGCGCAAGGGCTGAGCCTGAGCTACCTTTTCTTGCTGCCTTATCCTTTGGTGATTTTCACCCTGGGGTTCTCTTTGGCCAAGCACTACGCCAGTCCGGTGCGACTGACCTGGACCGATTACGTGCACAACATCGTGTCCAACCTGACCTCGCTGATTCCTTTGCTCGCCATGACCCTCGGGCTGATCCTCAATGTCCTGCATGTCCCGCAATGGACGCATGCGCCCTGGGTCGCCGATGTGCTGATTAAAACCGATTTGATCATCATGTTTGTGGCCATTGGAATGACCTTGGATATCCATTCCTTGTTCAAGCCCTGGGCCGCGCTTGCGGCCATTCAAGTCCTAAAGTACCTCTTCTCACCGGTGCTGGCACTCGGACTGGTGCTTTTGGCATACGGAAATGTGCATGGGCTTCCTGCCAAAATCATTCTTATCGAAGCGGCCATGCCGGCCGCCATCTATGCCGTGATCACCGCCAACTTGTTTGAACTGGACCAACGCCTGGCCAACGCGCTCTGGGTCACAACCACACTCGTACTCATCCCGCTGGCCGCGGTTTTATTTATCTTATTCAAATAAAATCCGTCCGCGAATTATTTTCGAATCACTGCGACTTTTACTCGCCCCTTTTCCACGCCGTCCACCCACAAACGCGCGAGATAAATTCCAGGCGCGGCCTGGCGGCAATCCCATTTCCGCGTAGGCAGGCTCGACTGCGCTTCCTTGGTCAAGCGGACAACGCGTTCCCCATTCATATTGTAAATATCCACACAGCCGTTCACCTCGCATCCAATCGGTAGGGCAAACGACATCCAATCGTATGCGGGATTGGGAAACGCCAAAAAGCGCTCGGTCACAAAACCACCGTGCGAGCCGGCCGGCGTGGTTGTCGGTGTCAGGGTCGGTGTGGGTGATGCGGTGGGCGTCTCGGAAACCGTGGGGCTCACGGTAGCGGTCACGGAAATGGTGGGGGTCAAGGTCACGGTGGCCGAGTGGGTGTGTGTGGGCGTCACCGTAAGCGTCGGTGTTCGGCTGGGTGTCACCGTTACGGTTGCCGACACCGTCGGCGTTCCGGTCACACTTGGCGTGGGGGAGAACGTCAAGGTGGGCGTGGACGTCTGCGTCACGGTCCAGGTGGGCGAGTGGCTCGGGGTGCAGGTTACGGTCGCACTGACCGTAGGTGTAGCACTCGGCGTCGGCAGGGATACGGGCACATTAACCGCAAACAAAGAGGTGTTGTTGGACGCATCTGTGGCCAAGGCGGTGACATAGTCGCCTGCGCTGATCCCCGCCACATTGACACTCCAGTGCTGGCTGGCATCGGCAGTCACCTCGCCCAGCCGAATCAAACTACCGCCCTGTCCGGACCTGGGTTCAGCCTTAAACACTTCCACCGCATCTCCCACTTGAGCCGTGCCTTGGATCAGCGTCAACGTGGCCGACGTTATCACCGGCGCCGGTTGGTTGTTGTTGGCTCCGTTGGCCCTTCCAATGGGCACAGTGCAGGCGCAGATGGTGTTGCCGAACAGGCCGTTTTGCTGCACGCCCGATGAAGGCAGGTTGATTCCATACAGCGCATGGGCGATCAGGTTTCCGCCGCCCCCGCCGGATATGCCGATGGTGCTTCCTGTGGCATTGGCCTCAATGCCCACGGACGACGTGACTGCCGGAGCAGACCCGTCGGCCAACACCCCGATCCGGTTGGAGACCACCGACGTGTACGCCGCGCTGCCGAAAATTTTCAATCCTCCGCAGAGCAGATTGCCCGTAGCCGGATCCGCCTCACCGATGGACGCGCCGCTACCGGAGGCGTCGAGGTCACGTGTGGTGTTGCGGATTTGTGTCAACCCGGACGCAGCAGTCCCAAAATAATTCCCCAGCACATGGTCGTAGCTGCCGTAGAGTTGAAGTCCGACGCCCTGGTTTCCGGCAATCACATTACGTTCATCCGGCAGCGAGGACCCGATCATGTTGCGGGCGCAACCGCCCCCGGTAATCATCCCCGTGTTGTTGGGCACCGCCGCACTGCCAGCGGCATTGAGCCCGATGTAATTGCCTAGAAAATAATTCCAGTTTCCTGTGTTCGCATAAATGCCCGTTACGTTACCGGAAATGACATTGCCGTACAGGTGTGCGGCATCGGTGTTGGGACCGCCGATGAGGTTGTGCTCAAAAAAAAGCCCAGCCCCGTTAAGGCGAATGCCGCAATCGTTGGCACTAAGGCAGGGAGCGTTTCCGGTCAAATCCGTTCCAATATAATTTCCAGCAACGGTATTCCCCCGACTCGAACCGGTCAAGAGTACGCCGTTGTCTCCGGTGGTGTAGAAGCCGGAGATGACATTGCTCTCATGCAAACCTGCGGCGCGGTTGCCGCCGACCAAGCTTCCCAGGGCTCCATCGAGCTTAATGCCGGTTCCCCACGCGCTGGGAAGGCCTGTGCTGTCGAGCCCGACAATGTTGTTCTGGACCACAGTCCAGGTTGTATACTCCAGCAGCACACCGCCTTGGGTATTCCCGGCAATGAGGTTCCCGTATCCGTTTTGGCTGAGTCCGATCCGGGTGGCTCCCGCGAAAAAGGCTGAAACACCCCAGGCGTTGGCCAAGGGTGCGCTCTGATCGGCACGCATCCCGATGAGATTGCCGGCTACGGTGTTGCCCACCGTGCTGACATTTTCCAGGCGAATGCCGTACTGCGTATTTCCGGAGATGAGGTTCCCTTCACCGGCCAATGAATCGCCGCCAATGAGCGTGCCTTGGGTCCCCCCGTAGAGTCGGATGCCATGATAATTGGGTCGGCTCCCCAGGCCGGTGGTGTTGGTCCCGATGCGGTTGGCCTGGATCACGGCTTCGCGGCAGGCATAAAGGAGCACACCGGCGCAGCCCGAGGCCGTCGCATTGCTAATTGTATTTCCCAGACCGGGTGCCCCGATGTGCAGGCGTTGCGCTTGGTTGGCAAAAATCCCGTGCTGAACCGGTCCGCGCCCGGGGGCGTCAAGCCAGTCGGTCCCAATGCGGCAGCCAAGCACGGCGACATCGTTCGCGCTTATACTGAGACAATGGTAGCCGCCCACCACCGCCAACGCCGTCAACGTTGTTCCCGAACCAGCATTGGTAAAATTGAAGACCGGATACCCAGACGGGGCCCCGGTGCCGATGATCGGTTGCTGTCCAGCGCCATCAATGAGCAGACGCTTGTTCACCGCCAGCGTTGAATAAACCGTAATGGAATTGGCATTGCCCCCCAAGGTAAATTGCACCACATCGCCCGTATTGGCGTCGAGCAGAGCCTGGCGCAGCGATCCCGCGCCGCTGTCGGAATTAGTGGTTACCAAAAGGGTGGCGGCTTGGGCAACCCCCGTGCTCATCCAAAACATGCCCAGAACCAACATGGCTAGGTTTGTTTTCATCGCGCCTCACTTTCAGATTCGGTCTCAAGAAATACTTACAGTCATACAGGGATGTTTCATAGATAAAACGATCGTATCCAACCGCAGCCAAACAGGCATGGTGTGCTTAAAGGTGTGGAGAGCTTAGGGAAACTATTGGCGCCCTACACCACCGTAAAACTATAATCAATTTTCCCAGTTACGACAAGCAGGTTTATTCAGCAAGGCCTTCCCTTGGATGAACATGCTGTCAATGAAACCCACGGGCATGTTCCGGCCATAATTTCGATACCCTTCTCGAATGACCCAATGTTATAATTTGGTCCATATCTTATTTACAGCGAAAGGGGGATGCTGACTCTCGGGTAGAAACTCGTCATATGCTCCATAACACACCATTAAACTTTCAAGGGGGACTACAGGTGAAACGCATTTTAACCAGTTCATTGATACTTATGTTGGTGTTAGGCATGGTAGGGTCGGCTTCCGCACTGCGTTGGTTGGGCAATTCAAGCTACAGGGTACAAAGCATGGGTAACGCGACGTTAGGTATTGAAGACGAGACCACGGCACTCACAGTCTTCAACCATCAAAACAGCGCAGGGTTGGTATTAAACCCCAGATTGAACCGTTTGGATCTAGGTTTGATTTATGCCTCCGAGGTAACCGACACACCCAATGTCAGCAAAGATACTAAAACAACCTTGGCGTTGGCTCGCCCCGGCGGCGAATACCGAGGCTTAACGTTCTGGGCCAACGACAGTCTTGCCTTCCGCGCCGGCATTGAAGGCATGCAAATTTCCACGGTCAGCACACCTTCCGGGGGTGGAACCGAACAAAAACTTAACTTTGCAGGGATGGGCGCCGGGGCTGCCGGGGCCTTCAAAACCGATTTCGGACTCGCGGTAGGCGCAGCACTCAAGTTTCTAGGCGGAGCTGGAAAACCCGATCCGCTTCCGGGAACCTATACCAAATACGACACCACCTTATACAACGTAGACTGGAGTGTCGGTGCGGCCTATTGTCTGGACAAATTAGGGGCCAACAACAAACTGACTTTTGGACTTAACCTGAGTGCCGACGATGATCTACCTACTGTTTCCACGTATGGCATTTCCAACAATGACTTCAGCTCTTTGACCACGATCGAGCGCCCTATTGCCGGTGGGACGTTCACGCAAAAAAGAACCTCCACGGTGACCCCGATTAAAATTTCCGCCGAAGCCATTTTTGATCTGGGCAAAATCCTTTCTGCCGGAATTTTGATCGACGATAAGATAAGTGAAACCAAAACCAAAATCGAGCAGACAACACCTGCGCTTAGCACCAGTACGGAGTACAAGTCAAGCGCCTCCAACACTCTGGGCATCAGCCCGATTGTCCGAGCCAACATCCCCTTGGCCAAAGGCGTCAACCTCTTGCCGGGTCTTATGTACACCACCTACGGCAGCGGTATCTATGAGGGTTATTCTTCCAATGGTACGAACAGCTCGTACAAATCGTATTCATCCACCACCTCTTCCGGGAACTTTCAAGCCGGACTGGGCTTGCAAGCCTTGGACAAAGCCTTGCAGGTGGCGGTCCAGACAGGCGTTGGCACTTCGAAATACGAATCCAAATCGTACAATACTGCCGGCACCCAAATTGGCAGCTACACCTCGCCCGACACCAACACCCTCGGAGTGGGCGTCGGCGCCGAGTACTGGATAGTGAACATGGTGGCCGTGCGCGCTGGCTACAACACAAACACGACCACGGTGAAAGCCGTGGCCCCTGCCACAACGGACCAGAAAGATACCGTGAGCACCGTAACCTGTGGTGTAGGATTCAAGCACAATGACCTGACTGCGGATTTGCTGGTTAAGCTGGATACGTACACAGAAGATCCTGCACCGGATCCGAAGCCGACACATACCGGCACGGGTGTGTACTTGGGCACGTGCATACCGTTTTAAATTAGTGTTTCAGATCCGGTAGGTGGCTAAGGCTACCTAGCAAATCAAATAAAAGGCCGATGGGGAATCATCCCTATCGGCCTTTTATTTCCACGCTCCAGTGATAATTCCTAAAATCAAGCTTAACTGACAGATCCTAAACTTTACCGCAATATCGCGACTTTGCCACGCCGTTCCTGCCCGTTGCTCTGGATAAGATAAATATAAATCCCCGACGCCACAGGTGTCCCCTGCGTGTTTCGCAAATCCCAGCTCGCACGATTGCCGCCGTCATCCTTGGTGATGGTTTTCACCAACCCACCGTCCAGACTGTAAAGCCGCAGTACGGCCTGCGCAGGCAAATGCATAAAATTAATCGTGGTATGCGGATTCCGCTCCCCTTTGTAAGGATTGGGATAGACCACCACCCGCGCCAGATCGCCTTCGGCCACTTCGTAGGTCGGGCTCAGCGTGGGTGTGAGGGTCAAGGTTATCACTTGGGTCACGGTGGGTGAAATGCTGGGTGTCGGACTCACAGAAGGTGACGGCGTATAGGTGACCGATTGGGTGGCGGTCAAGGTTATGCTGGGTGTGGGCGTGTGCGTCCCCGATATGGTTGGGGTTGGCGTTACGGTCAACGAAGGTGTGCCGGTCACGGAAATCGTAGGCGTCGGAGTCCCGGTCAAAGAAGGCGTATAGGTCACCGACACGGTAGAGGTCGGTGTTTCCGTCGGAGATACCGTGGAGGTAGCCGAAATCGTAGGTGTCGGAGTCACACTGGGCGTAGGGGTATACGTTCCCGTTTCCGTCGGTGTGGCTGTCGGCGTGGGCACTATATAGCCAAAAGCAAAATACGAGGCATTGGCCAGATTGAGTTGAACTTCCCAGACCCCTGCGTTGTTGGTCATGGGTGTAAGCACGGCTCCGCTGCTAAAATCACCATCCGCATCGGTCATAAAAATAAGCCGGTCCACCAACCCGCCCGGGAGCGAGGCATTGGGGACCGAGACCGTTACCGACCCCACGTCTCCGCTGGTTTTACTCACCCGCCAGCGCCGCGCCAAACGCCAAGCCCCGGCCGGAGCCCCGGTGGTGGTCCAGGCCGCGATGTCCCCGTTGTCAGAACCCCAACACAGGTACGACTTGTCGGCCACAAACGTCCAGATCGGAACATCGTTGGTCCCGACCCCGATGATCTCCATGGTTACCAACGAATTGGCATTAACGGACTTGGACTTTACTTGCCCCAAACCCGAGGCATCGTCGCGCCCCACGCCGGCAATGTCGTAATCAAACCCACCCCCCAGCGTCCAAACCACCGTGCTCCCGTCCGAAGCCAGATAATTGTGGTTCAGGGTGAGTCCATACTTGATCCCCAGATAACTTTCAATGCTGTGCTTCTCGGCGGTGGTCTGACCCGAGTTGTAGACAATCACTTCCGCCATGCCGCCCTGAAAATACTCGTCCCCAGCCCAGTTGGAGCGCGCCAAATAATTGTTGGTCCGGTTCACGTTTCCCGGAGCCTGACTGGCGCCAGTGGCCACTGTACTCCCGTTTACAAACAGGCTCGACGCAGTAACGCTGTTCTCCCCATGCCAGAGTGCCAAACGGTTGTTCACGATCTCACTGCCGGTTGACGCCAGTGCCCAATCTGGATCGTATTGTTCGATTTGCAGGTTGCTGGTGGTATCAATACGGGTAAGCAAGATGTTGTCTACTGCCGCACCGTTTCCAAAATCCAAAAACCGGGCCCAACGTTTGGTGGCCGTAGGACGCGCCACGCAGTAGATGCTGAAGCCGCTGTTCCAGGCTTCATTGATGTCCGCAATATCAATATAGTTGTTGGTCCCGTTGAAACTGTAGTACGGATGGAAATTGTACGCCTCCGCGCTGGAGTTGTAGGTCGCGCCGCTGACCGTTCCGTTTTCCGCCGGAAGCGTTTGGTCCAGCCAGGTTGAGGCATTGGCTCCGAGATCGGCCCGATACCATTGGGCCAGATGATGCGCCACACCCCCCGGGCCCTGCGCGCAACCTACGGTCATGTAGCTGTTGTTGCTTAAACTCACATTGCTAAAGACCACGCTCCCACCGCTGGCAACGCCGGTGCCGCTCAGCGTGCTGTTGCCGTCTGAAAAATTACCATCCGCATCGGTCAGCAGGTAATACGTCTTCCCGTTCTGCACACTTCCCTCAAACCGCACATGCACGGCACCGACGCCGTTGGTGTTGGCGACTTTCCACTTGCGGTTCCACGCGGTTGTGGCCGTGGCCAACTGGGTCACGGTCTCGAAGCGCACGGTTCCGGCATTGTGCCCGCAGACCAAGTACTGCCCGTTACTTAACGCCGTGCGGCTGCCCGCCAGGTTGGAGGAAGTAAAATCATTGTCCGTGGCCAAGGAGAGCGCGACCGTGGAGTTTGTGGCCTTGGACACTTTTTGGTTCAAACCCGACCCATCGTCCCGTCCCAAGCCTACTATATCATTGCCATACGTAGCCACGTCATACACCGTGGTTGTGCCGTCCGAGGCTACATAGCTATGCGCCAATGTCAGGGCGTATTTCAGCCCCAGATACGATTCGATCCGGTTCACTTCCGCGGCCGTAAGATCCGTGCTGTACATGGCCACTTCCGCAACATACACGGTCGACGGTTCGTTAAGCGCAGCCGTGCCGCCTATGTTCAGCCGCCAAGTTCCCCAACCGTTGGAGGTTCCGCTGGTAATGATATTGCCCTTCCCGCGCAGCTCCCAATTGCCGGTGGCGGTCCGCTTGAAGGAAAACATATTTACATTGGTGGTCACTGGGATCCCGGGATTGTTCAGCCACTCTTCCACATACAAGGGCTGCTCCCGCCCACCCCAATAGCCCATAAGTATGTTCCCGGTTTGGGTTTGAAACACACGCGCATTGGAGGTACCCTGCATCTGCGCCACGGTTAAAAGGGTATGCTTTCCACTGACATCCGAACTGGACGGTAGATTGTGCGCATCATTGCCGTCGTAATAAATGCAGGGATTATAATTGATCTGATTCACGGCCAAGGTAGGATCGCCGGATTGGCTGGCATTGTACCCGTTGGCGGATTGGTCTTGCCAGGTGTTCACCGCATCCCCCGAGCTGACCGCTCCGGTCCCGGCGTCGGCTTTGAGCCAGAATTTTAAATCGGTAGAAACGCCCCCCGGCGATGCCGCATACCCTTGATGGGCTAAAAAAAGGCCCACCAGGGCGAGTAAAAACGCGATCCTTCCGAGGCACCGACCGCTCAACCTCCCGGACGGATCAACCGCCGAGCTCCGAAAACCTGTGGTAAATGTAGTGAATATGTCAGATGGGCTCATACACTGAGTATATCCAACGATTGGGCATTATGCAAATCGAGGGCGAGTTCAGTAGGGACGGTCTACTGGTTATGATTTTTGATAGTATCAAGTGATACTATCAAATTCGCTCTACCTCTAAGATCGACTGGGGCGATTCGATATTTAGATTTGTTTCCCTGGGCGGCGAGGACGGGGGCAGGTAGTGTAAAAGAGGAACAGCAAGACCTTTTCCTCGGTTATATTACCTAATAATGTCTCAAACATACACGCCGCCTCAGTACCAATAATATTGGTTATATTGCCATAATTATTGGTAGATCAAAAAGAACAACATTCAATGTCTGAAGAGGATTTTTGGATAGTTGTCAATTTAAGTAACTGTCCCCGGGAAATGGAGAGAATACTTTTAGATTAGTTTGTCCAGGTGACGCAGATATCAAGGATTCGGGAAATTACTAAAAAAACATTAAATATACATTGACAAATTTACTCCGACATTATTAATATACAATACTTCAATTAATTAACCACTTGAGGCTGGTGAGGGGTTTTCTAACCTTTCAATAGAACTTTTTGATTCTACTGAATCAAAAAGTTCGCCAGCCTCTTTCTCTTTTATAACCTTCACACCACATAGAGGCAATTTCCGTTCTTTGATTTCAAATAATGTACGGCTTACAAATTGCATGTCTTTCGCAAGTCTGAAGAACTCATTTTTTTTATTATTTTTTGTGTAGTGCGCGCCCAATATATACGCAATCATATCTGCCATTTGTATTCCAACACTTTCGTTTGAAATTGCAAAAAATGGAATTTTCACAATATTATCAAATGTCTGTCCGGTATGACTTTTATGAAAAAAATTACTTACACTTTTTGATATCCTTTGGTTTATTTGAACTCCCCGATCATCAAAAATTAATTTTGCCATTAATCCCGGATGGTTTTCCTTCATAAATAAATCAATTCGTTCAAATAAATAAAAAAAAGGTCTTTCAAGTTGATTTACATTTGCACAGGCAAGCTCAATTTCCTTACTTGCAAAAACAACAGAAGCAAAACAGCATGCTCCAATTGACTTCATGTGACTAAAAATATCTCGAGCTAAGGTTAACTCCCGCGAAACAATTCCTCGATTTTCTAAATCAAAAACATAATCTCTAAAAATTCCCTTACCTTTAATTTCACAGTTACCATTATCAAATCCCATATTTTTAACTTTTAACTGGTATACACTTTGCGACCCCGTATTATAGTCATGACATTTTATCTGTACAGCTGCTAACACCCCCACTTTTAGCCCCTCAGGATTTGTTTGCCAGCTTTCATCAATAAAAAAAAACATCATCTCTCCTTTAACTTTTAAAAATTAAGATGATCCCTTAAGTATTATTGCTTCAAATTTCAATCTTGATAATTTTTTCATTTTCCATAAATTATAAGATACGTAAAAAAACTTTTTACCGTGTTTTATTTTATGGTTTTGTTTAGTCATCATAAGCATTTATCAACGACCTAAATTCCCGCTTCACCAATTAACGTTAACTTGCCAAGCAAGTTTTTTTCGTTGATTTAATAGTTATAGGTAAAAAATTTTGCAATTTTGATTAATTTAATCTTGCACATCTTACCCAAAGGCCGGTGCTGAGTTTCTCTCAACACCGGCCTTTTTAATTACTACCTATAGATTTCTGATGATGACATTGGGAACCAGCGGTTGGGCGAGCGCCACAAACCGCTCCAGCACTTCCCGCGGATACGGCGGGTGCGTGGCCAGCTGCGGGTCCTCCACATGCGTGGGGATGAACTGTTGCAGGTAGTACACTGGGGCACCGGCGATCAGGTGCGCGATGGCCACAATGTCACTCTCAGCCACCATTCCCGGTACACAGGTCGTGCGGTACTCGTACTCCACCCGGCTGCGCCGCAAAATATCCACGGTTTCTTTGAGACGCGAGGCGGCGTCTTCCGGCGCCTTCAAGGTCGCCGTGTAGCGCTCCGGGGCCATCTTCATGTCCACGGCCACATAGTCCACCAAGCGGGCGCGCAGCACCTCGTCCAAAACTCCGGGACGCATGCCGTTGGTGTCGAGCTTCACGTCCAGCCCCGTGCCCTTGAGCTCACGCAGGAGCCAAGGCAGCTGCGGGTGCACGGTCGGCTCACCGCCTGTGACCACCACGCCCTCGAGGAGCTTGCGGCGGCGGCGCAGGCCGTCGATCAAATCCCGCATACCCACATCTTCCAAGTGGGTATCGTCGTGAATCAGCACACTGTTGTGACAAAACCCGCAGCGCAGGTTGCAGCCGGCCATGAAGACCACGGCCGAGACCTTGCCCGGGTAGTCGATCAACGACGTGCCTAAAAAGCCTTTAATTCCTTGAATGGCATTCATGCGTTGGGGTTTCCTCTTTGACTTCAAATTCACGCCGGTCTTTGAACTCTTCCTGCTTGCCCTTGTTCCACTGCTGAACCGGACGGAAATACCCAACCACGCGGGAGTACACTTCGGTTTTTTCCATGCATTTCTTTGACATGCGACTTACCTCCTATCGGCAATAGCCAAGATGTCCACCAAGGCCGGTTCCGCGGCTTGCGCTCCGGAAACCGCTTGTGCGTCGTCTTGGGCTTCGTCTTCCTTGTGGTGCGGGCACTGATGGTGCTCGCCCCGAATGTATCCGTGCACTGGGCAAATCGAGAATGTGGGCGTAATGGTGAAATACGGAAGCCGGTAGTTCTCGGCCACCTTGCGCACCAGGTTGCGGCACGCACGCACATCCGCCATGCTCTCTCCGAGGAAAATATGCAAGACCGTGCCGCCGGTGTAGAGCGTCTGCAGGTCGTCTTGATGCTCCAAGGCGTCGAACACATCGGTGGTGGCGTCCACCGGGAGCTGCGTGGAGTTGGTGTAGTAGGGTTCGTCCTCGCCGGACATGATCATCTCCGGGAACTCCGCGCGATCCAGGCGGGCAAAGCGGTAGGCCGTGCCTTCGCCCGGGGTGGCTTCCAAGTTGTACAGCTCGCCGTCGTTCTCCTGATACTCCACCAAGCGGGCGCGCATCACTTCCAGCGTGCGCTGCGCCAAGGCCTTCCCTTCCGGTGTGGCAATGCTCTTGCCAATCAGGTTCAGGCTGGCTTCATGCATGCCGTTTAAGCCAATGGTCGAGAAGTGGTTGGACCAGTACGCGTTGCTCCGCTGTTTGACCCCGGAAAGGTAGAACTTCGAGTACGGGTACAGGTTGTTCTCCGTGTAGCGCTCCAGCATCTTGCGCTTGATCTGCAAACTCTCGCGCGCCACATCCATGAGGTTGAGGATGCGCGCATGAAACTCCTCTTCACTGGCCGACTGATACGCAGCCCGCGGCAGGTTGATGGTCACCACGCCCAGGCTTCCGGTCAGGGGGTTGGCGCCAAACAGACCGCCGCCGCGCTTGCGCAACTCGCGATTGTCCAGGCGCAAACGGCAGCACATGGAACGCGCGTCTTCCGGGCTCATGTCGCTGTTGATGAAGTTGGCGAAATACGGAATCCCGTACTTGGCGGTCATGCGGAAGATTTCCTGCACGATCGGAGCATCCCAGTCAAAATCCTTAGAAAGGTTGTACGTCGGGATCGGGAAGGTGAAGATGCGCCCGCGGGCATCGCCGCGCATCATAACTTCGCAGAACGCCCGGTTGAGCATGTCCATTTCCTTCTGGAACTCACCGTAGGTCTTGTCCTTGAGTTCGCCGCCGACGATCGCCGGTTCATGCGCGATGTTGGACGGCACCTTGAGGTCAAGCGTGATGTTGGTAAACGGCGTCTGGAAACCCACGCGCGTCGGAACATTGACATTGAAGATAAACTCCTGCATGCACTGCACGACTTCCTCGTAGGTCAGTCCGTCGTAGGCAATAAACGGAGCCAGGTATGTATCAAAGTTCGAGAACGCCTGTGCTCCGGCGGCTTCACCCTGCAAGGTGAAGAAGAAGTTGCAGATCTGTCCCAAGACCGTGCGGAAGTGCTTGGCCGGTCCACTCTCGGTCTTGCCGTAGGCGCCCTGCAAGCCCTTCATGAGCAGGTCCCGCAAGTCCCAACCGCAGCAGTAGCCGGAGAGCGAACCCAAGTCGTGAATGTGCAAATCGCCCTTCACATGCGCCTGGCGCACGCGGTCGGGATAGATTTCATCCAGCCAGTACTTGGAGACCAGGATCGAGGTGATATGGTTGTTCAACCCTTGGAGCGAGTAGCTCATGTTGGAATTTTCTTTGATGCGCCAATCGTTCAGGTTCAGGTAGTTTTCGATAAGCTCCGTGGCTTCGGAGAAGAGTTCCTTGGTCTGACGCAGTTTGGAGTGCTGGGCGCGGTAAATGATGTACTGTTTGGCCGCATCCTTGAAGCCTTCATCCATGAGTGTGGTTTCCACCACATCCTGGACATTCTCCACGGTGGGCACCTGGCTGGCTTTGTAGACTGCGCGCAAGATATTGTGGGCGCGACGAGCGATACGTTGGGCTTGTTCCAGATCCGGCTGATTCACCGCCGCCAATGCCCGGTAGATGGCATTTACTATCTTCTGTTCATTAAAAGGTACCAACCGGCCATCACGTTTGCGGATCTGATGAATGCCAACGTTTTCCATGTATGTTCATCGCCTCCAAGGGGGGATTAAGCTCTTAGAACCGCGTGGGTATCGGAACACGCTAATCACAATATATTGTGTAGGTGTGTTTTCTAAGCACTAGATGGAGCGTAAATTACTCCGTTTTTAGGTCAGCGTCAATGATTAATTTATTTTTTTTTAGGCCGGTTAAAACGCTTGGATTTAAAGGATAAAAACAGCAGGTGAGCGAGTACCCAAACCCTTTTTTAACGCAAAGCAAGGTCGGTTGCAAATTTTTGAAAAGCAAATCCAACCGCGGGTGTTGGACTGTATGTAGTATGAACCTCAAAGTAGGAAGACTGCCGCCATAGTCTAAAAAAAAAAGCCCCGGTGCGCATGCATCACACCGGGGCTTTTAATTCTAAAAAAAGGGTTATCGCTTGCTGCGCTTGGCTGCGGGCTTGACCGCTTTTTTAGTCGCAGGTTTGCGCACAGCAGCCTTGGCCGGGGCAGCTTTGCGGGTTCCAGACGTACGCACCTTGACCCCCGCCATGGGTCGCTTGGGAATCACAACCTTGGCCGCGGACTTCGCCACGGCTGCAGGTTGAGGAACAGCAACCGGTAGGACGCTGGGTGCCGGAGTGCTCGGCGCAACCGGAGTCGGAATCATGTCCACGGCCGCAACCGGGACCGGGGCCGTGACCGGAACCGCGGCCCGACGCACCATCACCAACGCGCCCAAACCGATGATCATGGCCAACCAATTCACCATCGTACCCAGTATGGGAATCAAGCCGACCACCACCAAGACCGCATACCCCACCAAGAAGGTAACCATGACTTTCTTATGCTTCATCTGGAAGAGCACCAACCCGCCCAACCAGCAACTGACTCCCAATTTGGAAAAGAACAAGCCCATCAAATAAACCACGGTCATGAGCAGGGCCAGCGGAATCCCCACAATCGAGACCGTCAATAGGATCACGGCAATCGGAACACCGACCAAGAGCAAAAGTCCCCACCCCAAGCTGCCCCATACACTTCGGCTCACCGCCTCGCCGTAGCGTTGCGCGGCTCCGGGCCAAGCCCAGATCAAAAGCAAACAGACGATTAAAAAGGTAGCTGAAAACAAGAGGCTGAACAATTTGTCGGCCGCCACTTTTCCAAACAGCGTGTACCATTCGTTCCCGGAGGAGCTGGGTGCTGCATCCAGGCGCTTGGTTTGGGCTGCGGCCACCCCGGCGGGAAGGTCCACCACCTTGTCGGCCGAATACGTAAGCGTCCCGCTGATGCGCGCATTCGGACCCAGGGTAAAGGTCTTGGTGCGTACCACCACATCGCCCAAAAGCGTGCCGTCAATCTGTACGTTCTCCCCGACCACGTCGGTCTTGCCTTGCACAGTGCCCGAGATCAAGACTTTCTTGCCGGCCACGGCCAACCCATCTTTGACCAAGGCGTTGACCTCCACATGCACATCCCGTCCGACAACCACCAAGTTCTGTCCTACGCGCGTCGAGATCTTAACCATGTCCCCAACAACCCGCAGGTCCTGACCCACGATGCCGCTCAGGGTGCCTATCTGGAAAGCCATATTCAAATCTTGATCGGCCACGCCGGCGAAGGTCAGTTGGGAAGCCGCCAAAAATGAGGACTGCATCAAGTGGCCGGTGATGTTCATTTCTTGCGCGGCCGCGTACCACGAATCGGCCATTTGGTTTTGGGTAGGAACTACGATGCGCTCATCGGCATTGAACTGCATGCCGGCCAGACCCGCCAGCGGCAGCAGACACACACACGCCAGTGCCCAAGCACCGTGGCGCACCAACTTCTTGATTTCTACCTTAGGCAAGCCCCAGCGGTTCTTCGTCATGAACGTTCCCCCTTATGGGAAAAAATAGCGTGCGCAAATGCGGATCATTATACCCCGGCGTCCGGCAAATGAAAACCCCGAATGCGCTATTGCAGGTCCTTGGCTTCTTTCAGCAGATTCTGCCCTTGATAATCCGGGATCTCATACACCGTTGTCTCCCCGGCGCGCCGCACCCAATACACTTTGTCCTTGGCCAAGTAGGAAAGAAACTCCAAGGTGAGCGCTCCTTGCACGGTTTTAACCTGCACTTGCCCAAGAATGCCTTTGATGGTCCCAGGGGCATCCACAATCCGGTTGGCGGCCAGGCGCGTGAAGGCCATGGTCCACTGCCCGACTTTCATGTCATTGAGTGGAGGTGTATCCAGCGACGCGCGCCATACAGAACGCGTGGTCTTGGCTGTGGCGGTGGTCCCGGCCGGTGCCTCCACCGGCACCTGCTCTTTTGAAACCGTGAAGGTTTTTTTACCCACGGTCACCGTGAAGCCCTGAACCGCATCGCTGCCCAAATCGTAAATCTGCAAGCTGCGCCAGTCCGGGGCCGGAACGTCCAAGGCCGAGGACAGGTCCCCCAACACTTGGTACACCTTGAAATCCCCTAGGAAACGCACAAACGTGTGCGTGCCTGCGGCATTGAGTTTGCCCACCATCATTTCCAGACGCTTTTGTTTGTTGTCAACCACGACCAACGCGGTGGCCGTGGTGCTGGTAACGCCAAAATCCGCATCCCGGTTAACCTGCTCGGTAATCATGTCCGTCAGGCGCAGTTCCGACAAGGTTCGCTGCAAATTTTCCATCTTGTTCTTGTCCGCGGGAAAGACCAGTGGTTCAACCAGAGTCCAGCCTTGTGCTTTCTTCTCCAAAACAACCGTGCCTTGCGGTTGCTTGATTTCCACGCGCGCGAGGGTGGTGGCATCCATCTTAGGCAAGGTGGGCAGCTTCACGGTATTGAACCCACGGTTCCCGGTCTGTGTAAAGAGCACATACCCCAACAAGAGGGCAAAGACGCCCCCTGCGATCATGAGTTTATTGCGTTGCATACATTTCCTCCTTAGCGTGTTTCACAAAAATTAACTGGCCTTACGAAACAAAGCGGCAATGGCCAAACGGCGGGTCTGAAACCGGCGCCACATGACCAACCCTCCCAGCGCCGCCAGGAGCGGCAACCCGATCATGTTGAAGTATTTTATGATGTTGCGCTGCGCATCGCTGACATTGGTCAGGGTCACATGCGTAACGCCTTTGTTGCGAATCTCAATGAGGGCCGGATCTTGCGCCACCCAGTCGAGCGTATTGAGCACAAACTGCGTGACCTGGTCGGAATTCCGCGGATTGATGAAATCGTTGGTCAACAAATCGGCGCATCCGACCACCATCAGGCGGGCGGGCTGTGCCACCGCAACCGGCGGAGGCAAAACCTCGCCTTTGCGGGCCGGAACCGGTGCCCCCGCGGGAAACGCGCTCGGGAAAATACCCGAGACCGTGGCCACCAGGTCAAAGGTGCGTACATCCGCGGGCTGCGGGGCTTGAATAAATTGGGGCGAGAGCATGAAAAAGTTTTTCTGCTCCCAGGCCCGAGCCGAACTTCGCGCCAACACTTCCCCCTTGAGTCCGTTGTTTTTCAGCAAGCCCTCGTCCAGGCTGAGCGAACTGACAAACGGCAAGGTGTAGCTTTCCAAGTTCTGGTTGATCGGGCTTTCACGATTGAGATTGGTCACCAGTGGAAACGGTGGGTAGGGAACCACGTTTTGCATGACAAACCCCGGACCGCGCTGGGCTACGGTGATGCGCTGGCACTGATAGTCGTAGATCAGGTTGGGCTGAACGGTTACACCCCAGGCCGCGAGCAAACGACTCAGCCCCGTGAAGACCGGCTGCGCTTGCATGGTCACGCGTGGATCGGCCTTCATGGTCGGAGCCAACATGGCCAGGTTATGTCCGGAACGCAGAAAACGATCAATCAGGTAAAGCTTCTCGTCGGGGATCAACTTCGTCGGGGCCGCCACCAACAAGGCGTTGACCCGGTCCGGAATGGCACCGGCGGACAAATCCACGGGTACGACCTCGTAATTTTTAGCCAGCATCTGGCGCAGGTTCTCCATTTGCTCGCCCATGCCCGGCTCGCCAAATCCCTGCGTGATGCCGATGACCTTGGTTTCTTTCTGGATCAACTTCTTAATGGCGCTGGTGATTTGATACTCCAGGCCGTTGGTATCTTGAATAAGCGGAATCACTTCCTTGCGATCCTGATAGATGATCGCCACACCCATGAATCCGGTTTTTTGTTCAAACTTGTCTTTTTGAATGTCCGTCAATTGAATCTGATACACCCCCAACGAGGTGGCTTCCTTCTGCAAAGACGGATCGTCGGCCGGGTCCACAAACTGGAAATTGAACTTGCCGTGCGAGTACGCCCGATAGTCTTCCAACAAATCGCGCAAATATCGGGCATTGGAATTGTACGGAGCGGGCAAATTCTTAGTGAAAAAGGCCTTCACGGTCATGGGGTCGTTGAGATCACGCATGTAGGCTTTAGAAACTTTAGCCAGCGAGTACGCATGGGCACGTGAGAAATCAAAGCGAAAAAAGGTACGGACCGAGATCAGGTTGATCAGCACCAAAATGCCGGCCAACACGAGAAACATGGTCCATTCGTTGCGAAAGCGCATTTCGCGCGAGAGTGTCGGTTGCATGTTACTTTCTCCTTTCCAAAATCAACCGCGTGGCATAGAACGCCAGGACGGTCATGGACGCAAAATAAATCAGATCTTTGCTGTCCACCAGTCCGCGGATAAATCCCTGGAAGTGATACTCCACCCCCAGATATTCAAAAATCCCCACCACGCCCGAAGGCAAAAAGGAAAGAAATTTGTCGGAGAGATAAAGGGCGAAATTAATCGCAAAACCCAGGATGAAGGCCACGATCTGGTTGCGCGTCAAGGCCGAGGAGAAAATCCCGATGGCCATAAACATGGTGCCCAGCAAGAAAAGGCCGAGGTAGCCGGTGAGCACCGGTCCCCAATCCAAGCGCCCGAGGGTGGACAAGGTCAGAGGGTAGAACAGCGTAATTCCGAGCAGGATGGCCAGAAAGCCCACGGCCGCCAAGAGCTTGCCTAAGAGCACCTGAGTCTCGGAGATCGGGAGCGTCATCAGCATTTCATAAGACCCGGTGTTGATTTCCTCGGAGAGCAGGCGCATGGTCACGGCCGGAGCCAAGAACATGAGCAGCATGGGGGCAATCTCAAAAAACGTCCGCAATTCCAGCTCGCCGAACAGAAAAAACCGCGAGAAGAAAAACCAACCCGCAAACGCCAAGTAAATCACCATGACCACATAGGCAATGGGTGAGTAAAAATACGAATACAGTTCCTTTCGGGCCAAGGTTTGAATGCGGTTCCACGCCACCTGCCAGGGAGCCAAGCCCCGAGGCGCAGGTGCCGTTAGGTTGTCCGTTTCCGATGTGTGCGTCGATGCCATACCACGTCCTCCTTCAAGATTCAAAATAAGTGTTCGCGCCAGCGCCTTGCGCAGGTGCGTTCAATCTCCGGTGGGGTGTTTGCCGTCCGCCCCAACCCTTGGTTAAAGCGTCGTGAGCTGCTTAAAGATATCTTCCAGGCTCACCACATCGCGACGCAACTCGTACAGTTCCCAGTGCTCCTTGGCCGCGAGTTTGAACACCTCCGGCCGCAGATCCTGTTCACGGCCGCAGGTTACGTGGTAGGTAAGAATGTGCTCGCTCTCATCTTCCCCGCGCTCTACGGTCAGCACCCCCGTAAGTCCCTTGAGGGCGCTCATTACCTCACGGTGTTTGCCGGCGCCGATTTTCACCGTCACCTTGGCATCGCCGGTGGCCTGAGCCTGGAGAGCCTTGGGCTGTCCGTCGGCCACGACCTTACCCTGGTGAATGATCACCACGCGGTCGCAGGTGGCCTCCACTTCCGACAAAATGTGCGACGAAAGAATGACGGTTTTTTTCTGACCCAAGCGCTTAATCAAATCGCGAATTTCACTGATCTGGTTCGGATCCAGGCCGGCCGTGGGTTCATCCAGAATAAGGATCTCCGGATCGTGAATCATGGCTTGGGCCAGACCCACGCGCTGCCGATTGCCCTTGGAAAGCTCGCCGATCTTGAAATTCACCACGCCGGTAAGACCGCACAGCTCCACCATGGCTTTTACCCGCTCATCATGTACGGCCGGGTCCATGCCGCGCATCGCGGCAATGTAGTGGAGGTAGTCAAAGACCAACAAATCCTGATAAAGCGGATTGTACTCGGGCAGATAGCCAATAAACGTGCGTGTCTTCTCGGTCTCCTCCACCCCGTTCAAATCCTTAATGGTCACCCGTCCACCGTCGGGACGCAGGTACCCGGAAAGGATTTTCAGCGTCGTGGTCTTGCCCGCGCCGTTGGGACCGAGCAGCCCCAAAATCTCACCCTGACGGACCTCAAAGGAAATCGCATCCAAGGCTTTGACGGTGCTGTACTGTTTGGACAATTCATCGATCCGGATCACAGTCATCACTCCTATGGTTTAATGTGCCGGGACCAACACGATTTCATCCCGGAATTCCTCGCATAAAAATAAGGCGGTAGATTTTAACGAATGGTGCGCGTGCTTGTCAAGGTCTGCGGCGCCCTGGCCACAAACCCCCAGTAGGCATCCCGTTCCCCCCGCACCCGATGTCCGCCGGGCAAGCCGACGGTACGCACGTGGACCAACCCCGCTTGGGTTAAACTTTCCAAAATCACGCGACGCGGATACGCATGGTGCCGGTGCTCTTCCGGAATGTGCACCTTCCACGGAACCCCTGCACGCTCCCGCGAACGGCTCTCAATCCAGATGCGGGCCACCTGTTTGCGCGCATTCCAGTCGCATTCCCACTCCGAGGCCCAATGCCGTCCCTGAAATACCTCATGCCCCTGGCTGTATTGCTGCTCCAAAAAATGGGGCGTGGCCATGTCAAACGTGAACATACCTCCGGGCCGAAGGTTCCGGCGCACATTGCGCAGACATTGCACCAGCGCCTTCTGCGTGGGCATATAGTTCATGCCGCCAAACACACAAAGGGCCAAGTCCACAGGCTCAGGCAACGTAAAGGTCCGCAAATCCGCATGCAACACCCGGGCCTCCGGCAGACGCACGCGCGCCTGGGCCAACATGGCCGGAGCCGCATCCACCAAGTACAAGCGCTCAACCCGCCTCCTTAGCTTGAGCGCCGCTTCCCCCGTGCCGCAGGCCAAATCGGCCACCGCGCGCGGGGCCTGAGCACCCTGGGGGTATGCCTTTTTAAACCAGGCCCACCAATAACGGACATAGCGTCCACCCATCATGACATCGTAGATGCCGGCAAAGTCGGAGTATCCGGGTTGCGGCATGCTAGGCCACGCCCCAAAACGCTCTTACGGACACCCGTTGTTTTTTAAAAGTTCTCATAGGTGATTATTTTTTTCCCGAACGACGTGCGGACGATTTCGGACGCGTCGGACGAACGCGCAGGGACGACGACTTTGAACGCGAATCTTGGGCCGCCGCTAGAATCTTTTCTTGGCCCGCCACCAAGCCTAAGGTGGCGATCATTTTAAACGCCGCCTCCACGGACAGCGGCAGCACCGTCAAACGACGGCGAGATACCATGATGAGAAGCCCTTGGCTGGGAATAGGGGCTGCGGGAATAAACACCGTCTCCAAATCGGCCCCGCCTACCCGGCGGGCCCACTCGGCGGAGGACGTGGTTAAAAAGCCCAGGGTCCAAACCCCAGTACTTGGAAACTCCAGCATGACGACCGTCTTAAAGGCCATGCCTTCGCTGGCCGTAAACGCATCCACCAATTGCCGCATGCCACCATACAGATTCTGAATAAGCGGAACCGACTGCAGGAACTGATCTAAAAAATCCAACAAGCGCCGCCCCAGATAGTTGGAAGCGAACAAACCCGTCAGGCATATAAGCAGAAAGGTGGCCAAAATGCCAAACCCCGGAATTCGATTCCATGAGTCGGGTAAATTGGCACCCAAAGCGCGGAGGATCTGAGCTCCGTACGGCGAGAGCCAGTTGTCGAGCAAATTGAATAAAAACACCAATACCGCCACGGTCACAACCATGGGAATAAGAATCAGCAAACCGGAAATGAATATCTTTTGGAATGTCTGTTTGTCCTTGGGCATGATGGCTTTCCTCAGTTTCTTGGAACTTGCAGGGAACCCACGGGACTCCCTAATGTGGACATTCTATCCACCGTTCCTGCCTTACCTAAGCTAAGCGACGCTGACTGTTCGGGCTAATCGTCCAGCAGCAAATTCTCTTGGGTCTTCATGAGGGTGTGGGCGCCGGCCGGCCCAAAAATGGGTACAAACGCAATCACGGTGTACACCAGCCGGCTTTGCCATTTCCACCCTTGCATGACTGGGATCATCAGCCACAAGCACCACACCTGCATGGCCAAGGGCCAAAGCGACATAACCGCCAAGGTGGTCAAGGGCGCAAAAAGCGCTTGCGGGGTCAGCAACGCGGCCGGGAGTCCGGCACCGGGCAGTCGGAAAACACTCAAGTAGACAACGGTCACCCACGGCTGGTGCGCCACCAACTTGCAGGCCAGCGAGAGCAACACCAACGCCGTATCCACGGCCATTAAGGCGTACGCGGCCGCGGCGAAGGCCTGGCTTGCAACAAAACGACGACGGGTCACATCCATTGGGAGAGACATGCGTTAAGCTTCTCGGTTTCATTGAAATTGGCCAGCACCACATCGGGAACAAATTCCGTAAATTCGTGCACACGATACGGCCCCGTGGCCACGGCCACCGTGCGTGCGCCGAGGGCCTGCCCGGCTTTAACATCCAAAGGCGTGTCTCCGACCACGACCACACGCTCCGGAGGCAAGGTGGTTCCCAAAAGCGCTTCGCCGCGTTGAACCCCTACGCGTAACAGTTCCGAACGCTCCAAGGCATCCGAACCGTACCCACCGAAACGAAAAAACGAATGCAGCTTGCCGTAGGTCAGTTTGATGGCCGCACCTTTTTCCAAATTGCCCGTACCCAAGCCCAGCAGCATGTCCGGGGCGGCGCTGTACTTCTCCAAAAACGCCTGAATGCCCGGGAGGACCCGGAACCCCTCGGAGTGCGCCAATTCCAGAGGCAAAAGCTCCAAATACCGGTCAAACACCAGTTTCATTTCCTCGGGTGTCAGCTCAGAACCCCGAAACCAACGCGCCACCCGATGGGCAATGGCCATGTCCGTCATGCCGGCCGGCGAGAACGTCCCCAGAGCGTTTTCCCATCCCATCACATCGTAAAAACCCCGGTTCATGGCGCGTACACCTGCGCCGTTGGTTCGGATGAGCGTCCCGTCCACATCAAACAAAACCAGCAAAGGTAAGGTCATCAAAAATACGCTCCTAATCCGAAATGAACTTGCTGACTGCGCGAAGGGCGCTCCAAGGTCCGATCCGAAAGCCGGAGTGTCCCCGACTGAAACGAGTCATCGGCCGTCCACCCCACCTGCCAAAACATCCCACTCTCACCGCCCAAGGCCAGGGCCGCGCTGCCAAACCAAGCCTGCCCTTGATCCACATCCGAAAATCCCGCCTGGTTCATGGCGCGGTGACGATACCCTGGACCGGCCCCCAGCTTGAGTTGCATCCACGGTCCGCCCCACTCCCAGCGAATCAAGCCTACGACCTGCAGCGCACCGCCCCACTCGTTAACTGCCAGGTCGGCGTTTATGGGTGCGGACTCCAGACCTTCGGCCTGGGTGGAGAGCACTTGCAAATGCGGGGAGACACCCACGCCCGTGCGCAGGACCTCACCCCACGTGGTGTCCCAAAAGGTCTGGGTCCAATCCACGTTAAGCACCAGTGTATCCAATTGTTCGTCGCGTATCAACCCTTGACCACGCCAACCGGCGGCCGCGTTTTGCAGACCGTACCCCACGGCCACAATCAGATCGCGCGCCATGGGACCGGTTTCCGGCAGCTGTACTTCCGGTGGTGCAAAGGTGCCGGTCCCGATGATCGGACGATCCACCCGCTCGGCAATGAACCTGCGTCGTTCCGAGTCGTTACGCCGCGTGGCGGTCACGTACGTTTGTTCGCCACTGGTCTGATGGTTCAGCATCAATAAGTTTAGAAAGATGAGCGCACCCGTCAGATTGCCGGCCCGGGCCTGATGCTGCGAGGCCGAGAGAAAGCCCAGGGTGCCTAAAAGATAAATGGTCTCCGAGAGCAAAGCCCGCGAGGATTCACGCAGACCGGGCTCTAAAATTTCCTCACCCCACCCCGGAAACACGGTTGAGAGATGCGCCACCGCCCGGGGCGAAAACCAGCGCACATCCTGAGCCTCCGAGGCTTCGTTGGCCAAAGGATGCGCCCGATGCTCGGCCCAAAACGTTTGAAACCCGACCGTCGAATCATCGTCCGGTGTAAGCAGGCGTTGTTCCCAAAGTCCTTGATACGCAGCCCATCCGGCCAAGAGCCCCTCGGGATGCCGCTGCACGAAGGCGTGAAGATGTTCGGGAGAAATAGGTTCCTGAGGAGCTGCCGCCGCGGCCAACACCAATTCAAACCATTCGCTCCAGTCGGCTGTTGGAGCCTCGGTGCGGGCCAAATGCAATCCCACCTGTACCAAGCGGGACCACTCTGGATCCGTGTCCACCTCGCTGATCACCGGTGTAGGATCGGGCACCGTGGGCAACACGGACAAGAGCGTACTCTTGGGGAAAAAGGTCTTCAGGTATTGGCGTACCTGAGCGGCCTTTTCAGCCTGGCCCAGGGCCTCACGCGCCTCGGCCAACACAAACAAATCCAGATCCCGATACCGCACCAGGGCCTTGCCCGTAGGGGTCGTCCCTGCCGCCAAACCACACGCTGTGAAAATACGCGCAGGCACGGAGGTCGGCTCAGCCGCCTGCGCATGCCCCGCGGACAAGATTAGGCTCAAACTGAGTAGACTGCCCAGCAACCAGCTCTCTATGCCCCCAAGGCAACGCTGCATCCCTTCATCCTTTTCCCGAGATCCCGAACAACCACTCGCAGCCTATAAACGATTGTCATTTCGAGGAGCTTTAGCGACGAAACATCCGAGAACAGACCTCTTGCTTCGCTCGAAATGACAATCGTTTATTCTAAACCGAATCGCCGTAAAAATTATTCAATCAACGTTTTCACGATCTATAATATCTTAGCCGCCAACGCCGCCAGCTGGGAACGCTCACTCTTGTACAAGGTAACGTGCCCGGCCAAAGCCTGATTCTTAAACGACTCCACCAAATAGGTCAACCCATTGGAATTGGAATCCAAATAGGGATTGTCAATCTGGTACGGATCGCCGGTCAGCACCACCTTGGTTTCATCCCCGGCACGCGAGACAATGGTCTTCACTTCGTGCGGCGTCAGGTTCTGCGCTTCATCGATGATGATGAATTGCTTGGGCAACGTACGTCCGCGAATATAGGTCACGGCCTCGAGGACAATCTTACCGGTTTCGAGCATGTAGCGCAGCGTGCCTTCGCCGGTCTCGCCCGAATCCCCGTTTTGATCCATCAAAAATTCCAGGTTGTCAAAAATCGGCTGCATCCAGGGGGAAAGCTTTTCTTCCTTGGAGCCGGGAAGAAACCCTATGTCACGCCCCAAGGGGATAACCGGACGGCTCACCAAGATCTTGCGGTAGGCTTTTTCATCCAAGGTCTTGCGCAAGGCTGCGGCCACCGCCAACAAGGTCTTCCCGGTTCCGGCCGGACCGACCAGTGTCACCAACGGAACCTTATCGTCCATCAGCAGCTCCATGGCCAGCTTCTGTTGTAGGTTTTTCGCCTTAATGCCCCAGATCTCCTGATCGCAGTCATTGAGTGGAACCAAAATTTTTTCCGGCCACATGACCTTGCCCACCGCACTTTGCGACCCTCCGCCCGCGTCTTTTAAGATCACAAACTGATTGGGGCAGAGGTCCTCGGTGGTGTTGCTCAAATTCAAGCGTTTGTCGTTAAAAAATTTGTTGATGTCCTCCACCGGCACTTGCAGCTTGGTCACACCGGAATAGAGTTCCTCAATCTTGACTTTGTTCTTTTCAAAATCCTCGGCCGTAATGCCCAAGGCATCGGACTTGACGCGCATGTTCACGTCTTTGGTGACAATGCGCACATCTTCGCCCGTGCGTTCTTTCAGGGCCAAGGCGAGCGCGATGATCTGATTGTCAATCTTGCGCGGATCGAGTCCGGGCAGACGGTGCTCGGGAAACTCCACCAATACCTGGAGCACCCCGCCGTTTTCCATCTTCACACCCTGGGCGATGGACCCTTGGGCGCGCAATCCGTCGATGAAGCGCGAAACTGCCCGCGCGTGTTTCCCTTTTTCATCGTTGAGTTTCTTAAACTGATCCATCTCCTCCAATGCGCCGATGGGAATGATCACCCGATTGTCCCCGAACGACGTTATCGCCTGCGGGTTGTGCAAAAGAACGTTGGTGTCCAACAAGAAGGTTTTAATCATGGTGGTGACAGCTCCTTTGGTTTAACCCTTCCGCCTCGCAGAGGAGGACGGTCTTCTGTACGCGACTTAGCGCACTTTCTCCAGCCATTGGTAGGTATCCTCGCGTTCCCCCTTTAGAATCCCGAAGTAGGCATCCTGAATCGCCTTGGTAATCGGTCCCCGCGTGCCTTCACCCACAGGCAAATTGTCCACCTTGGCAATGGGTGTAATCTCGGCCGCCGTGCCGGTCATGAACGCTTCGTCGGCCACATAGAGGCTCTCGCGCGGCAGCACGTGCTGGCGCACTTCGTACCCGAGCTCCCGCGCCAATTGAAACACGCAATGCCGGGTGATGCCCGGCAAAATGCTCGAGGACGACGGCGGCGTGAAGAGCACCCCGTTTTTAACAATGAAGATGTTCTCGCCCGAACCTTCGGAAATGTAACCGAACGAATCCAGTGCGATGCCTTCTTCAAATCCGTCGGCCAAGGCCTCAAGTTTGATCAACTGGGAATTCATGTAATTGGCCGCGACTTTCGCCATGGAAGGCATGGTGTTCGGCGCCGGACGGTTCCAGGAAGAAATGCGAACCGAAACTCCGTTTTGCAACCCTTCCTCCCCCAGATACGCCCCCCACTCCCAAGCGGCCACGGCTGTAACCATGGGGCACTTGAGCGGATTCACGCCGAGGGAATGATAGCCCCGGAACGCAAACGGACGGATATAGCCCGAGGTCAGATCGTTGGCTTTTACGGTTTCCTTGATGGCCTCGCATATCTGATCGACCGTATACGGAATGGGCATGCGATAAATCTTGGCCGATTCAAAGAGGCGCTTCACATGCTCACGCATGCGCAGGATAAAAGAACCTTTCGGATTGGCGTACATGCGCAATCCGTCAAACGCACAGGTTCCGTAATGCACCACATGCGAGAGTACGTGAATGTTGGCTTCGTTCCACGGCACCAGTTTGCCGTCCATCCAAATAACTTTTCCCGGAAATGCCATAACGTGTCTTGCCTCCTGATATGGTTAAAATAAATCCTACTAGGCCCCCTGCTGCAACCAGAGGGCTTCGAACTCTCGCAAAATCTCCAAATGTTCCTCGGCAATGTCCTCAAAGGCAAACCCGGCATGAAACTGACCGTCTTCGCCACGCTGATCCGAGGACCAGACAATGGTCCCCATGGCCTCCACCCAACGCGGAGCGTTCGGATCGGTCAGGTGCATTTTTATGCGTATGCGCGTCCCCATGGCCAATGGCTCTTCCAGGCAGAGTAACAACCCACCCCGCGACACATTGCCCGTGTGCGCCGAAACGGGTTGAGTGTGCAAGTCATGCTGGTAGACAATCGGAAGATCCACCCGAAAACGCGGAAAAATTCTGCGTTCAAATTCCACTTTTCCCTGCTTCAGCATTGGGCGTCCCTCCCTTTGCAACACGCGTTTGGCGACCCGGTGTTACCGAGCCCATTCTGTTTTAAGACAAACCCTCAACCAGCTTGACGTTTTCCAAGGCCTCGCGGCGAGCCTGACGCAAGGTTTGAATCCAGCGTCGTTCAGGCGCATCCTGCGCCGCGTGCCGCGTGGGATGCCAGCGTCCGTCATCTTGGGCACCGTTTACTTGAATCAAAGAACGTTCCAATTTTTCCAACACCTCAATGGCCAGAACCTGCTTAAAATCCAGAGCCGGAACATACGCCAGCTCCGTGCCCCCGGCCACGGGAACCAAATACCCCAAAGCCATAAGTTCTTTGAGCATCTGCTCGGCGTGCCGCAGTGGCACATGCTGCTGACGTGCCAGGGTGTCGGCGGTCCAGGGTGTTCCACCCTGACTAAATTTTATATGAATTTCCCGTAAAAAGCCCCAAGCCAGTTCCACACGTGCCAAAAAGTTAAGTTCGCCGCATTTCCTTTCCCGGCGATAGGAATTCACATTCTGCAGAGCAAAGGTCAATTCCGCGCCAAAGAGCACAATCACCCAGGAAATATAAATCCAAACCAGCATCACGGGTAACTGGGCGAACGTTCCGTAGATGGCGTTGTACTTGGAGACACCCACTTGAAAGGTGATGTAAAACCACTGCACCCCTTGCCACACCGTACCGGTCAACACCCCAGCCATCAGGGCCGGCGCCAGCCGCACCTTGGTGTTGGGCAAAAACATAAATAAAAAGGTGAGCACAAACCAGACGGCCGCAAAGGGCAAAAGTTGAAGCAAAAAGACCACCAACGAACCCACGCCCGGCTGAAACTTGAGCCAGGTCACAATGGTCATGCTCTTAAGCGTGGCTGTGGCCGAAAGCGCCAAAAGTAAAAAGAGCGGGGTGACCAACATGAGCGCCAAATAGTCGGAAAACTTCCGAAGGTACGAACGCTGTTGCGTGATGCTCCAAATATCATTAAAGGCACTTTCAATATTATCGAGCACCAAGATCACGCTCAAGATCAGGAGGATCAACCCCAAGGCGCCCAGCGATCCCACATTGACCTTGTCGATGTAGTGCATCAACTGCGAGACGGTTTCTTGCGAACCCACGGCCACGCGTTCCAGGAGAATGGGTTCAAGGCGCCGCTGCACGCCCATGCCTTTGAGCACCGCAAACATAAACGCCAGGAGCGGAACAATGGACAGCATGGTCGAGTAGGTCAGGGCACTGGCGCGCAGCATGAGGCGATCCTTGAAAAAACGTTCGCCCACCAAGACCAGGACTTGCACCACTTGCACCAAGGATTTGCGGGCGCGTGTCAGTTCCGAAAAATCAAAGCGCCACACATCCTCGGTGAAAAACTTCCGCCAGTGTTCCCACCGGGAGCCCGTATGTTTGGATGTCTCTGCCGTCATAGACCCTCTTCCATTCCAGCTGACGCTGCGTCGATCAATAGTTCATGGTGGTCCCGGCCTGATACAGGCGGTACTCCACCAAAAACTTCTTAAGCCGTTCGCGACTCTGTCCGTCCGTATCCAGAAATTGCACACCCACCAGGTAGTTGCCCGGCCCCTCGGGCTTGCACCAAGCCACACGGGCCAGCACACTCACCCCGGAACAAGGCACGGCGGAAAAATCCGGCAACTCCGTATCCGGCACCTTGCTCCCCGGACTCGGCAATTGCAAGGTCACCATGATCATCTGATTCTTGGTAAGATTTTGGCGGCTGCGCATGGCCAACCCGCCCGAACCTACATCTTCTGCCAAATGCGATTCCGCCGGAGCCACGCGATCCTTGGACAGACACTGATAGCTGACCTTAAGCTTCACGGGTTTGCGTGGAAAACGCCGACGTTCGGCTTCAGCCTCACCTTTATACAGTTTGTCCATGGTCGTGCCTCCTGGCCGAGTGCGCTTGAATCCTTATTTTTTCTTTTCCGAGGCCTTGCCGGGCGTACCTTTCTTTTCATCCTTCTTGGCTTTGTCCTCGGGCACCGCGGTTTTCGGCGCGGCCGTCTTGATTTGTGGAATATCCTGGAGGGCGAGCCACTGACCTTTTTCCCAGGTCCAGCCGCCGCCCGGAAGTGTCAATTGCAGCGCGGCAACATCGCCGGCCAACACCCAGGCCGGCACGGCGCCCAAACGGATCACGTACGGATGCGAGGCCCCATCGCCCACCAGGGTAAACGTCACCGTGCGTCCACTGGCTTGCTCGCCCCAAGCCAGGGTTGCGGTCTTCCCCTGCAGCTCAACCGGTACGGTCAATTGCAGAACCAAAACATTGGCCCGCTTCGCGGCATCGGCCTTGTTGCTTAGTTTGAGCGTCATCTCTTTTTCACCCGGGGCAACGGTCCAAGACTCGCCCTTGGCGGTCACGGTCACGCCGGCCGGTTCAAAGGATTTGGCGCCGTCCATCGGCACCACGGTGCCGGCACCCGCGCCCTGGCTCATGTCGTATTTGGAATCTTTGCCCCAGGCGGCGGGCAGTCCGGCCAAACGCAAGGGGCGCTGCATTGCAATCGCGGCGGCGGTATCGGCCACCGGCGTATCCGCTTTCGGACCCAACAACACAGCGTTTCCTTTGAGGGCCATGGGTACATATTGATTCAACAGGTATTCGGACATCGCATAGTGACGAACTTCGGAGGGAACATTTCCCAAGATGCTCTCGTCGGTAACACCCCACACCACCGCCTTGACGCGGGCATCGGCCAAACCTTGAATGGCATCCAATTGCTGCTGAAAGGTGGCCAGGGTCGCGGTCAACAACGACGAGACCACCGGGCGACGCGGAACCAAGAAATACAAAACCGGTTGGTTGGAAAAATCATAAAACACTTCCGTACTTCCGACTTGTCCTTCTAAAAATCCCGTCAACTCCTCAAGCGACTTGGCCTGAGCTTCAGGCACACGCACCGCACCCAAGCCTGCAACTTTGGTCTTCACCAACCCCTGGGGATCGATCACATTCTTGGTCCCAAATTGTCCGAAGACCTCAGGCAAGGCCGGGCCGTGGGTACTGGGGATAAACGCCCAGAGTACGATTCCACCCAAGAGCGCACTCCGTAACAACGTGTTGGTCAACGACCAGCGGAAGAGGAAAAAAGCTGCGAGCAAGGCGCAGATCGGCAACGCTTCCAACAGGAAGGCTGCATCGCCCCGCTGAATAAAACGGAACCATAAGAAAAAAATCATAGCACTCAGCAACAACACGTTCCACGGCAAGCCACGTTCCTTGGCTTTGGGTATCGAGGCCACCACGTTCCACACCCCCATCATGATCAACACCGCCGGGAGTAAAAAAAGCGCCACGTCGCCTAACGAGGGCATCGTGTTCCAAACCGGAATCACACTGCCAAAGACCGCATGGTAATGCGTAGAGACCCAGCGGAAGTTAGCGAAATAGTCACCCAAGCTTCCGCTCATGCCCAGATACATCCACCAGGGCAGAAGGCCAAGCAAAGCGGCAGCCGAGTACAAAACCACACCCAACCAACGGCGCTTGTTCACGGCCGGGCCCAAGAGCGCATACGCTCCCAACACCACCACATGTCCGGTCAAGGCCATCACCCCGGCTGAGAAGGAACCGATCACCGCCAACACCGTGGCCACACCCGAACCGATCAAGAAAGCCCAACGCTCACGCTGCAAGTACAAGAACGTGAAAATGAAACCAACCCAGACAAACAGAAAACGAGTCTCGGCCACCATGCCCAACTTCCCGCTGAGCAAGGCCACCATCAAGACCAAAACCCAGATCCAGGGCAGGCAAAACACGCCCAAAAAGTAAACACCCAAGACGCCGAGCGGAATCAGCCATGCGGTCAGCAAACGCAAACCTTCGGCCGTACCGCCGAACCAGCTTAAGGCCGTAAGACCGGTCACCGCATCGGACAAAAATCCATGGCGCAATAAAATTTCTTTAAAGGGCAAGCGCCCGAGCAGGATCGCCTGGGCACTGGCCAATGGTTCACCTTCACGGATCGCATCCAAGGCGCCGGCCAAGGCATTCTGCCCCAAGGCCGACCCTGCGGGTGCGTACGCCACACTGACCAAAAGCAACGGTATGGCGGCGATCAGCATCAGTGCGCGGAAGAGTTCCTCCCAACCGGGTTGCGTTTCAACCGGACGCGGCGTGAGTTTCAACAAAGCCAACACAAAGAGCACCGGCACCGCCAAACCCGAAACAATGCCCAGGATCACCGGCACGGCGCCGAGACGGAAGGCACTCACCAACGCCCCGTTCTCCCAGTATCCGGCCCAACTCATGCTCTGCAAGGGTAACAAGGCCAGCGGCAAGAGTGCCAAAGCCACCGCGTGAAAAATTTGATTGAACGTATGCTTGGTGTATAAAAGCCCGAGTGCGCTGCTGACTCCGAGCGCGGCCATCCAGACGGCCACACCGATAAAGGCCGGAAACCACAAGCCCATGATGGACGAATGAACCAAACCTTGGAGCGATTGAACATACCAGCCCAGACCCGCCCCCAGCACCATGACCGCACCGTGGGTGAACAGGCCCGAGGGCGAATATTCACTCTCGGTGGGATAGGCAAAAAAGATTTTGCGTTTATCTTTGCGTTCGACCGTAGCCCAGAGCAAAACGCCTGCGGCCAAGGCCAGAAAGAGCAAGACCGGACCCACACAGGCCGGGCGCCCTTTGAGCATGAAGGTAAGTTGCGGCAGCAGTGCCACGAACGGCAGTGCCGCGCGCTTGAGCAAAACCGGAACCGGCAATGGGGCGATGAGCGACTGTACATACGCCAGCCCAAGCCAAGCCCAGTACCCGGCCACAGCCCCGACCAAACCGCCCACCAAGAGCATCACGGCCAGGACCGTTTGCTCAGGGTTGACCAACCCTAAGGTCATGGGCCCCACCACCCCGGTCTGCGTGCACAGGCACGAACCCCACGACAAACCCCACAGCATCAAAGCTCCCGCGCCGCCCAACAGTCCCCCGACGGCCGCGAGCAAACGCGCAAAAATGGCATTCTCTTGAGTTGCGTTTTCCCGGACGGCTGAAAAATCCATAAACGATTCTCCCCCTTGATCAAGCTGCGACGCACCTGAGCGCCGCAAAGATAGGATATAAGCGCTATCCTTATTATATATACTTATACGTTCGGCCGATTATACCATGAGATTAAATGCTTTTTCATGCACGAAGTTATCGCTCTCCCAACTCTATACTGCCGCACGCCCGTTTGAATCGAAAACCAGGCGGCGAGGGAGGGTGCTCTTTTTTTTCTAAAATGCGTCCTCGATGTCTCGTCCCCGCAGGTGACGCCCATCCAGAACCATAACGTCCCTACACGCGTTTTTGATAAAGAGTACATCCGGCCGTGGGTGAGTGCTTTTTTTAAAAAATTCGTCCAAATGTTTTGCTCACGTAGCGGGTGCCCGAGCCCTCCGATAACAACCTCCCAGCTTTTACACACTACTCCGGTTGAGTAAACGCGTGCCGGGACGCTATCTGCGTAAAATAGCATCCCCTGCGGGGAGGAAGCATAAAGGACGAATTTTTTAAAAAAAGCACTCACCCACGGCCGGACGTATTCCTAAAACGCTCAGTGCGCCTCCATCCAGTTCGGCCCCCAGGCCGCTTCCACCGCGAGGTCCACGTTGAGCTCATGCACGGAACGCATGATCTGCACCACTGCGGCTTTAAGCTCGGGCATCTCGGCCTCCGGTCCTTCAAACACCAGTTCATCGTGCACCTGCAAAATCATGCGCGAGGCAACTTTCATTTTCTTCAATTCCGCATCCATGCGGATCATGGCCACCTTGATCAGATCCGCGGCCGAACCCTGAATAGGGGTGTTGATGGCCATGCGTTCCGCGCCTTCGCGGATGTTACGGTTGGCCGAGGTAATGTCCGGAATGGCGCGCCGCCGACCCAGCAAGGTGGTGACGTATCCGTCCGTGCGGGCCGCCTCAATGATGCTGTCCAAATACACGCGCACACCTGGATAACGTAGGTAAAAGTGGTCAATGAATTCCTTGCCGCGTCCCGGCGAGATGCCCAGCTGCCGCGCCAATCCATACGGACTCACGCCGTAGGCAATGCCGAAGTTGCAGGTCTTGGCCTGGCGTCGCATCTCCTGCGTGACCTGATCAAGCGGCACATGAAACAGTTCCGAGGCGGTGGCGCTGTGAATGTCCACGCCCTGCTTGAAGTCGGCCAGCATCTGCGCATCGTTGGACAAGTGCGCCAACAAGCGCAACTCAATCTGCGAATAGTCTGCCGAGAGCAGGGCTTCTCCGGCGCGGGCCGGAACAAACGCGCGGCGCAGTTCACGCCCCAACTCTGTGCGGATGGGAATGTTTTGCAAATTGGGATCCGAGGAGGATAAGCGTCCGGTGGCGGCCCCAACTTGATGAAAGGTCGTGTGCAAGCGTTGATCGCTTGGGTCCACGAGACCCGGGAGTACGTCCAAATACGTGGATTTAAGTTTTTGCAGTTGTCGGAACTCCAACACCAAGCCCGGGAGCGGGTGTTGCGAGGTCAGCATTTCCAAAACCTCCACACTGGTGGAGTGTCCGGTCTTGGTCTTCTTCCCCGGTGAGAGCTGCAAGCGCTCGAACAACACTTCGGCCAACTGCTGTGTGGAACGTATGTTGAATTCCACACCGGCTTGCTGCTGAATGTTCTTCTCCAAGCCGACCATCTGATGCCCCAAACGCTCGGCCATGTCGTGCAAGGCATTTCCGTCAATCGAAACCCCACCCGCTTCAAGTCCTGCCAGTATTGGAAGGAGCGGCAGTTCCACTTGGCGATAAATGTCCTCGGCTTTCACCGTACGCAGGCGCTGGGTCAGGGTTTTGGAAAGCAACAACGTGGCGCAGGCCAAAAACGCAGGTTGCTCTTCCGGAGGCGGCCCGCCCAACAAGCGGCTGATAAAATCCCCCGGACGGCTGGCCGGCAAATCCAACAAGTGCGCGGCCAAGTGCAGATCCTCAAACGCTCCACCCCAGCTCTTGCCCGCACGCAAGAGCGTGGCCATGAGGGGCTTCAAATCGTATCCGACTTTGGTAATCTCAGGGTCGGTCAGCAGACCCACCCAATCGCCGCCGGCTTTGATCAAGGACAAAAGCGAACCTTCGCCCCAGGGAAGAAACGTGCATTCAGTGGCCTTGGCCGCCAGGGCCACACCGCCGGGGACCAATTCCACGGCCAGCATTTTCTGCGCGCGAGCCGCACTCACCACCTCGGCGAGGTCAACTGTATCCGAGAGCCCCTTGACCCAATCGGCCTGCGGTGCTTCGGTCGTTTGTTGCGGCATGGAGAACAAGAGCCGCTTGAAACCCAACTCCGCCATGGCCGTAAACGCTTCGCTCGGTACCGTTGTTGGAAACGTCTTCTGATCCCACGGCTGCTTGAGGACCGCGCGGGTCTGAATCTGTAAAAGTTCGCGCGAGAGCAAGGCTTTATCCCGGTGAACGGTTAAGTTTTCCCGCAGCTTGGGTTTGGCGATCTGCGCGGCGGAGGCCAGGACCTTGTCCAACGAGCCGTACGTACGGATCAAATCCAGTGCGGTCTTCTCGCCAATGCCCGGCACTCCGGGAATGTTGTCGGACGCATCGCCCATGAGGGCCAGCACATCCACCACTTGCTCGGGACGCACGCCAAACTGACGCTCGACACCCTCGGCATCCAAGACCTCGTTCTCACCTTTGCCGCCGCGTACCGGACGGAGTACCGACACATGCGGACCCACCAGTTGAAACGCATCTTTGTCCGTGGTGTACAGCAAGACATCGATGCCTTTCTCCCGCGCCTGTTGCGCCAGGGTGCCCATCACGTCGTCGGCCTCGAGTCCGCCTTGTTCAATAACCTGGAACCCAAAGGCCCGGGCCAGATCTTTAACCATGGTCAATTGCAACCGCAAATCTTCAGGCATGGCCTCGCGCTGAGCCTTGTACTCAGGGTAGAGCGTATGCCGCGGTGTAGGCTCAGGTGTATCAAAAGCCACCACGCCATACTCCGGCTTCATCTGCTGGCTTACGTTCAAGAGCATGGAGGCAAATCCGTACACCGCATTGACCGGGCGTCCCTTCGGGTCGGTCAAGGGTTTGATGCCGTAAAACGCGCGATACAAATGCGCATGTCCGTCAATGACAATCAAGGGTCCCGGCATGTTAGTCTCCCGAGCGTACCAGACAGGCCACGCTCTCTACGTGATAGGTGTGCGGAAATAAATCAATGGGCTGCACCCACAAAACCGAATACCCTTTTGGGGTGAGCAAAGCCAGATCGCGGGCCAAGGTCACAGGATTGCAGGACACATATACAATACGTTTGGGTTTCCAACGCAGGATCACATCGATCACCGGCCGGTCGCAGCCCTTGCGCGGCGGATCCACGACCACCACCTCCGGAGCCAAACCCTTGGCCCGGAGAATATCCGCACCCACTCCGGCATCGGCCGCGAGAAATTCCAAATTGTTCAAGCTGTTCGTCTTTGCATTGGCGCGGGCATCATCAATGGCATGCGCCACGTTTTCGACGCCCACCACCCAGCGTGCCTTGCGTGCCAACTCGAGCGTAAGCCAACCCACCCCGCAGAACAAATCCACCACGGTCTCGCGACCTGTAAGCGCGGCGGCTTCCAAAACCGCCTCGGCCATGGCCGGCATCTGAAACGGGTTCACTTGAAAAAACGACTCTGCGGAAATCCGGAAGGTGAGCTCACGAATGCGTTCAAACAGGAACGGGCGTCCGAAAAGCGTATGGTATTTGGAGCCCAGGATCACATTGGTCTTCTCGGTGTTTATGTTCTGGACCACGCCCACGAGTTCCGGCACGCGCTGTTGCAAGGCCGCAGCCCATTCGGTCAAGCGCGGCAGTTCGCGCTCGCGCGTGACCAAAATCACCAGCGCCTCGTGCGTGTTCGCCCCGAGGCGTATCACCAAGTGCCGCACCTGCCCGCGATCGGCGGCTTCGTCGTAACCGGTGTACCCATGCTGTTGGAGCAGCGTGCGCGCTTCCCGGAAGATTTTATTGCCCAGCGCCGGCTGGTTGGGGCATTCGTCAATGGGAACCACGGTATGCGAATGCTTCGCGTAAAACCCGGCGGTCAAGCCATCCGCCCCGGGTTGAAAAGGAATTTGCATCTTGTGGCGGTACGCGGTTTGAGGTGACGCCTTAAGCGTAGGACGCACGTCCGCGGTTTTCAAACGCCCCACGTGCATGAGGGCATTTTCCACAAACGCATGCTTGGCCGTCAACTGTTCGCCGTACTCCAACGCGTCCCAGGTGCAGCCGCCGCACGCCGCGCCCTGGGCGCAAAACGAAGCAACCCGTTTGGGTGAAGGCGTCACCCAGGACTGGATCACGCCCCGGGCGAACTTGGCCTTCACCTGGGTCAGCTTCACGCGCACCACGTCGCCGGGCAGGCCCTCGGGGACAAACACCACAATGCCTTCATGTTTGGCAATGCCTTCACCGCCGTACGCCAAGGCGTAGATGGTGAGTTGAATTTCCTGATTGGGGAGTAACGAACTTCGAGAGGGCATGCGCTGGGAAGGATTCTCCTTTTTAAGACCATACCTGCTCAAACTCAGGCGAACGTTAACTGCGCGAATGTTACCGCGGCGTGATGCTTTTAACAAAAGCGCACTCATCACGAAAGTCAGCCTAGACGAGGTGCACTTTTTTAAAAATGAGACCTTATGTTTCGCTAACCTCGTCTATACCTGGTTTCTGAGGATTGGTTCCTCTTTCAAAAAAATGCATCGTTTATGCTTCCCTGCCCGCGGCTGGGAAAGGACCCACGTTACGTCCAGGTCCCGCTGTTCAACCCCGGGACAAGTGTGTAAACTGCCTGGTCAATACTACTGAAGTCCCTGAGGCAGCCTGCTTCCGCGAGACCTTAAGATGCATTTTTTTGAAAGAGGAACCAATCCTCAGAAACCGGGCACTCAGTCCGTCAGCCACCCGCGCCCGGTTCACCCAACTGCTCGCGCAGGAGTTGGTTCACCTTCTGGGGGTTGGCCTGGCCGCGTGAGGCTTTCATCACCTGTCCGACCAAGAAACCCATGGAGGCCGCTTTGCCCCCACGGTAGTCCACCACGGGACCGGCATTGGCCGCCAATACGTCGTCGACAATTTTCTTGAGGCTGTCCACATCGGAAATCTGCGAGAGGCCCAGACGCTTCACCACACTCTGCGGATCTTCGCCCTTTTCGGCCATTTCCGCAAACACCTGTTTGCCCATCTTGCCCGAGAGTTCCCCGGACTCAATCAAACGCACCAACGCGTTCAAATGACCTGGGGTGATCGGCGACTCGGCAATCCCCTTGCCCTCGGCATTGAGCTTGCCCAACAGCTCCACCGTGAGCCAGTTGCACACGGCCTTGGGGTTGGTCCCCGCAGCGGCGGCTTCGAAGTAATCGGCCAACTCCGCGGTCGCGGTCAAAACCCCGGCATCGTATTCACTGAGTCCGTACGCAGACTGGAACCTCTCACGCCGGGCCTGCGGCAACTCGGTCAACCCGGAGCGCACCGCTTCCACCATGTCGGCGGTAATGAGTATGCGCGGCAGATCCGGTTCCGGAAAATAGCGGTAGTCGTGCGCCTCTTCCTTGCTGCGCATGGTGCGCGTAACACCCTTCTCCGCATCCCAGGCGCGTGTCTCCTGGACCACACGTCCGCCCTCGCGCAACAGGCGTATTTGACGCTTGGCCTCGTACTCCACGCCGGCGCGTACGTTCTTAAAGGAGTTCATGTTTTTCAGTTCGGCTTTGGTGCCCAGTGTGGTCTGCCCCACGGGACGCACGGAGATGTTGGCGTCGCAGCGCAGGCTGCCTTCTTCCATGTTGCAATCCGAAATCTTGGCAAATTGGAGGATTTCCTTCACCCCGGTCAGGTACAGATACACTTCCTCGGGAGTACGCATGTCCGGCTCGCTCACGATCTCGATCAGGGGCACGCCGGTGCGGTTGTAATCGGCTAGTGAACTGGTGGCATTGCCGATCTGTCCGCCCTGCCCCTCGTGCAGGAGCTTGCCCGCATCTTCTTCCATGTGTACGCGGGTGATGCCAATGCGCCGGACCACACCGTCGGCCCGTGTGATGTCCAAATAACCACGCGTGGCCAGCGGCATGTCAAATTGGGAGATCTGATAGGCTTTGGGCAGATCGGGGTAGAAATAATTCTTGCGGTCAAACTTCGTGTGCTCGGCCAACTCGCAGTTCAAGGCCAAGGCCGCACGCATGCCCAGTGTAAGCACCTCGCGGTTGAGCACAGGCAGTGTGCCCGGGAGTCCCAGGCAGACCGGACACACCTGCGTGTTCGGTTCGGCCCCGAACGTGGTCGGGCATCCGCAGAATATTTTGGAACGGGTGGCCAGTTCAACGTGAACTTCCAACCCGACGACAATTTCATACTCAACACTCATGGTCGCACTCTCGAATTTATGAATTGAACTCCCCCTTCCCCCTCTTTACCAAAGAGGGGGGGACATGAGGGGGCGTTGCGGCCCTTACTTTTTCTCGCTGTCCTTGATCTTGGCTTCCCACTGATCGTCGTCCAAGCGCTGCAAGGGGCTCTCGACAAACGTCTTGATGTCGTACCCTTGGGCATCGATCTCCTCGGAATTGCAAACCGGGCAGGCCAAGCGAATTTCCAAATCGCCGGTGTCCGGCTGGTTGAAGCGGGTCATGCTGCCTTGCTCGTTGAACTCCCAGATCTCCACGGGTTCGTAGTACGTGATCAACGACTGAAACCGAGTCCGATTACCGCATTGCTTGCAAATCATGATAAAGCCTCCTAAAAGATACCCTCAAAGGGTTAAATAACTTATACCTATTTCTTCTACAACTTTGGACGGCGGGCATGCCAGTCGGTCAACGACTGATACGCCTGCGCCACCCGCAACAGCTTCGCTTCCTCAAACGCCGCACCGATAATCTGCAAACCCACCGGCAGCCCGCTGGCCGTGAACCCACAGGGTACGGACAAACCGGGCAAACCCGCCAGATTCACGGAAATGGTGTAGATGTCCGACAAGTACATGGTGAGCGGATCGTCCATGCGCTCGCCCAACTTAAACGCCGGCGTCGGGGATGTGGGCGTTAAGATCACATCGCAGTGTTGCATGGCCGCCTGGAAATCACGCTGGATCAAGGTGCGCACCTGCAGCGCTTTTTTGTAATACGCATCGTAGTACCCGGCCGAGAGCGCGTAGGTTCCCAACATGATGCGCCGCTTGACTTCCGGCCCAAACCCTTGCGCGCGCGTAGCCCCGTACATGGCCAAAAGGTGTTCCCCTTCTGCACGCAGGCCGAACTGCACCCCGTCGTAGCGGGCGAGGTTCGAGGAAGCTTCGGCCGTGGCGACGATGTAATACGTGGCCAGGCAGTATTCCGTATGCGGGAGCGAGACTTCCACAAACTCGGCGCCCGCGTCTTTCCAAACACGCTTGGCTTCATCCAGCGCCTGACGGACCTCCGGGTCCAAGCCGGCGCCGTAATATTCTTTGGGCAGCCCGACGCGCAGGCCTTTGAGCCCGCCGCTCATCTGGGTGCGATACTCCGGCACCTTCACTTCGGCACTGGTCGAATCACGCACATCATGCCCCGAGATCACGGACATGGCCACGGCCATGTCTTCGGCCGAGGAGGCAAACGGCCCGATTTGATCAAGCGAACTGGCAAAGGCCATCAACCCATAGCGCGAGACGCGTCCGTAGGTAGGCTTAAAGCCCATGACCCCGCAGAGTGCCGCAGGCTGGCGTATCGAACCGCCGGTGTCCGAACCCAATGAGAGCGGCGTAAGGCCTGCGGCCACGGCTGCGGCCGAACCGCCGGAAGACCCCCCAACCACGTACTCGGGATTCCAAGGATTAAACGTTGGATGAAATGCGGAATTCTCGCATGACGACCCCATGGCAAACTCATCCATGTTGGCCTTGCCCATGAGCACCGCTCCGGCGTTGCGCAGGCGCTCCACCACGGTAGCATTGTACGGAGGCTTCCAACCCGCCAGTATTTTCGAGGCACAGGTCGTGGAGAAATTTTTGGTGCATAAATTGTCTTTAAGGGTAACCGGAACTCCGGCCAAAGGACCCAAGGTCTCGCCGGCTGCACGCCGACGATCGATGTCGCGCGCCTGCTCCAGGCTGCCGGATTCGTCCACGGCCAAAAATATTTTCAAGCGGGGATTCACAGCTTGAATACGCTCCAGCGCCGCGCGGCAGAGTTCCTCGGCCTTAACCTCTCCGCGCACCACACGTTCACGCATCTCTACGGCTGACAGGGTTGAATACTCCATACGTATCCTTCTTTACTCGATGATCCGCGGGACCCGGAAACAGCCCGCAAACGGATCCGGTGCTTCGGCCAGGGCATCCTCGCGACTTAACGAGGGTGCCACTTCGTCCTCGCGCCATACATCTTGCAAGGGTAAGGCATGCGATGTCTGAGGCACACCCGTTGTGTCCACCTTGCTCAGCGTGTGTACATACTCGAGAATCTTCTCAAGTTGACCGGCATAGGTTTCCTGCTCAGCGTCGGTCAAAGTTAAGTTGGCCAACCGGGCGATTTTCTGCACGGTTTCACGGGTAATTTCAGGCATGCGCGCTCACCTTTTTCAAAAGTGCGCTTACTATATCATAGGCGCCTACCCCTGGCAAGCTGTTCAAATCTCCAGGTGTGGAATTTTAAAAGCCTTAAAAAATCAATCTCAGACTGAATTTGCACGATTATTGCTATCAGCTCTCCCTCAACCCGCAAAAACCGCTCGCTTGGCCATTCTCCTGACTGTTTTTCAGACACATTGCCGATGAAGGTCTACTTGATAAAATCCTATCCCAAAGACAGCACCTTCAAAGGAACCACTCGGTTCCCCGGATGCAGATGTCCTGACCGTGGATCCGTCCTATCTCAGTCGGAGTGCTTCACCCTCACGATCTAAGCCCTACGTTCTAGAATAAAGCACAAAATTAGGATCTTTTATATCAATTTCCCGCAAGAATAACCGAACCTAAGTAAAGAACAACACACTACGGGCCATTCGGTTTCAGGAGGACTCTATGCGCATCATGGTCGTCGATGATGAAAAAGATATTTGTGACGTGGTAAGCATGATGTTAGGCGACCGCGCCGAGTGCCTCTCAGCACAATCCGGGGAAGCAGCGATCCAAACACTTACCGACGCCTGGGAAGAGGGCGAAACCATTGACTGTATTTTTCTGGATTTACTAATGCCAGGCATGGACGGCATGACGGTACTCAAGAAAATCCGCGTGCTGGAACTCGAGCGGGTGAATCAAGGGCTCACGGCCGTAAAAATCATTATCCTCACAGCCACAAACACACCAAAAACCATCGTAAAAGCCTTCACCGAGCAAAGCGACGGTTATATTATTAAACCGTTTGATGAAGAACGACTGGTAACGGAAATGAAGAAACTGGGATTACCCGTGTGATGTACCCATTAAGCGCTGCGTAGCCTGCCGACCACAGCGCAAACACCGGACCCACTCCCCAACGGCTTTGTTTTTCAAGCAGGACGAACTCCTTCGACGCATACTATCGCCAACATTCAGACAATTCTATTTTTTAGTATATCAACGCTCCATTTCTTATCCTCGGAGCACCTTTAAGTTCTTTTTCAAACTCCCTTAAATCCTCTTTAGAATTGATTTTCTTTAACAAATCCGTCGTTTCGTACTTCTGCCAGCCCTCCAACCCCAACTCATAAATAACAGAAATAAAAATTATTAAATCCAACCGAATTAAATAATTTAATATATTTTCTATGTACTGATCAAAACCGAACCGCTCATCCTTACCGATATAATCTCTTGTCGTACTTAATATTCCTTCATGCAAATATTTATTACGTATTGTTGAAAAACCTTTAACAAGGTCGTCTTCAACTGGAAAATTTAATTCTCTTAAATAACTTACAATAAGGTCCTGATTTCGAGAATTCAAATTTACTTTACTGCGCTGTTTAAAACCATATCTTTTTTTATATGTAAATGCCAACGATTCAATACAGGCAATTTTCAAAATATATTCGCGATCAAGATATCGTGATCTATCAAAAACCTCACCAATCGCCTGTCCTACTAAAGTGATTTGAGCAGTAATTTCGTGCAACCGTCCTATTTCTTTTCTAGAAATCGTCCTAACTATTTCCTCAATCTCTTTATCAAACCGGATATATTTTTTATCAAAACGAAATGGATGTGAAAACCCAACTGATTTAGCTTTTGTAACCCTTCTAAAAAAATGTTCTTGGTCGGTTGGCTGCCGAAAATATGAAATTTTTAGGAAAGTTGGATTGCCCACAACACTACCAAGTAGCATGATTAGATTTGCTAACCGCTCGATTTCTTCTTCCGAAAACACTTGGCCATCTTTTCTGACTATATATCCCATTATATTTTTAAAACATTTTCTAGAGTTACATATAATTTCAGCGGTCTGTTTCGGGAGAAATCTATACTCATCTAGTATTTCAACAGTCTTATACATCGGAAAGTTAATGATCGGGATTTTCTTCACAGGCGCCAGAGTCACGGTCCCCCCACAAGTTGCCTATCTTGCTACACACTAAAATAACCTATTGCGTTTCCAGCTTGTAGTTGCACCTAAAATTCGTACCCACTAACTTCCAACTATAAAGTTCTATTTACTTGAATTATTTAATAATGGCTACTTTACTATATGTCTCATACCCATCAGTCTTGATATGTACAATATAAATCCCACTCCCTACTGTACCGCCACCTTCGTTGTGCCCGTTCCACTCGACGTTGTTGAACTGTCCCGCTGGGTAAGTCTGATGATCCACCAGCGTGATGATCTTGTTTCCCACCATGTCGTACACAGTTATCGTCACGGGCGCGGTCTGAGGCTGTGCCCAACGGACTTGCGCCTTCTCGTCCCGGTTGGGATTGATCTTGCTTCGGTAGATTTTCAAAAATCTATCCAACCCAAAAGGAGTGGGGGTTGGGGTCAAGGTTGGTACGACCGTAGCAACGGGGGTCTGGGTAGCAGTTGGAGTCACGGTTCCTGTTGGCCCAGCCGTGGGTGTTGCGGTAGGGGTTGGCGTAGGCACGGCGCCAGCCTTGAACTGAACCACATGCCCATTGACAGCTACTGCATAGAGTTCAGACTGTCCGTTGGCATCACCGTCACCCACCGTTAAAGCGATTAAGGCAGAACCAGCATTACCCAAATCGAACATTTGCCAGTTTGCGCCGTTCCAGCGAAACTGATACGCATGGCCATCTTGTCCAGCAGCATAAAGTTTATCTATGCCTTCGTTATCCGCATCGCCCGTAGTAATCTTGTTTACTACCAAGGCAGAACTGTTAATTGTTTGGCTGGACCAGGCACTACCGCTCCAGGTGTACTGATATATATAACCATTGGTATTGCTGCCATAAAGTTCGTTGCTTCCATTACGATCTAAGTCACCGATAGCCAAAGAACTTATATCTGTGGTGCCAACCGCAACTGTAGCGGTAAGGTTCCATGCCATTCCCCAGTATCGAACCTGATAGAGCTTATGGTCCGAGCATCCAAAGTAAACTTCCTGAGCAAGGTCGTTATTTGCATCACCTGCCACCGAGCATAAAATATTTCCGCCAGCTTGGGCATAGGTCCGGTTAATTAAACAGGAGTTGACCAGTCGAGTCTGCATAAGGTTGTTTCCTGATATTGAGTAAAGCTCAGCCAATCCACCTCCGGCTTGTCCAGCTCGGGTAAGTGGACCCGCATAGGCGCAAAAACTGTTGCCTGCCCAAGCGCTCCCGGACCAGGTATATTGGATGCCTCGCGGAATAGAACTTGTTCCGTATAGTTCCGAACTCCCATCTAAATCGATATCAGCCAAAACAGCGTCTTGCATGCTGCCAGCACTTTCCGCCGGCAAGTTCCAGGTCGTCCATAATGTATTCTTCTTCATAACAAATATCTTGGTATCGCTATGAGCGATATAAAGTTTAGGTGTTCCATCTTGTTCCCCATCGCCAATTGAAATTCCAGCAGGACCGGCAATCGGACTACCCGGTTTGTCTAAATCTACTACCTGCCACTGGACCGGCTGGGCCAAAGATGTATTTACGGTAAACACAGCTTTAAACGTTCGGTTAACCACATTGGTGGCCAGGTAAAGGTCGTAAAGACCCGGAGATACTGGTAAAGTGATCTGTCCAGTGATACGCGTATCCGTTGCGACTAAGCTGGATGCATTGACCGATCCGCCAGAATTGCGCAATTGAACACCTGTGACCGTTCCGAAATTCCACCCACGGAGATCAAGCGAGATCATTTGACCTGCCAGCCCACTTGAAGGGCTCGCTCCCGTAAGCACGGGATAATCCTCTTGCGTATCCAGTACACCCTCGCTAGTGTAACGAGCGAGGGCAAAACCCGAACTAGTATCAGTTCGGCCTACTAACACTAATTTCCCATCCGACTGCTGCAAAACAGAATATGCTAATGAGTAGCTCCCAATTGCAGTTATAACTTTGCCACTGCTACCAAAAGAAGTGTCAAGAAGACCCGCTACGCTATATCGTGCCAAAATAAAGTTGTTGCGTGTACCATTGGTATCGTAACCAGCAGCAACCAACTTCCCATCGGGTTGCTGAATTATGCCATAACCCCAAGCACCATTTTCAAAAGTAGTGGTTACCTTCCCAGAAGTTCCGAAACTTGAATCAGCAACTCCAGAACTCAAATAACGCGTTAAGGCTAAATAGGGGGTCTCCCGACCGATGGCCACAATTTTCCCATCAGTTTGTTGAATAACACTTTGAACTCCTTCTGTCCCCCCACTCATGATGGTTGTAACATATCCAACTGTATTAAACGTGGTATCAAGAGTTCCGTCTGGCATATATCGCACAATAATGAAACGTGCATTTGTATTATAATTATATCCCGCAACCAGAAGCTTGCCATCAACTTGTTGTGTCACACAAGATGCTTTCCCAGCAGAACCAATATTTTCTATTTTTATCCCGTTGGTGCCAAATCCTATATCTAAACTTCCATTCAAATTATAGCGAGCGAGTGCAAAACGATTGTTACTACTTCCCACTGCCACAATTTTCTTGTCCGCCTGCTGTAGTATCCCATAAACGATATCATCGCTTGTGCTCAGTGCTGTAATTGTGGTTCCGCTATTGTTAAAACTCGTATCCAGAACACCATTGGGGTTGTATCGTGTCAAAGCAAAATTTCTCTTCCCACCACTGGTCATTGACCCACCAACAATAATTTTCCCATCGGCTTGAATACACAAACTATTCCACGAATCTGAACTTCCAGTAGTTGTTAGCGTGACCAAACCACTATTTCCGAAAGAAGAATCTAGACTTCCATCTAAGTTATACCGAGCGAGTCCCAAAATATAATCAGCACCAATGACTCCCGAGCCAGCGGCTAGAATTTTCCCATCGGCTTGTTGTGCAACCGAATTTGCTAAAAAATAGATACCTCCAAAATTTGTCGTAATAGTGCCATTGGTTCCAAATTTTGCTAAGGCATTTGTAGAAAGACTTACTAGAAACACAACCGTAACAAGAAGGCCTTTGTACATTAGCTGCATAATATCCCATTCCCCTCTCATTTCGAGCTACTTAACTATATCGAAGTATAATTTGACCTTTGTATTATTGGTTTTGTTGCATTTTATTTTCCATACTTTCTAAATCTTTAACCGCCATAGTAAATCCTGGTGCCTGAGCCACGGCAGCCTTCATCGCACGGATAGCGTCTTTCCGCTGACCCATGGTCCAGTAAAGCACTCCTAAATCATGATACATTTCCGGTGACAAATCAGCCAAACTGTCAGCACGCTGATACATGGCCAAGGCTTCCTTGTTTTTTTGTTGCTGCTGATACATCCAAGCGAGCATGGTATATGGCACTTCCCACATTGGGGCTAATTCGGCAATGCTTTGCCAAGCTGCTTGCGCTTGCACCCATTGATTTTGCTGTAATAAACGTAACGCAACATCTGATCGTTCATTGACCTTGGCGGAAATATTTTCATCGTAGGTAAATAAAGGGCGCCCCGGTTTTATTAGATATTTTGTTTTAGGTTCAGGTAAAATGACATATAAAGATTGCTGTTGTAATTTAATCGTTCGGTGCATGTATCGATCTATCAGTTCTTGCCAACGCGCTACAGCTTCAGGGGTCCAGTGATACGGTTCAAAACCACGTGTGCGCACAGCCTCCTGGGCATGCACATAAAAGTGGGTGTATCCCGCCCTACGTAACCGCAGCCAAACAGCTTCCGCTGTAGGATCTTTGTCCAGCCATTCAATTAATGGAGTCGTATCATGAGCTGTTGCGGTTGTAATGGATCGTTCGAAGTAATGCGAACGGGTTTCACCAAAAGCATAAATTTTGCTATCTTTCGGAAATTGATTCACCAAACGCGCCATAGGTGTGTAGTCCGTCTGTAAGTGCTTTTGAAAATATGTAACTCGATTCTGCAAACCCAAACTCACACCAAGCGGATCCCACATGGCATATCCAAAAATTACTCCTTGTACCAACCAAAAACTCAAGAAACTTAAAAGTAGCCAGCGCACTGTTTGTCCAAAACAAGGACTCCAATCTTCTACTTTTAGTAAGACCCAAGCTCCTAGTATCGCCAAAATCGTAAAACCGGAAAGTAAAAACCTAGCAATTTGTGTTTGTCGAGACCAAAATAAAACTGCAAGCAATCCAATCATCATCAATGCATTTATAGTGACGTTATTCCGCTTTATTCTCCAACCCCAAAAAACAAAACCAGGAAGTAAAAATAAAAAAGCAACACCTATAAAAGAACTATCCCCCGGAACCGAGAAGGACTGATTCCAAAAAACCTGAATGTATTGCAACCATGTACGCTGACTAAATTCACGAAAACCGGTTTCCATAAGCCACTGAATTTTTCCGGGATGTAAAAAACGTGTGGGAATAATTTGGTATAAAAAAGGAAAGACCGGGTTACCTGTAACAATAACATTTTTTACTAGCCAAGGAGATAAACACACAAGTATTCCAGCTCCAAGATTTACCCCACTAACTAGTATCGTCTTAACTGATTCCTTATATGTTACTACCCTTACCCCAAACAGAACCAACAGTGCGGGTATCAATGTTATCGCAGTTGTATATTTACTTCCTAGTGCTACTCCAGTTAATAATCCGGCCAACCAAAGCTCGCGTCGTTCTATATGTTCAGAAAAAAACACATTCATCAACACTAGTAACGCGGCGATGGTGAAAAAGCTCGAACCAACATCCACACCCGCCACTATCGCATTGAGCATAGATAGTGGGATCATTATAAAAATACCGCTTGCCCACAACCCCACTCTCTGTCCAAACCAGCGTCGACCAAGAACAAAAACCGCCAAAGTTGCCAAGGCACCTAAACTAACATGGAGAAGCCGACAAAGTCTCTCATCGGCTAACATAAGAGCCCCGGTATATAGCATTTCTATATTCATGGGCATATTGGAAAACACAATATTGGGAAGTGGTACTAGTCCACCATGTTGAATCCACTGTGTTGGTACGCCTAAGTGATAAACCAAGGCGTCAAAAAAAAGTTCTGGCGCATTTGCTGAAACATATTCAAATACTATTAAAAGTACGATCAAACTTCCCAAAACCCAATCCACCAGTGGTGGTTTGGAACCTAGCCACCACCCTGGAGTCGCTTTCAAAACCTCGCGCTGTTTCCACAAGTTCATTGCACCGAACGTGACAAAAACCGCATACACCCAAATAAAAATCTTGGTATGATAGCCACCCAACACGCCCAAGAAAAAAGTTCCCAACGATAAGGTCGCAAACCCAAGAGCAAAACCAATAACCACACTTTCCAACCGAGACCTCACGCTTGGGAAAAAACGTTTTTGGATAAACAACCCCGTACCCAGCGTGCCTACGCCATACCCCAACAAGAGCGCGTAAAGTTTGAACGTTCCCAACCAATGGGAGATAAACAAAGACGATTGAAACGGACCAAACCGAGATAGTGAAAAAAGCTCCGGTAAAATACTGAAGCCTCTAGGCATACGCAAGTATGAGGCATACGACTGCCAAGCCAGCAACCCCGCCCAGGCAAATAAACCAATGAAGGCTAATATTACCCAATGCTTTTTCGGAGCATTGGACATAGATGATCCATTCTCGCCATTTGTTTTCAGTGGTAAAATATTCTTCATGTACAATCCCCTCAGGAAAAAACAAAACACTCTTGGCTGGAATTTCATAAAACCCTTTTACTGTATCAAACGTTACTTAAAGGCTCAATGACTAATTTGAGCGTCAGATATATAGTGGCAAAATGAATTTTTCGTTTGGTAGATTGGAAGAACCGAGTCTAAAAATTGCACATGGAGACAGACTTTGTCATACCGCGTTTTTAGCAGTATGTCATTTCAGGACAAGGTCGAAAAATCTGTAATTCACCGGTCTGTATTCTTTTTACCTAAGATCGCTCGCTCTGCTCGAGATGATATCCTTTCCAAACTCCGCCGGGCTTCGGCCACGAGCACCTTGTTCTCCGAACCGGCTGCCACGGTACTCAAGTAGTGCTGCACGCGTTGGCTGGTAAACGATTGAAACGCGCGAATGACTTTCCATTCGAGCAACTCGGAGGGTTCCTGCCTAAGGAGTGCATGCAAACACGCTTCGCTGCGCAGATTGTGCGACGTGTACGCAATATGCCCCAGGGCATCCACGGCTTCCAGTTTTTGACAGTACGTTCCACTTCGCAGCACATTCTCCAGTGCAGGCAAAGCCGCTTCCCCGATACGGATGATGACGCGCGCCACGATGTCCCGCGGCAAAGGAAAGGAGACTTTTTTCAGATCTACAAGGTTTGGTTCACGGTGCTGGTTCTTACCTAGGGTACCCAACCGGGGGATAAGCAGTGGCAGTGCGGCCGGACCCAACGCGACCAGTGCATCGCAGAGCGCCAGCTTGGTGTACAACTTCTTTTCCTTTTCCAAGGCGCGACAGAGATCTGGGAGGATTTGCTTGCTTTGCATACGCGTGGCCAGCCTCGCGCCCAAGGTCCGTTCAGAGGGAACGGCGCTCTTAAGATAACCAACCACCTCCGCCGCGGTGCATGACCCAAAGGCATTAAATTCAGCGTCCGCTAAAAAACCTCGGCTCGCCAATTGGGCGGATGAACTTTTCATGGTGCGCTCGGTTTTAATCCCCATGTTTTCGTATGGCGATTCCAATGCCGCTTACTTTTTCTTTGTCTGCGGACACCACGCCTGCCCAGGTTCCAACTTGCGTTCGCTGATCATGGAGAACACTTCGAGGCGGTCGGTCATGGTGTCGGCCCCGGTATCGTACACATCGATGATTCTTTCCAGCTTCCAGCGGATCAGCTTCCCGTCCGGATTGATGTACGGTTCATCGCTGCCGGCATTGTCTTGCTTGAACTTGCGCTCCGCATCCTTGAAGTTTTTGGCCAGAATCAAGACCATGCGGTCCTCGTAATCCTGCATGCCCGTGACTTGGTTCTCCACTTGTATCACGTAGCGCGCGAACACCGTGAAAAAGCGCAGGTTGATTTCCGGATAATTTTTCTCACGTCCGTCAATGGTCGCCACCCAGACGCTTTCCACTTCCGGACGCTTCAACCATTTGCCGATTTCCGTGGCCGGGAGCGTGAGCTCCAATCCCAGCGGACGCTTCTCGGTCCCCAGGCGGGCATAGCTCTTCTTCGGCAACGCGCGCACCACTTTCGCGTACAGCTCCGAGTACCAGCGGTCAATGACCTGGAGCCGCGTCTCGGGCGCCAGTTTATACAGGGTCTTGTACGACATGCGTTTCAAATAAACATGCACACCAACCCGGCTCTTTCCCAAACGGGCCAAATCTTTTTCGGTCAGTGAAAATTCTTGTACAGAAGGACTGCTGGCCTGACTTTTTTTCACGCTCATGATGCTCCTTGTTTCTGCATTAAAAAACCGGCTTGATCATACAATAAGTTCCCACCCAAACACCAGCAGAGTTTTCGCTCTCATCCCCGCCGGGTGCCTCGCTCCTAAGACCCTAAGCCTTGGTTCCAGGGTGCGGCCGGAGCGGAATTAAATGCTTGTGTCCGCACTCCGAACACAGGCCATCGTGCAGAATCACCACTCCGCCGCATTGCGCACATGTCCAGTGCTTAAGATCCGCCTGTAAAAACGCCTTTATGCCCACCTTCTGCAAGGCTCGGCCGTTTTCAATCAAGCTCACGCCGTATCGCAGCCGGTAGCTTTTGTCCAAGTTCTTGATCCGAACACAGGGAAACTCAGGGCAGCGAAAGCAGAGTCCACGCCCTTTTTGCTCCGCACAGGTTTTAATGGCACACACCCGGCAGCGGTCGGGCTTGTGCGGACTCTCCACCCGGCAGCCCCCGCAGTTTTTCTTGGTCCGCAGGTGCACATAGCAGACCGTACAATTAATGCCACACGGGGCCAGCATGCGTGGATTAACCTTCTGTGCATGAATCATCATAGCCGCTCCTGTAAAAACCCGTTGGCATTACCGCGAAGTCACGGTATTATACGTCAACACTTCGACCTGTACCACGAAAGGATACACTCGCATGCTGTCATTTCTCAAACGCTATTCCCTATACCTGCTGCGCTGGCAGCTCTCCACCCCCATCCTGGCGGTCTGCCTCGTGTACTTCAATCCCCTGGGCAACACCTGGGCCACGATTATCGCCAACCTCATCGGCGGGCTGATCTTTTTTTGGGTGGATAAATTTATCTTCTCCAGCGTGTGTTTCGGCAACTTTTGGGAAGTCCAGGAAAAAGTCACCTGCGCCGATTGCGGGACCGTGGACCGCGGCTATCGCCTGGTCTGCACCGAATCCGGCAAATACGACAAGCGCACCGATCCCAAACCCGAGTTCCGCTGCCAGTCCTGCTCGGACAAAAAACGCGAACAGCTCAAGGCCGAAGGGAAAATCTAAACTCACACGAACGCATAGGCGGGGGTTGATTCCATCCCTTTTTATAGGCGTACTCAGCCCACTGCTTAAACGTTTTTGCCCGTTGTCGGAATAATTTTCGAGTATAGAAAATTTGGAGACAACGGGCTTGATGACAAAGGCCTTACACGTATAAAAAGGGATGGAATCAACCCTCGCCTTTTTCATCAATGTAACCTATTTTATCCCTTCACCACTCCCACCGGCACCAGCCTCGCCACTTTCCGCGAGAGCCCGGCCGCCTGCACTGCATCGATCACCGCATCAATATCCTTGTACGCCTCCGGCGCTTCCTCGGCCAGGGTTTTCAACTCACGTGCCTGCACCGTAATGCCCGCGGCTTCCAGTTCCTGCACCAGTGAGCGTCTTCCCACTTGACGAATCGCCGCCTGCCGCGAGAGCCGCCGCCCGGCCCCATGTGCCGTGGAACCAAAACTCTCCTCCATCGCCTGCTGCGTGCCCACGCACACATACGAGGCCGTACCCATGCTTCCGGGTATCAGAACCGGTTGCCCAATGGCACGATATTGTTCGGGCACATCCGGATGCCCGGCCGGAAACGCGCGTGTCGCACCCTTGCGGTGCACACACACCTCGAGCAGACGTCCGGCCACCGTATGCGTTTCCAGCTTGGCAATGTTGTGCGCCACGTCGTAGACCAGGTGCAGGCCCAGATGCTCCGAGGATTTCCGAAACACTTTCTCAAACGCCTCCCGTACCCAGTGCAAAATGCACTGCCGGTTGGCCCACGCGTAGTTGGCGGCTGCCGCCATGGCTCCCAAGTAGGCTTCGCCTTCTGGGGAGGATAAGGGCGCGCAGGCCAGCTGCCGATCCGGGAGTTCCATACCATACGTGCGCGCCGCCCGCTGACAGGTCTCCAGGTAGTCATCGCAGACCTGATACCCCAACCCGCGTGACCCACAGTGAATCATGACCGTCACTTGCCCTGTGTGCAGCCCGAAAGCCGCGGCCACAGCCTCATCGTAGATTGTTTCCACGACCTGAACTTCTAGGAAATGATTCCCCGCACCCAGTGTGCCCAACTGCGAGCGCCCGCGTTCCAGGGCCCGCGCACTCACGGCCTGGGCATCGGCATACGTCAAACAGCCTTGATCTTCCGTGCAGGCCAGATCACCCCTGCGGCCGTATCCTTGATCCAGGGCCCACCCTGCGCCTTTTTGCAAGACGCGCGTCAATTCCTTAGCCGTGAGACGTAGGCGCCCCTCTTCTCCTACGCCTGCCGGGATGGCCTGATACAAAGATGTGATCAAGTCACCTATCCGTGGCACCACTTCGCCCCGGTCCAGCGAGGTTGTTGCCAGGCGCACCCCGCAGTTAATGTCGTACCCCACGCCCCCGGGCGAGATCACACCCTCACGCCGGTCAAAGGCCGCAACCCCGCCAATGGGAAACCCGTACCCCCAGTGAATGTCGGGCATGGCCAGCGACGCGTGTACGATCCCCGGGAGCATGGCCACATGCGCCACCTGCTGCGGTGCCTGATCGGCGTGCAACACTTCGGCCAACGCGTCCGAGGCGTAAATGATCCCATCCACCCGCATGCGTGCATCCGTCGACTTAGGTATGCGCCAGCGCTGGGCGTCCATGCGCTCAAGTTGAATCTCTGGTTTCATGGAACGACTCCTGGGTCTGCGGGTTTGTACGAACCAAAGAGAGTCTAACACAAAGCCACAGCCCGGAACAGAGGCTGGGGGAGCACCCCACGGTAGCGTTCGTTCGCGTCCTACCAACGAAAGAGATGCATATTTGAGGTGGATTTTTTTCTTGGGTTCGGCTTATGATACTGATACCAACGGAGGAAAGCGACTATGTTCCAGGCACTGTGGTATCAGAAAAAACAAAAGCCGGTCAAGATTACGGATGCGTCTGAGCTGAAGCCCCTTTTAAAGCACACTCAGGAACTCCTCTGGGTGGACATCAGTGCGCCGGATGAATCCGACATTGACTTGCTCACGGAAACGTTTGATGTTCACCAACTGGCGGTGGAAGACGCCATTTTCCCCCAGAACTACCCTAAGATCGAAGAGTACGACGACTATACGTTCGTGGCCGTGCACGAGACCTTGTTCCCGGACCGTAAGGAAAACACGATCGAGAGCCGTGAACTCAACTTGATTTTAGGGCCCAACTTCATCCTCACCATTCACAACGAACCGATCTCTTCGGTTTCCAAGCTCTTTCAGCGCTGCCTGATAAACTCCCAGCCCATGCAACAAGGGTCGGGTTTTCTGCTGCACGCCATTCTTGATCATGTGGTGGACAGCTACTTCCCTGTCATGGACCAGCTTGAGAAACGCATCGAACATCTCGAAGACCGGGTCCTGGCCAACGCCGAACAATCCTTGCTGGAGCAAATCGCGGATCTCCGCAAGACCATCTTAACCTTGCGCAACTTCATCCAACCCCAGCGCCGCATCTTGAGCATGCTTGGGCGCCCGGGCATGCGTTTTATCCGCCGCTCCAACGCCGCGTATTTCCGCGACGTCTACGACCACGTGGTGCGCATCGGCGATAGCCTGGACACGTACCGAGACGTGCTCAACTCCACCATGGACGTATACATCTCCGTGGTCTCGCAGCGCATGAACCAGATCATGAAAACCCTGACCATCATCACCACCATCTTGATGCCCATGACCGTGATCACCAGTTTCTACGGCATGAACATTGAGATGCCCGAATTCAAGTGGGGCTGGCTCGGTTACGTCTGGGTCATGAGCCTGATGCTTCTGGCCGTGACTGGGATTCTCCTCTTCTTCAAAAAGAAAAAGTGGATCTAGTCTCCCATTAAGGCAGCGGGACCGCCCGCAATTTGGGCTCGGCCTTGCGACCGTCTATGGTTACGGTTTCCTGTTCCGGTTCACCCTGGACACATTCTTCGTTCGGGGTCACCGGAACTGCCTGCTTAAGCTCCCCTTCGCCGTTCAAGGTCAGTTCCAAATCCCCCAGGCTATGCGTAGCTACTTGAAGGCGCAGTTCTCCCCCGGGCGTGCCTGACATGCGCGCCGGTTGCGTGCTGCCCAGCGGACGCTCGGTTTTCGGATCCAGCGACGTAAGCCGGCCGCGCGACCACTCAAACAATTCGCTTTGGCCTACCTGTATCCGCATGACCCCCGGACGTACGGTTTGCACCTTAACCTGCGGGGCGGCACTGCGTTTGGCCGGCACCGAGGTCTCGGCTCCACCCAAGCTCACGGCCGCCGCGGCCACCGTACGCCGCGTGGTGGTGGACTGCGTCCCATCCGCAACCTGCGTGGTGGTCGCGGCCCGTCTCACGGTTGCCGTGTACTGGTACAAATCTCCATAAGGATTAAGCGCGACTTGCACTTCCTTGTTGTTACGGGTGTCGTAGAGTGTGAGCGCCGAAGCCGGAGTGATGCCCCGGTAGTACAGATATCGAAAATCCCCGCTGGGCACATCAAACATGGCACAGACCTTGGCCTGATCTTTCACCACCGCATTAAACAACTTGGAGGCTTTCTCGTGCAGTTGTGTATGCCTATCTCCGGCTCCGAGCAAGGCCAGGGCCGCTTGGTATGAACTCTGAGTGGCCAGCGCCTCTTCTTCCAAGCGAAAAATAGTGGGGCGATTTCTGTGTACGCTTAGGTGTGTGCCTTCATGGGCGATGGTTACCGCGAGGTACTTCAAGCGTTCACTGGCACTGATGGCCTCAAACTGCAAACGGTTAACCGTGATTAGGTTTTCGTCATATCGGCACCACGCATTGATCATCTTGGGCTCTACACCCATATCCGAGGAGGCCATGAACAAGACGGAAAAATTCATGCCCGCCGGGAGAAGGCCTTTGGACACGCACAGCGTGTAGGCCTGCTGGGCATCGGTCTTGTAAATGTTGTTGGAGTACCCGACGGCTTCCTTGATGGTGGCATCGCTTAAATCCGAGGCAAAACTACTCCCTCGGAGCGCTTCTCGGATTTGGGCCACGCTCAAGCGCCCGTCCAACAAAACGGTTTGGGTCTGGACCAGCATGGTAAGCCGTCCCGTGCTGTAATCCACTTGGACGGCGCTTTCTTGGTTGTTGGCCGGATTGACGATGAGGATCGAGGTTTTGTTGCTCCCGGTGGAGAGCAGTTGCTTGACGCGCAGAGTGCTCAGCTGCGCAGAGGTCAGATGAAAGATATTCATAAGATAGCTGGGTTGGTTGGTCTTGATGTACTCCAAGGCCCGTGCGCCTTCGTCAATGGGTTTGGGCTTGCTCCCCATGGCCTGTCCCAGGTGCGCCCACCCGAGCACGGCACAGGCACATAACACCACCTTGGTCCACATTCTCCAGCTTTGAATTGGTTTTAACATAGTTCCCCCCGAATTTTAATACCTCAATGATAGCATCCCCAAATGCGTTTTTCAAATCACCTGCCCCAGCGCAGCGATTTTTATCGTTAAATCGAGCCCACATAGAAATTCGCCTTTTATGTAGAAGGAAAAATCGCTTGGATGGGATTCTTGATTGTAGTTGTTTTTAAAATTTCTTGTCTTCCGAGAATAACATCGGTTAGGATGGGGTACCAGCATGCAAACACCCTAACTGTTGTTAGAACCGCATCCGTGAGAAAGGTATGGTCATCCATGGATTCCAACCCCATCATGCGCTGGGCGCTCCTGGCCCTTATGGTGTTTATTGCCGTCTCGGTGGGGATTTTTATGGTCTACACCTACGACCGTTTGCGGGTCAACGAACAATTTGAAATCAACGAACGCCAAGCACAGCTCCAGCATAAAATCGCTGAACGCCTCCAGGAGCAATTGGACAAAAGTTTTGAAGAAACACGAGCATACGTTTTGCGAGTCATGACCGATGCTGCCGATCCGCTCTCCAAAGGCCTGAAGATCATCGAAACGTCCCAACCCGAGATCCGCCGCGCGTTTTATGTGGATCACACCCTCATCTACCTGCCCCAGTGGCAGAAGCTACGCATTCCCAAAACCGGGAGCAACCTCAACCTCCAGTTGAATGAAAACCCCGATTTCAAACTGGCGGAGATTTTAGAGTACCAAAGCCAGGATTATGCCGGCGCCGTAAAACTTTACGAAGCCTTCTGGTTAAAAAACCCAGACAATGCCGAGGCCGCCAATGCCTTGGCCCGCTGCCTGTATAAAACCCAAGCTTGGGAGCGGGCGGAAAAAATTTACCGTCAGATCTACCAGCAAAATCAACCTCCCTCAGTCCAAGGCAATGTTCCCCTGGCCCTCACCGCTGCCTTTCAACTTCTCACACTCTATACGGCGCAAAACCAAACCGAGGCTTTCGCGAGACTGGGGGCAGAGGTTTATGAGAAGCTCATCAACGAGACCTGGGAGCTCTCCCCGGATTCGTCTGAGTTTTTTAAGAAAAAACTCCAGGGCCTGCTGGGCCCCCGGTTCCAAACCCCGCGGTTCCAACAGTTGCACGCGAGAGAGAACGAACTGACCTCCTTAAAAAAGTACGTGCAGTTCATTTCCAACCAGCTCATGCCCATGATCGAGAACAGCCACATTGATCACTACAAAACCCTGTTCTTATCCACCTCGGCTGTACCTGAAACATTTTTACTTATCGTCCCGTTCCGTTCCGGATTTGTGGTGCTGGATATCCACTATACAGCGTATTTGCAAAACCACATCCAACCCCTGCTTCAGTCCATGGTCCGGGATGAGTCTCACCTGGGGTTCCGCCTGCTCCAGGGAACCGAACCCTTGCTCGCCCTCGGTGCGTCCCAGGGAACCCCTGCGCTCTTCCCACTTTCCAAGCAGTTCCCGGAATTGTCCCTGGAAATTCGCAGCCAGCCCGACTCCACCTTGGCCCGGCTCCATGAGCGAAAAAACCGGCGTTGGTTTTTCCAGGGCGGGTATGTGGGGTTTTTGGTCATCCTCATTCTGGTCAGCTCTGTCCTGTACAAACAAATGCAATTGGCGGACATGAAATCGGACTTTGTCTCCCATGTGTCCCACGAACTCAAAACCCCGCTTACCTCGCTGCGCATGTTCTCGGAGATGCTCATGGATCAGAAAAAAATCCCCTCCGCCAAGCGCCAGCAATACCACCGTGTTATGTTGGAAGAAACCCTCCGCCTGGGACGCCTCATCGAAAACCTCCTGGACCTCTCCCGCATTGAGCGCAAGAAAAAGCAATTCTGCTTCCGCCCGGAGAATATCGACACGGTTATCCGCAGCGCAGCGCAGCTTTTTCAAAACGCCTCTCCACAAAACCGCAAGACCCTCCTCCTGCGCTTGCAGGCCCCGGTCATGCTTGCCGTGGACCGCGATGCCGTGACCCAAATGCTCTTGAACCTGTTTGACAATGCCAAAAAATTTTCCCCTCCCGAGGCCCGGATTTACGTGAGCAGCGTCTGCACGGAGAAAACCGTCACGCTTACGGTTCGCGACGTGGGCATCGGCATGTCCCGTTCCGATACGCGCAAAGTCTTTAAAAAATTCTACCAAGTCAAGCGCTCCTACGCCGATCACTTCAAGGGCGTGGGGTTGGGGTTGGCCATTGTAAAAAACATTGTGGTGGCGCACCAGGGTGAGATTACCCTTGAGAGCGAGCTTGGGCAGGGCACGCAGGTGACCATCACCCTGCCCCGGCACGCGATCTTGCCCTAGTCCCTGGTTTTTACATCTTCATGACAACTGCATGACAAGTGCCTGAAACGCCTATAGGTTGCATGCGTTATACTTTATCGGGGTGTTTCAGACGTTCTACTTTCATTTGGGGGAAAACAAGCCATGCCAACTGTATTGATCGTTGAAGACGAAAGTTCCATTTTACTGGGCTTGGAGGACGCATTCCAACACGAGGGGTTCGAAGTCCTGACCGCCCGGCAGGGCGAGCTTGGACTGAAGCTGGCCTTGCAGGAGACCTACGATCTGCTCCTGCTGGACATCATGCTCCCCAAACTCAACGGCTTTGATATCTTAAAAAAAGTCCGCACCCTGCATCCTCACCGGCCGGTGATCCTCTTAACGGCCAAGGGACAGGAGAAGGACAAAATCCGCGGCTTTGGTTTGGGTGCCGACGACTATGTGACCAAACCCTTCAGCATTAAAGAGCTGATCGCCCGCGTACACGCCCTTTTAAAACGCGCACAGCGCGGTCCCGCCCCGGTGGAAAAAGTCACCCTCGCGGGGATCCATTTTGATTTCGCGGCCATGACCGCACAGCGCAACAAGACCCGCTTGGAATTCACGCCCCGCGAACTGGAATTGCTCCAGTACCTTCTCACCCGCCGCGGCGAAGTCGTCTCCCGCGAGGACATCCTGCACACGGTTTGGCAATACGACATGGATGCCGCCCCCACCACGCGCACCGTGGACAACTACATTGTCAAACTCCGCCAGAAGCTGGAAAAAGACCCGAACGATCCGCACATCATTGTGACCGTGCACCGCCGCGGGTATCGTTTGGACGCGTAACACCGGCACGCATTCATTTACAACTTTGTGACAGCATTTTACAACTGACTGACACATGCCGCCACGCGGGTGTGTACACTTAGACTCAGGTGAACACGATGAACCGTCCCTTAACTGTCCCACTCATGCTCCTGGTCTTCTTGAGTTCCGCCGCAGCGGCCTGGCCCGCCTACGAACGGCGGAACGAGGCGTTGCAACTTTACCAAGAAGGCCTCTTCCAAGAAACCGGGACCGGCGACCTGGGGGCTGCGCAAACGCTCTACCGCACCCTGACCGAACACTACTCGGATTACCGCGACATTGCCTCCGTGGCCTGGTATCACCTGGGCCTGGTGTATGAAAAACAGGGACGGCGTCAAGAAGCCCAGGTCTGCTTCCAGACCGTGTCTGCGCGCTACCCGGACCAAGCGCTGGTCCTTCAGCAGGCGCGCCAAAAGTTGAACGTTGCCAACAAACCCGCACCCACGCCGTCGCCCACCGTGCCGCCTGCAACACCGCAGGCCGTGCCCGAGGTTCCGCCCGCACACATCGCCGCCCCAGCGTCCACGCCCGTGGCAGCACCCACGCCTGCCCCGCTCCCACCTACACCCTGGGGTGTGGGTGTGCATTACGGCGGCGTCCACGTACAGGGGCGGGTTTCCGAGCAGCTCTGGTTGGAGGCGGAGTATCACGCCGTCAACCCCACCCGAGCGTTTGGGCTGCGGGCCCTCTTTCCCTTGGACAAGAAAGGAACCTCCTCTCAAAGCGTAACCTTTTTAGGCGGCTTGGAAATCGATATGCTCTTGGAAAACACCCCCACCGTCGGCTATCGTGTCGGCGGCTTTGCCGGGGTTGAATGGCGCCCCTGGTCCAGGCTTGGTGTAGAGGCCGATCTTGGTTATTTTTATGTCAACACACGTTCAACACGTCCCGGTTCGATCCGGAACGATCCGGGAGTCCATATAGGGACGACTTATTATTTTTAACTTATAAAGGGGGAATCCAGCACACGTCTGCACGCTAAACCACCCGACGTTGGCTCGGGTTTAATGGTTTGATCATTCTTAGAAAAGAGGCGCTCTATGCACCCTATACGCACGTACCTAGGCTTTATTCGCACGTATGTTCTTGGCTTGTTTTTGCTCGGACTCTTATGCCTCCCGGCACTGGCGCACGCGGCCACCGTGGATCACTTCCGAATTTCTTACAACCCACCCTACGGACCGGAACCCAGCTCCTTGGTCGCAGGCAGTTATGTTTACATCAGCATCGCGGCCTACGAAGACGCCGGTGAAACCACAGTGGCCACCTGGTTTACTTTCCCGGTCGACCTTAAAACGTCCGTGGATTATGCCGAACCCTACCGAACCATCTCTCCCCAAAGCGTTACCTTGTCCAACGGCATCTGGACGGGTCACGTTGCCTTTTTCCGACAGTGCACCACGGGTGTACGAATCAGTTGTGTGTACAACACCGTCCCCACTTCCGTCTCCTGCCAACCCATCATCTATCACGGCCAACGCGCCAAAATGGTGATTCTGGCTCCGGGCATGACCTTCCGACCCGGGATTGCACCCAACCTTTACCCCATGGGCGGATCCCCGTCCACCTCGGGCGATCCCCTCCCCCAAGAAACCGGAAAAGCTTTTCCGCTCACCGTCTTCCTCTGCGACAACTACTACAATGTCATAACCGGCACTGTTCAAGGTGCCAACGATCATGTTGAGATATCCTGCACCGATTCCACCCCTGCCACCATGGGCGGAACCGACTTGCCCCAATCCGTGACCTTGACTGCCGATCAGACCTATGCAGGCGGGGTGTATTATCACTCCCAATTTAAGCTGTACTCCGTGGGAACCGGTCAGCAGACCTTCTCCTCCCAAGACACGGACGGAATCGGGACCGTTACTTTTGGAATGTGCTCAATCCCGGTGCACCTCCCCTATACGGCTACGCCCACGGTCACGGTTACACCTACGATAACGGTCACGCCTACAGTTACCGTCACACCCAGCATCACGATGACATCCACCGCGGCCCCGACCCAATCGCCCACATGCACGCCCCAACCTGATTCACTGGGCGCTAACACCGCCAAGCTCATCAACAACCGCTACTTCCCGCATAAATCCAACGACCCGATCCAAATTCGCGTGAACCAGAGCAACGCCGGGCCTGTGACCATCAACATTTACTCTACTCAGGGAACGTTGGTCTGCACGCTCGCGGACCATGTCGAAACGGGTGCCGGCACGCATGTTTGGACCTGGTCGGCCCAGAACACCTCCGGTGCCTTGGTCCCCTCCGGGATCTACGTTGTTCACATTCAGACTCCCCAGGTCAATCAATATCTGCGCGCGGCGGTGATCAAATGAAACCCAGCTGCCAAGGAGGACACATGTTGGTTAAACACACTTGGATCATGTTGGCCTGCGTTTTGGGCCTAAGCAGTTCCACCCTCTACGCCCAGACCCTAAGCGGGGGTGGAACCTTGAAAGAACCGGTCGGCGTGAATCACGTAGGCATGGCCGAGACCGGCACCGGCTTCTCCGGTAATGCCCAGGCTCTGCACTACAACCCCGCCGGTCTGTCTGACCTCGCCAGGGCCGAAGTCGACACCATGTACACATCGGGCAGGTTTTCCAACCAAACCGCGCATCTCCTGGCCGCACTCCCCACGCCCTGGCTGGGTGGAGGAAGCCTGGCACTTGCCTGCCTGGCCGAGATCGGCCCAACGATGGAAATCAACAATTTGGACGGAAGCAGTGAGTCCTTAGTCTCCCAGCGCGACTATGTTTTCACTGCAGGCTACGGATCCACCCTGGCTAAAAACATTTCCGCCGGTGCGGCCCTCAAGGTGTTTCATTCCACGCTCTTGGAGCAATACTCGGCCACAGCCGTGGGCTGTGACATCGGCCTGCTGTATCACGACTTGCTCTCCCCGGGGCTAAACCTCGGTCTGGCTTTGCAAAACCTCGGCACATCCATCCGCTATGTGGACGAGGGCGACCCCATGCCGACAACGCTCCGCATGGGACTGGGGTACTCCTCCTCCTTGGGAAATCAACAAGCTTTGAAAACCGGTGTGGATGTTTTATTGCCCAACGACAGCGACCCGCTCACGCACCTGGGCATGGAATACAACTGGCAGGAACGGTTCTTTGTGCGCGGCGGATATAAGTTCGGCTATGCTCTGGACTCCTTCACCCTAGGTCTAGGGCTGACACTCAACCGTATCCGTCTGGACTATGCTTTTGCCAAAATGTCCGCAGGTACGGACATTCACCGCATTGGGTTGGGCTTTGCGTTTGACGCAGCCGCCGTCCCCGTGCAGCCGTAGTTTTTCCCAACCGTGCCATGGGGAAGTACCACACTCCCCCCGCTCCCCATGGCACGGGCTTTTCTCAACCTACAATGAAAACAAACTCAATCTCCTCAAACCCTTTCCCCCTTTTCTGTAAACCTTCCTGCGAACCTTCTATGGTATAATGCCGCTCTCAAAGGAGTTTTACGTATGCCCCTCCAAAACCAGGAAATCGCCGAGCTCTTCACCCAAGTGGCCCACCTCTTGGAAATAGACGGCGCCAACACGTTTCGCATCCGCGCGTACCAACAAGGCGCGCTCACCATCAGCAACTGGCCGCAGAACCTGGCCAACCAAGTCCGGCAAAACCAGGAACTGGATATGCTCCCGGGTATTGGCAAAGACTTGGCCGAGAAAATCAAAGAGATCGTACTTACCGGAAAGCTCAAACAGCGCGAGGAACTCCTCCAGCGCCTCCCGGCCGGTCTGCTCCAACTGCTCAAACTCCCGGGCTTGGGTCCCAAGCGTGTAAAAACCCTCTTCCAGGAACTCGCGGTTTCTTCGCCCGAACACTTGCGCTCGGTCGCTGAGTCCGGCGCCCTCTTGGAACTTCCGGGCTTTGGTCCGAAACTCATTGCCAAGATCCTCCAGGCTTTGAACCACCCGGTCTGGGAGAGCGGGCGGCGCCTCTGGGCCTCGGTCAAACCCGTGGCCGACGAATGGGTCCAGTACCTGCGGGTTGTTCCCGGGGTGCGCCAAGTGGTCCCGGCCGGAAGCTTCCGGCGTGGCATGGAGACTGTAGGCGACCTGGACTTGCTGGCCACGGCCCAGGACTCGGCAGCCGTCATGCAGGCGTTTGTGAAACACGAAGACGTGGAGCAGATACTCTCGCAAGGCGAGACGCGGAGCACCATTGTCACCCGCACGGGTTTGCAGATCGATGTGCGCGTGATTCCGGACAACAGCTTGGGCGCGGCCTTGCAGTACTTCACCGGTTCGCAAGCGCACAACGTGGCGCTGCGCAAACTGGCACAGGAGAAAAACTTGAAGCTCAACGAGTACGGTTTGTACAAAGGCACCCGCGCTATAGCCGGCGAGGCTGAGACCGGCATATACTCAGCGCTGGGCTTGGCGTATGTAGAACCCGAATTGCGCGAAGGACGCGGAGAAATCGACGCGGCACAAGCCCGCACGCTGCCCACCCTGGTCTCACACAAAGACATCCGCGGGGACCTGCACGCGCATACCCACGAGAGCGACGGCACCGCCAGCTTGGAAGAAATGGTCCAAGCCGCCCGCGCACGCGGTTACTCGTACCTGGCCATCACCGACCACTCGCAGCGCGTGACCGTGGCGCACGGCCTGAACGCACACCGCTTGATGAACCAACTCAATGCCATAGACCGCTTGAATGCCACGCTCAAGGACTTCACGATTTTAAAAAGCATGGAAGTGGACATCTTGGAAGACGGTTCCCTGGATCTCTCCGAGGCGTTCTTGGAGAAGCTGGACCTAACGATCTGCTCCATCCACTCCAAGTTCAACCTCTCGGCTGAGAAACAAACCGAACGCATCCTCCGCGCCATGGACAACCCGCACTTCACCATCCTGGGTCACCCCACGGGGCGACTCATTAACGAGCGCCAGGCGTATGCACTGGACATGGAGAAAATCCTGCTCGGCGCCAAAGAGCGCGGCTGCTTTGTGGAACTCAACTCGCACCCGGCGCGCTTGGATGTAACGGATATTTATTGTCGGAAGGCCAAAGAGCTGGGCGTGAAGGTCTCGATATCCACCGACGCGCACAGTGTGAAGGACTTTGATCAGATAGACTACGGGTTAAACCAGGCCCGGCGGGGGTGGTTGGAGGCAGAGGATGTGCTGAACACACGGTCGGTGAAGGAGTTGAGGAAGGTAATACGGAGGAAGTAAATCAATTGAATCTAAATTCTTGGTGAACCTCACCCGAAAAAGTTTTTTAATAAAAGCGCGATTCGTTTATGTATTTAATAAATCCCTCATTGCCCGGAAAAAGCTCTTTCGCATTAATTCTAAACGTCAATGATAGCTTCCTTAGTATTTCACTGGCTAAACTCCGAGGAATTTTTATTGGTCTAAGATATCTTTCATATGCCTCTATTTCATCAAGACCCATCTTCATTTCATTTAAATCCAACTCTAAAATATCAGAAAACCTTGAAATGGACATCATGCTTTCTTGTGCTGCCGCATTTGGATTTGATAAACCCGCCGGTTCATAAAACTCCAAACTAACCTTACTTTTTTTACCTTTAGTAAACTCAACTTCAATTATCTTTTTCCACTCAACTATCCATATTTGCATATTTACATTTGAATTTTCCAAACAATCTATTGCCGAAAAATACATTGCCACAAGTGGATTTCGAGTCCAATCTAAAAGTCTGGTTGGAAGTCCATAGTGGCGACCCAACGATAAAAATGGTCTAAATTCTTTTTTGGGCCAATCATGCCCAAGTATATCAAAACCTTTCATTTCTAAGGAACTAGTTGCATTTGGCGCTTCTTGTAAGTGTGAATAGATTGGAATTCCACGCAGATATGTTTCCTTTAATAATCTCTGGATCAATATTTTTTCCCATGCCAAGAGCTGCAATACAGGTTTATTGCCCTTAGTAAATTCTTCAAATTGTTCTGATGTTAGCGCATATGTACCAAGATCTTCTTTTTCCATAATTTGAATACACTGTTCAATATCTTCACGTGTTTTTGGTCCCCAACTAAATCCATCCCGAAATAATGTAGAAGTTACGTGCCGTTTATCATTTAACCCTCTGTAATAGTACTTTCCTTGGTTATGTTCATTAAACGAAATTAAATCTTGTAAAAATTCATCTACGTTAGTTGTTCTGATTTCCTCTACATCTTTTTTCCATAATCGTTGAATTTCGTTTGTTGGCAAATTCGGATCAGTTATTACCATTGGGGTTTCATTGGCACGAGGCCAAGATATGTTCATAAAACGCCTCCATAACGCTTAGAAATCTGGTATACACTCTAATTATTTTGCATTATTCCTTTTTGCTTCCATTAGCCAACGTCTCAACCTTGTGTTTGTGGGCGTATGCAATACGCCCCTACGATAGGACTGTTTGGTGCTTCTGCTGCTTGAAAGGCTTCCAGGACTGCTAAGGAACTATGCTGTGCTACGAGGAAATCATATGCCTTTTTATGGTGAGGGACAAGAGTTTTTCATGAGGCGCGGCAGGAAACATGGGGTGGGTTTAACGTAGGGGCGTATTGCATACGCCCCTATAAAAACCAGAAACAATTCCGGATGACAATTGGAGTTCGTTTATTCGTTTTACTTTTTATATTTTTGCATTCATCAGTCAACGTCTCAACCTTGTACTTGTGGGCGTATGCAATACGCCCCTACAAAAATCAATCGTATACCCCTCACCTTCGCCGCTTTGGCCGCGGCTCTTCCTCTCCCTCAAGGGGCGAGGGGAGAAAAAGTAAAAGGGGACAGTTACTAGTAACTGTCCCCTTTTACTTTTTACGCTACTGTAGTTTATGCCGAGTACCAATTACGCTTTCTTTATCCTGCTACCTTAGCGGCTATGGTCGCAACGTGTTTTCCCTGAAAACGGGCTGCGGCCAATTCATTGGCACTGGGCCAGCGTTCGCCGGTTCCTCCTGTAATGGTGCTGGCGCCATAGGGCGAACCGCCGGTGATCTCCGACATACCCATCTGCCCTTGGAAGGAGTACGGCAAGCCCACGATCACAAAGCCATGATGCAGCAGCACGGTGTGAAAACTTAAAATAGTCGACTCCTGGCCGCCGTGCTGTGTCGCCGAACTGGTAAACACGCTGCCTACCTTGCCGATCAGTTTACCGGCGCCCCACAACGCCCCAGTGGTATCCAAAAAGTTTTTCATTTGTCCGGCCATGTTGCCAAACCGCGTGGGCGTTCCAAAGACTACGGCATCGGCAGCCGCCAATTCGTCCAAAGTCACCACCGGAACATGCGCAAACGCTTTCTGGGCTTCCAACGCTCCCATTTGCTGCAAAACGGGTTCTGGAATGGTCTCGGCCACTCGCCGCACAATAACTTCATTTCCCTTCACTTCCTTGGCACCTTCGGCTACTGCTTCCGCCAGCTTGTACACATGCCCATACGTTGAATAGAACAAAACCAAAGTCTTCATGACAGTACCCCTTTTCATATTCACATTTATTCGAACCATTCAGGCGTTTGAACCCGGCCTAGCTTGCATAGTTCCAGGTATCTACGATTAATGAGGAATCTATTGTGAGGGAGGTGGTAACTTTTCGTTTGTCATTTCGAGGCAGAGCCGAGAAATCTGTTTTGAAATCACTTATAAAGCGCTAAGTCAGATTTCTCACTTGAGTTCCGGGGACAGTTACTTGTAACTGTCCCCAACAACACAAAGACTGGAAAGCGCATTGCGAGAAGAAAATCAAGAGAGGGTTTATCGGGCCACCACGAGTTTTTTTATCATGACGGTTTCGTTGTACTGCTTCGGCAGGGCGGTGTACTGGACCGAGTCCATGCACTGGTGCATGATGTAGCGTCCGCGCCCGTGGTTCTTACGGCTGGAAAAGATCTTCTTCACCTCAGAGTCGGTCAGCGGACGGGGTTTGTACGAGCGCCCGAAATCGCGGATGCGGATGTTCAGGGCGCCTTGGATCAGTTCGGCATGGATCTCCACCAGGCCCTCCTGCGCCGGAGCATAGGCATGCAGGATGACATTGGCCACAGCTTCATCCACGGCCAGCTCGATCTCGTCAACCGCCTGCTTGGAAAAACGACAACGCAGGGCGTACTGCCGGATCTGCTCGCGAATGGAGCCCAGGTGATTTAGATTCCCAATAAGGGTCAAACTCAAGTCGTTGGTTGTCATAGTGGTTTCCTGGAAAATTTTACCATCATCCCACCGCAGGGCCAAGCACTCAGTTGCCTTTTTTCTTCCCCGCGCTACAACAGTTCCAGGGCCGCGAAGCGGACCATCATCTGTTTGCGCCCAAAACGGTTGAAGGCAATCTCCACTTTCATGCTCTCGCCCTCGCCGGTACGCCCCATGACGGTCCCCAATCCGAACTTGGCATGCCGCACTTTGCGCCCGGCCTTCAAGCCGTCCTCTTCCGGGTCCGGATCACCGTCTAGAACGTGCGTCACTTCCTGGCTGCCCTCTTCGGGCGCCGCTTCTGCGTGGAAGACATCCTTGGCGCCGCCGTAGGACTTCCCGCCCCAGAGGCCCTTCATGGCTTCCACGTTCTGCTCGCGTTGGTGCCCCAGAGGAGTCTGCCCTGCCAAGAGCCGCGCGGGTATCTCGTGCAAGAAGCGGGACTCGGAGTTGTACACCCGGTTCCCGAAGTTAAGCCGCGTGGCAGCCCCGGTCAAGATGAGCCGATCGCGGGCACGGGTTATGCCCACATAGCAGAGGCGGCGCTCTTCGGCCAGCCCGTGCTCGTCCTGCAAGGCGTTGGAGTGCGGGAACAACCCTTCCTCCATGCCCACCATGAAGACCAAGGGAAATTCCAGGCCCTTGGCCGAGTGAAAGGTCATAAGCGTGACTTGGTCGCCCTTGTCGTCTTTTTCATCCATGCTCGAAGCCAGGGCGATCTGATCCAGGAAGCCCTTCACGGACGTGTCGCCCCGCTGACGATACTCATCGGCCGAGGAAATAAGTTCATTTAAGTTTTCCACCCGCGGCGAGCCTTCTTCGTACGGCGCGTTCTGCCACATGCCCAGGTACCCGGTCTCGGTGATTACCGCAGTCATGAACAGCGGGAGGTCGATCTGGTCCATCTGCGCCAGCAGGCTGTGAATGATGCGCACAAACTCGGCCACCACGCGGGCCACGCGGTCGCTGACCAAGTCCGGCTGCAAGGCTATTTTTTCCATGGCCCCGAACATGGTCACCTGACTCTCGGAGGCAATCTCGCGAATCTTGGTCAAGGCCCCGTCGCCCAGACCGCGGGAGGGCGTGTTGATCACGCGCCCCAGGGAGAGTTCGTCGTTGGGGTTGGTGAGAAACTTCAGGTACGCCAGGACATCCTTGACTTCCATGCGGTCGTAAAACTTCATGCCGCCGATGATGCGGTACGGCAGGCGTTCGCGCCGCAGGGCGTCTTCCATGGGACGCGACTGTGCGTTGGTGCGGTAAAGGATCACGCAATCATTGAGGCGCAGGGCGTTGTCAATCCGCTTGGAGGTGGAGCGTATGATCTCCCGGACAATAAACGAGGCTTCCTCAGCTTCGTTTTCCGCGCGGAAATAAAAGAGCGGTTCGCCCACGTTGTTCTCGGTCCAGAGTTTCTTCTCTTTGCGCCCGCTGTTGTTTTTAACCACGGTCCAGGCGGCTTCCAAGATCGTCTGAGTCGAGCGATAGTTCTGCTCCAGCTTGATCACCTTGGCCGTGGGAAAGTCGCGTTCGAACTCCAAAATGTTGCGTAGGTCCGCCCCGCGGAACATGTAAATGCTCTGGTCGTCGTCACCGACCACCGTGAGGTTGCCGGTATCCCCTACCAGCCGCCGAATCCACCCGTACTGACAGTGGTTGATGTCCTGATACTCGTCGACCATGACGTAGCGGAACTGGTGCTTGTACTTGGCCAAGATCTCGGGCTTGCGGTCAAACAACTTCACCACACTTAAGATCAAGTCGCCGAAATCCACGGCTTTGTTGAGAGCCAGCTTTTTCTGGAAACGGGTGTACACCTTGGCCACCAGGTGCGTCATGAAATCCGTGGCCAGCTTGGCGTACTCTTCGTCGTCGATAAGCTCGTTCTTGGCGCCTTCAATGCGGTACATCAGCTGGTCGGCCTTGATGGTCTTCTCATCCAGGTTCAGTTCGCGCTGGCATTCCTTGATCAGGCGCTTGCAGTCTTCCTCATCGTAGATGGTAAACGGTTCGGGATTTTCTATTTTTAGGATGCGCAGGCAGAGGGCGTGAAAGGTGCCGATCCAAATGTTCTTGGCCCCTTCTTTGCCCAAAAGGTAATTCACGCGCTCGCGCATTTCACCCGCGGCCTTGTTGGTAAAGGTCACAGCCATGATCTGCCCGGGTTCCACCCCGCGCTGGCTGATGAGATGGGCGATCCGGAAAGTAACCACACGGGTCTTGCCTGAGCCTGCTCCGGCCAAGATAAGCAGCGGGCCTTCGCCGTGTTCTACTGCATCGCGTTGAGGGCCATTGAGTGTCGAAAGGTCCAATCTATTCTGCATGAATTTCTTTTAGCTCCTGTCCCGGGCGGAAAAAGACCCGGCGTAACGAAGGTACCAAGACCGACTTCCCGGTCTTGACGACGCGCCCCACGCTGGGTTTGCGCTGCCGTGTGCCAAACGTGCCCAGCCCGCGGATTTCCACCCGCCGGCCTTGTTTTAATTCGTGGGTCAAAATATTCAAAACCGTATCCACAATGACCTGCGCCTCGCGGTTCATGAAGCCGAAGCGTTTGGCCACGCGGTGCGCCAACTGAATTTTGTTCATGGTGCGCCTCCTGGTTTAACATCCTCATCCATAGTGGTGCGCCTTTGAAAGACACTCGTCCCAGAGGGACTCGCTCCGATCGGAAAGCTTTCCTAAAAAGATTTCCTCTAGGCTTTCAAAGACATACCACCATGGATGAAGCATTGTATACTTTTTACGTTATGGTCTTTGTAACTGGCCGTACAATGGAGAAAGCCTAGAGGGCGTCCTTTTCTAAAAGGACGGCCGATCGGAGCGAGTCACTCTGTGACGAGCGCCTTTCGCAATTGCACGGTCAGTTACAAAGACCATAAACTTTATTTTTTGAATATCCTGTCCGGCATATCCTCGTCCGGCCACGCCTTCTTCACCTGCTGCCAGTCGCGTTCAATCGCCGCCTTGAGCGCCGGGATGCCGGAAAATTTCTCACTGCCACGGATGCGTTGGTAGAAACTTACTTCCAGCTTCCGTCCGTACAAGCGCCCGCGCCAGCCGGGAATGTGCACCTCTATGGTCTCCGGACCGGCCGCATGAAACGTGGGCTTGGGCCCAATGTGACAGAGTGCGGGCCAGGCTCGCTTGCCGATATGCGCGCGTACGCGGTACACGCCCGGGCGGGGTACGATCTCGTGCACGGTCTTGACATTGGCCGTGGGCAAGCCAAACGTGGACCCCAACCCTTCCCCATGCACCACCGTGCCGTGCAGGGCGTAGGGCCAACCCAGCCAACGGTGCGCGGTCTTCACCTCGCCTTGGGCCACCCAGGTGCGGATCCCCGTGGAACTGATGATCGTTCCCTGGGCGCGCTTGGCCGGCACCACCGTCACACCGAATCCATACTTTTTCCCTAAGGTTTTCAATACCGCCAGCGTCCCCTGCCCGCCTCGCCCAAACACAAAATCTTGTCCCACCACCACATGCCGGACCCTGAGGCGCGCCACCAGTATGGTGCGCACAAACGCCTCCGGAAGCGTGTCGGCCAAGCGTTGGGTAAAACGCACCAAAAACAATTCATCGATGCCCAGCTCACGAAACCGAACCAAACGCTGGGCCGCCAGCGAAAGCTGGGGCGGACGCGTCTTGGGGTTCAAGGTTCCATGCGGGTGATCGTCAAAGGTGATCACCGCCGCCGACACACCCAGACGTGTGGCATGGGTGCGCAAGGCATCCAAAATCCGGACATGCCCGACATGCAAACCGTCGAACACACCCAGCGTGACCACCCGCTCCCTCGGGGGAGCGGCGTTGAAACCGCGAAAAATCCGCACGGCGATGCTCCTTGAACGAAAAATAACCACCTGTTGTTTAAACGCGTTTGGAGAAGGAACTCTCTTTTTAAAAAGTACTGCGCAAGGTCTTGCTGACAACCTCTAGCTCGGGCCCGCCCATCACATTGACCCCGCGTTCTAAATACTCGTCCGGGTGTTTAAACGCCGGCGAGGCGACTACAGCCTTATCGGGCAGCCACTCCTGGTGCAAGCATAAGCGCAGCACTTTTTAAAAAGAGAGTTCCTTCTCCAAACGCAAAATCATTCACTGATCCCAGTGAAACACCCGCTCCATCCGCAAGTGTCCTTGCTCAAACGTCACGACCGCCAACAGGGTTCCGGCTTCATCCAACACGCAAGTCCAACCCTGCGGCGACGCTTCCGGCGTAATCTCCCACGGCACTTGCACCCCGTGATAAATCCGGAGCGCATCCTGCTCATTCACTGTAATCGTCGGCAAATGCTGCACGGCCTGGGTCGGCGGGCGCAAATGGCGCTGCCACGCCCCGTGTTCCAGTTCCTGCGCCACCTGCTCCAAGGTCACGGCCTGGTCGACGGTAAAGCCTCCGCACTCGGTGCGCAGCAAATGCGAGAGGTGCGCGCCGCATCCCAACACCTGACCCAGCTCCATGGCAATGGAGCGAATGTACGTGCCCGGCGAACAGCGCACGGTGAGTTCCAGCACCGGCGCCTGGTACCCAAGCAATTGCACCTCGTAAAGCGTAACGGCCCGCGGTGGTTTCTGCACGGCCTTGCCTTTGCGCGCCAAATCGTAAAGCCTCTGCCCTTCATGCCAGAGCGCCGAATACGGAGGCGGTGTTTGCTGCACCACGCCGTTAAACGGAACGAGCGCCGAAGCCACTTGCTCCAGGGTCAGTGCCGGCACGGGTTTTTCGTCCAGAACGCGCCCTTGCGCGTCCCAGGTATCGGTCACACGCCCCAAGGTGATTTGTGCCTTGTACGCCTTGGTGCTGGGTAAATACGGGAGCACCACCGTGGTGCGGTCCATGGCCACCACCAACAAGCCTTCGGCCGCCGGGTCTAAGGTACCGGAGTGCCCCATGCGGCGCAGACCGATGAGCTTGCTTAATTTTCTTAAAACATATGTGGAAGTGGGGCCGGAAGGTTTGTAAAGCGGCAGAAACCCGCTGATCATGCTAGATTTTCAAAGCCATGCTGGTGTTCACGGCCGCCAAAATTTGTGCCTGGGCCTCGGCCATGGTGCCAACGTACGTCACACCGGCCGCGCGTTGATGCCCGCCGCCACCAAACCCATACGCCAACGCCGCCACGTCCACCAACCCGCGGGAGCGGAAAGAAATCTTGATCTTGCCGTCGCGCATTTCCTGGAAGAAGACCGCGACTTGCACGCCGTCAACGGAACGGACATAGTTAATGAAATTTTCCGTCTGATTTTCACGCGCGCCGGCCTTGGCCAGCATGTCCTGCGTCACGGAAAACCAACCCAAGGTGCCGGCGGCATTGTACTGCACGGTCTCCAACGCCATGCCCAGCAAGGTCATGGCCTCGCGGGGAACGCGCTCGTAAATTTGTTCGTTCATGTAGCCGGTCTCAAGACCCAGCTCGAGCAGCTGCGCCACCACCCGGTGCGTGCGCGGTGTGACCGAGGCGTATTTGAAATGACCCGTGTCCGTGGCAATGGCCGTGTAAATGCCGATGGCCATCCGTTTGTCCACCGGGCAGTCCAAGGCCTGGAGAATGTCCCACACCTGCTCGCCCGCGGCCGCGGCCTTGGGATCGATCATGTTGACGGTACCGTAGCGGGTGTTGAACACATGGTGGTCGAGGTTGATGACTTCCTTGGCCGTACCGGGAATCTGGAGCACGCCGCCGGTACGCTGAATGTCCGGACACTCCAGCATGATGGCCACATCGTACGTGCCCGCATGCGGAGTCTCGACTTTGAAGTTTTCTTGATTGGGCAAAAAATGATAAATCGCCGGAACCGGATGCGCGTTGACCACGGTCACCTGCTTGCCCAGACACGTCAGGGCCAGTGAGAGGGCAGACTCGCACCCCAGTCCGTCGCCGTCGGGATTCAAATGCGTGGTGAGTAAAAAAGTTTGGTTGCGATCGATGATCTCCAGAGCCCGTTCAAATTCCTGCACGTACTCCGGATCTTTTTCCAACTTTTGTTCTACCATGACTTACTTCGAGTCTCCCTCGCGCTTAATGTCACTGATTATTTTTTGGATGCGTTCGGCCTTCTCCAAATCCTCATCCAGGAAAAAATGCACATCCGGCGTCACGCGCAATTCCAGGCGGCGCCCCAACTCGTAGCGGATATGCTTGCTGGCGTGCTGCGCGGCCAGCAGAAGCTGCTCGCGTTTTTCGCCGGTCTCAATGGTGTTGATGTAGACCTTGGCCTCGTGCAAGTCCGGAGAGATCCACGCCCGGGTCACGGTCACCCAGGTAATGCGCGGATCGGAAATCTCCCGCCGAAAAATGTCCGAGACTTCGCGTACAATCTGCGAGGCCAAGCGATCTGTTCGTTTCGAACCCATGGTACGCTCTCCTTCTACAACTTCTGGGCGACTTCTTCCAAAATAAAGATATCCAGAACGTCCCCAGCCTGGTAATCCGAGAATCCGGAAAGCACAATCCCGCACTCCATGCCCACCGTGACTTCCTTGACATCGTCTTTGAAGCGACGGAGGGATTCGATCTTGCCGGTGTGCAGCACTTGCCCGCCGCGCAACAAGCGCGCCTGCGAACCGCGCGTGATCTTGCCCGAGACCACCTGCGAGCCGGCCGTGGCCAACCCGGACGAAAGCTTGAAGAGCGTGCGCACTTCGGCGCGCGCCGTCGGTACTTCGTGGTAGTGCGGTTCCAACAAGCCTTCCATGGCCGAACGCACGTCTTCCACCGCTTCGTAGATAACCTTGTAAATGCGGACATCCACTTCTTCGCGCTTGGCGGCTTCGTCCACGCCGGTCTCGGCCTTCACCGTGAAGCCGATGACAATGGCATTGCTGGCCGAGGCCAAGAGGATATCGCTCTCGGTGATGTTACCCACCGCATTGTGAATGCACGTCAGCTTGACCTTGTCCGTGGACAAGGCTTCGAGGGACTGCTTGAGCACTTCCGCCGAACCCTGCACGTCGGCCTTGATGATGATCTTGAGTTCCTTGATGTTGCCTTCGGCAATCTGTGAATTTAGATTGTCCAAGGTGATGCGGTGGCTCTTGCGCAGATCCTGTTCGCGCTTGATCATCTGGCGCTTCATGGCAATCTGGCGGGCCAGCTTGTCCGAGGCCACGGCTTGGAAAAGATCGCCGGCCGACGGCACACCCGAAATACCGAGAATTTCCACCGGCGTTCCAGGCCCGGCGCTCTCCACCGGTTTGCCGCGGTCGTTGTTCAGGGCGCGGATGCGCCCGAACTGCACGCCCATAACAAACGCGTCGCCCACTTTCAAGTTGCCTTTTTGGACCAAAACCGAGGCCACCGCCCCGCGTCCGCGATCCAACTTGGCTTCAATGACAATGCCCTTGCCCAACGTGTTGCCGTTGGCCTTGAGTTCCAACATTTCCGCTTCCAACAAGATCAAATCCAACAAGGCTTCGATCCCCGTACGCTTCTTGGCGGAAATCTCGGCAAAGATCGTCTTGCCGCCCCACTCTTCGGGGAGCAAGTTGTAGTTGGCCAATTCCTGCTTGATGCGCTCGGCGGTGACGCCGGGTTTGTCCATTTTGTTCACGGCCACGATGATCGGAACATTGGCGGCCTTGGCGTGGTTGATGGCTTCCACGGTCTGCGGCTGCACACCGTCGTCGGCGGCCACCACGAGCACCACCACGTCGGTCAACTGGGCACCGCGGGCGCGCAAGGCGGTAAACGCCTCGTGACCCGGCGTATCCAGAAACGTCACATACCCCTTGGGCAACTTCACCTGATACGCACCGATGTGCTGCGTAATCCCGCCGGCTTCGCCGTCCATAACGTTGGTGGAGCGAATCGCGTCCAACAACGAGGTCTTACCATGATTGACGTGCCCCATGATCGTAACCACCGGAGGGCGCGGCGACAAATCTTCAGGCTTGTCGACTTCTTCTTCCTGAGCCAACAAGTCTTCTCCGTACATTTCTTCCACTTCGAGCCGGTAGCCGTACTCGACCAGCAGGATTTCCAGCGAGTCTGCATCCAGGCGCTGATTGATGGTCGCGAACACACCCAGCCCGATAAGCTTCTTAATCAGTTCGGTCACCTTGATGCCCAACTTGGCCGCAACCTCACCCACGGTGGCGGAACTGGGCATTTTCAGAACCGGCAATTCCTCAACCACGGTTTCCTTCACAGGCACCGGAGCCGGAGCCGGGGCCGCAGGCGCTTCATGATGCCCTTTTTTCTTATCCTTCTGCGACTTGGGTTCTTCCACAAAATCCGGCGGCAGTTCCGGACGTACCGGTTCAACGTACGTATCGGGAATCACAATCGGCGTCGAGCTGCGCCGGTTCTCGTATTTGGGTTTGCTGGCGGACTTCTCTTCCACGCGGGGCTCGGAAACCGGAGCCGCAGGCGCGGCCGAAGCCACCGGCGCTTCCACCACAGGAGCAGGCGCGGCGACAGGCGGTGCGACCGGGGCCGGAGGCGGCGGGGGAGGTGGCGGAGGTGCAACCATGCCGGGAACCATGACGTCGTCATGGATCTCGTCTTCTCCCCAGTGCCGTTTGATGTAAGCCACGGTCTCATCTTCGAGCACGCTCATATGGCTTTTAACCTCTATGCGCATCTTCTTAAGCTCGCCCACGAGCTCCTTCGAGGTCAATTTTAGGTCTTTCGCCAATTCGAACACGCGTACTTTCTGATTCATTCCTTACACCCTCTTCCCTGATCGAAGTCTGACCTGATAAACACTGCTTTCGAGTCAATAAGTTATAGTTTGGTCATGCTCGTCTGTTCCTACGGTCCAATCACGCGTACGTTACGCGCTTGTGCGTTTCTTGCGAACCTTGGGAGGCGCAGGCGTTTCCGCCGGTGCTTCCTCGGTCACCTCTTCCGCAACGTCGGGTGCGACATTCCCCGCCGCTTCGGCTTCGGCTTCGTCTTTTTCTTCCTGCGCTTGCGCGGCTACGGCTTCATCCAAGCCGGCGAACAAATCCCGCGCGGCCATGACCTTCTCATCACGATCCTTCTTCTCAACGGTCTCTCCACCCAAACCGGCAAACAATTCGGCGGCCGTGGTGGCCTTCTTCGGGGCTTCCACCGGCGGGAAATAGCTCTCCACCACGCCCATGATCTTCTCGGCGGTCTTGGCGCCAATGCCCGGGATCTCCGTCAGCTGCTCGAGGGTAATGCCCTTGAGCGAAACCACATCGTTGTAGCCGGCGGCTTTCAGCTTCTCGGCGTTTTTGGCCCCGAGTCCGACAATCTCTTCCAACGGCGGCGCCGACTTCAAGAAGGCCTCTTCGGCTTTCTTGCGCAACTCTTCCTGGCGCTGCCCTTCGCTCAATATGTCAATGCGGCGTCCGGTCAACTTGGCGGCCAAACGTACGTTCTGCCCGCTCTTGCCAATGGCCAGCGAGAGCTGATCGTCGGGCACCACCACCGTGGCCTGGTCGCCGACCATGGAAACTTCCACCTTCACCACTTTGGCCGGCTGCAACGCGGCTTCCAACAAGGCGGCAATGTTTTCCGAGTAAGGAATAATATCGATTTTTTCACCGCGGATCTCGCGCACAATGGCTTGCACACGCGCCCCCTTGATGCCCACGCAGGCGCCCACGGGATCCACGTTCTTGTCTTTGGACAGCACGGCAATCTTGGAACGCGAGCCGGCTTCACGGGCCACGACCTTGATCTCCACGGTGCCGTCGGAAATTTCCGGTACTTCGGTCTCAAACAGACGCTTGATCAGGTTCGGATGCGAGCGTGAGACTATCACCTGGGGCGTCCGGCTGGTCTTGCGGACATCCAAAATCAGAACGCGGACGCGGTCCCCGTTCTGGTAAAACTCACGCGGCACCTGTTCACGAACCGGCAACACCGCTTCGGTATCGCCCAAGTCCAAAATCACGTTGCGCTGCTCAATCCGCAGAACCACGCCGTTGATGATCTCGCCTTGACGGCGCATGAATTCCTCGAAAATCGCATTCCGCTCAGACTCCCGCACGCGCTGCACCACCACCTGCTTGGCGGTCTGGGCCGCAATGCGACCAAACTCCGAGGGGGCCATGGTCATTTCAATCTCGTCGCCCATTTGCACATCGGAACGGGTCCGGCGCGCTTCGTCCAAGGTCACTTCGCGCCAGGGTTCTTTCACTTCCGGCGAGACGATCTTCTTGACCAACGCGACCAAATCACCGGTCTCGGCATTGAAGACCACCCGGATATCCTGGGCTGCGCCGTTATTCTTGCGTGACGCTGAAATCAAGGCCGCCCGGATGGCTTCAATGAGAACTTCCTTGTCCACCTTCCGGGATCGCTCGATTTGACGCATCATTTCAATCAGTTGCAAATTCATACCATTCTCCTTTGACGCTCACCTTAACCCCCGCCACCCGATGTGCCGATACTTCAGTTAAGGCGCTTTTTCATGTAAATAAAAAGAGTGGGCATAAAGCTCCCCACTCTTTAAAGGGTTTAATCGTGAGGCAACTTTAGCATAGACCCTTCAAAACGGGCAAGCAAAAAAAGCACTATAAATAGGTAGAGGTGGCCTTCCCTCGGCCGAGTGGGCAAACGCCGGGTTTCGGCTTATTTTTCCTGAACAAAGCAGTTGCTTTTCGACGTGAGTTTGCATAAGCTTGGCAAGATTAATCGCGAGGCTACGCGCCTGGCGGACCCGAAGTTGGCAACCAGCAGGTGATCCATGACCAATCCAACCCTGATTCTGCAGCAATTAACCCAGGCCTCCCGCGGGGAGGTCCTGGAAAACCATCCCCTAAGCGGCGAGTGCACCTTCCGCTTGGGCGGAGCCGCCCGGTTTTACTGTCGTCCCACCTCGGGCGAGACCTTGCGCGCCACTTGGCTGAAAGCCCGGGAACTGGATCTGCCGGTGTTTATCTTGGGCGGCGGCTCGAATGTCCTCTTTCGGGACGAAGGCTTCCCCGGGGTGATTATCTCCACCCGGCAAATGCGCCGCATCACGGCCACACCCGAAGGCCTGATCAAGGCCCAGGGGGGGGCCATGAACACGGACCTGACCTCGGTCACCATGAAACTGGGGCTAACCGGGTTTGAGTGGGCCTCCGGACTTCCGGGCACCTTGGGAGGAGGCGTGTACATGAACGCCAAGTGCTACGGGCACTCGTACGCCGACGTGGTCAAGTCGGTCACGGCCTTCAAGCCCGACGGGACCTGGCTCACGCTCTCGGCTCCCGAATGCCGTTTTGCCTACAAAGACTCGATCTTCCAACATGAACACTACGTCATCGTGGACATGGAACTTTTGCTCACCCCCGGCGATCCGGGCGTCATCCGAGCACAGACCCGTAAAAATTTCGACGACCGCCAGAAAAAAGGCCAATTCCTCTACCCGTCGGCCGGGTGCATTTTCAAAAACGCCTATGCCATCAACACCCCGGCCGGAAAACTGATCGAAGAGTGCGGCCTGAAAGGCTACGCCATTGGCGGTGCAAAAGTCTACGACAAGCACGCCAACTTCATCATCAACAGCGGCTCGGCCAAGTCCGAGGAGATTATCGAACTGATTGCCTACGTGAAGAACAAGGTGAAGGAAAAACACAACTACGACTTGGAAGAAGAAGTACGCGTGGTCTGACGTCCCAACTAGCCTACGATCTTACGCACGAACTCATGCAACAACTCGGCGGTAATGCCCCAGATCACCCCTTGCGGGGTTTCGTACACATAAATCGGATACACTTTCCCGCCCCACGGACGCGTGTAGCGTTCGGGCAACCCCAGGCGCGCGGCCGGAAACAGTTCCACATTCTGGCCTTTATCATCGGTCGCGGAGGGCTGTATGTCCAAGCGCGCGTGATAGGTCTGGGGCGGATGTTCGCAGAACCAGCGCAGCGGGACCGTGAAGACTTCAGCGACTTCGCTGGTTTGAATCGCGAGGGCCTCTACGCCTGAAATATCCAGGGTTCCTACGTACGCATCCACGGCCACACCCATGGCCGTCACCAAGGTCCCGAGGGCGCCCAACACGTGAATCCGCGCCGGGTCCACGCCCAGTTCCTCGCATGTCTCCCGCACGGCCGTGGCCTGTGAGTGGGCGTCGCACTCAGGCTCAATCTTCCCGCCCGGAAAGCACACCTCTCCGCCTTGACGCACCTGCGCCGAACGCTTCTCAAACACCACGTCATACTCCCCGTCCCGCGCCACCAGAGGCAACAGGACCGCAGAGTTGAAAAACTTCGCCCGCCCTACGACGGACGGATGCGTGGAAAGCTGCGCGCAGACATGTTCGAGATCCACTTTGGACATAGATAATCCTTAAATAATCTAGAGTCGAATTTCGAGAAAGCTCATTCGAGCTTGTGAACTCCACTCGTGGCTTGTACTCTTTACGCCAGCTTCTTCAGCAACCACGCCATATTCTCGCCCAGCACCTGCATGGTCTTCATGCCCTCTTCATCCTGCGCTACGGCGCCGGACTCGCGCCCGATGCCCACGTTCCAATAGCTCGAACCGGGAATGATCATCTGCTCAATGGTGAAAAAATGGTTCAGGCTGTCCCACGCGTGCATGGCTCCGGCTCGGCGCACGGCCACGAGGGCCGCTCCTACCTTGCGCTTCAACAAGTAGTCATTGGAACGGGCCACCATGCCGGCGCGGTCTATGAGCGCTTTCATCTCCGAGGTCACATCCGAAAAGTAAACCGGGGACCCGAGGATGATCCCGTCGGCCGCCGCCATCTTGGCCACGCACTCGTTTACGATATCGTCATTCATCACGCACTTCTGATCTTTGCGCTTCCCACATGTGCCGCACCCGGTACAGCCGCGAATGGTTTTTCCAGCCAACTGTACCAATTCGGTCTTTATTCCCGCCTTCTCCAACTCCTCGAACACCCGGCGGATCATAACCGCGGTGTTGCCGTCCTTGCGCGCACTGCCGCTAAAAGCTACGACGTTCATCTTATATCTCCTTTTCGTTAAACTGTTCAAACTTCGATGGACCTGAGTTTTGGGCGTGCCGGCGTGGGTTCTCTTCTTTTTTTTTTGAAAAACGTCGCCTATGCCCGCCCCCGAAAGAGTGAAGCATGCTACGCTGTCACGTCCTGGCACGCGTTTACACAATGGGACGAGTGTTTAAACTTAGAGAGCACGTTAAGGCCGATGTGCGCATGCGTCCTTCAGCGAGACATGAAGACGTTTTTCCAAAAAAAAAGAAGAGAACCCACGCCGGCACGCCCATCTCTTTTAAAAAGATTTAAAACAGACAGACTTGGTCGGTCTTGGGCAGGATGCCCAGACAGCCGTGTTGAGTAAGGATCTCCACCACGTTTTTGTTGGCCCCGGTACGCCGGGACAAATCCTCAACCGACCGGAAGGGCCGCCCCGGACGCTCGGCCACAATGCGTTCCGCACAGGTCAGCCCCAGACCCGCCAAGGCAATCAGCGGTGGGAGCAGTTCGTTGGTCCCGGTAATGGTGAACAAACGCGCATCGGAGTCCATGAGTGAGACCGGGCGGAACGTGATGCCGCGGGCCATGGCTTCGCGCACCACTTCCAAAACCACGGCCGTATCCTTTTCCTTGGACGTGAGATCATCGCGTCCCTTCAAGCCCTTCAAGTGCTGCACCACGGCCTCGCGTCCCTTCACCACCAAGTCGGCGTCAAACGACTCGGCATTGAGGGAGAAATAGTTGGTGTAAAACGCCGCCGGGTGGTGCACCTTAAAGTACGCAATGCGGAACGCCATAATGCAGTACGCCACGGCGTGCGCCTTGGGAAACATGTACTTGATCTTTTTGCACGACTCAATGTACCACTCGGGCACATTGGCCTTCTTCATCTCCGCTTCCTGATCCGGAGCCACGCCCTTGCCTTTGCGCACGTTCTCCATGATCTTAAACGACAAGCTGGGCTCCATGCCCTTGGAAATCAGGTAGTTCATGATGTCGTCGCGCGCCGAGATAACCGAGTCGAGCGTCGCGGTCTTGGCGGCGATGAGGTCCGAGGCATTGTTCAGCCACACGTCGGTCCCGTGCGACAACCCGGAAATGCGCACCAGGCCCGAGAAGGACTTGGGCTTGGTGATATCCAGCATCTGACGGACAAACTCGGTGCCAAACTCAGGGATGCCCAGCGTGCCCATGTTCGTGCCAATCTCTTCCTGCGTCACCTTCAGGGATTCCACGCTGGAGAAAATCTTAATCGTATCCGGATCGTCCAGCGGCAGGGAACGCACATCCAACCCCGTCAAATCGCCCAAACGGCGGAGCGAGGTCGGATCGTCGTGACCGAGAATATCCAGCTTCACCAACGAGTCGTGAATGGCGTGATAGTCAAAATGCGTGGTGATGATGTCGCTCTCGCGATCGTCGGCCGGGTGCTGAATCGGCGTAAAATCATAGATCTCCAGGTCCTCGGGCACGATCATGATCCCGCCCGGATGCTGACCCGTGGTCTTCTTCACCCCCGTGCACCCGCGCGTGAGACGGTTGACTTCGGCTTCGCGCAAGACCAGCTTATGCTCTTCCAAATATTTTTTCACAAACCCGTACGCAATGCGCTCGGCGACCGTGGAAATGGTCCCGGCTTTGAAGATGTGCTCACGGTCAAAAATCTCTTCCACGTACTTATGCATGCGGGACTGATATTCGCCCGAAAAGTTCAAGTCAATATCCGGAACCTTGTCCCCCTTAAAGCCCATGAAGACTTCAAAGGGAATGTCGAACCCGTCCTTGGTCAATAGCGTGTGGCACTTGGGGCACTCACGGTCCGGCAAGTCGGCGCCGATCCGGTGCTCGGGATCGAGCTCAAAAAACTTACAGTTGGGGCAGAGATAGTGTCCGGGCAGCGGGTTGACTTCGGTGATGCCCAGCATGGTCGCGGTCAGAGAGGACCCGACCGATCCACGCGAACCGACGAGATACCCGTCTTCCATGGATTTTTTCACCAGCTTGCGGGCAATTAAAAACAGGGATGCATAGTTGTTCCCGTTGATGTTCTTGACTTCGCGCATGAGGCGCGTGAGCACCGGCTCGGGCACAGGATTGCCGTACTGCGCCTTGGCCTGATCCACGGCCATTTTCTCCAAATCGGCCTCCGCGTTTTTCAACTTGGGCGGATGGAATGTGCTCTTAATGGGCTGGATGGCTTCCACGCGGTTGGCAATGGCCTGCGGTGCCGTGACCACGACCTCGTAGGCCGCGTCTTCACCCAAGTAGGAAAACTCTTCCAACATCTCGTCGGTGGTCTTCAGGTAGAGCGGTGCCTGTTGCGCGGCGTCTTCAAAGCCCATGCCCGATTGGAGAATGGAGCGGAAAACCTCGTCGCCCGGGTCCAGGAAGTGAACGTCGCCGGTGGCCACGACAGGAATCTCAAGCCGCTTGCCCAACTCGTAGATGCGCCGGTTGAGCGCGAGCAATTCCTCCTCGCTTTTCAAGATGCCCTGGCGCAGCATAAACTGGTTGTTCCCGCGCGGCATGATCTCGAGATAGTCGTAGTTTTTCGCAATACGCTCCGCGTCCCCTTCGCTGATGCCGTCAAGCAAGCGCCGGAAAAGCTCCCCGGTCTCACAGGCCGAACCTAGGAGCAAACCATCGCGGTACTGGTTGAGCAGCGAACGCGGAATGCGGGGATTGCGGTAATAGTGTTTCAAGTGGGCATCCGAGACCAGGCGGTACATGTTCTTGATGCCCTTGGCCTCGGCAATGATGATGCTGATGTGATACGGGCGGGTGTTCTTGTCCTGGGCCCAGTGGTCCTCGACCAAGTACCCTTCCATACCAAAGAGCACCTTGATCTTATGCTTCACGGCCGCATTGGCCGCTTCGGGGTACGACTGAACCACCCCGTGATCGGTGATGGCAATGGCCGGATGCCCAAAGGCCGCGGCCTGGGCAATCAACGCTTCCACACTGGTGAGTCCGTCCATGGCCGAGATCTGCGTATGCGCGTGCAGCTCCACGCGTTTTTCCGTGGCATTGTCCGTGCGCTTGGGCTTATCGCCGAGGGCAATGTCTTTCACAAAGAGCATCAGGTCCTGCGAGTACTTGTCAAACTGCACGGTCCCGCGCATGCGCGTGTACGTGCCCAGCTTGAGCTCGGGCGGCAGCTGCTTGCCTGCGTCCACGAAAAAACGCGCGCCAATGGTGCCGGTCTTATCGTACACGTCCATGAGCACGAGCAAGCGTCCGGTGCGCAGCGTCTTGCACTCGTAGGAAATCACTTCGCCTTCAATGACGATGTTGTCTTCTTCTTCCTTGATTTCGATAATGGGTTTGGGCGGCGACGCCACCTTGCGCCCGTAGACAGGCCGCCAGGCAGGACCGGCGGGTTTCCCCGGGGTCGCGGGAACATTGCCACTCTCGGCTTCTTCGGCATCTTGAATCTTGGCCAGTTCGGCCATGATGCGCTGCTGGTAAAGCGCCTCGCGCTTCTGCACTTCTTCCCCGCAATCGCCTATCTCAAAGCGCACGTTCACGCTGGCGCCCACGCGCTCACTCAAGATCCGCGCAAGGGTCTCGTCGCCCTGTCGGCGTTGCAAGGCCGCGAGGGACATCTCGTTGGGTACGGAGATACGGATGCGGTTCCCGTCGCCGTTGCGGAAACGGGCAATGGAAAGATAGGCTCCCGCCATGTTGACATCGCGCGAGAGCAAGTCGACCACATCGGGCCAATGTTCGGTTAAGTATTGATACGGGCTGACCCGCCCTTCGGGGTAATGCACATCCCAGATCACGCGGAAGTTTTCCGGGCTCCCCAAGGCCTTGGTCAACTCGTTGCGCACAATCTCCATCCCGGCTTTGGGCAGCAGATCCTTGGAAAACAGGTCGATGGTCATGCACCCGTTGCTGGGGGAGACCAATACGGCTTGGGGTTCGGCGCTTAGAAGTAACGTTTTGGTGTCGGCAGGTAGTTCCAGGTCGTTGATTAGAGAACGCAACCTAGGCGTGAGCCCATCGGGTTTTAAGCTTACATCAGGGCGCATACAGGACTCCCATGGCAATCAAAAGCAATGGGCGATTATAGTCTTGGCCCCCGGCCGCGTCAAGGCCAAAGCCAAAAAGCCTGGATTTACAGGGAAAAATAAATTTTCCGGTTCAAATAAGGATGTATATCCATTAAACTCCACCCATGAATAAACCACTTACAAGTACACAGTCACCCCAAGCCCCATGTTTTGCACGTACAGTTTATATCCCGGTTCGTACCAGCTGTACGAAAAATTCAACGTGTATCCATCTCCTTCCCAACCCAATCCCGCTGTATATGTATTCGCTTGAGATAACGTGGTACTGTAGATATGTGTTCCCAACCTTACCGCTAGGGCTGAAAAAAGCCAATATTCTCCGCCTACAGAAAAAGTATTAGAGTTTTTTTGATGTTCATATTGCCCACCGATGAGAAACTCTCTTTCTCGCGAGTGCCAAGACCATGTGCCTAAGACATACTCATAAGAGTCATTTTGACAAGTTATTCCATAGGACTCTTCTACAGAGTTATTAGCGCTGGATTGGGTTACCTTGCCATCATCATAACTAGTTACAGATACAATAGGGTCATTTGCAATCGTATATCGTTTATATGACTCCGTCATGTATTCATACTTGAAATGCACACCTAAATCCAAACGTGTATCCTCAGAAGTGCTAAAACGTAGTTGCACCATAGGCCAAACAGTGTATATATCCCTTATGTTCTCTGTTTGATCTGTACTTGAGCTAGCTGAGTTACTCGTATAGTCGGTTGCAGAGTTTCCGGTGCCCGTAACTCTTTGCTTCCAATTATATGTACGATGCACTCGTTCAAATTTATAACCATGTAGGTACTCACCTATACATATTACAGAAAATGCTGTAAACGGTTTATACACCAGCTGGATGTCTCCGTACGGTTGGTCAAATGTCGTTTCTACTGTACTTCGAATGATGCTCCAGGACTCACTCATTAGAACCAAGTTTCCGTTTGGCATTCGAGTCCGGATATAATATCCATCTTGAAGAACACTATTGCTTTGATTCCCTTTTTGGTATCCACCATTGATCCCAAATGTTAGCGACTCCTCAAACTGGTACCCAATTCCCAACTCCCAGTCGCTTTCTTGCTGCATTTGTTTATCCGAATAAACCTCTTGAACCGGCCGCGCATACCGGTATTTAATACCTATACCCAACCCCGGGATAACTTCGTAAGCGCCCAGCAAACTACCTGCTGCCAAAGCATGCACGCGCTGCCCCTCATAAAAGCGGGAGTCCCCATAGGTGTGGGTGTATGTCTCAGCCGTAGATCCAATCTGAAAAACAGCTTGGGAACTAGGGCGCAGCAACACGCCTTGGTAGGCGCCTCCAGTCCCGGCTAATTTTATATTTGCTTGTGAAGGCCAAGCGTCATCTTCATGCCTGCGCACCCCATAATCCAGCCGATTTTCGACAGGCAAAAAAACAGCGCCGCTCGGATTTCCAAGATTGAAAAGATTAAATTCATTCTTCTCACTTGGTGCAGCAAAAGTGCTATACCCTATCGCTGCAGTACGGGCATCACTCTCAATAGGAAAAAGCTCTTCGAAAGCCGCAAACGCACTTGGACAGAAACCTAATCCAATAAAAACAGAACAAAAAATATAAGCGATTAACTTCCCCCGGTTCAAATTCACTCTACCCCCAAGTTTTGATAACCAAGTCTCTTTTATAAATAGTTACTCCCACATTTCACACAATCGTTCATGTCCTATTTTATCCAATAAACCAAATACCCGACAAATAAAATCATCAGGTTCAAAGGGTTTAAGAATGTAATCCCGGGCGCCCATCCCGAATCCCTTAATTATATCTGTTTCCTCCGTTCGGGCAGATACGATTATAACCGGTATCTCAGGACGTATCTGGGTATGAATATAGTGCGTGCTTTCAAAGCCGTTGCGCCCACGATGCATGGTATCGGAAAGGATCAAGTGAGGCTTAGTGGCTTGAATAGCACGAATCAAGTTTTTATAGTTCATTGTAACCCTTGAAACTGCCCAAACCTGAAGACCCTTAAACTTTGACTTCCACTCCGGGAAACCCAGTATCTCCAAAATGAATTTCTCCGCGCCAGCGACATCTTCGTCCCCGTCAATAATCAAAATTCTCAACTTTTTAAAATCAGGATGAATCGAGCGATATCCTACACGCTTATACATACTTGGATCACTAAAGGGAAGAAAGGAACGATCATACAAGGAAGGAAACATTTCAGTTTCCATCCTTGTTTGGCAGCGCTCGTCAAAACGCTTCCTACCTAGCAGCCGTACGATACGTCTGAATAGCTTTAATAATGTATTCATAAGCCCCCCAGATGTCCCGGCAATAGACCTTAGTTGAAGACCGACTACCGATTCTGCTTCTGCTGCAGAAATGAACTCACCCGGAAATTCAAACGATTAGAAGGATAATATGCCTTATAGACATGCCAAACAAGCTCTTTTCATAAACCTTATCACTAAACACAAAGCTGCATTTACTCCCATAATCAACCAAACACACTTTCCACTCTAGTTCAATTCATCACCGCCCAACGAACCCCAGAGTTCGAACAGATCCGCCCTGCTGCTTGCGGCCGATCTGTCCGAACCCTGGGGTTTCCAAACCGTTCAGATCAGTTGATGTTGATACGGTTCTGTATCCAAATATCCCCAAAGACATCGGCAATGGTCAGGGAGAAAGGCGTCCCGGCAGCCAACGGCACTGAAGATATATCCGCTTGGAAATAATTCCCTCCGGTGACATAGAAGACCGGTACTTGCCACTGACGGTACTGCCCGGTTTGCTCTTGGATCCACACGGTAAAACAGGCATTGGGATCGGCCACGCCAATTTGCACGCGCCGGCAATGCTCGGTATTCCAGGGAATCACCGGCGACATCACCTTGCCGCCCAAAACAGGGTCCCCATGAATATGACCCTTCCGGTGCTCAACGTTCTCAATGATGGCATGAAATCCAGGATTCGTGGTCTCATCAAACCACCCTGCCGTATGCCCTTGGTTCGCGATGTAGTAGGAAAAATATTCTTCCCAGTAGTGAATCTCAGTGGCGGTGGGCAGCGGTACGCAAGCGTTATACACATAAAGTTCAGCGACTTCAATGTATTGATCCTCTGCACCTTCCACCACGATCTCCAGGGTGAACGAACCACTCCCTGAATTTACCTCAGCTAAGATGGACGTCAAATCGCTTTCCACATAACCTGTATCTCCCGAACTGTCCCTAAGTACCCAATTGCGCCATTGCCCGCCCTGCTCTTGAACCACCAGTTTCCAGGCAACACTTTCCGAATGACTTGGGACCAAAAGCCGCACCTTTACCGTGGCATTGACCGTGTTGGCGAAGGCAATGGGAAAGGTTGCCACTTTGCCCCAAGTGCCTTCATTGACCCTTTTGATATACGCACTTTGCCCGTTGGCTATGGTGCGGATGGAGGCATTGTAGCCTGGAACATCCTGAGCATCGGTCCAATACCACGGCTTAATGGTTGGTGTGCCACCCAAGCGCGCCTCATAAATCACGCCCCCCGGACGCAAGGTGTTGGCTGATTTTGTCGGTGATTCTGCCGAATTGCCCTTGGGTGCTATCGGATTATTCTTTCCGCACCCGGTTAACATCAACGCGATAACAATACTTCCAACTATGCCTAGTTTAACATTCATGATGCACTCTCCCGGTTAAATTAAAGTCGCCCCTTCCTTTTATGATCCCCCCTTTCATGAAGGGTCGCACTTTAATGATTCTGGATGCATAAACTATGCCCAGGCAACGGGATAGCAGACATCCTTTGTTTACAAGGCCAAACGAAAAATGCTTCGAGTGGATGGACAGTGAAGAAAGTAATATCTTTGGTTATATATATTTCTACTTTTATAGAAAGGACTTTTCGATTTTCAATGACACAACTGCATTCAAAAAACAAAGCATAGGTTCGAAACCTGGTAAAAACGCGATGGCATTTGTTTTCAGGAAAACCATGGGTTTCCTGAATGTGTCACTCCTCGTTAACGTCCTCACTTTTAACCCAGCCAACAATAAACGTTGTCTTCACTATGCGCTGGGTCAAAACCGGTCGTTTAACCTGCAATGGCGAATGCATTGCCTTCAAAAGTGTCTCGTTGAGGGTTGGTGGTGGTGCAGAAAATACAACCATCGACCACAATTCACCTTGCGCATTACGGGTTGTCTCCAGCTGCCAACCTGCAGCCCCCTGAGCAAACCGTTGGTAGAGGTTTCCCGGCCAGTCAAAACCCATACCGCTTTCCTCAGGAACATCAATTTGCTGCGGACTGGTGCGCAACGCGGTGGGCCTGAGGGTGGTGCACGTCGTTGCTTTGCCGTGCGCTGCAAGCCCGTGCAGATCACCCACCCAACGAAAGATCACCTCCGAGAAGTCTCGGCGCTCCCCAGGGGGACATACTCGTAATACCATGCCGTTCTCACGTTCGATTCCATAACCATCCAATGCCAAAACCAAAACCACATCCTTCTCCTGCCCAAAGATCGAAAGCAATCTTCCCTTACACTCTTGCCAGACATGCCATTGGTTGCCGATACGTTTGAAGATTACACAATACGGGTCGGGTGATGCCCCTCCGGCAAAAACAATATACTTTGTACCCTGCCCCTCAATATCCCACCATACCAATTTTCCATAAGGAACCGCCGGTGGCATAACTTCAGCGACGAGACCACTCTTCCAGCTAAATTGACTGGATAATGTTTTAAACAATGGATCAGTAGGACGGATCTCCTTATGTCCTCGCACACCACTGGCTGTGTCTCCGTCCCAAGGGTGGTGGTCCGCCCACTTTCGTAGCTGTCCGAAAGCCCAGGTTTCATCAGACGCCTCTTGGGTCATTGCGTTTTGAGAAAAAGCCAAGAGGAAAATCCCCATCAGACATACCCACCGCATCACTCAATCCTCCAGCGCTTCACGCACGCGAATCGCGAGATCTTTCAAGGTGAATGGCTTCTGAATAAAATGAACGTTACCGTCCAAAATCCCTTTATGCGCAATGATGTTGGCGGTATATCCGGACATGAACAAGGCCTTGACGTGGGGTGAACATGGCGTTATTCTTTTTACCAACTCGGGGCCGTTCATCTCGGGCATGACCACATCTGTCATAAGCAGATCTATTTTTATATTTTGATTTTCCGCAAGCCGAATGGCTTTGCTGGGCGTATCCGCGCTTAGCACTTGATACCCCAATTTTTCCAACATCTTTTGGCACAGGGCCAAACTTCCCGGTTCATCCTCCACTAGGAGCACCGTCTCTTTGCCTTTTACGAGTAGTGTTTCTGCCGTGCCGCTTCCAACATGCACACCTTCCGTCACGCAGGCGTGGTTATGAAAATAAATCTTCATCGTAGTGCCCTTCCCCGGTTCACTGTACACATTGATGATCCCATCGTTTTGTTTCACTATCCCATACACTGTGGCGAGGCCGAGTCCAGTCCCCTTACCCAACTCCTTGGTGGTGAAAAACGGTTCAAAGATTTTTCCCTGCGTCTCCTCATCCATGCCACACCCATTGTCACTAACCGTCAAGAGTACATATCTGTCCGGTGAAAAACCAGGATGGTTGACACAGTACTCCTCCTCTATTTGGCAGAGCTCCGTCTCAATAAGGACTTTGCCTTCACCGGTTATGGCGTCGCGGGCATTAACACATAGGTTAGCAAGAATTTGATCAATCTGGGAAGGATCCATCTTAACCAAGCATGCTTGGGAGGCCGGCACCCAGGTTAACTCAATATCCTCACCAATGAGCCGGCGGAGCATGTTGAGCATGTTCGTTACCGCGGAATTGAGATCCAACACCACGGGAGCAATGGTCTGCTTGCGTGCAAATGCCAAAAGTTGCCGAGTAAGTTCAGCCGATTGTTGGCCGGCTTTCTCAATCGCCCGTAGGTAACCATTGATGGGCGCCGTCGGAGATGTTTCCATGAACGCCAGTTCCAATTCCCCGAGAATCACGGTCAATTTGTTATTGAAATCATGCGCCACACCACCCGCCAACCGACCAATGGATTCCATTTTTTGAGCTTGCCGCAACTGTGCCTCCAACGACCGTTGCTCTGTGATATCTTCCACCAACTCAATGGCTGCGGTCACTTCCCCTTGGGTATTACGGATGGGAGAGGACACAACCCGAAAGTTACGTATGCGGTTTCCCGAGGGGGTTTGGGTTAAAGCTTCGTGCACCAGTCCGTCGAGCAAGGTTTTCACAGTAGGGCAGTACTCACAGATGCCCTCACGAGGGGGAAGATTAAACGCCTGAAAGCATTTGGGACACCTCTGTGGCTCCACCAGTGGAAACCACGCTTTCATCTGTTGATTGAGTTCCAACACTTCCATACGCGGGCTGATAAGCGCCACCCCGATTCCAATGTTGTCCACAATGCTACGCAACTTGATCTCACTGGCAAGCAAGGCTTCCTCTGCACGTTTTTTCTCTGTAATGTCACGAATGATTCCCCGGTAGTGTACCACCGTACCCTGCTCATCCTTCACGGCAGACAACGCACAGTGCGTTATCATTTTCGAGCCATCTTTTCTCTTAACACTGACCTCATACTCAGCCGTTCCACGGGTATTCACCATGGCAAGAATCCATTTTCGATCCGGCGGATACACATACACATCCCGCTCCAATTCCAAACTTAAAATCTCTTCTTTGGAAGTGTATCCAAACATGGCAATGCCTTTTTTATTCATGTCCAGTATTTTTCCGTTGGGTGATGTGATGAAAAGGCCGTCGAATGATTCCTCGAAAAGGGTTCGGTATTTTGCTTCACTTGCGCGTACTTCCTCTTCTGCACGACGCCTCTCCTGGTGCAATCGGATCCTGTCCAGCGATACTGCCAAGTGGCTTGCTAGCGCCGCCAGAAACGCTAATTCCGACGGGGTAGGTACACGCACCCCCTCTTCCCCAAAACTTCCTGTCCCTACCACCCCCACTTTTTGATCCAGAACAAACACAGGCAAATTCACCACGGTACGCATATTTAGACTGGCAACAAGAGCTTGATTCAAACGGGCATCGGTGCGTGCATCCTCAATCACCAGGGGCTCCATGGATGCCGCCAGTGCCTCAAGATAACGATCGTCTTTAATCGGAAGCGTAGCCGTCCATTCCTCGGACATAACCGTCTCGCTCATTTTCCCACTGGCTGTCAAAGCCTTGAAATGAGTCTTGTCTTCCGAAAGAAGATACACCCACAAGCTTTGATACCCGAGTACTTGCTTCACTTCTTCGAGCGCCTTGTTTAGGCTCTCTGTATAGGTTTGCGCTAACTCCAAAGCCTTAGAAAGCCGCAACAGGGCATGAGAGTGTTTTACTTTCTCCTGTAACGCGCGTTCCATGCACTGCCGATCTTCACGTATCCGCATCGCTGTAATACCGAACGCCAAATCTCCGGCCAATTCTCCCAAAAGACGGATCTCAGGCTCCGTGATGGCCGCGACCTCGGAGGAATAGATCATAAGCACACCGAAAACATAACCCTTTTCATCTTTAAGCGGAAGTGCGATTCCCGAACGATACCCTCGCTTAAACGCATTTTCCCGCCATGGTGTCATTCGCGGATCGGTGGAAAAGTCCTGAACATAAACGGTTTCACCGTTTCGAATGACCATGCCGGCAGGTCCTCGACCGCGCTCTTCCGCCTCGGACCAAGTGAGTTTAGCGTTGGCGATGTACCCACTCTCAACCCCTGCCCAGGCCACGGGGCGTATGGTCTTCCCCACATCTTGCTCGGCAAATCCCACCCACGCCATGCGATAACCCGCTTCATCGCAAATAATCTTACAAATATCGTTAAGCAGCGTCTGCTCGTCTACCGCACGTAAAAGTGTTTGGTTACAATCACTAATGGCACGCAGTTCACGATTGATGCGGCGTACGATTTCCTCATTGCGTTTGCGATCAGTGCTTTCCCGATTACTGGCCCGATAACCGAGCCAAGTTCCATCCGAACCAAACACAGGTTGGCAAATATGTTCAATCCAGTGTTCGCTTCCATCACGAGCTTTAATTCGAAAATCCAATTGAGTACTGGTGTGCAGGCCTTCCAACGTCTCAGAAAAATGTCTTTCAACCATCGCACGTTCATCCTCATGCACAATTTTCGTGAACAAGGTCGCGTCTTGAATAAATTCATTGGCGGAATAGCCGGTTATTCGCTCGCATGCGGGAGAAACATAGATAAAGGCCCCGGTCGTATCCAGCCACGTTTCCCAGTCGTAGGTAAAATCAGCAACAATCCTATATTTATCAGCCATACTGCTGCCTGCGGGATCGTTTTCCAGGTTGCTTGAGAGCGTGGGCTCGGGGACTGCGCAAACACGCCAGACTGTCCCCCCATTGGCCAAGCCCCATACATACCCGTGGACGGGGTACACGCTGCCATTTTTAGGACGGAAAGTGCTGCTCGGAAACGCAAACCAGCGTCCTTGAATTTTTTGTTTCTGGGTTGGAAGTTCAGAAAAACCTAGATCGGCAATCGTTCCCTTGAAAAGTTCCTCCCGCGAATACCCGGAGAGCGTTATACCTAAGTCATTGACGGCAATTATTCGTCCGTTGGGTTGAGCAACAAACAGGGCATCCAAAGCATCCTTGAAAAGCAGATTGCTAAACTCATTCGGATTGAATAAGTCAAATGGAATAGACGCATCGTGTGAAGCGCTATCATGCATTGCACACCAACTTTCTGTTCTAGACGATCTCGTCTAAAATCAGCGCTGATCTGATACATTCCATTTTCCACCCTGCTTTGCGCATCAACCTTTACGATAAATCAAAAAAGCACTGGCTTCTCACACCCTTCTTTCAGCTAGCCTTTATTTTTGCATTTGCATGTTTCACTTGATTAAGCTCGAAAAATCGATATGTAACCTGGGTAACGTACTCGGTGTTCTTTGCATTTACTTCAAAAGTTTAAATCTTTTGCTATTCAGATACAATCATTTTTTTGTTCCTCACAGCGTGCTCAATCATGCTGTGCAGCCACTGGACAGACTCAAACAACCAGCTTACTCCAACACTCGAATCAACTCTTCCACCGATCGCTTCGCCGGTCCCCGGGTTGTGCGTACTGGATACCCCACCGGTATGACGGCCATGAATTCACCCTGCGCTTCCCCCAACAAGGCGAGGACCTCGTCTTTGAGCAGATACAAAATGCCAAACCACACCGAAGCCAATCCCAAGGACGTAGCCGCAAGCATGAGGTTCTCTACAGCCGCCGCCGAGCTTTGAATTTCCATGGTCCTAAAAAAATCATGCCCCGATGCACCTTCGATTTGAAAAAGCTTGCTGCCGTGCTCAATAAGTTCGCCGGTGTTCACCACAGCCACCACCACCGGAGCGTTGACAATGGTACGCGCCGCCAGACGCAGCAATACCGATGCGGTCCGGGGAAACCGATCCAGCCTGCGATTGATCAAGTCTGCCAGCGCCTGCTTCTTTTGACCACGCAAGATGATAAAGTGCCAGGACTGTTGGTTGTGCGCTGAGGGCGCACGATTGGCCGCATTGAGAAGCGCCATGAGATCGGCGTCGGACACCTCTTGCTCCGTGAATTGACGAACACTCCTCCGCGCGCCGATAACCTCCAAAACCGAGTTGGATGAAGATAAACTTGGTGTAGCCATACATTCCTCCTTATTTGCATCCAAGCACAGATGCTGTACCCGCCATCCCTGAAAACAACTTCAACCCATAGCTAAGGTAATTTTTCAAGACCCGTAGGCCACCCGCAGCCAGTATTTTTCTTAGCAGATAGCTGGGACGGGTGTAGAACGCACGCAAGATCTGGGTGCGAAATACGTGCAATTGCGTTCGGGAAAGGTAATGCGTCCCTATGGGTGGTGCTTGGAAATAATCCCGCCCTAAAACCGTTTCATCGATCAATCTTTCGGTCCGGGCCAATGAATACAGCTCTGTCCCATAGAACGGCAAGGCCAAATGAACTTCAACAAAATCCGGATTCAAGGCCAACATGTGCTGGCGCGTGGCCTCCAAATGAGTCCAGTCCTCCCAGGGTAAGCCGATTAAGAAAAAACCCAAAGTCTGGAGTCCTGCCTTTTTGGCAAAACGCGCGGCCTGCAGGTTATCTTCCAAACGTGAGCCTTTTTTAATTTTCACCAGTGTCTCTCGGCTGCCGGATTCATACCCAAATGCCACCAGCCAACATCCGGCCGCCTTCATGTGCTCCAAGGTTTCCAACGCCAGGGGCTTCACCCGCGAATTGGCCACCCAACGGATCTTGCCCGCCAGCGGCGATCTCAGGATCCGTTCACAAAGATCCTTAACCCACGCGGGATCGTACGTAAAGGTATCGGATTTAAAGAAAAAATCCCGAATCCCATGGTGCTGATAGCATTCCATGAGTTCAGCCACTATGGCGTGTGACGAACGTAGTCGCAGACGCTTGCCGGAAATCCTAGGAGTAAGGCAATAGATGCAGGATGCCGGACACCCCCGCGATGTAGCAATGGTGGCCTGAGGCTCTCCGGTATCGGGGCGTACATACAGGTGGTTCGGCATTCGAGTGCGATCAGGAAACGGATACACATCCAAGTCTGTTTCCCATTCTGCAAACGAGGTCCTCTGCCATTGCTGATCTTTTCGAAACAAAATGCCGCGAATCGATTCCAGCGGCGGATCCTGCCGGAAGTGCGCCGTCACCAATTGATCCACCATAAAATCACTCTCGCCGCCGATTAAGTAATCCACGTGCGAGAGATCAAGTTGTTCCAGGAGTTCTTGGTCCGGATCAAAAAACAACGCGCCTTTGAGCATGATCATGAGTTCCGGAGCTGCCTGTTTTAGAGCTTCAACCAGGCTTAAGTCTTCAAAGATGGTGGCGTTGGTAATGCTGAGAAACAGGGCATCGGGGCGAAAACGCGTAAAATCCGCCAAAAGTTCTTCCCGGCCTTTCTTCTCTGTCTGGTAATCCCTCAAGAACACGGTATGCCCGGCACGCCGCAATAGGGCCGACGCGTAGCCCAAATCATTGCACGCGCGAACAGACGCCGTGGAGGAATCCTCAACATTCGCCTGACAGCGATCCTCCCCGCGTTGATACGCCCGACCCGGAGGATAGATCAACATTACCTTTGCCATGATGGCACTTCCTATGTTTCATTTATTTCTGAACGTTCTGAATTTAACAGAAAAACCATAATTTTGTCAAGGAAGGATTTAATCGCCCACGCCCTCCTGCAGGCGGCGGTACGTCGTCCCGATAAACGCCGGAGGAACCATAGAATTTCACATGAACTTAAGGATTGTGCATCATGACGTTGGCCTTTTCGGCTCTAAAAAACACATCTTAACCATATTGAAATTTGGAATATTTCTATTTATGTTCTATACTTAATCCATATTTTGTTTTAGGTTGCACTCCTTCTATTACTGACCCCGAGGTGAGCCATGGCGAAATTTAAAGCGGTTAGTGTGATTGATGCCAATGAGTACGTTCTGGAGAAATACGGTCCTGACGCCATCGAAAAAATCAAAGCTGCCTTGACTCCGGAAGATTGCCAAGTACTCTTTTCCCGGACCTTGATGCCTATTTCCTGGATTGACCTCAACGTGGTCATGCACCACCTGATCGCGCAGGACAAGGTGTTAGGGCGGGGCGACTTCACTTTTGCCGACGAACTCATGCGACACATCGCCCTTAAGCAGATCAATGGCTTTTATAAACTTTTGCTCAAATTTTCCAAACCCGAAAAGCTTATTGAGAAAGCGCCAACTATTTGGGGACGTTATTTTGATACAGGAAAACTTGAAGCCACTTCCGTGACACCCGGAGCCGCCACACTTAGGTTGACGGAGTTCCCGGGATTGCCACTCAATCATGAACATCTATCGGTGCCTTTTATGAAAGAACTTCTAACGCACGCCGGCGCTAAACATTGTAAATGCGAACATCCCAAATGCCTTGCCCGAGGCGATCAATACTGTTTGTTTGAATTGTCCTGGCAATAGATCGTAGGTTCCAAGTGCTGTTCTTGGCTGACCAACCTTGTATAGTTTACTTTTTTCCTAACAGTGCCAGTAACGCATGCGTGAACTCAATCACTTGATTTCCCAATGCCAGCAGTGTGACCGAAAAAAAGAGCATAGCCGCATCACTCCAATCAGGACGTACGGCCAAGACGCTACGGGCATACGCCCCACTGTCGATTTGAAAATGGGCAAGCAGACGCAAAATCGCCAAGGCGGCAAAGATGGAACCAAAGAAAAGTACGGCCTGAGTCAAGGCTGCAACCTTGAATGCTTGTGAATCCGAAAAGAGTAACCGCATAACCAAGGGTACAAAAAAAAGTAAAAACAAACTTCCAAACTTCAAATCCATACAGAACCAAACGATCACCATGGTTCCCAAAGGCAATACAGTAAGCAAGAACCAGATCCCCGCCGCCTGAGCCCAGCCCGAAGCACCTTTGGTCAACAGGCCTTGCGTCATCTGAACCAGGCCCGGCCAAGTATAAAAACCGATCAACCCTAACATGGGGACCAACATCAGCGTGGCGACCCAAACAAACATGAGCATCCGAGTATATCCGAAGTTATCCTCGGGGTGCAGTATATGCAGAACCAGTGAATATAGGTAAAAGCCCGATATGAGCAACGTAAGTAGGGCGACTGTCTTGTTGAGCATCTGCGGTCCTCTGAAGCCAGTAGTTGAATGAGGTTATGACAACTTAAAAGGGATACGAGATCTGTTGTGTCAAATGTCGCGAAAAAACCTGCCACATACTTACTACAAAATCACATTGAAGGGAATCCTTATTTCACAGCCGTGCATTTCGCCATAATGTTCCCAAAGCGCGTTGCACTAATCGGATGATGCGCCACGATCTCGCCATTGTACATAACCGCAAAGGTTCCGAAAGGATTCGGTATCTGTTGGGCTTTAGCGGCGGAGGTTATTGTAATAACCTTTGCAGTGAGTTTAAATCGCGTCTTGGCAACATCAACCATTTCTTTGACATTGGTCACGGTGTACGGACACTGATCGGCACGTAGGATCACCAACCCTTCCCCCCAGGCTTTCGGCACCTTGTTCAACCCCGGGCTGAACTTGGGCAGAACGGCCTTCGGTGAAAACATTTTGGCCATGAGTTTGAAATCCGGTGGCGCTTGGTCCACCACCCCATACCCTAGTTTGGCAAAAATGCTTTCATCGGCCATAAAGGCTCCTTCGCGCACGACCACGGCCACACCTGCGAGTTTCTCCCTTTTGGCATCGGCTTCACACTGTTGAATAAGTCGTGTCCCCCAGCCCTGCCCTTTGTAGGTTTTCTTAAACCCCATGAAAAGACAGTGAATCACCATGCAATTCTCCGCAACCAGGGGACGCCAGCAGTATTTCCCCGGCACGTACTCAATCATTCCTTGCGTGCCATCTTTGCCGGCTTGCACAACCCAAACCTGCAAGCCTTCTTTGAACCGTTCAAGCAACCAATGGGTCTTCTCGGAGTAGCCGGGACGCTTGGGATTTTTATATCCGCAAAAAGCAAAGGATTGATAATTTTCGGAAGTAACTTGAATTAGTTCAGGTGAGTTCATGCACCCCTCCGTGATTCCATGATGTTGGTTTGTACGCTTAAAAGACTAACATCGCCGTATGACAACCGTATGTCAGGATTGCCTCTGCGTTTGTGAAAATAATTTAAAAATACTTCACCATGATAACCGAATCCGCTTTCTGCTCGTGCACCACAAATCCCAATCGTTCATACCATAGTCGCGCCGGATTCGCCCAGGACACACTCAAACTCACTCCGATCGAAGACTGGCGAACCTTCTCAAATAAATGCGTCAATAGGTTCATGCCCAAACCCTGCCCACGATACTCCGGTTGCGTGGCGATGCTCAACTCAGGCAAGGTTTCTTCCACAAAACCATACCCCGGAGCCTCGCGTGGAAACCGACGCACCCATGCGGCCGACAGACACCGGCCCTCTATTTCAAACATAAGCCCGAAATCCCCATCACGTCCCCAATGACAGGCATAACGACGGATGTTGGGATCCTCTAAAATGCTGCGCGGTAACTCGGGCTGTCCAGCTGGGACAAACAATGCCAGATAAAGCATGTCGAAAAGTTGGGATTCGTGCTCAGGTAAAATCGGTTTAAGTTGGAGAGGTGTCATATACGCTCATTAACGCAATCGAATGTTTAAGTGCCGAGCCGCATCCACGACCACGCGGTTCTCGACATCCAATACCACGGGTGGCTCAAGGACTTTCAGTCGTTTGCTTACCCGTGAATAAAAAAGCGAAACATTGGACCACTTGGCTTCAAGGGTGGACCACCAAAAAAAACCATCCGCACCGTATTCATAAATGGTTCGGGAAATTTTCTGAGTGGTGCGACGTTCCGAGGTGGCAATCTCGGCAGGTGCCAGCTTGAGTTTGACCAATGTTTGTGCAGCCCGCAGATCGATCAACCTGCGGGTGTCCAAGCCGAGCTTGACCAAGGCCATGCGCAATCCGTCCGGTCGGGCTAAATCACGATCGTCTATTTCCAAATTTCGGAAGCGCTTCAAGTTTTCACATACGGCCGCCACGGGCTCAACGGAAGCATACAAAATACCGTCTTCGGATATATCGTGCCGTCCTCCGCCCTGATACTCGCGCGGAAGAAACAGAGCGCCGCCCTTTTCACGTGGGTTTTTCTGAGTGGATTGGTAAAGGAAAACGCGATAAAACGTCTCAGGCATACGAGCCTGCGATATCCTGACGCGCTGCGGCAATGACCTCAAAGATCCGGTTCTCTCGAATCAAATCCAAGGGACGAGAGTTCCCCACAAACAGGTTGTTTCCCTGGAGCCATTTCATGGCGGTTTCCGGGTTATAATGGTTAAAAAGCAACTGGAGTAAGTAGACCAACCCGGAAATCTTCTCACTGTTCATCTCGTCCGGATTGACTCCGCTCTGCCAGCGGGTAATCCGCGTCCGATCCACGCCCAAGGTCGTGGCCAGTTTGTTTTGGTTCCCAAAAAAACGGACCAAAAGGTCGATTTCCTCACTTTTGATTTTGCTAAAGGATTTTTCCAAAAGCATGCGCGAAACCATGATCTTCACTCCCTTCCTGACGAAGCTGGGGCACGCCACGAGACTTCCACTTACCTGAGTATACACCTCCAGGCTTTCATGGGCAACACTTTTTGTTGCCCACGAATCTTAACACTCGGTTATCGGCCAACCAGCATTACCGTACTCCGCGGATTGGCAATGTACACGGTGCCGGGATTGAGCTCGATTTCCTTCCCCTCTGCAAGAAGGTCGTCGCCCGAAGGTAAGCTTGTATCCAACACCCGATACCATTTCTTGTCCATCAGTCCGGGCAGATCCACGCCTTGGGCCCGGTAATCGGCGTTGAATATTAAAAACAATTGGTAATCCCCGGCCGCGCATTTTTGTTCCGCACCATCCAGACGATAACACAACATACGCGCCTCGGAATGGTCCCATTGCGGAGGTTGCCCGTTGGTTCCAAACCACGTAATGTCCGGCACTCCGTTTTTGTCACAATCGGCCCCTGAGAGAAATACCCGGCTTTGCAGCATCGTATAACGCCGGGTCAAGCCAATGGCTCGGCGACAAAACTCAACCATACTCGCATTTTGTTTGGCTCGATTCCAGTCAAACCAACTCAGGGCATTGTCCTGGCAATACGCGTTGTTGTTTCCCCTTTGGGTCCTGAGAAACTCATCGCCACCGAGAAGCATGGGTGTCCCGGCGGAAAATAAAAGCATGCAAATAGCATTCTTCGCTTGCTGTATGCGCAATGCATTGACTGCCGGATCGGTACTCTCACCTTCCCATCCACAATTCCAGGAATGATTGTCGTTGCTCCCATCGTTGTTGTTCTCCAAGTTGGCTTCGTTGTGCTTGTGGTTGTACGCCACCCAGTCGTACAACGTAAACCCATCGTGGCATGTAATGAAATTAACACTGTTGTACGCGGAACGCCCATCGTCCCCGTAGAGATCCGAAGAACCGGTTAAACGGCAGGCCAAATCCGAAATTTGTCCCGCATCGCCCTTAATAAATTTCCGCACCGTGTCACGATATTTCCCATTCCATTCGGACCAATCAATCGGGAAGTTCCCCACCTGATACGTTCCCAAATCCCAGGGCTCGGCAATGAGTTTCACCCGGTTGAGCACAGGGTCGGCAGAAACCGCGTCAAAAAAGCCCGAGGAAGAATCAAACCCCCAGCCTTCTCGGCCCAGAACCGAGGCCAAATCAAAACGAAACCCATCCACATGCATAACCTCCACCCAATACCGCAACGCATCCATGATAAAGCGTATCACATGCCGGTTGGCGACATTGACACTGTTGCCACACCCTGTGTAGTTCATGTAATACCGTCCGGATTCATTCTCCGGTCCCGTGAGCGTATAGTAGGTTCGGTTATCGATGCCTTTGAAGCTTAGGGTTGGGCCGCACTCGTTGCCTTCCGCCGTATGGTTAAACACCACATCTAAAATCACTTCAATTCCCGCTTGATGCAAGGCACGCACCATGTGCTTGAATTCAGTGACTTGGCATCCTGGAAACGATTGGGTTGAATAGGACGACTCCGGGGTAAAAAATCCCAGGGTGTTGTAACCCCAATAATTCGTGAGCTTCTTCCCCAACAGAAAATCGTCTATGTAGAATTCATGAATAGGGAGCAACTCCACTGCATTGATTCCGAGTTCTTTTAAATAAGGAATTTTATCAATAAATCCCAGATAGGTACCTGGATGCTTCACTCCTGAAGAGGGGTCCGCGGTAAAGCCTTTGACATGCACCTCGTAAATGATTAATTCCTCAAGCGAGCGCAACGAGGGCGTGTCTCCCTGCCAATCAAAGGTATCTTCGATTACAATGGCCTTGGGCACAACCGAGGTGCTGTCACGGGTATCCACTGTTTTGTCTTTGGCCGCCGCATTGGGATCGTACGCCAACAATAAGTTCTCGGTATTTTGGCATTTGCCGGTGAGCGCTTTCGCATACGGATCAATTAAAAGTTTATGTTCATTAAACCGAAAACCATGTTCGGGCCAAAAATCACCGCGTACTTTAATTCCGTACAATTGTCCGGCTTTGAGGCCGTGGACCAGGGTATGCCAAACATGCTTGGTGCGCGTTCCCAGGCGTATGATGTCCGTCGGTTCGGTGGCGTCTGCCCGGTCAAAAAGCAGGACAAACACATCCCGGGCGTCTTGCGAGTAAACGGCAAAGTTCACTCCCGCCGGTGCTACGGTGGCGCCCAGTGGATAAAAGAGCCCTTTGGAAAGCTGCTTGGTGGTCGTGTGTTGCAATGGAACGGGCATGCCGACACCTCCAACGATCAGGTCTTATTTTTTATAGTTTTAAAATAATCTGTGATGGGTGAAAGTTCCCGCGCAAACTCCTCACCCGACTGTTCAATTCCACGCGAAATATCGATATACACCACACCCGCCAAATCCGAAGGAATTTCCAAGGGTGCCTCAAAAAGCAGGAAAATCTTTCCACTGGTCCTGCCGTACTTACCCATAAAATACCCCATTTCAAAAATTACATTTTGACGTGCACGTTCATGGAAATCGTTCTCCGTTTCTTTGGAACAAGCCACATCATCGCGGGTAAGTATGCATACGATAATATCCAAATTATTATGCGCTTGACGCTCAAACTTCTCCATAATCGTCAGGCCTTCGGAGCGCTGATTCTGCAAAATTACAGGATTATGCATGCCCTGGGTTTTTAAAAAGCCACAAACCTCATCACGCACGCGATGGTTACGTCCGTGCACAACGAACACCTTAGGACCAATCGATGGCCCCTCCTCTAGAATCGCAGACACTTTTTCTAAAAACATTTTTGGCATGCAGGGTTTATTCAAATAATAGGCATTTCCCAATTCGGCCATACGCGTATAGGTTTCACTGTTTGAAAACTGGGCACTGTACATGAGCACAGGTATATGATTGCCCTCGTTTCTCAGTAGGTAAGCCAATTCATAGCCATTCATAAACGGCATGAGCACATCCAAGACAATTAAATCCACTGCATGTTCTTTCAGTACAGCCAGTGTTTCCTCGGCATTTCTTGTTGGAATAACGTTATAGGCTTCATCTTTAAGCACTTCCAGCAAATACAACCGTCCCCAGTCCTCATCATCACACACAACAATTGTTTTGGGATTGGGACGCATGCTACGCAGATCTCCTTTGGTTTTTACGGTATCTGACTTAGCCTTCTTAGAGTGCACCAAAAGCGAGCATACCTTTGAACACAATGAAAAGCCCAAAGACCAAAAGGAGCAGACCTGAAGCGATCCGGATCACAGCCGGATGCTGTTTGAAAAAACCCACTTGATTTCTGAAAAAGTGCGCAGCATAAGCTGCCAATAATATCGGAATCGAAAACCCCAGTGAATACACCGACAACAACCCTGCACCGTAGCCCGTGGACCCTCGGGTGGCGACCAGAGCTAGTACACTTGAAAGCATCGGCCCCACGCAGGGAATCCAGATGATTCCCAGGGTAAGTCCCAAGATCAACCCGCCTATATTCCCTTCTGAATAATTCCCCACCCGGGTCAAGGCATTCAATCCCTTAAAGACATTGATGTCCAAGAGCATCAACAAGCCTAAAACGGCAATTAATATCCCCGCCCCCTTCTCCACATACCCCATGATCGGTCCCAGGAAGGAACCGAAGAGGCTCATAACAATACCCATAAGCACAAAGGTTGTGGTAAGACCGAGAACAATCAAGAGCGGACGGGCGCGATGTTCGCGTTCGGTTCCAGCGACTAAAATCGGCAGGATGGGAAGGATGCAGGGAGAAAACACACTGGTGAGACCGGCTACAAATACCCAAAGGATATTAACATTCTCGGACATAATGGCCTCGTTTCCAGGCTAAAGCTATGTGCTGTTGCACACAAGAGATTAAATCATATACGTTCAATCCTGTCCAAGTCAACCCCTTCTGTTCAAAAAAAGCCCCAAAAAAAGAAGGAGTGGGTGCGTAACTCCGCGCCCACTCCTCATGCCTTAATACCTTCTAACGCTTATCTGTGACTAATGCACAACCGCGACTTTCACTTTTTTAGTTTCATTACGCTTATGGATGCGAGCGATGTAAATGCCTGGAGCTGCGGAACGGCACTGCCACTCCAGTATATTAACGCCGACCGAACCGTCTGCTTTTAAGACCGCCGCACGCTCACCGTTGACCGTGTAAATATGAATCTCAAGAGGGCCCGCTTCGTCTTGCTTCACCACAAAATGCATGATCTCACGCGCCGGGTTGGGGTAGGCTGTAACATCCACCACGGGCACTTCGGCCGTAGATGTGACCGTGAGTGTCGGTGTCTCTGCCGGCGTGCCCGTAGATGTTGGCGTGGCCGACACTACAGGAGTGTTGGTTCCCGTAAGTGTAATGGTTAGTGTGGGCGATACTGTCGCTGTCACGGTCCCCGTGGGGGACACAGAAGGTGTTGGTGACACGGTCGCGGTCTGGGTCCTCGTTAGTGTGGACGTTACCGAAGGTGTGGAAGTATGCGTTCTTGTGGCGGTCAATGTTGCTGTTCGGGTGAAGGTGGCGCTCACCGTCGCCGTGGGGGTAGCCGTAGGGGTAAAGGTGATGGTGGTAGTCGACGTGGCAGTAGCGCTAACCGTAGATGTGCGGGTCTGAGTCGGTGTATGTGACACTGTCACGCTGGCCGTTAAGGTGGCACTCACCGTCGGAGTAAAGGTGGTGGTCTGCGTTGAAGTCGCGGTGGCACTCGCAGTAGAGGTTCGCGTGAATGTCGCCGTGGGTGTTGCGGTCGGAGTCCGGGTGTTCGTCGGTGTGCCGGTCATGGTAAGCGTGGGGGTCATGGTGGCTGTGGACGTATGCGTTATCGTGGGTGTGGCCGTCAACAGAAGGGTGGTGGCTGAAATGTTGCCAGTATAATAGGTATGGTGGGAGGTGTTATACCCGCGCACACGGTAGTAGTAAGTGGTACTCCCGCTGAGTCCTGTGACCGCATGGTTGGTTACATTTCCTACATCCAAGCCCCAATAGCCCGTGACCATATTCGTGAAGGTAGCGTTGGTGGCGATGTCTAAAAGATAGGCACTCGCGTTGGTGATACTGTTCCAGTTGGCTGTAAAACCAGTACCTGTAATGCTCGTAGCGGACAAGGCTGTGGGCGGAACGCCGCTGCGCTCGCAGGCCCCCTTGTCGGCGGTGTTCACCCGAGAATACCCGCGCCCGTCAACAAACACGGCGCTGTTGCTGCTTGCAGGGTCCACCACCTGACTCCCGGCATTGGGCAAATGGGTCAGAACATAGCCGCCATTGTTGGCCAGAGCCGCCAAGTTGGGGTTTTGCTTGGAAGCTTCGGTTCCGCGGATGTCGCCGGTGGTCCAGGTGTAGGTCTGCGACCCTTCAGAACCAATTAAATTATACCCAGCCGAACTGAAGGTCACTATAGCGCCGTAACCACCGGGTGTATCAAAGAAAATATCCGTATCTCCCCCGCCCATGGGAGCGTTATTGGCCGCGACAATGGTATTGCGCAGCGTGAGCGTCCCGCCATTGGCTGCGCTCAACCCAGCTTCATAGTTGTTGCTGGCAGTATTGTTCGTAATGGTGCAGTTGGTCAGCGAGAGGCTACCAGACGAAACACCGGAACCCCCACCCACCGCGGTGTTGGTCCCGTCCAAAAGAACCGAGCCTTGATTGTCGGTGGTGTTTCCGCTTACCGTACAGTTGATGAGGGTCGCGGTCTTGCCCAAGCCCATATAGGCATACACCGCAGCGCCTAAGCGGGAAGAATTGCCGAAAAAGGTACTGTCGGTCACCACCAGGGTACCGGCGCTGTAAATGGCGCCTCCAGAACCTGCGGTGGTAGGCACGGAATTGTTGGAAAAGGTGGAACGACGTACGGTCAAGGTGGAGGTATTGGTAACAAAAACACCGCCCCCGTAAACCGAACCGGTGCCGGTGAGCGCGCAACTGCTCACGATACAACGATCGAGTGTAAGGTTGGCGGTGCCGCTGATTAAAATACCCGCACCCATGTCGCTGGCCGTCGCACTACGCCCGCCGGTAATGTTCAGATCGGCAATGGTCACAGTTCCTGCTGTCACGGCAAACACGCGGGTGGCGTTATTGCCGCTAATGTTCAGGTAGTTAGCGCCCAGCCCTAGAATGGTCAGGTTCTTGTTAATCGTGATGGGTGAACTAAGCGTAATTGTAGTTGGGGGGAGATTGAAAATAATTGTGTCGCCAGAGGCAGCAGCAGCCACCTGGTCGCGCAAAGATCCGACGCCTGAATCGTTGGTGTTGCTGACGGTCACTATGGCCGGATAGGCGGCGGTGACCAGCCCTCCCAGCAATACTGCCACCCAGGTTCCCAGTCTTAGGCTCCGCTTGCATAGTCTTGTCATCATGATCTTTCAATCCCCCTTGGATTCCGAACGCGTCGTGCCATGCTACCACAATTGCCTGCCGGAGGAAATGCCTATGGGCGTTTCCTCCGGCAGGCCCAGCGGTTCAACCTCGATTACGGGCGCGGCGGGAAAATCCCCGACACGGCGATACAATAATTCAATACCTGCACCGGTTGGCGGTTCTCATGTGCTTGTCCGTTGCCGGTCATGCTGATGGCTTGGTTCCACATAGGGTTGCTTGGGGCACCGGTGGTGTAGCTATTCCAGACCGTAAAATCGCGCCCGGTTCCGTGCCCACCTTGGGCCAAGTAGGCACCTTGCGGGCTGGTCTGCGTAGCGCGGTCGTTTTGCACTTTCACCGCATGCGTGTGCAGGGGCATCTGCGCATAGGTCAGTTGCACGCTGTCGACGCCTACACTGTCTCCCACTTTTCGTGGCGTCAAGCCGGTCCCGTTGCCCGCACCCAGGGGAACGCGCCCCTGTAAGTTGGGCAGCGCAAAGGTGTTCTGCCCGTCGCCGCCAAACTGGATGCCGATCACGGCATACAGTGCTGAATTCTGCCGTATCTGTATCAGCTGCCCATTGCAAAAGGCCCACCCTACCGGGGCATAGTCAAATCCAAATATTCTAATTTCTCCGAGAAAAGGTTCCATGTTCACCCTCCTTATTTTTTAAATTATGAGCGGGACGGAAATATGCCCTGCAGGGCAATACAATAATTCAGCACCAGCGACGGTTGCACATTGGTATGTGCCACTCCCGCCGAAGGGGTAACGGCATCGGCGGCCATGGTGGTCATGTTGGTCCCTTGCGTGGTGTACATCGTCGCCACGCCTAAAATATTGCCCGCCGGAACGTTGTTGAGCGGTGTACTGCTTCCGCCGGCTTGCAACGTATGGGTGTGCGCAGGGAGAAATTCCTGGGTAAGGGGCTGGGTTTCTACCCCGTACTTGTCACCGTAATTGTCGTTTGTGTTTTTGAAACGGGGCACGCGCCCCATTAAATCAGGCAAGCCAAAGTTGCTCGTTCCATTGCCACCGTAATAGGTTCCCAGCAGGGAGAACAACGCCTGATTCTGCCCAATACTTAAAAGCTGCCCCTGGCAAAGCGCCCAACCTGCGGGTGCAAAGGGAAAGCCAAAGATGCGGATTTCACCAAGAAACGGATCAGCCATGATGGGTCTCCTTTCAACTCTGTGTGGGATATATGCCGTTGTAGGCAATAATGAAATTAACGCCCAGACTGGGCATCATGTTGGTATGCGACTGGCTCTGTCCGCTGTTGCCTAAGGTGAGCGTGGACAGCGCCGCGGTCTTGCTGTTGTCCGGGCGGTAAAGATTTTCCGCCGGCGTTGAACCCGAAGCTGCCGGGGACTGTCCCAAGACATGCGTGATCGGGTCATTCAAGGAGCCTGCGCTGGTGGAAACATTGAGCGTATGCCCATGGCCGGTTTCCGTATCCCGCAAGGTCACGTTTTCCACACCAAAGGATTCTCCCAATGTGCGCGGGGTTAATCCGGCGCCATTGCCCTGCCCAACCGGAATGCGTCCGCGCAGGTCCGGAAGCCCGAAATTGGTCTGGCCGTTGCCACCGAAATGGGTTCCCAAAACCGCAAACAACGTGCTGTAACTAGCAATCGAAACCAATGACCCATCGCACATAAGCCAATCGATCGGGGCATAGGTCCCGCCGAACATGCGAATTTCTCCGACAAAAGGATCTGCCATGATTTCCTCCTTAAATAGGTTAGTTGTTCTTGTCCTTCATACGGTTGAATACCGCCTGATAATACACGGCGTCCTGCCTGCCGGGCACCATGACCGGTCCGAGGAACAGGTCAAACGTCCCCATGACCCCGTGCGTCACCCGGTGCGTGTCTTGACTCAATACGCCCGGGGTTAGGCCTTTGAACAAAAGCGAAAAACTTTCCATAAATGCATCGTCCTTGCCCTTGACCTCTACCAACGACATATCGGCGCGCTCACCGCCTAGGGTCGTGACCTGAAAGGTACTGTTTACGTGTTCTGCAAAATCCTTTTGCGTCAAACGTTCGAGCATTCCAACCTCCCTGTTGAAAGTTATATGGCTTCGGCCAATGATTTGGGCCGGTACTCCATAAAGTGATACACCCCGCGCAGTTCCCCCTGGACAAACCCCAGGCGGGTATAGTACTCACGGATCGGGTTGTTGAATTCCACGTGAAGCGTAAGCGGCAAGCACGTTTGTTCAGATTCAGATACAAGCCGAGACATTAGTTCCCGGCCCACGCCCTGCCCCTGCCATTCGGGCAGCAAGGCAATGTCTATAATTCGAATTTCTTTGCTGGTCCGGTGTACGTAAAGCCGGCCGGCCGGGGCATCTCCGCAGAGTATGACGGAAAAATCCGCACCGTGATAATAGGTTTGATAGTGCTTGCGCTGGAGATCAAATTGCATGCTCAGGAAATGCGTAACTTCTTCGGGCGCCCAGCCGGTGGCGGCCATTTCTGCCGCGCGCGTAGAGGCATAGACGTGAAATAAAAAGGCAAGATCGTTCTCCGTGATGGGACGCAAAACAATTGTCGGGTTCAAGACTCACACTCCCCTCGCGTGACCTGGCCTGCGGCATCGTGAAACATGTTTGGGGCTTAAAAAAAAGTATACCCCGTAAGCAGATATTCATCATCCTTGACTCTATCTGAACACGAAACAACCCATCCACATCAACTGCTTTTAAAAATTAGGAGTTATAAGAAGATCCAGAACAACCCGTGCTGCAGAGCAGATCATAAGCCATTTAGCGATACAGAACAAGCTTTTTCCTGGAAAAAGTTACCGGGCAACCGCAAACTTGCACCGCCGCACCACCTGCCCATCGGTCTCAATCAGGGCCAAATATATCCCGGCGGCCAGGTCGTGACAATTCCACCTAATCACCGTAAGCTCCGAAGTCGCCGAGGTGCGCATCTGACCCACGCGCTCACCGTTCATATTAAATACCGAAAGCGTGATCTCGGCTTGGCGCCCTGAGGTTACGGAAAAGTTCACGGTCTCCCGAGCCGGTACAGGGTAAACACGGACAACGTCGCTTTGCGCAGGAACACTCTCGGTGACGGTTAGGGTGGGTGTGACGGTCGTCGATACAAAAACCGTCAACGTGGCCGTAAGTGTCCAGGTCGGTGATTCCGTGGGTGACGCCGTTGCCGAGGGCGAAACACTCGGAGTCGGCGAAACCGTCGAACTCAGGGTTACGGTGGGCGAAGGTGTACTCGTCGGGGTTGGGCTCGCTGTCGGAGTGACGGTTCCAGTTTCGGTAATGGTAGGAGACTCCGTGAACGTCGAGGTAATCGTGGTGGTCGGGGTTACGGTCGCGCTTACGGTCAACGTCGGCGACTCGGTCGGGGTCTGGCTTATCGTTGGGCTGGACGTCGCGGTAGCCGAGACCGTACGCGTCGGGGTTTGCGTGGGCGTGGGTGTGCGGGTGAACGTAGGCGTTCGGGTCGGCGAGGCCGTGCGGGTGGAGGTTACGGTGACGGTGGGCACCAGCGGATCGTAATAGCTACAGTGCACATCGTTATCGCTCTGTTCATAAGTATTCCAAACCACGTACGGGGTTCCGGCCGCATTAACAACCAACCTCGGACGGTAGGGTGAAACCCGGCGGTTTGTGTGCGCCGTGCCTGGAACCAAGTCCCAGTTGGTGCCGTTTAGGCGACGAACAAACAAGTCGTACTCCGTGATGTCCATGTCATGGGTGCCATTGTATTCCTGCCAGGCAACATAGATCTCCCCGTTGCCTGCGGCCAAATACGGATTGACGCTTCGGTAGTTGGTTTCCACGTTCCACGACCCACCCATGTCCTCCCAGGCCGTTCCGTTCCAACGGCTGATGTACAACTGAGCCCGGTCGCTGGCGTTCACTTCGGTCCAGGCCGCATACAAAAAGCCTCCGGCGGCGAGCAAGGTTCCTGCGTAGGCGCGGTGACTGCTGTCGCGGCTTAAACTCCCGGTCCCAACCAAGGACCACGCTGTCCCGTTCCATACTTTCACATAATTCAGATAGGTAACCCCGGTCCATTCGTTCCACATCACATACGGAACATTTCCGTATATCTGCATACTGGGTGCCGTGGCCACACGATTGGTGTTCTGATCCAGCGCCGTGCCGAGATGGCTCCAGGCAGCGCCGTTGTAACGGCTGACAAAAACATCGCAATTATTAAAATCCCCAGTGGAACGCGTCTCAATCCAGGTGGCGTACAGCGTATTCCCATCGGCCGCCAAGCGGACATCGTAGGCATCTTGTGAGGCGACTCGATTCAGCGAAGACGAAACGGTTTGCCAGGAGGCCCCGTTCCAACGCCGACAGATCATTTGATAGCGAAACCCGTCGTCCTCATTCCAAGCCGCATAGAGGGTGTGATTGGCAAACGTCAGTGCAGGATCGTCCACATCTTCCCCGGGCACAAGATTCAAAACCCCGCCGACATTGTTCCATTGTGACCCGTTCCAAGACCGAACGTAAACATTGTAATAATCGTTCCAAGCCACGTACGGCGTGGAATCATCCATGGCCACGTCCGGCTGGCAGGCATTGGTGCCTGTGCCCTGGGTTAGTGTGCTGTCAATCGCAACCCACTCGGCGTGACTTACGCCCCCCCACATGCCGATTCCCAGCACGAACGCGATCACACCATTTCTCAACTGCATATGCACAGCTCCTTGCTAAAGTAACTTTAATGACAATTGTTGACAAGTATAGTCCGTCTTTGCAAACCTGTAAAGATCACCACTGGAAAATATCACGGAAATAGGAAGATTAATTCGAAACCAGGGGACGCTTGATCACCGCATGAACCTTATGGTCAATCTCTCGACTGAAGCCGTCGATTTGCACCAAACATTGATTCACTTCCACTTGGCGAACCGTAAACACCGCCAGGGGCACACCGTGCCGGTCTTGCAGCACACCCTTTAATCCCACCTGCACATTGTCGTCGGCGCCTTTGTCCAAGATCACATGCGAGACCCGGCCACCAAATTTTTGTACTTCAACCAACCGAGCAAAAATGTTTTCAATGGCCATGTCCGAACGGTATTGCAAATCCTTATCCTCCACCTTGGGCATGGTCCCCTCGGCACTTTCAGGCATCAGGGTGGATTTCAAAGAATGCACCCTGTCCCCCCCGGTACCGGGTGCCGTGGTAAACCGCAACAGAATGGAAAGACGGTGTTGGTTCCCCAGCGTATGGGCAAGATCGTAGGTAAACACGTAGTCGAGCTCATAATTTTCAGGTCGATACGAAGCTCCGATGGAAGCCTGGTCCTTGGCATAACCGGCGCGAATGCCCAGGTCCTGCTCAAACCACACCTCGGTTCCAAAGCGTGCACGCGCTTGGGTGGGTTCGGTAAATTCAAAGTCCATGGTGCTGATCACGTGATTGAAATACATAACATCCGAGGAGCGTAAAAACTTCAGGGCCGTACCGATCTTCACCATTACGGGTACAGACTCACACCGTCCGTTACTCCCATACATGGTTTGCGCCAAGTTCTGCACCGTCGCCCCCAGTGTATGGTCCCAAAACAAAACCGGTTGCCAGAGCGCCCCCAGATCCAAACCCGCGCCGGTAGCCGAAGCCTGCTCAAGAAACGACTCACGCTGCAACTTGAGGGTTGCGCCCAAACTCAAGCCCTTCACCCAAGAATATACTTTCTGTCCATAGCTCAACAGCAAGCTGTCTTCGGCTTGATTGGCCGAGGCAAGGGGTACACCTTCACCATCCTTCGGGACATCCGGTCCAATCGAGCTATGCCACCAGGAAACAGCACAGTTGCCCACGTGCGGCCATAAAAAGGCATAGCTTACAAAACTTTGGTTCATCTCATAAGGCAAAAATCCATATTGCATGGCGGCTTGATAAATATACAAATTCATCTGGGATAATCCCGCGGGATTCCAATAACCCGCAGTGGCATCGTCGGCCACAGCCACAAAGGCACCACCCAACCCACTGGCTCGCGCACCCGCCCCTTGACGGTACTCTTCCAAAGGGTCAGGAGCAGCACTCCCCCATGCCAGCGAGATGATACCCAACCCCAGTACGATGCACTGAAAAAAAGTCTTCACCCGTAGCTCCCCGTTCGCACACTTCCGACGTATTCGTTACTTGGACAGCCGTCGAGTTAAATCATTGCTCGGCCGTAAAAAGAATGTAGGCATGCACCGATGTGAACCGGCACATGCCTACCTGAAAATACTGTTCCGAACCTAAGCGCGTTTTTTCTTGGCGATTAAGGCTTCGTACTTGTTTAACATTTCTTTGGCCTTGGCTTGAATGGACCAGGCCTGTGCTTGGCGCTTGGCTTCTTCCAGTTTTTCCGCATACAGTTTCTTATCGGTCAACATGCGTTGCACGGCATCGGTGTATTCCTTGAGATCCAGACTTACGGCCAAACCACCCCCGTCGGCCATGACATCTCTAACCCCCATGGCATTCACGGCCACAGACGGTGTCCCCGCGGCCATGGCCTCGGTCAGCACCATCCCCTGGGTCTCTGTAACCGAGGCCAATAAGTGCAGCTCGGCGGCGGCATATAAGTCGGCCCAATCTTTCCGATCCAAATAACCGATGTAGACCACTTTGGGATCCAACTTCCGACGGGTGACTTCGGCTTTAATTTCTTCCAACGCAGGACCCTGGCCGGCAATGACCAAGCGGGCTTTGGGTTGCAGCGGAATCAACCGTTCCAACACATCCAACATGAACGGAAGATTCTTTTCGCGCGCCACACGTCCCATGGCCAAAAGCATGATGTCGTCTTTGGTGAACCCAAGCTTTTGGCGCATACGTTCGCCGTCCACGTTCTTAAACGGAGTCAAATCAATCCCGGTGGGATTGATCGCAATCTGCGCCTTCACGCCGTACCCTTTAAGGGCATCGGCCATGGGACTTGAAGGCGCAATGATCAGGTCATGCTTGTCGCAATACCACTTGGAAAACCGCGCGGCCATCCAACGACCGGCAAACTCCGGCACCCAGCGCCAATATTGATGCACGTACGCCTCAAAAAACGTGTGGTATGTGTGAATCACGGGAATGTTGTACTGCTTGGCCCATTTCAGCGATGCCATGCCAATGGCAAAGGGGGTTTGATTATGAATGATGTCAAATTTATAGTCGGCCAGATGCTTAACCAGTTCCTTCGAACCGGGATGCTTCATATCGGGGAGACGATCTTCGGGATCAAAAAACAAATACTTCGAAGGAAAGCGGACAACATCCGGTTCCTTGTCTGTAAAATCCGGGAACGCCGGAGCAAAGATATGGACCCGATGCCCTTGCGCCCTGAATTGTTCAGCAAAGGATTGCACGGACCGTGCGACTCCGTTGACCCGCGGCAAATAGGTATCTGTGACTAAGCAGATATTCATGCTGGTACCCCCGTTTTTTTCGAAGTTGTAAGGTGGGGCTATTTTCGCACAAAATACCTGCCCGGACAATGCAAAACCAAACGAATCCCAAAACGACTTCCCAAACTCCCGAGATTGCAAATACGGCATATATTTCTGGCAGGATAACCGCCCCTCGCTTATAATGCCGCCCATACACCGAACCTCCGGGGAAAGGTATCGGTAGGCACATCCACTTTCAAGGGGGAACCTCAAATGAAAACTGCGTTACGTATGCTCTGTTTGGGAATGATCTTGCTGGCGTTGGGCACAAATGCTTGGGCTGAGGAAGATGCCTCAGTGGCAGAACCCATGGCCGCTCCGCAAAAAGAAATCGCAGCCTCCGATCCGGAAGTCTTTGGTTTAGGTGTTTGTCTCGGGCAAGGCGCCGGCCTGCTCGGCGCCTATATGAAATTCAACCCCATTGACCACCTGGGGTTTGAAGCTACGGTCGGCAAACGTATGTTCCTGCTGGTATACAACGACGAATTGGAAGTCTACTGGCCGACAAATGTGGCCTTGAAAGCTCGCTATTATTTCATGGAACGCACCCGACGTTTTAATCCAGGAATTGAAGCCGGCGCTATGTTCACCGAAGATTTGGGGACCGGTGGCGAGGTATCGGGTATATGCACCTTCCGCATCAACAAACACCTACACCTGGATGCCTCTTTGGGAATCGGAAGCATGCCCAATGCTAAAAGCAATCAGATTGATTACTTGGTGAAGGTTCGAGGGCGTACGCGGGCCTATTATGAAAACAATGCGAGCTTCACCTACGATTCGCCGATTATGCTTTTCGCAGGACTCGGCATCGCCTTTATGTTTTAAGCCCGTGTAGACTCCAACCCAAACCCAGTCTCATTGATACAGTCCGTAACAAAAAAGCCCCAGCCATTGGCCGGGGCTTTTTTGTTTGTTCGCGACCTTTAGATTCCACCCATGAGCAAAGCCAGGATCGCCTTCTGCACATGCAAGCGGTTTTCCGCTTGGTCAAACACAATGGACTGAGGTCCATCCATGACTTCGTCGGTAACTTCCTCACCCCGATGCGCCGGCAGACAGTGCATGAACACCGCATCCGGAGCCGCGTGGGTCATGAGTTTGGCATTGACCTGATATTTTTTAAACGCCCGCAAGCGAATGGCGTGCTCTTTCTCCTGCCCCATGGAGACCCATACATCGGTGTAAATGGCATTGGCGCCGGCCACTGCGCGGGAAGGCTCCGCGGTCAGATACAGCTCGCCGTGATTTTTCTCACGATCGCTTTCCGAAAATTCAATGGCCTGCTTGTCCAAGGTGTATTCCTCAGGCGAAGACATAACCAACTGGATGCCAGTCTTCGCCGCCCCAAACACCAACGAACGCGCCACGTTGTTGCCGTCCCCAACGTAGGCCACGCGCAAACCCTTCAACTTGCCAAAGCGTTCCTTCAAGGTCAACAAATCCGCCAGGATCTGGCACGGATGCGAATAGTCGGTGAGTGCATTGATGACCGGGACCGTGGCTGCCTTGGACATTTCCACCACCTTGCGGTGATCGTCGGTCCGGATGGTGATGCCGTCGACATAGCGCGAGAGCACACGCGCCGTGTCGGGAATGCTTTCGCCGCGTCCGATCTGCAGATCGCGTCCGGCCAGGTAGTACATCATCCCCCCAAGTTGGTACATGGCCACTTCAAACGAGACACGGGTGCGGGTCGAGCTCTTCTCGAAAATCGCAGCCAGGGTCTTGCCCTGAAGGAGCGGTTTTTCTTTGCCGGCCTTGTGCAAGGCTTTGAGCTCCGCGGCCGTATCCAAAATCAAATGAATGTCCTGGGGCTGCAACTGCGCCATGGTCAACAGACTGGTGACCGAAAGTTTCTTGCCACCGCTCTTTTTGCTCGCGGATTTAACACTGGGTTTATTCGTTTTCATGTTTCTACTCCTCCTTCGCGCGATCCAACGCTGCGAAAACCTTCTCCAAAATAAGGCAGGCTTCGTCCACTTCCGCCTTGCCGATAATCAACGCGGGCAAAAACCGCAAAACCGTTCCAGCCGTGCAATTAATCACCAATCCGTGCTTCATGGCTTCACTTACGGCGTCCGGGCCGGAATGAACCATGTCCAAGCCCTGCATGAGACCGGCGCCGCGTGTTTCCTTGATCAACTTCGGAAACTTCGCTGCCAGCGCTCCCAGTTTTTGGGCCAAATACTCCCCAGTGCTCTTCACGTTTTCCAGGAACCCGGGCTTGGCCAACTCTTCCAATAAGACGCACCCACCGGCGGCGGCCACCGGATTCCCACCAAACGTCGAACCATGATCCCCCACGTGCAGGGCCGAGGCCACATCGGCGCGCGTGATGAGCGCGGAGATGGGCAACCCGCCGCCCAAGGGTTTGGCCACCAAAACCACATCCGGGGTTACGCCAAAATACTCATAGGCGTTGACGGTGCCCAAACGTCCCAGTCCGCACTGGATCTCATCAAAAATCAACAACAGATGATTCTGATCGCACAACGTGCGCAACGACTGCAAATATTTCTTATCCGCAGGCATCAGCCCGCCCTCGCCTTGCACCGGTTCCACCATGATGGCACATGTCTGGTTGCTGATGCTCGAGGCGGCGGACACAAAATTGTTAAAGGTCACATACTTGAAGCCCGGCAACATGGGCTCCACACCCTTGTGATATTTTTCCTGGCCGGTGGCCGTCAGCGCACCGTAAGTCCGCCCGTGGAAGGAGCCTTTCATGGTAATGATCTCAAACCGTTTCTCATCCGGGCGTTCCCGCTTGGCCCATTTGCGCGCCAACTTGATGGCCAACTCGACAATCTCAGCTCCCGAGTTGGAAAAGAGCACCTTGTTCCCGAACGACTTCTCGGTCAAGCGCTTGGCCAACTCAACTTGCGCTTCGGTATAATACAGATTGCCCACATGCGCCAAAGCGCTCAACTGCGCCTGCATGGCGGCCATTTGCGCAGGATGGTTGTACCCCAAATCCATAACCGCATGCCCGGAGAAAAAATCCAGGTAGGCCTTGCCCTCCTTGTCCCAAAGACGGCAACCCTCGCCCTTGGCCCAAACCACCGGCTGCCGATTGAAGGTCTTGGCGATGGCCGTGGCTTCCTGATTGAAAACATCCTGCGAGGTCTTGAAGTTCGATTGTGCACTCATGATTACTTCACCATTTCCGTTCCTATGCCCTGATCCGTGAAAATTTCCAGGAGCAGCGCATGTGAGATTCGTCCATCGATAATATGGGTCTTGCGTACGCCCCCGAGCAAAGCACGCTCACACGCTCGTACTTTCGGCTGCATGCCGCCTTTGATCACACCGCGGGCAATCATGTCTTCAATATCGGGTACCCGCAGCGTGGACAAAAGTGTTTTTGCATCTTTGGGGTCGGTTAAAATGCCCGGCACATCCGTGAGCAACACCAATTTATCCGCACCCAAGGCCACGGCTACGGCGGCCGCCACATCGTCGGCATTAATGTTGTACGTGTTGCCCTCGTTGTCACGCCCAATGGGAGCAATCACCGGAATAAACTGATCGCGATCCAGAGTGTTGATCACATCCGGACAGATATGCGTAACCTCGCCTACAAATCCCAGGTCCACCCCGTCGTTCACCAGTTTGCGCGCCGTGATAAGATTGCCCGACTTGCCCGAGAGGCCCACGGCCGCACCGCCATGCTGGTTCAGCATGGCTACGATTTCCTGGTTGAGCTTGCCGAACAACACCATCTCGGTGATCTCCATGGTCTCGGCATCGGTCACACGACGCCCGTCCACAAAGGTCACTTCCTTGTTCATTTGCTTCATGGCCTTGGTAATCTCAGGACCCCCGCCGTGCACAATGACCGGCTTCATGCCCACGTACTTCATCAGCACGATGTCCTGCATGACATCTTGCTTGAGTTGCGGTTCGGTCATGGCCGCGCCGCCGTATTTGATGACCACGGTTTTGCCCGCAAACGATTTGATGTAGGGCAAGGCTTCGATCAACACTTTGGCTTTTGAAATCATCTCTTCCAACACGACTCACTCCTCTTCATTCAAGAACTCCCCCCGTCCCCCTCTTTGGTAAAGAGGGGGAGTGAGGGGGCGTTGAGTTATAATATATACCGACTCAAATCCTGGTTCTTCAACAAGTCGCCAATCCGTTCCCGCACATACGCCGCGGTCACGGTCACCTTGGTCCCCGGTGCCTCGGAGGCGTCAAAACTCACTTCTTCCAACACCCGTTCCAAAACCGTGTGCAGGCGCCGCGCTCCAATGTCCTCGGCCAAACGGTTGGCCTGAAACGCCACCTCGGCCATCTCGCGCACCGCATCGTCGCCAAACTCCAAGGTCACCTCTTCTGTGGCCAAGAGCGCGGTGTACTGTTTGGTCAAGGCCTGGCGCGGTTCGGTCAGGATCCGCACAAAATCATCGGCCGTGAGCGGTTGCAGCTCCGCACGCAAAGGAAAACGCCCCTGCAATTCCGGAATCAAGTCCGCGGGTTTGGCCACATGAAACGCGCCGGCGGCGATGAACAAAATGTGATGCGTGCGCACATCCCCGTGCCGGGTCGTTACCGTCGTGCCTTCCACAATCGGGAGTAAATCTCGCTGCACACCTTCACGCGAGACCTCAGGTCCATGCGAGCGTTCCCGCCCGGCCACTTTGTCCAATTCATCAATGAACACAATGCCCATGTCTTCCACACGCCGGATGGCCTCAGACTTGATCTCGCCCATGTCCACCAGACGCTGCAACTCTTCCTGTACCAAGACGCGTCGGGCCTCGGAAACCTTCACACGGCGGGGCGCGTTTCTCGCCCCCATGCCGGGCATTACGTTTTGCACCATATCCTGAAGATTCATCCCAATCTCTTCCAGATTGGCTCCGGAAAAAATCTCCACCATGGGCATAGGTGTGTCCTTCACTTCCAACTCCACCATCTCTTCGTCCAACTCGCCATCCGCCAGTTGTTGGCGGACCTTCGCGCGCGCCTCAACCACCCGGGCCCGCCGCTGCTCCTGCTCGGCTTGCTGTTCGGGTGTGGCATTGGCGGCCGCCGAGGTTCGGCGCTTGGCCAATGGCGGTACCATTTGATCCGCTATGCGATCCAACGCCAAGCTTTCGGCCTTTTCACGCACGGTGGCAAATCGCTCCTCACGCACCAAGTTGATGGCCTGGCTCAAAAGGTCGCGAATCATGGATTCAACATCGCGCCCGACATACCCAACTTCGGTGTACTTGGAAGCCTCCACTTTTATAAAGGGCGCCTTCACCATGGCCGCCAAGCGGCGGGCAATCTCGGTCTTGCCCACGCCGGTGGGGCCAATGAGCAGAATATTCTTCGGCGTCACTTCGTCGCGCAACTGCTCCGATAAGCGTCGGCGGCGCAGACGATTGCGCAGGGCCACCGCCACCACACGCTTGGCCTCTTTTTGCCCCACAATGTATTTGTCCAGCTCAGCCACAATCTGGCGCGGCGTCCATTCCAATTCGCGAATTTCGTTTTTCATAACACTTCCACCGTAATCTCGCGGTTGGTGTAGATGCATACGTCCGCGGCCAAGCACAGCGCCTCCCGGGCAATGTCGGGTGCGGTCATGTCCGTATGCGCCAGCAAGGCGCGCCCGGCGGTAAGCGCGTATCCGCCGCCGGAACCAATGGCGGCCACGGCGTCGTCGGGTTCAATCACTTCCCCGGACCCGCTCACGATCAACGTGGTTTGCTTATCGGCGACGAGCAACAAGGCCTCCAGCCGGCGCAACACACGATCCGTGCGCCAATCCTTGGCCAATTCCACGGCCGCACGCACCAGGCTCCCGTGATATTCGTCCAACTTTGACTCAAACCGTTCAAACAGCGTAAAGGCATCCGCGGCCGAACCCGCAAATCCGGCCAAAACCGTACCTGAACTAAGCCGGCGAATCTTGTTGGCCTGGCGCTTCATTTTGATTTCCCCCACAGTCACTTGCCCGTCTCCGGCCAGAGCAACCTGCTGCCCGCGGCGGACGGCCACAATGGTGGTGGCATGTACCGGCTGTAATGGTTGCACCTTCCCACACTCCTTAGCGTGAACCTCTAAAAAGAATAGCAACCCGTAGGTTGCTGTGACGTGTGTTCAAACACCCGGCCTGCGCAACGCGCGTTTAGGCGCGAGGGTGTGCTTTGCGGTACGCGTCTTTCAACTTCTCTGTGGTCACATGGGTGTAGATCTGCGTGGTTTTTAAATCCGCATGTCCCAGCAACTCCTGCACCGAGCGCAAGTCCGCGCCGTTGTTCAACAAGTGCGTGGCAAACGAATGGCGCAACGCGTGCGGCGAGACACCCCGCTGTTCACCCACTTGGCGAATGTACTTTTCCATGATCCGTTCCACGCTGCGCGGCGTGATGGGTTTCCCCTGCGCATTGCGAAACACCTCGCCCGTAACCGGGCCGAGCGCCCGCAAGTAGGCTTGCAACGCCCGGATGGCCGGTTCGCCCAAAGGGACAATGCGTTCCTTCCGTCGTTTGCCCATCACGCGCACCAAGCCCGAAGCAAAATCCACATCCAACCGTTTCATGGACGTCAGCTCCGAAAGCCGTATGCCCGTTGAATAGAACGTTTCCAAAATCGCCCGATCGCGCAAACCGGACAACGTGTCCGCCGGCGGAGCCTGGAGCAACGCCACCACCGCCTCGGGATCCAAAAACATAGGCAGATGGCGTTCGCCTTTCGGCGTATGTACCCCGGACACGGGATTGGCCTGGGTGATGTAGCCCATGCGACGTGCGTACCTGTAAAACGCCCGGAGGCTGGCCAGCTTGCGGGCAATGGTCAGACGCGCCGCAGCGCGCTCACGCACATGGGCCAAGAACGCCCGAATCGTCCGATACGTCACCCCCCAGGGAAACGCCTCGGCGGCAAACGCACGAAACTCCTGCAAATCCCGGCCGTACGCCTTAATCGTATGCGGCGAGGCATTGCGTGCGGACTGCAGGTATTCCATAAATTCTCGAATGGGGTCCAATGCGGCGCTTACTCCGTGTACACTTTTTCCAATAACCGCGAGAACTCATAGAGGAATTTAATAATCGTAAAGTTCCCCTGATACGCTTTCCGGCTGCTGGCGATCTTATCGGAGAGACTCTTCAACCCCTGTTCAAAAACCGGCTTGCTCAGGGTGCGACGCATGGTGCGCAACCAAAGCGAAGCCAACTCGTTCATGGCCGTGACAAATTCCTGATCCCGCACGGTGGCCGGCCGACACTTCTTGGCCTTCAACAAACGCTCAAAATTGATCAAGCCCGCAGCCATGGGCACTCCGTCTTCACGCTCGCGCACGTTTTGAAACAATTCCGGATACTTTTCAGTCATGGTATCCAACGTCGAGGCAAACAAGGTCTCGGTTTGCGGAGCATCGATTTGATTCGCACACGCCGCGGCCATCAGGCGGAAAAGATCTTCGTAAATCGCGGCCAAACACAAATCCAAAATTTCCGAGGTAAACTCCGCCTTGTCGTCTTCCAAACAGGTGGCGTCTTCTGGTACCGGAGCCTCGACGCCCGTCTCGACCACCGACGTTTGCGCGGAATCTGCGTGCAGTCCCTCTTCACCCACGGACTCGTACACATTGATCTCATCGTTTTCTCCGGAAAGCTCCACCAGTTGTTCCACCAGCTTGAGCGGCAACTCCATTTGTTCCGGAGTGGCTTCGACGGAAAAATATCCTTCCCGCGGCTGTCCCTGAAAAAACGTCAGGTAATTCAATCCATCCTTCAGCTTAAGCTCCAGGTACCCGGTAAAACGCTTCCGGGCAAACAGCGAGAGCAACTGCTGAAAATTAATCAACTTGGTTTTCAGGCGCCCGTGCGTGGGCTCGAAAATAAACGTTCCCAACATGACAATCATGAGCATCTTGGAAATTTCGTAAAAATTCAAAACCCCGTCGCGATGATTGCGCATTTTTTCCAACGCTTCGCTGACGGTCAGAATTTCGCGTCCCGAGGGTGTGAAGCGACCCGCCTTTACGGGTTTTCCGCCCAGCAAGAAAATAATGTCCTGCCCGTCCGGATAGCGCACGTCCAAGAAACTGGCCACGCGGCTCTGCCCTTCGGCGAGGATTTTCTCCAGCTTCACCGAGTGCAAGGACATGTTTTCCAAAACCGTTCGGAAACTCGGCAAGGTCAAATAATTCATGCTTTCGGCTCCTCTCCGGAATCCAATTCCTGCACCGACCGTGAATACCCGCACCCTTCTTTGGGACAGAGAATCTGTTCACCCAACTTCTTGGACTGCTTATGCACCAAGTAAGGATGCGCGCATTTGGGACAGGCCTCGGCCAACGGTTTATCCCAAGAACTAAACTGGCACTGCGGATAGCGGCTGCATCCGTAAAACATGCGTCCGCGTTTGCTGCGACGCTCGATGACTTGTCCCGTGCACCCCGGAATGGGGCACGGCATGCCGATTTCCTTGTTAATCGGTTTGGTGGACTTGCATTCGGGATACCCGCTGCACGCCAAAAATTTCCCAAACCGTCCGTACTTAATGACCATGGGTTTGCCGCAACGTTCGCACGCCTCTTCCACAGTCTCTTCCTGCATGATGCCGATGGTGCCGTCGGCTTCCACCTTCATGCGCTTGGTGTTGCGGCAGGTGGGGTAGTTGGAGCAGGCGATGAACTTTCCATGCCGCCCCCACTTCACCGTCATTTTCGCACCGCACTTCTCGCAGACTTGTTCCAACTCCACTTCGACGTCGGCCTTCACGTCGTGCATTTCATCTTTGGCTTTTTCCAACTCCAGCTGGAACGGGGTGTAGAACTCACGCAAAACCGCGACCCACTCGGTCTTGCCTTCTTCCACTTCATCCAATCCGTTCTCCATCTTGGCCGTGAACTCCACGTTCAAGATGTTAGGGAAATGCAGGACCAACAGGTCGTTGATCATGGTGCCCAACTCGGTGGGATAAAAACGGTTCTCCCGCCGTTCAATGTACATGCGCCCTAAAATCGTGCTGATGATCGGAGCGTAGGTACTCGGACGCCCGATGTTTTCTTCTTCCAGCGCCTTCACCAGCGTCGCATCGTTGTAACGGGGCGGAGGCTGGGTAAATTTCTGTTCCGGACGCAAAGCCTCCAACGCCAAGCGTTGTTGCTCCTCCAACGGCGGCAACAAACGGCCATCGTCCTCACCGGTTTCGGATTCTTTCCCCTCTTCCTTGCTCTCGGTGTAGATGGTGGTGAACCCCTTGAACTTCACCGTCGAGCCGTTGGCCCGCAAGGTGTAGTTTTCAGCCTGAATGTCCACGGCGACGGCATCCATCACGGCCGGTGTCATCTGGGAGGCGAGGAACCGTTGCCAGATCAAGCGGTACAATTTGAGCTGATCCGGCGTGAGGTATTTTTTCAAGGCTTCCGGCGACTTGTCCGCTGTGATGTACGACGGACGAATCGCTTCGTGCGCGTCCTGCGTGATCTTCTTGCTCTTGTACTTGGGCGGCACCGGCGGCACATACTCGGCCCCGTAGGTGGCTTGAATCAATTCGCGCGCCTGATTTTGGGCATCCTCGTTGACACGTACCGAATCGGTACGCATGTAGGTAATGAGCCCCGAGGGCCCTTCGTCGCCGACTTCCACACCTTCGTACAGCTGCTGCGCCACCATCATGGTCTTTTTGCCGGTAAAGTGCAGCTTGGTGGCCGCTTCCTGTTGCAGCTTGCTGGTAATAAACGGCGGCGCCGGATATCGCCGCTGTTCCTTCTTCTCTACGCGCGAAACGACATAGGCGGCCTGACGCAACACGGCCAAGACTTCTTCGGCCGCAGGTTGGTTGCCGATCTCGAGTTTCTCTCCGTTTACGTGCGAGACCGTGGCGCGTACCTTTTGCTGCGCGTCGGTCAACAGGTCCACTTCGATTTTCCAATACTCTACGGGCACAAACGCCTCAATCTGGCGTTCCCGATCCACCACCAAACGTACGGCCACCGACTGTACCCGACCCGCTGAAAGGCCCTTACGTACTTTGCTCCAAAGCAAGGGCGAGAGTGAATACCCTACAATGCGATCCAAGATACGCCGGGCCTGCTGGGCATCCACCATGCGTTGATCGATTTCCAATGGATTCTCAATGGCCGCAGCCACGGCTTTTTGGGTAATTTCATTAAACATGACGCGGTAAATCGGATTCTTTTTCTTCCCGTTTTCCAACTCATGCTTCAAGTGCCAGGCAATCGCCTCTCCCTCACGGTCAGGATCAGGCGCCAAAAACACGGCCTTAATATCCTTGTGTGCGGCCTGTTTTTTTAATTCCTTTAAAATCTTGGAACGCGAACGAATGGTAATGTAGTGGGGTTCAAAGTTGTTTTCCAGATCCACACCCAACTTGCTCTTGGGCAGATCCCGCACATGACCCAAAGACGCTTCTACCACGTAATTCTTCCCGAGGTATTTTTTTATGGTCTTGGCCTTGGCCGGTGACTCGACAATGACTAGATATTTCGACATTCCCGGTAAACTCCCTCTACGAAAATGTTATATTTTAAGCATAGCTCTTAAGCAAAGTCAACAAAAGGCTTGCAAATACCCGAGCCCTTATTTTTTGGCCAAAAAATACGCGCGTTCTGTTTTGGGGATATTTTGTAAGATTCTTGTCTTTTAATATATGTAGCGAGTACTTTAAGGCTCTGCTTCGTGAACAGTTGACTTAAGAAAAGGACTAAAATGGTAACAACAAATATACAGCCGTGCGTCCGTAGCGCTGCGAACACTCTTGAATCTCGCCGGGGTTCAGAAATTGGGAGAAAGCCGTATCCCACACCAGGTCAAAACCCCAGCCCCAGGGATGACGATACGAGGCTTGAAGCGCGCCCCGCCATTGCGTACCCCTACCGGCTGCATCAAAATGCTGGACCGCCGGATACGTAGGGTTGCTCAACCCGGTATTTTGATAGTGTTCGACATATGCATACGGCGACCAGGTGCCGGTGGTTGAGAGCTCAAACCCCATCCAATGCAAAAAGGCGTATCGTACAAACACATCGGCCGTGCGGATGCGCGTCTGCATGTAGACAAACAAATCGTCCCCTCGATAGTGACGAAAAGCCCGATCCGAGTAGCCTAAGCCGGCCGCGATTCCGTTCCAGACCTCGTAGCTTCCGCGCAGTTCCCAAGCTTGGCGCCGTCCCCAGAAAAACGGATCCAAAACCGTATCTTCAAAATTGGTGCCACGCCACGCGCCACCGACATTCCAATCGGCCCAGCCCGCGGTCACGGTTCCCAGCCAAGGTCCCTCTGTGTAACGGACCGCACAGGTGCCAACGATCTGCTGTTCTTGTGTCAGAAGATAATAACCTTGGCCATCGCGCACATAGGTCTGCTCCTGGACAAACTCGAAACCCGGCCCGGCTTCCACCCCGGCCCACACACTCGGAACCACGGCGAGCAACAGGAACATCCACGAATAAGAAAATTTCCACCGACGCATTGATGATCCTTTCGAGTTCAAGCGCACATTTAAAACCAGAGAATAAAATACCCGGCCAGACTGCCGGTACGTAAGGATAGTTCCGAGAGATTTTGTGGATTGGAAAACTGGGCCCAGCCCACATCGTAGACAATGGAAATGTTCCAATGCCGCGGATCATGATAATCCATGCGCAAGGTGCCATGCCAGCGCGCGGCTTGGGCCGTGGATTCAACATAGTATAAGTTGTAAGCATCTTGAATGGAGGTATACCCGTTGTGGTAGAGTTCCACCTTGGCTCCGGGCGCATACCCGCCGCCCAATAAGAGTCTGAGTGATTCATCCTGGAAAAGTGCGACGCGGGCAAACACTTCATCGGCCCAGAGACGATAGTTCAAGCGATTATGGTTGCCTTCGGTGTTGTAAAAATAATTTTGCACCGACTGGTCCGTATGCGCCACCCCGACTTGCCCCCAGCGATGTTCATACCCCGCTTCAACCGACACATGCTGTTGCGCAGTAGCGAAATAATCATCGTCTTTCAGGTTAAATCCCGGTTCTGTGCCTTTCCACTCGCCGCTGGAACGCCAATCGCTGGACCCGCCGGAACACTCCCCAAACCAGCCGTTGGAACGAAACGAGACCACGCCGCGCGGCAAGGTACCTTGCACCAGGGTCAACAAATGAATGCCATTGAGGTCGCGCGTGTATGCCTGCACCGTAAAATACTCCATGCCGATGCCACCGTCGATCTCGGCCCACGCCGCTCCGGTACACAAAACACAAACCGCCATCAGCAGTCCACTCCAACCACGACGCATACGAACTCCTTATAATCAAATGATCATTATTTTAATACCACACATAGGTGAAGGTGAGTTGTTTTTCCTCGCGCACGTACCCAGCCCACCCTTTAAATCGGTTACTCGTTTTCGTAATAATTTGCCGTGTTAGGCAAATTTGCAGAAAACGAGTCCGATAGAGATGGCCTTACGGGTGCGAGGAAAAACAACTCACCTTCACCTATTAGTTCTCATTCCAGGTATAGTATCCCCCCGGTGCCGGGTGGACCCAGCCTTTAAGCTCCAAGTGCAGCAACTCGTTGAGCAATTGCGATACCGGCTGGTTGACTTCGGCTGAGAGTTGATCCACATGCCGCGCACCGGAAACCAGGGCCTGATAAATCTGCTGCTGCTGCGGTGTCAACTCCGGCAACGGTGATTCGGACGGCAAGGCCTCCGGCCGAACTCCCGCCAACTCCGCATCCAAGGCCAATTCTTCCAAAATATCGTTGATGCCCATGACCAACTTGGCGCCTTCTTGGATCAAGGCATTGGTTCCCTGCGAAGTAAGTACATCGTAGCGTCCCGGCAGGGCAAACACTTCGCGCCCTTGTTCCAAGGCCCAGCGTGCGGTAATCAAGGCTCCGGATTGCGCGCCGGCCTCCACCACCAACACCCCTTGGGCCAAACCGCTGATCAGCCGATTGCGCCTGGGAAAATTTTCTTTCAGCGGAGCCACGCCGAGCGGAAATTCCGAGACCACGGCACCCGACTGAACAATTCGGTCATGCAAGTCGCGATGATCCTCGGGATACACCCGATCCAAGCCATGCGCCAAGACGGCCACGGTCCGCCCTCCGGCCTCCACCACCGCCTGATGCGCACACGCATCAATGCCGTACGCCAAGCCCGAAACCACAGTGAATCCCCGCTCCACCAGCTCGCGACTGAATTTCGCGGCTGCCTCCACACCGTACCGGCTGGGCTTGCGACACCCCACCACAGCCATGGCCTTCTCATCGTCTTTGGTCAACGTCCCCCGCACATACAGCACCGGCGGCGGGGCCGGCACTTCGCGCAGCAACGAAGGGTACTGGGCATCTTCCAACGTCACCATACGGCAGTTGACCAACCCACAACGCTTCCACTCGTCATCCACACAGCGCGGCCAATCCAATGATTTCAAACGCTCCGCGGTTTCCAAGGTGAGCTTGGCCTGCTCCACGAGCGCGGTCACCGGCTGGGCAAATGCCTGCTCCGGCGAGCCGAACGCTTCGGCCAAACGGTGCGCCCGCACCGGGCCAATGCCCTGCACCAAGTTTAATCCTATCCAACCGTACGCGGGAGTGATCATGATCGTCTAGGCAAACGCAACTGTGATTTTAGCGCCGTCGCGCAGAGGCGTGGTGAACGCAGCCGGGTGCCCGTCCACGTTCAGGGTCAAGGTTGCACCTGGTTTGGGAGGAACCAAGGCCAGACCGTCCAAGGCTTGGGAAAGAATGGGAATCTCGGTATCACGCCGCTCCACGGAGACCTCGGCGTTCTCAGGCAGCACATCGTTGAGCTGCACGGCCTGGCCGTTCACACACACGCGGCTCCCGCCGTAATCAAGCACCTTGGGCTGCCCGTTGACCCAGACCGTCATGCGCGTGGAGACGGCCAAGGTTCCCACCACATCTTGCACACGCACTGCGTGGGCGCGGGTCTTCCATTCAATGCGGTCTTCGGGACGTGGCCGATACTCCAAATCGATCGCGCGCCCATTGGCCGTCAAGGTAAGGCCTTTGTCTTCCAAACGTTTCACTTCACCGTTCACCCGCACTTGAAACGCCAGCGCCGCCTCTTTTTCTGCGAGCTCCGGGCATAGGTCCAAAACAGAACGGCTCGAGACCCATTCCAAATCGGCTCGGTCGGGCAAGGGGATGTTCGGTGGCACGGGCACGCCCTTCATGGCCAACACCAGATCCAATTCCTCATTGCGCCCGTTGAGCGAACACCAGACCGGCCCAGCAGGTTTGGCCAAAGACTCGGGCATGAGCACCGCATCCTCGCCATCGCTGGCTTCGACCAAGGTTAAGGCATCGCCTTCAATCAACAAGGACTCAAGTGTGGCCGGCTGATCGTTGATGTGCAGCACGGCCGGGACCCCCGCGCGTCCGCGCGCCACCTGCAGCTTGCCCTGCAACGTGTAGGTCATGGCTTGACCCGGGCGTGCGTAGAGACGCTTGACTTCGTGCCCTGAAGAGACCAACGCATCAAACACCGTGGAGGTCTCGTGCAAAGCCAGCAACTGCGCCGGATGACCGTTGACCTGCACATTGAAAAACGTCAACCCGCGCCCGCGCGAGGCCGCCAAGGCAATGCCCAGCGGAGTGACCGCCTCGATCCCGCATAAAACCCCGGTGGTGTCTTCCAAATCCAAAATCGTATCCGGTCCGCGCACGCCGACGCGGGTCGCATCCAAACCGAGTGCTTGGGAGAGCAGTGATCCCAAACCAGGGGTGGCGCTCCCCCCGCCCACCATGATCACGGCCTTGGGCGCGCCCCCGTTCAAGGTCAAAATCCGCTCGGCGATGGCCGAAGCGAGTTTTTGCACGGCCGGGGTCAAGGCTGCGCGCACCTCGTTGGCCGTATATTTCAATGTCTGTCCCAACAGCGTCTTAAATTCCAAAACATCATTGCCTGCGTTTTCCAAACGCCGTTTCAGCTGTTCGGCCTCGGGAAACTCGAGCAAATAATGATCACTTAAAAATTCCGTAATCTCATCCCCGGCCTCGGTGACCATGGCGTAGGCAAACACCGATCCGTCGCGTGTGACCGCGATGTCCGAGGTGCCGGCGCCAATGTCCACCAGCGCCAAATTCATGCGTCGCAAATCCCCAGGAATGGTGGCTTCCATGGCGGCAATCGGTTCCAAGGTAAGGGTCTCGGCCTGGAGTCCGGCGCGGCGCAACACGGCCAGCAACGAGTCCACCACATTGCGCGGCAAAAACGTGGCCAACACTTCCAGCGAAACGTCGCGCCCCTGATGTCCCAGCAAATCATCCATGCGCTGCTGATCCAACTGCATCCGCACCGGCGAATACCCAACGCAGTGAAGGGCGCTGCGATCTTGTCCGGGCTGCACCCGCACATAGGCTGCGCGGGCCGCAGTCAATTCAAGTTCCTGGATGTGTTCGCGGGTAATCTCGGTGAGAAAAGGAAAACGTCGGTTGGCCGTGGCAGACTCGGTGAGCAAGGCCCGGCCGGCCGCAGCCACGGCCGCTTGCGTAAGCGTCAGTCCGGTGGCCGCTTCCAACGCACGTTTCACCTGCGCGACCACCTCGGCCACAGCCTCGACTTTGTGGACTTGACCGTCCACCATGGCGCGATCCGGATGCTGAATGATGCTGGCGGCCAAAACCTTGAGTCCGCGCCCTTGGGGCACAGCCACCAGCCCCGCCACTTTCCGGGTGCCAATGTCCAACGCCAATAGGGGTTTTTCGTTCATGTTCAATTTTTAGCTCGAATGGCTTTCAAAATTTGATCCAGTGAATTTTTCTCAGGGATCAGAAAGAAGTGGCCTTGAATAATCCGATTGGGTTCGGAGAACTGGGTCTCAATGCATAAGATCCGCACATCTTCAGGCATGCCCTTGGTAACCTCGGCCATGACCGCCTCACTCAAATCAAACACCAATTGCGGGACCGATTGCAATAGCATGAGTCCCAAAAACTCGGTTAGGGCATTGAGGTACGCGCCGGCCAAAATATTGCCCACTTCCTTAATGGCCGAATGCTCCAACGCCGTGAGAATCTGGCGCTCGTCCGCCTGTTGCTTGGTCAGCATGGTGGCCAGCTGTACGGCGCTGGTGCGAGGCAGAATCAACACAATCTTGGCCGAGATGTCCCCCAAGACATGCATGGTGACTCCGGCGATCAGGGCTTGCGGCCCGCCTAAAAGGTTGATAATGTCCGTAACGGACAACAACAACACCTGCGGGACTTTAATAAATATTTTTTTCTCGATGAGTTGGGAAAGGGCCGTGGCCGCATGCCCGGCGCCAATGTTGCCAACTTCCTTGATGGCATCCATCTGAACTTCATCCAGTTTCGGTGATTCAAACACGAATATTCCAAGACCCCCTATTGAAGCAGAGTGGGCACGTCCAAGACCAAAGCAATGCGCCCATCCCCAAGTATGGTTACTCCGGAAAAGCCTTTTACGCCTTTGAGCATGGTCCCAAGGGACTTAATGGCGATTTCCTGTTGCCCCAAAACCTCGTCCACCAAGAGGCCCACCCGCATTTCGCCCACTTCCGTCACCAGAACCGACGGTGCGGCCGCCTCGGCATCGTCCGCGACGAGCGTTTCTTCCGGTACATTCAAAACCTTTTGCAAACGCACAAGCGGAAGCACACTGTTACGGTAAAGCACCACTTCACGATGCTTGATGAACTTCACTTCGGTAGAGGCCAGCTCGAGCGTCTCCACCGTATTGATGACCGGAATCGAATAAATCTCCTTGCCCACGCGAATCAACAACGCCTGAATAATCGCCAACGTCATGGGAAGTCGCAAGATGAACGTGCTGCCCGTCCCGAGGTGACTCTCAATGCGCAGGCTTCCGCCAAACGCCTCAATCTTCGTACGCACGGCATCCACACCTACGCCGCGGCCGCTGATCTCGGTGACCTCCTTGGCGGTGGTGACTCCAGGGAGCGAAATCATATTAACGGCTTCTTGCTCCGTCAGGCGTTCGGCATCGTCTTGACTGATCAACCCATGTTCCACGGCGACACGTCGGATGGCATCGGGATTGATTCCACGCCCGTCGTCTTGCACTTTGATAATCACATGATTTTTTTCCCGTGAGGCCGCCAAACGGATCAACCCCCGTTGCGACTTCCCGGAACGCAACCGCTGATCGGGCGTCTCAATGCCATGATCCACCGCATTGCGCAGCAAGTGGACCAACGGATCGTTGATCTCGTCAAGCACCGTACGATCCAGCTCAATGTCCTTGCCTTCCATGACCAGATCCAGTTCCTTGCCGTTGTCTTTGGCCAAATCCCGCACCATGCGCGGAAACCGGTTAAAAATGTGTTCCATGGGCACCATGCGCACTTCGGTGACTTCGTCTTGAAGTTCGTTGGTGACACGATCAAAATGCGCCAAGGCTTCTTTCAAATCTTTTAGATTGTATTGTTTTGAAATCTGCGAGAGGCGAATCTTGTTGATCACCAGTTCGCCTACCAGATTTTGCAAATTGTCCAAGCGCTCAATGCTGACACGAATGCTTTGCACAGCTCGACTCTGTACGGTTTCACCTTTAATGCCCGCGACTTTTTCATCGTCTTTAACAACTGCCTCAATTTTAAGCTTGGCGACCGGCATGGCATGGCCGCAAAATCCCTGTATATCCTCGGGTTGAAGTTCTATAACTTCATACGATTCCAACTCGGCAATCCCACGCAAGGATTTCCGCATCAATTCAGGATCCTTCTTGGACAACACAACCAAAGAAAAATCTCGATCAAACTGACCTTCCTGCAAGGCCTGGGCTTCGGGCTGGGTGGCAATGATCTCACCCATGTCCGAAAGTGCCTTAAACGCCATGAACGCACGCACACCTTTGAACGAGCATTCGGCATCCACGCGCACTTTAACTCCAAAGGTAGAAAACCCTTCACCTTTTGAATTGGTTACAATTTCGTGCAGATGGTCCATCGTGGCCGCGTTGGAGGCCGGAGGCGCAGCGGCAGTGGGTCCCGAAGATAACGGCTTGGCCTCGGCCGGAGCCAGCGAATCATCGTTTTCCAATTGACGCAACCGACCCAAGAGCGGAGTCACATCCAGGTTTTTAGGCTCGGCGGAGGCAATCTCGTCCACCAGCATGGAGAGCATATCCAGGCATTGGAACAAAACATCGATCACTTCTCCGTCCACCGAAATGCCGGTGCTGCGAAAGCGTTCAAAAACATTTTCCATTTGATGGGTAAGTTCGGTAATCTGGTCAAATCCCATGGTCGCCGCCATGCCCTTGAGGGTGTGGGCGGTGCGAAAGATTTCATTTAGGGATTTTGTGTCTGAGGGATTTTTCTCGAGAACCAGCAACATCTGGTTGAGTCCGTCCAAATGTTCCAATGATTCGCTGATGAAAATGTCTTTGTATTGCAGCGTATCCATGGATGGGTCCCGTCCACTTCGAAGTTTATTGAAAACCATGGTAGCAGGAATTTTTTTCCTGTGCAACCTTCTTTTTATCAAGCCCTGTTATGGACCGAGGTCTATCCCTCCGAACCCTTCCGCGTTTAGGTTTCCCTGGCTGGGTAAAGACGCCCAAGCGTCCGCCGATCCCTCAATTGACCAAAAGATTTAATTTTTGAATGAGGGGAAGCACATCTTGATGGGTCGCATTGGACGCGCTTAATTCATGCACCATCGAATACAACATATCCACGCATTGGAAAATAACATCAATCACGCTCTGCGGCACCGCCGTGTGCAAGGTCCGGTAACGATCAAACACCGTCTCCATCTGATGCGTCAGTTCCATGATGTCGTCGTACTCCATACTCGCGGCCATGCCCTTAAGCGTATGCAAGGCCCGAAACAGTTCATCCAAAGAACTTGGATCATCTGGTTTTTTTTCCAACGACAGCAACAGGTGATTCAGACTGTCCAAGTAATCGATCGACTCGCTGATAAAAAGATCTTTGTATTCCGTGGTGTCCATACTCAACCCACCCCCTGGCCACAAACCACTTGGTGGCAACCCGTTCCAGAGAAACCCTCACCCCACCTGCGCAAACAAGCACGTAAGATAACGGCTCTCCGGGATCTGTATTTTTTCCGGATGATCGGCATCGGGGCCGAACTCCGCTCTCACCTTTAAGGTTCGGTTGGATTGGCGCAAACCTAAAATCGCTGTTTGCAAAAGATCTTTTCGGGCAATATGGTGGGAACACGAACACGTGAGCAAATACCCGCCGGGTTGGATCAACGCGGCGGCCCGCCGATGCAATTCCCGGAGTCCGGACATGGCGCGTTCGCGATGTTCCCGGGACCGGGTAAAGGCCGGTGGGTCCAAAATCACCAATTCGTACTTATCCCCACGGGCCACGGCCGCTTCCAAATAGTCAAACACCTTGGATTTATGGACCTGCAGCCGATCGGTCAGGCCATTGACCTGGGCATTGGCTCGGACGGTTTCCAGGGCATGGGCAGAACTGTCCACCGCATCGGCCCGTGACGCCCCAGCCTTCAGCGCCGAGAGGGCCAACCCGCCGGTATAACAAAAACAGTCCAAGACCGGCCCGGTAAACGTCCGGCTCTGCAAATACCTGCGGGCCGCACGCTGATCCAGATAAAAACCCGTTTTCTGACCGCCCACCACATCCACCCAAAACTTCAGGTCGCCTTCCTGAATGGTCACAGGTTCCGCATACGACGGATCCGGTTCGGACGGAAACAACCACCCGCGTACAGGCAAAAGCCCTTCGCGCGTGCGACCAATCCCCTCCGAGCGCTCAAAGATGCCCCGCGGCTTCAGGTGTGAACGGATCCATTCCAGCAAGATGGGCTTGCGCGCTTCCATGCCCGCGGTTAGGCACTGCATCACCACGAGGTCCCCAAAACGATCGCACACAAATCCCGGCAACCCATCGGCTTCGGACCAGACCACACGATACGCATTGGTCGGCAACACCAGCGTCTGACGCCGCGACCAGGCGCGATCCAGTTTCCGGTACAGCTCGGCTTGTTCGTTGGGCTCCCCGTCGAGGCCGCGCACTCCGGCTTCGGGTGAGTACAGCATTCTTAAGGCCAGCGTGATCTGAGGGTTGGCATAGGCAAATCCCAGCGTGGTTTGGGCCGCATCCACAACCCGCACCAGCTCGCCGGGTTGGGGACGCGGATGCCAGGACTTTACTTGGTTGGAAAAAATCCAGGGATATCCCTGCCGGACCGCTTGCGCGGCCCGGCCTTGGATTTGAACGTTGGCAAGCGTCACTTAACTGCGGGCGCGCACATTGGCGGCCAAACACGCCACGGCAATGGCATAAAAACGATTGGAGGCTGTATCGGCGCGGGAATTTAAAACCATGGGCACCTTCGCCCCCAGGGCGATTCCGGCCAATGCCCCATCGGCAATAAACATCTGCGCTTTGGAGAGCATGTTGCCGGACTCAATGTTCGGCACCAAGAGAATATCCGCATCTCCCTGAATCGGTCCGGCAATGCCTTTGTCTGCACAAACCCAGGGCGAGAGCGCGTCGTCCAAAGCCAAGGGCCCAAACACCACGCCGCCGGTGATGGCGCCTTCGGCAGCCATCTGCGTCAGCTTGGCCGCTTCGACGGTCACGGGCATCTTGTCTTTAACATCCTCAACCGCGGCCATGATGGCGGCTTTCGGCTTGTCGTATCCGAGCGCGCGGACGAAATCGATGGCATTTTGCAAAATCATTTTCTTACGTTCCAAATCCGGCGCAATGTTGACCGCCGAATCTGTCACATACAGCAAACGGCCGCAGGGCTTGGCTTCCAAAATGAACACATGCGAGATGGGACGCTCGGTGCGCAACCCAAACTCCTTATTCAGCAACGCCGAGAGAATGGAGCTGGTGTGCAAGTTCCCTTTCATCAACACCTGGGCTTTGTTCTCGGCAATGAGTTTCACGGCTTCGTACGCGGCGCCTTCCTCGGTCTTGGCATCCACCAAATGCTTCATCGGGAAGGTAAGCTTTAATTCCTTGTACAACTGTTCAATCTTCGTAGCATCACCGACCAAGGCAGCTTCGGCAATGCCTTCGTCGTGCACCCGCTGCAAGGCCTGCATGATGTCCTTGCTTTCCGGAACCGCAATGGAAACGGTCTTCTTGGGACTGCCTTTAACGCGTTGAATTAATTCATTGAAATCTTTTAGCATGGAAGATCCCTCTCTCGTTCACGGTTATGCGTTCAACCGGTAGCGATGTATAATTTGCTCCGCAATATCTGCGGGCGTTTTTCCGTCTGTTGGGCAAAGCCAATCCGCACGGGCGTAGGCATCCAAACGCTGCGACAACAAGGCCTCAACCCGTTGCCGTACCTGTTCGGGCTCGCCTGCCAGCAACGGCCGATCCTGCGCCGATCCGACACGTTTGAGAATTTCAGCCACCTGCGCGGTTAAACACACCACGGGACCCAGCGCCCGCAAAAGCGGCCAATTGCGCTCGGCCAGCACGATCCCACCGCCGGTAGAGATGACCCGGTGCGCCGCTTCGTGTCCCAAGGTTTCCAGGGCACGGGTTTCCCAGGTGCGAAACTCCGGCTCGCCCTCTTCGGCAAAGATGCGGGTAATCGGTTTTCCAGCGTGCTCTACAATCCAAGCATCGGTATCCACCAACGGCCACTCAAGGGCGTGGGCCAACTCGCGTCCGACCGCTGTCTTGCCCGTCCCCATAAACCCCACCAAAACTAAGGAACTCATCGTTGCGCAAGCCGCCGGGAGTAAGCCTTGAGATTGGCGACCAATTCTTTCAGCGAGTCACCGCCAAATTTTTCCTGATACGCCCGCGCCAATTCCCCAGCAATCATGGCTTCGCCTACGACTGCCGCTGCGGGAACAGCGCAGACATCCGAACGCTCATACCCGGCCGCCTGGGCTTTCTTGGTTTTCATGTCAACGGACATCAAAGGCTGGCGCAGTGTGGCAATCGGTTTCATGGCCGTGCGCAGCCACAGTGGTTCTCCGGTGGTCATACCGCCTTCCAACCCGCCTGCATGATTGGTGCTGCGCCGATAGCCTTGCCCGCGCTTGTACACAATTTCATCATGTACCTGCGACCCGGACCAAACGGCACTTTGAAAGCCAATTCCCACTTCCACACCTTTAATCGCCGGGATGCTCATAAGCGCTGCGGTCAAGCGGGTCTCCAGGCGGCGATCCCAGTGCACATGACTGCCCAATCCTGGAACCAAACCCCAAGCCGAAACCACAAACACGCCGCCCAAGGTATCCCCGGCCTTGGACGCTTGATCAATCACCCGGTGCATGGCCAACGCTGCGCGCGGGTCCGGACAACGAACATCCGAAGCCTCCGCCTTACGCACCCATTCGGCCGGACTGGCCTCGGCGGGTTTCATCTTGGCCGCGCCAATGGACTCCACCCACGAACCCACTTGCACACCCACGTGCTGCAACAGCGTGCGGGCGACGGCACCCATGGCCACACGCGTGGTGGTTTCACGGGCCGAGGCGCGTTCCAAAATGTCCCGCAAATCCGAACGATCGTATTTCAATGCGCCCACCAAATCCGCATGCCCTGGACGGGGACGCGCAAGCCGCAGAATTTTCTGCTTGGCCGCGGCCGCCTCGGCGCTCATGCTCACGCGCCAGTTTTCCCAATCACGGTTGACGATGGTTAACGCCACCGGTGACCCGAGGGTCTCCCCGTGACGCACACCGGCGGTAATCTGAACTTGATCTTTTTCGATCTGCATGCGCCCGCCGCGTCCATAGCCCTGTTGCCGACGCTGCAATTGCACATTGATATCTTCAGCCTTCAAGGGCATGCCCGCAGGCAAGCCTTCGATGATCACACTCAAGGCGGGGCCGTGCGACTCTCCGGCCGTTAAAAAGCGCAACATCATGACCTCCCGGAAAACAAACCGTATCTAAAAATGCAATACAACGCCCGAACCGCGTCCTTGGTGCCAATCTTTTTGCCCTCGGCATACGAGCGACCGTTGTAGGAAATGCCCACCTCAAAAAAGCGAACCCGCTTGCGCGCCAGCTTGATGGTCACTTCGGGTTCGAACCCAAAGCGTTTCTCGTTTAATTTTAATGATTGTATGAGCTCACGCCCAAACGCCTTGTAGCATGTTTCCATATCCGTTAAATTCAAATTGGTGAACATGTTGCTCAAAAAGGTCAAACCGGTATTCATGACCGAATGCCAAAAAAACAAAACCCTGCGACTTTTGGTTGTTAAGAAACGACTGCCGTAAACCACATCGGCCACACCCTTGGCAAAGGGCATGAGCAAATCCTCGTAGTCGGCCGGATCGTATTCCAAGTCCGCATCCTGAATCAACACCACATCGTTGCGGGCCTGCCGAATGCCTTCATGCAAGGCCGCACCTTTACCACTGTTTTTAGGCAGACGGATCAACCGCAGATCTTTTCCCTTCACCGCCTCGATCTGTTTGAGGGTGCCATCGGTGGAGGCATCGTCCACCACAATGATTTCTTTAGGAATATCCACATCGCGCACGCGGCGAATAATTTCCTGGATGGTTTTTTCTTCATTGTAAACGGGGATGATCACCGATAACGATGGCCAAGTGATCGAACGAGATAAGCGTATGTTTGAACGTTGACTGTTTTTAGCTTTGGATGAATTCACCTAGCGCCTCATCGGTCCTGGCAGGCCCAACCGGCCCAACTTTTTTGGACGACCGGCGAGTCATGCATGCGGAAAAAAATCGCTTTAATATAACATTTTTTCGGCTTTTGTCAATTGCCACGCGTGAATAAAAAACTGCGCCTTGGCTGGCCTAAACGTCTTTGGGCGCGGTCCGAAAAAAAACACAGTTCAGTTTTTTTCTCAAAAGCAATTGACAAAAAAACAAAAATTTCCTAGTATGTACCAACATTTTTGCCGGAGTGGTGAAATTGGTAGACGCAGAGGACTCAAAATCCTCCGCTCGCAAGGGCATGTCGGTTCGATTCCGACCTCCGGCACCAGACCTTACCAAAGGCAACCCCCCATGGGTTGCCTTTTTTTATTCCACAATTTTCCCTGTAGGACAACCCAGGCACAGAGCAAAAAAAAAGGGGCGCGCCTCGCAGGCGCACCCCTTTAACAAAAACCATTATTACGATGAACGCTTATCCACCACAAAATCGCTCTTCTTCATTTTTTGCGCAAATTGTTTTAATTCATTGGCAATGTCATCGATTTGAGCAAAATGGGCCAAATTGCGCCGCTCATTGGTCACAACTGAAACCGTTAAGGTCATAATGCTGTATTTGAGCACCTCGCCCTTACGGTTTATATTGATAATATAATTGTTTTCCCGATCTTCTTTATCGTACTGCTGGGGGATCAATTGATCAAAATTTTCAATCAACTTGGCACAAATCAACTGATATTTTTCCGGTGTGGTTACAATCACGAAATTGTCCCCACCCAAATGCCCGATCACATCCCCTTGATTCCCAAAATCACGGGTCACATCAAAAATAATCAACGAGGTGAACTTTAGCAGCTTATCCCCACGCTGATAACCATACCGTAAGTTATATGCGCGAAAATTTTCCAAATCCACATAGCAAATAGCCGTTTTCGCCCCCTCGGATAAGCGCCGATCAATCTCCTGCTGAATAAAAAAGTGGTCCGGAAGATTGGTGAGGGGATGAACGCGAGTCGCACCCTTGGAATCCGCATACCCTTCCTCGATCTCCGAACCCACATTAAAACAATTGAGATCTTTCACTTTCTTTTTCAGTGCTTCGTCTTGCAAAAAATTAGAAGAGGTGATCAAATCATTGATGCGCAAATTATTTGTGTCCAACGTTTCTTTCAGGGAAATAATTTTCTTCACCATGGTCTTGCTGTATTTGCGATGACCAGAAGGCACGCGTACAGGCGCAATTAAGCCCAAACTCTCCCAATATCTAAGGGTGCGTTCAGACAAGCCACTTAACTTTGCTGCAGCACCGATACCGATCAGTTTTTCTTTCATAATTGAGAACCTCTCTGGTCAGGATGGATAAATGATCCGACCTTCGGCCTAAAAAATACTTGCACTAAATATAAAAAAAAACTCGAATGAATTATATCATCACCAAATATTTTGTCAAGTTTCAACTAATTGTTTTCGTAGGTTTATTTTATACGGAAATATCCTTAAAAAACAGGGATATATTTTAAACACAAACCAATGTCATTAGATACATCGGCTCACTAAAAAATTACAAAAAATAATCCTTAAAAATCAAACCAGGGAAATTTTTGCATACTTTCGCTTTCCAACTTGAACCACAGAACCATCCTTGATTTCAACATCCAGGGCCGAATCCCCAATACGCTGTTGATCTACTTCAACCGCCCCTTGCTTAATCATGCGCTGGGCTTCGGCCTTGCTTGGCACCATTTGGGTTTGGTGCAATAATTTCACAATCCAAATTTTTCCGTCCTTTAGTTCTGAAGCCGCCAACTTTATCTCAGGCATCTCACTGGGCAATTGTCGATCCCGAAAAATTCGGTCAAATTCATCCGCGGCTTCACGCGCCGCAGCCGCCGAATGGAATTGTTCAACAATGGTGAAGGCCAAACGCACTTTGATCGCCCGCGGATGCACAACCCCGGATTCCATTTCCTGGCGAATCGTGCTTAATTCGGCATCGGTGAGGCTGGTGAGCAGGGTAAAATATTTCAGCATCATGGTATCCGGCAAACTCATGAGTTTGCCAAACATATCTTTGGGGGCTTCGGTGATTCCTACATAATTTCCAAGGCTTTTGGACATTTTATTCACTCCGTCCAAACCTTCCAAAAGGGGCATCGCCAAAATCACTTCCGGTTCCTGCCCATAATCCTGCTGCAAGGCGCGCGCAACCAAGCAATTGAAGATCTGATCCGTGCCACACATTTCAATATCCGACTTGAGCACCACGGAATCATACCCTTGGATGAGCGGATAGAGCAGCTCATGCAGCCCAATCGGACGTCCTTCGCGATACCGCTTTTCAAAATCATCCCGTTCCAAAATCCGAGCCACGGTATACCGGGCGGATAAACGAATAATGTCGGCAAAGGTCATGGGACCGCACCAGGTGTTGTTAAAGACCACCTGTGTCCGTTCGGGCAAAAGAATTTTGAAGACTTGATTCTGATAGGTCTGGGCATTGGCCAATATTTGCTCCCGCGTCAGCGGGGGCCGGGTGATGCTGCGCCCGGTAGGATCGCCGATCATGCCCGTAAAATCGCCAATGAGAAACTGTACGGTGTGCCCCAATTCCTGGAGGTGGCGCAACTTACGCAAAACCACGGCATGGCCTAGATGCAAATCCGGAGCCGACGGATCGGCACCGTATTTAACCAACAAAGGCCGTTCTTGTTTTAATTTGGCGGCCAAATCTTCATGGCTGATGATATTGGCGCATCCCCGACCAATGGCTTCCAACGTATTTAAACTCGACACGCGTTCACGCTCCGCAGATATAATGGAAAGTTACCCTAAAACGCTTGCAAAACCCGCTTACTCTAGCATTCCTGATTGGAAAAACGCAATGGAAAAATGTAGGGACTATGGTACAATGCTCATCATTGATTTTCCTCAGAGAGGATTTCTTTTTGCATGCAGGATGAATTGCCGTTTTCTCCCGAACCCACGCCCGATGAACCCAAGCCCGTGAAGCAGCCTATTGCCGACGAGGAGCATACACTGGCCGTAAAGCATACATCTACGACGTCCTTCTGGACCTGGAAGCGCTGGGTGTTTTTTATTTTTTCCTTATTGGTTGCCATTGGCTCCGGTGCGGCCTTCGGGACCTTGATCACGTTCATGGGTGAAATGCCCCTGGCGTCCGATCTAAAGGCGTTTCAACCTTCCCTAACCACCAAAATGTACGACTGCAAGGGGCAGCTGATTACGGAATTGTTCACCGAACAGCGTACCCTCATCCATTTGGAAAATGTCCCAGACCACCTGCAAAAAGCTGTTATTGCCATTGAAGACAACAGTTTCTACCAACATTTTGGCATTCAACTGGCAGGGATTGTCCGCTCGGTCATGGTGAATGTTCTCCACAAGCGCTATCAGCAGGGTGGTTCCACCATCACCCAGCAGCTGGCCCGCAACATGTTTCTGACCCGGCGAAAAACCATCGAGCGCAAAGTCAAAGAAATTATTCTGGCCCTGCAGATTGAACGCACCTACACCAAAAAAGAAATATTGGAAATGTACTTAAATCAAATTTACTTCGGCAATGGCGCTTACGGTGTCGAGTCTGCGGCCCGCGCCTATTTTGGAAAGCACATCCAAGATCTGGATCTCTCCGAATGCGCCCTCCTGGCCGGTTTGCCACGTTCGCCGAACACCTACAACCCCTACCGGAATCAAGAACGCGCCAAACGCCGCAGAAACCTGGTGATTGCCCAAATGCAACGCCTGGGCTTCATTACCCCTTTGGAAGCCGAAGCGGCCAAGGCCAAACCCATTCAACTGGCTTCGGTTGAAGTTTCCCAAGCGCCTTACTTTGTCGAATATGTCCGGCAGCAACTGGAAAGCCGCTACGGCGGCGGAGCGTTGTACAAAGGCGGGCTGAAAGTCTACACCACCTTGGATATGTCCATCCAGCAAATGGCCCAGGACAGCATGAATGAGGGGATGGTGGAGGCCGAAAAAATCATTCTACCCCGCCTGCCCAAAAGCGCCGGACACATGCCCGAAACCTTGCAATGCGCGTTGGTCGTATCCGATCCCACGACCGGTGAAATCCGGGCCATGATCGGCGGGCGGAACTTCCAAGAGAGCAAATTCAATCGCGCGGTCCAGGCTCAGCGCCAACCCGGGTCGGCGTTCAAACCCTTTATTTATGCCACGGCCTTTTCCAAAGGGTTCACCCAAGCCGACCTCATTCTCGATGCTCCGGTGGTGTTTAAAACCGAGCAGGGCAAAGTGTGGAAGCCCGAAAACTTTTCCAGTACGTTTGAAGGCATGACCTGCCTGCGCAGCGCCTTAACCCATTCCCGCAATATTGTCAGCGTCAAGCTCTTGGATAAAGTCGGCATGGACAACGTCGTCGAAACCGCGCACCGCATGGGCATTGAATCCACCTTAAATCCATATCTCACCTTGGCCCTGGGGGCGTCGGAAGTCAACCTGTTGGAGATGGTTTCGGCCTATGGGACTCTGGCCAATCACGGCATCCACGCTGAGCCGGTAAGCATTGTGCGCGTAGAAGATGCGGAAGGCAATGTCCTGGAAGAAAATGCCTCCTTCAAGCAAGAGGGCCTGGATGAATCCACCGCGTACATCCTCACCGATGTCATGGAAAACGTCATCAATGCCGGTACGGGGTATCCCATCCGGCGCATGGGCTTTAAGTATCCGGCCGCGGGAAAAACCGGAACCACCAACGACTACACCGACGCCTGGTTTATGGGGTTCACCTCCGAATACGTCGCGGGTGTTTGGCTGGGCCTTGACTCGCACCGCAGTCTGGGTCGGGGCATTACCGGCGGCATGGTTTCGGCTCCCATCTGGGGACGCCTGATGATGAAAATTTACGCCAATCGCGCCCCGCGTGATTTTGAAAAACCGAGCACCGTTACCAACATTACCTTTTGCCGCGCCTCCGGACTGCTGGCCAATCCAGAGTGTGAACGCTTCACGGCCTACGGAGCCTTTGCGGTTGGCACAGCCCCGACGAAGCACTGTGACATGCACATGGCCGAGCCCGACCCCAACTCCTTGTCCAACGTCAATCTAAACCTGGCCCCCGATATGCTGGACCTGTCCGGCAATTCTCCGGCCGCACAGGGAAGTGGATCCAAGATCAAGACCAAAGACCTCGATGCTGAAGAACGGGACAGTGAGCGTCCCAATGACGCGGTCTTGAATGAAGACGGCGAATCCGCCAGCCCAGCGTCCAATCCCAAACCAAAACCCACTCCTGCAAAAACCCGACCGGCGCCCATGCGTCAAGTCCCCCCCATGCTTTAGTCCACGCCCTCAACGTTACACCCAAATCCTTGCTTGCGCGGTTACGTAAACCGCGCCTAGCTTTTCCACCCTTTTGATCGGTCTCTCCTGCGGAGCTTTCAGGGCCACCACACGTTTTCCCGACGCGGACGTACTGTCCGCGATTTCTTCCTTTCTCAGTTAGGTGTTTCGCCCCCCCAAGCCTGGATCTCGATGCTCGATAAGGCCGTCACCAAGCCCGTTTGACGCAAAAAAAAACGCCCCGGGAAAAATCCCGAGGCGTTTTTTCAACCACTACGCGAAAACTTATTTCTTCTTTTTCGCGACTTTCTTCACAGCTTTCTTAGCCACTTTCTTGGCGCCCTTTTTCGCACCCTTTTGGCTGGCAGCGGCTTCAATCGCGGCCTGAGCTGCGGCCAAACGAGCAATCGGAACGCGGTAAGGCGAGCAGGAAACATACGACAAACCGGCATTGTGGCAGAACATAACCGAGGCCGGATCACCGCCGTGCTCACCGCAGATACCCAACTTGATATCCGGACGTGTGGCTTTGCCCTTCTCCACAGCCATCTTCACCAACTGGCCGACACCCTCTTGATCCAAGGTCTGGAAGGGGTCTTTTTCAAAGATCTTCTTGTCCATGTACACTTTGGTGAACTTGCCCGCATCGTCACGGGAGAAGCCCAAGGTGGTCTGGGTCAAGTCGTTCGTACCAAAGGAGAAGAACTCGGCTTCCTTGGCGATTTCATCGGCGGTCACGGCTGCACGCGGCAACTCGATCATGGTGCCGATCATGTACTTGAACTTGCCCTTTTCCTTCATGACCTCGGCCAACACCTTCTCGGCCAAGTCTTTCTGGTCTTTCAATTCCTTCACGTTTCCAACCAACGGAATCATGATTTCAGGAATCACCTTGTTGCCTTCGGCAATGCAAGCCGCGGTGGCTTCGGCAATGGCGCGAACCTGCATTTCGGTGATCTCGGGGTACGTGATGCCCAAACGGCAACCGCGCAGACCCAACATCGGGTTCAACTCATGCAATTCGTTTACACGCGCCAAGAGCTTTTTCTTTTCTGCCATCTGCGGAGCATTGGGGTTGGTGCATTCCAACTTGGCAAGCTCAACCATCAACTCTTCGCGTTTCGGCAAGAACTCGTGCAACGGCGGATCCAGCAAACGGATGGTCACCGGGTAACCCTTCATGCTGTCGAACAAGCCTTTAAAATCTGCGCGCTGCATGGGCAACAACTTAGCCAAGGCTTCGCGACGTCCGGCTTCATCGTTGGCCAAAATCATGGCCTGCATGAACGGCAGACGATCTTCGGCGAAGAACATGTGCTCCGTGCGGCAAAGGCCAATGCCTTCGGCGCCAAACTCGCGGGCCTTGATGGCGTCGCGCGGAATGTCTGAGTTCGAACGGACTTTCAAAGTGCGGAACTTGTCCGACCAGCCGATAAATTCAGCAAAATAACCCGACAATTCTGCGTCGATGGTGGCCACTTTGCCTTCCAACACGCGCCCCGTACCACCGTCCAAGGTGATCCAGTCGCCTTCCTTAAAGATCTTATCCTTAACCTTGAAGGCCTTGCCGCCTTCCATGATGTGAATGTCTTCGCAGCCCGCTACGCAGCACTTGCCCATACCGCGCGCCACAACCGCCGCGTGGCTGGTCATACCGCCGCGCGCCGTCAAAATACCCTGGGCCACTTCCATGCCGTGGATGTCATCCGGGCAGGTTTCTTCGCGAACCAAGATCACTTGTTCGTCCATCTCTTCCGCCCAACGAACGGCTTCTTCGGCTGTGAACACGCACTTGCCCGAAGCGGCGCCCGGTGAAGCCGGAAGACCCTTGGCCAACAGCGTTACCTGGGCCTTGGGATCAATGATGGGGTGCAAGAGCTGATCCAACTGGGAAGGCGCTACGCGCAGAATGGCTTCTTCCTTGGTGATCAAGCCTTCTTTGACCATTTCCACCGCAATGCGGATGGCGGCAGCCGCCGTGCGCTTGCCGTTACGGGTCTGGAGCATGAACAACTTGCCTTTTTCAATGGTGAACTCAAAATCCTGGATGTCGCGGTAGTGCTTTTCCAAACGCTTGGTGATGCCGTGCAATTGCTTGAAGACCGCCGGCATTTCTTTTTCCAATTTCGAGATCGGCTGGGGCGTGCGCACACCGGCGACCACGTCTTCGCCCTGGGCGTTGGTCAAGTACTCACCGTAGAACACGTTCTCACCGGTCGAAGGATTGCGGGTAAAGCCCACACCCGTTCCGGAATCATCACCCATGTTGCCAAACACCATGGCCTGGACGTTCACGGCCGTGCCCAAGCTGTCGGAGATATCATTCATTTTGCGGTAGTAGATCGCGCGGTCATTGTTCCAGGAACGGAACACCGCATCACGGGCGCCGGTCAATTGCGCCATAGGATCTTGCGGGAAGTCCACCTTGGCTTCGCGGCGAACGATTTCCTTATAGGTCAAGATCAACGCTTTCAAATGCTCGGTCGACAACTCGGTATCCAGCTTGGCGCCGACTTCGGCTTTCTTGGCGGTCAACGCTTTTTCAAAAATGTCTTTTTCAATATCCAACACCACGTTGGAGTACATGTGAATAAAACGGCGATAGCTGTCGTACGCAAAACGATCGTTTTCCGTTCCTTTGGCCATACCCTGAACCGTCACATCGTTCAATCCGAGGTTCAAGATCGTGTCCATCATACCGGGCATGGAAAACTTCGAGCCCGAACGAACCGAGACCAAGAGAGGATTCTTGGGATCGCCGAACTTCTTGCCCATGGCTTTTTCCAACTTGGCCAAATGGAGCTTGATCTGCTCATCCAGGCCGGCGGGAATTTTTTTGTTGTTGGCGTAGTACTGACGGCAGGTCTCCGTGGTGATCGTGAAACCAGCAGGAACCGGAACTCCGGCGTTGGTCATTTCGGCCAAACCGGCACCCTTACCGCCGAGCAGGTCTTTCATGGTACCATTGCCTTCGGCCTTACCGTTGCCGAAGAAGTACACGAACTTCGTTTTTGCTGCTTTAGTTGCCATACTTTTTTAGAACCCCTTCCTTATTTTTTTAAAAATTTTTTCATCCTGGGAAAAATGGTGTACCCCGGATCGATTTTATCGATATTTTTTTGGGAAAAACGTGAAAAAACGACGTCCGGGAGACCCAAAAAAGTCGTGGAATATTAACACATTTTAACAGACCCGGGCAAGTGATTTTTAGCCATTTTTGTAATTCGGGTTATATGTGTCTCCACCGCCCAAATTATAAAAAAACAGCGATGAAACCACCCTTCGTCTCATCGCTATTTTATGCTCGCCATAAAACCATTCCAACCTAGTCGCACGTCGCTATTCGGTCATGACCAAACGCGAAAAATCCCCCACGGTCCAGAGCAACCGCGCGATGTACAACAAAAGATTCAACCGATTGGCCTTCACGGCTTCGTCTTTATCCATGACCATGACATCTTCAAAGAACCGGTTGATCAAGGGCAACAGGCCGCTTAAGCGCAAAAAGGCGCCGGAAAAATCTCCGGTGGCCAACATGGGTGTAAGCGCTTGGTGCGCCTGCTGGACCGCCGCCAACAATTCTTTTTCCACGGGAGCCTGCAAGGCTTCCGGACGAATCACCGGAAACGCCGCATCGGGAGCCCATACCCGAACCGTATCCTTGGGCAGAATGTTAACCACACGGGAAAACGTTGTAATTTTCTCACTAAATCCAGACTGTTGGCGCAAACTGCGAATCGCATCGGCTTTCTTAACCACGGCCGTTAAATCATCGGTCCAAACCCCCAACAAGGCCTGAATCTCGTCCGGACGGCACTGACGGTTGGCCAGCTCGGTTTCCATACGGCCCAAAATAAATTCCTGAACAGGTTGGGCGATCTCTTCCCCTTTATCCTTAAACTGCGCAAACCCAGCGGCCGCTTGGAGCAAAATTTCTTTGAGCGAAATCCGATAACCTGCCTCCAACATGATCGCCACAATACCCTGGGCGGCCCGACGCAACGCATACGGATCCTTGGCACCGGTAGGAATCATACCCGCGCCCCAACACCCCACCAAATTATCCAGCTTATCGGCCAACGCCAGCATGCGCCCAGCAGGCGTCTTCGGGCAACTGTCACCGGCGCCCCGCGGCTGATACTGTTCGCGAATGGCTTGGGCTACTTCTGCCGGCGCACCCTGTGCGGCCGCATAAAACGTCCCCATGATGCCCTGAAGCGAGGTAAATTCTTTCTCCTGAACCATGTTGGTAATCAAATCCGCCTTGGACAGATGCGCAGCCTTCTGAGCCGAAGCTTGCGCCGCCGGTTCCAACTTGGCCGCCAACCAGGAACTCATGGCCTCCAAGCGCCGGGTCTTGTCGAGCAGACTGCCGAGTCCCTTGATCCACAGCACGCGTTCCAATTCCGGAACCAGGGTCTCGAGCGGCTTCTTCATGTCCTCACGGAAAAAGAATTCCGCATCCTTCAAGCGTGCTTCCAGTACACGTTCGCATCCGGGGCGGATATTCTCCGGGTCGGCCAGCGGGTTGTCGTACACGGCCAAGAAATTCGGCAACAGTTTCCCTTGGGCATCTTCTACGGCAAAATACCGCTGGTGTTCACGCATGGCGGTGACAATGATCTCACGCGCAATGCTCAGGTACACAGGCTTGAATCCGCCCTTCACCACGCCGGGCTTCTCCGCCATCATGCAAACCATGTCCAGCAAGGCTTCATCTTCTACAATACGCCCACCGCACTCGGCAGCCCGCGCCACCAAGAGCTGCTTCATTTCTTCGCGACGCTTGGCCACGGAAAGAATGACCCAGCCTTGTTCCAACACTTTTTCATACTCGTCCGTGGATTTCAATTCGGCTTGTTTGGCGGCATGCAGCGGGTGAAACCGCGTGATGCGTCCGGACGTTACATCGGCAAACGTTACAGGCACAACCTCGCTCCCCAGCAAAGCGACGATCCAACGGACCGGACGGGCAAAACGCACCTGGGTGGGTTCCCAACGCATGGACTTGGGAAAGGCCAGGACCTTAATCAGGGCTTGGAACATCTCCGGCAACAGCGCGTGCGCCGGTTTGCCGGTTTCTTTAACCTGCGCCCATAAGCGTCCATCACGGACTTGTATCTGATCGGCCCGCAACCCCGTCTTTTTCAAAAAGCCTTCACCGGCCGGAGTGAGGGTGCGGTCCGCTTTGTACGCCACGGCTTCGGTCGGTCCTTGAAGCTCTTTTTCCAAATCCGGCTGAGCGGTGTTCAAGCCGCGTATCCGCAGCACCAAACGTCGCGGGGTGGCCTCGCATTCCAACGCCGCGTACTCCAAGCGTGCATCCTTGAGCTTGGCTTCGGCTGCGGTGCGTAGCTGGCGCAAGGCCGGTGCAATATAATCTACCGGCAGCTCTTCGCACCCGATTTCCAATAAGGCATCTTGTTTGCTCATAACGTCCTCTTCATGAAAAATTTAATTTAGTATGGTATGGGCGATTGCAAATGGCCCCAACTTTATTTCTTCAGCAATGGGTGCCCCAACTCTTCGCGGTGCTGAATATACCCCTGGGCCACACCTTTGGCCAAGTTGCGCAAGCGGGTGATGTAGCCCACACGCTCGGTCACGGAGATGGCCCCGCGGGCATCCAAGAGATTGAACAAGTGCGATGACTTGACCAAGTAATCGTAGGCCGGCAGCACCAGGTTCAATCCCAACAAGCGCTGGGTCTCTTTCTCACTGGCCGTAAACGCGTCAAACAAGGTGGCGGCGTCCGAGGCCTCAAAATTGTACGTGGACCATTGCACCTCGTTGGCATGAAACAAATCCCCATACTTGACGCCATGCCCCCACTCAATGTCGAAGAGCGACTCCACACCCTGTAAAAACATGGCGATGCGTTCCAAGCCGTACGTGATCTCGCCTGCAATCGGGTTCAACTCAATGCCACCCATTTGCTGGAAGTAGGTGAACTGGGTGATTTCCAAACCGTCCAGCCAAACCTGCCAACCCAGCCCGGCGGCCCCAAGCGTCGGAGACTCCCAATCGTCCTCCGTGAAACGGATATCGTGCTGATCCACCCGCAAGCCGATCTCGGCCAGACTTTGGCGATACAACTCCTGAATGTTGGCCGGCGAGGGTTTTAAAATCACCTGAAACTGATAGTAGTGCTGCCCACGGTTGGGGTTCTCGCCGTAACGGCCGTCTTTCGGACGACGGCAGGGTTCCACGTTGGCCGACTTCCACGGTTCCGGACCCAGTACGCGTAAAAAGGTGGCCGGATTAAACGTCGACGCCCCCTTCTCCAAATCGTAAGGTTGGACAACCAGGCAGCCCTGACGGGCCCAAAACGCCTGCAGCGTGTGAATGATTTCTTGAAAGTTCATGATCGCTCCTAAAGTAAATTCATACTATCCAAGTCAACCAAGCCGTTACCCAATCGTCCGATGGTGTAACGGTGGGCCAGGACGCTAAAGCCGAAATAACCATCGCCCTCCAAGCGCGAGACATGAATGACGCAGATTTAGAAAAAGAATCATCGCAGCAGGGGTTGCATGACTGATTTTAACAAGCGCCGATTATAGCGGGTCTCAGGCATTATTGAAACTAGAAAATAGTAATTTGCGCCTGCAACATTTATTCGGTCCTGTGTCGGCTTGTTTTTTTTCAATGTGTCGACGATGGGCCGGACGGTGCGGGTTCCACGTTTCGCTCCGGCGTAGACCTGGCTGTGAAAGGAAACGAGTTAGGCCTATAGCGACCCTCGTTCTTCATGCGTTTTGACACATTGAAAAAAAACAAGCCGACACAGGACCGAGACCTTACTTCAACTCCCGCACCGCGCGCTGAAAACTATCACTCTTGAGCGGTCGGCCGAGATGGTCGCGGATCAATGTATCCAGCAACGCTTGAATCTGAGCTGCCGCGTCCTCGTTGACCCGTAGGCGCGGAAGCAACGCAGGATGGCTGGTAATCAGCCGTTGTAGAATTTTACGCACCCCGGCCGAGAGAAAAAGGCCGCCGTGGGGACGACAGGTGCGACAGGTAACCCCGTGATGTTCGGCATGGTAGGCCATGTGCTCGGCCTCATTCCCGCAATGCTGGCAGAGCTCGGTCTGGGGACGGTAGCCCATGCGCTCCAAAAACATCCATTCAAACCACATCCCCACCACCCCTGGATCGGTACCCGCGTCCCACAGGTTGAGCGCCGTCTCAGCAAGTTCAAAAATTTCCGGGAGCGGATGATGGTCTTGCGTCAGATTGAGCAACAGTTCGGCCATACGCGCCGCACGGCCCAAGGCTTCCAAATTTTCTTTTAGATGAGGGTACGAGTGGAGCAGTTGGCCCTGCGTGATCCGATACAGTTCCTTATGCTCATGTCCTGCCAATTGCAATTCCGAACGCGAGAGCCACCCCAGGCAGCCGTTCAGGCGACTGGTCGAACGCCGCACCCCTTTGGCCACGCCCTTGACTTTCCCCAAGGACTGGGTAAACAAAACCATGACCCGGTCGGCTTCTGAAAAATCGTAGGCGCGCAGAACCAACGCCAAGGTTTTTATGGTCGGCATACGCAACCCTCGTTAAAAAAAAACCACGCTTCCCGAACCCGGGAAGCGTGGTTTTTGAATATCTAAGCTGGCAAAGAATTAGCGGGGAATATATCCCGTGATTCCAATGCCGATGACTGCCAACAAGACCACGATCACGAACACAATCGCGATCGAGATCGCAACTGCAATGATCGCTTTGGCTGTCGTGAGTTTGTGCACTTCACGAATGCCGAACACGGTTAAAACCAGCCCGTAAATCGAGCCAATGATGGACACGATCGGAATCCAGCCGATAATGTTCACGATATTGGCATAGGCTGCCACGCGAACGGTCGCTTCGTACGTTCCGGTTCCGCCAACCATCTTTGCGCATACCATCAACAGCAACGCTGCCAGGAACACGCTGATAGTCACGGCAATCGGGGCAAAAATAATTGCCAAGAAACCGACACCCAAGGTAATGATTGTCAAACCAATTCCCATGATGACCGATGTGATCAGAGCAAAAATCAACGGATCTTTATATCCGCCCGTCACCGGCATGGTCTTGAAAAAATCAACCGGCTTCAAGATGATGTTTTTGCCCGTCTCAAAGTACTGCTTCAACATTCCGCCCATTCTTTCACCCCCTTTTCTTGGAATCGATAATAATGTTAATAATTTAGCACGCTTTGGATCGAAGTCAAGTTAAATTTACCCATACAAAAAAATTGCCAAAAAAATTTACTCTTCCGCCACCACGTTCAAATGCAGCTCGTCCAACTGCTCGGCAGTGAATTTCCCCGGCGCACCGGTCAACGGATCCTGCGCCCGTTGGGTTTTCGGGAAAGCAATCACGTCGCGGATGGTTGCCTCATTGGCCAAGATCATCACCAGGCGGTCCAGTCCCGGGGCAATTCCGGCGTGCGGCGGTGCGCCGTAAGTGAACGCTTCCAACAAGAACCCAAACTTTTCCGCCGCTTCCTCATCGGTGATGCCGATCATCTTGAAAATCTTCGCCTGCAGCTCCGACTGGTGAATACGCACGCTGCCGGAGGCAATCTCGTTCCCGTTCAGGACCAAGTCATAGCTCTGCGAACGGATGTTTCCCGGGTCCGTATCCAACTTGGGAATGTCGTCCGGATGCGGTGCCGTGAACGGATGGTGCTCCGAGTCCCAGCGTTTCTTCTCTGCATCGTACTTGAACATGGGAAAATCCACGACCCAGGAGAAGTGCAGCTGATCCTTGGGAATCAGGTTCAATTTTTCACCCAACTGCAAGCGCAGGCGGCCAAGCACATCGTTGGTCACCGCAGGACGGTCGGCAATGAAGATCAACAAGTCCCCGGTTACGCCCTCCAGCCGCTTTTGAATCTGTCCCAACAGCTCGGGGGTAAAATACTTCGTGAGGTTGGATTCCAACCCGGCGTCGGTCACCTTGAACCACGCCATGCCCTTGGCACCCAGCTTTTGCGCCGCGGCAATCAGGTTATCGATCTCCATGCGCGAGAACGCGGCGCCGCCCGGAACACGGATGGCTTTAACCAGCCCGTTGGACTTCACCACTTCGGCAAACACCTTAAATTCAGCCTGTCCGGCCAAATCCGTGACATTGACCAACTCCAACCCAAAACGCAGGTCCGGTTTGTCCGAACCAAAGCGTGCCATGGCCTCGGCATGCGTCAGGCGCGGCAACGGGAGCTTGAGTTCCGTGCCACGGGCCACTTTTACAATCTCGGCCATCATCTTTTCCGTAAGGCTCAAGACATCGTCTTGGTCCACAAACGCCATTTCCAAATCAATCTGGGTAAACTCCGGCTGCCGGTCCGCGCGCAAATCCTCGTCACGGAAACAGCGGGCAATCTGATAGTAACGATCGCACCCCGAGACCATGAGCAGTTGTTTTAGCATCTGCGGGGACTGCGGAAGTGCGAAACAATGACCCGCGTAAATACGTGACGGAACCACATAGTCGCGTGCGCCTTCCGGTGTGCTCTTGAGCAAGATCGGAGTCTCTATCTCCAAGAATCCTTGGGCATCCAGGAAATCACGGGCCGCCTTGGCCACGCGGTGGCGCAAGCGCAGGTTGCTCTGCATGCGCAAGCGGCGCAGATCCAAATAGCGGTAGCGCAGGCGAATGTCTTCGGAAACGTCGATCGCATCGTCCAACTCAAACGGAGGCGTCAGCGAGGGATTCATCAGCTGAACTTCCGCCACCTGAACCTCAATCTCGCCGGTTGGCAACTTGGGGTTCACCACTTCGGGTGCGCGCAAAATAACGGTCCCGCGTGCCATGATTACGTATTCTTTACGCAATCCCGCAGCTTCGGCGTGCTCCTTGGCATTGATCTTGGGATCGAAGACAATCTGCGTGATGCCTTCGCGGTCGCGCAAATCAATAAAGACCAACCCACCGTGATCGCGGTTGGAGTTAACCCAGCCCGCCAACACCACTTCACGCCCCACATCCGTGGCGCGCAACTCCCCGCACCGGTGAGTCCGTTTAAACCGCATTCCGAATTCCATAGCTAGCTCCCAGTAATATAATGAACGTAAAATTGGCAAGGGCGACCCCACGGTCGCCCCACGAAAACGCTCTAAACTATAGGCGAATCAAGAGATTTTGACAAGCGTAAAAACAGCCACGTTTATAGAGTTGATTAACCCAGCAGGACCCAAAACTTACTCACCCATGACCTTGATCACCAACCGTTTGCTCCGCTGCCCATCGAACTCCGCATAAAACACCTGCTGCCAAGGACCCAGATCCAGCTTGCCTTGCGTGATGGGCACGATGACCTCATGATGCACGAGTAGATTTTTTAAATGCGAGTCCCCGTTGGTCTCGCCTGTGCGGTGATGCCGATACCCTTCCTTGTATGGCGCCAAATGCTCCAACCACTCGTCAATATCCTGAAGCAATCCGGATTCAGCATCATTGACAAACACTCCGGCGGTAATGTGCATGGCCGAGACCAGCACCATGCCCTCCATGGCCCCTGACGCTTGGACGGCCTTTTCGACTTCGGACGTTATGTTGATGTACTCACGATGTTTTTTGGTGTTAAAGGTCAGATACTGCGTGTGAAATTTCATGGCGCCCCCTCCCCGGTAGCGTTTTGCCCACGCTGCCGTCCCCTCCCCTTAAGGGCGGGGACTATTGCATTATCATCCGTTGAAATTCTTCCTCGGTTAAAACCGCCACACCCAGTTTACGGGCTTTGTCCAACTTGGAACCAGCGTCACTCCCAGCCACCACATAATCGGTCTTAGCCGAGACCGAACCCGAGGCGCGTCCGCCCAAAGCCTTCACGCGTGCCTCGGCCTGTCCGCGTGTAAAGTTCACCAACTCTCCGGTGAACACAAAGGTTTTCCCCGTAAGCGCCCCTTCGGTGCGTACTTCTTCAGGCAAACGTTCCAGGTTCACTCGTGCGCGCTTAAGCTTTTTCATTACCGCCTGGGTTTCGGGCAGCTTAAAAAAGCCGTGCACACTTTGCGCCACCACCGGTCCCACTTCGTGAATCTGGGTCAAGGTCTCAACTGGGGCTTTGGCCAATGCGTCCAGGTCTGCAAAGTTCGCTGCCAATACCTCGCCGGTGTGCTCCCCCACCTGAGGAATCCCCAAGGCATGAATCAAACGCCCCAGGGTGCGGTGCTTGGATGACGCCAGCGCCTCCAGCAAATTGTCCGCAGATTTTTCCGCCATGCGCTCCATCGGGATGAGTTGTTCCCGCGTCAACGTGTACAGATCTGCACAGTCCTGAACCATCCCTTTGTCCACCAATTGTTCCACCAACGCATCGCCCAAGCCCTCGATATCCATGCCTCCCCGGGAAGCAAAATGCAAAAGCCGCCCCTTGAGCTGGGCCGGACAAGTAGGATTCACACACCGCAAGGCTACTTCCCCCTCGGTTTTAACCACCTCACGGCTGCAGACCGGGCACTGCTTGGGCATTTTGAATTTCTTCTCAGCTCCCGTGCGCGCGGTTATCTCCGGCCCCACGATGTAAGGAATAACCTCACCGGCCTTTTCAATCACCACCAGGTCCCCTTCGCGAATGTCTTTACGCTCCATGTCCTCGAGGTTATGCAGCGTGGCACGGGCAATGGTAGAGCCTGCTAAGTAAACGGGTTCCAAATTGGCCACCGGCGTTAATACGCCTGTACGCCCGACCTGAACAGAGATGTTCAACAAACGCGTCCGCGCCTGTGCGGCGGAGTACTTAAACGCAATGGCCCAACGGGGACTCTTCGACGTCATCCCCAACCGCTGCTGTTGCGCAAACTCATTGACTTTGATCACCAAACCATCGATCTCATAGGGAAGTGTGTGACGCTTCTCTTCCCACTCCTGGGAAAACCGCATGATCTCGTCTACGTTGCGACACAAACGCCGATGAGGATTCACAGGCAAACCCCACGACTCCAATGACTCCAACATATTTTTCTGGGTCTTTAATTCCGTGGCCGTCTGAGCATCCACTCCGTAAAAAAATGCCGCCAGAGGACGTTGCCGGGTCTGACGGGAATCCAATAATTTCAATGAACCGGCAGCGGCATTGCGAGGATTGGCAAAGGGTTTTTCTTCGGCCGCACGCTTCTGTTCATTCAAGGTTGCAAATGCCGCCTTGGGTAGGAAGACTTCACCCCGAACGGTCAATGAATGCTCCACGGCAGATGGTTTCAACTGGAGCGGCAGGGTACGCAGGGTTTTAAGATTTTCAGTGACATCGTCTCCGACCGCACCATCGCCGCGCGTGGCCCCTTGCACCAAACGGCGTTCGGCATAGCGCAGCGAAACCGCCACTCCGTCGATTTTCAACTCCACCATGAACTCAACCGCTTCGTCCGGCAGCCCTTTTTGCACGCGGGCGCCCCACTCCACCAAATCTTCGGCCGAATACGTGTTGTCCAGCGAGAGCATGGGCTCGGTGTGTTTCACGCTGGTGAACTCGGTTAACGGCGCGCCACCCACCCGCTGAGTGGGTGAATCGGGTGTGATCCACTCGGGATGCTCGTTCTCTATCGCCACCACGCGTTGGTACAACCGATCGTATTCGCCATCGGAGATTTCAGGTTCGGCTTGGATATAATACAGACGGTTGTGCCGATCCAGTTCGGAGCGCAACCGCGCCAGCTCTTTTTCCAATTTGCCTTTCCCAACGTTCGCCATTCATTCAACCTCTTATTTTTTTTCCATCAAGATAATGCACGTCACGTCGCGAATTTCCGGAGTTGCATGCCGGTTGCGTCCCGGCACCACGGTTCCCACAAACGGAGTCTGGATTTTTATCCAACGCTTGGATCGCGACACAGACGCCGCCTTATCCAAACAAAAGTAAGCATCGTTAAGTACATGCCCTGCCCCCATCGGTGCGTTTACCTTCTTAATATTAATGTCGGATTCAGGGTACAAGGCACGGTAAAACGCGAACACCTTATCAAACGCATCGTGCGTGGTGTAAATCGTCTGCGTCCCCATTTTCTTTTGCAACGCCGGACTTGCCTTGGCTTTCACGGCCAACATTTTTTGCGTCTCCGCCTTGTCCAAAACCGCACCGGGATAGACTTTAAAATCCGCAGCCCAAGCTATCCCGATCATCCCAACAACCAAACCCAAAACCACAACCCCTAAAAATACCCGCATAGTCTGGTCCCTCCCATGAAATCCTGGAACGCCCGATATTTTCTGCTTTTCTGCTTTGCGCAGCAAGAAAATTCGAGGTTTTTTAGACCACCTAAAGATTTTTACATTTTTTTCGATACTTTTAATTACGGTATAATATTATATTGTTATCCACGTGAATTCATTTCACTCATGTCCAGGAGGACCACATGCTTGCACTGCGTTTAGGACTGGTAACCCTCTGTTTATGTGTATCGCCTATCCTTTTATCCTGGGCAGAAGATGGCGTAACCTCCGATAAGCTGGTACTCGGGCAAGTGGCCGTACTGGAAGGTCCAGCAGCTGCGTTGGGAGATGGAATGCGAGCCGGCATCCAGGCTTATCTCGACCTGGTCAATGCCCAAGGCGGCATCCATGGACGCCGCTTGGAATTAAAATCCCTGGACGACGGCTACGAACCCGCGCGCGCCCAAACGGCCGCCGCAACCTTAATCAACACCGAGCATGTTTTCGCACTCATTGGAAGCGTCGGTACCCCCACCAGCGAGGCCATCCTCCCACTGATCCAGCAGCATAAACTTCCCTTTTGGGCCCCTTTTACCGGAGCCGAATTTCTACGCACACCTGTGCAAAAATATGTCATCAATCTCCGGGCCGGATACAACCAGGAGATGGAAAAAATCGTGGATTACCTAATCACCCAGAAAAAGAAAAAACGCATTGCCTGCTTTTATCAAAATGACAGTTTTGGCCAATCCGGTCTGGACGGCTTGAAGGCCGCCTTAAGAAAGCGGGAGCTTTCGGTTATTGCCACGGGAAATTTCGCCCGCAACACCCTCGAGGTTGAAAAAGGTTTGGAACTCGTGGCCCAGGGAAATCCAGACGCCATTGTCATTGTGGCGCCGTACCTTCCGGCTTCGGCGTTTATTAAGCAGGCCTTGACCATGCCGTCCCTCAAAAACGCGCTCTTTTGTTCCATTTCCTTCGTCGGGGCCCAGCCTCTATTGAATGCCCTCGGTACTCAGGGAACCGGTTACATCACCCAAGTCATGCCCGACTTTTCCGACACGCAAATTCCCCTGGTGGCTGAATTTCATAAGGCCATGACCAAATCAGGGACTGTTGCAAAAATCAATTCCATAAGTTTGGAAGGGTTCGCCAGCGCCAAGCTGTTGGTCCTGGCGCTCCAGCGTGTTCAGGGAGAACCGACGCACGAAAAATTGATGGCGGCCCTGGAAAACGGCGTGAGCTTTGACTTGGGCGGCCTCTCCGTGACCTACACACCCGACAACCACCAAGGAATGAAGACCGTTTATCTAACGGAATTGAAGGATGGAAAACTCACTCTGTTGAAATAACTACTGAACAGAAAACCTAAACCCACACAAACCGAAGCGTGGCATTAGGTTTTCTCCCAACGTACCTGAAACAAACAACCGGCATCTCCACGCGCCTTGCAACTTGGGTGTGACACCTGAACCTGCTTCACTCCGGTTTCACGCAAGGCTTCGCCCATCCATCCTATAAGCTCATGTTCATGCCCCTTCGGAACGTCTGGGAAATCCACCAATTCCAGCTCCGCGCCTTGGGGAATCATTTTCAAAACCTTCATATCGCCGCAATCGTAGTACCGTTTCCATACCAGAGAGCTCCGGGCCGCAATGAATTCGGGTTTCATAAAGGAAATAAACACACTGTAAATGCCGCGCAAATTTTCCCGTGCATCAAAAGCCCCGATCTCTTCTATCACTCGGCCATCGCCCCGACCCAACACTTTGTCCGCGACACACAAAAGCCGAAACCACAAGTGGTAATCCAACCACTCCCCGGTAAAAATAGGTTTGGTCACCGTGTTCCGGTCGTCCTCACTTAATCCTGCAATCACCTTCTGCCAGATCGGATCCCCGCCGTGTTCGGCAATGTATTTTTTAAAATTCTTCAAATGAACGGCTTTGGTTCGACTCATGTGCTGACCTCTCGTTCGTTGGTTTATTCTTCCCTGGTCATCCTTTTTATAAATTCAGGGCGATACTCAAAATGCATGGTATCAAAATGATGCCACTTCCCTCCCCAAATAAATCCGTGACGCTCAAAAATGTCCACCACCGTCCAAGGTACCGGTTCCAGTTCCTGTACGCTTTCAAACCCTCGGGGATATTTTTTGGCATTCACCCAGCGCCAATACGACGGACGCTTCATTTTCGGCTTGTTTAGGTCAATGGCAATCCCAAAGCTGTGGGCCGAAAGCCGCTCCGTACCCGCAATGGTCCGCCAATTCCAAGTCCCGATATTCGGGCTGCGCTTCAGTTTCATGCCGCGCGGTCCATCAAGTCGAAGCCCCGCCACCCATTTTACATATGCCCAAGCTTCGGGGTCGCTCTGAAGTTCCTGGCCCACGCGGTGCAAGGCTTCAGCCGCCCCGTTGTTTTGATTGAACTCCAACGCCAAACCGGCAAAATCAACAGTCACCAGTGCCCTTTTCACTTCATCGGGGGTGGCTCCATAAACGGCTTTTAGTAAGGCATAATTTCGAAACCGCCCGGCCTCGTGTCCTGCTGGAACCGGTATGTCTTGCGTTGCAAACGGATACGCTTGCAACAGCATGGATTCCAAATCCGAATCCTCCATGCGCGCCTCCACACTCAAGCGCTTTCCGTCACTGTAGGGAACGGCAATGCCGTTGCGCAGAAGAAAGACCCAGCCTTGGGAGGTATGTTTAAATCCACTGATGCCCTCGCGGTAGGCGCTCCATAAAACCCGCGGCGGCTCCTCGAGCAAGCCCGGCCAGGGACGCATCACGCCCCAGGCCATGCCGATCAATCCCAGCGCAATCATGGAAAAGGGCCTAAGGCTTGGCTGTATCAGTTGCCACACACGCAGAATCGCGGTCCAAGCAAACGGTTCACGCTTTCGCGTGATGGTTCTGTTGGAGGCAGCGATAACGCCTGAGCGACGCGCGCGTCCACTCCGGGATTTTTGACGCGCCTTTTGAATCAAGCGCTTTTTCTTCGACCATTTTTTAGAAGACATGCCCGTCTTTCGCCTGCGCCAAGATATCGTTCGGAAAAAGCCAGCGCTCCCCAGCCTTTCCCTTCGGTTGAATTTTCATTTTCCGCTTTTTTGGCAGGAGAGACAAGCCTATTTCTTACGCGCACCGTGAGCCCAGCCGATGCTTTCAAAGCCGTATCGTTGCCGCAGGGCGTCGGTGGCGGTGTGCAGACGATCCAAACGTTCGTGCCGACCATCATGAATCAGGTCCATCTGCCCTTGAGGATCCACTAAATTTTGCACGGTCACCCCCAAAAGTCGGATACTCGGCCCTCGTTCCAAAGCCTTGTCCAACATGCCCAGAACCGCAGAAAAGATATCTCGATCCCAATGAGTAGGCTGGGCCAGCGTCTTGGAATGCGTGTGTAGGGAGAAATCCGGATAGCGCACCTTGAGGCAGACCGTGCGGGCGCGTTGACCGTGCTTGCGCAGGCGATACGCGACGTCTTCGGAGAGCCATTGCAAAACATCCCGCAGTTCCTTTCGGTCCGACCGGTCCACCAAAAACGTCTCCTCGCGCCCAATGGACTTGGCCCGTTCCCTGCCCATGACCGGCGACGGGTCCACGCCGTGAGCCCATTGCTTCCAGCCCAGGCCCTGATCACCAAAGGCACGCTCCAACTCCTGCGCATTCAGGTTGGCCAAGGTGCCAATGGTATGAATGCCTCGTCCCTTAAGATCGGCCTCAGTCTTGGGTCCCACGCCCATGAGCCGGCCAATGGGCAAAGGGGATAAGAACGCCGCTTCGCGTCCCGGAAGGATGCGCAAAACGCCGGCGGGTTTGGCCATGTCCGAGGCAATCTTGGCCACCAATTTGCAAGTGGCAATCCCGATGCTGACATCCAGGCCCAGTTCTTTTTTTACCCGGGCCTGAATTTCCATGGCCGCCGGAAGCGGGGGGCCAAAGAGCGCTTCGCACTGCGTGAACTCAAGATACCCTTCGTCCAGGGATACGGATTCAATCTCAGGCGAGTAGTGTTCCAATACGGAAAAAAACCTGCGGGAGTAATGCTGATACGCGTCAAAATTGCCGGGGCAAACGAGTGCTTGCGGACAAAGGCGAATGGCGCGAGCATAGGGCATGGCCGAACGCACACCAAACGTGCGGGCCTCGTAGGACGCTGCCGCCACCACGCTGCGTGCCGTACCGGCAGAAACAATGACCGGTTTGCCCACAAGTGAAGGATCAAGCACGCGTTCAACGGCGACAAAAAATGTATCGAGATCAAGATGAAAAACAGTACGCGACATGCGCCAACGCCTCTATAAATACTTGGACCCGCCTCGAGCTGCAGGCCGAGCTGCAGTCCCATGAATCACACGCTGCTCCTCTCGGGCCATAAAGAAGGCGTAGGCTGCGTATCCGCGGGCCTTGATCTGGGCAATGCACGCCGCACGGTCCCAGTGGGCCAAACGCGCCCAGAGCCGCAACAGGGGATGATTGAAGGTGCGGCAATCGGATGCATGCAGGTGCTCTCGGCAATCGGCGCAGCTGGCCACCTGCTGCGTTTGGGTGCAGGTGCGCACCCGACACCAGGTCGCCGCGCGGTTCTTGCGGCAACCGGGACATCGCCCGTCACGGTATTTGGCACAGGCTCCGCAATATTGACCGCAGGCGGAAATAAGCTCGGGATTTGCAGTGATGGGGGCTCTCTGCATGGGGGATTCAACTCCTGGAAAAAATAAACACGTTCCTGCCACTCAACGACGCTGGCCTATTTCCTAATGCGGCGGAGTATGCCGATCACCACACCCTGAATCTGAAGGTCCTCGGGTTTGACATAGATGGGTTGCATGCTGCTGTTGGCCGGTTGAAGGCGAATCTGTCCGGCTTCGCGATACAGGCGCTTGACCGTAGCTTCGTTGCCCACCAAGGCCACAACGATCTCGCCGTTCTCGGCATGCGTGCGCTTCTCGACAATAATGTTGTCCCCATCCAAAATATGATCCTCGATCATGGAATGCCCTTTCACGGTCAGGACAAAGGTTTCACCGCGTCCCAAAAGATCCGGGGGGAGCATGATGGTATCAGGTTGCTCCAAGGCTTCAATGGGCGACCCGGCTGCGACCAAACCCAGCATGGGTACTTCACACGATTGCGACACCGGCGCTCGCTTATGGCTGACCTCCACCTGACGGGCCCGCCCTTCCTCACGATGCAGCATGCCTTTCTCTTCCAAGGTTTTCAAATGCTTGTGTACGGTCGCAACCGACGAAAGCCCAAAGTGTTCGCCGATTTCACGCAAGGTGGGTGCATACCCTTGCTTGCGGATGTGCTCCTGCAAATAATCCAAAATATCTTTCTGCTTTTTTGTCAGTGCCATGACCGTCTCCTCGCCGGGGGTGCGTATGGGGGTCATCCTATCACCTTTGCGCAAACGTTAAAATAAAATCATTGCAATCGCGGAGAGAAAATTCTTCGGTCCCATAAAACGTGGAATGCAAGGCACTGACAATGTCAGCCGCTTTGGCCTGGAGGCGAGTATAAAGCGCTTGCACCCCTTCCAACTCAATGTGAAACGTCAAGGCCCCACCCTTGGGTTGGTGCTTGAACAACGGCAATTCCTCGCTTAAACTGCGACGGGTCTGGAACATAACCTCGACTTGATCGCATTTCATGAGGACCCAGTTCCAGGGTTGGCTCTGGGGTACGGTAATCACAGGCTCAAATCCCAATACAGTCTTGTAAAACTCCACTGTCCGCTCCATGTCATCCACCATAATGTTCGGCGTGCATTTTTTCATACTAGCCTCCTAAGTGGAACGAATCCGCCCGGTCGTGGTCTTGCTGACAACTCAAGAGTTCGTTCCTGGGACCCAACAAAAACCAAAATCTACAAACATACAGGGTAAGTTGGAGGGGGGAGTCCCCCCTCCAGGCGCGTAAACCACACCGCGCGCATGCCTTACTTACATGTGACCACGCTTTCCCGTTCTAAGTGTTCCTCCACGGATGTGGATTCGACGGCATCCGGGGTGTGGGATGACGGTGTATCCTGGACATGGTCACCGACGTACATGGGTTCCACCGGTTCACTCCTGCGGGCCGCCGATCCCGGACCTTTCCCGGACATCCTGCGCACCTGAAACACATGCTGGGGAATCTGCCACGAGTTCGCACGATCCAAGGCCCTGCGCTTGGACACCTCAAAACTCGGGGTTCCCTTCCCGGTTTCGCGGGATGCAACGGAAACGATCGGTATGGTTTCCGCACGATGCCTCCGCGTCCAACGGGATACCCGCTTCACCTGTGATGCACAAAACCGCACAAGTTTTTTCTCGGGGAGCACCAGACACTCGTCCAGCGTACGGTCGAGCTGTTCAACGACCAGCTTCGGATCCTTCCCTTTTTGGAAAATGACATTCAACAGCATGGTCATGATGGTTGCATCTGTCGTGACGAACATCGTTGCTCCCTCCTTTTCGTGTATTGAATTACCTTCCACGCGGTTATTCTAGCCTGCGTGAATTAAGGCCCGGTTAGCCGTCTGTGAAAATCGCATGAGCATCTCTGCCCGACCCGGCCTCTTCGTCCGGGGTTTTTTCGACCCCTGATTCGCTTTTGGGTTCAACGGATTCGCACGGTTCAAGTGGCGAACAACTCAAAACCCGAGAACCAAAAAGCGAACAAAAAACGAAGATCGTGGTTAAAAAAAAGGCGGCGAACCTTTTTTTACAAATTTGGATTACTGCTTTTTTCTTTCTCTGTCCATGCCCAGCTGCATGATGGTGCAACTATATCTTCAAACGACCACTTTGTCAAGAAATAGTTTCGCTTTTTTTTCGCCTGCGTCAACCACCCACGGTAATCTCAGGAATCCGCAAAGTTGGTTGCGCATCGGCCACCGGCACTCCCTGTCCGTCTTTTCCACACGTACCCAAACCGCGCCCCAAGTCCGAAGCCACACGGTCAATGGTCTTTAATACCTCAGAAGCGTTTCCAATCAAGGTCGTACCCAAAACGGGTTCGCCGATGCTGCCGTTCTCAATGAGATAGGCTTCGTTTATCTCGAACACAAAATCACCGTTCACCGTGTTGACCTGTCCGCCCCCCATACGCACCACATACAAACCTTTGGCCACAGAACGAATGACGGCCTGCGGATCATCTTCCCCGGGCAGGATCATGGTGTTGGTCATGCGTGGAATAGGGCGGTAGGCGTACGATTGCCGTCGCCCGTTCCCCGTAGGTGCGGCGCCCCCGCGCAGTGCGGTAATCCGATCGTGCATGAACCCGCGCAAGACGCCGTGCTCCACCAACAAGGTACGCTGTGCCGGCGTGCCTTCGTCATCAAACGCAAACGAACCTCGCCATCCCGTACGCGTGGCATCGTCGGCCACACTGATGAGCGGACTGGCAACGGTCTGACCCACAAGGGGACCAAAAGGCGACAAACCGCGCTGCGCCAAGTCCGCTTCCAAGGCGTGCCCGATGGCTTCATGGATCATGGTCCCGCCGGCTTCGGCCGCCAAGACCACGCACCCGCGACCGGCCGGTGCGGAACGGGCTGTAAGCAGGCGCTCGGCGCGGGCTCCGGCCAAACGTCCGGTCTCCACGGCTGCGTGTTCGTGAAAATATTCCCAGCCTTGCGCACCGCCGGCCGACTCAAATCCGGTTTGATACCCCTGCTCGCTTTGCGCCACCGCATTCACCCAAAGGACCACATGCGTGCGCGCATCCTCACACCACTGCCCGTCCGAGCGCGCAATGCCCACATGCTGCTCGGTACCGCCCAAAAACGCAGTGACTTGTCGAATGTGCGCACCGGCTCCCCGCGCGGCGGTCTCGGCAGACTGAGCGGTGCGAATGCGTTCCTCCCAGGCAATGCCACTGGGAGGCTGGAGGCCCTCGCGTCCCGGGGCCAAGCGTTCGCGGCGCTCCATCACAGCCTTCCCCGAACCGGCTCCCACGGCCCGCACCAAATCGTGTGCGGCCGATTGAAGTCCTTCGGGAGTCATGTCGTTGGTACAGGCAAAAAATGTTTGATCCCCGCGAACCAAGCGCAACCCGGCGCCAAACTCACCGCCTTGCGTGAGCTGATCCAATTGGCCGTTCTCTATTTTTATGCGACCGCTGAGTGTGTCCTCCAAGAACACATCGGCAAAATCACAGCCCGCGCGGTTCAATACCTCGATCGCGGCAAAGGCCATGGTTTGCCAAGCTTGGGTACTTGTTGATTGTGCTTTATTCGAGTTCGACACACGAGCTCCTTGGTGTACATGCGTAGCCATGATGGTGGTTTCTGTAGGGGTGCAATTTATTGCGCCCCTGTTATGGATAAAACAACGTCTCGGGCGTGATAAATCACGCCCCTACAGGATTACGCCGGCATTCCTAACTGCGCCCGAAAATAATGCTCGAGTTGTTACCGCCAAAGCCAAACGAATTGTTCATCACCGCATCCACCCGCAAGCGCAACGCGGCTTGGAGTGGAACAAACGTCAAGGCCGGGTCCGGTACTGTGCACCCGGTGTTCGGAGGCAGGCACTCCTGCAAAAGCGCAAGCACACAAAGCACCGATTCAATGGCTCCGGCCGCGCCCAGCGTATGCCCCAGCGCCCCTTTGACTGAAGAAATCGGCGGCACCGCGTCTCCAAAAATGCGGGCCAAGGCTTTGCCCTCAGCTGCGTCGTTGTCGGGCGTGCCTGTGCCATGGGCATTCACATACCCAATCGCATCCGGCGTTAGATCGGCCTGGTGCAGGGCTTGGCGCATGGCCGCCTCTGCTCCCAACCCGTCCGGATGCGGCGCTGTGGCATGGTACGCATCGCACGTATTCCCCGCACCCAAGACCCGCGCCAAAATCGCGGCCCCGCGCAAGCGTGCGTGGGACTCCGACTCCACCACCACGGCTCCCGCGCCTTCGCCGAGCGAAATGCCTTTGCGCTGAGCGTCAAACGGCTTGGAGCCAAGGGGATCGGCGATCAGCAACGAGTGAAACCCATTCACGGTCATGGCCGAGAGTGAGTCCGCACCCACAGCCAAGCAGACCGAAGCCTCGCCCTGCTCGACCAACTCCGCGGCCATGCTCACGGCATTGACACCCGACGAGCAGGCCGTGGAAAGGGTCGTGTTAAATCCCTGAATCTGCAACACATGCGCCAAGGTCTTGGACACAGAGCCGCCCAAGTGCCGACGCACCATGGCCATCTTCGGTTTCTTGCCTGCCCAGAGCTGACGGAAATATTCTTCGGTGGAAAGCATGCCCGCCACCGTGGTGCCTGCGATCAAGCCCCAGTCCGTACCGCCACGGGCAGCATGTTCGGCTGTAAGGCCGGCCTGCGCCAAAGCTTCGTGCGCCGCAGCTAAACCGAGTCGTTCGGTCCGGGATTCGGTCGCACCCGGCACTTCGTCCAAGGTACCTGTGACTTCACCCACCGGGATCTCGCCGTAACGCGGTGATTCAAACAATGTCAGGCGTTTCAATCCCACCTGCCCAGCCACCAAGGCCTCAAATGTGGCCTGCGCTGTGCGACCCAGACTGGTGATGGCACCGACGCCGGTAATGACTGCCTTAGGCATGCGCCCCCCGCTGTTGCGTGATGAATTCCGCCAGGGTCTTGACCGATTGGAACACCTTGCGCCCCACGGTAATGTCCGTGAGCTTGATGCCGTAATCCCGCTCCAACATCACCGCGAGTTCCAACGCATCGATCGAGTCCAACCCCAAACCCACGCCAAAAAGCGGAGCCTCCGGATCAATCTGAGCGGGGGTCAAATGCTCCAAACGAAATGTGGTAATGATTTTGCCTTTCAATTCTTCGATCAATTCAGTCATGGTTCAACTCCTTGAAATAAAACTTCCGCGCAAACACGCGTATTGTTTAAGTTACAGTTCTTTAAATGCTGGGAGCGCGTTTTGTCTTTTAAAGTATAAACGTATTGTACACTGCGCCGGGCGCAAGTTCTCCCGAAATGGTCTGGACATCCCAGGTGCACTCCCCGGGATCCAGGCTCACCAAAAACGCCCATCCTTCCACCTTGGGAGCCAAACCCAAAAACCGCGCCCCTTCGGCCAACACCGCATCGGCCTGCACAATCAAACAGCACGGCACACGCTTGCTCTGCAGCCAGGCCCACGCCAAGCCAAACGCATCGCCCACCCCGGCCTCGTGCAAGAAAACCATGTTCGGTCCATGGATCTTGTGCCGAATCGCCACCTCGGCCAACCCGGCCGAAGGCAAGGTATAGGGAAACAACTGGGGGCTGGCCAATTCCGGAGTCGCAACGGCCGAACGATAAAAGGCCAGATCCGGCTCCACACATCCGTGGGCCGTGGACAAGATCAATCCCATTTCTGAGTTTGGCGTCTCAGACGCCAGGACCTGTTCGGCTACCACACTAATTATTTTGGAGAGCGGGTCCAAGCGCGGGTACCGGTCAAAGGGACGCACACAGACTTGACTCCAAACCGGCAACTCGCCTTCCGGCGAGATCCAGCGCACGGCATTTAAAATCGTGACCGATTTCATGCGGCACCTTCCAAAACCAAAACCGCATTAAATCCGCCAAACCCGGCAGACAAGGAAAGGGCCACGCCCCCGGCAGGCAAAGGACGCGGGGTCTGAATGATCAGATCCAACGCCTCTTCCACCCCCGCGTGTTTCAACCCCGTCGTGGGCGGGGCCGAACGTCGAGATAACACTTCGAGGGTCAAGGCGGCTTCCACGACACCGGCCGCGCCCACCGTGTGTCCAGTGGTTCCTTTCAGGGTAGAAAGCGGAGGACCCGGAAGGCCAAAAACTTTGGCCATGGCCTTGGCTTCCATGGCGTCGTTGTACGCGGTTCCAGTGCCATGCGCATTCACGTAGATCACATCCCCGGGGGCACACGCGGCATGCTGCAACGCACGTTCACATGCCTGGGCCAGCCCGACACCTTCACGATTGGGCGCAGTCAAGTGGGTGGCGTCATTGGCCAATCCCCAACCACGCACGCGGCCTCGCATCACCGTGGGGCGATCCGCAGTCAAGATCATCACCGCTGCCGCCTCACCCAGGGTCAAGCCCTGACGATCACGATCAAAAGGACGGCATGGTTCAAGATCCAATGACTTTAAACTCGAGAATCCCGTAAGAATAAAATCCGAAAGCACATCGATGCCGATCACCACGGCCGTGGAACATACCCCCGCCTGCAGCTGTTCACCGGCATACGCAATCGCGGCCGAGCCCGAAGCGCACGCCAGAGAAACCATTTGTACCGGACCGTCCAAACCAAACTGTGTTTTCCACTCTTTCCAAAACGCCTTGCTTGCAGGGGACGTCGTGACCGCCCCATCCCGGACAAACGCTTCCAAGGACGTTGTATCTTCTTTGGTGGTGGCCACCACCACCAAAGCCTCGCGCAAAGCCTCGCGGGAGACGCCGCCCTGACGCGCTTGCTCCAAAGCCTCCTGCATGGCCGGCGCGAGTAGGGCGCTTACAAGATCCTTGCCACCGTCCATGGCGCCTGCGACTTCCCCCGCCCAGGCGGTTTGGTAGCGTGTGGCGTCAAAACGCGCCATGCGCTTGAGTCCGCTCGCACCCGAAGACCAGGCGGAAAAAAGCGTCTCAACACCCTGGCCCACGCAACTGTTCACCCCACACCCGGCTACCCAACATCCGTTCATTGCGACTCCCAACGTGCATACAATTGTTGAATAAGCGGGGGGCGTGTGAGCAGAAGCTCCCCTTGGAGGGTGGTCAACACTTGGAGGGTACGCCCTTCGGCCAGAAGCGTCGTGTCGCCGCTGCGCTTAACCTCGTACAAAATCTCTATCTTCGCAGCTTCGGTCCAGATAAAGTGTGCGGTCACTTCCAACTCATCGCCAAAACGCGCCGAGGCATGATACACCAGCTGGGCTTCGACCACGGGTGCGACAAACCCGGCCGCATGCATGTGCTGGTAAGAAAGCCCGTAGGCCTTGCCAAACCCATCCCGCGCTTCTTCAAAATAGTGAAGGTAATTGCCGTGCCAAACGATGGCCAACGCATCCACTTCCGAGAAGCGGACGGATACGCGGGCCGTAAACGATAATTTTTTATGCGGGGTAGGATCAAAGCGACGGCGCACGTTAGGCAGGTTCCTTCTCAAAAAGCGTAATCGTACCCGAGGCCACAGGCGCATCGTTGTGCATCACCGTCGCATCAAACAGAAAGAACGGACGCAGGTTTTTGTTTTCTTGGACGCGTACGGTCCAGACACCCCCGCGCGGCAGTTCCGCAGGAAGATTAAAATCCCGTACCGCCACCAAAAAGCCCTCGGTCAAGCGCTCGCCCCGCGTGGTCTTATGGTAGCCCTGGTAGGTGGCCACGCTCTGCGCCGCCGCCTCGATCAACAACAAGGTCGATCCATCGGCTTCGGGCCAGGTGACACGGGTGCACAATCCGCCGGGAAAAAGCTCCAGCACGTCCTCAATCAGCAAAGCCGGCGGCTGATGCGGCAAAAGTTGTGAAACGGGAAGATCGATTACGGACATACCCGCATACCTCTTCGTTTAAATAAAGTCGAGCGCAAATTATACCGCGAACCGCACAATTCCGGCGAGGTTTTTTCACCCTTCTTAAATGAGCAAACAGCCATGCCGGACGATACTAGCACGTTCCTTAGACGTCGTTAACGATTCAGGACTTGAGTATGTTTATGTTTAAAAATAGGGAATCCCATGTCCTCCGGCATTGAAGTGTGTACATGACTCGGTAGCTTTGCAAGACATGCTTTGCCTTTGGAGGGCAACACGTGACCCGCAGTTTTTAGGGGTTACCCGAGCGTAGGCGAGGCACGCGGCGGTTGGAATCGGATTCCCTATTTTTAAACATAAACATACTCAAGTCTTAACTACTAAAACGTGCTTCAAGCCACGCGAAACAACAGGCTTAATGCGCGAGATACTCCCAGAGTGGCCCTTTTCTCCCGCGCGAGCGCATGCGCTGCATGACGGCTTCGCTTTGTTTCCAGGCCGCGGGCGTAATCCAGCGGGAGTCGATCTTCGCGTGCGATTCGACTTGGTGGGTCAACCAGGCCAACGGGGTCCACTTGGAAAAATAAAACTTGGGGGCGAGCAACGTGTCGTCGGCTGCGACCACGCCTTCGTGTACTGCCATGCGATGCAAGGGCGTGTGGGGAAAAACCCGCATGCCTAAGTAAGGAAAAAACGCAGCCGGGGTAAGTTCCTTGGATTGCTGAAAGCTCTGCGAGACCGTGTCCATGGTTTCACCCGGGCCGCCCAAAATCAAAAAGTGCGCCTGATGAATGCCCGCGGCTGCGGCCGCCCGGCTCCATTTTACAATATCGTCCACCCGGAACGGCTTGCTGTACGCGGCCAAGACCGTGTCCGAAAGCGAGTCTGTGCCAAACTCAATATGCGTGCACCCGGCCTCGGCCATACGATCCAAAAGCCCATCGGGCAAGCGCCCGGGTTCGCAAAAACACGTCCAGGTGACCGGACGCCCCAGTTGCTTCAAGCGCCGGCAAAAGGCTTCGGCATGCTCGGGATGCAAGTTGAAGACCGAGTCCACAATAAACACATGGTCAACGCCCGAGTCTCCGGCCAGGCGCTGCAAGTCCTCGGCAGCGTCCTCCGAAGCCAGCGGACGGCATCCGGGGCCATCAATGTGCGGGTACGTGCAATACACACAGGCATGTTTGCACCCCAGTTGCGTCTGTGCATTGAGACTCCCGCCGTGTTTCCAATAATACTCTGTCAGCTCCGGTTCCCGTTCCACCCGGGCCTCGACGACCACGCGTTGCGTGGCGCGCGGCGTATGCAGAAAGCGATCGCCCATACGGAGAACCAACCCGGGGACCGTCTCCCAGTCCAGCCCCTGATCCATGGCCCGCGCCAACTGCGCCAGGACCTGCTCGCCGGGTCCGGGAACGCCCGCGTCCGCACCCAAGGCCTTGAGCATGATCTCCGGAAAAATCGAGTAGGCGGGACCGCCCAAAACCACCGGTGCTTGCGAGAGCGAGCGCACCCGCTCCATGAGTTCCTGGTAACCGGTCAGATAATCGTGGGTGTTTTCGCTTTCGGTGTTGTCCACATTGCGGAGCGAAACACCAATAAGTCGGGGTTGGCATTGCGCGAGCGCCTCCGGCAATGCGTCAAGTCCGTGCACCAAACGGTCAAAGACGCGTACCGAATGCCCGAGCTGGCGTAGGTACGTAGCCAACCGACTCACGCCCAACGGATAGACCGGTGCGGGTTGCGTTTCTATATTGGCGGAAATGAGTAAGATGTTCACGAGTTCGGGGACGCTTCGGAAATGGAATGCGCGCGCTTGGCCTGCACATGCCAGCACAACGGGTCCGAGGCCAAATAATTGCCCGTTTGCTGATACGCCGCTCCGCGGCAGCCGTAGCACTTTTCATTTAACGCGCACTCACGGCATTCGCCCTCAATGCGCTCGCGAATCTGACGAAGGTTGCGAAAGACCTCGCTGGACTCCAGCAGGTCTTTCAACGAACGCTCGCGAATGTTTCCAACCTTCACGTCCACGCCCGGACACGGGCTGACAAAGCCCAACGAATCGACCAAACAACTGTAGGTATGCCGTCGGCAATTTTCCCCCACCAAGGGCGGGGTGCTGGTCCAGACATGGCCAAACTCTTTCTCGTCAATTTGGCGAATGGTTTCAAACACCGCGTAGGCTTCCTGCGGCGTGATGGCCAATTCCTGGTGTTCTTGAAGCCGTCCCTGCGGGGTGAGCATCTCCACATAGGGAATGTATTTGTGCGTTCGCGCCCAACGCCAAATATCGGGCAGTTCATCTTTGTTCTGGCGGCACATCACGGTCTCGATGCCCAGCCGGTGTTCGTCATCCGGATATCCCGCCTGGTGCAAATTGTCCAAGGCTTCCTGAATCGACGTATGCGTGCCCCGCCGCCCGGCTAAATAATCTTGCACCTCGGGTTTGGCACTGTTGAACTTCACATTGACCGAGACATGATTCATATACAAGAACTCCGCCCATTCACGTGTGAGCAAGGTTCCGTTGGTGAAGATGTCCATTTTTAAGCCAAGGTTGTGCATGTGTCCGATCAGCCCGCGCAATTGGGGATACAGCAAAGGCTCTCCGCCCCCCAAAATAATGATCCGGCGCGCACCCAGGTCCTGGGCCTGGCGGACCACATCGGTCAACTCGGAGTAATCCAGTTCGCCTTGCAAAGGTTGCCCCGACGAGGCATAACAATATTTGCAGACCAAATTGCAGGCACGGGTTAGTTCCAGTTCCATGGTTAACAGCGCCCCGGGTTGGGCTGCACAGGCGGCGATCTCCGCTTCAGAAAATTCAGGCATCCAACTGGGATTGCAACCTTGTGATGACATTGTAACTCCTTACGTAGGCATTCAACTCCCCTTGCTCCCCCTCTTTAACAACCAAGGGGCCGGGAGACGTTTCCTGGCTTAAGACGTAGCCTCACGCCCAGAAATCATAAAAGTTAAACCACTGCAACGGATGCCGCTTGACCATGGCTTCCACTCGGGACGCATACAGTTGCACGGCTTCACCCACGGCCTGTTCGCGTTGCGCCGGTGCAGCATCCAGCACCTGGGGCGGAAACGCAGAAAAGGCATACCTGCGCTTGCCGGTGCGAATGGCAAAACACGTGATAATAGGGCAGCCTGCTATGGCTGCGATGTGAAACGGCCCTTCGGGAAAGGCCGCCGACGCCCCTAAAAAGGGAACACGCCGCGTCCGCGCTCCCGGTAAAAAACGATCGCCGTGCATGGCCACGATGTCCCCACGCCGCAACGCCGCTAGCATTTGCAAACTGCCGTCTTCATCGTCCAACCCGATCACACTTAGGCCGGCATCCTGTTTTTTTTTTAAATAGGCGCTTAGCCGATTCGCCTCTGCCCGCACCATGGCGACGGAAAAATGATGCGAAATCCGTTCACGCAGCAAGCTTCCTGCAACTTCCCAATTGCCTACGTGCGCACTCACCAAAATAACGCCGCGCCCCTGAGCCAGGGCCGTACGGATGTGGTCTTCGCCTTCATACGTAAAGGTGAAGGTACCGCCGGCACCTGAAAACATGCAGGCGCGATCCAAAAGCACATCGCCAAACGAGAGCAAGTGAGCGTAGACCGTCAACGACGACGTGGGATGCTGTTTGTGGAAGCGTTGAAGAAAGGTGCGCGAGGCAAGACGACTGGCCCGAACGCCCAGCCAATAATACAACGTGACAAACATCAGTAAAATGCCGGCCGCATCCCGCCCTACGATCCTGAGGAGTTGGTGAAAAATCCAGTAACCCAAAACATTCCCGCGCAAGCGTCCGCTCCAGGTTTTCTCAGATGACGGTTCGGACATTACTGCCAGCTCCGATGATTTAGCGTTTTTGAATCAATTCGGCGATTTTGTCGTAAATTTTACCCACCGTATCGATTTGACGTGCTTCTGCTTCTTCAATTTTCACTTGGAACGCCTTCTCCAAAGCCACAATCAGATCGACACCATCAAGGCTGTCCAAACCCAATTCATCCCGAAGGTTGGCTTCCGGAACCAACTTGTCGGGGGTTAATTCAAAAGCATCCTCAAGAATTTTATTAATCCGTTCTTTAAGCTCTTGCTCATTCATGTACTTTGGTTCCTCCGTTAAAAAATGGCTCTGTTTAAAAACCCAAATGCCCTAAACGCCCAGGTACAAACAATGCGCTTGGGAAATAACTGTTTTATAAGACTCTGGTTTTACCATGAAGCCAGGCCGAAAACCAAGCAAAATTTTCAGAATGCCCTCCCGCTAACCCTTAAGATGCAGTCTGACTTTTCATCCTATAAAAAGCCAATACTCCGGCATCCACGCTTCCTCCCCCACTCCGTTCGGATGCTTACCCCTCAAGCTCGCTGCCCATGTACTGGGCAGAAAGAGCGATCTTTCCTGTGGCCAAACTTTTTTATTTTCACTCATAAATTATGTTTTATTCCGGCTTGCCGTTCCTTATAATAAGGAAGTTGTTGCGGCTCATTCCAGTGAGTTGAGGGTACGCGTATGCCCCGTCCACCCAAAAAAGCCTTAACTGCCAAGTCAAGCACTGCCCCTCATTCTATAAAAAAATCTTTGTCCAACTATAAAAAAAACCCCGATCCATCGCCTCCACCCTCACCCCACCCGCAAACACAACAGGAACAGTGTCCGCCCGAACCTACCGAAGCTGAAGCTTTTTATCGAACGGTTTTTAATCACTCGCAAATGGGAATTGTCCGCGTCTCCCTGCAGGGTCGTTTTCTCCAAACCAATTCAGCCTTCCAGCGCATGCTGGGCTACAGTGAACACGAATTGCTTGAGAAAACCATCCGCGAGGTAACCCATCCCGAAGATATGGACACGCTGTTGATGGTTCGGGAACTGGTTGAAGGACACCGTCCCTCGTTTCATGTGGAAAAACGCTATCTCCATAAAAACAGCGGGGTTGTCTGGGCCATTGTTGATGTGAATCTTGTCCGCGATGCGCAAGAAACTCCGCGCTACTTGGTGGCCACGTTGCAAGACATCACCCCGCGCAAGCTCGCTCAAGCGCAGCACCAAACCAGCGCGGCTCAATTCCAATCCCTTTTCAACCACATGGCCGAAGGCGTGGCCCTGCATGCGATCGTTTATTCCGATCAAGGCGTGCCCATCAATTACCGCCTGTTGGACATCAACCCCCAGTACGAACGCATTTTAAACCTGCGTCGCGACGATGTGGTGAACCGTTTGGCCAACGAAGTCTATCAGGTGCCCGAACCACCTTATCTTTTGGAATTCACATCTGTATGCGCCGAAAAAAAGGTGTTTGCCTTCGAAACCTACTTTCCGCCTATGGACAGACACTTCTCCATCTCCGTCGCTTATCTCCAACCCGGACATTTCGCCACCATCTTCACAGACATTACCGAACGTAGAAAATCAGAACTGGCACTGCAACGCAGCGAGGAGCGCTACCGATTAATCTTCGAGAATACCCCGTTGGGCATTATTCACTTTGACCTGCAGGGAACCATCACAGACTGCAATGTTCGCTTACTGGAAATTCTCGGCTCCACGCGTGAGCGCCTGATTGGGTTCAATGTGTTTGGGCAAGTGACCAACCCCGGTATGCAGCAAGCCTTCCGCGACGCCCTGGAAAAAGGGATCGGAAATTTTGCAGGCATGTATCAATCCGTGACCGGCTCCCGAGAGGTAACCATGCGCGCCCTGATCCGGCGCATCCAATCCCCCGAGGGGAAAACACTCGGAGGAACCGCGCTCTTTGAGGATGTCAGTGAGCAACATCGGATCGAATCCGCCTTGCGTGAAAGCGAAGATCGCTTCCGGAGCATTTTCGAGCAGTCTCCGCTCGCCATCCAAATATTTGATGCCGAAGGTTACTTGGTAACCGCCAATCCAATAAGCGAACAGCTTTTTGGCAAGCCCCAACCCCACCCCAAAATCCGTACGTCCTTTCTCAACGATCCCTTTCTTCCACCTACCGTGCGAGAAGCCTTGCTCAGCGGAACGTCAGCCCACTTTGAACTTGAACTTCCGTTAGCGGAACACGGACGCCTTTTTGCCACAGACCAACAGCGAACGGATACTCTTTGGTTGGATGTTACGGTGGTGCCTTTACGCGAACACACTTCGGAGATACTCCGCGGCTACCTCATGCTCAGCAACAACATCACGGAACGCCGCCAAGCGGAAAACGAAAAAAACACCCTGGCCGATCAACTGCGCCAAGCCCAAAAAATGGAAATGATCGGTCTGTTAGCGGGCGGCGTGGCGCACGACTTCAACAACCTGCTCTCACCCATCCTGGGCTATGCGGACCTGCTTTTGCTTAAATACCGACCTGGGCACCCGGATTTCGAGAGTCTGGCAGCCATCAAAACCACGGCCGAGCGCGCATCCCAACTCACCCGTCAACTCTTGGCGCTTAGCCGCAAACAAGTCCTAAACATGCAGCCACTCAATCTCAATAAAGTGCTGCTTGATTTCAATAAGATGCTGCGTACCTTTCTTGGGGAAAACATCACGCTGCAAACGCATGCGGACCGTCACCTGCACTTGGTCATGGCCGATCCCGTGCAAGTGCATCAAGTCCTTATGAACCTGGCCATCAATGCACGCGAAGCCATGCCGCAGGGCGGTCTCCTAATTTTCGAGACCGCCAACGTCACCTTAGACGAAGCGTATACCCGCACGCATGCCGGCGTCATTCCTGGTGACTATGTCATGTTGAGTGTGACGGACAACGGACAAGGGATCTCACCGGAAACCATGCAGCACATTTTCGAGCCCTTTTTCACTACCAAGGAAAGTGCCAAAGGGACCGGTTTGGGCCTGTCCATTGTGTATGGCATTATTCGGCAGCACAACGGACATATCTGGACCTACAGTGAACCTGGCCAAGGTACCACCTTCAAGCTTTTTTTCCAGCAAGCCGAAAAGGGATGCCCCGAAACACCTGCAACGAACAAGACATCCAAACCACGCCTCCACGGGCGCGAAACCCTTTTGCTGGTAGAAGACGAGCCTTTGGTCCGAAAGCTGGCCGAGGATATTCTCACCGCCCATGGCTATAAGGTTCTAGTCGCACAAGACGGTTTTGAAGCGTTGCAATTGGTCCGAGAGAACAAACCCCGGATTGATCTTCTGGTGAGCGATGTAATCATGCCTGGGCTTAACGGCCGGGAACTGCATCAGCGTTTGCTCCCCCTTTATCCGGGCTTGCGCGTTTTATTCATTTCAGGATATACTCAGAATGTATTGACCCAGCAAGGTGGCTTGAACGCCGATGTGGAACTGGTGCAAAAGCCCTTTACCATCCAAGCCTTGCTGGAGCGGGTACGTTTAGTCATCGACCGACCTTCGGTCCCATGATCTGCACCTTCGACCTCTATGCTGTTTGCTTCAAGGAGTGTGAGCCAACATGGCCAAAGTCATCGCCATTGCCAACAACAAAGGCGGCGTAGGCAAAACCACCACCGCCATCAGTCTGGCCGCCATTTTTGCCGACTGGAATCTGCGTGTGGCCTTAATTGACAACGACCCCCAGGGCAACATAGGGGTGTATTTAGGCCAGAACGTGTTCGACAACAAGCACACCATTGCGGATATGTACAACGGACTCAGCTTAAAAAAAATCGGCACCCACACCTTGTTTCACGACCTTCTCAAGCAAAACGGACTTACGTTTGCCCACGAAAATCTAACCATCTTTTTATCCAATCACCATTTGGCGTTTGTGGCTGAAGATTTCCATCGCATTGGCAAACTCTTAGAAGCCCTCGACGAAATTAAGGATGACTTCGATGTGGTGCTTATCGATAACGGGCCCTATATTGGTTACCTGACACGCGCCGCGCTTTTGGCGGCCAACATGGTTTTGGTCCCAACCGAAGCCGGGGCCGGAGGCTTGGCGGGCATTCCCCAGATCATTCAGGAGACCGAAGCCATCAATGCCCGGCATTGGCGCCAGGTTATGATCCGGGTCTTCGTCAATAATTTTCAGCACTCGGAAGATTTTGATGTGCGCAATTTGCAACGTTTGAAATCCCTGGTGGGCAACCGCCTGTACAACACCTACATTCCGGCCAACATTCACTTGCGCAAATCCAAGGAAATGGGACTCCCCATCAACCTCATTGATAAAGCCGCCAAGACTCCGGTGCAGGGGGCCATGGCCTTTAAAATACTCGCCAAGAACATACTCAAAGATCTCTTTCCGGAATTTAAAATCGAGACCGAAGGAAAAACCAAACCCATTTCAGGCAAGGTTAAACGTCTGGCCGATGCGTATCAACCGCAATCGCCGACAGCCAAAAAAATCACACCCCTGACCCCACCCACCGAAGCGCCGCCCCGTTTGCGTGTGCCGTCCTCACATACTCAAGTTACACCTTCGGCCCAATACACGCGCGGCCAAGACTCGCATCCGTTTGGTTCGGTGGAGACGAACACCATCACCACCTCCACGGGCAACACGGCCTACGCCAGCCGCCCGATTGGGGAGAACGACAACTCGCGGTAAGCGTTCCTCAAGTAACCGCTCCCACAGGCAACCCCATTCGCCCTCACGGCATTCACCTAGTGCAGGGCGTCGAGTTCTTCGATCTTGGTATTGACGTTCTTCAGGTGTTTACTCGCCTTGGGATGGGTCGGATCCAAAATCAAGACGCGTTTCCAGGCCGCAGTGGCGGTTTTCAGATCGTTTTGCACGTAGGCTTGCACGCCCTGCAGGTAGGTCTCGTTCACGAGCTTTTGTATCTCGGGTTGATACCGTCGAAGTTTTTGTACGGCGACCGCTTGGCCGTCCTCCAACTCCATGGACTGCCGCCATTTCGAAACCGCCTCTACATACCGTCCGCGTTCCCAATCGTCATTGGCATCACTTAAAAGCTGTTGAACCGCATCGCGAAGCTTGACGCGCGTGACGTTTAAGTATTGCTGGACACGTGCATTTCCCGGATCCATTTGCAAAATCCGTTCCCACACGGCAATGGCCTTGCTGTATTCCCGCTTCTCCAATTGCTTGAGCCCATCCGATACATACTGTTGAATCACCTTCTGATTTTGATGGTTCGCCGTGGCAATTTTTTCCTGGGCCAATTTTTCATTCACGGCCTCCAATTTGCGTTTGGCTTCAGCATGCTCCGGAGCAAGGTTGAGTACTTTGCTCCATTCCACCATGGCCGTGAGATAATCCTTGGCCGCATACGCACGGTCTCCGGCTTTGACCTGTTGATCCACCACGCGTGCGTGTTGCGCCGCTTCGGTCTGACGAATTTTTTCAGGTAGATCCTTGTACTCCGGCTGCATATTAAGCGCCTTATGATACGCTTTGAGTGCTTGGTCGTACGCTAGGCGGATCACCGCAGAATCGCCCTCGCGGATTAAATTTTGCACCATGGCCGATTGCTTGGACTTGAGCTGTTCTTCCAAACGGCGGATGAATTTTTGTTCCTCCACCACACTGCGTCCAAACGGCAAGGTAATCCCCACGCGATGAGCATCGCCCAGCGGGCCGTACGGCGCGTAGGCATAATCCACTTGGTAGTCGGAAATCTCAAGCCCCAACCCCAGGCTGAGTCCCGACCACGCTCCCAAATCGTTTCCATATTGCAGATATTTGTATCCGGCGCGGAAGCAGATGACGTTTTGAAATGTGTACTCGGCCCCGGCTTTAAACGCCATTTCCTGCTGCCAGGGTTTGATCATGTCTAAGGTTACCAAGACACTTTGCCAAAGGCGGTAGGAGCCACCTACAACCACCGACGTATTCAAGGGATAATCTTGCTCTAAAAAGCGCAAGGGCTTTCCTAGGTTTCTCAGAGTCAGGCTTAGGTTCAGCCCTTCCATTCCCACATTCTGACCATACACCCCGGCATCGCAGGCCACGGACCAGGCACTGTAGGTATCAATGGATTGCACGAGCCCTTTAAGATTTAGTCCGGTTGAGATCATGGTGTCCCAGGCGTGACTCCAGAGCAGACCCAGATAGCCTTCGTTCTGATAAAACGAACCGTTGGGTTCTCCGTCCGCGTTCCATTTTTCCATGGCATCGCTGTAGTTTACAAAGGCTTGGATGCCGAACCCTTCCTGCTCCGACCACGGCACGCCCAGGGCTACGTAGTCATGTCGGAAGCCCTGAAACGACTGCGCGTGCGTCACCATGAGCGCCTTGCTCTCCAAGCGCACCAGGCCCGCGGGATTCCAATACAGCGTGTTGACATCTTCAGCCACCGCACTAAACGCCTCGCCCATTGCGGCGGCGCGCGGTCCTACAGGCTCATCCAAAAAAAGCGCACTCACCCCGTCGCCCCCGGCCTGGGCCGAACCGGCCCAAACGCCGCCCAACAGACTCAGCACCAAGCATCCACGCACCCAGGCGGACCGCATCTTAGTGCACCACCGAGAAACGCTTGGTCAAGGTACGGTTGCCGTACGGCGAGGTAAGCTCGATCACGCAAATGTAAGTACCCGGGGCAAACCCGTCTATGGGGCACGCCAAAGGAACCTGGGCGCCGCCGGGCACCGATTGGGCCCACTCCTTTACCAACAGCCCGCGGAGGTTGAACATACGGATCCGCGCTTCGGCGCTTACCGAGAGCTGCAAAGCCAAGGTCAGGGTGCCGGCTCCAACGACGGGATTGGGATACATCTTGGATTGCACAATCTCGAGTTTGTCCGAGAGCGAAAACTGACGCAACACAGAATACGGGCCTTGCGAAATCCCGTCTGTGGCAGCGACCCGCCACCCATACGTCTTCCCCCGCTGCAAATCAAGACTGGTTGGCAACGAGAAAGCAGCAAGACTGTTGGACGCATAATAAGGTGCGCTCCAGCCTGATGGATCCTGGGCTTGCACGAACGACGCCAACACGCTTTGAAAACCGGTGTCGCTTAGCTCAAAGCGATAGGTGAGCGTATTGCCGGACTCACTGGCGGCACTGAAGGTAAATGTGAGGTTGCTGTCGGCGGCTTGGAAGCGGTCCGGAATATCCACCAACACCGGAAGCAACGGCGGCGGCACCACCGTAAAGGTCGCGGCGCCCGAGAGCGCGCTGGAATTGGCATTGTCCAGATCGTAGGCCGAAGCCCGCCATGCGTAGGTGATGCCCGGAGCCAGTGTGTTGGCCTCCGGAAAGGTAAAAACCGCAGACTCGCCCGACGCGTACGCCGACGCGGTCCACCCGTTCTGACTCTCGGATTGAAACACGGTCAAAGTTTTGAATCCATCGGAACTGACCTCCAGCTTATACTTCAAGGCGCTGCTGGACGGGCTGCTGCTGTGCAGCCTCAAGGTCGGACGCTTGCTGGTCACCACCTGCCCTGAACTCGGGGAGTCCAAGACCGGAACCGCCGGCAGCGGGGTCACGGTGAAGGTCTGAATACCGGACTCACGGCTTTCCTGGAACTGATCAATGGCCACAACCTTCCAGTAATAGGTCGTCCCGGGAATCAACGTATCCTGGTAGCTGCCTGTATTTAGAAGCTGGCACGTTGCAGTCACTCCGCGATACGCCACCACGGTTGGATACTCGGACTTGTCCCACCCAGGATAGGTGTCCTGAAAAACCGAACCGTTTTGCAACTTGGCGTTCGTGGAAATATAAATGGCAAAGGTCAGAGTGTTTCCGTCCGGATCCGCGCCCAAGACCTTAAACTGAGGATTCTTGCTGACGTGTGTCTGCCCGGCACTCGGAAATACCAATACGGGCACCGTGGGTTTTTGATTGTTGTTGGTGTGAAACGACCAAGCGCCGGAATAGGCCGACCAAGAGGTATAGCTGTTGCCTTCGTTGGTGACCCGTACGCGCCAGTAAAACGTATTGCTAAGGGGCAGGGGTGTGGCGGGGGTATAGCTGGCCACGGCCCCGGAAGCATAATACGGCACTTGGTTCCATCCGGGATCGGATAAAAATTGGTTGGTGGAAAGTACAGTTGAAGAAAAACCTGCGTCGGTGCTGATCTCCAAGGCATAGCGGAGAAACTGGGAATCCAATACATCCGTGCCAAAAAACATAAACGTGGGTTGTTGGCCGGTATTTTGCCCCATCGTAGGCGAGATCAAAAGTGGTGCCGACGGCAGCGGCGGTGGGTCCTGAGTTAAATGCGTGCCTTCTTTTCCGTCGCTGGCAAAACCACCCAGTTCGAAATCTCTCCCGCCGCTGCCCCCTTTGAGCACTTCATTGACATAAAAATCATGTTGGGTGACGTATTTGTACGCCTTGACAAGGCCGCCCCCGCCGCCCCCACCGGCGCAATGGGGTCTGAGCGCATCGCCGTTCCCGCCATCCTCGCCGGTCACGAGAAAATCCCCGCCTTTGACTTTTAAATCCTGCACATTGATGAAGATACAACCCCCGGATCCGCCGGCTTGATACGTGGTCGCTTCCTTGGAACCGCCGGAGTCCTTGCCCGATGCCGAGACCACCCCGCGGTCCATCTCAAGCTGGAGGGCATCCAAGCGGATGCTCCCGCCTCCGGGATTAACCGTAGTGTTAAAATGACTGGGATACTCCCCGCTGCACGATCCTTTGTCCGCACTGTGCAGGTTTTCGTACGCTTTGCCCCCGCTGTCGGCATTCATATATCCGTCGCCGCCCGTACCGCCATGCCCGGCCCCGCCCGCACCCATGGCCGAATAGCCGCTCCCGGCGGGTCCGCCCTGACCACTTTTGATCATGCTGACTTTATCGGCGCGCACCTCACCTTGTATAAACATATAGGGCGCAATCAAACGTATCCAACCTTGCGTATCGTCGGTGGTGCTGTCGGGAGCAACGTTTAATTTGCCGCCTTCGTGCACCACAATGGACACAGAGCGATAGATTGAACCCACGGTTTTGAACTCATCACCCGGGTCGATGATCAACAGTTCGGAGGTGTTGACCAGCGCCCACGCGTGCCCGGCCAAGCCGAGACTCAGGATCAAGGCCCACGCACTCAACCCCCGACGAACCGCGCGTGTCATGCACCAAACCCCAGCACCAGGCAGGCGTTGGTCCCGCCGAAACCAAAGGAATTGGAAAGGACCCGGGTGAGCTTGGTTTCTACAGCATGAGCAGGAATATTCAACACACGGGTGACATCGTCACCTTCGGTAAAATTGGCGTTTCCAGCCACAAAGCCACCCTGCGCCATGAGCGTGCAATAAAGGGCCTCACTGGCACCGGCCATCCAGCACTCGTGCCCGGTTAGACTTTTCGTGGAACTAACCAGCGGCTTATGCGGAAAAACCGCATCCAAGGCCCGGGCTTCGGCTGCATCCCCGGCCGGAGTGGAGGTCGCATGCGCGTTGATGTATTGAATCTCCGCAGCCGATACACCCGCGTCCTCCAGGGCCATGCGCATGGCCGCTTGAGCGCCGTCTGGGGAAGGCTGGGAGAGGTGGTATCCGTCCGAAGAAAAACCATAACCCATGATCTCGCCGAGGATCACCGCTCCGCGCGCGCGCGCATGCTCCGGGTGTTCCAAAATCAGCGTGGCCGCGCCCCCGCTTGGAACCAATCCGTCGCGCGTCCGGTCAAAGGGGCGCGAGGCCAATGCGGGTTCCTGCTCGCGCAGAGAAAACGCATTAAGCGCATCAAACGGCGCCATGGCGTGGGGATTGATCTCTTGCGCACCGCCGCAAATCATCACGTCTTGCAACCCGGCGCGGATCAACATGGCGGCTTGCCCCACCGCATGGCTGCCGGAAGCACAGGCCGCCGAGAGCGTCCAGTTGGCTCCGTGTATCTGGAAGAGCGTGGCCAAATTCATGGTCACGGTCGAGTTCATGGCTTGGAAAATGTATCCCGGTCCGATCAAGTGCGAACACTTCTCGCGCAGAAGCGTTTCCCAGGCTTCCACTCCACCGCGCACCGTGCTGTCGTTCCCGTAAATGACACCCGCGCGCTGAGCGCCCAGTTTCTCCGCATCCAGTCCGGCCTGCGCCAGTGCCTGGACCGTGGCCGCGTAGGCGTACTGGGCCGGTTCGCCCATGCTGCGCGAAAGCCGACGCCCAATGCCAAACGCCGCCGGGTCAAAGCCCCGCAAGGCCCCGGTCAGGGCCGAGCGAAATCCGAGCTGCTTGCGTTCCTGGTCCAACACAATGCCGCTGCGCCCCAGACGCAGCGACTCGCTGACCGTCGCCGTATCGCTGCCCAGGCAGGATACAATACCCAACCCTGTAATCACCGGATTCACATGCGTGTTCGTGGCCATTAGAGGTGAATGCCTCCGTTGATTTCTAAAATCTGCCCCGTGATGTAATTGGCCGCCGGAGAGAGCAAGAAGGCCACGGCCGCCGCCACTTCGTCGGGTTTGCCAATACGCCCCAGGGGAACGTAGGTGGTCAGCTGAGCTTGATCCAGGCCGGCCAGCATGTCGGTCTCAACAAATCCAGGCGCCACGGCATTGACCGTGATCTTGCGCTTGCCCACTTCCTTGGCCAAGGCCTTAACCGCGCCGATCACTCCGGCTTTGGAGGCCGAGTAGTTCACTTGGCCGGGCATGCCGGTCACACCCGAGACACTGGTCACGGCCACGATCTTCCCCGCCCGGGCCAAGAGCATGCCCTTGACCACCGGCTTGACAATGAAAAAAAAGCTGTCCAAATTCACGGACATCACATTGCGCCACTCTTCGGTCATCATCATGGCCAAGGGCGCATCGGCACGAATGCCCGCGTTCAAGACCAAGGCCTGAAGCGGTCCCTGCGTTTCCAACCAGGGAAGCAAAACCCGCTCCACGTCCGCCCCCGAAGAGGCATCAAACCCCATGAGCTCGCCGCTGCCGCCGGCGGCGGCAATGCCATCGAGCACCCGTTGGGCCGAGGCTTGATTTTGATGGTAATGCACCAGCACGTGATACCCTTCACGTGCCAGGCGCTGGGCGCACGCGGCGCCAATGCCACGCGAGGCACCCGTCACCAGGGCTTTGGGTTTAACGTCCGTCATTATTCTTTCTCCTTCAGTTGGTTCAATTTTACTTCTATATCCTGCCGTTCCAAAGGAAACGCCGGATGAAAGGCCAAGGCCCGCGAATAGTTGTACCGCGCCTCATCCACATGGTTTAACGCTTGCAGTGCTTGTCCGGCCAAATAAAAGGATCGGTAATGTTCTGAATTCAGCGAGCGTGCTTCCAGCAGTTCCGCCAAGGCTTCCTGATATTTTTTCCGCTTCAGCAACACCTCTCCGCGTTCAATGCCGAGGAGGTATTTCTGATAATTCTGATACGCCTCACTTACGAGCATGTCGTCGGCGGGAATAGCCGCGTCCTCGGGGGCGGCCTCAAACGCGTCCAAGGCAAAGGGAACAAACGCCCCGAGTTGATGCGGTCCGGCTGAGACCCAGAGCACACGCTGCTTCAAGTCCAAAACCACGGAGTGCGAGGCCACCAAGCCGTTGATGGCCTGACGGTTGCCCAATCCCTGACTCCCGCCCCCAGGGGCCCGGCGATCGCGCAAGATGGCGACACAGCGCGCGATGTCCAGTTGGCCCAAATTCGCATGCACCAGTTCGCTGAGCCGGTCCCAACGCGCCAGGCTCGTTCCCACCTGGCTGTACCGTTGGTTCTTGGGATCGTTTTTGAGTTCCGGCGTCAGGAAGTGATTGGCGGCCAAGACCACATCTTCCCCGCGCCCCCGCACCGCACACCGCTTCGGGGTTTTCTCGACCACGACAAACAAGTTCTCCGCCGCCGACCCTATAAGAAAGGACTCGGAAACAAAGACCCGCGCCGTGCGCACCAAGGCAATGGCTTCGTCCAAAGTGGCGGCTTGTTCCAAAACTTGCCGCGCCACCACCGAGATGGGCGTCCCCACTTCCGGCTTATCGGCGGAATGTCCGGCCAAGAGCACCACCCCGATCCCGGCGTCATTTACTCCCGAGACCACACCGAACATGCCGGGCCAAGCGACCGAGAGAAAGGCATGCCCTTTTTCAGGTTGGATGCGCATGACCACTTTGTGCTCGTCAAACGCGCGCCCGGCCTCAAAATCAAAATTGCGCGCCAACAGGATCTGCCCGCCCTGGGTGGCGCGGGTGGTGGCACCAAAGGCCGTACAACCCGCCAGGGCTTGATCGTCCATGAAGGCGTGCGACAAATCGTGCGCCGCCAGGTAGTTCAGGAGTCGGGCATAATGGGGACCGTACTCGGGGTACACATCGGAGGTGCCCAGCGCCATGCCGTGCATTTCAGCCAGCACCTCGGTAGGAATAAAGCGGTCCAAGTCACGGTTACGAATGGCCACAAACTTGGCGAGAAGCCAGCGCGTCCATCCCCAGGGAATAAAGCGCTCGACGGTTTGCATGAGCGAGGTTTCCACGCGCTCACTGTCTGCATCGAAAAGTCGTCCCATGGCCAAGCCACGTTCCGACGGTGTTCCCGACAACGCACACGCATCCACCCCTGCACGCTGAAAGCGGGACGCCTGCCCCAAACGCGTGGTGCCGGCCGCATCCACCATAAGCGGCGCCGACGCCAGCTCGGGCGCTCCCGACCAAACCGGCGGATGCGGCGCAAAAAACGCATCCACACCCCAGGCCAAAAAGGCCAGAGTTAAAACTGTGAGCGTGCCCACGCCCCAGAAAACAACATTGCGCACACGACGGGTTAAGGTCATGCGCCCGCCACAGGGGCCAAGACCAAGCTGGCGTTGATGCCCCCGAAGGCAAAACTGTTTTTGAGCACCACGCCCGGATTCCAGGCCCGCCGGGTGGTTACAAAATCCAGATCCGCACCTTCCGGCAAGGGGTGGGTTAAATGCAAAATGGGCCAGAGTTCGCGCCGGTCCATCATGCCGAAAATCGCAACGCTCTCAATGGCGCCCGAGGCCGCCAAGGTGTGCCCCAGCTGCCCCTTGAACGCCGTGACCGGAACGTGGGTGCCGAGTAAAGTGCGCGTAGCCTGAGCCTCGGCAACATCGCCTTGCAGGGTCCCTGTGGCATGGGCGTTCACGGCTTGAACATGGGTGACGTCAAGCCCGGCACTGGCCAACGCCAAACGCATGCAGGTCGTCATGGACTCCGCGTGCGGCTGGGTCATATGAATCGCGGAACACGTGGTCGCATAGCCCAGAACTTCGCCGTACATGACCGCTCCGCGGGCGCGCGCATGTTCGTATTCTTCCAAGACCAATGCTCCGGCACCCTCGCCCAACACCAGCCCGTCGCGGTTGGCATCAAACGGACGCGGAGCCGCCATGGGGTCTGTGGTTCGCGAGGTCGCGGCCATAATGTCAAAGGTCCCGGCCGTGGTGGGATGCAGTTCTTCCGAACCTCCGGCCAAAACAAGATCGCTGCGGCCGCAGCGAATGGCTTCAAACGCCGACCCCACCGCTTGGGTGGAGGTGGCACAGGCGGCGGCCAAGGATTCCACACGCCCGGTGATGCCCAGAAAAAGCGAGACATTCACCGCCGTGGTGTGACTCATGACCTTTAGAAAATCCGTTGCATTGGTCTGGTCCATGCCTTGCTGATGGTAGTTCACAAAAAACGACTCGCCGACCGAGGGGCTGCCCAGCGTCGACCCGTAGATCAAGCCAAAGCGAGGGGACGCATAATCTTCCGCCGTCAGCTTGGCGTGCACGGCCGCCTGCTGGCAGGCCAGGGCCGCCAACTGCGCCACACGCCCCATGGTGCGACGAGCCTGGCGCGGAATCATTTTCTCATTGTAGCCCGGGACAAACCCGCCCACGCGGACATGCAGTCCGCGCACCGCCTCCCACTCGGGAACCGCACGAATGCCCGAGCGATTTTCGGCCAATCCCTCCCACAACGAGGCGACATCCAATCCCAAGGGTGAAAGCGCCCCCATGCCGGTGACTACCACGCGACGCGTCATTTGCCCGTCAGCCTCCTTTTTAAATTCGGAAACCCCATGATGTGTCCTGTGGCCACGGCCGCGGAAACCGAAACCCCCAAAATACCCGGGAGCACCACGCTCTGCCCGGCCAACATGACATTGTCCAAACGCGTGCGTACGGAAAGTGTGGCCTCACGCAGGCGATTGCAGTCTTTCTTGATCCCGTACGAAGACCCTTCCCAGGTGTGCGTGTAATCCCGAAACGTAAGCGGTGTGGAGCCTTCGTAGTATTCCACCTGAGACTCTACATCGGGCCAGATAATTTTCAAGCGTTGTATCAACGCCTGCGACATGCGCTCCTTGGCCTGCTTGTACGCCTCGGGACGCGTGGCCCGCGTGCTCTCCGCCCAGGGGGCCCACACACTCCAAGGCATGGGACACATCAACGTGCACGACTTGGCTTTCCCAGGCGCACCTTCCACAGGTGAAACAAATACCGCCTCAGGATTGTAGGGATCGGCGTCCGGCTTTAAATGATACGCCGCGGCCGTATCCCATGAATTGTGCAGAAAATAATTCGTGCGCGAGGTGGGCAGCCCTTCGCCCTTGAAAACCACGGAGAGCACAAACGCGGCAATGGTTTCTTCCAGCCCATTGATGCGCTTGCGGTAGATCGGACGTACGGCTTGGTCTTCCAGCATAAGCAACATTTCCTTGGGATGAATCGTGGAAACAATCCAGTCCGCGGGCAGCTCTTCCCCCGTGGTTAGGACAACCTTCTCAGCCCGGGTTCCCCCGGAAGAAACAATTTTTGAGACACAGGCGCGCGTGCGCAACTCGCCCCCGGCCTCCTCCAGACGCTGCACCAACGCCTGACAAAGATTCTGGCTGGGACCGTGCACACGCCAAGCGCTATTGACAAACGAATCCACAATCAACGCGTGGATGTAGAGGGGGCATTCGTCGGGGGCAATGCCGTAGAGCGCATTGTTCGCACTTAAAACAGCCCGGAGTTTGGGATCCGGAAAACGCTCTTCCAAATACACCGAAAGCGACATCAGCGCTTTGGGATCGGCCATGATTTCTTCGCGCCCAGGCTCAAAGGTCGCGTCCAAGTTGTACATGGGAAAGTGGTCGGCAATGCTCCGCCACTCAGCAAAGGTTTCGAGGAGCTTTTCCTTGTCGGCCGGAAAAGCCGTGACCATGTGTTGGATGTAGTCGTCCCAGTTCTGGGGGACTTGAAACGCGGCGTCGGGAAAGCGGTATTCCTCAAACACGGTCTCATCCATGCGGTCAAATTGGCAGAGCGGGAACAAATCCAACGCATTAAAGTATTTCCAAAGCACTTGCTGAGGCGCCAGCGAGCCTATGTAGTGAACGCCGGTATCAAACCACTGACCTTTGCGCTTAAAACTGGCGAGCAAGCCGCCGGGAGTAGGCTCCTTTTCCAACACGGTCACCTGCATGCCTTCCCGAGCCAAAAGCGCACCGGCAAACAATCCGGCCATGCCGGAACCTATCACAACCACCTTAGGAGATCCCATGTTCCTCGCCGTTTTCGTATGGAGTGGCCCCGACGGATGCGGGGGGAAAGCTTTAGATATAAAGGTTTTTCAGGTAAAAAGCAAGGGGGAAATGGGCGTGCAATCGGGTCAGCTAAACGTGCACGTCTCCCCATCGTAGGGGATGTGCAGGCGTACTTCCCACGGCTGTGTCTGGGCATAGGTCGCCAACTCGGCGCGGTGCAGGCGGCAATGGTTGATCGCCTCCATGTGTACGGCCACGAGTTCGGCCTGCGGTACAGCCCGAGCAAGGGTGTCAATGCCCGCTGCATCCAAGGTGATGGCCTTCCCCACATTGAAGCGGGCCGCACCCGCGTACATGATGACCACATTGGGCTGCGCGGCAGTGAGCGCCTTGGCCAAGGCCGGACACCAAACCGTATCCCCGGTAATGCACAGGACCGGTTCGCGGTGGGCTTGGAGCACAAACCCAGCCGAGTCCCCCATCACCTTCCCCAATAAACCCGAGCCATGTTCGCCAGGAAACATGCGGACATTGAGCCCCCCGGCAAATTCCTGGCCGCGTTGTGAAACCACACGCAAAGACGCGAAACCTTGAGCCTTTAATGTTTTCACATCCGCCGGCTGGCAAAAGACGGGCAACGATTTCGGGAGCAGGCGCTGCGCCGCCTGATCCCAATGGTCAAAATGCGTATGCGTCAGCAGCACCGCATCTACGTCGCCGAGACTCTCGGGCAACACGGGCAAAGGCACCCGTGGGTTGCGTCCATACGACGACCCGAGTGTAAGCGAGGGCAAGCTTCCAGGCGAAGCCAGCATGGGGTCCACGAGCAGGCGTTGCCCGCCGTATTCAAGTATCTGGGTGGCATGGCGGATGAGTTTCAGTTTCATGGTATCACTATCCATCACGAACTAAGATAACCCGCATGTCCGGACAACCGGATAAAAAAGCATAGAGGTCCCTCGTCACTGAACGAGGGACCGATCTGAGCGCGGCCCACTGGGCCAAGCGTCTTTTGAATCCGGTTGTCAGGGCAGATCGGTGTCGATCTTTATAAATGCCGCAAAATAAACAGGTGGTTCGACTTGCCTATCCCGCATGGCTCCACAGTCTCGATCTCCAGGCCTGCGGCCGCAAAGCGGGTTTTCCAACCTGCGGCATCGGCAAAGAAAAGCCCGTCCCGCTTTTTGTTGAACCCGATGGAGGTCGAGAAAACTTCCCCGCGTTCCGTGGCACGGTAAGCCCCTTGAGCCTTCACGGCCTCACGCACAAACATGGTTCCGCCCGGTGCGAGCAACGCCGCGGCCTTTTTCAACATGGCCACCTGCACCTCGGGTTGCGAGTAATGCAAAATATCCAAGAGCACCACGGCCTCCCCAGGTTCCCCGTTCCAGTCCAACACATTGGCACAGTGAAAGGTCAAGTGACGCTGATACCGCTGGGTGGCCTGGGCCACCTCTATTTTGCGCGCATCGTCATCCACGCCGACCACCGGGGATTCGTAGCCGTGAATTGCGGCCCAATGACTCATGATCCCATACCCGCACCCCAAGTCAATCACCCGTCCCTGGCGCGGAAGTTTCTTACCCACGGTTTCATACACCGGATCCAAGCGAAGTTTCCAGGCCACGTAGGTTTCCACGGCCGGACCCAGGTACATGTATCGTTCGCGAATTTTTTGTCGGATCAACCAAACCGGGCGCGCCATGGACCACAGATTTTCCTTCACGGCTTGAATACGGCGGCGCGTCTCCCGTGCCATTTGCGTGGCCGGATCCTCGCCGGTGAAATCTTGCGGACGCAGCGGTTCCAACTCAGTTATCACCGAAGCATGCTGGCCGATAAACCAGGTGTTGTCCGCCGTGCACGAGCGCGTGTCGATCAACGCCAAGGGTTGAATGGGCAATCCGGTGTCCACGGAAAGTTGAAAGGCCCCCTTGTGAAAGCGCCGCATAATCCCGTCTTTGGAGCGTGAGCCTTCGGGATAAATAATCACCGAGTGCCCCTCGCCCAGGCAGTCTTGCGACCGCTGCATAACCTCGGCGGTGTTTTCCCCGGTGGCCAGCACAAACCCCGCACCGCGTACCAGCGGACCTAAAATCGGATGGTTCCAAACCCAGGGTTTGACCACGGCCCGCAGGCCGGGCGAGAGCGAGAGCACCAAGAGAATGTCCACCTGCGCCTCATGATTGGCCACCACAATGCATGGCCGTTTAAATCGATTGGGGTCGCACTTGAAATAGATCCTTCGCCCGTACGGAAAATAATGCATGGTGATGTACGAACATATGTGCAAGTACCAATGCGCCGTGGCCTTGGGCTTGAACCGCCGCACCACCCACAGGCCCGGCATAATAAAAATAAGATAAAAGATCACCGTAAAGGCCAATGCGGAGTAAATTAAAAACCCGCCGAGGACGGTCTTGAGCGAACGCGGAGGCACCCCCGGCTCTTTGGGTAGAAACAAAGCCATCACGCCAGGAACAAAAATCAAACTGGCCACCAGAGCCCAGGCAATGGCCAAGACAATCGAGAGTCCGGCGCTTTTTATGGCCGGATGCTGGGCAAACGCCATGAGCCCAAACCCCGACAAGGTGGTAAGGGCCGCCGTGTAGATGGACCCGCTCGGAAACGGACGCTGTTGAAACTTGGCGAACTTGCTCTCCATGCGGAACAAAGAAAAATCCGTGCCCAGTCCAAAAAGCAGGGGCACCACGGCAATGTTGATCAAGTTGACCTTGATGCCCAGCCAGCCCATGGAGCCGAAGGTAAAGAGCATGGCGGCCCCCAAGGGGACCAGCACCACCAAGACTTGCTCAAGACGCCCCGTGGAAAACCAAACAACCAAGACAGTTACCAGCGTCGCCCACAACGCCAGCGGAACCAAATCGCGCTGGATCACATCCAAGATGCTGGCCACCAAACTTCGCTTGTCCACTAAAACCGCACCGGGTAGGACTTTGGAAATGTAGGTGCGCGCGTCGGTGGTCGACATGCCGGCGCCCAATTTGACCGGTGTGATCAAGGCGTAACGCCCGTTTGTACTCCGGATCCAACGCCCTTCCAACATGGTCCCCAGCCCGGCGTCTTTCACATCCTTCACGGTAAGCGGTGCCGCGGGTTTTTGGAGAGCCTGATAAAAAGGCTGAAACGCATTAGGCGTGAACCCTTGCCGACGCGCGGCGGCGTCCAGGGCCTGCTTTAACGCTTTTCCTCCCGGACCAAACGCCTTTTCAAACGCCGCCCGGCGTGCCTGCTGCTCGGCCTGCGAAGGTACCAGTGTGGCCAACGTTGTTCCCGCAATGCCTACTCCCTCTGCGTTCCAGGCTGCAAAGGTTGCATCCAATTGCTCGGCGCGCTGCAACAAAGCCTCTTCCGAGTCAGCCTCCAAATAGACAAACCTGCGCCCCATGGGTTCACCAAAATCACGGGCAAACGCCTGCTCCGCATGCTTGGTCTCGGATGTCAGATAATTCAGGCCTTCTGGGTCGCCCAAAAAGGTCAAGCGCTGGCACCCCAAAACACCCATGATGATCAGACCGATCAAACCCAGCCACACAGCCCAGGAATGTTTTTTAGCCAGCGCGTCGAGCTGGTTTGAAAAGACATCAAAATCCACCCACGGCTTGCGTGTGTGTTCGCTTTTCGGGATAATGTGCGGCAGACCCAAGAGGGCAAAACCAGCCGTACCCAGAACGCCGATGGCGGAAAAAATCGCCAGCTGATATTGTCCGGGAAAATGCGTGAACAACAGCGTAAGAAAGGTGAGCGAGGTGGTAAGGGCGCCCAAAATGACGGGCCAGCGAATCTGCTTGGCCGCCGCGCTGGGAGACCCCGGCGTGTGTTCAACCGCATGCAGCAAGTGCAGGCCGTAGTCATCGGTCACCCCTAAGAGGGCCGAGGCCAATGCCAATACAATGAGCGAGTAGCTGTGTTGGGTCAAGCCCACGACCGTCATGGCCACGGACATGCCGACCAGCGATGAGATCAGCGGAAAGGGGACAAGCCACAAACGCCGCATGGTGAGAAACGTAATGCCCAATAAGGCCACAAGTGAAGCCATCGAGATCCAAGCAATGTCGGCCTTCATGCGCCGGGAATTATCCCCATAGGAACGGTGCGGACCGGTAAGGTGTACGGTGAGTGCCGGCTGCCGAAGTTCGGAGCGAATCTCAGCCACCGCTTTTTCCGCAGCCGCAAACATGGTCTCGCTGGCTCCGGTTTTCGACGGCGGGTGCACGGGCCACGCCAGGAGCAAGACATGCTTGCCGTCTTCGGAGACCAAATGCCCGCCCTGCAACGTGACTTTCTGGTCCGCCAAACCCTGAAGAGGTTTCAACACCAACCAGGAAAGATTAAGCGGATCGCTCCCGGTTTGAGCCGAGAGCCCAAAGGCAAAAGGATTCTGCGCTTGTTGGGCGATCTCCGCCAAGCGGGCATCGGCCTGCAGGAGTTTGGCGCGCACCTCGGGATACGCGGACGGATCGAGCAAGTAGGGCAACCGCTGCGTCATCAAATCCCAAAGACGCGCGCCATCGTCCAAAGAAAAGCCGGAGGTGATTTTCTTGAAATGCCCGCTGGCCATCAGGCGTTCGGACAAACGATCGGCCGCTTCCGAGGCCGTGGCCCCGGGGTTGGCGGTGTGCGCAGCATCCACATCCACCATGAGCGGCTCGTTCCCGGTTACGGCCGTGAGCCAGGTGCGGACTGCGGAAAGTTCCTCGGTTCCCGTGGGTAGATCCTTAAGCAAGTCTTCCTGCCATTGAATGCGGAAAAAAGCCCAGGTAGCACTGGCCAAAAGACCAGCCAACACCAACAGCGTAATCCATCGGGCCTTATACTTTTGAAACATGCCAACTCCTCACAAGCAAAATATGCGTATTTGAACCTGTTCAACGGTATGGCTGTACGCATTTGAAAGACGCTTGCCTCAGAGAGGCTCGCTCAGATCGGACATCCGACTCTGCAACGGATGTCCTCTATGCTTTCAAATGCGTGCAGTCATACCGTTAAGCGAAATTTTCAGAGAAAGCATTGGTTTCCCTGACGCGGGCGAACGCGCGTACGAGACGCCTATTTCCAAAAAGATCTATCTCAAGTCCAGCTTGAGCAAGCTTCTCCGCTTAGGAGGATGCTCGGGATTTCCTCAGGGTTAAAAGTCCATAGCTTAGAAACCCCGCGCCCACTCCGGCCAATACGGCCAGCAGGCAACTGCCCACAAGGTACTCGCCCACCCGAGAAGAAATCACCTCCGGCGTGAAAGCCCGGAGGCTGATAACGTCCCACATCCATTGCCCCGAGAGCACCCAATGCCCCAAAAGCAACGACGCGTACACGATGGCGGGGATCATGGGTGGCAACGAAATGTTGGCTGCGATAAGGACCAGCAAAATGTTCAAGTGCAGCCGCTGGGCCAAAAACCCGGCGACCAGCATTTGAAACCCCCAAATCGGAACAATGCCCATGAACACACCGAACCCAATGGCCAGAGCCACATGTCCGGAGGCTTGGCTCCTGCCCCAAAGATACTGATCCCAGACCAACCGCAAACGTGCACCCCAGGTCGGAGGCCAAACCAAAGGCGTGGCCGGGACAAAACGCATAAACGGCCAAGGCCAAAGACGTCGGCAGACCAAGTACGCATTGACGCAGGAATTCAAGAAAAAATCTTGCACGGGTCGAAAATGCGAGGCCGGCTTGGCCGCATACGAAATCGAGATTGGTACCTCGCGCACCTGCAACCCACCCCAAAGCAAACGGACCAAAACCTCGGTCTCCCAACCGTACCGTCGACTGCGAATCTTTAGAGACGCAAACGGAGGCACCGGATACAACCGAAAACCACTCTGCGCATCCTTGACCGTAGCCCCGGTCTCAATCCAAATCCAAAAATTCGAGAACGCGCGGCCAAACCGCGAGCGCAGCGGTGCACCGTCTTGGCCTTGGTCGCGGCTGCCAATCACCACCGTATCCAAACGAGCCTCGGCCGCCGCCACCAGCCGCACCGCATCAGCAGGATCGTGCTGTCCGTCCGCATCGAGCGTAACGGCCCAGGCAAAACCTTGCTTCGCGGCATGCGCCAACCCTTGAGCCAAGGCGCGCCCTTTCCCTTCGTTGTGCGAAAGCCGCACCACCGTTACCTCGGGAAACGCCGCGAGACACTGCGACGTCTCATCGGTGGACCCATCGTCGATCACGATCAACGGCCAGCCCAGATGTGCGGCACGGGTCAGAACCGGAGCCAAAAAACGTCCGTGATTGTAAGTGGGAATCAACACACATATACGCGGGGATTTATGCGAGACCGACATGAACCATCCTTTGTCCCTGATGCATCTTGATCACAGGCCGGTCGGACGGCGGTCAATGAACCAGCGGCGCTTGCGGTATTCACCCTCGAATTGCAGGGTGGTAATCTCTTCTCCCGGAACGACGCGGATGTCCGGATAGATCTTCAACTCGGCCTGGATACGTTCTCGCAGGCGCTCGGAAATCTGCGGATGTGCGGTGTCCACCAACAACGTGAGCTTGTCCGAGAGGGCATCCTCGCTTTCCACCACCAACACATGGTTGCGCACCTCCGGCTCGGCTTGCATAATCTCATGAATCACGGCTGGAAAGACCGTGGTGCCCTTAACCTTCAGCATTTGCCCGCGGCGTCCGAGAATCGGGCCCAGGCGTGGCGTGATCCGTCCACACGTGCACGGGTCGGTCAGCATGAACGTGTAATCCCCTGTACGGTAACGAAGCAGCGGCATGCCGGTAATGCCAAAGGGCGTGACGCACACCTCCCCGATTTCACCGGACGGGACCGGATGACCGCGGTCATCCACAATTTCAACGTGCATCAGCTCCGGATGCAGATGCCCGCCGCACCCGGACTCGCATTCGCCAAAGGTCGTGGACATTTCCGTGCTGGCATACGTGGAAAAAACCTGGGCGTCCCAAGCACGGGCAATGGTCTGTCCCAAGGCGTTCAAAGAAAAATCTGCATGCCGCACCGGCTCTCCGATGCAAATCAGTTTGCGTACGGCGTTGCGTCGCAACGAGACTCCGGTCTCTTCGGCGTACAGGGCCACACGCTTTAAAAACGAAGGGACTGAGACAATGGCCGTCACTCCGGCGGTATCCAAAAACTTAAGCAGAAACGCCGGTGAGATCGGCCCTACGCGCAGAACCGTGGCCCCCAATCGCCGCAACCCCATGTAGTACGCCATGCCCGCCATGAAACAGCGATCCAAGGTCACGCCCAAGGCCACGACATCTTTATCCGTGATCCCGGCCAAGTGAAACGACAACTGCTCGTTGTACGCCAACCGCGCCAAGTCGTCTTCAGAAAGTTTAAAAAATATGGGTGCCCCACTGGTTCCTGAGGTGGTTACAATGTCCGCCACCTCTTCAGGTCGAATGCACAAGAAGCGGTCGCCTTCACTCGAAAGGGCCTCTTTATCCGTGGTGGGTATATGCTTGAGGTCGGCCAACGTCTTGATGTCCGTTAAGGACACACCTTCCCGGTCCATGAGGTCCCGGTAAAACGGTGAACGGTTGTAAATGTAGTGAATCGTCTTGCGCAATTGTCGGGTTTGCAGAATTTCGATTTCTTCAAGCGTGAACATTTCAGAATGCGACATGCGTTCCTTCAACCACCCTTCGGGAGCTCTCCTGCGTCTAAAAAACCGAGACCGATGCGCTCATTGTAGTGCCAAGCCACAGGCTGTGTCAACGCTCTTTCCGGTAGGTGCCCGCTGTTACTACTTAAGACGGCATGGGGAGTGAATCGATCCGATCAAGGAGTTGCTTTGCCAGGGGCAGTGCTCTCGGCCAACAACGGCAGCCGTAGGATAAACGCCGTACCTTTCCCCACCTTGGATTCCACATCAATGGTTCCATGATGTTTTTCCACAATGACGTTGCGAGAAATCGCCAAACCTTGGCCTGTGCCCTTGCCCACAGGCTTGGTGGTGAAAAAGGGATCAAACACTTTACTGAGAATGGCTTCGGGAATCCCTGCGCCGGTATCGGAAATCCGAACCTCGGCAAATTCGCCCACCCGACGCGTGCTGACTGTAATCGTACCCTTCCCTGTCGCTTCCCCGGATTGGCTCTCGCCGACCAATTCCCCAATGGCGTGCGCGGCATTGACCACCATGTTAAGCACCACCTGATTAAACTCGTTAACCAAACAAGGTACCGAAGGCAAGGCAGGATCAAAATCCGTCACCATATCGGCCACGTACTTCCACTCGTTGCGCGCCACCGTCAGGGTGCTCTCAATGGCGTGGTTTAAGTCCACCGGCACTTTTTCTTCAGTTCCCGGATGGGCAAATTCCTTCATGGCGCGCACAATGGTGCTAATGCGCTCGATCCCATCCAAGGTCTGCTTAAACGCCTTGGGCACCTCTTCCTGCACATAGCTCAAATCGGCCGCGTGCACGGCCAGATCCATCTCGCCGGATAAAGCCGATGCTCCTTGGCCGTCCCGGGTGGCTTGAAGGTAGCCCGCGTAAGCATCCAAGAGCTTAAATACATCACCAAACGAGTCCTGCAAAAAGCGAATATTGTCTCCGACGTATTGTGTGGGGGTATTGATTTCATGGGCGATCCCGGCCGCCAGCCGGCCAATGGATTCCATCTTTTGGGCTTGAAAGAGCTGATCCTGAAGAACCTTGCGTTCGGACACATTGCGATTGAGACTCATGTAGCCCAAGAACCGTCCTTCTGCGTCCAAAAGGGTCTGAAGCACCACTTCCACCGTAAGTGCGGTCCCATCTTTGCACCAATGCTTCACTTCGCCTAAAAAACGTCCGTGATCGGTCAATGCGCGTTCAATGCGATTCTGCTCATCTTCCGACGACTGTTGGCTGAGCAGTTCACCCAAGGTGCGTCCCACCACTTCTTCGGCCGACCATCCGTACATGCGCTGGGCTGCTGCGTTCCAAAAGGCAATCCGGTTTTGTGGATCCGTGGCAATGATTGCCTCACTTACGTTCTCGAGCAAGTACAATTGAAACGTATTTTTTTCTTGAATCGCTTTAAGCTCAGTGATGTCTAAAATCAAGCCCAACAATCCAAGCTCACCGGTTTCCGGATGCGTGTACACGGCCTTGTAAAACATGACCATTTGAAACGTTCCATCGGTTTGTTCCACGCGGCTTTCGTAGGTTTGAACACCACGCTGCTCCAACAGAACCCGATCCTTGGCCCAGTACTCTTCGGCCAAATCCCGGGGCGAAAGATCAAAAACCGTTTTGCCAATGATCTCACTGCGTTTTTTGCCCAAGAACGTTTCAAACGCCCGATTGCATCCTTGATAAACACCTTGCTCGTTTTTAAAGTAAAAGGGATTGGGAATCGTATCCAAAACGGTTTGAATAAAATTCAAATTATTCTCAAGGCGTGATTCCATATTTTTACGTTCGGTCACGTCGCGGGCCACCACCACGTGATACGACATTTCCGGAAACGGAATGTACCCGACGTTGATCTCAATGGTGAAGACCGTAGCGTCTTTTCGCCGATATTCGGTCTCCCATAGAGTATGTCCTTCTTCCCTAACAATCTGAGCAAAGCGTTCCCGATCCTCCGGTGTGGAAAGCATGACATCAAAATCCAGGGTCGACATGGTCAACATCTGCTCGCGCGTATACCCCAACACCTGACACAACGACGAGTTGACATCCACAATCTTGCCGCTCACGGCCTCGGTGATAAAAATATAATCTTGCGAATGTTCCAAAACGCTGCGAAAAAGCCCTTGGGCTTCCTCAGACTGCTTACGCGCGGTGATGTCATTCAAACTGCTGTACACAAGTTCATTCTCGCCATGCTGCCGAATGGAATGTCGGCTTTGTATGAATTTTCGTTGATTGTTTTTGGTTAAGATCCAAGCTTCGTGTGTAATCTGGGGCATGTGCTGAACCCTGGCATCTTTCCAAAGTTGACGGATGCGTGATTTTTCTTCGGGCGTATAGAAATCCAGGTCAGGCAACCCGAGCAACTCTTCGCGGGAATATCCGAAAATCTCACACGTTCGATCGTTGACGTACACAATCTTCCCGTTCTCACTTACCGCAATCCCATCTTGTATGTTTTCGGCCGTCTCACGAAAGCGTTCTTCGCTTTGCCGCAAGTATTCTTGTGCGTTTTTCTGGGCTGTAATGTCGCGCAAAATGCCCACCACATATTTCACATGGTGCCCCTCGGTCACGGGGTTCAATATGCCGTCCAACACCACCCGGCGTCCGTCGCTGTAGTCGTACACATATTCCAGGTAGGCGCGCTCACCGCTTAGCGCTCGTTCCACATCGCCCCGAATACCGGTGCGTATTTTTTCCGGCCAAAGATCGGCAAAACGTATCCCCAACCACGATTGGGTCAAACGAAACGTCTGAACCCCCACTTGATTGATGGTTTGCAGTCGCCCCTGGTCGTCCAGCAAAAAAACGCAATTGGGTGAGCCCTCCACCACGCTGCGGTTACGCAATTCCGAGGCCGCTAAGATATTTGATGATTCTTTTAGATGCTGATGGATCAACAGGTACATGAGCAGGATCAAAAACAATAACCCGGTGATGCCTATCGGCCATAACCGGGCGCGGGCAATCATGCTCATCCATTCGCTGGCTGAAAAATCCAAACAGAACAGCGCCACCAACGTATCTCGCGCCGGATCCCGCAACGGAATCAACGCAGTCATGTGCGTACCCCAACGGTCGCTGTAAGGCCCAATAACATCCTTTTGCCCTGCGCTCAGTGCCTGCATAAATTCTTTGGGTGCATCAAAAAACAAAGTTCCGGGTTCCCGATAATTGTACGCGTCTTCCTCCACGGAATCCACGGCCACCGTCAACCCTTCACGCGTGGACACCACCAAGTAAACATCTTCGGTAAGGGGACTGACCTGGTGTTGATCCCAGAGCTTTTTTCGTAAGATTTGATACCTCGCGGTCTCACGATCGTCTCGATTAAATTTCAAACGTATGAGTTCGGATACGGGAATGGCATAGGCTCCGGCTTGCGCACGCTGCAACACATCCTGGCGCTCTTCCCGGTTACGTACCACCCCGATCCAATCGGTCATAACCCAGCCGCCCAAAAACACCAAAAACATAACCAGCGCCAACGAGTGTTCCAAACGTGCGCCAATAAAAAAACCATTGGTCCAATCCTTTTGCGCTCGAATTTTGAGTGTAAAGTGCCACATGGCGAGCATCCAGACCATGCTCCCCAGCATGCGGATGAAGTGCAGCACCACCTCGGCTCGAATGGGGGCGTCCATTTCCAGGGAACGCGTCCATGGTGTGATTAACCCTTGAATTTCAAAAATCCCCCAACTGAGACTCAACCAGAGTAGGGCCAAGCTCATACGCGCTAGAGCTGTATCCCCGGTTCCGGATTCTCTTCCGCGATGCTTCCAAAAAACCCAGGCACTCCCCACCATCGCCGGCACCGCTACGGCCAAATGGGTGAACCATTCCAATCCTCGAAGGCCTTGAATACGCGCCACACCCAAACCCAAAATCCCCAACAACACATACACCCAGGCAGGAATGGTCCAGGACACAAAGCGTCGGATGTTTTTTCGAAAGAATTCAAACAGACAGACAAACCCAGCAAGTTCCAAAACGTGCAAAAACCAGGACCAGGCTGATGAGGACGTCGTACTGGGTATAAAAAAAACGTGGGCCCATTCCAAACATCCAGAAATAAGCGCAAACCCTATTAAATACGACCAATTTAAAAAAATCCCTTTGCGACGCTTAAAATCCCATACCACCAACCCCAAACAGACAAACGCTGCCCCGGTTAAAAAGTGAATATAATCGATTTGGGAGGATATGAAATCCAGCATGCACCCAGCACCTAGGTTCCGCAACCCACTGCGGAAGAATATTGTCTACCTTTTCTAGTTTCGTCTAAAATCACAGTCCATTAACCGTTTAAACTTAAAAATATGCTGCTTTTGCTTTAAAATTCGATGCCTTCCGGGAGCAACCCCTTCGTGCTGGGAAACGCGTAGGGGGTTTGGTTAACCCATAAAATCGCCTCGGACCCTACGGTCTGAAGACGAAACGGTGCTTGCTGCTTGGAATGGATACGCACGGCTTGTGCCAAGGTCAAGGCTTTTTCCAAGCCATCGCCACGAAAATAATTTACCACTTCATCCGGGGTCGCCAGTCCGGAATCATCGTAAATGGAGTCGTGGGGCCAAGCGAGCAGCTCGTGATAGATCGCATCGGGCGTTTTTTCAGCGAAATAGCCCGCACTTACGGGATTACGTTCCAAAACCGCCTTGATAAACGCCGGCCACCCTTCAGGCCCAAAGCGCCGCCCGGCATAGAAAGCCAAATCCGCGACCGTGTGGTTGGCGCGCTGCGTATTAAGATATGTTACAATCTCCTCACGCGTCATACCGACCGGAAGGTGCAAGCGGGTTGAACTCTGGTACTGCTTTTCGGAACTGGGCAAATGGGGTTGGGTGCAAACAAATTGCTTGAGTTTGGTACAGAGTTCATCAATATCCGGGACATGGGGCAGGAGCTGTTTAAACCGATCGTGCGCATCTTGTGAACAACAGCCAAGATTCAAACCGTTCAAGGTTTTTTCCAGGATGTTGAGCACCTGTCGATTCGGATACGGCTGCAAGGCAAATTCATCCAAATCCACTTCGGCCAAGAGCTTGGGCCGCGACGCGTCGCCGACCCGATTCTTGCTCGAATGTTCATACTCATAAAGTTTTTCCGCAGTTAAGAAATACGTATGCGCCTCATGAACGTACTCAATCTGAAAATATTTCCGGTATTCGCCAAACGAGCGCAGAAAATTCGTAAACACTTCAAAGGTCACCCGCGTATTTAGGAACTTGCGCAAGTGCGTGCTGAACCGGTTGAGTTCCCCAGGATCGATCGTAGCCTCCGGGTACTCAATGTGCACATGCCCGGAAACATGCGAGACTATGGTGACCCGCTCGTGTTCCAGGGCCCGACGGGCTTTTTCAGAGAGCGTCGTGCCGTTGAACCACATGCTCTTGGTGACCAAACGACGGTTGTTGGTGATGAAGCCCTCGCCCTGCAGCACATAATTTTGCGAATGCAGAGGAGTGGCCATGAGAAAAATGTCCTCCAAAGGAATCTCCAGGACAATGTACAACGCCGCCGCATAAAGGGCCGAAAGCGAGACGCACTCGCCGGCACCCTGGCTGTGCCCGGGTTTGTAGCGAAATGCGTCCATGGCTTCCACGGTCTCGGTTTTCCAATACGGAATCACATCCCCCTCAAACTTATCCAACCCAAAGTGGCGGCGGATGTCCATGTCAAAATAGAACTTATCGCCCTCATAGCCAAAAAGCGCATTGGACCGTGCCAAGGTCTCGGCTTGGATGAACGATGAAAATCGCGCCAATTCACGCGGCTTGGTGGTCAACCCCCAGGTTTCCAAATCCAAGTTGAAGCTGTAGTGATCCATGATGTACTGCTTAAGCCGTTGAATCTTACGGGTGGGACTCAGTGCCTGAATTCCGGAAAACCACGGATCCTGTTTCCAAGCCCAAATCCGCGGCGACATGATGTTGGCCAACACCAATGCGTATAAAAGTTCCGGAAAGATGAACACTTCCATGTCCGAAAGGGTAAAAGCCGATGAATATTTTTCAAGGGTGGCGTGATCCACAACGAACCTCCTAGGTTGACCGTACCGACTTAATGGCTTTTGCAGGCTTGATTCCGCTGTACGTCCTTAACCGTTGCATGTTGAGTGCATCCGGACCGAGTTCATCAAACCCGGGCGTTTCCATAATGACCGGCACGTGCCTGAACGTCGGATGGGCCAACACGCGGGTTAGCCCCGCGCGTCCGACAAATCCTTCGCCTAAATTTTCATGGTTGTCTCTATGTGAACCGCAGGGTTGACGGGAATCGTTTAAATGCAGGCACCCCACTCGATCATACCCCACCCACGTGCGTACATCGCGATCAAAACGGGAAAAATCCGTAGCCTTAGCAAAGTTGTATCCGGCGGCACATAGATGCGCCGAATCCAGACAGATGCCAATGGCCTCGGGAAACGTACGCACCAAAGGGCCCAATACCGACAAGTGCCCCAGCGTGCCGGGACGCCCGGCCATGCCTTCGAGCAACAAACGGCAACCGGACGGAATCTCGGGCAACAAGCGCTTGAGTGCTCGGGTCAACCGCTCCGGACCCTGTCCGTCCCCCAAATCCGAACCGGGGTGCATGACCACGGCGAGAGCGCCCAACTGTTGGGCGGCCAACAAATCCCGACGCATCGCCGCCAAAGAACGTGCGGCCACATCCGGTTTGGGGGAGGCCAGATTCACAAGGTAAATGGCATGGACCACCAAGGCGCGCACCCCGTACTCCGGCGCCAGGCGTTGATACTCCGCCCCCGATTCGCGTGTTACGGCGGAACCGGTCCAGCCCCGGGGATTGGCCGCAAAAATCTGCACGCAATTGCAGCCCAAGGTGCAGGCCTGTTCCAACATTTTTTTCCAGCTGCCCTGAGTGGAAAGATGCGCGCCAAGCAGACGTGAGGCTGTGGAATCCTTGGCGGTCACCACGCTTGCAACCTGCACCATAAGGTCAGCATGGCTTCCAAACGCGTGCTGAATTCGCGGACACGCTTGGCTATAAAATGTCCGTCGGTATGTTGCCAAAGTGAGGTAGAAAATTCGAGATGGATCCAAGGAAACGGCTTCCAGGAAGTCAACACTTGACCAAACCCTTTAGGCACGGGTCCCCGGTTCAACCAAACCGAACCGGGCCAATCGGCCAACCGCGCGGCCATCAAGTCGCGGAGATCGCGGACCAAACCGGTCTCGCAACTCAACGGAGTTCGTCCCCGCGCCTCGCCAAATTCATCGCCGTGATTGCGCACAATCAATTTGCCACACGGACGGCGGTCGTCTTCAACTTCGTCCAAGGGAAACGCGGAGACACTGCAAAACACACCCGCCTTTATCTCCGGCCGGTGGCACCAATCATCCAAACGACTGTGCACGGCCTTAAGGACATGTTTCCGACGCGTCCCCCGATGCTTGGCCCACGGGGCCTTGGCTGCGGTGGCCACACCCGGAACCCGGATCAGCTTCCGGATGGCCACACGTTCCTGCACCCGAAAGAGTTTGGCCAACGGCACCCGCGGAGCCGACGACTCCACATCCTCAGGCACGCCAATCAAAACAATTAAAGGCAGCGGCTTTTGCAGCATGCTACTCGGACTTCTGCTTCATACCCTGGCCCAAACCGCGAAAAAAACCAGCCACGGCATGCCCGGCGTTTTTCACCCAACCGGCGACGCGACGCCCCACGGACTCAGCTTTCTTCTCGGTTTGCTCGCCTGCGGTTTCCAAGGCTTCGCCCGTTTTGTGGGCAGCTTGCTTCACCGCGGTCTCGGTCTTCTGCCCGGCTTGGTTCATGCTGTCGCCGGCCTTCCCCAAGGCGTCCCCGGCTTTTTGACCGCCTTTTTCCAAGGCTTCGCCCGCCTTCTGCCCGCCTTTTTCCAGAGCCGCTCCGGCTTTATGCAGAAGTGTATCGACTTTTCCTTTTTCTTCTGCACTCACAGGTGTCGCCATCCATAGACCCAAACATACAAGAGCTACACACACTCCATAACGTTTCATGGTTGCCTCTCCCTTCATGTTTACTTGGTTTGAATTTTAAAGCATCTGAGTTTAGCACAAACTCTGTCCGGGAGTAAAGCCAAGGAACCTGCGCGCCTGCGCCTGTAGCCAATCAGCGGCGGCGTTCCCGAACCAACTCGGAGAGGAGTGCCAAAGCCGATAAACCTGCCAAGGCACTGGTCTTGGGATTGTCCTCGGAGGGCAAATTTTCCGTAGTGGTGGTGAGCGCACCAAACGCGCCCCGGGCGGAAATGGTATGGGAATTGCGCTTGGCCTGCGGATCGGCAATGATCTGCACCCGCGTCTTTTCCGGACCCAAACCGGCCAAAGAGACGGCCGCGGCCACATTGATGTTTTGAGGAAAGGCCTTCACGGCTTGGCGGGCGGACCCGGAAAAAATGACCGTGGGTTGTTTAAGCGTCAAAGGATTCAACTTGCGTTTTTGAAAATAAGGCGCCCCCACCAAACCCGCAGGAGGTTTCCGGGTGGTCAGCGTCACATGCTCCAATCCGCCTAAAACCGCGGCCGCGCGCAGTCCGTCCAAGCCGGCCACGGCGCCCGACGGAAAATACAAGCCACACCCGGCTTTGGCAAAACGGGCAAACCAATCGGTGGTGTCAATCAACGCGCCCACCGAAAGAACCAGCAAATCCTTTTTGTATTTCAAGGCGGCCTGAGCCACTTCGGGCATGGCCGCCATGCTGGCGGTTTCAATCAGAAGTTCAGAGGCCCGGGCCAATTCACCCAAGTCCATGATGCGCGGTTTGGGCTTTAGCCGCGAGACCAACGCCTGTGCACGAGATATCTCGCGATCGCAAACACCCACGAGCTTCATGCCGGGCGCAACTTTTTTTTGGGCAATCGCTGTGGCCAATTGCTTGCCCAACGCTCCGCATCCAACAATTCCAAGTTTCAACATGCCGGTTAAACTCCTTTTTATCTTCCTAACCATGACACGGCACGGGAGGCAGGGGGCGCATGCAATACGCCCCTACACACCGCACCTACAGCAGTTTCAACATAGCATCCAGGGAACGAACCGCGCGTGCGCGAATGGCTTCCGGAATCTCAACTGGATGGCGGTTGAACTCCAAAGCGTCGGCCACATGCGACAAGGTGGTCATCTTCATGGTGCGGCAGACCATTTTAGAGGAAAGCGGATGGAAGACTTTGCCGGGATTCTCCAAACGCAAACGGTGCAACAAGCCGACTTCCGTGCCCACAATGTATTCAAGTCCCGGGTCTGTTTTTGCGAACTTAAGCATGCCGGAGGTGGAGAGAACCGCTTTGGCCAGAGCGCATACCTCCGGCCGACACTCCGGATGGGCGATAAACGTAGCCTGCGGATGTTCCTGCAGCGCGGCCTCGACATCTTTTACCCGCAAATTGTTATGCGTGCAACAGCTGCCCGCCCACGGCAAAATGCGCTTGGTCGTATGCCGCGCCACCCAATCGGCCAAATTTTTATCCGGCACAAAGATGATTTCTTCCTGCGGCAAGGCGTTAACCACCTGGATCGCATTGGCCGAGGTGCAACACACGTCCGCTTCGGCCTTCACCTGGGCCGAAGAATTCACATACGCAACCACGGCGGCGTTGGGATGTTCCTTGCGCGCGCGGATCACATCCTCCGCGGTAACAGTATCGGCCATGGGGCATCCGGCTTCCAACACAGGGAGCAATACGGTCTTTTGGGGTGAGAGAATCTTGGCGCTTTCGGCCATGAACGTAACCCCGGCAAACACGATCACCGGGGCGTCGGTCTTAGCGGCAATGCGCGAAAGCTCCAACGAGTCTCCGGAATAATCGGCCGCATCCTGCACTTCATCGATTTGGTAGTTGTGCGCCAAAATAACCGCTTGGCGTTTTTCTTTCCAAAGCGTCAGCCGGGTACGCGCTTGCTCGAGGGTTTCGGAGGTGGCGGCGGGAGCGGGCTTCATACAGCCTTCCCTTTGTGTCCGGCCGGCAACGTTCCGTAGGTTTTGATCTTATCCACCCGGATCTCCGTGATTTTATTCTGCTTATCCACGAAGACCACGCGCGGTTGAAACGACTTCATTTCCGAATCGTCGACCTCTGAATACGCCAAAATGATGACCCGGTCATGCTTGGAAAAAAAACGGGCGGCGGCGCCGTTGATGCGAATCTGACCCGAACCGGCCCGACCGGTGATGGTGTACGTCTCCACCCGCGCACCGTTGTCCAGGTTTAACACGTGTACATGCTCGTAGGGCAGAATATTGGACGCAATCATGAGGTCGCGGTCAATGGTGATGCTGCCCATGTAGTTCAAATGCGCGCCGGTGACATTGGCGCGGTGGATCTTGGATTTCAACATACTTCTACGCATACTCTCAACTCCCGGTGGGTACATCCACCACTGTATTGTCAATCAACCGCGTGCCTCCCAACTTCACGGCCACGGCCACCAACACACGTCCGGATAGAATCATGAGATCTTCCAGTGTGTCGGCATTTTTTGCCACAACATACTCCACTTCAAACTTCGACTCGGACTTTAAGCGCTTCCGAACCGCGTCCAGGAGCTCCTTGGGATTGCGTTCCCCCACCTGCAACATGCCCTCGGCCAATTTCAGGGATTGGTACACGGCCGGCGCCACGCGTCGATCCTCTTCCGAGAGGTAGGCGTTGCGCGAACTCTTGGCCAGGCCATCGGCTTCACGCAAGGTCGGCAGCACCACGATCTCGCAGCCCGTGTTTAAATCCATGGCCAAGCGCTTCACCACCAGCGTTTGTTGGTAATCTTTCTGGCCAAAAAACGCCTTATGCGGACGGACGCAATTGAAAAACTTCAAAACCACTGTGGCCACGCCCTGAAAATGATTGGGGCGTGAAAGGCCGCACATGGTCTGGGTCAAGCCCGGCCCCACCACCACCGACGTGTCGGACCCTGCCGGATACATTTCTTCCACGGTTGGGGCAAACACCACGTCGGCTTTTTCCGTGGCGACCAAGCGGAGATCGCGTTTCAAATCCCGCGGATACTTGGCAAAATCTTCGTTGGGACCAAACTGGGTGGGATTGACAAACACACTGACCACCACCCGGTCGCACGCCTGCCTTGCTGCGTGCACCAAACTCAAATGACCTTCATGCAGGGCGCCCATGGTTGGCACCAAGCCTATGGTCTTCCCGTTTCTACGCCAGCGTTCCACCAACACACGCATGTCTTTTAACGACAACACCGTTTTCACGGATGCTCACACTCCTTCAGGCTTTCCCTTGGTTTATATCCGGGAGAGCTTCACGGACGACGACGCTTATCCGATTTGGGTTTGGAACCTCGGCCGGCCGCCTTAGCCTGCGGAAAAACTCCGGCACGTACATCGGACGAAAAGGCCTGCACGGCCTTAATGGCATCGGCCCCCAACTCCGCGTAGCGCTTTACAAAACACGGAGTAAAATCCACAAACAACCCCAAAAGATCGTACGTCACCAACACTTGCCCGTCACACCCAGGTCCCGATCCACACCCAATCGTGGGTATGCGCAACGCCCGGGTCACTTCCCGCGCCGAGGCATGATCGGTCTTTTCAATCACCACGGCAAACGCACCGGCTTTTTCCACGGCTCGCGCATCGGCCAACAACCGCTTGCGCCCGGCCGCATCCACGGCTTGTGTGGCGTAACCGCCCACCTGATGAATGGCCTGGGGACAAAGTCCAATATGGGCCATCACCGGAATGTCGGCCCGTACAATGGCCTGAATCACGGGGACCATGTCCACGCCGCCTTCAAGCTTCACGGCATGCGCGCCGCCTTCTTTGATCAAGCGTCCGGCATTGCGGACGGCGTCTTCCACCGATACCTGATAGGACATAAAGGGCATGTCCACCACCACCAGCGCCTCTCCGGAACCACGCACCACCGCGCGGGTATGATGAATCATGTCCTCCAGAGTCACCGGCAAGGTCGTGCGGTGACCAAGCACCACGTTGCCCAGAGAATCCCCGACCAACATCACCGGGACCTGAGCCCGCGCCAACAACACCGCGACGGTGTAGTCGTAGGCCGTGAGCATGGTGAATTTTTCACCGGTCTTTTTCCATTGGGCCAACTGACGGAGGGTGATCATGACTAAGCGATGTGTCCGCTGGGCTTGTAGTACTGAGTCCCCTTGCCCATCGTACGGATGTATGAAATCAGATCCTGCAGGTCTTCGGCACTGTGGACAAAATCAATGTCGTTGGTATTCACCACCAGCAACGGTGTTTCCTGGTAGTGAAAGAAATAATAATTGTACGCTTGATTTAAGCGTTCCAGATAATCCCGGTGAATCCCCTTTTCAAACGTGCGTCCCCGGCGTGTCAACCGCTGAGCAAGCACCTCGGTCGAAGCCTGGAGGTAAATCACCAAGTCCGGCTTAACAATCTGATCCCGCAAGAGCCCGCACAAACGCTCATACAGATTCAATTCATTTTCTTCCAAGTTCAAGTACGCAAAAATCCGATCCTTGGCAAACACATAATCGCAGACCAAGTTCCGTCGGAACAAATCTCCCTGGGCAATCTCCATCTGCTGACGATACCGGCTCAGCAAAAAGAAAATCTGGGTTTGAAACGCATTGCCCCGGATATCTTTATAGAATTTTTCTAGAAACGGGTTCTCATCCGTGGCTTCCAGCACCAGCCGCGCATTAAACGCTTTGGCCAATTGCTCACATAAGCTGGTTTTGCCCACGCCCAAGACACCTTCCACCGCTATGTAACGGCTTCCGTCCACGGAACGTCACCTCGATTTATATATTGGCCCAACGCGAACCGCCCGCCAACTGCCAGACCCCATGCGGCGAAACCTTCTCAACCAACTCCGCCATGGTTTGATCCAACAACGGATGCCGAACCTCGGGCGCGATCTCTGCCAATGGAATCAAGGCAAAGGCTCGTTCCGCCAGGCGGGGATGCGGCACCACGAGTTCAGCTTCAGCCAGAATCTGACCTTCATATAATAACAGATCCACATCCAGTTCGCGAGGGGCATTGCGTACCCCCACCCGACCGGCCTGGACCTCCAGGCGCTTGCCCAACCGCAACAGCGAAAACGGGGTGAGTGAGGTATCCACACCAATGACGGCGTTTACAAACTCCGGCTGCGCCTCCACCCCCACCGGCAACGTCCGGTACAGCGAAGAGGCCGCTGTGACCCGTAAATCTTTTCGGCGCGCCAAGGCCTGCACCGCGGCCGCCAACTGTTTTTCCGGAGTGCCCAGATTGGCCCCCAAACCCAGATACGCGCGAAAGACCCGCCCGCCGGGTTTGTATGCTTGTGATTCCGTCGCCTCCGACGTCGTTTCCATCATCAACGACGCTCGACATCCTCCGCCGGAGCCGAGACGGTTTCGTCGTGCTCGGTCACTTCCAACAGCGTCGGACGCGCGGTTTTCCAAGCCGGATAATGTTTGTCCATCCACTCTTTGGCCGCTTCCTGCAAGGTAAGCGACGATCCGGCCTCAAGTTTTCCAGCCTTCACGAGGTTCTCGGTTTGGAGCCACTTGTAGTTCAACACTTCTTGGTAGATTTCACGTGCTTCCGGTTCCTGAATCACCTTGTGGACCAGTTCCTTCAGCTTCAAGGTGTACTGTCCGTCCAAAAGGGGTTCGATCACGGCCCGCCAAACATTGTTCCGCGAGATCTCAACATCCACAATGCCGTACCCCAACATGGTGATGCCTTTTCGATCCAACTTCACCGCGCTCATGAAAATCACCTCATTTCATAACGAACCCTGCTCTGTCTACTTCTTGGCCAACCCCAACACGTCGGCCATGGAGTACCAACCGTGCTTCTGCCCGCACAACCAAGCGGCGGCTCGCACCGCCCCGCCGGCAAAGACTTCACGGGAATGCGCCTGGTGCTTGAACTCCAAACGCTCTTTGGGACCGGCAAACAAAACCGTATGATCACCCACAATATCTCCGCCGCGCACCGCATGCATGCCGATTTCCGCCTGCGTGCGTACACCCGTGAGCCCTTCCCGTCCGTGTCGCGCAGCCGTGGCCGAATCCAACTCACGCCCGGAACAAGCTGCGTTGTAAAGCATGATGGCCGTGCCCGAAGGCGCGTCCTTCTTCTGGTTGTGATGGGCCTCGACAATCTCAATGTCGTAGTTCGCATCCAATATCGCCGCCGCCTGCTCAACCAACAACGACAACAAATTAACCCCCAGTGAAAAGTTGGCGGAATAAATCACACCTACATTTTCCGCCGCCCACTGCAAAACTTTCTTCTGCTCCTCATTGAGACCGGTGGTTCCCACCACCAGGCTGCACTTGTTAGAAACCGCCAAGCGCGCCAAGGCCACCGTGGCTTCCGGGGCTGTGAAGTCAATCACCACCTCACAGTTGGCGATCACCGCTTCGGGACCGGCGGCGAGCGCTACACCGGCACGCTCAACCCCTGCCAACTCACCGGCATCACTGCCGAGCAAAGGGTGACCGGGACGTTCCCAAGCCGCGGCCAACGTGAGTCCAGGGTGTTTCAACACCATGCTCACCAAGGCACGTCCCATGCGTCCAGCGGCGCCTGCAATCCCAACCCGTTTCATAATTATCCCCGCCCTTTCAGCAAACCGTACTGTTCAATGGCCTGCCGCACTTTGATGCGCGTAGCCTCGGTAACGGTCACCAGCGGCAACCGCAACTCTTGTGAGCACAGGCCCATCATCTCCATGGCCGCCTTTACGGGTGCCGGATTGGTCTCCAGGAACATGGCGCGAATCAACGGCAACATGCGCTCGTGCAAGGGCAACGCGGCGCGGAAATCGCCTTCCAGGCACGCGGCCACGATATCGGCCGTCTGGCGCGGCGCGATGTTGGCCACCACGGAAATCACGCCTTTGCCCCCTACGGCCATAAGCGGCAGGGTCAAGGCATCATCGCCGGACAGAATTGCCACCCGGTCACCGATCAAGGAGTGCAATGTGCTCATTTGTTCCAAATTGCCCGAGGCCTCTTTAACCCCCACCAGCAAGGGGCAGGCGTCGGCAATGCGCGCAATGGTCTCAGGCAAAACATTGACCGCCGTCCGACTCTGGATGTTGTACAAGACAAACGGGAAATGGGTGGCCTCGGCAATGGCCAAGAAATGGCGGTAAAGACCCTCTTGGGTCGGTTTGTTGTAATAGGGCGCAATCAAAAGCGCACCGTTGGCGCCGACTTCCTTGGCGGCCTTGGTCAGCTCAATGGCTTCAGTGGTGTTGTTGGATCCGGTTCCGGCCATAACCTGGACCCGCCCGGCGGCGGTTTGCACCGTCAGTTCAATGACACGACGATGTTCAGCCATGGTAAGCGTAGCCGATTCGCCCGTAGTGCCGCAGGGCACCAAAACGTTCGTCCCATTGGCAATTTGAAACTCGACCAAGTCACGCAAGCGTGCTTCGTCTACCCGGTTGTTGGAGAAGGGCGTGACCAACGCCACCATGGAACCTTTAAACATCTTCTTGCCTCCGTTATAAAAACGTAATCCGATTTCTCACGAACCGGTTTGTTGCCTCTTATTAAAACCTCTGTTGCTGCCGCTTCGGTCGCTGTGCATTGTTCGCAGTGAGGACTGTCCGAGCACCGATGGCTACCCGGGTTGCATAAAGCACATCTATTTTCCAGCGGTGGTTGCGAGTTCCGCAGCCAGAACAGGGCACAGTGGCCGAAGCGCTCTGCTACCCTCGGCTTTTCTCCACATCAAAGGCCAGCGCCTCATCGGAGAGCTCGCCCCAAAATACCAACCGGGCTTCCCCGGTCTGAAACACATTGGCAAACCCTTGCGGGGTAAGTTCAAATTCCACTTTCAACGGCAACCCGCTCTGGGTGATCACATTCACCGGCGATTGAACCCACCCGCGTTTGGCCGCACACAATGCCGCGGCGGCCGAACCGGTCCCGCAGGCCAGGGTCTCGCCCTCCACGCCGCGTTCGTACGTGCGAATCAAAAGCTCGTGCGGATTCACCACTTGGGCAAAATTCACATTGGTTCCGGCAGGCTGAAACTGAGCGTGGTAGCGAATCTCGTGGCCCAGCAACTCAACCGGTTCGTGTTCCACTTCGGAGGAATACAGCACCGCGTGCGGAACGCCGGTATCCACAAAGTCGTACTCGCGTTCGCCTTGGCTGGTGACCAAGGTCTGTCCGGAACGCCACTGCTCCGGCGTGCGCAACCCCAAGCGGACTTGGTCTCCTTGTACCAGGGCGCGATAACGCCCCGACGGTGCGGTAAAGCTTAGCTCGCGTCCTTCTTTTCCTGCGCCCACCAAGACCGCAAAGCGGGAAATGCAACGCCCGCCGTTCCCGCACATGGCCGCTTCCGAGCCGTCGGCATTAAAATAGCGCATGGTAAAGTCCGCATCCGGGGACGTCCCCAAAAGCATGACCCCGTCGGCACCTACGGAAAACCGCGGAGTGCAGACACGGCGAATCCAATCCGGCGACACGTCGGTCATGATTTGGGCGCGATTGTCAACCACCACAAAATCATTGGCCGCGCCTGACATTTTTGCAAAGCGTAACGTGGGCATACCACTCACCTTATTTCTTCATCTTGAACGTCTTCACACCCTGGGCTTCGGTGGCCAAAATATCCTGCATGGTCTCACGGCGCCGAATCACCGTCGACTTGGTTCCCGCAACCAGCACCTCGGCCGCACGCCGGCGCGAATTGTAATTGGAAGCCATGGCCATGCCATAGGCCCCGGCGCTGCGCACGGCCAAAACATCGCCTTCTTCCAGGCGCGGCAAATGCCGCTCCTTGCCGAGAAAATCTCCGGATTCGCAAATGGGTCCGACCACGTCGCACAACACCGTACTTGCAGACCGGCTCTTCTTCACCGGCACGATCTGGTGATGGGCATGATAGAGACTGGGACGGATCAAATCGTTCATGCCCGCATCCACAATCACAAACGACTTCACATGCCCGCGCTTGACGTACTGCACCGTCGTGAGAAGAATCCCGGCATTGCCCACGATGAAGCGGCCCGGCTCAAGAATCAGCTTGCAGCCCAACGGCTTGAGCAAAGGTATCACCGCTTTGGCAAACGCATCCGCGGTTTGCGGTGTTTCTTCATTGTATATGATGCCAAGACCGCCACCCATGTTGAAATACTCAATGGCATGCCCGGCTCCGCGCAAATCCTTTAACAATACCGCCAAACGTTTCAACGCCTGCAGGTACGGGGTCACGCTGGTGATCTGCGAACCTATGTGCATGTGCACACCAACGGCCTGTATGTGTTTCAGTTTCTTCGCCTCGTTGAACAACCCGATCGCAATGGGGATCGAAAGCCCAAATTTATTCTCTTTGGTTCCCGTGGTGATGTAATGATGTGTTTTGGCATCCACGTCCGGGTTGATCCGCAACGCCACCCGGGCGGAACATTTCAACTGTCCGGCCACATGGTTGATCCGTCGCAACTCCGGTTCGGACTCGACGTTGAACATCAAGATCCCGGCCCGCAGCGCCTCGGCGATTTCCTCGCGGGTCTTGCCCACCCCGGCATACACAATGCGCTCGGGAGGCACGCCCACAACTTGAGCTCGTGTCAGTTCCCCGCCCGAAACAATATCCATGCCGGCACCCTGCCCGGCCAATTCCGAAAGAATGGAGAGGTTGGAGTTGGCCTTGACGGAGTAGCAAATCAAGGGGTTCATGTCCGCAAATGCGGATTGTATCTTGTGAAAATGGGAGAGTAAGGTGCGCTGGCTGTACACATACAGCGGCGTCCCGTGGGTCTTTACCAGACGTGCCACGGGCACATCCTCGCAATGCAATTCACCTTGTTTAAACTTAAAATCATCCATGGCCCAACCGCTCCTTCTCGCCCTAAATGCCCTTGTCCGGAGACATTACAAAAACGTAAAATAAAGGGAAATGTAACATACCCCCACCCCCTTGTCAATGAGAGGGCCGGGATTTCAACAACGCTAATTTTTCAGCGATCAAACCCTACGTTCATGCACCAAAGTCTCGCTGGGTGCAGCGAGGACTGCTCGAGCCCATCAAGGGCGAGTTCCGCAGCAAACCCAGCGAGACTTTGACGCATGACGACCGCTGCAACCGATCCGACCCCACATCCGGGGTATAAAAAAAAGCAGGACGCATTGCGCCCTGCCAAGCCGAGATTCTCTGAAGAATCGGCGATTTAAAAGTTCTTACCGATACTAATACGCTGTTGTTGTGTAAACTGCGGCGTCATGTCGTAATCCAATGCCACTTGCCAATCCGCCCACTGGATACCCAAACCCAAGTTCATGTTGCCCCGTACTTCCGAATCATTGCGCAACGTGTACTGCCAACGTGAAATCACCTGTTCGGACCAATGATACCTCGACCCGACTTCCAAACGCATCACATCGTTAAACGGTGCAAATACCCGCGCGGATACATCCATCGTATCGCCTAAATGATACAGCGATTCCATTTCCATACGCAAAGGAATAAAACGACCGCAAAACAGGTAGTTGTTCAAATCTTCATCGGCCCAAATGCGAAGTTTGGCTTCCAGGGGTAAAGCGTTCGTGGTGTCTTGTGCGGGATTAAGTTTTTGCAGATCAAGCGTGGCCGTGGCTTGCATGTGGCTCAGGTCCATGGAAACACCCGAATCGGACATGAACCGGCGGAGATTGTCTTGAACATATTGACGCAGATATTCCTGTCCACGCGAGAGATAGGTGTGCCGGTCACTCTCCGTGATGGTCTGCTGTTCGCCGTACAAGGAGGCGGTCTGAAGATCGTTGGCCCGAAAGGTCTCGGCCGAGACTCCGGTAGCCCAACCACCCACTCCGGCGATTAAGATGAACAAAACGCGCTGCATACGCATGTCCAGGAAATCCTCCGGCTAAAACTATAGCATCTCACTTAGGGGCTGTCAAACGTTTACCCCGCTTTTTCAAGTATCGGCGCGCCGGTGCCAATAAATAGAGCGAACCTGCTACCACCACCGTCCCTTGAGTCCCAGCCGCATGCAGGGCCTCGGTCAAGGCGCGACTCAATTGGGCCTTGGGAAAAGCGTTGATTCCATAAGCCAAAAAACACTCGGCCAAGGCTTCGGGCGCCAAGCCCCGGGCATCCGGCGGACGAACCGTCCATACCGAATGCACTCCCGGTGCCAGCAGGCGGACCATGGAGGCGGAATCCTTATCTGCCATAACCCCCATAACCAACGCCACCGGAGCCTTAAACGACCGCAGCTCGTCTGCCAAAGCCAGGGCCGCCGCCGGATTATGGGCCCCATCCAGAAAAACTGCGGGTCGGACAGCTATTTTTTCCAAACGCCCAGGCCACACCACCTTGCGAAACCCCTGTTTCCGGGCTGCCGGGGAAACAGAGAAACCCAGGCGATTGAGCTCGTTGAGTACCAAAACCGCCAACGCTGCGTTGCGCGTTTGATGTTCTCCCCGCAACCCTACCTCCAGCGTGAGCCTGGCAGTATCCGGGGTTTTCAGTGTTACTGCAAGTCCCCACGCTTTGCGCTCCCAACCCAGAATGCGTACGGTATCTGTCTGCTCAACGCCTGCCCAGACCAAGGAGGCACCCACCTGGAGCGCATGCTCCTGAATCACACGCCGAATCGCCGGAGTCGTTTCGGCACTGACAAAGGGCACTCCCTTCCGAGCAATGGCGGCTTTTTCCCGAGCAATGTCCGCCAAGGTGGGTCCCAACTCACGCGTATGATCCAACCCCACGTGTGTCAAAACCGAGACGAGCACCTTTTGCCACGCCGAGGTCGAATCCAAGCGCCCACCCATGCCCACTTCCACCACCGCCAGGTCCAGCTTCGCCTGGCGAAAGGCCAAGGCGGCCAACACGGTCCAAGCCTCGAAGGTCGTGGCCGGTTCCCCCTGGCGATGTAACTTCTTCAAGGCGGGCAGGAGTTCACTCACAACTCGGACAAAGGCCGGGCGTGAAATCATCCGCGACCCCAGCACAATGCGCTCGCGCTCATCTTCCAAATGCGGAGAGGTGAAACGCCCAACACGGTAACCTGCCGCGAGCAACGCCGCGTGCACCAACGCGGCCACCGAGCCTTTGCCATTGGTGCCCGTGATCTGAATGGCCGGGACCGCGGCATCGGGACGCCCCAACGCAGCCAACAAGGCCTGCGTCCGCGCCAAGCCCGGTTTTACGGCTTTGACGGTCCAACGATGCAATGCGTCTTTGGCTTGGGCAAACGATAATGGGGATAAAACAGAAACGCGGTTCTGCCCCCGGCGTACGCTGGCGACAGAACCGCGTGATAATTTACGCATGCACGTTCAATTAGGCTACAGGCTGCGTGATGGAAAGCAATTGGATTAAGCGGTCGCGCATGTCCTGACGACGGACAATGATGTCGATCATGCCGTGCTCCTGGAGAAACTCGGCACGCTGGAAGCGTTTGGGCAAATGCTGCCGAATGGTTTGTTCGATAACACGGGGACCGGCAAACATGATGAAGGCGTTCGGCTCAGCCACGATCACATCGCCCAACATGGCAAAGCTGGCCGTCACCCCGCCGCCCGTGGGGTCAGTCAGAACCGAGATAAACATTTGCTTGGCGGCCGCCAAACGCGCCAGCGCCGCCGAGGTCTTGGCCATTTGCATCAATGAAAGAATCCCTTCGTGCATGCGCGCCCCGCCACCGGAAGCAGATACAATGATGACTGGGCACTTACGCTCAATGGCCCCTTCCACGAGTCGGGCGATCTCTTCACCCAAAACCGAGCCCATGGAACCGCCCATGAACTTAAAATCTGTGGCCGCCAAGGCTACGGGCAAGCCTCCCATGGTGCAAAAACCCGCCACTATGGAGTCTTTGTTGCCGGTTGCCTTTTGCCCTTTTTGAACCTTATCCTGATACCCGGGGAACTTCAGCGGATCCGCCGCTTGGATCGTCCCTGAGGTTTCCTGAAAACTATCCGGGTCCACCAGCAGCTGAATCCGTTCCCGGGCGGACATATGGAAGTGATGATTGCACTTGGGGCAGGTCCGCTGGGCGTTTTCAATGTCCTTGTTTAGGATGATCTCAGAACAACCCGGACAACGTGTCACCAGGTTGTCGGGTATATCCAACTTCTTCTTCGTGGTCACTCGGACCGTCATATATTTAGGTTTTTTAAACCAATCCACAGCCGTTCTCCTCGTTTTATACGTTTTTGATCCGATTACGGTTAAATATCTTCGTTTAACCCAATCGTCAGAAGCTCTAAAATGATTTTTAGAGGTCTTCTAAACCAACCTTGTCCCAGGTCCCCCACACCTTAAGTTCTAGGATGAGGCAGGAACGAACCAAAATGGTAGCATAACTTGACCATAGTCTCTACCGATTTTTTACTGCGTTTGCCATCTGACGGGACAATCCCAGGAGTCGTTTGAGGGCTTCCGCATCGGTTTTGGCTTGTTCCATGGCATTAATCAGCACGCTGGCCACGATCACTCCGTCGGAAATCCGCGAAGTGCTCCGGGCTTGTTCAGGCGTGGAAATGCCAAATCCCACCAAAACCGGGAGCGGGGAGTATTGCCGCACCTGTTCAATGCCCGCACTCAACTCGGCTGTGGGCAATTGCTTGCGCATACCGGTCGTACCCGTCACTGACACATAGTACACAAAACCCGTGGCCGCCTTGGCCACGGCCTGCATGCGTGCCGGCGTACTGGTAGGCGCAACCAAAAAGACCGTATCCAAATCCTGAGAGGCACAAATGCGATTCCAATCGCCAGCCACTTCCGGTGGAAAATCCGGGATAATAAACCCATCCACTCCGGCTTTGGCTGCCAAAGCCGCATTTTTCTCCAAACTCGGCTGCATGAAGGGATTCAAATACCCCATCATAAGTATGGGAATGTCCGTTGCCTGGCGTAATTTTTCCACCAAGGAAAAAATCTGGGGCAACGTGGTCCCGCGTTCCAAGGCACGCTGCGAGGCCCTTTGAATCACCGGACCGTCGGCCAAAGGATCGGAAAACGGGATGCCCAATTCCACAGCATCGGCCCCGGACTCGATCAGGGTCATGACTGCCTTTCGGGTGAACTCCAACCCGCGGTCCCCGGCCGTGACAAACGGAACATACAATTTACGCCCGGCCATGCGTTCACGGGCAAAACGGTTGAATAATCGGGCGCTCATGCTGCATCCTCCGGCTTCAAGTCCTTATCGCCGCGTCCAGAAATATTAATAATCATGACGGCTTTTTTGCCTAATTGCTTGGCGAGTATTTTTCCGTACGCCACGGCATGGGAGCTTTCCGTAGCCGGAATAATCCCCTCCAACCGCGAGAGTTCACGCTGAGCCTCCAACGCTTTCTTATCCGTAACGGAAAAAAACTCGGCACGTCCTGCGTCCTTCAAAAACGCCAGCTCCGGTCCCACCCCGGGATAATCCAAGCCTGCGGCCACCGAGTGCGTGGGCGCGATTTGTCCAAATGCATCCTGCAGCACATACGAACGGCACCCGTGCAAAACCCCGACCTTGCCTTTGGTCAAGGTGGAGGAATGCTCCCCAAAACCCGACCCGCGTCCTCCGGCTTCCACCCCGATCAGCCGGACTTTTTTATCCTGTACAAATCCGGAGAAGATGCCCATGGAATTGCTGCCGCCACCCACACACGCCACGACCGCCTCGGGCAAGCGCCCGGCCTGAGCCATAATTTGCTGCCGCGCTTCTTTTCCAATAACCGACTGAAACTCCCTAACCATGGACGGATACGGATCAAAACCGGCCACCGTGCCAATGAGATAATACGTGTCGCGCACGTTGGTGATCCAATCGCGCACGGCCTCGTTCATCGCATCCTTAAGCGTTTTGGACCCGCCGTCCACTGGAAAAACCTCGGCTCCCAAGAGGCGCATCCGGTAAACATTCAGTGATTGCCGGGCCATGTCTTCGGTTCCCATGTACACGCGGCATTTCAAACCGAAACGCGCACACACTGTGGCCGTGGCCACGCCGTGCTGCCCGGCACCGGTCTCGGCAATGATCCGACGTTTGCCCATGCGCCGGGCCAAGAGAATCTGGCCAATGCAATTATTGATCTTGTGCGAGCCGGTGTGATTCAAGTCTTCACGCTTGAGAAACACCCGCGCCCCTCCCCAGCCCGTGGTCAACCGCTGGGCAAAATCCAAAGGTGTGGGACGTCCCACGTAATTTTTAGATAATTCATTTAATTCCCGCTTAAACGCAGGATCACGCCGCGCGGCCGCCAACGCTGCTTTCAATTCCGCAATGGCGGGCATCAATGTTTCCGGGGCAAAACACCCGCCGTACTCACCAAACCATCCGTCCAAGCGTTTCTTCTGTGCCATGATGCCTTCTCCTTACGACTCACAAAGTCCTAACAGATTATAAAATAATACCGAAATCCGCAAATAAAAAAACCACTTTCCTAGTGAGAGATTCCTTACTTCATTAAAATATAGGGACAAACGACTGAAGGAACACTCCTTAAAACCGATACTTTCTATAGATGCCACGCGATTCTGAGCGGACATATACGAACGTTAAGAAGCCGAACATATTTTAAGGAGAGAACCCCCATGCCAAATTCAAAAAAAAAGCTCAATTCAACACCCGCATTGCCTCAACCCACTCCCCACTATCGCCGCAAACAGTTCATTGTGGCGCGAGGTTTTCAATACCGGGTTATCTGGCAACTCATCCTGGTGGTGATTTCCAGCATACTGGTTTCCAATGTGGTAACCCTGGCCTTTTTAAAGATTAGAGAATGGACCGACCCATCTTCACAGAACCTCATCTATTTAACCAACTCCCTCAGTGACACTCTAGAATTTTCCCGTATTATGGATTTTCTCTGGCGTCCTATGCTGGCTTCGACTCTGATCGGAGTGCTCTTGGTATGTCTTTTTGGGATTTTTTATTCTCATCGCATTGCCGGGCCGTTGTTCAATCTCAAGCGTATGCTCAAACAACTGGGCGAAGGCAATTTTCAGTTGAACATGCACATCCGCAAAACCGATGAATTTCATGATGTGGAAGAATCATTCAACCAGATGATGGACAACTTACGGGAACGCTTACACGAACTGGAAAACGAAGTTTTGCAGACAACCAAAACCAACAAAACCAAAGTTGAAACTTTATTTAAAAAATTCTATCGTGATACCCAAGATCCTATGTGACTAAAACCCACCCATGCTTCGTGAACCCACCCGATATTTTCAAATACCTATCGGTTTAAGGATGGTCGCGCTCACCCGGGTACGATTCAGCCGGTTATTATTCCCGATTTATTTTCTAGGCTCAATTAGCTCATACTTTTCTGACGTACTCGCACCCAAAGGTTTCATTTCCTTTTTTTAACAGTGGAAATAATAACGCTTCAGGGGTAAAATGACGTCAAGTAATTTGTAAAGTGCGTGTTTCGTTTCGGGGGATGCTTCATTTCACGCAAGGGGAACAAATGACACTGACCAACCGGTTAATCTTGCTGGTTGTACTATGCTGTATCACGTATCCCGCCTCTGCCTGGGATCGTCGCATGGGAGCACGTCCCATGGGCATGGGAGATGCGTTCTCCGCCTTGGCCGATGACATCAATACCCTTAATTATAATCCCGCCGGATTGGCCCGCCTCGAGACCATAGAAGCCACCTTGGAGTATGCCAATTTATACGCCGGACTTAACGATGGCCGCATCCAGGAAAACCATTTAGCCCTGAGCTATCCCTTACCTGAATCCGGAGGTTTGGGGCTTGGTTGGAACAACCGTTCGGTGGTGGATATCTACAGTGAAAACGAGATTGTCTTAGGGTATGCCCTGCACCCGGGTGTCAATCTCCCTTTATGGTTAGGCCTTTCCGGAAAACTGTTTTATTGGGATTATACCGATTCTTCCTTTTTAGAGATGAGCCGCACACGGGGCATTGCCTCACAAAAATACCAATACGGCTTGGATTTCGGCGCTTTGTACACACTCTTCAAGCAAACCTATTCGCGCCCTGAAATCCAAATCGCCTGCAGTATCATCAACCTCAATCAGCCGGACATTGGGATTGTCACTGAAAATCGCCTGCCGTTGGAAACCCGCGCAGGTCTCAGCGTGCAATGGCAAGATTGGGATGGCGCCCTGGATGCGGTCTGGTTAAATTCAAAATTTCAAATTCACGTGGGCGCTGAAAAATGGTTTGGCAACGGGCAATGGGGTGTCCGCACCGGGCTTATTTCCGGCGACGATACAGCCTTCACCGCGACGGTGGGCGCCAATTACAACTTTGACTGGACCACCGCCAAATCCCGTCTCACCTACGCATTTAATTATACCTTCTCGGGCATCATCGAAACCTGGGGCACCCATCGCATCTCTTTGGATTTTGAAATTCCTCAATTAGCCACCTCGGGTCGAGCGGCCCCCACAACGCTGCCCAAACGCGCACCGGCCTCATCCATGCCGGTTACTCCGGACCGCAAGGAACGCATCCAAACGTACCTGATGAAAAAATTCGAGACTTATTTCGAAGCCACCGAAACCATCAAACAACTTAAAGCCAAAAATAATCCGCGTTGGGCCAACGACTTGGCCTTGGCCGAACAAAAACTCCACGACGCAGTGGGACAGATCATTGTTAACGAAAACGTGGTCGAGTTCTTGAAAAGTGTGAACGCCGTCTCGAAAATTCTTCGGGCGCTCCAGGACGGCCAACCATGATCCGGCCTCTCCCAACCCTCCCGGTCGCTTCCCGTCGGTCCTGGGTATGCCTCTTTGGCTTGATGTTGTTTTTCTTTTTTTCCCTGGGCACCGCTTCCCTGTGGGCCGCCGATATTTGGTTCGATGACTTGACCGGTACGGCCGGAACAGCCCCGGTTGCTTGGTTGGATGAATCCACCAACGCTGGCTTCAATTCTCATATCCGCTTCTCCTCAACCTCATCGTATGCGGCCATTACCCGCAACGCCGTCAGTACCTGGGGCAAGGTCTTATCCCCAAATCTCAGCTGCGATGTTTCAACCTACTCCATGGTCGAAGTTCGCATTGTTGCGATCTCTCCTTCAACCCAGTGGAAAATCGGCATTCAAGAAACCGGCTTGCCGAATTATTGGGATTTAAATTCCGGCTCGACGGAAACCGGAACGTTTGCTTTCAACTATCAAACCACGACAGGTTGGAGCGGCACCAAAAACTTCAACGTACAGATCACGGTTGAAGGCGGAACTGGGACCTATGTGGTCGTCGATTTCGTACGCGTATGCGATAATGCCGTCACACCTACCCGAACCGCCACCACCACCTTCACTGCGACCGTCACGCCTACATCCACACCGACGGCAACGGTGACACCCACAGCCACGGCAACAGTTACCTCCACCCCGGCGGCCCAGGGATATGTCCAACCCAATACGGTTCCTGCGCTTGCATCACAGAGCTACACCTACAACCTCGTCGGTCAAGCCAATGGCATCAACGCTCTTTACATAAACATACCCAACGGTTGGGCGGTATCCACCACGCCGTCGAGCGATTTGGGAGGCACCCCTACCTTTGCGGGCAATCGAATCATGATTAGCTATTCCCCGGCCATGAACTCGGGCGATCTGGATACCGTGAACTTTACGGCCACAGCTCCGGGTACAGGGGGGCTTTATTATTGGAACGGATACCTCAACGACGGTACATATGTGGTAGCAACCTCTGCTGCCAAAAGTCAGGCCGTATCGGTGCACACACTTACGACCACACCTACAGCCACTCCCACAAACACGTCCACTCAGACCATCACCCCGACCTACACCCCGACATCCACGGTCACATCCACATCGACCCCAGCAGCCCAGGGATACATTCAGCCCAATGTGGCTTCTTCGCATGAAGCTCAAAGCTATACGTACCATGTCGTTGGACAAGCCAACGGAATTAACAATCTATACATCAATATCCCCGATGGATGGGCGGTCTCAACCACGCCCAACTCTGGAGTAATGGGCGGGACGGTTACCTTTGTGGGAAACCGCATCCTTGTCAGCTATGCGCCAGCCATGAACTCGGGTGATTTGGATACAGTTACCTACACGGCTACGGCTCCTGGACTGGGTGGAGTGTATTATTGGAATGCTTACCTCAACGACGGTACATATACCGTTATCACCTCTTCAACCAAGAGCCAGGCTGTGACCGTGAACACGCTTACGGCGACACCTACAAGCACGTATACCGCAACCTTCACGCCTACGTTTACTTCCACTTCCACGACCACACCCACCTTCACGTCTACGACGACCTCGACTCCGACTTCCACGCCCGCCGCACAGGGTTACTTGCAGCCCAACTCGGCCTCGGCTCAGCAATCTCAAAGTTACGATTATTACCTGGTTGGACAAGCCAATGGGATCAATACCGTGTACATCAACATTCCCACGGGCTGGGCCGTTTCCACCACTCCCTCCAGTACCTTCGGCGGTACCGCTTCTTTGGGAGGCGACCGCATAATGATCAGTTATGCACCACCGATGAACTCCGGTGACCTCGATACAGTAACCTTTACAGCCACAGCTCCGGGTACAGGCGGTATGTACTATTGGAATGCCTATCTCAACAACGGTACCTACATAGTCACCACCTCGTCCACCCGCAGTCAAGCTGTGGCAGTGGCTTCACTTACTGCCACCCCGACCGTAACCCCAACATCCACTTCGACGCATACGCTCACGGCCACACCCACAGCCACAGAAACGTCCACATCCACTCATACACCCACGGCGACAGCCTCGGCTTCGTCCACCTCGACCGTGACCACCACACCCACGGAGACCTCGACCTCCACGCCCACCCAGACCGCTACACATACAGTCACCCAAACGTCTACGGCCACCTCGACCTCCACTCCTGCGGCACATGGCTATATCCAGCCCAATGCGGCGTCCGCCAACCAAGTCCAAAATTACGACTACTATGTGGTCGGACAAGCCAACGGCATTGATACGGTGTACATCAACATCCCAAATGGCTGGGCGGTTTCCACCACGCCCAATTCCAATATTATGGGTGGTACGGTAACGTTCGCCGGCAGCGATCGCATTTGTGTTAGCTATTCGCCGTCTCTAAACGCCGGAGATTTGGACTCACTCACCTTTACGGCCATTGCTCCAGGCTTGGGCGGTGTGTATTATTGGAACGCTTATCTGAACAACGGAGCCTATGTCGTGACCACCTCGTCGACCAAGAGTCAAGCGGTCATGATCTCCACCCTTACGGCCACGCCCTCTTCCACGATGACGCCCACGGCCACGTACACCATGACCGCAACCATGACCGTCACCCCAACATCCTCGGCCACCTTTACAACCACACCGACCGAGACTCCAACCCTAACCGCGACCTCGACCTATACCTTCACCTCCACGTTCACCTCCACCGAAAGCCCTACCTCTTCGGTGACACCGACTTTGACCATAACCGCTACGCCCACATTCACGGAGACGCACACGGCCACGATCACACTAACCGCAACCTCGACAACCACGGAAACATATACTCCCACATCAACCGCCACACCTACCTTTACTGAGACCTTCACGTCCACATCCACAGCCACTGAAACGTCCACTAGCACTCCGACAGAAACCATAACTCCGACAGCTTCTGCAACCCCTACAGCGACGGGGACCTATACCGAAACCCCAACCTCCACGGGCACTCCGACAGAAACCGCCACGGCCACTGAAACACCAACGTCGTCAGCCACACCCACGTTTACGGAGACACCCACGGAAACACCAACGTATACGG
>CAZSAP010000003.1:316651-316797 GCA_964604705.1 uncultured bacterium
TAACGCCAACAGAAACCGTTACCTATACCGAAACACCGACATCCACCGAGACCCCCACGTTTACGGAGACACCCACAGAAACACCGACCTTTACGGTAACGCCAACAGAAACCGTTACCTATACCGAAACACCGACATCCACCGAG
>CAZSAP010000004.1:0-26705 GCA_964604705.1 uncultured bacterium
CCCTCCCCCTCACCCCCTCCCACCAAATCCTGGGGAGGGGAATAGTAAATAGATGTTTGGCACGAACGGTGTTTGTAGGGGCGTATTGCATACGCCTGCCCCCGATGTTTTATCCCGTGATCCACGAAAAAGTCTTGTCCCAAACAATTAAAAAGCATATTATCTCCCCTATAGCACATGCAGTTTCTCGGTAGTTCCTAGTAACCTTTCAAGCAGCAGAAGCACCAATTGGTATTGTAGGGGCGTATTGCATACGCCCTTAATGGCGGATGCAAAAACAAGCAGCGAAATAATAGAAGTGAGTGGGGAATGGGATTTTGGCGGGGCTTAAGTTGAAAAGTCGACTCTGGTACTCAAAACAGGCTTATGGAGGTGGTGGGCAATGAGGTTAATTAAGTTTCGAATTAGCGATTTTCGTTGCATCGAAGATAGCGGGTGGGTGACCATTGAGGACATGACTTGCCTAGTCGGAAAAAATGAAGCTGGCAAATCTGCTCTTTTGAATGCTCTCAATAAGATAAACCCAGGGGGAGGAGAATCCCCGGACTTTAATGCCCTCGACGAATATCCTCGGTGGAAATATGATAAATATCAGGATATGGGATCACCAGAATCCGATGTAATAGAAACGGAATGGGAACTTACGGATTCGGAAAAACTAAAGGTTGAAGGGAAACTTAGAGAAAGAGCACTCAAGAGTAATAAAGTTATAGTCACGAATGGTTATGGGACAAGCAAAAAGTGGACGTTTGATTTTGACGAAAAACAGATTCTTCAAAACTTCATCGACAATCAAAAAGAAGAAACTGCTGAAAAGCTGAAAGAAATTTCTGACAATCTTTCCTTGTTCCGACAAAAAGTTGAACAGACGCTCGATAAAGAGGAACAGGCGATTGTTCTACAGGCCTTTGATAAATTATTTCCTGATAAAACGGCTTTGTCGGCAATTAAGGGATTGATCGATGAATTTCTTCCGAAATTTATTTATTTTTCTAAATACGATGCGTTAGAAGGGGAAGTCGCGATTAATGAACTAAGCAAACAGCCCCAGGACGAAAAGTTTAAAGTGTTTAATGCACTCATGGGTTTGGTTAAAACAACGCCCCAACAACTTCAACAAATGACCAAGTTCGAAGAGCTACAATCGAAATTAGAAGCGGTATCGAATAGTGTTAGTCGTACTTTGAAAAACTATTGGAAACAAAATCAATACTTAAAGGTGCGGTTTGATTTTAGAGAGGCCATTCCAGGTGACCCAGCACCTCTAAATGCTGGGAAGATATTCCGAACCAGAATTGAAGATACAAGGCATGAATTCACCGGCCCCTTGAAACACAGGAGTACGGGTTTCATGTGGTTCTTTTCTTTTGTCGTTTGGTTTTCAAGGCTTAACGAAACTTATGGAAATAATATTGTTGTGTTGCTGGATGAACCGGGATTAACACTTCATGGTAATGCCCAAGAAGACCTCTTGCGTTATTTTAAAGAGCAAGTATTAACCAAATGTCCGATTATCTATTCCACCCATTCTCCTTTTATGGTGGATGGCTCAAATTTACATAAAGTACGTGCGGTTGAAGATAAGTCCACGGATGAAAAAATTATTGGCACGAAGGTCTCGGATGACGTTTTAACAGTAAGTAGTGATACGACATTTCCGCTTCAAGGAGTAATGGGTTTTGATATTGCCCAGACCTTGTTTGTTGGTCCGAACAATCTTCTTGTCGAAGGCCCTTCTGATATCCTCTATTTCACCATGGCTTCCCAACTGTTGGTTCAAAAAGCGAAAAAAGGACTTTCGCCTAAATGGGTGATGATACCTGTTGGTGGTGCTGATAAAGTTGTTACATTTGTAAGTCTTCTTAAAGGTAATAAACTGATAATCAGTATATTCCTGGACACCACAAAAAAGAAGCAGCGGATAGATGATTTGGTCAAATCTAAAATCATGGAAAAAAATCGGATACTTACTCCGGGTATGTTTACTGGCAAGAGCGAAGCGGATATTGAGGATTTATTTGAAGAACAAGCGTATTTGGATATTGTGAACGTGATTTATGAAGCCGAACTCAAGGGCAAGACAATAACTTTGGGTGATTTGGAACATGGCGAGCGGATCGTGAAACGCCTTGAAAAATATTTTGCTTCAAATGGTCTCGGCGAATTTGAACACTACAGGCCTGCTTATGAAGCGTTGCGAAATCAAAATAGCCAAGATCGACTATTTACAGTTTCGGCATTGAACCATTTCGAGAATATTATTGAACGCTTAAATGGGCTTCTTGCATAAGTAGGCGAACCTTTTTTTGTTAATCGGATAAGAAAATGGACACTAGCCGATTATCCAAAAACCGGCCCCAAAATACAATGCTGGGGCTTAATAGACTCCGCTCCTCAAACACGGTCCCCTTCATGAGTATTTTGTGTTATGGAAACGATAAAGTAGTTCATTAATGATGCAAGGTGTGAAAATGAATCTAATAAATGATAATCAATTAGATGAAATAATAGACTTAATAGAGAATAAAAAATGGGGCGAAGCGGAAAAAACATTGAAAAAATTTGCTAGGGCAGGAGATTCGCGGAGTAACTATTATTTGGGGCATATTTATAACGCTTGGGATAACCCGGAAAAGGATGCGGATAAGGCGAAAAAGTATTTTGGTCTTGCAACGGAATTGCCGAATCCAGTTGCGAATGCTTTTATACGTTTAGCAATAAATGAACGAAACGCAGCACATGCAAAACGGATTCTTAGGAAAGGATTACAGCTTTTTCCTAAGAACGAGGATATATATTATCAGCTTTTAAATTATACCGACATTTCGAATCGTGAAAATATTTACGAAGAAATTATTCTACATAAATGTGGTTCTGAACATATTACTATTTTTATGGCAATGACCTATTTTGATCTTAAAAAATACGGAAAAGTGATTGAGGTTTTAGCTGGCTTTGAAGCAACGAAAAAACGGGATAATAATATCTTGGATTGTGCTAGGGCATTTTCTTACTACGAAATTGGTGAAATTAAAATAGCTAGTAAGCTGTTTTTGAATTTGATCGAAGCGGATTTAAACCATGCACTTAATTATATACCTCATATTGGAATGGTTCTAATATTATTGGATCAAAATAAAATATCAGAAGCTGAACAATTAATAGAAGAAATTCCTTTCGATAATGAGTTTAGTGGGTTGGACTGTCCCGGCTTGTCACTTGACCATTGGGGAAATAGTTTTTTTTATGTTAAAGATTATTTTCTTAAAGCAATAAACTTAATGTCAAAGAAAACAGAAAATGAAAAAATTTTGGGGATAGTGAGGGGTATCAGGGGGTTGTTTTTATATGGCGCACTCGTTGATTCTGAACCAGTGACAAAGAAAACCCGATCCTCTGTTAGGAAAGATTTGGAATGTGCACTAAAACAATTTCCGCAAAATAGAAAAATTCTCGAACATTTATTTTGGATATCTAAAACAAGTGATCCGTTAAAAGCGTGGCGTTACTTGAAGCAAAATGTCTTAAACGGTGGCGAAAATTATGATGAATCTTGTGAGTTTATAGTAGCGGTTAATGCTGAAATTTTTAAAGTGATTTTAAATGATTTCTCAAATAGCCTGGCTGAATCCTATTATTTAAAACAAGTTTGTAAATCATTTTTAGCTCCAATTATTAGTAGGTTATTCAAAGAAAAAAGATTTGCGGAGTTATTAGTCGGCGTTAGTAAAATCCATGATACACTCCTTGCGGAAAATGAAGTGTTGTTTGAAGTTGCGTTTTCGTACTATGAAAGTAAAAATCTTGCGGCAGCAAAAAAATATTATGAATTGTATATTGAATTACAAGGTGAAAATAATGCGGCGTTGAACAATTTAGGCCTTATTTTTGAAAAAAGTGGCGATCTATTAAAAGCGAAAGAATTGTATCTAAAAGCAGGTCAATTAAACAATGAAGATGAAATTTGTCGGCGTAACTTAAGTAGAGTTGAAGATGAACTTAAAAAGAAAGGAAAATTGGAATACGAGTTACAAGGAGCAGTAGAAAAATATCGAAATGAATCACCGTATGTTCAAAAGAAAATCCTTGATTTTTATAATCAAAGAAATCCGGATGGGTTAATAATATGCTCATACCGACAAGCTCCTCAGTTTTTAAAAATGTCCGGAACAAAAGCCGCGGATTTTCTTAATGATTTTATTTCAAATAAAATATTTGTTAAAGTTGATGATCACAAATATGAAACTAAAAGTAATGTATATAGATTAAATCCATATCTAGAACCCGAATTAGCCAAGATTACAGAATCGCTGAAAAATGAGAACGAATTATTCAACTTATGTGAAAGACTTAATACAGAAAACCTTAATTTAATCGGGTATAACGATAGTTTGGTGAAAAACATCGCGAAATTATCATCCGATGAATTAAAGTTAATGTTGCAACGAGACCTTAAAGAAAATGCGATTGCTGTGATTTTAAAACAGAACAAATCAGCGTTAATATTAAGTGGTAGTATTTTTGAGGCTATACTAACTGATAGAATTATTGCACATGGTATTACTAAATATAAAATGGGTGATGAAACGAAATTGGTTATAAAAATGGATTTGAATGATCTTTTAAAAATTGCAGAAAATGAAAAACTTATTAATTCAACGATGGTTCATTTAGCGCACGGTGTTAGAGGTTATAGGAATCTAATTCATCCGGGTGTAGAACAAAGAATTGGGACTATCCAAGTAAGTGATGAAAATGTTGAACTGGCTTGGGGCATCGTTAAGAAAACTCTATGCGAAATTAAATGAAAAATGATTGTGTATTTAAGTGTGACTGGTGCATATAGCGCAAGTGTTCACCTGACACCCCCACTTTTTTCTGGTTGAACCGACTATTAGCTTCCTGTTGTTCCTTTTTGAGTTTTTACCCCCAATAATATTCCACGCATTCCTTGATTTTTCAAATCCCCTCCCCGATAATTGTTCTATCTTTTGTCCTTTCATCCTTAATACCCAGAAAGGATTTCCCATGTCCCGTTTCTCCACTTTTTTTAGATACATCCTCATGTTGTTCCTGGGTCTTTGGCTGATGGCGCCCGTACTGTCGGCGTCGGCCCAAGAACTCGACTATGCTCAGCTCAAGGCCCAAGCCGAGAAGGAGTACCAGGATAAATCCTACTCCCGCGCGTACGCACTCTACCAAAAGGCCGAAGCTTTAAAGTTGGCGGAGGCCGATCAACGCTGGGTGCGTTTCCGCCTGGCCGATACCCTCTGGCGCAGTCAGGGCGGCGAGGACCCGGATGGGGAGAAGCTGGAAAAGGCCCGGGAAGCTTTGGAGAAGTTGGTGGAGGAAACCCCGGACGAAGAGGAACGCGACCAGCTCTGGGCCGCGACCCAGGAGTCTTTGGGGGATTACTACTGGAACCGGCGTTCCTCGCAAGACTGGGGTTCGGGCTGGCAGCATTACCAACAGGCGCTCGAGTGGTGGGCGGGAGCGCGCGATATTGAGCTGGCGCGTGCTCGCTACCTGGCCATCGTATGGCGCTGCGAGCGTCCGGCGCAGATTGATTCGGATTACTACTACGGCTACTACGGCAACTACCTGCCCATGGATGTTTTGGACAATGTCCTTAAGATTGTAAAAACCCCCGAGGACCTGGCGCACGCGCACTACCTCATGGCCATGGGGTTGTATCGCCAAGGCGGGGAGTGGGAACAACGGGAGCGGATTCCCGAAGAGTTTCTGGCTGCCCTGAAAATCGGGAAAGCAAGTGAGTGGTACGATGATGCTTTGTTTAACTACGCCCAGTGGATGGAAAGCGCCGGCAAGCGCACGCGTCTGCCCAACGGCCAGTGGCAGCAGAGTCCGGATTTTTCCGGGGCACTTGAACTGTACCGGCGCTTGCTGAGTGAGTTCAAAAAAGGCGAGAGTCGTTACTACGAACAGGCCAAGAGCCGCATTGAAGCCATCACCGCCTCCTCGGTCTCCATCCAAGTATCCAACATTTTTCTGCCTGACTCCGAGATCCAAGCGTATTTGAATTGGCATAACCAGAAGCGGATTGAGTTGGCGATCTACGCCCTTGACCTTACGGCCGATGTGGCCTTTACCAAAAAACAGGGAAGCACCGAATGGCTACAATCCGTGAATGTGGCGGGCTTGAAGCAGGTGAAAGCCTGGATCAAGGTCGTGGAAAAAGGCGCGTACCTGCCGGGAAGTGAAGTGATCCGCCTGGACCGCAAGCTGGAACCCGGGGCGTACGTGATTGTCGCCCAAGGCGAAGGAGCCAAGGCCCGGGATTTGATTTTGGTTTCCGATGCCACCCTGGTCATGAAAACCTCAGGTCGCCGGGTGCTGGCCTTTTTCTGCAATGTCCAGGATGGGACGCCTATTCCTCAGGCCGACGTGAAACTCTACTCACGCACCTATGTCTCCGGCGAGTATGTTTGGAAAACCACCCAGAAGCAGACGAATGCCGATGGGTTGGCGCTCTTTGAGTTGGCCCCTGGCAGCAGCTCGGAGGAAGTGTTCGTGGCGGCCCGCGCCACCACGCAACAGGCCTTTGCCCTGACCTACGCCTACGGAAGAAGTGAGGACCGTTCGGAGACCTGGCGCATTTATGCGTACACGGATCGTTCTGCATATCGGCCTGGGGAGAAGGTCCAGTGGAAGATGCTGGCCCGTACCTACAAACTCGGCGCGTATGCCACCCCGGCCGAGCAAAGTGTGGAGTACGAGATTCACGATCCGCACGGCGCGAAGATTAAAGAGGGCAAACTCAAACTGAATGCCTTTGGCAGTGCCTGGGACGAAGCAGAGTTGCCGGCCACCCTGCCTCTGGGCGAGTACCGGATTTCGTTCTACACGGCTGGGAGGAAACAAGGGCTGGGCAGTGCCTTGCTTTTCCGCATGGAAGAATACAAGCTGCCCGAGTTCAAGGTGGCCATCCAAACGGCCGAAGAGAACGGGAAGAAAAAATCCTATCGTCTCGGGGATCGGGTCGAGGCGAGCATACAAGCCGACTACTACTTTGGCGGACCTGTGGGCAATGCGTCCGTGGAAGTGGTGGTCTACCAAAACCCGTATTACCGCTACTGGGTCATGGACCATGCCTTCCCGTGGTTTTATGAAGACATGCTCCCGCGCCCGGGGTACGGCGGGCAGGGGCAAGTCATCAAACGCGAAACCTTGAAGACCGATGCGCAGGGTCGGGCCGTTGTGTCCTTTACCACCCCGCGCGGGCAGCAGGATATGGAGTACCGCATTGAGGCCCGGGTGGTGGATGCCTCGCGCCGGGAAATCATAGCCTCCGATACCGTGAAGGTGACCCGTCACCGGTACGAAGTAAACGTACAGGCCGCGCACTCTCTGTATCGCCCCCAGGATAAAGTTACGCTCTCGATCAAGGCCCAGGACGCCAATCAAAATCCGGTCTCGGTTTCAGGCACGGTCCGGGTTACGCGCGACCGTTGGGTGGAGATTTGGCTGAATCCTTCCGGGCAGCAGGTCTGGGCCGACACCTGGCGGCGTGCCCACCCCCAAGGTCCGGCCGTACCTTGGGCCGGGGAGAAACCCGAGCTGGGTTGGCAGATGAAGTTTCAAGGCTATGAACACGAGGATGTACTCAAGAGCACAGTGAAGACCAACGACGCCGGGGAGGCGGAATTTTCCTTCACCGCGGCCCGCGAAGGGTATTACCGTGTGGCTTGGGAGAGTGAGGATGACAAGAACACGGAACCCGTAACCGCCGAGACCACGGTCTGGGCCGCCAACAACGCCACCGCGGAATTGGGTTACCGCCACGGCGGGTTGGAAATCATTTTGGACAAGGACACGGTGCGTGCCGGGGAGAAAGCCCCGGTGTTGATCTCAGCCCCGGTCTCGGGCCGCTCGGTCTTGTTCAGTGTGGAAGGGGACGATCTTTATTCCTATCAAGTCTTGCGGTTCAACGGACCGGTGAAGCTGGTGGAACTGGACATTGACCCCAAGTTTGTGCCCAATGTCTTTTTGTCCGCCACCATGGTCAGCGACCTGCAACTGTACCAAGACACCAAGCAAGTGGTGGTCCCGCCGGTGGATCACTTCCTCAAGGTTGAGCTCAAATCCGATAAGGATCAATACCATGCGCAGGAAGAAGGGACCTTCACGCTGACCACGCGCGATCAAGCCGATCAACCGGTCGAGGCCGAAGTCTCCCTGGCCCTGGTGGATGAAGCCGTGTCCTACATTCAAGCCGACTATGTCGGGGATCCGCGCCAATATTATTTTGGCACCAAGCGTTCGCAACAAGTGCGTACTGACGCGACGCTCAACCAGCGGAGCTACGCCAAACTGCTCAAAGAGCCGCCGGCACCACCTGTAGGCAGCCCGTCTCCGGAACCCATGTTGTCCTCGGATGATCGGGAAGTGGACATGGAAGAAAGTGCGGTCATGGGAGCCGCGGCGTCCATGCCCGCGTCTGCGCCCATGCAATCCCGCCGCTCGTCACCCAGCAAGAGTGCGTTTGGCGGTGTATCCAAAAAGGAAATGCGGGCCCTGGCCAAAACCAAAGACGGTCCGATTATGTTCGACCTGGCAGAGGCGGCGCCTGAGCCAGAGGCCGGTGGAAGCGTGGTGGTCCGCCAGGACTTCCGCGCCACGGCGTTCTGGCAGCCGGACATTCGTACGGACAAAACCGGGCACGCTACCGTGAAGGTCAAGTACCCGGATTCCTTGACCGCGTGGAAGGCGCAGGCGCGTGTGGCCTCGGCCGGGAGTCAGTTTGGGCAGGCGCAGACCGTGACGCATACCAAGATGCCGGTCCTGGTACGCTTGCAATGCCCGCGCTTTTTCCTTACCGGCGACCGGGTCACGGTCTCGGCCGTGGTGAACAACAATACCGACAAAGAGATCAACGCGACGGTGGCACTCAAGGCCCAGGGTGTGGATGCCAACGGCGGGGCGGCGCGTACGTTGCAGGTGCCTGCGAAGGGGGAAGCGCGCGCCGATTGGAGTGTGGAGGTTAAACAATCCGGCGAGGCCAAGTTGCTGGTGGAAGCCAAGGCCGGTGCGTACGGCGATGCCATGGAGAAAACCTTTCCGGTGTACGAACACGGGTTGGAGAAATTCGTGGCCAAGTCCGGCAAGGTGCGGGGCGCCGAGAGCACGGTGGTGTTGGAGTTGCCCCGGGCGCGCAAAACCGAATCCACCTCCCTGAGCGTGCAAGTGGCCCCCAGTTTGGCCGTGGCGCTTTTGGATGCCTTGCCGTATTTGTTCGACTATCCCTACGGCTGTACGGAACAAACCCTGAGCCGCTTTTTGCCCGCGGTCATGGTTTCCAAAACCCTTAGGGACGTAGGGGTGAGTCCGGAAAGCTTGGCAGGGAAAATGTTCGGTGGCGTTGAAAAGACGTTTGCCGATAAGACGCATGCCGAGGGTCCGAAGGATTTCAAGAAATTGGACGACATGGTCCGGCAAGGGCTTGACCGGCTTTACGACTTTCAGCATTCGGACGGCGGGTGGGGCTGGTGGAAAGAAGGGAGCTCCGATCCGTACATGACCGCGTATGTGCTCTGGGGCTTGACCCTGGCCAAAGACGCAGGTGTTAAGGTGAAGTCCGGTGTCCTCGAGCGGGCGGACTCGTATGTGGACGAGACTCTGGTCCAAGCCGAGAATCAACCGGATCTGGCGGCGTGGATGTTGTTTGCCCAATCCGGTTATTTTGTCCAAGAGCGGCGTTCTGCGCTCAGCCAGTATCAAACCAAGGCGTACAACCGCGTCTGGGAACGCCGCGATAAGCTCAATGCCTACACCCGCGCGTTGTTGGCCTTGGCCAGCGAGCACTTTGGCAAGCATGAGCAAGCCAAGATCTTGGTGCGCAATTTGGAAGACGGGGTGGTGCGAGATGAGAAGCCCGACACCACGGTCCTGCATGCTTCGGGCGGAACCGGAGACGCGCTCATGTCCACGGTGCACTGGGGGAAGGAACGAAACTATTGGCACTGGTCCGACGGTGGGATCGAAGCCACGTCGTTTGCCCTCCAGGCGTTTATGGCCATTGATCCCAAAAACGCGTTGGTGGAGCCGGCCATGAATTGGCTGGTGAAAAACCGGCGCGGCGCGCAGTGGTCTAACACGCGCGATACGGCCCTGGCGTTGTTGGGCCTTAACGAGTACCTGCGCGTGAGCCGTGAACTGGCGCAGGATGTGAACTACGAGGTGCTGGTGAACGGACACTCGGTCACGAACCAGAAGGTGTCCGCCGCTTTGTCCCTGGGTGCGCCCAGTCGCTTTGAGGTTAAGCGTGAGTTCTTAAAGGACGGCGCCAATGAGATCCGGGTCCGCAACTTAAATCCCAAAGGGACGATTTATTTTTCAGCGCAAGCCACCTTCTTTAGTTTGGAAGAACCGATCACCCCGGTGGGAAATGAAATGTTCACCCGCCGCCAGTACTTTAAATTCGTCGGCCGTCCCACGCTGCTCAAGGGGTATGTCTACGACAAGGTGCCGCTCCAGGATCAGGAGAGCGTGGTCAGCGGGCAGCGGATTGAAACCGTGGTGACCGTGGATGTGAAAAACGATTACGAGTACCTGATGCTGGAGGACTTGAAACCCGCGGGCATTGAAGCTGTGGAAGTGCGCAGCGGAACCCCGGTCTATGCCCAAGAAGTCAAACCCAGTGCGCAAGCGGCCATCTATCAGGGGCAGGGAACAAAGAAAGCCAAACTGGCCGCCCATGCTCAGGACTTGGCCGGAAGAAGTATTTGGGTGTATCAGGAGCTCCGCGACCGGAAGGTAGCGCTGTTTATCGACAAACTGCCCAAGGGCGTCTGGGAGATTCGGTACATGTTGCGGGCCGAGACCCCGGGCAACTATCACGCCCTGCCTGTCACCGGTCAGGCCATGTACGTGCCGGAGATTCGCTGCAACGGGGGCGAAGTACGCATCCAGGTACAGGATGAAAAATAACGCCGGGGACAGCTCCTTTTATCAGAAAAAGTAGCTGTCCCCACGTCTATTTACAGGAAAAAAGTAACTGTCCCGGCCGCCCCCTTTTGGGTTGACAGAAAAAGGCAAATCATCTATTATGTACGCCATTTTGAAAGTGGCTTATTTTTAGGTTTTTTTCGCACTGGCAGGGATGGTGCAGCCGCAGGTTGCTCCGCAAACTTCGGAGCATGTGATCTGTTTCGCCGTACGAACAATGGCGACAGTTTCATGACTCGGGGTTTTTGCGGTTTTTTATTTTAGCACGGCATTACAGCCTGAAGTAACGATGATCCGCGCCGCAAGGCGCACCTTGCCTTTTTAAGTCTGGATGCTTCAAAGGTGCCGCATGTCAAAGCTATACGCCATTATTTTGGCCGCCGGTGAAGGAACCCGGATGAAGTCGCAGACCCCCAAGGTTCTGCATGTCCTGGCCGGCCGCCCGTTGATTACCTGGGTTTTGCAAGCCGTGGAGAAGGCCGGGGTGGACGCGTCGGTGGTGGTGCTCGGGCACCAAGCCGAGACCGTGGCCAAAGCCTTGCCCGCAGGCACCGCAACCGCGTTGCAGGCCAAGCGCTTGGGCACGGGTCACGCGGTCTTAACCGCCAAGCCGCGCATGGCGTCGCTGCAAGGCGAGGTCTTGGTTTTGTGCGGCGATGCCCCCCTGATCCGCGCGCAGACCCTGCGCCGTTTGGTGCAGCAGCATCGCCGGTCCAAAGCCGCGGCGACGATTTTAACGGCGCAAGTGGCGCAACCGTTTGGGTACGGGCGCATTGTCCGCTCGGCCGACGGGCGCGTGGTGGAACGCATTGTGGAAGAGCGCGAAGCCTCTGAGCAGGAACAGCGCATCGATGAGATTAACAGCGGGGCCTATTGCTTTTCTCAGGCCTGGCTTTGGAAGACCCTGGCGCGTGTGGGCAACCGCAACAGCAAGGGCGAATATTATTTGACCGATGTCATTGAGTTGTTGAACCGCGGCGGGCAGAAAGTCGGGGCCTTTTGCGTGGACGATGCCGAAGAAGTGTTGGGCGTGAACAGCCGCCGCGAGTTGGCGCAGGCCGGAACCGTGATTCAGCAGCGGACCTTGACCGCGCTCATGGACCAAGGCGTGACCGTCGTGGACCCGAAACGCACCTGGGTTGAACCCGGGGTGAAGGTCGGCGCGGATACGGTGATCTGGCCCGAGACGTACCTGCTGGGCACCACGGTGATCGGCAAGCAGTGTGTGGTGGGGCCCGGTTCGTACGTGGACTCGGCGCGCATTGGCCAGAACGTCAAGATTCGCTACTCGATGCTGGAACACTGCGAGGTGCGCAACGGCGTGAAGATCGGGCCGTATTCGCATGTGCGCAAGGGCAGCCGTCTGGACGAAGGCGTCGCGATTGGAAATTTTGCTGAGATTAACCGCAGCCACTTGTCCCCGGGCGTGAAGATGGGGCATATGAGCTACTTGGGGGATGCGACGGTTGGGCGCGAGGCCAATATCGGCGCCGGGACCATTACCGCCAATTACGACGGCGTGAACAAGCATCCGACCAAGATTGGCGAGAAGGCGTTCATCGGGAGCGGGGCCGTGATTGTGGCCCCCAGTCAGGTGGGCGCAGGCGCCTTGATCGGCGCCGGTGCGGTTTTGAAGCGCAACACCGTGATTCCAGCCGGGACCGTGGCCGTGGGTGTGCCGGCGCGGGTGATTAAAAAGCGTTAGAGTGTGAAACCGTTTAACGAACGGCAGAGACGTTGAGGAGGCACGAACGTGGGAAATGAATTGAAGATTTTTTCAGGTAATGCCAATGCTCATTTGGCCGCAGCCATTGCCAAGTCGTTGCGCAAGCCGTTGGGCCAGATTGATGTGGGGCGTTTCCCCGAGGGTGAGATCTCCGTACGCGTCCAGGAAAACGTGCGCGGTGCGGATGTGTTTGTCATTCAACCGACCTGCCCGAACCCGAACGAGAACTTGATGGAACTGTTGGTCATGATTGATGCGTTCCGTCGTGCTTCGGCACGCCGGATTACCGCGGTCTTGCCTTTCTTCGGCTATGCCCGGCAGGACCGCAAGGACCGCCCACGCGTTCCGATTACCGCCAAGCTCGTGGCGAACCTGATCACGACCGCCGGCGCCGATCGCGTGCTGACCATGGACTTGCATGCCGATCAGATCCAGGGCTTTTTTGACATTCCGGTGGACAACCTGCAAGCGGCCCCGGTGTTGATTGATTATTTTAAGAAGAAGAAACTGCACAAGTTGGTCGTGGTTTCGCCCGATGTCGGCGGCATCAAGCTGGCCCGGCGTTTTGCCGAGAGCATGCGCTGTCACTTGGCCATTGTGGACAAGCGGCGTACCGGACCGACTCAGGCCACCGCGGTAAACTTGATCGGCGATGTGAAGGACAAGGATGTACTCATTGTTGATGACATGATTGCCACCGCCAAGAGCCTGGTGGAAGCGGTACGTATTTTGAAACAGTTCGGGGCGGTCAACATTTACGCCTGCTGCTCGCATCCGGTCTTGTCCGGTGCGGCCCATGAGTTGATCCGCAACTCCGAAATGAAAGAAGTGTTTGTGACCAACAGCATTCCGGTGGCAAACCTGGAATTGAACAAAAAGATCTCGGTGCTCTCCGTGGCCCCCTTGTTTGCCGAGGCCATCCGTCGAATTCATACGGAAACCACGGTCAGTACCTTGTTTTCCAAAGGTTAATCCCCCGCCCCAACGCGCTTGCGTGCCAGGGGTTGGAGAATAAAAACGTAAGTTCGAAGTTGATAAAAATCCGTTTTTTTTATAAACTTTGAGCTTCACACGGTTAATTTCATTGAGAGGATGGAGAAAGTGTCATGAAACAGATGCAAATGGAAGCCCAAATTCGGCAGGGGTTGAAAAAAGGAAACGTCGGCCGGGCACGGGTAAATGGTATTATTCCGGCGGTCATGTACGGCCGCGGCGAAGCGAATGTAAATTTGGAGTTGGTGGACAAGAAAAACGTAATGGCCATGCAGAGCCAGGGTATCTTTAACACCTTGATCAAGTTGACCATCAACGGGGATTCGACCCATGAGGAAACCGTCATGGTCAAGGAGATCCAGCGTCATCCGGTTACGGAAAAGATCCTGCATGTGGATTTCGTCAAGATCTCCATGGATCGCCAGTTGGAGACCAAGATTCCGGTCATTTTGGTCGGCAATTCCCCGGGTGTGAAAGAAGGCGGTATTTTGGAACAGGTTCACCGCGACTTGCACATCAAGTGTTTGCCCGCCTTGTTGCCTGAGAACATTACCTTGGATATTTCGTCCTTGAAGATCGGCGATGCCATTACCGTGGCGCAGCTGCCCTTGCAGGAAGGCATCCAGGTTTTGGTGGATGCCCATGAGCCCATTGTGCACATCGTGGCTCCGAAGGCCGAAGAAGTGAAGACCGACGCGGCCGCCACCACAGCCGCCCCAGCCGCTGGCGCAGCGCCTGCGGCCGAAGCCAAGCAGCCTGAAGTGATTGGCGAAAAAGAGCGCGAAGCACGCCGCGCGGAAAAGACCAAGAAATAATTCTGATACGAATCCCGGCGGTTTCCTGCAGAGGCGGCCGCCGGGATTTTTTTTTATCCCACTTGTGAAACTCATTGTTGGATTGGGCAATCCTGGAGACCGATACGCGGGCACCCGGCATAACCTGGGCGCCATGGTGGTTTTTTACTTGGCGCAGGAACTCAATCTCTCCTTATCCCACACCTCGATGCAGGCACTCTGGGGACGCGGCCATTCCCAGGATGAAGACGTGGTTTTGGCCTTCCCCCAAACGTACATGAATTTATCGGGCCAGGCCGTTCAGGCCCTCGCGCATTATTTTAAAATTCCGCTGGACCAGATCCTAATCATCACCGATGATTTGAACTTGAGCGTGGGACGCATGCGTTTTCGCGCCGAGGGCAGTGCGGGCGGCCACAATGGCCTGAAGTCCATCATCGAGTGCCTGGGCACGCCGCAATTTCCGCGCTTGCGCGTAGGCGTGGGGCAAACGCCTCCCGGCTGGGATACCGCGGACTATGTGTTGTCGAAATTCAATCAAGACGAACAACCCATGTTGAATGAGAGCATAAAAAAAGCCGCCCAAGGCGTCCGGACCTGGATTCATCAGGGGTTGGAAGCCGCCATGCGGGCGTGCAATTAATTTTTCTGGGGTAAGAAAGGACCGATCCATGCAAACTCGTCTGTTGCGTTTTGGGAGTCTTGGCCTGGTGCTGCTTATGGGCTTGGGGTTGGCGGGATGTCACAAAAAGGTGGACCCGAAGGAAGCCGAGGCCCAAAAGCAGGAAGCGGAGCGTAAAGCCGAGTTGGATAAGGCGGATGAGTGGATGGTCAAGGGCACCTACGTGACCGACCAACCCGAGTGGAAGGGCAAGATTATGAAAGCCATTGAGGGGACCGAGGCGTTGGATAATTTTCGCCTGGGGTTGTACACCGAGGAACAGGGAACCCTGCTCGAATACGACGGGGAAATCAACGGTGAGAACGCCCACTTTCGCTTCAACCGCAACCGCTCGGAAGAACCTTCGGAATTTTTTCTCATAGGCGACCGGTATTACAATCAACGCGGCAACGGGGTGCAAGACAACGGGGAAAACAGTCGTGAGATTGGCGAGAAGCTGTTCAAGCCCCTGATGGTGGAAATACGGATTAACCTGAAAATGATCCTGCGCGGTGAAATCAAGGATTTGGGACCGGCTGTGTTTGAAGGCACGCCGGTACATAAATACGACTTGCGCATCCAGATGCCGGGGTCAACACCCGAAGTATTGACCGCCATGGTGGAAATCGACGAAGCGCGTTCCCTGTTGCTGCATGCCATCATGGGCGTGGGTACGGGAAGCACCACCTCACCCAAGCGTTTTGGCAAATCGTTCCGGGAAATAGTGTATGCCGAAATTGGCAAATTGCCCGTGGTTGAGATTCCTAAAGACGTGCCGATTTTGCCTGTGGAAGACGATCCGGCGGCTGAGAAGCTGGGGTTGCGCTGATGACATCTTTGATTTGGTGGGAACTGTTGTTGCGTTTGGGGTTGGCGGTGGTGTTGGGCGCGGCCATGGGGTATAACCCGGAGCGGGCCCGCAAGCCGGCCGGACTTCGCACCCATGTGCTGGTGAGTGTGGGGTCGGCCATGTTCATGCTGATTTCTTTAGAGATGTATTTTCGTTTTAATCATGGCGGTACTTCCGTGGACCCGGGACGCATTGCCGCCCAAGTGGTGAGCGGGATCGGGTTTATCGGTGCAGGCACCATTTTGCATTCCGAGGGCGGCTTGGTCAAAGGTTTGACCACGGCCGCTTCGGTGTGGGCGGTTTCCGGAGTGGGCTTGGCCTGCGGTGCGGGTATGTATGAACTTGCGGTCTTGGGCACCGTGGCGACGTTGGTGGCCTTGGCGCTGATCAATCAGTATTTATATGCCAGCGAGAAGAAAGCCCAGCGAAATGGGCAAGATAAGAAAAGTGATTGACGTTCGCATTTTGTGTGATATGATCAATGCCTAAGCTTACATCCTCCTGCATGGTGAAAGGAGCCGATCATCCTTGAAAGGTCTCGGACGTAATTTACCGGTTGTGGTTTTATGTTGCATCACAGTAAGCTTCATGGGTGTGGGTTGCTCGAAGAAAACTACAGAAAAGGTCGCTCCTGCGGCAGCATCTCAAACCGGATCAGCACCAACGACGTCGGCTCCGGCCGGTGGGCTTCAGATTACAGGCAGCGAAAACATCAATGAGTTGATTGCGTCGTTGCAGACAACCAAGACGCCTTACACGGGGAATTTGACGCCGGAGAAAGCCGCGGAGATAACCAACTCCGTAGCCAAAGTCAGTCTGGCTGAAATTCCGTCCAAGGATTTGCCCAAAGATCCCAAGGTCATGGTGGAAATCAACGACCGCATTCGTCAGAAGAGTGATGCGATTTATTCTCAGAACGGGACGACCATGGGCGAAGTCATGCGCTACATCAGCGACTTGTCCCCGCAGGACCGTGAGAAGTACAACAAGAAATTGACCGATCTTTTCCTGGAAGACAGCAAGAAACGGGCGGAAATTGCAGCCAAGGAAGCGCCGCCGCAAACGGTGCCCAAGGCCGAAGGCGCAAAAGGAAAAAAATAAGTTCCGTTGACGCATAAACGATTCAGACCGGCCCCGGGATTTCGGGACCGGTCTTTTTTTATCCCAAAGGTGGTTTGTATATGAACTTAGACGCAGATATTCTCATTTCCAATGACGACGGCATCCATGCTCCGGGCTTGCAGGCCTTGAAAGAGGCCTTGTGCAAGCTGGGCAAGGTCTTGGTGGTGGCGCCGGATGTCGAGAAAAGTGCCTTCGGGCACGGCATTACGCTGATGACGCCCTTGCGCACCGGGGAAGTGTACAAGGACGGAAAATTTTTCGGCCTCTCGGTCACGGGCACACCGGCCGATTGCGTGAAATTGGCCCTGCATACACTTATGCCCAAGCTGCCCAAGCTGGTGGTCTCGGGGATTAACCTGGGGCCCAATGCCGGCACCAATGTCCTGTATTCCGGGACCGTGGCGGCCGCCCGCGAAGGCACGATCTTCGGCGTACCCAGCTTGGCTTCGTCCATTCGTTCGTTTCAGCGCGATGTGGATTTTACCTTGGCGGCGGAATACACCCGGCGTTTTGCGGAATGGATTCTCGCACACCCGTTGCCCACCGGTATCTTGCTGAATGTGAATGTGCCGGCGCTGCCTGCCGATAAGATCCAGGGCGTGAAAGTCACACGTGTGGCGCGCTATCGCTATCGGGACCGCTACGAAGTGCGGCAAGAACGCGGACGCGTTTATTATTGGCTGACCGGGGAAGACGCCGAGGTGTTGGACCCGCAACCGGATCATGATTCCGTGGCCGTCGATGCCGGTTATGTGTCCGTGACCCCGTTGGGGTACGACCTGACCCAGAGCAACCTGATGCCTTCGCTGACCGAGGCGTTTACCGCCTGGCGTTAGTCGCGGGCAAATATTTTTGTGGATAGGTGCTCAATCGCCATCGACTTTTCTTGCTGCGGAACTCGCCGCTTAAGCGGCTCGGGCAGTCCTCGCGGCGAAAATTCGCCGGCGATCAAGCACCTAAATAATTTATTTAATTTATTATCTGTGTGGAAATTTTTAGTTGCACTGACAGAGGCTTTGCACTACAATACGTCCTCTGTTCACGGAATTAAGGGCTGTTAGCTCAGGTGGTTAGAGTGCTTGCTTGACATGCAAGAGGTCACAGGTTCGAGTCCTGTACAGCCCACCATTTTTTCGCTTCTATTTCTATCATCCATTTTCCCTCTAATCCCTTACCCCTCCGCCGCTTAAATATGGTATAACTAAGTCGAACGTTTCGTTTGCGTCTCACGCTCGACCATCTCCTCCCAGGAGGCGAGTGCTGGATACATGGACGTGCACCGTTCGTCATCCCAGTTTAAGCTGGACCCTTCCTCGTTGTTTCCTTGGCTGGTTAATTTTTTTACTGCCCGTTATCAAGGCCAACCCAATAAAAGTTTGATCGACGTCTACAAAGTGCATAAGGAATTCCAGGAATGGGATTCGGCGCAGCTGGAGTCTTTGTTTCAGCAGCGCGTGCACGTCATGGCCTTCTTGGAACATGAGCCCTCGCGTGCGCACCTTACGGATGTATTGGCGCGCATGACCGCGGCGTTTGTTTACCAAGGGCGGAATTACTTGCCCCCCACGGAGAAAAACCATCGCCGCTTGCAGCACTTGTTTCAGCAAGGACTCCAGGAGACCTTGCATCTGTTGCAAACCGCGGAAGCGCGCTATTGGCAGTCCGCCTACCGCATGCTCTTGAAATGTCACCTTGTGCGCCTGCATGCGGTGATGGCCTCCCTGATGGACCCGGCCCAAACCAGTGAATTCAATTATGCCTGGCTTTACCGGGATGCCTTAACCTCCGAGTATTCTCCCGAGTGGCAGCTGCAGGCCTTGGGCCTTTCGGAAGCAAGCGTGGGTGGCGAAGTGTTGGACCTGGGGTGTGGGAAACAAGCCAACCTGGTCCGCTTCCTCCGACGCGAATCGCGCCCGATCTCGGGCTTGGATCGCTGGGCCGCACCGCAAGAGGGTGTGACTCAGGGGGATTGGTTTGAACTAAGCTTCAAGCCGGAACGCTGGGATTTGATCATGTCGCATGTGGCGTTCTCGGCCCAGGCCTGGTTTCATATGTCCACCCCGGGGGAGTCGGAAAAATATGCGGCCAAATACCAGGAGTTGCTCCACGCCTTGAAACCCAAGGGGCGGTTTGTCTATTTTCCCGCACTGCCTTTTTTGGAACACCTCATTTCTCCAGACCAATTTCAATGTTGTTACCAGGAAGTACCCGGGTCGGGCGCTGAGCTGCATACCTCCGGCCCGCGGCCGTTGTGTGCGCACGTCACCCGCATTGTCTAGCGTCTGACATAGATGCGGGCCCAGGACGGCGGCACGGTAAGGCTGTTTTTTCCCGGGCGCCATTCCCACCAGGTCCCGCAGTTGAGCACATCTTCCCAGCGGCTGTTTTCCCATTCCGGAAGTTTTAGTTCTACAGTACTTTCTTTTTCAGCACTGTTTAGCAGAATTAAAATGGTTTCTTCAGGCGTAGTGCGCACGAAGGCGAACTGTTCCATGCCCACGAAGAGCTGACGATATTTCCCGTGCAGCAAGGCGGGGTGCTCGCGCCGCACATGGGCCAGGTTCCGGAGGGCGGCGTACAGGTCCGGATGCGGGGCGTGCGCACCCACGGACCCAAGCTCAATTTCAGGCCGGAGCGGAGCATCGGTTCCGGGTTGTTTCATACCCAACCAGCCCCACTCGCTGCCGTAGTAGATAGACGGTACGCCGGGCAGCGTGAAGAGGAGGCAGTACAGGGGATACAGGTGTCGGCTCTGGTGCAACGTGCTGGCCACGCGGTTGACATCGTGATTGTCCGCAAACGCATACAATGGTAGGTTTTTGTACAAGCCGTTCTCGCCAAACTGCCGGTTGAGCGTATACGCCATTTCAAAATAATTTTTGTCATTCAAACTGGAGTAGAGCCCCTTGTAGGCTTCGTAATTGGTTACCGCATCCAGGGTTTCGGGATTGGCCCACCGGCGGTAGTCGCCGTGGATCACTTCTCCGAGCAGCCAGAAGTCGGGTTTGAGCGAACGGCACCACGCGCCCAGTTCACGCAAAAAGTCCAGGTCCAGGCAATCGGCGGCATCCAAGCGCAGTCCGTCAAGGTCGTACTCGCGAATCCAAGTGGCAACGGCTTCAAAGAGATGGTTTTTCACATCCGCGTTTTTCAGATTCAGTTTGACCAGCGAAAGATGCCCCTGCCAGGTGGCATAGGTAAACGGATCCCCGCAGGGATTGCTTGGCCCAAAATGCAGGTCCTGAAACCAGGCGCAGAACGGGGATGCCGGGCCTTTCTCCTGCACATCCCGGAAGGCCCAGAAGCGCCGCCCCACATGATTGAAAACCGCATCCAAAATCACGCGGTGTCCGTCCGCGTGGAAACGGGACACGACGTCGCGCAGGGTTTCATCGGTACCCAAGCGGCGGTCGAGATGGAAATAATCGGCCGTATCGTATCCGTGCGTGGAGGATTCAAAGAGCGGGCCGAGGTACACCGCGTTGGCCCCCAAGTCGCGCATGTGACTGCTCCACGCCGCGAGTTTTTCCAAACGCGGTTCGGGCGTAAGTGTGCCGTTGTTTTCCGGCGGGGCTCCGCAGAGTCCCAGGGGATAGATGTGATAAAAAACCGATTCAGATGCCCAGTGGTGTGACATGATGTCCTCCCAAGTGATTGTGTACCGATCGGTATAGATCGGGTAAAAAAAATATCAGGAAAAAATGCCGTGCATGAACTGATGCAGCGCCTTGTACGTCAAGTCGTCCTGGTGGGTAAATTTTCCGGCTAGCACATTGCCCACATAGGCATGAATGAATCCCAGAAACGTGGCCGCATAAAGTTTTTGTCGTCCGCGCATGTTCCCGTGGTCTTGGGCGGCACTGGCAAACAACGTCTCCAAGAGTGCCACCGGCTGTTCGGCAAACCGGGTGGCGATTTTATACGCGGCACTCTCCGGCGGTGCGAACATGAGGGAAACGTGAAAGCGGTAAAAATCCTGGTGGGTGTGGGCAAAGGCATAGTAGGTTTCCAGCACCGTGGTCAGGGTCTTGGTCAAGTCCCCCTGATAATGCGCGGCCGTGGCCAGGCGTTCGCACAAGCGTCCGAAATAGTCTTCCAGCAAAGCCGTGAGCAAGCCCTCTTTGTTTCCAAAGTAATGATACAGCGTGGGCTTGGTGATCTCGGAGGCATCCACGATCTCCTGGATGCCAATGCCGTCGTAGCCGCGGGAGGCAAAAAGTTTAAGGGCGCATTGTAAAATGTTTGAACGATTGTCCATGAGGTTCTCCTTGGAACCGAATATACCGTTCGGTATAGTGCTTGTCAAGTGAGGAATTTATCGAAGATAAAAAAGTAGGTCTAGTCGTGATTGGGGTCAGGCGGTGCTGGTCGGTGAGTGAGTTCCGCGTGCGGAAAATAGTGCTTTAAGATCAGGTCGTAGCGCTGCCCGGCCAGGGCGCGACCGCGAGCCCCCCATTGGCAGAGCCCGACCCCGTGTCCCAAACCGTGTCCGTGAAAATGAACACCCTGTGAGTCCTGATCCACCGAAAACCACGTGCTCTTGATTTGATGCCAATGACCGCCTTGTCCCCAGAGTCGGTAAAAGGCATCGCCGGAAAGTGTGTGCCTGCGGGCCTGAGAAAAGTGCAGGGTGAGGTGTTTGACGCGGCCGGAAGGGTCGCGTTCGTCCACGGAGATGGTTTTGACTGTCGACGGCAAAGTCAATCCTTGTCGGCGCAGATGCCGGGAGAGGGCTTGGGATGTGAGTGATAGGGTCCACGTATAGTCCGGCGAGTCACGGCAATAATCGCCTCCGGGCCCGGCATCCTCCACACCAGCATAGGAAAAACCATCTCGGCCTTGGGGGCTCGTCCAGACGTCCGAGGGCGAGGTGGTGCGGCCTCCGCAGGTGGAGTGGTAGAGCGCGGATACGGGCAGGTGATTTTGGGTGAGCACCCATCCCGAGGTGGACGCCACCGCATTGGCGGCGGCCGGATCGTCCGAGTGCCCGCCGAAGACTTGGCAATGGGTAAGATCACAGACATCGGCGTTTTGGTCTGCATGACGTTGCGCCTGGGCGGCCAGATAGGTCCGGCAAAGAACGGCTTGAACCTTCAGGGCTTCTGCGGGCCAGTGGGTCGGCATTTCGTGAGCGACCACCGAGGTAAGGTAAGCCTCTTCGGAAACCTGATTGCAGACCCGCAGCCCCGAAGCGTGACCTGTCACCGTGAGGGTGCCGTCGAAAGAGCAAGCTGTGGTTTTTGGGGTTTTGACCCAAAGCCGGGCTTGTTGGCGACCGGGTTCAATGCGCAGGGGGCCGGATACGGCATGCTTTAGGTGCGTGACGTGCAGCTGCAGGTCAGAAGTAAGCACGAGTTCCAGGGGTTCTTGCGCCGCGAGCTGAACGAGGGTGGACCCGGTTTGTTCATCCACCACGCGCAGCCCGCCGGGTGAAGACAGGTGGAGCCGGTGGAGCGTTTGGGTTTGGAAGAGCAAGACCCGAACCTCGGCCTGGCAGGGGAGCGTGAAGCCCAAAAGTAAAAGCAGGAGCGGGACAAACATGGGGCGCAGATTCATGGGCGACTCACTTGAAACGAGACCCGGTCCGATTGTCCGCGCGCGTTCACGGCCGATACGGAATGTCGGCCGGGCGTGGGATTAAGGTACATGGGCGCATCGGCCTTGGTTTGTCCCACCCAACGCTGGTCCACGTACCAGTACACATCGTCGGCCGGATGCTCGCATTGCGCGATGAGCGGAATTTTTTGGTGCCGCGACGCCAAGGCCTCGGAAAGCGTGAAGTGACTGTTGGGCAGCGGACTTTTAATCTTGAGCCCGCTGGTCGAGAGCAAGGCCGAGCAGGCGGGGTTGTGGCGTACGGTTATTCCCGCGGGCTTGCCTTGTTGGCGCAAGTAGGTCGCAACTTCAGGCGGCCAAACCTCGACGGTTTTTTCCAGGTAGGCCCGGGCGGGCTGGGTCATGCACGTTCGGCAGACTTCGTCCCCGGTCTTTCGATCAAAGGTCAAGCGATGATGAATTGAGCACGGGCGCATGCTGCTCACGCCGGGTATAAACCAGTCGGAGACATGCCCCGTGCAACCCGGTCCCATGGGCTCTCCGCTAAGGGTGCATACACTGCGGGTGCGCACTCCGGCAGGCGGTTTGAACCAGGAATCCTGGTAGCGGGTCAACTCGTTGATGATCTCGGTCATGAGCGGAGCCGCCACCTTGGAGCCTACCAAGGCCGTGGAGCCCGAGGCATCGACATTGCCCAGCCAGACACCGACCGTGTAGTCTGGGGTGAAGCCAATGGTCCAGGCATCCCGCAGGCCAAACGAGGTTCCGGTTTTATACGCGAGTTTGCCCCGGTTGGCCGTGAACTCCCAAGCTTGCGGCAGGTCAGGTCTAAAAAGGCGCGCGAGCATTTCGGCCGTGATAAACGTGGCCTCGGGTGAGAGCAAGGACGTGCCGGGGTTGGGCTGAGCCAGGTCGTCTTTAAAAAAGATCAGCCTGCGCAAGCGGCCCTGGTTGGAAAAAACCGTGTACAGCTGGACCAGTTCTTCCAGGCTCATGGGCAAGGCCCCGAGCACAATGGAGAGCCCGGGATTGGCTGCGCCCAGCCTGGGACCCAAGAGGTGGGATTGGCGGAGCAGACCCGCCAGTCCGCGTTCGGGTCCCAAGGTGTATTCCAACTCAACTGCAGGAGTGTTGAGCGAGTAGGCCAATGCCTCTTCAGCGGCCAAAGGTCCCCAAAAGCGGCGTTCGTAGTTCGCGGGTTGATAGCCGTCGTAATTTCGTTCCAAGTCATAGACCGTACGCCGGGGGGTCATGACGCCTGCCTCGAGTCCTCGGGCATAGAGAAACGGTTTGAGCAAGGACCCGGGGGAGCGCAGAATGTGGGCTCCGTTGATCTGTCCTCCGTGTTCGCGGTCATGGAAGTTTGGGGAACCCACGTACGCCAAGACCTGCATGCTGCGGTTCTCCACCACCAGAATGGCTCCGTTGAAAATACCCCGAAGTTTAAGCTTCTCGGTAGCCGAGTGCAAGCGTTCCTCGCAGAAAGCCTGCAGCGCAGGATTGAACGTGTACCCTCGGATGAATTGGGCGCTTTCCGGACGCGTGCGCATAAGCAGATGCGGGGTAGCAAACGGATTGGCCAGTCGTTGGGTGGGAATCGGAGCCCGCTCAGCTTCGGTCCGTTCTTGGGCGGTCAGATGCAGCCCTGGGGCAATGGCGCGTAAAACCGTGGAGCGCTGGGCACGTGTGGCTTCAGGATGGCGATCAGGTCGAAAATGGTTGGGTGATTTCGGCAGGCCAATAAGCAGCGCCGATTCAGAAACGCTCAAGGCTTCGGCGGGTTTGCCCAAATACAAAAAGGCGGCAGCCCCCACCCCCTCGATGTTTCCGCCCATGGGTACGGTGTTGAGGTAGATCTCCAAAAGCCGGTCTTTTGAGTAAACACCTTCGAGTTGCCACGCCCTAAGCAATTCCAGGCATTTGGCCCCCAAGGTTCTGCGCCGAGGCTCCATGCGCTTGGCGATCTGCAAGGTGAGGGTGGAGCCGCCCATGAGCACACGCTGGTGGCGGAGGTTCAAGCCCAGAGCCCGGAGCAATGAGAAGGGATTGAGTCCCTGATGAAAATAAAAAAAACGATCCTCGTAAAGTATAAAGCCGCGTTTTAAGGTGGCGGCGATCCGGGATAGAGGCAGGCGCACCCGATATTTGCCGGACGGCGAAAGGTCAATGCGGAGCAGTTGTCCTCGGCTGTTTAGGTGCAACGTGGAGTAGTCGGTCTCCAGCGTGGTCAAGGGCAGGGGGAACGCGAGCAAGGAGGCGCCGATGATGAGCTTGTAACCCAACCAGGCAACCAGGTTGACGGCGATGAGTTGCACGGTGTATCTGAGAACAGTGGGAAACGTTTTCCAGCGCAAAGCGACCTCCTCCTTTCAAGGCCTCATCCTAGAACAGAGGCGGGGGATTGGGGGCGAAGCACCCCAACTAAGATAGGAAGGAACAGCGGACGGAACGTCCGCGTCAGGGAAACCTGTGGTTTCCCTGAAAGCTCCACCGAGTATGGATGGTATTATCGTGTGCGTTGCGCGGTTTGGCAATGAGGAACATAGGGTGAGGAAGTGAAACTGTGAGTACAGGAAATGCTCAAGATTTAATTGGAAGTTGCGATGCTAATGAGTAGAATACTTACTCAAGCATGAAAATGAATAATGTAACTGGGGGGGCATGCGCATTATGAAATTTTATTTTAGGCTTTTACTGCTAGGGTTAAGTATAGCTGTTGTAGCCAACGCCTGGGCCGAAGAGGGCACGCTGGCCCAGGTGCAGCAACGCCTGGAGCAACTCGAGCAAAAATACCAAGAACAAACCCGATGCCTGGATGAACAGCGCATCTGCCTAACCCAAGAACAGGAAAAAGTGGCGGCTCACGAACAAAAGTTAAAACAGGTGGACGAAACCCTCCATCGTCAGACCGGAGAGCCTGTGGCCATTGGCAAAGACTTGGATGTGGCCTTGGGTGCCACTCTGATATTACAAAGTGCGCAACCACAGCTAAGGCGAACCGATGCCACCTTGACCTATGATGTTATGTTTTCCCGGAAGCTTCCGGACCTAGGTGGAGAGATTTTTATGAATGCGGAAGCTGGACGGGGTACCGGAGTGGATGATGGTTTGAACCTGTTTTCTCTAGTGAATTATGATGCTGCCGATGATAGCAGATTGCACGTTTCGGAATTGTGGTATGAGCAGTCCCTGTCGGGTCTGTTGATATGTATGGGTTTGGTTGATCCCACAGTTTATTTTGATGTCAATGAGGTTGCGAGTGATGAAACTACTCAGTTTTTAAGCGCTATGTTTCGAAATAATTCGACCTTGGATTTTTTGCACAGTGTGCTTGGTCTACGAATGATTGTGGCACCATACGAATGGCTGAATTTTGGTTACGGCGTGTTTGTTGGGCAGGAAGACTGGCATCAAATAGGCAAACGGTTACTGCAACTCGGGCAGATCGTGGTACAAGGTGAGCTGTTAAAGGAAAAAGGGCATTTGCGTATTTGGGGTTGGCAGAATCAAGGCGAGCATACGCGCTGGATGGAACCTGATCAAACCAGGGAATCCTCATGGGGGTATGGGCTAAGTGTGGATCATACCTTGGGCCGGGATGTGTTACTCTTTGCTCGTTGGGGACGGTGCGATGGGTCCGTGTATCTGAACGGAACCGGGTTTTCCTTGGAACAAGCATGGAGTGCAGGAGCGAGCGTCAGAGGCGAGACTTGGGGACGCTCGGTCGATACACTCGGGGTAGCCGTTGGCCAGATGATCCCCTCTGAGGCCTATTTACAGGCGGGATACATGCAGGAACCGGTACGTCGCGCGGAGTTGGAAGGGCATGCCGAGGTCTACTATCGGTGGGTCCTCCATGCGCACCTGGCGCTCAGTCCGGATGTGCAGTACGTTTGGAATCCGTACGGCTTGGATCACCCGGAGGCGACCGAGGGGATTTGGGTGTTTGGCCTGAGGGCTCAGGTTGATTTTTAATACGCCTAAGTAGCATAGACGATTGAAACGGATTTGAAAGGCGCTCGCCTCGGAGAGGTTCGC
>CAZSAP010000004.1:26805-180670 GCA_964604705.1 uncultured bacterium
TCCGCATCGGACATCCTCGAATGATAAGGATGTCCTCTGAGGCTTTCGCATCCATCTCAATCGTCGAAGCCGCATGGACGATTGAAACGGGTTTGAAAGGCGCTCACCTCGGAGAGGTTCGCTCCGCATCGGACATCCTCGAATGATAAGGATGTCCTCTGAGGCTTTCGCATCCATTTCAATCGTCCATGAACACAAGTCAATTCAAAATATTTTTTGTGTTTAGCGTGCAAACCAAAAGGAGTTCGCCATGCATATTCCAGACGGTTATTTAGGTCCTGTTACCAGCGGAACGTTGCTCGCGGCCATGCTCCCGGTTTGGGCGTTTGCCTCACGCCAAGTGAAGAAAACCTTGAAAGCCCGGCAAGTACCGCTCATGGCCATAGGTGCGGCCTTTAGTTTTGTTATCATGATGTTCAATGTCCCAATTCCGGGTGGGACCACGGGACATGCAGTGGGTTCGGTGCTGGTGGCCGTGCTGCTGGGACCTTGGGCCGCGTGTCTGGCTGTGAGTACCGCCCTGCTCATTCAAGCGTTCCTGTTCGGCGACGGGGGGATTTTGGCCTACGGCGCCAATTGTTTTAACATGGCCTTTGTGCAAGTATTTGCCGGTTATTATGTGTATCGCTGGCTGGCCGGCGCTTCCGAGTATACATCCGGTCGCAGGGTCTGGGCCGCGGGTATCGCCGGATACACAGCGCTGTGTTTGGCTTCCTTGCTGACTGCGGTTGAGTTTGGGATTCAACCCTGGTTGCATCATACAGCCGATGGGCGCGCCCTGTATTGTCCCTATGGACTGAGCGTGGCTGTGCCTATGATGCTGGTGGAACATCTGTTGCTGTTTGGTTGGGTTGAAGGGATTGTGACAGGTCTGGCGGTCAAGTATTTACAAAAGCATGATGTGGTTTTAGTGAAATCAGGTGTGGAGGTGATCGCATGAAAATCCAGACACGCTTGTGGATAGGAGTGGCAGTGCTCATGTTGCTTTCGCCCCTCGGTCTGTGGTTGCCTGAAATTTTTCGTGCCGGTGATGCCTGGGGTGAGTGGAGTCCCGAAACTGTAAAAACGCTGGTCGGATATATCCCGACTGGGTTGGAACGTTGGGCAGAGTTTTGGAAAGCGCCCCTGCCGGATTATGCTTTTTCAAGTTGGGCGGGAAAAGGACTGCCCGCGTTGAGTTTGGCGTATATTTTTTCCGCATTGCTGGGAGTGGGGCTCACGGGTATCGCGTCCTGGCTCCTGGCTCGCTGGTTGGCCAAGGACGTAAAGTAGGCGTGGCTACTCCTGGGCGCGGGTTTATTGAAACGTCACTAAGACAGATGCTTTTGTTTTTTAAAGATGCGCTCTGGGCCGAAGCCTCGGCGCGGCGTCCGGGTTGGCTCCAAGCGTTGGATCCGCGTTTTAAAGTGATCTCTGTGATCTTGCTTTTGTTGGCGGTCATGTTGTCGCAGCGACTGGATGTCTTGCTGGGGGCGTATGCCCTCGTTTGGGTCTTGGCCTTGGGTTCGGGTTTTTCTCCTTGGTTTTTCTTTACACGGACCTGGCTCTTCGTTCCGGTCTTTGCCGGGGTGATGGCCATCCCCGCCTTGTTCCAAACCTTCTCCCCGGGAGAACCGTGGCATACCTTTTCTTTTCTGCATATTACCTTGGTGATTACCAAATCGGGGATGTTAAGTGCGGGCACCTTTTGTTTGCGTGTTTTGGATTCGGTCTCGTTGGCGGTTCTGTTGACGTTGACCACACCGCTTGCGTCTCTTTTAAAAGCCTTGCGTTGGCTACGCGTACCGCAGATGTTTGTGATGACCATGGGCATGAGCGTACGGTACATTTATCTCCTGGTGGAACAAGTACAGCAATTTTATCTGGCGCTCAAGAGCCGGACCGGGCAGGTAACGAGTTCAAGCGTGGGTCAGAAAACCGTGGCCTGGAATGTGGTGGGGTTGTGGCAGCGGTCGTACCATATGCACGACCAAGTCTACTCGGCCATGTTGGCGCGCGGGTTTAGCGGAGAACCCCGGACCTTGGATGTATTCAAAACCAGGATTCGGGATTGGGCGGTCCTGATTTTAGCCTTGGGTGCAGTCGGGGGGAGCGTATGGCTGAACGGGTTTTTGAAGTAAAGCAGGCTACGTATGCCTATCATGGATTGATTCCTGCGCTCGGGGGAGTCAATGTATGTATTGAGCGAGGGTCCAAAGTTGCGCTTATGGGCGCCAATGGCACGGGTAAGTCGACGTTGCTGACACTACTGGACGCGTTGATCTTCCCGGATGCAGGCGAGGTCTACGCGTTCGGACGGCGCTTGACCGAGGCGGCGTTTCGCGATCCTGCGTTTTCACAAGCCTTTCGGCAACAGGTGGGGTTTGTGTTTCAGAACCCGGATATCCAGTTGTTTTGTCCCACGGTGAGGGAGGACCTTGAGTTTGGTCCCGTGCAACTGGGGGCAGGGGCACACGACGTCCGCCAACGCCTGGAACGCGTCAGTGAGCAACTGCATTTGCAACATCTCTTGGATCGCGCACCCCACCAGTTAAGCGTGGGCGAGAAAAAACGCGTGGCCTTGGCCACGGTGCTGATCATGGACCCACAGGTGTTGTTGTTGGATGAACCTACGGCCGGGTTGGACCCGAAGACCACGCGGGATTTAATGGATATTATTTTGGCCGAGCATGCGGCTGGGAAGACCGTTGTTACCGCAACTCACGATGTACACTTGGTGGAGGAAATGGCGGACTGTGTGCATGTCTTTGGGGAAGGCAAGACCGTGATGCGCAGTCTGCCGCCTACTGAACTTCTGGCCGATGAAGCTTTTCTACAAGATCACAATCTCATTCATGTCCACCGGCATCGTCATGGCGATCAGGTGCATGTTCACGCTCACCAGCATTGAGAATAAACCGGAATGTTGATTGATTTAGTTTGGGTAAATTAAGTAATTGACATGTTTTTGTTGTTGTGTTTTTATAGCGACATGCAATTTAAAGTAGCTTGTCGAAAAGTTTGCTCAATACTTGTGGTGGTTGCGTGTCTTTTGGCTATACTAGGTTTTACTGAGCATACCCAAAAACATAAAGAACATGACGATGCCTCCGTAAGTCACTGTGTGTCTTGTTGTTCGGTGGTACATAATGCTTGTCCGGGCAATAAAGCGTGTGGGATACTTCCTGCACTTGACCGTCCTATCGTGACTGGTTATAGTCATACAGACTATTCTAAGATTTTTTCCGACCGAATTGATCATCCACCTCATTTTTTTTAACCTATATAATTCCAAATAATAGACCTTACTAAACCCTTTGCAGCATATGTGCGTTCTTAGTATGTTTGCATACGTAGTAGCTTAATTGGATTTTAAGCTACTACTAATTATTCCGGAATCCGAAACTGGGAGGTTTGAACTTAAAATGAAGCGAAGTAAATTATCTGTATTATGGATTGTGTTATTCATCAATACTTTGCCGGTATTGACTCTGGCTGAATTGGTGGAAAAACCGGTAAGTGTCGGCGGAAAAGAGTCTGGAAGCTTATCGTTGCAAGAGGCTTTGTCTCTTTGTGTTGAAAATAATCCGCGGGTGCTTGAAGCCAAAAAGAAGATGGGCATGGCTGAAGCCAGGGTGGTTCAGTCTAGAGCTTATCCAAATCCTGAAATTGACCTATCATCAACCGGTTTATTGCCGGAAGTAACAGGTTCAGAGAATGCGGTTGAAACCGAAGTTCAATTGCAGCAGGAAGTAGAAATATCAGGGACCAGACATCAAAAACGATTGATTGCTGAAGCTGAAGTTGGGATTGCACGGGAAAATTGGCGCAACACTCTAGCTGAAATCAAAGTAGCGGTTAAAGAAAAATATTGGGCATTGCAATTGGCGCAAAAGAAAAGTGAGTTAGCCGCTGAAAATGTGGAATACGCGAGAAAATTTCTAAACCAGGTTGAGCTCAAGTACAGATCTGGCAAGACGACTTTGGCTGAAGTCATACGGGCCAGACTCGAACTGACGCAGGTGGAAAATGATTTGATAAAGGTACGAAAAATTAAACGCCTGGCCGAAGCGGAGATAAACACATTACTTAACCGTTCTCCGGTCGGCCATTTTGAACCAGCGGATGAATTCACTTACATTAAATGGTCCTATGATCAGGAAACAATTCTTACGGAAACGCTTCAAAAACATCCTGAATTGTCTTCTGGCCGTCTTCGTTTGATTGCTGCAGAAAAAAAGCTGGCGTTAGCGAAGGCAGGTGCAATTCCCAATCCCAGAGTGACAGTTGGCTCGAAAATAGTCGAAGGTAAATCTGCCTTAATCGCTGGGTTGAGTTTTCCACTGCCACTTTGGTACCGCAATCAAGGTGAAATTGATGAAGCCATCGCTGAAGCAGAAAGTGTTAAAGCTGAAGTTGAAGCATTGGAGAAAGAAATATCCTTGGAACTGTACCGTGGTGTTATTGAAATGGATAACTCAGCTTCCCAGGTTGATTTGCTCAAAAATACGGTTCAAGAAGTAACGGAACTGTTACGTATAGCCGGTTTGCAATACCAACAGGGAAAAAGTGATTTTTTAACCTATCTCGGAAGCCTAACGGCTTTTAGAAGTAAAAAGCTCGATTACTTTGAAGCTCTCTATAACTACTATGTGCGGCAGGCTGAAGTACAAAAATATCTTAACTTACAAACAAAAACCGAATAGGGGTGGGAATATATATGTCAAAAGGGATGATGCAATTAATTTTAGTTGTTATTTCAGTTTGGGTTGCGCTTATGTGCGGTGCATGCGCTCCTCACGGAGGAGCACCGGGAGAACAGGGTACAGCAGAGACCAATAATCCAGCGGACAATACTAGTGAAAACGAACAGGTGGTCACACTGAGTAAACAGGCGCAGGAATTGATTGGGTTGAAAGTGGCGGAAGCTGTTACGCGCCCTATGGCTGAAACGATTCAACTTACTGGCGAGATCGGCCGCGATACCGAGAAATTTCATCATGTTACAGCCGAAAGCTCAGGAGAGGTTGTTTCACTCATCGTTAGGACTGGAGACATTGTAAAAACCGGCCAAACATTGGCTGAAATACGATTATCTGGCAATTCAACATCTGCCATATCCGCTCCATCAGGAGGGATGATCATAGGCGAACACGTTTCCGTAGGCTCGCGCGTGGATCAGATCACGCCTCTATATACCATTGCCGATTTGAGCGTATTGCACGCCAGTTTTGATGTTCACGAAAAAGACATCAGAAAAATTAAAAAAGGCCAAGAAATTAGAGTTCAAAGCAGTGCCTACCCGGATCATGATTTCGTAGGAATGATTGTTTTTATTTCACCGGAAGTCGATGAAATTACCCGTACTATTAAAGCTCGTGCTCAGATCAAGAACACGGAATATTTGTTGAAATTCAACATGTTTGTTACGGGTACACTCTTTGTTCCCCACTCTGCTTCCGCTTTGGCCGTGCCACAAGAAGCTGTACAGGAGATCAAGGCGAATAGAGTTGTGTTTGTTCCGGGTATAAACGGGAAAATGCTGGTCAGGGAAGTTAAAATCGGAGTGCAAAGTGGGGACTATGTTCAAATCCTTGCTGGATTGAAACCCGGTGAAAAAGTGGTTACTACAGGAAGTTTTGCCCTAAAGTCCGAAGTGTTGAAAGCGACTTTCGGTGAAGATTAAACCGGAGAACTAGTGTTGGTATTATTAAGATAAATACGATTTATACCGCGGAGGCGAAAAATGATTGAACGAATCATAGAAAGCGCCATCAAACAGCGCTTTTTAGTCATGCTGGCTAGTGCCTTACTGGTGGCATTTGGGGTTTATTCGACCCTCAAAATCAATATCGAATCATTTCCGGATGTAAGTAATATTCAAGTTCAGGTGAACACAGAAGCGCCAGGGTTGGCTGCGTCGGAAGTGGAACAACTCATAACCTTTCCAGTGGAGTCGGTGATGAACGGGTTACCGGACATTACCGATGTGCGCTCTATTTCCAAAGCTGGGTTGTCGGTTGTGACCATTGTATTCAAGGATCAGGTGGATATTTATTTTGCGCGTCAATTGGTTTTCGAACGCCTGCAAAGTGCCAAAGAACGAATCCCCAATGGTTTGGGGGAACCAGAGATTGGCCCGATCACGACTGGCATGGGACAAATATTTAAATATGTCCTTGCTGGTGAAGGCAAAAACACCATGGAACTACGGGCGATCAATGACTGGATGGTAAAAAACCAGCTCCGGACCGTGCCTGGTGTTACGGATGTAATCAGTTTTGGGGGAGAAGTGCGCCAATATCAGGTACGCGTGGATCCCAATAAACTTGCCATGTATAAACTTTCCCTCCCCGAAGTTCGGGATGCGTTGGCAACGAATAATTCCAATGCCGGTGGATGGTATCTGGAAGGTGAGCACGAACAAATGGTTATTCGCGGAGAGGGAATGATCCGTGGCGGTCCGGAGGGGCTTAAAGACCTGGAAAACATCGTACTCAAGTCCGTGGACGGATCGCCAGTTTACGTTCGTGATGTAGCGGAGGTGGGGTTTGGCGGAGAAATTCGCCAGGGAGCGGTTAGCTTAAACGGCAAGGGCGAGGCTGTGATGGGTATTATCCTTCAATTAAAAGGCGCCAACACTAAGAAAGTTATTACAGCAGTCCGGGAAAAGGTAAAGACCATCCAGGCTTCGCTTCCAGCAGGGGTGAAAATTAATCCCATATATGACCAGGCGGATTTGGTGGAGAAATCCGTTTCCATGGTTTCCAAAGCGCTCATGGAGTCCGCTGTCCTTATCTTTCTTGTCTTGTTTTTCTTTCTTTGGAATGTCCGGTCCTCGTTGGTGGTTATTTTATCCATTCCAGTATCTTTGCTTATTGCGTTTATTATGATGCGTTGGTTCAATTTAAGTGCCAATCTACAATCTTTGGGCGGACTGGCCATAGGCATTGGCATGATGGTGGATGGCTCCGTGGTAATGGTGGATAATGTACTTAGGCATCTTTCGGAACCAAACCGGGAAAATGAGACCCTGAGCCAGCGAATATTATTCGCAGCGCAGGATGTTGGACGACCGGTATTTTTTGCTGTTCTGATTATTGGCGTAGTTTTTTTACCGTTGTTTACCCTGCAAGGCATTGAGGGTAAACTTTTTACGCCCATGGCTTTTGCGATTGTTTTTGCCATGTTGGGATCTTTAATCGTTGCATTAACAATTGTACCGGCGCTTGCTTCATATGTTTTTCACAACGGCCAGAAGGAAACGGAAAATAGGCTGTTTCACTGGATGAAAATAAAATATCAGTATATTCTAGGTTGGGTACTCAAACATCGTTTGATTGTTATTGGTTCTGCCGTGGTTGCATTGACTGCTTCTTTAGCTACTGTACCTTTTTTAGGTACGGAATTCGTGCCTGAACTAGACGAAGGTTCCATGGCTATCCGGGTGACCATGCCACCTAGCATATCACTCAAGGAGTCGTTGTTGATCGCGTCTCGCTTGGAGAAAAAATTGGTGAAATATCCGGAGGTCATCAGTGCGTTTAGTCAAATTGGTAGAGCGGAAATTGGTGGTGACCCCGAAGCGATCTCTAACAATGAAATATTCGTGCAACTTAAACCACAGTCCCAGTGGCGTACAGCTAAGTCGCGGGCCGGATTGATCGAGGTTTTTGAAAAAGATCTTGGCGAATACCCGGGCATCTTGCTTAACTTTTCCCAGCCGATAGCCACCCGGGTGGATGAGCTTCTTTCTGGAGTCAAGGCACAAATCGCCGTCAAGCTTTTCGGCGAAGATCTTGGTGTTTTGGAGGAAAAAGGCCAGGAAATCGAGAAAATCATCAATTCGATTCGTGGCGCCTCGGATGTGCAACTAGAGCAGGTAAGTGGCGAAACCCAATTGGTAGTACGGGCTGATCGTGACGCTATGGCCCGTTATGGGTTGAACACATCAAAGGTTATGGAAGTGGTTTCCTTGGCCGTGGGTGGTGAGGCGGTTACCCAAATTATCGAAGGGCAAAAAAGATTTGATGCCTACCTGCGCATTGCGGAGCCTTTTCGAAATCGTGAGGAGATCATCGGAAATCTATGGATTGTCACTGAAACCGGGGCGCGAGTTCCGCTTTCTCAGGTCGCACAGATTCGGCGAGTTGATGGGCCGCCTGCCATTAACCGGGAAAATACTCAGCGCCGGGTAGTCATTCTGTGTAATGTGCGCGGTCGAGATATGGGCAGTTTTGTAGATGAAGCCAAAACAAAAATACGGAAACACTTAAAGTTTCCAGCAGGCTATTACATAACCTGGGGCGGACAATTTGAAAACCAACAAAGAGCCCAAGCCACGCTGATGATTGTTGTGCCAGTATGTCTGGGGCTGATATTTCTTCTTCTGTATCTCTCTTTTAATTCGTTTAAAAATGCCACTCTTATCATCATGAATGTGCCATTCGCTTTGATTGGCGGGATATTCGCGCTGGCTGTATCCGGTCAGTATCTCAGCGTGCCTTCTTCCGTTGGGTTTATTGCGCTTTTTGGCGTGGCGGTGCTCAATGGCGTAGTCATGGTTTCAAACATTAACCAATTGGTTCGAGAAGGAATGAAAGTGGATAAAGCGGTTATGACCGGATCACTTTTGCGTTTGCGTCCGGTTTTAATGACCGCCATCATAACAGGTTTCGGATTGATCCCCTTGTTGCTGTCCACCGGAGTTGGATCTGAAGTCCAGCGGCCCCTCGCGAGCGTGGTTGTAGGTGGATTGGTTTCATCTACTATTTTGACGCTCCTAATATTACCTGCATTGTACAAATGGTTTGCCATCAATCCGGATGAAGAAGAAACATTGGGGCGGACAACATAACCGCCATCACTTAAATGGAGGGTTTGCATGAAAAAAATCGAAGCTTATATTCAACCTTTTATGTTGCATAAGGTAGAGGGCGCTCTGCGAGGACTCACCATTCGAGGTATGTCTATGATGGAAATCAAAGGTTTAGGCATGGAAAAAGATGAAAGTTATCCTTGCCATGAAATGGATTACCATGTTGACGCCTCGCCCAAACTAAAATTAGAAATTCTAAGTTCTGACGAAGAATGCGAAAAAATCACTGATGCCATTAAGAAGCATGCCCATACGGGTAGAAGGGGGGACGGCAAAGTGGTGGTATATGACATCCAAGAGTTACACAGCATCAGGACTGGGGAAACCGGTGAACAGGCAATTTAATCGAATACCATGAGGAGATACACAACCATGAGAATAATCGAAGGGGTAATGGTCTCAACACTTTTTTTGGGGTACTTAGGGCTGTGGAAAATTAAAAGAAAGGAAATGAAGAAACAATTCAAAATTGATCCGGAAGTGTTGGCGTCGGATCAACGTCCAACCCAACTCTATTTTGCAGCGATGAGCAAATTGCTCACGATGCTCGTAGTAGTTCTTATTGCAAGCCATGTTTTCTTTTCAAGCTCAAATAGTCTCATGAGACCGTATGCTGTTTTTGATTCGTTTTATTTCGATATGGCAGGATTTCTAATTGCGCTGGCGGGGTTGGCAATTTGCCGTATTGCACAAAGCACTATGGGTGATTCCTGGCGTGTAGGTATTGATGCCACGGCTAAATCCGGTTTAATCACCAATGGCATCTACCAATACATTAGAAATCCGACCTACACCGGACTTTTCACACTTTGTTTAGGGGTATGGCTGATATTTCCGACTGTCCTTTTTACGATCTGGATTATTGTTTTCTTTTTACTTCTAGAAGTCCAGGTACGTTATGAAGAAGAATATCTTTTGGAGGTCCACGGAGAAAAGTATGTTCAGTATAGCCAAGGAACTAAACGTTATATACCGTGGCTATACTAGGGCATAAGATTAAAAAGTTTAGAACATACCCCTACTAATTCCCGGAGCGAAATTAGTAGGGGTAATAATTTGGACTGTTTCGTAAATTCAGCAGCCAGTGGTGAAAAAAATATGATTTGGGGTTATACCACTTTCTTAACCCATCGATATTACTTTGGTTGAGTGAGCAAGCGTCCGGAAAGACCGTTGTGCACAGTCTGCCGCCGACTGAACTTTTGGGCGATGAAGCTTTTCTACAAGATCACAATCTCATTCATGTCCACCGGCACCGCCATCGCGATCAGGTGCACGTGCACGCTCACCAGCATACAACCGAACATCATCATTAAATACTGGTTAGATTTATTTTTAGATTCCTCTCCCCTTGGGGGAGAGGACGGCGCCGCGGTCAAGCGGCGACAGGTGAGGGGATAAGTGAATTAGCACGTATAGTAACCCCCTCCCCTAGCCCCTCCCTCCATATCCTGGGGAGGGGAATGCCAATGTGAGTATTCCTATATGTAATTGTATAGCCGCAAACGATTACTGCCCGTTGTTCTCCACCACCACAAGTGCCTTGGGCTCATAGTATTCGGCCTTGATCGCCGGGTCGTACAGGGCCTCGGCAAAGGCATTGGGAATCACAAAGCGCCCGGGAGTGACGGCCCGAACCGTGTAGGAGAAGGTCTGCGATCCCTCGATGGCGTCACAGAATACCAAGAGCCGGTCCTCGCGAATGTCCTGGTATTGCGGTGAGAGGGTTATGTTCGGATCAAATCCCAGCTGTCCGCGTGAAGCCAGGCGCGGGTTCTCGATCTCAAAGCCCGAAGGCAATACATCCACCACCACCACATTGCGCACGGTTTCCTTGGTGGCCGAGATGGTCAACGTCACCACGGCGAGACTCCCCTGGGGAACATTGGTTAGGTTGAGTTCCTTGCCCGAAGCATCCCGGAAGGACCGCTCGATGTTCAATCCGTGCGAGGTGCTTTTGGTGGACTTGGCCAAAGGCGTGCCCTCGGTCATGAGGAAATAGAACGAAGGCGCTGCCCCGGTGTTTTTCAGTGTGAGGGTCTTTCCTGTCAAACCCGTATCTTCCACGTTTAAATCCGTGCCTTCCAAGGTCTTGTAAGGTTGCCCGTTGGCCAAGATCTCAGTCTTGACCGGTGGGGCTTCCTGCGTGTACACGCGTGACAAGGCCATGAGCATCCAGGCGTTTTCCTGGGTGTTCCCCAGTTGGCCGTTTTCCAGTTGCTCGGTCAAGTAGGCAATCAACGGTTGAATACGCGGCGAGGCCGGATTGGCCTGGGCCAAAGCCGCCAGGTACATGGCGGTGTTGCGCACCGAGGAGTTGAAGGAACCGTACTGCTCACGGTAGAGGAAACGGCTCTTGAAATCCGGGGTGAGGATTTTTTCAGCCGTTTCTTTGTCACCGATTTCAGAATACGTAAGCGAGAGCAGGGCGCGATCGGCTTCCTGCAGGGTCGCCAGTTGTTTGGTCAGAATAAAGCTCATGCCTTCCTTGTCCGGTTCACCCATGAGGGCCTTGAGGTAGAGCATGTACGGCTCAATGGGTGCGCGGTCTTCGTTTTGGTTGCGTCGATCCAAACGACTGGGGTGTTTCTCCTCGGCCACGGTTTTTCCGGCTGTGACAAAAGCCTTCACTTTTTTCATGACCGCAGCATCGACGGTGTAGCCTTTGCGCTGGGCTTCAAGCAAAAAGTGGGCAATGTACGTATCCAACCAATGCCCGCCCGAGGTTCCGCCGGGCCAGAGTGCAAACTCGCCGTCTTCCAACTGGAGCTTTTCCAGTTTCAAAATGGCGGCTTGCACGTACTCATCCACGGCATTCGCGCGCTGGGCAAAACGCCCGGTGGCAAATCCCAGGTCCTTGTAGTAGAGCAGGGGAAACGCCTGCGAGGTGACTTGTTCGCCGCAACCGTACGGATACGTGATCAGAGCATCCAAAACGCCAAGATATTGAAACATGGGATTGCCCGAGGTGTTGAGTCGGAGGCGTTGCCCAAAGGGAATGAATCCTCCGGGAACCTTGAGGGTGATGGCATTGCCGGGTTTTACTGTACCGTGCTTCACGGTTGAACGTAAGGTCGTAAACGGTCGGACACTCACTTCTTCCTCTTGGGCAATTTCGTAGGTCCCGGCTTGGGCCGAGACGCGCAACTTGGCCACCCCGGCGTTGTTTTTTACTTCGCCCTGGAAGATGAGCTTTTTCTGTTCTTCTTTTTGCAGGGAGAAGGTTTGCACAGCCGGAACGCCGGTCAGGGTCACGGGATCGGTGGCCGTGAGACGCACCGTGATCTGAGCGTCGCGTCCGAGCTTGTTGTACACTTCCACGGGAATCTGAAACGTGTCTTGCGGTGCCAGGAAACGCGGGAAGTTGGGAATAAGGACAATGGGATCGGCCACGGTCACGGATTTGGCACTGGAACCGTACCGGTCTCCCGAAGCGCCGAGGGCCATCACGCGCACCTCACCGTTGAAGCCGCGCGTGTTGAAATGATAGCGAATTTTGCCGTCGGCATCGGGACGTAGAATCCCGGAAAAGAGCGCCAGGGATTTTTTCTTCTTGGCCTGCACGGGGTTCAAGTGTCGCCGTGTAAACTCACCGAGATCACCGCCGCCGATGGCGAACTTCTTGGCCAGCACATCGGGCAAGAGCAGGTTGAGGATGGTGTAGGAAAGCGTGGTTAAGCTGCGCTTGCGGTAGAAATACTCAAGTGGGTTCGGTGTGGCAAATCCCGTAATTTGGAGAATGCCTTCATCCACGGCGGCCAAGACCACGTTGGTGCGCTCGTTGGCATTGGGCACATCGAGCACGACGTCAATGCCGTCCGCGGATTTCACACTGGAAGCGATCGTCCAGTTCAAGCCCAGCCGTTTGGCCTCGGTCTTGACCGTCAAGGGCTCCACGCCAAACGAGGTCATGGGCAGGGTCTTCAAGGCCGCATCGGGTTTGCGGACCAACAGACCCACGACATAGACATTGGGCAGGTGGTCGGTGGTGATGGGGAAGGAGACCGTGGTCTCGCGTCCGGGCATGTCCACAATGCGAGTCTCGTAGACTTTTTCCCGTTCCAAGGTTAGAAAGAGTTTGCCGGGGAAAGGCGCCCGCACAAACACTTTGGCTTCGTCGCCAACCGCGTAGGCTTTTTGATCGAGCACGATCTTGAGTTTTTCCGGAGACTCCAGGCTGGCGACGTCGTAGCCGGAACCCACCACATTGATGTTAAGGCTGCTGCGCATGCCTTCGGGGCTGATGAGCAGAACCTTGTACTCGCCCTCCAAGTCCGGCGTGAAGGTGTAGCTGCCCTTGCCCTTGATATCAATCTCCTTGTTGGTAATCAACTCCTCGTACGAGGCCGACTGATATCCGGAGCGTCCCCAGTCACTGGAACGGAAGATGGAGTACCAGGCTTTGCGTTTGATGACCAAGCGCACTTTGGAGAGCGTGAGCGGCTTGCCCTCTGGGGAGATCGCGGCCAGCTTAAGCTTCACGGCGGTCTTGGTCAGGTACGGGGCCTTGTTCTCCAAAGCCACCCCCAGGTAGTGGGAGTAGGGATTGATGTCCACATACCCGGCCGCGCTCACCGGACGCCCGCCGGAGTCGTACACTTCAGAGTAGATGTAAGCTTTCAGGGCCGAAGGCGGTGTCATGAGCGGGAGTGCCACCGAGTACTCCTTGGTGCCCGCAGTATCAAGCTGGTCTTGGCCGAGATCCAGTTCCTGGTCCTGGAACGATGCGCTCTCATCGGCAAACGTGTAGTCGGGGTAATTGGCGTGCGCAAAGAGGCGCGAGTAAAAACGCACCGAGGTCACCACCTTGCTCTTGGCCGCAGGCGGGCCGAACATTTGGCGCGCGAAGACCGAGAATTTTAAAGGTGCGCCTGCCGCGAGCGGGGTCTTGGGTGTTTTGACCTCGACTTTGATTTTGTCCGGAATGAATTCTTCGATCTTAAACGTGGTCGTGCCCGCCGGCTCTTCTTTTTCGAGAGTGCGCATGCGGGCCGTGTACTGGCCGGTGAGGGCATCGCCGGGGATGGGCAGATCCACGGTGGCCAGGCCGTTCTCGTTGGCCCGGACCGTCATTTGCTTGAGCAGGCTGTTGCGCGGATCGCGCACCTCCAGGCGCAAGGGCAGTTGCGGCGGGAGGGAGTTGTCGGCATTGCGGATGATGGCCGTCAAGTGCACGGTCTCACCCGGGCGGTACACGCCGCGTTCAGGCGTGAGGAAGGCTTCCAGGTTCTTGCGGTCGTGCGGATCGCCGCCAATGGAGAACTGGTATTGATTCAGTTCGCTGCGGGAGAATTCGAGGAAGGAAAAATCGTCCTCACTCTTGGCCACCAAAAAGCGCGGGTAGAGCTTGTACGCATGGTTGCGCCATTGGGTGAAGGTGGCGCGCCCGGAACCGTCGGTGATCTGCTTGTCCATCACCTGGTTGTCGGTGCTGTAGAGCTCCACCGCGACCCCGCCCCGGGGCACATGGGTGTCAATCGAGAGCACATAGACTAAAAGATCGTCCCCGGATTGCTTGGCCACCAGCCCTAAGTCCGTACACAGAAACCAGGCCGAAGCTTTGTTCTCGTAGGTCTGAGGATCCGTAAGATCGATTTTGAACATGCCCTTGTACGGCTCGTTCTGGAACTTGCTCAGGTTCACATATTGCGAGACTTCCTCGTTGATCTGCCCTTCTTCCACGTCGTAGGTGCCTTCGTAGATGGAACGCATGCGCGGAGGGTATTCGGGGTTGTCCAGAAACTCCACCAGGTTGTTGCGGTAGGCTTTTTGAATCGTGACCCGGACTTGATCCAGGTTGATGGTCTTGATCTCCAGAGTTTTGGGGCCGTTGAGGGAAAGCACGTTCCCCTCGCGGGCGAATTTGACTTGCGGCGGCAAGTCGGTGATGCAGATCTCTTGTTCGCGGCTCTCTTCCAGGGCCTGTCCGGTGCGGGCTTTCAGGCCTTGGTTGATCTTGACGGTGTAGTTGACGTTGGGCTTGAAATGCCCGCGCAACACAGCGTAGGCATACTCGGTCTCAACCGTGAAAGGAACCTCGGGGTCCAGGCGCACGCAGCGTTTGACTTCCGCTTGCGAAATCGGCAGGTTGAAAAGAATGCTTACCAACGTTGTTCCGGGTTCGTGCCAGAGCTTGACTTCGGAGACTTCCAGCTTGGGTTTGGCGGGTAAGGCGAGTTCCTTTTGGAAATCGCGCTCCAATCCGTCGGTGCCGTTGATGCAGTTAAGTTTTTTCGAGACGGTCAGAGAAACCGATTGGTCCTTTTCCTGGGGTTTGATGCCTGCGATCTTAAGGTAATAGCGGGTGTTGGAGACGGATTTTTCAATTTCAAAAGGCGCGGTCTTGCCATTGAGGAGCAGTTCGGTGCATTTGCGCAAGTCCGTGGCTTGCACCGGATGGTTGAAGTCCAGCTGTGCGACCACACCCATTTCCTCGCCGGTGATGCTGTCGACGTTGTAGAACAAGTTCGAACCCGTAACACGGAAGCGGGGGGTATAGAAACGAGTCTTGGCCGTTGCGATCAAACGCTTTTTTACGCCCGACAGTTTTTTACCCGGAGCAAAGATCGCGGTGTACTGGGTGGAAGGCTTGAGCGGTTCGGAGGGAATGAACATCAGGGTTTTATCGGTCACCAGGCGATAGGAACCGGGCAAAGTCGGGGTGATGGTCAAGCAATCCATTTGCTCGATATCGCCGGTCACCTTAACCGCATCGGAGAAGGTAAGGCGCAACGAGGTGCGCTCGTAGACTTCGCCTTGGGGTGTGAATTCGAGAATGTCCACGAAAAAGTTGCGGTAGACTTTTTTCGTAACCGGTATCAAAACCGCCACCAGCACGATGGCCAGGAGGCTCAAGGAGAGGATTTTGCGATGCTGGGATACAAATCCCACCAGGGCGCGCCCTGAGAAAAATTTGCCCCATTTCGAAGTGGGCTCCGGTGCCGCGTGGGCGGTGAGGTGCTTGAACCATTCTGCGACGCGGCGGAAGCGTTCTCTCCAAGCTTTGAGGTCGGCCAGCCACTGGAGCCAAGCCCAGGGGTATTCGTAGAAGACGTGCAGCCAGAGGGCGGCGTACACACCGGAAAGATCAATGATGTTCCAGGTCTGGGCTTCCAGGGGGTTAAAGACCGCTAAGAGTTGGAACACAATATAGTTGATGAAGACACCCACCAGATAGCTGCTGTTTTTTTGATAGAGGGTTTGGCGAAGGCGCCCGCTTAAGAGCGGCAAGAGTATGACCGACCAGAACAACACGGCCGAGGGCGCGGTTTCAATCACAGCATGGGCCGCAGGCGAGAGCAGGACCCAGTAAGCGCCCAGGAGTACGGTGATCACCGGAACATAGAGCCAGGGGCGGGGTTGGGCTTGGGTGTTTAAGGCTTCGTGTTTTTGCTTCAGCCAATCCAAAACCAAAAGGTCCAAGGCCCAGAGCAGATGCCAGAAGGGCCAAAGGATGAGCAGGGTCGGCTGGGCACTCGTTGGCCAAAAGATGCCGTGGAAGACGAGGGTGTACAGGACGAAGTTGAGCAGCAGGGCGCGCCCCCAAAGGGCCGGGCGTTGGAAGCCCCAGCGGCGGACGGCTCCGCCGGCAAAGGTGAAGACCAGGAGCCAGAGCCACCACGCGTGGGTCAGGGATTGAACCAGCCAGACCATGGCCTTCCAGGAAAAATGTCCGAGGCCTAGGATGCCGGTCAGGGAGAGCAGAAACAAACCTGCGGTGATCAGTTGGTTGCGCTTCATGCAACACCTCCGAGAATTTGAAGAGCGGACTGCGGGTGGATGGTCGTACTCAAAAGACCTGCATCCACAGCGGACGTTTGGATTTGAATAGTCCGATGATAGCGATTTTGGAGATCGAAGTCCAGCAGGAAACCATATATAAGCGGTGTGAGATAAAGCTTTTCGAGAATAGGCAGCTCCATAACGCGCCGACCACCTCTTTGGCCATTTTCTCGTTTACGTGCTACCCGGCCGTTTTAATCCCGTCCCAATGTTTAACCGCCGGAGAGGACGCTATGGGCGTTACTCTTCCACCCATCGCTTTTGCGAGCATAAGAGCTGCCTATTCTCGAAAAGCTTTATCTCACACCGCAGCTTAGTAAAGGCTCAATGATGAGGAGCGGTTGATCATTTTTAAAAATACTGTATATATAGGAAGCGGTTGAGCCTTGAGCGAGAGGTTGTTCGGCCGATACTTACGCTATACAGACAAAGATGAGGATTCGATGCGCATGCTGGGGAAGTGGATCGTCCGAGGAATACTGTTGTGGGGTTGGGTTCTCTGCGGGCTCACGGCCTGGGCGGACAATGTAACTTTGTGTTACCACCGCTTCACCAATTCATTGGAAGAAATCTATTCGGTCTTGCCGGATGTGTACGAGTGGCAGGTAAACTACATTAAATCCCAGAACATTCCCTTTGCGCGTGTCTCGGAGCTGGTCCAAGCCTACGGGAGCACGGCCCCGGCGGTCTCGGACAGTGTGACCGTGACCGTGGACGACGGCTGGGGGGATGTAGCCAATGTTTTGCCCATCAGCCAGGCGCATCACGTTCCCATGACCTTGTACCTGTACCCGATGGTCCTGGATCACGGACCTTACTTGAAATACACACAATTGGAGACATTGAAGAACAATCCCCTGATTGAATTTGGCTGCCATAGTTACACCCATCCGGTGTTGCGGCGTGTTTCAAGCAAGGTTCTCAATCATGAAGTGCTGGAGTCCAAGGCGGTTTTGGAAAAGCGCTTGGGGCGCCCTCTGGACACGTTTGCCTATCCCTTTGGCATGTACGATCATGCGACCTTGAATCTGGTGAAGGCACACTACCGCTTGGGTCTGGGCGTGAACGACGACGGCAACTCGGCCAAAACCCATCAGTACAATTTGAACCGCTTTGTGATTTACCGCACAACGGGGTTTGGTGAATTCAAAGAGATGATCGCGCGAGTGAAATCCCCCCCAGGGGAATCCTCGGCTTACTCAACCGTGACCCTGGGTGTAGGGCGTGAGACGCGCCACTTTGTCTACACCAAGGCGCAGGTGGTGGTCTCGCCCGCCCACCCGCAACCACGGGCCGTCTTGGTGATTCCCAGCATGCAAATCGGCGCGGCCTGGAGCAGCAAGATTATGGACCGACTGGCCCAAAGCGGGGTGCGGGCTTACGTTATGGTTTCCCGGAACAACAATTTGCCCTTTTACCGTCCCGACAAGGAGATCATGCGCGATGTTTCGGAATGGAGCCTGCGGGACTATACCGAGGATTTGAAATTGACCCTCGCCTACGTTCGGGCGCAGGAGAAACAATTTGCCGTGGTGACCTGGGGCGACGGGTTTGATTGGCTGACGGCCACCGTGGCCGGAGACTCACGCTGCGCCGAGGGCATGGCCGGGGTTTTGGCCGTCAATCCGTCCTTGCAAAATCCCGGAGGGTCGCCGCTTTTTTTCGGGCGGGAACGCGACCGGATGGACCGTCAGTTGCAGCAGGGTTTGTACGAGTTGGACTCGCTTAAGTTTTTTATCAAGGTGAAGACCTTGGCCGATCTCATGATTGTAAAGCCGGACGCACCCAGTCCCTTTGCCCGCCGCTTGGGGTACGGTGCCTTGAGCAATCGCCAGGTGTTTCGTGAGGAGCTGGATCGCTTGGATCATCCGGAGCTTTCGGTGGACGAGCACAGCGGTGAATACACCTTGGCGGAATTTACCGAAGTGTTCATGCGTCCTTTGCCAACCTTCAGTCTGGTGGTCCCTTTGCGCATCATGCGGGATTTTCATGCGCTGTGGGCCACCGGTTTTTCTGCGGCCGACGGTGTGACCGCCCATCCCCAAACCGTGAGCCTGCCCATGATTCTTTGGGCCTCGGACGCGTACCGGGAGAATCCGGAACGGATTTTTCAAACTTTCCCGAACGTGGATGTGTGCAATGTGCACCGGCTTGGCCAAGACTCCACGGTAGAAGCCTTGCTCTCCGACACGGTCGTTTCGCAAGTGCAGGAAGAGTACGACCGCCTGATTCCATACCCGTACGGTCCCAACCGCCCGTAACGCCTCAGGCATCGAAAAAGCTAAATCTTTTTGTCGGCGGCCAGTGCGGAGCTGGCTGTGCCCCGGGCGGAACCAAACACAAGGGGGTGCTGTGTCCAACGCCTCATCCTAGAACTGAGGCGGGAGCTTGGGGGCGAAACACCCCAAGTGAGAAAGGAAGGAACAGAGACCGGAACGTTTGCGTCAGGGGACCCGTGTTTCCCTGAAATCTTCGACTGTCTGTGGGAGCCAGTTTGGGACTTTACCGAACGATTGCCAGCTTGAGCCATTTTTGCTGATCGCGTGTCGTTATGTAGACCAAATAGATCCCGGGACTCAACGATCGGCAGTCGCACACCACTGGATGCAATCCTTGGGTCGGTAGGGTGGCATGCAGATCCGTAACTTTTTCCCCTAACACATTGAACATCGTGATGGACACCTCGCCCGAGGGACTGGGGCCGACGATAAAGGTAACTTTATCACGTGCTGGATTTGGAAATGCACGCCATTCACCTTCCCAAAGGACTCGCGGTGTATCTGTGGCCAGGGCGGTTTCGGTTCTACTGGCGGTCACAGTGGCTGTAACTTCTGGGGTTTGGGTGGAACTGAACATAGGCGTGGCAGTCTCTGTGAGTGTAATGGTTCCACTAACAGTAAGTGTAGGGGAGACCGTGGAGGTGGAAGAGGCGGTTAGGGTCGGTGTGGCGCTGAGTACCGTGGTGGCAGTGGTCGTGGGCGTGTACGTATAGGTTGTGGTTCGAGTGAAGGTAGATGTCAATGTATGCGTAGGTGTGAGTGTGGAGCTGGGGGTTGGGGTTGGGGTAGCCGTGTTCACAGGTGTTACGGTACCGGTGGATGTTTGGGTGAACGTTAGCGTCACCGTGGGTGTGGACGTGAATGTTCGCGTCGCCGTTCCGGTAAGCGAAGGAGTAGCGGATGGACTTGGGGTGCAGGTCAAGGTTACAGTGGGTGTAGTGCTGCAGGTGGACGTCGGCGTCGGCGTCAAGGTCGCGGTGGAAGTCGGTGTGGATGTCATGGTAGGTGTAGCGGTTGAGGTTGGAGTTGGGGTGGGTGAATTCAAGGGAACCGAGACCGTAAGTGTGACGCTTTCTGCGGAACTTTGTGAGAACGTGTCGGTCACGACCACTTGCCAAGCGCCGGGGACTGCGGTCGCGAGATTGAAATCACAGGTGGCATGTTGGGCATCGGTGACGGACACGTTCGTGGCGACAATGTCAGATTGCCCGCTAAGTGTTAAACGTACACCGGTGAGAGAGCCTGTGCTATCCGTAAAGTAATTGCCGGTGAGCGTGGCATTGACAGTGGCGCCTTGGTTGGCGGTGTTGGGTGAGATGCTCCCCAGCTGCGGGTGCAAGCGGACCATGCGCTGGACATAAATGTCCCCGGTGCCGCTACGATAATCTGTCCAGGTAACCCACGTCCCACCGGCACCGTCGGGGGCCATCCGTTGGTTTCCTTGGGAACTTGTGGCATCCGAAAGCACTACGCCTGCACTGGGCCACTGCAGCGTTCCTGCGGCATTGATCCGTTGAATGTATTGGTCGGCATCCACCCCATCGGCGCGGTAATCTTCCCAGGTAATGATGGCACCACCGGCAGTATCTTCGGCGATCTTGGGGCTGTACTGGTCATGAACGTCTGAACACAGAAGCACGCCGTTAGCGGTCCACTGAGCCACACCTGAGCCATTGAGTCGTTGGGCATAGACACGATAGTTGGTACCGCTGCGGAAATCATCCCAAGCAACAATCACACCGTTGGCATTGTCTGTGACAATAGCTTGGTTTTCCTGCTCGTTGGCGGCCACGGCTACAACCACTCCGTTGGCCGTCCACTGCATAACACCCGAAGCATTGAGGCGTTGAGCGTAGAGATCCATATCGCCGTTGCGGTAGTCTTCCCAAACGACAATGGCGCCGGACGCGCCGTCGGATATCATTTCAGGCATGTACTGAGTACTGGCTGCTGAAGAAACCACGACACCGTTGGCGGCCCACTGGGCTACACCGGAACTGTTGATGCGTTGGGCATATACCTGATACTCGCTGCCGCGATAGTCCGCCCAACAAAGAATGGCGCCGCCGGACCCGTCGGGTATCATTTTGGAGCTGACTTGACTGAGCACCGCATTGACCACGACCACGCCGTTGGCGGTCCATTGAGCAACACCGGAGGCGTTTAAGCGTTGAGCGTAAATGTGGTACTCGGTACTACGGTAGTCCTGCCAAGCCATGATGAAGCCGCCCGCTCCATCACTGACCGGCGCCGGATTAACATTGCTGTAAATGTTGCCGCTGGAGTCGCTGACCAACACGCCATTGGAGGTCCACTGCACCGTACCGGTGCTGTTAATGTATTGGGCGTAGAATGCATAGTTGGTGCCGTTGCGTTTATCCTGCCAGATAATGAACGCGCCGCCGGTCCCGTCCGCCAATACTTGCGGGAGACACTGGGTGTCAGCCGCGGTACAAATCGCCACACCGTTGGCAGTCCATTGGGGCACTCCGGCGGCGTTTAATCGTTGGGCGAAAATATCGACGTTTCCATTGCGAAAGTCTTCCCATACCAATAACGATCCACCACTCCCATCGGGAATAATGATGGAACCGCTCTGGGAACCCGTCGCGTTGCAAACGACTCTGCCGTTGGCGTCCCAAATACCCTCTGCTCCCCAGGAAGGGGCAGCAAAGGCTAGCATTAAACCAAGGACCAGCGTGTTTGTCGGTCTGAATGTCATGGTGATGTTCCTCTCGTTGAATAAGGTGTGGAAGTATATACCCAAGTAACGAGTGAATGGAACGAAAACTATAGCAGAATGATCGAAAATTATGCACAGAGGAGCAGAGTGATTTGGTTTTGGGGGTAAATATGCTAAACTGTTAGCTGGCAAAGCCGCTATTTTATTTGAAAGGGAGGGATAACTGTATGCAACGATTTTGGGCTGGTATTTTGGTTTTGGGTTTGGTCATGGCTGGATGTGGCGCACCTAAGAAGACGCTTCCGGTGGATCCGGCCAAATTTGTGGCTGTCGGGGATGCCTTTTTGCAAACACTGATGCGCGGGCAGTACCAAAGTGCCTACGATCAATACATTTCTCCCGGGGCTAAGTACAATCCCAAATTTTCACTGCAGCAGTTCAGCGCCGATTGGCAGGCCATTATGGAAAAATACGGAGCCATAAAAAAAGCCGTCATCACATCCACCCAAGTGGTTCCAGGAAAAAGAGTGGTCCAGTTGTACTACCAAGTAACGCATGAAAAGGCCGGGGAGATCGAGTATCACCTGGTCGGGGAGATGGATCCCACCGGGCGGTGCACGTTCTTTTTAATTGATCTGGGCAATGTTGAGAAATATCCGCGTCAAGGTGAGGGCGGGGAAAAAGTGGTCCCAACGCAAGCTAAACCGGTGGAACCGTAAAGGTGTTTGAAGAATGGAGCTGATTATGAAAGTTTGGTTCGGGATCGTGTTGTGTCTGGCGAACTTTGTTTGTGGTGTCTCAGCAGAAAAAATTATCTTAAGAAACGGTTCGGTGTTGATTGGGACCGTGGTCTCCATGGATGAAAAACAAGTGGTGGTACGATCGGAAGCAGTGGATCAGGATCAAATCATACCCAAAGAAGCGGTCAAAGAAATACGGGCCACGGAAACCACGGTTGAGCCCTTGAGGACCGATGAAGGTTTTTGGGGTGTGGGGGTTTGCTTGAACGCCTACGGCGGCGTAGGTTTGCAAAACGCGATCCGGATTTGGCGCTGTCAGTGGAACGTATCGTACCTGAAGTACGTCACCTACGACTATGATGGCTATTTCCTGGAAACCCAGTTGCAGTACAACTTTGTGAAATGGGCGCACAAGCGCTTTTTTGGTTTGGGCAGTCTCTCCAAAGCGAGGATCTTCGAACATGAATTCTTGAATAAAAATCTTGGGGCTGGGTTTGCATGGGATTTATCCTGGGCGGAGTTGGCTTTGTCCGCGGGCATGGGTTCGTCGGATAGTTCGATGCTCATGAACATAGGACTATCGTTCACGCACTTTTTTTAGACGCGTACGCTCTGAGGCGGAAAGACCCGGGTTTTGTCCAAGCTTAAAACGCTTGGCCAGAGAGGGAAGGGGTAACGATGTTCAGGTTTTTTTTAGGAGCATGCCTTTTTTTTATGCTGCCCTTGAATCTGCAGGCGGAAGACCGCATTTACTTGAAGAATGGGGCGCGGTGGGTGGGAACCCTTGTCCATATGGATCAGGCTGAGGTGGTTTTTAAAATCGCGGACATCGAACCTGCCCAACATGTTGCTCGATCCGAAGTACTTAAAATTCAAACCCCGGAGAGTGAAGATGCGCCTCCGGTCTCCCGGAATGAAATTTGGGGGTTGGGTGGAGCGCTGGGTCTTTCCGGCGGGGTAGGTTTGCAAAACACCTTGCGATTTGGACGCTTCCGTTGGACACTTTCAGGTCTGCCCCAGGGGACTTGGGAAAACTCATATTACGGCACCCAGGTTCAGTTTGATGTGCTGCAAAAGCGGAACAAACGGCTCCTGGTGTATGTCGGCGCTTCGCACGAAGCCAGCCCGCGTTGGGAATACGTGGGGGCCGGTGGCGGTTTTGGCTGGGCTACGAAATATGTGGATTTTACAGTTAATGCCGGGGTCTCCAATGCCTGGCTGCCCTTTGATTTTAATTTTTCGATCACCCATTTTTTTTAAGGCAATCACGATTTCGCATCCTAAGCCAAACGAGGAGACTCCATGCAGGATTTTCCAATGTTTATGAAGCATCCGTCCAACCGGATCGCCTCGGGGTCGCAGCATACTCAGGATATCGAAGGGTATGTGTTTGACGGCGTTGAAGGCAGCCAGATGGCGTTTTGGACCTGCCGTACGGACCGCACCTCGGCCGAACACGCGCATGACTACGATGAGTACGTGGTCTGTGTGCACGGCGAGTATACCATAACCTTGCCCAGCACGGTGGTCACCCTCCATCCGGGGCAAGAGCTGTACATCCCGGCCCGGGTGGTGCACGGCGGGCGCTGCCTCGCCGGCACCCGGACCATTCATGCCTTTGGGGGCAAGCGGGCAGAGCGGGCGAAGTGAAAGCTCCGCTTGTTTGTGGAGTTTATGCCAGCGGCAAACGGAGAATAAAGGTGGTTCCTTGCCCTACGGTGGATTCGACATCGATGGTTCCATTATGCTTTTTTACAATGACATTGCGCGCAATGGCCAAGCCTTGGCCGGTTCCCTGGCCCACGGGCTTGGTGGTGAAAAAAGGATCGAATATTTTACTGCGGATTGATTCGGGTATTCCGTTCCCTGTGTCGGAAATGCGGATTTCAACATGGGTATCTGTAGCCCGCGTTGTCAGGGTAATTTTTCCTTTTTCTCCTGTGGGTTTCAATGCCTTTTTTCCGAGCGATTCGGTAATGGCGTGGGCCGCGTTGACTACCATGTTTAGAATAACTTGATTAAATTCATTCACCAAACAGGGAACAAGAGGGAGACCGGGATCTAAATCGGTTACCACATCCGCCACATATTTCCACTCTGTGCGTGCGACAATAAGGGTGCTTTCGATGGCGTGATTGATATCGGTTAAGGTCTTTTCTGTGTCTCCCGGATGTGCGAACTCTTTCATGGCTCGGACAATCGTGGAGATACGATTGATGCCGTCTTGGGTCTGCTTGAAGGCTTGGGGCACTTCCGAATACAAAAAATCAATGTCCGTAGACCTTAAGCGGTCGTCCAAACGCATCCGTAGGTCCGCGGGGAACATGTGGGTGCCGTATTCCTGGTAGGCGCCGAGCAACTCCTGGGTAAGAGCAAAAACAGCCTGTGCGGAATCCTGCAAAAACTGAACATTGTCGCCGATGTATTGTACCGGCGTATTGATTTCATGCGCAATGCCGGACGCAAGCCGTCCGATGGATTCCATTTTTTGGGCTTGGAAAAGCTGCTCATGCAAAGCCCGCTTCTGAGTAATGTCATGAAAAAACCAAATGCGCCCCAGGGGATCAGCCTTGGTATCTTTCATCGGGGTGGAGTAGGTATCGAAAACACGGCCGTCGTTGAGGGTGAGTTCATCTTGACTGGTTAACGAGGGGGCTTTTGATAAACTGCGGATTTTATTTAGGAATATTTCCGGTTCCACGACCTGAGCCAGAAGCGCGGGTAAGAGCACGGCCTCGTCTTTTGTTGCTAAAATGGCATCGGGAATCCCCCACATTTCTTGAAAACGGCGATTGGTAGAAAGAACGGAACCATGATCATCAACGACCAAGATCCCATCGAGGGTGGCTTCCTGCTGTGTGGATAGCATAATGTTTCTGAGCCGTAGCTCTTTTTCAATCCATAGACGCCGAATGGTAAGACTGGCCTGTCCGACCAGGGTTTCGATGGTAATGGTCAGTGAGGAGATGTTGCGCTTGGCCATAATGACCAACCCACCGAAGTGTTGGTCGTACCAGGTGAATCCAATGGTGTGTACCGCATGGACTCCCAAAAGTTTTTCAGCCGTAAGGCACATGACCTTTGGGAATTTTCGGTTGCCCAAATCGTAGATCCCTTCGGGCAATACGTTTAATTTTCCGCTCCGGTAGGACTGCAGGGTTTCGGCAGGCATCTCTTCCAAGGGATAGAACATTTGGGAAGGATCAAAACCAAAGAGCGGTGTGATTTTGTCAACAAAGTCACCCATGCCTAAGCTCGCTATAACCCGGATTCCTTTTTTGACTTCATCCAAGAGGCAAACAAACACATACCCGTCGCCAATGAGCTCGTGAATGGTTTCTCCGATCAAGCGGAAGGCGTCTTCGAGGGTATTCAGTTGAAGCAGTTGCGCTTGCGTCTTAAAAATGAGCAGGGCGTTTCTTTCCGCTTGTTTGCGCTCGGTGATGTCTCGGGTGATGCTCAAAATGAGCGGCTGTCCCTGGAAAGCAATGATCTTGGCTGAGAGCAGGCCCGTAATCAGGGTTTTATCTTTTCGCTGGAAAGTGGCTTCGAAGTTATCGCAATAGCCATTGGTTTTTAGAATGCTAACTACCTTGTCTCGTTCGTCAGCATGTTGCCATATATGGAGCGCATAGATGGATTTTCCTAGGAGTTCATCACGGGTGTACCCGGTAAGCAAGGCAAACGATTCGTTGCTGTTAACAATGGTGCCATCCAACCCGGAGATGAGCACCCCGTCCGGACTGGTGGAAAAAATCAATTCGAATTGATCGCGGGTTTCTTTGATTTGCAACGCCGTTTGTTTGTTTTCTTCTTCCATGCGTTCAAGGGCCACGGCCGCCCAATAGATCACCCCTGAGAGCAAAACTAAAAGAATGACGATAAGCAGCGCGGTGCCGAGAGCGTTTTCAAAGAAACCTTTTTGTTCACCCCAGATTCTTAACCAACCCAGGCAAATGAGTATTGTAAGCACAATCGGAAATAAACGCTTGATCAGCCAGCCACCCATACTTTGGGAAGTCACAAGGCGCATCATACCTACGGTGGGCCGGTTTAAGAGCATGCCGATGCAAAAAATCATAAAGAGACACGCGGTATGAAAGGCCATTTGTGCATACACGCCAATGCCGATATGCCAAGTGCCGCGGTACATGTAGCACGTCAATCCAACCAAACCGATTAGTCCGGATAAAAGTGCGAGTACTTGTTCGAGGATCAAGGCACGTTGGAAATGAAGGCATAACAGCGCACTGCCGCCGAGGATGAAATTAAGGGCCGTGACGAGTGCCATCCGTCCTGGGAAAAGGGTGCCGATGGCGCCGGCTTTTTCTTGGAAAAATAGGTTGTCAATGCCGAAATCCAAAGTGAAGACGTATTCACTAAAAGAGAGAATTCCCAGTAAGGTTACTAGACCGGCGCACACGAAAGAGACGGGTCCGGCCATTCGCCAATGGCTGCGATGCGAGAACAAATACAGTGAACTGCCCAAGAGGACAAATCCAATGGCCGTGTTGGCTTTCATGGCCACAAACCAGGGAAGCACGCTTTTCAACGTGTGGATGTCAAAGAACCAACCCACTAGAACAGAAAAGCCTACCCCGATAATCACCAGACTGGCATAGCGGCCAGCTGAAATAGAGTGTTCGGGTAACCCTGCGGAATGTGATTGCAACATGCCTGCCTCAATGTGCGAACGGGTCTTGAGACCGTGTTCGTTGGAACGCGGAATACTATGCAATGCCAAAAGTATCGGTTGCCCTACGGATAAGGTGAGGTTTAATCGCAAACGCTTCCTGGCAATCATTGTGAAAGCAAGCAGCCTGTTGGGTGGCTCAAGGTCGGTCGGTGTGTTTCCGTAACTAGTAAGTAGACAGCTATAGGCGCTGCATCAAAGGCATGAATGAGGAGGAACTATGCGCATCCTAAAACTCGGGATAGGGTTGTTGGGTGGGTTGCTCTTGGCCGGAAGTGTGTATGCGGAATCATCGGCGGTGGAAACGGTCCCCACGGAATTGCTGTTTTTTGCGGAAATCCCTACGGTAAGCATTGCCGCCAAATCCGAGGAGTCGCTCCTGGCGGCCTCGGGCACGGTCTATGTGATTACGGAAGAGGACATCAAACGCTACGGCTGGCGCGATATGAAAGATATCCTTAAGGCCATTCCCAATATGGATTTGATGTGGCAGTACAATTGGCTGAACGGCGGGCAGCGGGGGTTTACGGGGAATTTTTCAGGCACCCTGTTGTTGATTGACGGACGTGAGGTGCAAAACCTTTTAGCCAGCGAAGCCTTCATGACCAATGATTTTCCAGCGCATCGTATCAAGCGGGTGGAGGTTCTGCAGGGGCCCAATTCAACCCTTTACGGCGGCAATGCCACCCAAGGTGTGATCAACATTGTAACTAAGTTCGGAGACAAAGAAGACAAAGACGTGGCTCGAGCCGAGGTCTTGTACGGGGAGGTTGATACCGAACAAGTTGCGGGCGTGTATAAGAAAAACGGGAAGGATTGGGAATTGGGGTTCAGCGCGTCGGAATTTAAATCCAAGCAAAACTGGAAAAAACTGGCGGAGTTTGCCGGGAACAACGACTTGTTTTCCCGGTCGCCCAAAGACCCGCTCCGTTACAACGGTGTTCCGCTTTTTCGCAATTCAGAACAGTCGTGGACCGTGGATCTCTATGCCCGCTTTCTGGATGTGTACGGGGGGTATAATTTCTTTAAGGAAACCAACACCGCGGGTTTGGAATACGTGAAGTACGCCTACAACAACAACGAGGCGCGACGCGGGTATCGCCAAGTGTTCTTGGGATATCGGTTCAGCTTGTTGGCGGAGTCGTTAAAGGGATTTGTGGAATATCAAAACGTGGCTGAGGATGAACAGTGGATTTTGGATACGCCGACCAACGCGGGTACGGCGACGTCTTTTGATACGTTGCAGGAACGTGTGCACAGCGAATCGTTTGAAGATACCTCGCGCCACCGCGTGACCGGGCAGTTGGACTATACCGGATTGCCGGGCAATCATGTGATTGTCGGCTACGATTGGTGGCGTTTGAAAATCGACGACTTCCGCGTGCAACAGGATGCGGTGTACACGGATATTAATTCCGATACCATCGCGGCCGGTTGGCCCGTCGATAAGGAAACCACCAATAAAAATTCCGTATTCGCGCAAGATACCTTTATGCTCTTAAGCGATGCGCTCAAGATCACTCTCGGAATTCGCTACAACAAACAGGACTTTACCAACGACTCAGTTTTGCCGCGGGCTTCTGTGGTCTACATGGTGACGCCGGATTCAGCCGTGAAGCTGACCTACGGACGGGCCTTCCGCCCGCCGAATATTTTTGAGTATCAAGGTATGGACAACGGTGTACAGCTTGATTCCCAAGTCATGAACATGGGAGAACTGAATTATTCGCAAAACGCGACTTTGGGCGGAGTGAAGTTGACCAACATAGCGGCGGCCTATGTCATGGAAGCGACCAACCTATACTCCAAAGTCTATGTCGGGGGTGGAGCCGGACAGCTCAGTGGGTGGAAAACACAAGTTACCTCCGGAGCGTTTAAGGTCCGCGGTTTTGAGGATATGCTGCGGTTCGGCCTGGAAAAATTTACCGGGTTTGTGGGTTTTCGTTATGCCTTGCCGGACAAGACCCGCGTGGCGGATCAAGATGTGGTGAAAGGCATACCGCTTACAAAGGTTAAGCTGGGCTTGGCGTATGATTTCCTGGAATATCTTTCGGCCGGTCTTTTCGTGGATCATTGGGCCGAGACCTTCATTGAAGCCAATAAATACCCCTTGGTGTACACCACCGATGCGGCCGGACAAGCGGTGCCTGAGACCGAAGTGTACACTGTTCCGGCCTGGACATGCATCAACCTCAACTTGAACGTGGGTTCCTTTAAGCTGGAAGGCGCCGAAGCCCTTTTTTCGCTGAGTGTGGAAAATCTCTTGGACACTCAGTACTACCACGGCAATGTGCGCGGCACCAGTCCGGTTCAGTTTTTGCAACCTCCGCGCACATTCCTGGGCAAAGTGACGTTCACGTTGTAACGGAGTTTACTCGACTCGTGGTTTCTGTGCCAGAAGGCCCTGCCTTCTGGCATTTTTTTTTGCGGTAGGACGTTGTAGGGATCGGCTGGGAAAATTTCCATTGCTCAGCACCCCACCCATTAGGTATACTCCTATTTCTTTTTTTGGCATTGGCCATCACAATTACCTTGGGCAATCTTCCAAAGGACATTGAGACATGTTTAAAGAAATGATCTTCCAGCGAAGGCAATCACGCTTGGCTTTTCTGTTTGCCGTAGGCTGGGTATTGCTCCTCACGAGTATGCCCGTAACTGGGTTCGCCTATTTTCAAGACGCGACCTTAGGTGTACGTCCGGCAGGCATGGGGGGGGCCTTCACAGCGGTATCAGACGATGCCAACGCGGTTTTGTTCAATCCTGCTGGCTACAGTGCCGCCTCTTCGGTACAGGCAACCGGCATGTACGCGGATCTTTTCAGCGGACTCAAACCTGTCTTGTACGATGGCCGGGAAGACCGGTTGGGGTATAGTTTTCTGGCCGCGGTGGCGCCGGTCTCGGAAACCTGGGGTGCTTTTGGCGCCTCCTGGACGCAGTTTTTTTCTTCGGTGTATTCCGAACGCACTTTGGCGCTCGGATACAGTCATGCGGTGGAAAGCGTGCATGCACTGCGGCTAGGCGTCAACCTCAAGTTTTTACAGTGGCAGATTGCGGACAATGAGTTTACCTCAGCTGAGCTTTACCCAACGCACCAAAAAAACGGTATGACGGCGGATCTGGGGGCCCTCGTAACACCGCTGCCGCATTGGACCTGCGGCCTGAGCGTCGCCAATGGGATGCCGGCGGATATGGGGATGTTTGAACCCGATGTGGTGCCCATGACCTTGCGGGTGGGCTCGGCGTATCTTTGGCAGGGGTTCGGCACCATGCTGGATTCGGTACAGCCGGCCCTGGATCTTTCACTGCGCGGAACCGAGTGGCGGGCCGCCGCGGGTGTGGAAACCTGGTGGTTCCAGCAACATGTGGCCCTGCGCTTGGGCGTGGCCTCGGACCAAATGACGGCCGGCATGGGATTCTGCTACACTCCGTTCGGCTCACCGGTGGCGGTCCAGGCGGACTATGCGTTTGCCTATCCGTTTCAAATCAGCGATACCTTGGGCTCCCATCGCATTGGCATGACCTTGGCGTGGACCTCACCCCAGCCCAGCGTGGCCGCTGAACCTTTGGCGGTGCCTACTGTTCGTGCGGAAGCGACCCCGGCCCCGACTCCGGCTCCGACACGTGAACCGATCCATGTATCGGCCGTGGATTACTCGAAACTGCAAGCCATGCATTTTGCCGTGGGGAAAAGTGTGCTCACTGCAGGCGCCGATCTAGCTCTAAAGTATTTGGCGGATTTTTTAAGTGCGCACACCAACTGGACCTTGCATATTGACGGCTATGCCTGTGCGCTTGGCACCCGGGAATTTAATCAGCGCTTGTCCGAAGAACGCGCCCAAGCCATTCGTCAACGCCTGATTTCAAGCTACACCGTCGATGCCTGGCGTGTATCGGCTCAGGGGCACGGCACGGACAACCCGGTCGCGGCCAATGAAAACGAAGATGGACGCATTCAAAACCGTCGGGTCGAGCTCACCTTGACCGATACCGAAGGGAAGACCTATCGTTTTGAAGAACGCCTGGAAAAATAAATCCCAAGACATACATAAAGAGGTTGGTAACACGATGTTAAAACGTTGGCTGCAATTTTCAATACTCCTCCTGTTGCTCACAGCAACCACCCCGGTTTGGGCCGACCCGGTCAACCTGGTGGGACATTTGACCACGGGACTCCCACGTGACATTGCGTACAATCAAACCACGCACTATGCCTATGTGGCGGCCGAAGGTGTCTTCTCCGTGTACTATCTGGGCAATCCTGCCCAACCCATCTTGCGCTCCGAACTTTTTCCCACGCCTACCTGCATGCAAGTTGCGCTCAAGGGCAATACGGTTTTTGCCATCGGTAGTAGCGCAGCTGGGAGCGGCACGATTTATTCCATCAATGTCAGTGTGAACAACACGCCCGTGCTCAATGGCGGGAGCACCTCTTGGACCGGAGCTTGCAACGATGTCAAGGTTAGTGGGAACTACGCCTACATTGCAGCCGGCACGGCCGGGCTTATCGTGGTCAATATTGCCAATCCCACCAGCTTGGTTTTGGCCGGTTCGCTTAATGTGTCCGCCGATGTACGCGGCTTGGATGTTACCGGAGGATACGCCTACTTGGCTACGACCACGGGGATGATCATTGTCAATGTGGGCACACCCACCTCGCCGGCCCTTGAAGGCGCCAGCGCCACCTGCGACGGCCGGGACATCGCTGTGGTGGGGAACACGGCCTACTTGGCGGATTATGCCGAGACCCTGCGCACCTTTGACGTGACCAATCGGGCGGCTCCGGTGCAACTGGGCATGGCAGGTTGGGGTGGATTGTCAAATCGCCTGTTGGTAAGTGGGAACACCGCGTATGTCACCCGGGGAACCATGCTCACCATTGTCGATATCAGCAATCCGGCAGCGCTCACAGCCAGGGGAACTTACAATGACAACGTTGATTTGCAGGGAATGGCGCTCTATGGGAGCGATCTTTTTGTCACAGCCAGACTCGGGGGCCTGCGAATTTTAAATGTCGCCGTACCATCGGCACCCTCGGAAACAGCGCGCTACCTAACCATGAATTCGTTTTATGAACTTGCGGTCGACGCCAGCGGGAGTTATTTAATGGCCGCAGCTGGAGTGGGATTGCAAAGCATCAACGTACAAAATCCAGCAGCCCCCTCTGTAGTATCCACGGTTCTGGGTTTGAATGGCAATTCTTTTTATGGTGTGGATGTGCAAGGCACCTTGGCGGGCTTGAGTCATTACAACGAGTATGTGCTCTACAACATCGCCGATCCGACCGCGCCACAGAAACTGGGGGCATTGGGGCATCCCGCTATCACAGACGGTCGAGTCTGCCAAGACGGCAATTATGCATATATAGCTGAACATGCAGTCGTATCCGTTGTAAGTCTGATCCCTAATACAGCGCCTTCATTAATTACAGCTGTTTCAACCGGTGCGTGGATTAACAGTATCGCAGTACAAGGGAATTATTTGTACATGGTGCAGAATACGGGTATGTTACGCGTTCGGGATGTTACTAATAAATTGGCTCCACCACCGGAAGTGGCGCAGATGTATTGCCAGGACAATGCCAGAGATATCGCCCTTGCTGGTAACTACGCCTATGTCGCTGCGTCTTCGGCTGGACTGCGTGTGATCGATATTTCAAATCCCTTGTCACCCACAGAAGTTGGGCATGTGGATACCCCTGGTTCTGCCACTTCGGTCTCACTCAACTTTACGGGCGGCAGCTACGCGTATGTGGCCGATTGGCAAGGCGGACTGCGTGTGATCAACGTGGCCAACCCCGCGGCCCCTGTGGAAGTCGGGTCGGCGGCCATGCCGGGGAACAAAAACGCGACCACGGTCACGAACAACGGGAATACCATTTACCTGGAAACCGGGCAACAGGGTTTGGTGATCTATCAGCATACCTTGCCAACTCCCACGGTGACCCCGAGTTCCACCCGCACGCCGACGCGCACGCCTACTCCCACGCAAACGCGCACTCGGACCCCCACACCCACCCCGAGCATAACGCGAACCGCGACCCCGACACCGAGTGTGACGCTTACAGCGACTCGAACCCACACAGCAACCTCTACGCGAACCGCGACCCCAACCCCGACACCCAGTCTTACGCTGACGGGCACCCTTACCGCCACGTCCAGTGCCACCCCCACCCAGACGTTCACCCCGACCCCGTCCATAACGCGGACATCCACCCCGGGAGCGACCTTAACCGGAACGGTCACAACCATGGCCACGCTGACCGTGACACCCACGTCAACACCCAGTCCGGTCGCTTCGAGCACGGCGACGCACACCTGCACGCCGGTGAGTGCAACCTACGTTCGGGGAAGTGCGTTTCCCAATCCCTTTGCACCGTCGCGGGGTCAAGTCGCACATTTTTCCTGGGAAGGCGCCGTGGATCCCGAGGTGGTGATTTACAATCTCCATGGGCGGGTGATACGCCGGCTGCACCGGACGCGCGAATGGGACGGCAAAGATGAGGGCGGGCGCAACTGTGAAGGCGGCATTTATATTTATGTTCTCGAAGGCGATCAGCAACGGTTGCGCGGTTCGGTGGTGCTCGTTCGCTAAGGGAATTTTCCTGGGATTGACTAGTCGTTGCGTCTGTGGTTTAAGTGATAGGTTGTTTGAGCTCAAAGGAGTACGCCGCCGATGAATCAGGTTCAAGCCGATGAAAAACAAGACGCCACCCGCAAGCGTGTGGCCCTCTGGGTCGCGGTCCTGGGCGGGTTCTTTACCCCGTTTATGGGTTCGGCGATAAATATTGCCTTGCCGTCCATAGGGCGGGAGTTTTCCCTCGACGCCTTGGGGATGAACTGGGTCGCCACCGCGTACCTGCTGGCCGCGGCCATGTTTCTCCTGCCGTTTGGAAAATTGGCCGACATGCATGGGCGGAAAAAAGTGTATACCTGGGGCATAGGCCTGTATACGCTCATGACCTTTCTTTGCGGCGTGGCCACGTCCGGCTTCATGCTGATTTTGTTTCGCGTGCTGCAAGGCATTTCCGCGGCCATGATCTTCGGCACGGGCATGGCGATTCTCACCTCCGTGTATCCACCCCAGGAGCGCGGGCAGGCCTTGGGCATCAGCATCTCGTCCGTGTATCTGGGGCTTTCGGTCGGACCTGTGGCCGGGGGCTTTCTTACGCAACACTTTGGATGGCGTTCGATTTTTTTTATCCTGATTCCTTTAGGGTTGGCGGTTTTGTTTTTGGTGCTCGCAAAACTCAAAGGGGAATGGACCGGCGCCCAAGGCGAGACCTTTGATTGGGCCGGGTCGGTGGTGTACTGCTTGTCCTTGGCCACGCTCATTTTTGGGTTTTCACGCTTGCCGGCCATGCTGGGTGTGTATTGTGTGGTCGTCGCGATCTTGGGATTTATGCGTTTTGTCAAAATGGAGAGTCAATGCGCCGAGCCGGTATTGGAACTCTCGTTGTTCAGGGAGAACCGGGTGTTTGCGTTCTCTTCACTGGCCGCGCTCATCAATTACAGCGCCACCTTTGCGGTCGGGTTTTTGTTGAGTCTCTATCTGCAATACATCCAGGGGCTCTCCCCGCAGAAAGCCGGACTGGTGCTTATCTCGCAACCCTTGTTCATGGCGGCCTTTTCACCTTTGGCCGGTCGGCTTTCTGATAAAATTGAGGCTCGGCTGGTGGCCACGCTGGGCATGGCTCTAACCGTCGTAGGCATGCTGATGCTCCTGGTGCTCGGCGCCCACACCTCCCTACCGTTTATCGTGGTTTGTTTAATTTTTATTGGCCTCGGCTTTGCACTTTTCTCGTCACCCAATACCAATGCGATCATAAGTGCAGTGGAGCGGCGTTACTACGGAGTCGCCTCTGCAACCTTGAGCACCATGCGCATGACCGGGCAGATGCTCTCCATGGCCATCACCATGCTGATCATGGCGTTGTATTTCGGGAAAACTCCGATTACCCCGGAATTGCACGGCCGTTTCCTGCAAAGCATGCATACTACGTTTGTGGTTTTTTCAGTCTTGTGTTTGATCGGAGTCTTTGCTTCCTTGATCCGAGGCAAGCAACGTACCACCTGAATCCAAGAGAAACGTCTCGTCGTGAGGTGAAATTATGCGTTGGAAACATGCTTGGCTGTTCGGTGTAGGTTTGATTGGGATCTTGGGTTTGGTCGGCTGCAAACCCGCTGCGGACAAGACCTCATCCCGTCCGGTGGTGCTCCAAGTCTGGACCTGGTGGGCGGACCAACAAGCGTACTATGAAAAACTGGCAGTCGAATATGAAGAGCAGACCGGAGTGAAGGTGAAGTTTGTGCTTTTGTCGGCCTTGGGAGCGGATTATTTCAACAAGGTTCAGGCCGCGGCCCAGGCGGACATGCTCCCGGATATTATAGGTATGAGCGATCAACGGGAGTTGGTGGCCCGCTATGCCAGCGCCGATCGGCTGTTGAACCTGACCCAGGATTTGGGCGCCGAAGGCGGCGCGTGGCGCAAGTCGTTTCATCCTCTGGTCATGGAGCGTTTTTTTTATGCAGCGGGCAATGAGTATGGGCTGCCGGGGAACTCCTACTGGGGTGTACCCATGACCGTGATGAACATCCAGATTTTTTACAATAAGGAACTGTTTGTAAAAGCGGGGCTTGATCCGGAAAAACCGCCGCGCACTTGGAACGAATTCTTAACGGTCAGCCAGAAACTTAAAAAAGCCGGAGTGCCGCCCCTGCTCGCCGGGTTGGGTGACTTGTGGGTGGATTATAAGCTGTACAATGCTTACGCGTGGACGTACTTGGGGGAGCAACAGATGCGCGCCTTGTACGCCGGGGAGCTGCCGTATACCGATGTCCGGAATGTACAGGCACTTACTCGCATCCAGGAACTTAAAGACGTGCTCTATCCCGGCTGTGTGTCCATGCCCAACAAAGACGCGGAGATCAATTTTGCCAACGGGAAGGCGGCCATGATGATCAACGGCTCCTGGGCCGTCAACGTTTACGCGGGCATGAACCCCAACTTGAAGCTCGGGGTGTTTCGTTTCCCCAAACCGGACGATGCCAAGCATCCCATGAAAGTCATGGGGGGGATTGGCAAAGGGTTTTTGGTGGCCGCGAACTCAAAACACCCGAAGGAAGTTAAGGCGTTTCTTAAATGGCTTCTTTCCACATCCCAGCAAGTCCGCATGGCCAAAGACGCGCGCGAGCTGCCGGCCAATCAACGGGCCATGCAGGACATTGATCCGCTCCTGAAAAATTTTGCGGCGGGTATGAACGAACTGGCCCCGGACCTGAAGCTTGAAGAAAAAAAAGCCGTAGAGGAATTTATTTCCAAAGGCATACAGTCCCTGCTCATGGGGGAAAGCACACCGGATGCATTGGCGCGTGACATTCAAGCCTTGAAAAAACAGGTGCTGGCGGAAAACGTGAATCCGTAAGCGGGTACGCTGTCGGGAACGGCTTTGCTGGCATCTGAAAGAATAATTTAAGAAAAACTTGACAAAGGTTTGATATCAAACTATACTTCCTCATCATGCAAACAGAACACATCATTGCCTTGATTTCAAAAATACGCGACAAAGCCCACCGGGTCATTCTGCACGAGTTGAAGGAGCAGGGGGTTTCAGGCATTGCGCCTTCTCACGGGGACATTTTTGTCGCGTTGTTCACCCGAGGACCGCTTACCATGAAGCAAGTTGCCGAGTCCATCCACAGGGACAAGTCGACGGTTACGGCCTTGATTGACAAGCTTGAGGACCTTGGTTATCTCAAGCGCTGCGGGCACGAGTCCTGCGGCCGCACAACAGTCATTGAGTTGGCCCCCAAGGGAAAGGCGCTCGAACCGGTGTTTCGAGAGATCTCCGAGCGTCTGTTAAGCAAGGTGTATTCCGGGTTTTCGGAAAAAGAAAAGGAGGTGTTGATTGGGTTTCTGGAAAGAATGAATAAAAACGTTTGATTTTTTTTGGCCAATTAGTTTGACGTCAAACTAATTGGCACGTCGCGAAGGTGACATTTTAATGAATTGAGGAGGAGCTATGCAAAAGGTATGGGCTGTAGTGAGTGTGGTATTGGTCGTGCTGACAGGTGGGTGCAATCTAAAAAGTCAAACTGGAGAGGATGCGAACATGACGAATAAACAAAAAGTGGTGGCGTTGCTGGAAAGTTTGGAGAGCGGCGATCCGAAACCCGTGAGTTTCATTAATCCCAATAAATACATTCAGCATAATCTTATGGCCGGGGACGGCCTGGCGGGTTTTGGCGAGCTCATGAAACAAAAGCCGGCCACAGGGTTTAAGGCCAAGGTGGTGCGGGCGTTCCAAGACGGGGATTATGTTTTCACGCATACGGAGTACGATTTCTTCGGTCCCAAAATCGGGTTTGATATTTTCCGGTTTGAGGACGGTCTCATTGTCGAACATTGGGATAACCTGCAACCGACGGTCAACCAGACCAAAAGCGGCCACAGCATGACCGATGGGCCGACCGAAGCCGGGGATGCAAGCAAGACCCAGGTGAACAAAACCATCATCAAGAACTTTGTGGAGGATATTTTGTATGCCCACAACATGGAGAAAATAACCGAGTACATCAACCCTGAAAAATACATCCAGCATAATCCGGGTGTCGGCGATGGCTTGAAAGGATTTGGGGAGGCCATGGAGGCTTTGGCCAAAGCCGGATTGAAAATGGAATACCGCAAAACCTATAAGATTTTAGGTGAGGGTGATTTTGTTCTGGTGCAATCCGAAGGTGAGTTTGCCGGCAAGGACGTGGTTTTCTACGATCTGTTTAGAATCGAGAACAGCAAGATCACGGAACATTGGGACGTGATTGAACCAGTGCTGCCCAAGGACCAGTGGAAAAACCAGAACGGAAAATTTTAACCTTCCTTTAGGGGCGATCGTATGAGTGAAGAAGGACGGTTTAGGGATGCCCGTCCTTCTTCACTAAACCATAGCTGTGAATGTGCACTTCTGCTACAATGCCCGGGATTGACTTTGTGGTTTTTCCGAGGCGTGTATGTCCGATTTAAATCAACTCATTGATCGTCTGCGCACATCGCCGGAGTTCTCGGCCCAGATCGTGCACTACCGGCACTTGCCGGCAGCCGAGGCTTCGTGGCATTCGCTGAAGGGTTTGAGCGAGCCCCTGCGGAAAGCGCTGAAGGATCAGGGCATTCCCAAGCTCTATTCCCACCAATGGGAGGCCTTGCGCCTTTTGCGGGAAGGGAAGAACGTGGGCATCACCACGCCCACCGCTTCGGGCAAGACCCTCATTTACAATCTCGCAGTGATTGAAACCCTGCTGGCCGATCCGCAGGCGCATGCCTTGTATATATTCCCACTTAAAGCCTTGGCGCAAGACCAACTTAAAACCTTATTGCAGTTGTTTGAACGTTTGGGGATGAACGAGTTGAGTGCCGCGATTTACGACGGCGATACTCCGGCCTCGGCGCGCGCCAAGATCAAGCGCAAGCCCCCGCGGATTTTGATCACCAACCCGGACATGCTGCACTTTGGCCTGCTGGCCTTTCCCGAAGGGTGGCGTGAGTTTTTCAAACATTTGCGCTTTGTGGTGGTGGATGAGGCGCACAGTTACCGCGGGGTCTTTGGTTCGCATGTGGCCCTGATCCTCCGCCGCTTGCAGCGTCTCTGTGGGCAGCCCGGTCCGCGTTTTGTTGCCAGTTCGGCCACCATGGCCAATGCCGGGGAGTTCTTGCAACGTCTAACGCATCAGTCGTTCACCTTGGTCGAAAAGAGCGGAGCCCCGCGCGAGGGTCGGCATGTGCTGCTCTTGGACCCGACCGGGAGTCCGTACTCCGAGGCCGCGGGTCTTTTGCGCGAATGCGTGAAGCACAATGTTAAAACGATTCTATTCACCCAATCACGCAAGATTACCGAACTCATCAGCCGTTGGGTGCAAGAGTCTTCACCCAAGCACGCCCAGCGCATTGCCGCGTACCGTTCGGGTTATCTGCCGGAGGAACGCCGTTTGATTGAGCAGCGTTTGTTCCGGGATGAACTCTCGGCCGTGATTTCCACCAGCGCCTTGGAGTCGGGCATTGACGTGGGCGGGTTGGATGCCTGCATCCTGGTGGGTTATCCGGGTACCATGATCAGTTTGTGGCAGCGCTTGGGACGCGCAGGTCGCGCCCAGCGCGAGGCGTTGCTGATCATGATTGCCCTGCCCGATGCCTTGGATCACTATTACCTGCGCCATCCCGAGGCGCTGTTTGTCTCGAAGTTTGAAAACTGCGTCTTGGACCCGGAAAATCCCCAGTTGCTCGACGAGCATTTGCCGTGCGCGGCCGCCGAGTCCCCGCTGACACGCGGCGACTGGTCCTTGTTTGGGCCCGAGGTGCAAGCCTCGGTGGCGCGACTCACGCAAAGCGGCGACCTGCGCGAAACCCTTGACGGGAGTGCCTGGCTCTCCAAGCGCAAGCAGCCGCAGCGCGAGGTGGACATCCGCTCCACGGACGCACCCTACGCCATCAAGTTGGAGCGCAAAGGCATTTTGCTGGGGCATGTGGATGCGGCGCGCGTGTTCAAAGAATGCCATCCGGGCGCCATTTACCTGCATGCCGGCCTGACGTACGAAGTCGTAACGTTGGATCTGGATACGCATACGGTCTTGGTCAGCGAGACTCAGGCGGACTGGTACACGCAGTACACGGCCTCGGAAGAAGTTGAAATTTTAGATTTGCCACCTGGGCAAATGTGGCGAACCTCACGCCAGCGCTTTACCTCGGCTTGGGTGCGCGTACGGGTCACGGAAAAGGTGGTTTCGTACGAGCGGCATCGGGTCAAGGATCAGTCCCTGCTTTCAGAACATAAGCTCAACTTGCCGCCGCGCATTTTTGAATCCCAGGCCGTGTTGTTGACGGTGCCGGATCTGTGGCGCAAACATTGCCAGGAACGCAAGCTGGATTTTTCCGGTGGCATTCACGCGGCGGAGCACGTCCTGATTGCTGCGTTGCCGACCCAAGTCATTTGCGAGCGCTGGGATCTGGGCGGACTTTCCACCTTGGTCCATCCTCAAGTGGACCAACCGTGTATCTTTGTGTACGACGGTTACCCCGGAGGTGTGGGATTGGCGCAAAAAGGGCTGGATGTACTCGATACCTGGGTGAAGGCCGCCCGTGACATGGTGGAGGGATGTGAATGCGAGGACGGCTGTCCGTCATGTGTGCAATCCCCCAAGTGCGGGAGCCGGAACCAACCGTTGGACAAGAGCGCGTGCCGGGTGATCCTCGGAGCGCTGCACCGCGAAGGAGCGTCGCGTTTAATGGCGCCAGAACCTCAGACGAAAGCAGGTACGGTCATGGAGAAAAAAGAGCTCAAACCCTATACGTTGAAAAACCCCAATGCGGAGCCTTCGGGGACGCCCATCTCGACCTTGGCCGTACCTGAGGCCCGGCCTGAGGTGCAAGCTCCGATTGTTTCCAAAGATTTTCGCCTCCTGGTGTTTGACTTGGAGACGCGTAAGAGCGCCGCGGAAGTAGGCGGTTGGCAGAACGCGCACCTCATGCGGATATCCGTGGCCGTGGTGTACGATGCGTTGGCCGGGGGGTACAGGCACTACCGCGAAGAGCAGGTACCGGCTTTAATGCAGGACCTCTTGGCCGCGGACTTGGTGGTGGGGTTTAATATTGATGGCTTTGATCTCAAGGTACTCTCGGGTTACAGTGAATTTGCCGCGCGCATCCGCACCTTTGACCTGCTTTCCAGCCTAAAGGAAACCTTGGGTTTCCGATTGTCGCTGGATCACCTGGCGCAGCATACCCTGGGGCGGGGGAAAACCGCGGAAGGTCTTCAGGCCATTACCTGGTTCCAACAAGAAAATTGGAAAGATCTGGAAGCGTATTGCCAAGCCGATGTTGAGATCACCCGTGATTTGTTCTGGTTTGGGCACCAGTACAACTATGTGCTCTATGAACGTCAGGGACAGATTTTAAAATTGCCGGTGACCTGGGCAGCGGCTTTTCCGCAATTGCGCCGCCCGTAAAGGGCTTGGACAGAACGATTTTCCACACGTTTTGCTCAATCGCTCCGCGCCTTGACCGATACTGAGGTTGGAGTCGTATACGGGGCGAGGGTCGGACTTGGTTGGCTCACCTTCGCGGCTTCAACACTGTATCTGGGCGGCGGATGGCATGCGTGTAAAAATTACTCCGGGTGAACTCAAACAACTGGCTCCCATGTCTCTGACCATTAGCCGGTTGACCAAGTCCATGCAGGACATCAACAGCAAGATGTCCGAGATTACGCGGTTGATCGAACTGGATACGGCCCTAACGGCCAATGTGCTGCGCTGGGCGAATTCCGCTTATTATGGCGCGCGCATGCCCATTGAAAGCGTGCAGGCGGCGGTCATACGTCTGGGCATGAACAACATCATCCGCCTTTCCATCAGTCACTCGCTTTCCACGGTACTAAAAAAATCCGTACCCGGGTATGCCTTGGCGGAGAATCAGCTCTGGCGGCACAATGTGGCCGCGGCCCTCACCGTGGAAACCATCGGGCAGATTACCAATCACACGCTCCATCCAGCGGCCTTCACGGCGGCCTTGCTCCACGATGTGGGCAAGATTGTCTTGGGACAGCATCTTGACCCTGAAACCTTTCAGCAATTGCGGCACATGGTGGAGGACGAGCACATGTCCTACGTCGAAGCCGAGCGTACCTTGTTGGAGACCGACCATGCCATTGTGGGCGCGGCGTTGGCCGGGTATTGGAAATTTCCGGACGAGCTCGTCTTCGCCATTGAACGGCACCATGATCCGGAGCCCACACCCGACAACTTGCTCGACTTGGTCATTATTGCCAACACCTTGGCCAAGGAGATTGGCTTGGGGGCCGGAAGCGAACCGATTCGTCCGTCGGCTGAGAAAGTGTTGCTGCGTCAGGGCTTAAATGCCGAGAGTCGGGCGCAGTTGTGCGATCGCGTAAAGGAAAAGATGGTGAAAACCGAGGAAGAGTGGAACTTTTTATGAACGCCCCGGCGCCCAAACTTCGTGTGCTGGTGGTCGACGATGATGCGGACATCCGCAATCTCATACGTTTGTATTTGAAGGGCCATGCGGAGTGCGACCAAGCGCATAATGGGGATTCGGCCGTTGAAAAATTCCGTTTGTATCAAAAAACCCCCTCACGGTACCAGTTGATTCTTTTGGACATCCTGATGCCGGGCATGAACGGTCGCCAAGTGTTGGAGAAAATTCGCGCCATTGAGAAAGTGGCCGGAACCGAACGCGGCGACGGGGTGAAGATCATCATGCTGACGGCCCTGGATGATACCGGCAATGTTTTGCATACGTTTAAGCACGGGTGCGATTCCTACCTGGTCAAACCCTTTGACGATGCGGATTTGTTGCGTGAAATCCGAGAATTGGGTTTGCTGCCCGCCTGATTTCGCAATGTATAAATTCCTGAGATCGATGATAGTCCGATTGACGTCCGAGCCAAGTCGCGGTAAGATGATCGCCGATAGGCCGGAGAACCAGGTAAAGTGACGAAGCGCTGAACGGACACAGATTCGATTCTCAGGGAGGCACGCTGCGTGTGGCCTTTGTTGTATTTGCCTAAAGGGAAATCCAAATACGAAAAATTGGACTACGCCGAGACCGATTTGTCGGCGTTGTTTCGGGAGCTTTCCGAGCAGCAGTTTTCCGGCAGTGTTGAAATAGTCTCACCCAGCCAGCGGGGCATGTTTGTTTGGCATGTCGGCAATCTCCATGAAGCCTTTTACGACGGAGACGATGAACGGTCGCTCTCGCGCGAAGAGGTACTCCAGCATTTTCTCCAGAAGAAAAAAAACGATCCGGATACGGTGATCAACGTCACGGAACTCGGCCCGCAATTGATTGAGTCGTTAAGTGCCTTGGCGATCAAGCCTCCGATGTACCGGGAGCTCGAAACCAGTTTTATTGATATGGCCCGCCTCTTTGACACGCTCAGTGCCAAGCGTTTTTTGGGCGTTCTGCGGTTCTATCACATTCGCAGTCATACCCGCTTGGGCAATATTCTCATAAAAATGAATAAAATCACGCGCGACCAGCTGCAGCAAGCCGTGCGTTTGCAGTTGTCGCACCAGGGAGCGCTGCGCCTGGGCGATGCCTTGGTGCAGATTGGCGCGATTGAACCCAAGGATTTGGGCAGCGCCTTGGACCTACAGTCCCATGCGCGTAAGGGCTCGGATATTGAACTGGCCCTGGCGGTGTTTTGGGAAGGCAAACTTTTGGGTGGCTATACGCACATACACAAACAATTTAAGATTGATCGCGACGATATTTTGCCCCAGCTGGTGGGCACGGAAGTGCTGATGGACATGCTTGAGGGGCAACTTTCTGAACCCTTGGATATCGAGTTTTTATGGCGCGCCGCGGAGCACCAAGCGCCTGAAGCCGTAGAAAAAACCCACCAGGCAGCCCTGCATCCGGAAACCGGGCCTTCGCAAGAACGACGCTTGCATATCGACGAGAACCTAAGCTTGAAAGCCGATGATTTGATTCTGGATATTGCCTTGGATCCGCTCGACGAGACGGGCGATTTCTTAACCATGGACTACGAAGAGGAGAAGGTTCCGCCTGTCAAAGCGCCAGCTCGTCCGGCGATTCCTCCCATGACGGTTAAGCCTCCGGTTTCAGCACCCTTGCCGACGTCGGCTCCCAAGCCTGCTGCGTCCGGGGTTGAGCCGAGCAAGCCTGTGAGTGCAGCGAATCCTCCGGCCGCTGCACTTCCGGCTCCGGTGCTGCCCAAGGCGGAAGCACCACCCAAGGTAAAAGCCGTGCCGCCTCAGGCTGCGGTTGGGCCTGCTGGGGTGCCCAAGCCAGTCGCGCCTCCAACACTTGCCAAGCCTGTGGAAAGCAAACCTGAACCCGTGGTACCGCCCGTGGTGGTTACGCCACCGGTCTCGGAACCGATCCCTGTTCCTGAACCTGTTGTACATGCGGAGACGGAAGTGCCGGTTTCATTGACTCCGGAGTCGACAGCCGAAGCCGTGGATGAACCTATGCCCCCGGCGCCGGTTCACGCTGAGATCGCACCGGACATTCTCGGGGTGGAATATGCTTTGCGTGTGGCCCGTGACTATATGGGGGTTTTTGGTGTTACCTTGTTGAAGAAAGAGGCCTCGCCTCTGCCGCTTCAAGGGCGCGAGTGGCCGGAAAACCAAATCCGCGATTTGGTGCAGCGCTTCTTGCGATCCTCGGCGTTGCTTTTGGGACGTACGCAGAGTGAAGCCATGCACTTAAAAATGCGCGAACGGATAGAGGTATAGAGCATGCCTACAGTACTCACGGCCGGGCAACATTGGATTTTTGTCACTTTTACCAGCTGGGTTGCTATTCTCGGCGGACTCTTGCTCTGGGCTGGCTTTTTTTATCTGGGTCGTATTTCCCAGCGTTTTGAAAAAGCCTATGGACGCATCACGCATTGGCAGTTTTTACTCTGGGCGCCTACTGGGATTGTGGGGTATTTGGTCATGCAATCGGTGGCTTCGCTGCAACATCAGAACATGGGCCCCATTGAACAATGGATCGGGTATCTCATGCTGGTGTGGTCTGCGGCCTTGTGTCTTTGGGGTGTATGGCGTTTCAGGCAACTTATCAACGCTGTGAGTCAGGAGGACTGACCGTGCTCTCGATGTTGTATCGTGCGAGTTTCTATTTATATGAAATTGGTTTTTTGCTCTTTGCGATCGCCCTATTTTACAATGGGAGCGCCATGGGGCGTGTGACCCGGGCGTTTCGTCTCCTGCCCTTTGGCTGGATGGCGTATCTGGCCGGCGCGTTGATGACGGTTTGTGCGGGTCTTCATTTTTATGTGTATCACACACTTTCACCCCAATACATGCAAAGCGGCTCAACCGAGCAATTGATTCTCATGTATTCCTTGAAAACCTTCTCGATGCTCAGTGTACTCGCCGGCGGCGCAGCGTTGTTTTTGGGGAATTGGTTGTATCTGAAAAAAATCTCCTAAACCTAAAATTGATAAAGCCTGGGTCGTACCTAGTCTCGTCCTGAAAATTTGGCTGTTGCCTAATTTCTTGGGCGGATGGTTGAAAAAATGTTGAACTTCCGGTCTTGGGCATGATACAGTAACCGAGCTGAAGGGACTCGTTGGCCTTATCTATAACCGGGGGATTCATGGTTTTTCTTAAACGACCACTGCGTTGGTTGGAAATCATGTGTGGAGCGTGTCTGCTCTGTATGTGTCTGGCGGGGTTTTCTGCTGCCGCCTTTACTGAGACCGATACCCCAACTGCCACGGAAACCTGTACCGAAACACCCACGGAAACCATTACTCCAACGCCTACGGAAACATATACTGCGACTGTCACACCTTCGTTTACAGAAACATTCACGGCCACTCCAAGTTTTACCGAGACGCCGTCGTACACCATGACCTCAACACCCACCGAGACCCCCACGATCACACCGTCGGCGACTGAGACGTCTACCTGGACCCAAACTCCGACGCATACCGCGACACCCACGGGAACCGAGACCTCGACCGGGACGCCTACGGCAACCATGACAACGACGGGCACGGAAACCTCCACCGGAACCCCTACGTCAACCGTAACGCCCACGGGCACAGAAACCGCAACCGGAACGTCGACTCCGACAATAACCCCCACCTCAACCATTACTGCGACCAGCACGGCCTCGCCCGATGTGTCCATGACGCCCACGCCTACGATCAGTGTGACCAGCACGGTTTCACCGACTTGGACTCAGACCCATACCTTTACGCCCACAAACACGATGACCCGTACATCCACAGGTACGGCCACCCTTACGATCACCCGGACCGCGACCTACACCCGAACCGCCACCCAATCGGCTACGCCGACGCGTACCTCCACCATTACACCGACACCGACGATTTCGGCGACTGCGACACGTTCACCGACCATTACCGTGACCTCAACGATTTCACCCACGCCGACGGTTTCACCCACGTCCACAGTTTCGCCGACGGTGACTTTGACCGTGACGGTCAACCCGTTCAGCGGGGATTTGAGTGCTGTGAAATTGAGCCGCAAGATTTTTGTGCCCGAAGGTACGGTTGACACCCGGGTGCGTTTGAGTTTTCAATCCAGCTTGGCCGCCGATGCCATCAAGGTTACGATCTTTGATGCCCAGGGGCGCAAATGCCGCGCCCTCACACCGCAAGGTGCTGGGACCGAGTATTGGGCCGAGTGGGACGGACGCACGGAAAGCGGTACGTTGTTGGCACCCGGTATTTATATATATGAAGTGAAGGCCGGAGGCGTGGCCCATCGGGGTGCGGTGGTGATGGCGCGATGAGACTCTTTCCTTGGGCACTGGCAGGTATCGTGGTTTCAGGGTTGGCCGCCTCGAGCACTTGGGCTTCGTTTGAATTGGAACGCCCGGGGGCACGTGCCACAGGCATGGCCGGTGCCTTTACGGCCGTGGCCGACGATGCGGATGCGCTTTACTACAATCCGGCCGGGCTTGTGGATGTACCCTACGAAACCATTTCGGCCGAATACAGTCGCTTGCTCACGGGGTTGGAGTCGGACACACTCTCGGAAAATCGTCTGGCGTATGTGCAACCCTTGAAAAACTTAGGATGTTTGGGCTTGGCCTGGCACAACCGCAGCTTGGTGGGCGTCTATCAGGAAAATGTCATTACTGCGGATTTGGGGTTTGCCCTGGACAAAGATGAAAACTACAAAATGGGCGCGGGACTGAAAATCTTGCAGGCGGGGTATTTGGACGGCGAGTCGTTGGATGCCAATGTGGATGTGTTTGGTCCCTCGTCAACCCTCATGGCCATTACCGTGGATGTGGGTGCCAAAGTTGAGTTGGGTGAGGGTTTTTCACTGGGTGTGTCGGCGGCCAACCTTACTCAGCCGGATGTTTCGCTCCGCGGGGGCTACTCATTGCCCGCGCATCTTCGGCTCGGGGGTGCGTACGCACTGGAAGACGGCGTTGTGGCCCTGGATGCCCAATACTACGGCGGGTACCAGCGGTATGCGGCCGGAACCGAATATTGGTGGTTTGAACGCCTCTTGGCGACGCGAGCCGGCTATGCTTTGGGTGACACCGGGGCCATGGAAATCACGGCCGGGATGTCGTTGAAACTGCAATTTGAAGAGTGGGCACCGCAATTGGATTATGCGTTTGTGCAGCCTTTGGGTGAATTTTCCGGAGCCGGTGGCTCGCATCGCATCAACCTGAGCCTCATCATCGGGGCTGCGCCTTTGGATCCGGGTACGCTGCTGGGTCGGGAGCTCAAGGCCAAGGGTGACGAAGCGTTGAAGCAAGGGCGCTGGGAAGAGGCTCTGGACAATTACGAGCAAGCTGCGGAATATTTGCCCAAGGATTCTGAAATGGCGGCCAAGATTGAGACCTTGCGTGTGCAGCAGGAACGCCAGTCGGAGATTCGTTTGCATTTAAAACAAGGCAACGAGTTCCAAAAAAATGGAAGTTATCAGAACGCCCTTGGGTCGTATGAAAAAGCTTTGGCCTTGGAACCTGGGAACGCAGAGGCAGTGCGTCAGATCGCGGCCGTGAAGGAAATCATGGATCGCATGACCGCCACGCAACGGCAACAACAGGAACAAAAAGAGCGCTTTGCAGCGGAACGTGCGCGTCAGGCCGCCTTGCAAACGGCCAAGGAAGCTTTGACTACGGCCCTGCGTAGTTTGGAAAAAGCCCGACGCAACAGTGAAATCCGTCGCCTTTTGGGTGTGGAGTTGAACCGTTTGGAAAAACAATGGGGCAAGGCCAATCAACTTTGGCGCAGCGGTGAAGCCGAACGGGCGGAAGTCGGTGCCCAAACCGTCGCTGCGGAAGTTGAGAAGTTGTATCGAAAAATACCGCGCAAGCAGGCACGAGAAAAGCGTGAGAAACGTTTAACAGAAGCAACGAAGCGCGAAGTCGAAGACACAGAGGCGCTGACACCGGGAGGTGCCTCGGTTGCCGTGCCGGCTCCGGTCGAACCGGTCTTGGAGAAGGCCGCACCTCCAGCCGAAGTGAAACCCACGCGTTCGCCGGCCGATGAGGCCCAACGCAAGCGCGCGCGCGGAGCGTACGGACGCGCGATCAAGATGATGCTTGATATCGATAAGCTGCAGGGTCAGCGCTATTTTGCCAACGAGTATGCAGGGCTGCAAAGTGAGATTAGCCGGATCAAGACCTTGATCAACAGCGAAGACTACACCGGGGCCGTGGACAATGCCGAGAGCCTCTATCCGAAATTGGATGCCTTGAAGGCGCGGTGCCAAGAAAAGAAGAAAGCCAGCGAGGTCATGCCCACGAACTGGTAGAATGATTTTTTAGCATTATCAGGGGACAGTTACGTACTTCGTAACTGTCCCCCTTTTTTTAAATTCGCGTAACTGTCCCCATTTTATTTCAGCTCTTTTTTATTTTTTGAGGTTCGGAAAAAAGCCGTTTTACCACCATGGTGGCGTAGCTGCCGCGCGGCAGGGTGTAGGACAATTGGAGCTTGTGTTTTCCGGGATAGAGTTCGTCCTCGGCCATGAGGGCGTTCAGATCCTGCGGGAAAAGCCAGATGAGGCGCGGGCTGGATTTAAAAAAAGCGTGACGGAGCGGGAAGCGGCCAAACGAGCCTGGTTGCAAACCGCGTTCCCGGAGCAAATCGCCGTAGATGCGCTGGGCGTCGGAGAGTTGCCAGTCCATCTTGGCAGCGGCGGTGGGAACGCTGACGTGACGGAGAGCCTCACGATCCTGCGTGGGAATCCCGGTAGGGAACCAATACTCGCCGGTGGTCCCGGGATAAACCGTAAAGGCGGACATTTTCCAAAACGCCAGTGTGCGGCGCACGGTCTCATTCCAGAGATAGGATTGGAACGCACTCACGGCCATGGAGCAATCGTCTTTCGGGATCGTAAAGAGCGCGCTCAAGCATCCATCGGATTTTTGTTGCAGGAAATCAAAGGTGTTTTTTTCAAACGGGGTGACCGCCAAGGCGCGACAAGCCCGCCATTGTTTCCAGTGTTCGCCAAAGGCTCGTCGGCGGGCTTTTTCTTCTTTGCTGTATTCGGGATGAATGCCGGTCAGGTAGGTTTTGAGGGCGGCGTTGAAGTCTTGTTTGAGTGTCTTCTCCACCCAGAACCCCTGTTCGGCATCGTGGCTTCCAAAACGCTGGTCGTCAAAATAGTTCGGAAGTCCGTGACGCTGGATGACCGTGACGGTTTCGAGTGCCGCTTGGGCTTCGGTACGGGTGAGCTTGCGGACCGCAATTTCAAATTGGTTTCCGGCGATAAAGGCGGAACCCATCGGCTCGGCGGCATAACCCATAAATTCCAAATGAAAATGGGGCGCCTGAAACGTGCGTTTGGGACCACGGAGCGTGATCCATTGGCGTGTGAGCCCGTAGCGGTCCTTTTTTCCGCCGTAGCTCAAGTCGGCTGTTTTTACGCGCAGGCCTTTGGCGATCTCGCGCAAAGCATCTGTTGTGTTCCAACCGCGCTTGACCAAGGTGTAGACGCCGAACGGTCCCCGGGGCTGCAAGGGGAGCGTGGCGATCTCGGTGACCAGGAAATCTTCGGGCTGGCATTTAATTTTTGGTTTGAGCATAACGTCATCCTATGGTTGAATACTAGGCGAACTCCGCCAAACCTTGTTCACGTCATGGTACTTGGCCGTGAAAGACGCTCGCCTCGGAGGAGGCTCGCTCAGATCGGAAATCCTGGGCCGAACGGATTTCCTCTATGCTTTCACGTCCAACCACCATGACGCATGCACGAAAGTATTTTGCGGATGGTTCCACAGCCTGAGGTATCATAGAGTAAGGACTCAGGGGACGCAACTAAGAAAAATGAAGGAGTTGTATCATGCAGGATATTGCGCAACGCGTTAAACATGCATCGTTGAAACTCGCCGGGATGAGCACCGCTATGAAGAATCAAGCCTTGGCCCAGATTGCCCGGGCTTTGCAAGCGCGGACGCCGGAGATACTCGCGGCCAACCGAGAAGATCTGCGCCGGAGCGAGGCCGAGCACTTGGCCAAGCCTCTGTTGCAGCGTTTGAAATTTGACGAGAGTAAGATCGCAGATGTGGTCAAGGGTTTGGAAAGTTTGATTAAACTGGAGGAACCGGTGGGGAAGACGCTCTTGTCCACCGAGCTCGACGCAGGTTTGGAGCTTTACAAAGTAAGCTGTCCCATAGGTGTGATCGGGGTAATTTTTGAATCGCGTCCGGACGCCTTGGTGCAGATCTCGTCGCTCTGCCTGAAAAGCGGGAACGGGGTTTTGCTCAAAGGTGGGTCCGAAGCGCGTGAAACCAATCGCATTCTGGCTTCGGTCATTCGGCAAGCCAGCGAAGAGGCGGGTATGCCGCCCGGATGGATCGCGCTGCTGGAAACCCGTGCGGACGTCGACGCCATGCTGAAGATGGACGCGTACATTGACCTGGTCATTCCCCGCGGGTCCAATGCCTTTGTCCAATACATCATGGATCACACGAAGATTCCGGTCATGGGGCATGCCGATGGGATTTGCCATGTTTACGTGGACGCGGACGTCGATCAGGTGATGGCGTTGCGGGTGGTCTTGGATTCGAAGACCCAATCCGTGGCCACGTGCAATGCCGTGGAAACCTTGCTGGTGCATGCGGAGGTGGCGGCATCCTTCTTGCCGGCCTTGAAAACCGCATTGGATGCGCATGTGCCGCCGGTAGAGATCATCGGTTGTGCGCGAACCTGCGCCGTGATTGCCGCCACACCGGCCCCGGAAGGGGCTTGGGATGTGGAACACTTGGACTACAAGCTTTCCGTACGCGTCGTGGACGGACTTGAGGCCGCCATGGAACACATTAACACCTACGGCTCGGGTCATACGGATACGATTTGCACGCGCCAGGCACAGACCGCAGCGCGCTTCATGGAGTACGTGGATTCGGGCAATGTGTTCTGGAATTGCTCAACGCGCTTCAGCGATGGGTTTAAGTACGGCTTTGGTGCCGAAGTCGGCATCAGCACCGGGAAGCTGCACGCCCGCGGCCCCGTGGGACTGGATGGATTGCTGATCTACAAGTACAAGCTCATCGGACACGGGCAGGTGGTGGACGATTACGCCCAGCGCGCGCGTTCGTTTACGCATCGAACGCTGCAGCAGCCGTTTGAGCTCTAGTCATGGGGCGATCCCTGGCGCATCGGACGCCAACCTCCGTCCCGGTTCCTGTGCTGCGCCCGCATTTCGCGGGTTCGGCGTGGGAACTGACGTTTCTCCTTTTGGCTGCCGGGCTCTGGTGTGCCTCATGGTGGGTGGCGCCGCTCAATACGTTTGCCGTTGTCTGGCTCAGTATTCTTTTGGAAGCCTTGCCGTTTATGCTCTTGGGTTCCCTCGTCGGCGGGTGGATCGAGACCATGGTCAGCCCGGAGCGCCTGGCGGCTTGGTTACCGAAAAAAACGTGGCAGACCGTGCTTTTGGCCGCAGGCTTGGGTGTGGTTTTTCCCATTTGTGAATGTGCCGTGGTCCCGGTGGTGCGGCGGTTGGCGCGCAAGGGCGTTCCCCTGGGCGCCGTCGTGGCCTTTTTACTCGGGGGCCCGATTGTAAATCCAATCGTGGCTGCCTCGACCGTGTTGGCATACTCAGGAAACCTGAACATGATGGGGTTGCGGATGGGGACGGGCTATGTGCTGGCTGTAACCATCGGACTACTTTTGACCTGGTTGTTTGAAAACGAACAGGCCTTTTTACCGGCCGTATTTAAGTCGCATGAACACGGATCGGAATGTGCCGGTGGGTGCAGTCATGGCGCTGCGTCTTTGAGCGGACGTGAAAAAGTAAGGCATGTGTTTCAGCATGCGTCGGATGATTTTCTGGAGGCGGGACGGTTTTTAATCCTGGGTGCGTTTGTGGCTGCCTTGGTGAACACGTTTGTGCCGCGTCAGGCCCTCACCTCGTTGGTCGGCATTCCTGGGTTGGCCATTTTGGCCATGATGCTCTTTGCCGTGCTGGTGAATCTTTGCTCCGAAGCCGATGCCTTCGTGGCCGCCTCGCTTCAATCCTGGGTGCCGCTTCCGGCCCAACTGGCCTTTCTTGTGCTCGGCCCTATGCTGGACATTAAACTGCTGATGATGTATCAAACGCTTTTCAAACCCAAGACGATTGCCCTGCTCGCCGGTTTGATTCTGGCCTGTGTCTTTGCGGTGACCTTTATCATGAGTCTGGGAGGCCTGTGATGGTAGGCCTGACTCAAGTTTGGAAACGTCCTCGGGTGCTGGTCTACGCCTTATGGACGCTGGGGCTTGCCGGGTTGTTTTGGCGGAATCACTACCATACTTTTTTACGGCCTGAATTTGGATTTCTCTTGCTCTTGGGTGTATTGGGGTTTGTGGCGTTGATCTGGGTTGAGTGGGAGCGTGAGACCGCACCTGCCACCTTGCGGACCTGGTTGGGTGTGGGGGTGATGCTTATCCCTTTGCTTTTCTTACTTAAAAGCCAAACCTTCACCCTGGACACCTATGCCTTGAACAAGCGTTCCGTGGGCATGTTTGCCGCGCAAGCCCAGACCCAGGCGGCACCTGCCAACCCCTTGCCACAGGCCGCGGCACCTACCCGCTCGGATGCTCAGGTGGAGGTGAGGTTGGACGAGTTGATGCGCTCTCCCGAGACATTCAAGCAACGACAGATATCGGTTGTGGGAAAGGTTCAACACAGCAGTAAGGTTGCGGAATGCCTGGGCGCCAACAGTTTGGTGGTTTTTCGTTTTAAGATTACATGCTGCACCGCCGATGCCCAGCCGCTTGCGCTGGCCGTGCAACTGGATGCGGTGCAATCCTTTCCGGTCGACACATGGATCCAGGCTGAAGGTGTGTTTGGCATTAGTGCTACGAAGTATGGTGCGCTCCCGGCTCTGCAACATGCCCGGGTAGAGAAAATAAAGCCTCCGGAGAATGCATATTTATATTAACTTAAGAGTGCAAGCATGGTACATGATTGAAAAAATGTTGACAAAGCCAACGGGAAGACGGTAACATCCCGCCATGTTGAAAAAACGGTTTACCCGCTTACAAACACTTATTTCCACGGTCCTGACAGGGACACTTCTGCTTTTTTTTATCCTAGCCTCATCGCATAGCCATCAACATAAGCATGAACAGGACAAGGACACTTCTTCACCATGCTCAATATGCGTGTTCGCCCATACCCTCTCGTCGGTGGATTCGACAGCCGCTGTTGTTGTGTTGTACCCAAGGGTATCCTCGTTTTGTTTAATCGGTAGAAATGGTTCAACCTTAGGCGGACAATCTATTTATTTGCAACATCCGCTCGTTCACGGTCCTCCAGCCATTTAAGGCATTCCCTAAATTCAAATCAATATTGTCTCCCCTTGTACTGCCAAGGGATAACTCTGTCTATTTATATGGACTATTTCTGGAGGGAAAATGCGTCATTATTTAAGGTTGGTGTTTGTGGGTATGCTTAGTATGTTATTGACGGTAACGGTAGAAGCTGCAGCGCCCAGCGTAACCATGAATCCGGATGTTTCCGTGATCTTGGATGGTTTTGTGTATTATGACCAGTTCAACGCGTCGAATGAAGATGGTGCGCATGTGTTTGCGGAGATTGCCGGGTTTGGGGCGGACCATCATCACGCCGAAGGTGAAGCAGTCCATGCGCATGAACCTGTGGACGGGTTCAATTGGCGGCATGCGGAACTGAACTTCAGTGGCTCGGTGGATCCGTTTTTCAAAGCCTGGGTAATCGCGGCCATCAGTCCGGACGGCGCGGAATTGGAAGTTGCGCAGATTGAGACGTTAGAACTACCGGCAGGGTTAAAAGCCAAAGTTGGGAAGTTCTTTTCTGACTTCGGTCGTTTAAACGCCCAGCACAGCCACCAGTGGGCATTCATCACCGCACCTTTGGTGAATAATATATTTTTCGGACCTCATGGGATCAATGATCTTGGGCTGCAATTGTCCTACCTGGCCCCGCTCCCGTTTTATGCTGAGGCTGGGATTGAAGGGTTTGAAAACGGCGGAGAAGAGAATAGTTTTGTTTATTTGGGAGAAGCGCCGCTGCCTAAATTTTATTCTCCCCGCACGGGTGTGGCGTGGGTTAAATTTGGGCCGGATCTTGGTTTGGAACACTCCCTGCTCGTAGGAGGCAGTTATATCCAAGGTGTTCGGCAGGAGGCACATGATGGGGATGAAGACGGTGCCGAGGATCATTGGCTCTCGGGTTGGGCGCGCATGACAGGTGCGGATCTGGTGTACAAATACGATTCGCCGGCTCCACGCGGTCAGGGAGATGTTCTCGTGGAAGCTGAATATTATGTGCGCGACATACGCATGCAAATATATCAGCACGATTTGAATGCCGATATGGCGGGCAATTATTTGCAGAAGAAACAGGATGGTTTATACGCTCAGGCGGTTTATGGCTTCTTGCCGCAATGGCGCGTGGGGGTGCGTTACGACCACTTGGGTTCGCAAAACTCTGTGGAGTCCCCGGATGGAAGTGTGGTCACCTTTGATCCAACGAACCGTACTACCATGATGGTGGATTGGAGTTTCTCGGAGTTTTCACGCTTGCGTTGGGAAGGGTCCTACGGCGAGTATGCCTTGGCGGACGGTCCGGTGAACGGTTGGTCGGCTGGGATGCAGATCGATATCTCCTTGGGCGTGCATGGCGCGCACAAGTTTTAGGGGGAGCTTATGAAGCACTTATTATTGGCAATCATGTTACTGCTGGGCGGAACGGCTCCAGCTTGGGCAGATTTAAATGTGGTGGCCACGCTCCCTTGGATTGGGAGTGTGCTGCAGGAAATTGGTGGAGAGAACGTTCGGGTTTCAGTTTTGGTTAAGCCTTCACAGGACCCGCACATGATCGAGGCCAAGCCAGGCATGATTCTGGCGGCGCGCAAAGCGGAGGCTATCTTTTTCAATGGCTTGGACTTGGAAATAGGCTACGTGCCGCTCCTGATTGATTCATCCCGGAATCCTAAGCTTCAGCCAGGGAAGCCAGGGCATTTTGACTGCTCTCAGTATGTGGAGGCAATCGAGAAACAAGAGAGTGTGGATCGCAGGCAGGGAGATGTGCACCCCCAAGGCAATCCGCATTATCATTTTTCCGTCTCCAACATCTTGAAGATCGCCGAGGGCATGGCGCAGACGCTTGGCCAATTGGATCCTGGAAATATCGTCGCGTATCAGGCCAACTATGAGGCCTTTGCCGCAAAAACCAAGGATAAGCAAGCGAAGTGGAGCGCGCTGCCAATAAAGGGCAATCGGTTTATCGCGCATCATCGAATGTATGAATATTTGGCCAAAGAATATGGGTTTACGATTGTTAATTATATTGAACCCAAGCCCGGCATTCCACCTTCAAGCGGACATCTTGAGACGCTGCTCAAGGCTGCAGAGCAGGCCAAACCAGATGGTATTTTGGTCTCACCGTATTCACCCAAAAAAGAAGCGGCGTTTATATCCGCCAAGTCTGGGGTTAAAGTCATCTTGTTGCCGCACGATGTGGGGTCTGTACCTGGTGCTGAGGATTATCTGGCCTTTATCCAAACTACAGTTGAGGCTTTAAAATAATGGACACTTTACTGTTGTACCCATTCTTAGCCTGCCTGCTGCTGGTATTAATTCACGCCTATTTTGGCGTGCACATACTCCAACGCGGGATTATTTTTGTGGACTTGGCCTTGGCGCAGTTTATCGGAGTGGGTATGGCACTGGCGTTTTACTTTGGGCAGGAGCACTCTGTGCTCCTGCCTTTGATCGCTGCTTTGGTGGGATCGGGTATTTTAGCCCTGGGCAAGCGACTTTCCAAGCAGGTTAATTTGGAAGCATTTATCGGCGTACTGTATATTTTTTCCGTGTCGGCGGCGATCTTGATATTGGACAAGACACCCCATGGTCTGGAAGAATTTAAAAATATTTTGAATGGCAATATCATCTGGGTCATGCCCAAGGAATTGATTTCCACGTTTATTGTTTATTCAGCCGTCGGTTTGTTGCATTTTATTCTGCGCAAACAATTCATAGCGCTTTCCTATGAGAATCGAGGGGGATACGGGCTGGAGTTTTTGTTTTTTTTAAGTTTTGCCATAGTCCTGGTTAAATCTGTGCAAATGGCCGGCATTTTGCAGGTGTTTTCATTTCTGGTGATCCCTGCATTGATTGGCCGATTATTTTTCAAGAGTCCACTGAAAATATTAGTAACAGGTTGGGGCGTGGGGACGGTTGTCAGCATGGCAGGTGTATGGGCCTCTTACAAGCTGGACATACCCACCGCTCCGGTGATCGTGGCCGGATTGGCAGCGGTGTTTTTTGTTTTACTGGCGCTCAAGGCCTCAATAAATAAGAATGTTAATGTTTTAAATGATTAGAAGTATAAAAATGCTTTGACGAATACAAATAGTGGAAAATAAAGAAATTGACAAATAGTAATTTATACTAGATAGTATCGATATGATTGATCGAACAGAAGCGCTAAATAGGTTTTATGAGCAATGTCGCGAACGGGGTTTGAAAATAACTCCGCAGCGCGTGCTGATTTTTACCGTGCTTTTGGAGCGCTTTGATCACCCCACGGCAGACGGCGTGTACCAAGCGGTGCGTAAGCAGTTGCCGAACATATCCTACGATACAGTCAACCGTACTTTACTTTCATTTACCGAACACGGGCTTATAAAAATGGTGGGGAGCCGGGGAAGTGCCAAGCGGTTTGACGGGGATACAGGCACCCATCACCATTTTGAATGCACGAAATGTTGCCGTATTATTGATTTCATACATCCGGCGTACGATCAACTGGATATTCCTAAGACGCTGCCAAAAGGAGTGAAAGTAGTGGAAAAGAAAGTGGTTCTGGAAGGCGTATGTGACCAATGTAAATGATTTTTTTTGTTTGTTTGTAGTAAAAATTACTAACTAGGAAAATATATTGTTTGGATAATCTGTTTTCGGTGAATCACTTGGCTTTTTTGGCAGAGAGAAGTCTGCCCATCTATAATTGGAGGTACTCGTATGGAAACAGGAAATCCAGAAGTTCGCATGCCACGCATTGGTGATAAAGCGCCCTCGTTTAAGGCTGTGACCACGCAGGGGGAGATTAGCTTCCCGGAACAGTACGCAGGAAGCTGGGTGATTTTGTTCAGCCACCCGGCGGATTTCACACCGGTTTGTACCTCGGAATTCATGACCTTTGCCAGCATGGAGGACAAATTCGCCCAGGCCAATTGCAAGTTGGTAGGGCTCTCGGTGGACGGACTGTACAGCCATATAGCCTGGCTGCGGACTATCAAGGAAAAGATCGAATACAAAGGCATGAAAAATGTAGAAGTGAAGTTTCCTTTGATTGAAGACATTACGATGGAAGTGGCCAAGAAGTACGGCATGATCCAGCCGGGTGAAAGTTCGACCAAAGCCGTGCGCGCTGTGTTTGTGGTAGATCCCAAAGGCGTCATTCGCGCCATCATTTATTACCCCTTGAGTTTGGGCCGGAATTTCGATGAACTTTACCGCGTGATTGTCGCTTTGCAGACAGCCGACAATTTTTCCATCGCCACCCCCGCTGACTGGCGTCCGGGTGACGACGTTATTGTACCGCCGGCCGGTTCTTGCGGCGTGGCCAAGGAACGCATGGAAGGGAAAGATGATATTAAATGCTACGACTGGTTCTTCTGCACCAAGAAGATCGATCAGGAAAAAGTCATGGCCGCCATTCAAAAGAAAAAGTAGGCACACAAACGTACGGAATGTGAAGATTGTTGGGGAGCGGTGCGCGGGTTGCATCTCTCCCCTTTTTATTTAAGTAGTAATTGTGGGGGAAAGGTTTGTGGACTTATCCTTGAACGGACGGCGGTTTTCGGAGAAAATCGCCTCAGATCGAAAAATCCGCTTACTGATGCGGTTTTTCTCTATGCCGTCTACGGATAAGTCCACAACCTTTCCAAGGGTTTTGCGAAAAAGGGTTTTTCTGAAACAAGTACTAAGTAGGCGAAAAAAGAAGGTTGACCTGGAATACGATAATGGGGTATAAATGGCATATGCCAAATATAGCTCGGGAGAAAGTTTTATGCCTCGCCCCATGAAATCCCGCTGTGTCTGCACCCAGCCGCAAACCACCTATTTCAAACCGCGCGGTATTCCATTGAGTGAATTGGAAGAAGTGGTATTAACACTCGACGAATTGGAGGCCGTACGTTGGGTGGACCGGGAAGGTTTGTACCATGCGCAAGCTGCGCAAAAGCTAAAAGTATCCCGGCAGACGCTGGGCAATATTTTAGAAGCTGCCCGAAGAAAAATCGCCGATGCCATTATTTTCGGCAAAGCGTTAAAGATCGAAGGCGGTTCGGTTGAATTTTTATCGTAGGGGTCGGCTGCCACGCCGACCCTCTGAGGGTTTTAAAGGTTAGCCCTCAAAGAAAAATTGTTTTAAGGAGCTTATCATGAAAATTTGTGTTCCAACCCAGACCCAAGAAGGCAAACAAGCGCAGGTGTTTGAACATTTTGGCAGCGCGCCTTTTTTCACCGTGGTGGACACAGAACAAGGAACGGTGGAGGTGGTCGCCAATGCCAACTCGCATCATGAGCACGGCATGTGCCAGCCGCTGCAAGCCATTGCCGACCTCAAGGTTGACGCCGTGGTGACAGGCGGCATGGGTGCGCGGGCGGTTCAGCATTTGAACCAAGGCGGTATTAAGGTGTATCGCGCGATTCCTGGAACCGTCGAAGCGGTGGTAGCATTGTATGTTAAGGGTGGGTTGGAAGAGATCATGATGCACAACGCCTGCTCGCACCACGGGTGCCATTAATCCATTAGTGTAATAGTACCTTTCATGAGGAGCGGGTATGGATCAGTCACATACGAACCCCATATTGGAAAGCATCTCAGATGGCGTGTTTACGGTTGATCTTAACTGGAAGGTAACCTCGTTCAACCGCGCGGCTGAAGAGATTACCGGTATTAAGAGGTCTGAAGCCATTGGACGCCTCTGTTCCGAGGTGCTCCGTTCAAACTTGTGCGAGCAAGCTTGCGCTTTGCGTCGAACCTTGGAAAACGGGAACCCGGTTATTAATAAAACGTGTTTTATCATTAATGCCAAGGGCGAGCGCATTCCTATCAGCATATCTACTGCGGTTTTGCGCAATGCGGAAGGTCATACCATTGGCGGAGCCGAAACCTTTCGGGATTTAAGCGAGGTGGAGGCTCTGCGCCAGGAACTTACTGGGCGTTTTTCTATTGGCGATCTGGTGAGCCGCAGTGCTTCCATGTGCAAAGTATTTGAACTGGTTCCGGCGGTTGCGCCAACATCTTCTACGGTGTTGATCCAGGGTGAGACTGGCACTGGCAAGGAGTTACTGGCACGGGCCATCCATGGCTCGAGTTCAAGAGCGTCCCAACCTTTTGTCGCCATCAATTGTGCTGCGTTGCCGGACACCTTGTTGGAGTCGGAATTGTTTGGTTATAAAAAGGGTGCGTTTACCGGCGCGACCCAGGACAAGCCCGGGCGTTTTGCGCAGGCGGGTGACGGCACCTTATTTTTAGATGAGATCGGTGACATTAGCCCAGCTATGCAGGTGCGCCTGCTTCGGGTCTTGCAGGAACATCGATTTGAGCCTCTAGGCAGTAACCGCAGCGAACGCACGGAAGCCAGAATTATTGCCGCCACCAATCGTGATCTGGCCGAACTGGTCAAGCAAGGAACCTTTCGGGAAGACCTTTTCTACCGCATCAATGTCATTCGTATTGACTTGCCGCCGCTCCGGCAGCGCAAGGAAGACATTCCCCTCTTGATCGATCATTTTGTGGAACGTTTCAACCGGCTCCAGAACAAGCATATCTCCGGAGTTGCTACGGACGCGCTTTCTTTATTAATGGCGCATGATTGGCCGGGCAATGTCCGGGAGCTAGAGAATATCATTGAACGGTCGTTTATCCTCTGCACGGGGAAATGGATCACGCTGGAGCATTTGCCAGAAGAAATGACCAGGGGACGAAAAAGCCGGGATAATTCAGGCCACATCGAAACCAGCAGGCGCATGGCAGAAACGCAAACGATTATTAACTCCATGAAGCGGCATAATTATAATCGGATGGCCGTTGCCAGTGAGTTGGGCATTCATAAAACTACGTTGTATCGAAAGCTGATAACTTTAGGGCTGGATTTGCCTGAGAAAGATGGTCGTTCATCATCAATCTCTAAGAAAAAGATGCGATAATGCTACTGATACCAAAGGGTAAGGTTGCGATGTTGCGACGATAATGGTTTTTTAAAAAAAATATAAATGCGTTTTTCCCTGCCTTTTCACGCCAATTCAGCCATTCATCCTTCGTAGTTCGTGTGGCATACCTTTTGCAATATTAATAAGTATGAATATAAAAATCGCGCTAAGCATATTTGATCATCGTATTGCTCCGGTTTTTGATGTGGCCAGCCAGGTACTGCTGGTGGATATCAAATCCAGTGGAGTATATGAAGAATCGCTGGCTGCCATGCCGCGTGAGTCGGCGGATGCTAAGGTGTTGAAATTGGTTGAACTGGAAGTCAAGACGCTTATTTGCGGGGCGATCTCCAAGCCTATGCTTGTGTTGGCTCAATCTCACGGGATTCAGGTTTTTGATTTCGTTGCCGGTGAGGCACACCAGGTTTTACAGGCGTTTAAGGACAAATGCTTGCATGAAGATGAATTTAAAATGCCGGGCTGCCGGCGGCAGAAACGGAATCGCAAGGGACGCGGCGGGCCTGGTTGTCAAAAGCAAAGCTGGTTTCGAGATAGCCGGGTCCAACGGCCTGAATAAAAGGAGGAAGGTATCATGCCAAGAGGAGACAGGACAGGACCAAGAGGAATGGGAGCGAGGACGGGACGGGCGGTAGGATTATGCGCAGGATCTAATATGCCCGGATATGCCAATCAAGTTTCTGGACGCTGGTTAGGGAGGGGATTCGGACGTGGTGGAGGCTTTGGTGGACGGGGATTTGGAAGCGGAGGACGTGGCTGGCGGAACTGGTTTCATGCGACAGGAATACCAGGCTGGATGCGGTTGGGTGGAAATGCAGCGTCAGTTCAAAATAGTCATCAGAAAATTGAACAACAGGCACTAAAAAACCAGGCTGAAATACTACAAACGGAAATGGACGCGATAAAAAAACGGCTGGATGAAATGGAAACGCAGTCGGTTAAGGAGCAAAAGTGAAAATTGTTTTTACCACTTCTGGAGATTCGCTTGATGCAACGCTGGACAGCCGTTTTGGGCGGGCGGCGAAGTTTATGGTCTATGACATGGATTCAAGCACATTTGAGATCATTGATAACCAGCAAAATTTGAATGCGTCCCAGGGGGCAGGCATTCAGGCGGCGGAAACTGTGGCGGGGACTGGAGCTCAGTGTCTGATAACGGGTCATTGTGGTCCTAAGGCATTTAAGGTGCTGGCTGCTGCGGGAATTAAAATCTTCAATTCCGATGCCGCGACCGTGTCCGAAGCACTTCAGCATTACCTTGCTGGAAAGCTGGTTGAATCAAACTCGGCGGATGTGGAAGGGCATTGGGCATGATCATTGCCGTAGCTTCAGGCAAGGGCGGCACCGGCAAGACAACGGTTTCGTTAAACCTGGCCAAAGCCTATGGAGCTCCGGTTCAGCTTTTGGACTGCGATGTGGAGGAACCAAACTGCCATCTATTTTTAAAAGGAACAATTCAGGATGCAGCAACAGTTTCCATCCTGATTCCGCAGGTGGATGAAAAACTTTGCAACGCCTGCGGAGAATGCAGCCATTTTTGCCAATACCATTCCTTGGCTTCACTGGGAACCACGCCCATGGTTTTTCCGGAATTATGCCACGGTTGCGGCGGATGTGCCAAGGTATGCCCGCAAAAAGCGATAAGAGAAGTCGGTAAACGTATTGGTACAGTCAACTCACTGCAAATGGGAAACATAACGCTCGTCCAGGGAACATTGGATATTGGCGTGGCCATGGCGCCACCCCTGATTCGTGCGGTCAAGGCACGATTGCAAAAGGATCAGCTCGCGATCCTGGACGCACCGCCGGGAACCTCCTGCCCGGTGATTGCGGCCATTCGAGGGGCGGATTTTGTGATTTTAGTCACGGAGCCAACGCCTTTTGGGTTACATGATTTGCGCCTGGCAGTGGACATGGTGCGGGAACTTAAACTTCCGTTCGGTGTGGTGGTGAATCGCATGGGCGTGGGTGATGACCGGGTGCATGCGTTTTGCAAAGAAACGGGCGTGCCGGTCTTGCTGGAGATTCCCGATGACCTGCGCATTGCAGAAGCCTATTCACGGGGAATACTTATGTTGGATGCGCTGCCGGAATACCACGGACTTTTTAAGCCGCTCATGCAGGGCATTATCGGAAATCAAACGAAAAGAGCAATTGGAATATGAAAGAAATTGTCGTTATCAGCGGCAAGGGCGGTACCGGCAAGACCAGCATGACAGCATCTTTGGTAGCACTCGCCGATCGGCCAGTTATTGCGGATTGTGACGTGGATGCCGCTGATCTTCACCTGGTGCTGTCGCCGCAAGTTGAGAAATGTCAGGTATTTAAAAGCGGATATGAGGCGAAAATCCGGGAGGCAGAGTGCACGGGCTGCGGTTTGTGTGCTGAATATTGCCGGTTTGAAGCAGTGAAAATGAGTCGGCAACCTTCCGGGGGGGGGGAGTATACGATTGATCCCATTGCCTGTGAAGGCTGCGGTGTGTGTGTAAAGTTTTGTCCGGCTAAAGCTATTGATTTTGTTGAGCGTGCATGCGGCGAGTGGATGGTATCTAAAACCCGCTTTGGCCCCATGGTACACGCCAGGTTGGGAATAGCAGCTGAAAACTCGGGGAAATTAGTATCTACAGTCCGGCGGGAAGCACGGCGCATGGCTGAGGAAGGCAAGCATCCCTATATTATTGTGGACGGTCCGCCAGGACTTGGTTGCCCGGTGATCGCATCCGTAACCGGCGCTTCGTTGGTGTTGATTGTCACGGAACCTACAGTTTCCGGTGAACATGATTTGGAGCGGGTTCTTGCCCTGACGCGGCATTTCAATATACCGGCAGCGGTTTGTGTGAACAAATGGGATATTAATCCGGAAATGACAAATAAAATTGAACAGCAGGTACAACGCCTGGGAGCGCGGATCGCCGGGCGTATTCGTTACGATTCCTGCGTAACCCAGGCGCAGATGCGGGAGAAGGCGGTGGTTGAAACCGATGCCCCTTCAGCTATAGATATAAGGGAACTTTGGCAGGAAATAAATTTATAGAAAGCGAGAAAAAATGGAAAAAACACAAAATCAAAATGCTTCAACTAAGGAATCCACTTGCAATACTTGTTCGGATCAAGAGTGTTCGGCAACCCAACGCAAAGCTGAAGAAAGCGAAAAAGAGTTTGTGGAACGCCAAAAGTTGCAGTCACGGCTTTGTCGCATCAAGCACAAGGTGGTGGTACTCTCGGGAAAAGGGGGGGTAGGGAAAAGTACGGTGGCCGTGAATTTGGCTACGGCGCTCTCACTGGCTGGGAAACGCGTCGGTTTGCTGGATGTTGATATTCATGGCCCGAGCATTCCGACCATGCTGGGGTTGGAAAGCGAAACCTTGCAAAATGGGAGTGACGGGATGTTGCCCGTGGAGTTGGGAGATATGAAGGTTGTCTCACTGGGTTTTTTATTGAAAAATCCGGACGAAGCCGTGATTTGGCGGGGCCCTATGAAAATGGGTGTGATCCGCCAGTTTTTACAGGATGTGGAGTGGGGGGACTTGGATTACTTGATTGTGGATTCGCCTCCAGGGACGGGAGATGAACCGCTCTCAGTATGCCAATTGCTGGAACCGCTCGATGGCGCGGTCATTGTCACCACACCGCAAAAAGTTGCCGCGATGGATGTGCGAAAGTCGGTCACGTTTTGTAAGAGTCTTAACGTGCCGGTATTGGGTGTGGTGGAAAATATGAGCGGCTTTGTATGCCCAAAATGTGGGGAGGTAACTCAGATCTTGGCAGGAGGAGCTGGAAAAAATATTGCGCACGACATGGGGGTCCCGTTTTTAGGGGCCATTCCGATGGATCCGAATATTGCCCTTGCCTGTGACAACGGGCGGGCTTTTATCCACCAGTTTGCCGCATCACCTGCCGCCCATATTATGCAGATGATTATCCAGCCGGTCATGAAGTTGGATGAGCGTAAACTTGAAGGTGAAAAATAAGTATTCAAATTGAGAGGAGAAACTATGAAAATCGCCATTCCGTTGGCTGATGGAAAATTGGCCATGCATTTTGGACATTGTGAGGTGTTTGCGTTTTTGGATGTGGACCCAGAAGGCAAGAAGATTCTGAAACGGGAAGATGTTGTCCCCCCGCCGCATCAACCCGGGCTTTTACCACCGTGGTTGGCGGAAAAAGGGGTGACCTTGATTATTGCCGGGGGTATGGGGGAACGGGCGCAGGCTTTGTTTGCAGAAAGGAAAGTGCAGGTTGTGGTAGGCGCTTATTCGGCCACGCCGGAGGAAATCATTGCTGACTATTTAGCTGGAACCATTCGCTTGGGAGGAAATGCTTGTGACCATTGAGCCTGCCGCCGGTAGTTCGGAAGAAGTAAACACCGAACAAGCCCATCCTTGGTGCTTTGCCTGTGGTTTGAAAAATCCATGGGGACTGAAACTTATTTTTTTTCAACGGCGAGATGGAAGTGTTAAAGCGGATGTTTTATGCCGACCGGAATACCAAGGGTACGCCGGTTTAATGCATGGAGGTTTGATTGCGACAGTACTGGACGAAGCCATGACTCAGTGTTTGCTGGCGCGACGCTGTTATGCGCTTACCGCTAAGATGGATATCCGGTATGTGCAGCCGGTGCGTGTGAATACGTCTCTGAGCGTACAGGCTCGGATAAAGGACTCCCACGCACCTTTATATGTGTTGGAAGCGGAACTTTTTCAAAAAGGTACACTGGCGGCACGTGCTACGGCGAAGTTTGTTGAGAGCCGGGAGGCCTATCCACATGCTTTCAACGAAAATGCGGAGGTGCCATGATTGCATCACTGACATTAACGGTGTTAATGGATAATTCCGCCCCCGAAGAATTGGAGTCAGAGCACGGGCTTTCTTTCTGGTTGGAGGCAGACGGAGTGAAAGTGTGGTTTGATTTTGGCCAATCCTCAAAAACACTGGCGAATGCCAGCCGCTTGCATATTCCAGCAACGGAAGCCGATGCGCTTGTATTAAGTCATGGACATTACGATCATGGTGGCGGGCTTGCCTATGCTCTGGAGATTGCACCGTATGCGTCCTTGTATATGCATCCTGACGTATGTCTCGAACGCTATAGTTATCGTCCGCCGGGGCTTGCACGTTTTATCGGATTGCCGGGACACGTAACGCGTGCGATCCAAAAACATGTTCAGCGTGTTTCGTGGATTGAAAAGCCGACAGAAATAAGCAACCATATATGGTTGACTGGCCCCATTCCACGCGTGTCGACAGTGGATGTGCAAGCTACGGATTTTTTTACCAATGCGGCAGCGACCATGCCTGATGTACTCCGGGATGATCAGGCTCTTTTTGTGGAAATGAAAGCAGGTGTTTTTGTTCTTGTCGGATGTGCCCATGCAGGAATCATAAATACCCTTGAGTATATTCGAACACTGACTGGAAACGCTCCGATTTTAGGTCTGGCCGGTGGGCTGCATTTGAGCCGGCTCAATGAAACAGAGTTGGCGAAAAATTTGGCGACGTTGATGGAGTATAAAATACCCACACTGGTTCCTTGTCATTGCACAGGTGACATGGCCGTGGAGGGGTTGCGCAAATGTTGTCAAGTCCTGGCCGGTGGCGCAGGTACGCGTTTGAAGTTCGTTTAGTTGAGAACTAGGCGATATGAGCAGGGTGGATTGGAAGAAATCATGAATGCACAATGCCTGCTCGCACCACGGGTGTCACTAGGCAGCTAGTTAGCAAAAATTATGCATTCCCTGGGCAAGTTTTATATAGTGAGCGGCACGGTTGCGACTACCACTTCCGAGGAGCTTCCTAATGTCCGAGACTAAAACCTAAGAAGAAAAAATCATTCATCACATCCTTGCCTCATCCTAGAACTTAAGGCGGGGGATTGGGGGCGAAGCACCCCAACTGAGATAGGAAGGAACAGCGGACGTCCCGTCCGCTTCAGGGAAACCTGTGGTTTCCCTGAAAGCTCCGCTTGTCCTTGGGTGCGTTTGTACTTATGGTCTTACTGGAGCGTATTGTGGGGCGGTTGCCGGTCCCTATGTGGGCACATGGCGTATTGGGCATTGTAAACACCGCGGAACCTATCGCTGGGCTGCGCGCAAGTGGGTGGGTCCCACGTTGCCCTTTGTCTGGGTGCTGACGGTGATCGGAGCCGGTGTGGTGATGATGCTCCGCGGCGGTGTGCGGGCGGAATTATTCAACATGGTGACAGTTACACTAAGTGTCTATTGGAAAGATCTGGTGGTGGCGTATGTGGTTGAATGGTTTGCAACCCCCAAAGGACACACGTATGCCCGGAATCGCACGAATTGTCATATCGAGTGTTCCGCAGCATATTATCCAGCGCGGGAATAGACGTCGGTATGAAATCAAGTATCGGAGAATAAAAAAATCCTCAGCCCAAATTTTTACTGGACTGAGGATTTTTTTAAGATATAAAACTAAAAAACTATTGAGTTAACCTTGGTTTGCAGAACCTAAAACGTTTTCGTTTTTCTTCTTATAAATTTCTTTTAGAGCATCTCTGGCTGGCCCAAGATATTTTCTTGGATCAAATTCAGCCGGATTTTTTGCCATTACTTTTCTAATCGCAGCTGTCATAGCCAGTCGTCCATCGGAATCGATATTGATTTTGCAAACCGCTGATTGAGCCGCTTTTCTCAACTGATCTTCGGGGATACCCACGGAATCTTTTAAAGCACCACCGTTTTCATTGATGATTTTAACTTGATCTTGAGGCACGGAAGAAGAACCATGCAATACGATTGGGAAACCAGGAAGTCTTTTTTCGATTTCGTCAAGAATATCAAACCTGAGAGGAGGTGGTATTAAAACGCCATCTTTATTTCGTGTGCATTGTTCAGGTTTGAATTTATTTGCTCCATGAGAAGTACCAATGGAAATGGCCAATGAGTCACAACCTGTTCTCTTTACAAAATCTTCTACTTGATCAGGATGAGTATAAACTGAGGCGGCGGCAACAACATCATCTTCAATTCCGGCAAGAACACCGAGCTCGCCTTCGACGGTTACATCATGTTGATGTGCATACTCCACCACTTTTTTTGTAAGGGCGACATTTTCTTCATAAGAATGATGTGATCCATCAATCATGACTGAAGAAAAACCAGTATCAACACAATCCTTACATAACTCAAACGTGTCACCGTGATCCAAATGAAGTGCGATTGGAATTTCGTAACCTAATTCTTTTGCGTATTCAACGGCACCTTTGGCCATGTTTTTTAACAATGTTGCATTTGCATACTTTCTTGCGCCGGAAGAAACCTGAAGAATAACCGGAGACTTTGTTTCAACACAAGCCTGGATAATTGCCTGAAGTTGCTCCATGTTATTGAAGTTGTAGGCTGGGACAGCATATTTCCCATTCATTGCTTTTTTGAACATTTCTTTTGTATTCACGAGACCCAATTCCTTATAACTTACCATTATCATCACTCCTATTTAGTATTGTTAAGCCGAAAAGCTTTTTTAAATCGAATAGAGATTAGTATAAATATGGATTTTTATCAAGTCTATACTTGATTAGAATTATTAAAAAAACATATTCCTTTCGGAACGGGTCTTTATATATGTAAGCTTCTCGCCAGCGGTGCAGGTACGCGTTTAGAGTTCTCTTGACGTGAGCGTCAGGCGGTACGAATAGAGCGAATTGGAAGAGCTCATAATGTGCAATGCCTGCTCGCTCCAGGGATGCCACTATGCGGGTAATCTACAAATCGTATTGCAATCTCGGAGTGGTTTTTATATAGTGGGCAGCGTTGTTGCACCCACTATATTCAAGGAGCCGTGTATGTCCGAAACGAAGACTGCTGAAGAAAAAATAATCCATCACATCCTCTTGTCCTTGGGTGCGTTCTTACTTATGGTCGTGCTGGAGCGTATTGTAGGACGGCTGCCTGTCCCCATGTGGGCGCATGGCGTTCTCGGCCTTGTGAATACCATCGTGGCGTACGGAGTCTATCGCTGGGCGGCGCGCAAGTGGGTGGGGCCCGCGTTGCCGTTTGTCTGGGTACTCACGGTCATCGGAGCCAGTGTGGCCATGATGCTCCGCGGCGGAGTGCGAGTTCAATTATTCAACGCACTGACCATGACCCTGAGTGTCTATTGGAAAGATCTGGTGGTGGCGTATTTGTTTGAATGGTTTGCCACCCCCAAAGGACACACGTATGCCCGGCGTCAGGAGTTTTTACAACTGGGAACCACAGGGAGCATCCTGTTTATGCTTCTGGCGCTAAATGTCATTGTGTACGATTCGCTCATCGCCCATGTCGGCAACAACACCATTCTGATCGGCGTCGTGCTCTACATGGTGTTTGGCGGCTGGGCTCTGCTCAATGCGCACTCGGGCATTCAAGATCAAAAATTCGATAAAGTCATTGCCTCGTATACGACGGGTTCCACCAAGGTCACCAAGTACCTTAAACTCACGGGCGTTGAGGCCGTGGAGCACGGCATTGATGCGTACGGCTGGGTTTTGGCTTTTGGCATGTTGTTCTTCTATCTTTGGCGATTTTTTTTCATGTAGGGTTGAACCGTCAGGGGCATTCAAAAATGGGGTGAGTCTTGATGCCGTTGCAGGCCGTGCTGTTTGATTTGGACGATACACTTTTGGACCACGCGCCGTGTCGGCAAAATGCCTGGCGGGCACTTCGCAAAGACTACCCGGCGTTCGCCCTCGCGCCGCTCGAACAATTGGTTCGCGAACAAGCGGAACTGTTTCGCAGTCATTATCCGCTGATCTTAAGTGGGGAATGGACTCCGGAAGAATCGGTTAAGGTATCGTTGTGCCGTATGGGTGAACGCTACGGTCTGCGCTGGGATGCTGACCAAACCGAACAGGTGGTGCGATGTTTTTTTTCGGCCTATGAGTCTGAATGGGTTCCGGTGGCAGGGGTGGTGCCCTTGCTCCAAGCCTTGCACCCGCTGGTGGTTTTGGGTGTGGTGACCAACGGGTTGCATGCCTCGCAGTGGGCCAAACTCGAAGCCGCCGGACTGGCGGGTTATTTTCGTTTTATGACCGCACCGGATACGGCCGATGGGGCGCTTAAGCCCGATCCGTACATTTATCAAAAGGCGCTCATCCAAGCGGGAGCGACGGTGGATGCGGCGGTCTTTGTCGGCGACCTTTGGGAGACGGATATACAGGGCGCGCACAACGCCGGGATGCGAGCGCTTTGGTACAATCCGACCCGGCAGATCTGTCCGAATCCCGAATGGGTGCGCGACACGATGGCCTACGAACCGCTGGCGCCGATTTTGGAATGGTTGAATGCAGCAGGCTAAAGTCTTTCCGTACGCGAGCGTACCTGGGGTTAAGGAGTGCGGTATGAAACGGTGTTGTGACCACGCAGGCCCGCGATGAAATACCTCCATTACTCAAAAAAAATTGCGTTCTTAATGTTAGGCTGCCTCGGTCTCGGGCTGGGGTTGATCGGTCTCATGCTTCCGGTTGTTCCGCAGGTGCCGTTTTTTTTATTGGCGTTTTACGGCTTCATCCGCGGGTCCGACCGGTTGCATCGTTGGCTGCATCAGGAACCCAAGTTGGCCTGGTTGCGGCGCATCTGGGAGGATCATCGCCCGACCACACCGGAGCGAACCCGGCGCCTTCAGTTCATTGTCACGGTGGGCATTATTGGATATGCCGCCTTGGGTGGCTTGGCGTATTTTCTTTTTAGCGTGTGGCACAAATAGTCGCAGCGGGAAGGAACGGTGGACGCTGAACCTGCGGAGTAGGGATCGGTTGAGGGCTTCAGGAACCAGGTGGTTTGGTCGAGGCTTAGACTAAAGCGAAAGCGGAGGTGGCGTAAGATGGTTAAGGTTAAAGGGACCGGTTGGCTCAGCATTCGGGAGTATTTTGTTAAGACGTTTGGGGAGGAGAAACTGGCATGGGTTTTGGGCCAGCTTTCTGCTGAAGACCAGACGGTAATGAGCAAGATGATCTTGCCCTCGTCGTGGATTGAATATGGCGCGGCTGTGAGAGCCATGCTCAAGGCGGACGAGCTTTTAGGGTGCGGCGACAAACAACTCGTTGCCCGTGCCAACGAGTATTCTGCACGCAAGGATTTTGGAGGCATCTATAAGTTGCTCTTGAATTTTGTAAGCCCGAATTTATTGTTTGAGAAGACCGCAACAGCTTGGCGGCAATTTTACGATTCCGGGGATGCGAAGATTGAAAAAATCAGCGATACCTCGGTGCGTCTGGTTGTGACAGAATTGCCGGATATGCCGAAGGGGCACGAGTACGAGACTGTTCCATACATGCTGGAAATGTTGCGCATGGCCAAGGCGAAAAATCCTCAAGGCAAGCACAGTCAATGCGTGGGGCGCGGGGATGATCGTTGTGTATGGGAATTTTCTTGGGATAAGTAGTACGCGAATTTAATTGAGATAAAGGTTTGCAGATGAGTTGACTCACGCAGGGTTTGATTGCGTGTTTATGAAACCGTCCTTCGAAATCGTGGGCTACTTGATGATGATCAGCAAGACGGGTTGGTTGTCTTCGCGCTTTCCCAGGTCCGGAAATTCATCGCCCTCGCCAATGGCGTTGACGTTGATTTGCTTGATCTTTTCCGTCACGATCAAATGCCGGAGCACACTGTTGGCGCGGGCGCGCGACAGGGACTTGCCCAGGAACATGCGCAGCAAGGCCGGCCCGCTGGGTTGGCCTTGGACGATCAGGGGCGATTCAGGATGTTTGCCCATTTCCTCGGCCAGACGGCTTAGGATGGGCAAGGAGACGGGCTTGATGAGATCCTTGGCAAAGTAGAAATCAATTTTAGGCAAGTAGACCAAACGGTTGTTGGGTTTGTCTTCCTTGACATCCAGATCCGGCAAAATGGACTTGTCGGCCTCGGCGTATTTTTCATATTCGTCGTAGTTCTCTTCTTTTTGGGGCTTGCTCACTTCGGCTGCACGCGTTGGTTCGGCTTCAACTTTTTTCGTTGGGACAGGCGTGGGCATAGCCGTAGGCACGGCCGGAACCGGTGTGGGTAGGGCTGTCGGAGGAACATATGCCGGTATTTGGGCGCGTGCAGGTTGAGCTGTGGGTTTGGGTGTGGGCTCGGATGTGGCCGTGGGCATGGGAGCCGGGAGCGTGTGCTGGGGTTCAACCACCTGCGCCGCGGAGCGCTTGACGGTGGGTACGGCTGTGGGTTCCCAGCGTGGTGGTACGGCCGTGGGCTGGGCGACCTCGGGTTCTCCCACAATGCGTACGCCTCGATCGCGAAGTATATGCATCCAAACCGGAGAGGCTCCGCCGTTGCGCGTTACGGAAAAGGCGCCGGTCCCGTCGGCGTTCATCACCCAGACTTCCCAATGGAAGGGATCTTGGCGACCTGACGCAAAGGCCATGCGCTTGCCATCCGGGGACCAAACAGGGGAGTGACTGCGTTTGTCTTGGGTCAGGCGCGTGAGATGGCTGCCATCGGATTGAATCACCCATATGTCTGTGTCCTCGCGAGTTGAAACCGAAAAGGCAATCAGTTTGCCGTTGGGCGACCAAGCGGGCCCGCCCACGCGTTGCGAGGTTGGGAAGTTGGTAATGGTCCAGGTTTCGGCCGTGGCCAACTTGTGCAAATAAAGGTTTGAGGTTTTGTTTTTGGTGACCACATACGCCAACAAGGTCCCGTCCGGAGACCAGGTTGGTGCGACCGTCTCACCTTCGACCACAATGGTTTCTAAATTAAATCCCGAGCTTTCCATGACCCAGATTTTTCCTGCATACGCAAAAGCCAAACGCTTTCCGTCCGGGGACCAAGCGGGAGCGTTGTGTACAATGAAATTTTGCATGTCCGCAGAAACGTGGGGTTCGTTAAAAAAGGTGAGTTGGCTACGCCGTTCGGATTGAAGATCCATGCGCCATAATTCATGTGAACCACTCGCCGTGGACCAAAAAGCCAGTTGGGAAAAATCAGACGAGACCGAAGGGAACCAATCACCGCCCGACGATCCCGGAATTTTTTCCACGGAATTTCCAGTTAGATCCGTTGAATACAAGGTGCCGGACGAGGTGTATATAAGCATATCTGTATACGCCGAGACGACTTCGGCCGGAGGTTTGGGCTTGGACGAAACGGGCTTACGGCAGCTGAGGTTGAGAAAGGCCAAGCAAACGCAAAGCCCCAGCAGCGTGAAAACACGAGAGTTTTTGTAGTGTGCGGCCATAGTGTCCCGATTCTGGTAGAAATCAATCTGCTTCCGAAAATTTGTTGAGATTTTAAGGGTTTTCAGGTTTTTTGTCAAGGAGAAAGCTGGGACCCTATTTTGCTTGACAAGGATTGTTTCCACTTGCTAAACTGACCCACGTTTAATTTAAAAAATCGATATTTTCAGTGTTTTTCCCGGCTTTGAAAACGAGCGACGTACGTGGTGACGAAAACGGAGGCTGTCCATGCGCATCGGTATTAAGCTTCAATTCATCCTCATGGCTGTATTGTTGGTTGTACTCACCGTTTCCGTTTCGTCTTATTTTTTCGTCCAACAGGAACGTGAGGTTTTGTTGCGCGAGATGTCGCGCCGTGGTGTGACCATCGTGCGTAATCTTGGTACTGTGAGTACGGATTCGGTGGTCAGTGGTGACCGCTTGGCCCTGGCTACGTTCGTCAACAGTGTGATGCAAAACGAGGGCGTGGCGTACGCCATGATTCTGGATGACAAGTCCACCATTTTATCCCACAACAAAGTGGACAATGTGGGCAAGGCGTATGTGGAACCGGCCGGGGTACGGCCGTTGACCAACGAAAGTGTCTTGGTTCAACCGTACAAAAACGAGGCCGGTGAAAAAATCGTCGATGTGTCGCTCCCAATTCTTTTGCGCAACGGGGTGCGCATCGGGTCCGCGGCCGTGGGCATGTCGCAGAAGTCCATTGATAAGCTGGTGGAGCAAGCCCTGCGTGAGACCCTGGGCGTGGCGGCCGGGTTGGTGTTGGTGGGCATTATTATCGCCGTGTTTTTCATTCACCTCATGCTCAAGCCTGTGGCCGCATTGATGCGTGGGGCCAAGGCCTTGGGTGAAGGCAATTTGAATTACCAAATCAAGCTCAAGGGCAAAGATGAGTTTGCGGTTTTGGCCCGTGCGTTTAACGAAATGGGGCATCGGCTGAAGGACTTGTACATAGGCATGTTGCGCGCCATGGCCAAGACCCTGGAGTCGCGCGATAAGTTTGCCGGTGGGCACGACCAACGCGTCTCGGAATACGCAGCTGCGTGCGCCACCTACATCGGTATGCCGGACGACGAGGTGGGCAACATCCAGCTGGCGGCGCAGGTGCAGAACATTGGAAACATCGCCGTGCCGGATGCGGTCTTGGAAAAGACCGGGAAACTTACGCCGGAAGATTACGAGCATTTGAAGAAGCATGTGTTGACCGGCGCTGAGATCCTAAACCAGGTGCAGGCGTTGCGGGGAGCGGTGCCCTTGGTCTTGCACCATCACGAACGCTACGACGGAAACGGGTATCCCAAGGGCCTGAAGGGCAAGGATATTCCGTTGGGGGCGCGCATTCTCTCGGTGGCCGATGCATTTGATGCCATGACCTCGCCCCAAAAGCATCGTCAGGCCTTGACGCGCGAACAGGGGATTGAAGAATTAAAACGTGTCTCCGGGACTCAATTTGATCCCGAAATTGTCGAAGCTTTCATTGAAATGTTGAATTCGAAGCAGGAGGCATGAAGTGACGGCACCCCGTTCGACCGAAGAGGTTATGACACCCAGAGCCATGAAGCGGAAGCATCGCATTTCCCTGGGCGTTAAGTTTACGTTTTTCTTGCTGATGGCTATTGGCGCGATGATGATGCTGACGACCTGGTTGACGTACCGCCAGCAGCAGCGCTCCCTGCGTGATGAGGTGTTGCAGCGTGGCGCCACGATTGCCCGCAGTTTGGCCTCCTCGGCCGCCGAGGCGGTCTTGAACGACCTGGTGTGCGCCGCGTTGATTCACGAGACCATGCCGCGTGAAGATTTGACCGCCATGGCGCGGATCACGTTTGATTCCGTGGTGACCTCGCTGGTGGACGATGTCATGAGTGTGGCCTCGGGCAAAACCAAGATCCTGCGCAATGCCGGCGTGGTGGAAGTGTTGATGGTGGACATGAACGGGATGATCGTGGCGCATAACGAGATCCAGATGGTCTCGCGTCCGTATCAGTCCCCCAAAGGTGTATCGCCGTACCGCGGGGAACCGATTTTGATCCAGGAGTTTCAGACCGACCGCGGCGAAATGCGTTTTGACATTGCGGTTCCGATTTTGGTCAACCGGGTCGGCATGAACGGTGGCAAGCAGATTGGTGTGGTGCACCTGCGCATGTCGCAGTTGCTGGTGGACATTGTTGTGAAGCAGGCGTCGTTTAAGCTTCTGCTGGTCACGGCGTTGCTGATGTGTTTTGGGTTGTTGGGTGCGTTTGTACTCTCGCATTACATGACCAAGCCCATCAACCAGTTGGTCGGCGGTGTGCTTGCTATTGCCAATGGAGATTTGAACCAGGAAATCAAAAGTGACCGTAACGATGAATTGGGCGAGTTGACCTCGGCCTTCAACGAAATGGCTGCGTCCTTGCGCGAAAAGGAATTGATCAAGGGTGCGTTTTCGACCTATGTGTCCACACAAGTGATGGAACAGGTCCTGAAGGATCCGTCGCAGCTGGCCTTGGGTGGGGCGCGCAAGCGCACGAGCGTGATGTTTACGGACATTCGGGGCTTTACCTCCATGTCGGAAACCATGCAACCGGAAGAGGTCGTCTCGATCATCAACGTGTACCTTTCGTTGCAGACGGAAATTGTCATACGCAACGAAGGCATGCTGGATAAGTTTGTGGGCGATTGCGTCATGGCTGTGTACGGGTTGCCGTTTGCCAAACCCGACGATGCCTTGCGCGCCGTTCGGACCGGCGTGGAGATCCAAGCGGCGATCTTGAAGCTGAACGCGGTTCGGTCCAAGGAAGGGTTGAAGACCATCACCATCGGCATCGGCGTGAACACCGGTGACGTGGTTGCCGGCAACATGGGTTCGCCCCAGAAAATGGATTACACGGTCATCGGCGACTCGGTGAATTTGGCCGCGCGTTTGGAAGCCAACGCCGAAGGCGGGACCGTGTTGATTTCAGAAAGTACGTACGAGGAAGTGAAGGATTATGTGGTAGCCGAGAAGTTGGCGCCCATTCCGGTCAAAGGCAAGAAAGACAAAGTCGTGGTGTACAGCATTAAAGCCATGAAAGCCTGACACCTGCCCTTAGCCCATGCGTACATGAGCGGTTACGAAATCATCTTGCCGTTCCGGGCAACCGGAAGTGAGCGCGGCCGGATGTGTTGTGAAAACGATTAGGTCGTTACTATTTTATGTGGAGGACGAAGAGTGAAGCTTTATATTGGCAGTGATCACGCAGGGTACGAATTGAAGGAACGCATCCGGGTTCAGTTGGCCCAGTCCGGATACGAAGTGGAAGATTTCGGAACCTCCACGACCGAGTCGTGCGATTATCCGACCATTGGTGTGAGCGTGGCCGAGGCGGTGGCCGCCCATCCTGAGACGCTGGGCATTCTCATTTGTGGAACCGGCGTGGGCATGGCCATTGTGGCCAACAAGGTGCCGGGCATTCGGGCGGCGTTGGCCAGCAACACGTACATTGCGCAGTACTGCCGCGAGCATAACAACGCCAACATCCTGGTCTTGCCCGGGCGCGTGGTGGGCGTGGACATGGCCATGGCCATGGTCAAGGCTTGGTTGGGTGCGCGCTTTGCCGGCGGACGGCATCAGCGTCGTTTGGATCTCATTCACGATATTGAAAAAAAATATTCCCGCTAGGGCACAGCTCAGAAGGAGTCGCTTTGAAATCGTTAGCCGCAGTAGATCCTGAAGTCACTAGAATTCTCGCAGGGGAGTCTGAGCGTGAAGCGTCGCGCTTGCAGATGATCGCCTCGGAAAATTATGTTTCGCCGGCGGTCCTGGAAGCCCAGGGCAGCGTGTTCACCAACAAGTATGCCGAAGGGTATCCGGGCGCCCGGTACTACCAGGGGTGCGGCCCTTCGGATGCGGTGGAACAATTGGCGTTGGACCGCTTGAAAGCCATTTTCGGCGCCGAGCATGCCAATGTCCAACCCCACTCGGGCAGTTCGGCCAACATGGCCGTCTACTTTGCCTTGCTCTCGCCCGGGGACAAGATCCTGGGCATGGACTTGGCGGCGGGCGGGCACTTGACCCACGGGGCCAAAGTTAATTTTTCTGGAAAGTTTTACGACGCCCATCAATACAAGGTTGATCCGCAATCGCACTTGATCGATTACGATCTGTTGGCGCAGCAGGCGCGTGAGCTGAAACCCCGCATGATTGTCATTGGGGCATCGGCGTATCCGCGCATCCTGGATTTTCCGCGCTTCCGCGCCATCTGCGATGAGGTCGGGGCGCTCATGCTGGTGGACATCGCCCACATTGCGGGCCTGATTGCCGGGGGAGTGCATCCCTCGCCGGTTCCGTACGCGGACATTGTCACCTCCACCACGCACAAGACACTGCGTGGACCACGCGGTGGGTTTATACTTTGCAAGCAAGCGTACGCCAAGAAGATCGACTCCATGGTTTTCCCGGGCATCCAAGGCGGACCGCTCATGCATGTGATCGCGGCCAAGGCCGTGGCCTTTGGCGAAAACCTGCAGCCGGAGTTTAAACTCTATGCCAAGCAAGTCGTGGACAATGCCGCGGCCTTGGCGCAAGGCTTGATGAAGCGCGGATTCAAACTGGTCACAGGCGGCACGGAAAATCACCTCTTGCTCATGAATCTGCAGTCGGAAAACATGACCGGGGCCGAAGCGGCCGAACGCTTGGAGCAGGCCGGTTTGGTCGCGAACAAAAACGGCATTCCGTACGATCCGCAGGGTCCGCGTGTGACCTCCGGCGTGCGCATGGGAACGGCCGCCTTGACGACCCGCGGCATGAAAACCGCGGAGATGGAGCAGGTCGCTGGATTTATTGAGACCATTCTCCGCGGGGATAACAACCCCGAACGACTGAAAGGAATCCGGGAAGAGATCGCCGCACTGTGCGCGAAGTTCCCGGTCTTTGCCTACTAACATGAGCCCTGACGATCGGTCCACGGCGGAGGTGCACGCTCCGCGTCCTTCTTGGGATGATTATTTCATGGAGATCACCAAACTGGTGGCCAAGCGTTCCACGTGCTTGCGCCGCTCAGTCGGTGCCATTCTTGTGAAGGACAAGCGGATTATTTCCACGGGGTACAACGGTGTGCCCCAAGGATTGCGGCATTGCGCCGAGACCGGTTGTTTGCGCGCCAAGCTCAACATCCCTTCGGGGGAACGCCACGAAATATGCCGCGGCCTGCATGCGGAGCAAAATGCGATCATCCAGGCCGCGGTTTCCGGCGTCTCCATCCAAGGGTCCACGCTCTACTGCACCACGCAACCCTGTGTCATTTGCGCCAAGATGCTCATCAATGCCGGCATTGTCCAGGTGAAGATCGAGACCGGGTATCCGGACGAACTTGCTTTGGAAATGCTGCGCGAAGCCAAGATTGAACTCATCTACCTGAAGGACACTCCTTCCGCTTAGCGGACGTAACTTAACTACCGGAGGCTAGGCGCATGTGGATATGGGGACTCGCGTTGGCCGTGGCTGCGGGCACGGCTTGGCTGCTCACTCCCTTTGCCCGCTTGATCGCCGAACGCGCCGATGCCGTGGACCGTCCGGACCGCGACCGCAAGAAACACCGCCGCCTTATTCCGCTATGGGGCGGCGCGGCCATTTTTCCTGCGCTTTTCTTGGGTACCTACGCTGCGCTTTTTTGGACTGCTTCCGGTCGTGAACTCATACACTATCAACAACTGGCTTTGGCCCAACGGCTGATGTGGATCGCACCGGCGTGGTTGCTTTTGCTGGTCATAGGTTTGGTGGATGACAAAGTCCGCACGCCGCCCAAAGTGAAATTGCTCATCCATTTGATGGCCGCCACGCTGGTGGTGGTCGGCGGACTCCGCCTGGAGAGCCTTGCGTGGTTTGGGCAAGGCGAGCCCTGGCACATTTGGTCCTGGGTCGGAATCTTGTTCTCCATTGGGTGGATCACGTTCATGACCAATGCGTTTAATTTTATCGACGGGCTGGATGGTTTGGCGGTTGGTCAGGCCATGATTTCCGGGGTGGGGTTGGCTTTGGCCGCCACACTGCTGGCGCTGCATCATGCGGATTTGTACAGTCAGGGGTTTACCCGCTTGGCCATTCCTTTGGGTGGGGCCGTCGCGGGCGCAGCCTTGGGTTTCTGGCGTTACAATCGCGCTCCGGCCAGGATTTTTTTAGGCGATGCAGGCTCCACGCTGTTGGGGTTTACCCTGGCCGTCGGTGCCTTGGTGGCCACCGGTCGGGGTGGTTCGCCTTGGGCGCCGCTGGTCCCGGTGTTTTTACTGGCCTGGCCTCTGACCGATGCAACCCTGGCGGTTCTGCGCCGCTGGAAACGGGGCGAACCCATGTCCAAGGCCGATCATCGACATTTGCATCACAGGCTTTTGGATCAAGGCTTCACCCCGGGTGCGGCCGTGGCCTTTACTCGCGCCGTGGGCATGGTGGGCGTGGTGCTGGCACTGGTGGTGGCCTGGTTATGAGCTCACGCAAACCTACGCGCATCGCGGTGGTGTTTGGAACACGCCCCGAAGCCATCAAGTTGGCGCCGGTGGTTCATGGCTTGAACCATGATCCCCGTTTCGTCTGCCGTGTCATCGTCACCGGGCAACACCGGGAAATGCTGCAGCAAACCTTAGAGACCGTGGGTGTGAAGCCCCAGGTGGATTTGAAACTCATGCGGCGCGATCAGTCGCTGACCTCGTTTGTGGCCCAGGCCTTGCTCCGTTTGGAAACCGAATTTCGCCAATGGAAACCGGATGCGGTTTTGGTCCAGGGAGACACTGGCTCAACCTTGGCCGGGGCCCTGGCGGCGTTTTATCAGAAAATTCCCGTAGGGCATGTCGAGGCCGGACTGCGCAGCTTCGATCGAGAGCATCCGTTCCCTGAGGAAATCAACCGCTGTATGGTCAGCCGCGTGGCCACCTGGCATTTTGCCCCGACCGCGCTGGCGGCCAAGCATTTGCAGGCCGAGGGAATTTCACCCAAGTCCATTTTCATTACGGGCAATACAGTGGTGGATGCGTTGCAGGGCTTGGTGACCCGAAGGGGCGACCGGCGGTCGCCCTCAAATAACAAAAACGCAGCCCCCGTGGTGGTGACCGCGCACCGCCGGGAAAACATTGGCCAGCCCTTGTATGAATTGTGCCAGGCTGTGGGCGCGTTGGCGCGTCGGCATCCGGAACGCGAATGGATTTTCCCCGTGCATCCGAACCCCGCTGTGCGCCGCCAAGTGAAGGCAGGTCTGGCCCCACTGCCGTCCAATGTCCGTCTGTGTCCACCCATGGATTACCCCGAGTTCCTGCGCATCCTTGCTCAAGCGGCCCTGGTCATCACCGACTCGGGTGGTGTGCAGGAAGAAGCCACGGTCTTTGGCGTGCCCATCCTCATCATGCGCAAGACCACCGAGCGCCCGGAAGTCCTGCAAGCCGGAGGACACCTGGCACCGGCCAACCGCCGCGCCCTGATCGCCCTGGCGGAACGCCTGCTGCAACAACCTGCCAACCCACGCCGAGTCCACTCACCTTTTGGCGACGGCCGCGCCACCGAGCGGATCGTTCAGGCCCTGGCCTGGGGACTGGGCCGCCAAGCAACGCGCCCCAAGCATTTCCGCACCAAGGGCGGAGGGTAAGTGTTATATTTTATCGTTTTCAACTAAATCTGCCTTTTTGGCCTATTTTCTAAGATCCCCATCTATAGGGGGCGGGGGAGTATGACGCCCCTTGAGATTGTGGTTTTTTGGTTTTTACTAGGTGTGATTATTCGGGATTTATATTATAATTCAACCGTATTTCTCTTGTCCGCAAGGGAAGTGGTTTGTTCCGAACAATCCGTAAGGAGTCTTTATGACCCGCGAACGCTTGCGATATCTATGTGACCAATCCATCCACCTGGCGCTCATCGCGCTGCTCATTGTCGTGCCGTTGGTGTTTTATACCTACGCCTACGATGTTTTCGAATACAACAAGCTCACGGCCTTTCGGCTATTTACCTTATTGGGCTTGCTGGCGTATCTGACCAAGATCATGCTGGCCGGCAGTGAGGCAGTAAAACCGTCTCCGCTCTGGCCGCCGGTCATTGCCATTGGTATTTCATCTTTGTTATCCACAATCTGGTCCAACAACCATGTGACCAGTATTTTCGGCGTGTACGAGGATTTTGAAGGCATTCTGATGATCGCCAACTATATCCTCCTGTTCTTCTTGGTCAATCAGCACACCCGTCATTTCAACGATGTCCGCAAGTTTCTCACGGCCGTGGTGGTGGCCGGCAGTTTGGCCGGCGGGTACGGCGTGGCGCAGAACTTTGGGTTTGATTTCATCATGTGGAATCCCACCACGTATTCGGCCACGCGCCTTTTCGGTTCCCTAGGCAATCCGAATTTCTTAGCCGCCTACGTGTTGATGTGCCTCCCGATTGCCGGCATGCTTTTTCTCATGGCGCGCCGTCCCTGGGTCAAGAGTTTGCTCTTGTTCCTGGTGATTGTGATGACCCTGAGCATTTTTTTTACCAAGAGTCGCGGCGCCATGTACGCCCTGGCGGCTCAGGGTTTGGTCTTCGCGGTTTATTTTATCTTTAATATGCGCTGGGACACACAGCTGTGGAAGGGCAATCGCCGCTGGATTGCGGCCTTGGTCGTACTGGCGGGCATGACCTTGTTCCTGCCCAATGTCCGTTCCACCATTCAAGTCTCTGTGGCGCGTACTGTCGCCGTGTTGAACATCAAGGCGTTGCACATCACGCCGCGTCTGTACATCTGGCGCAGTGCCCTGCAAATGATGCGGGACAATCCCATCTTAGGCTCCGGTCTGGATACCTTTCAGATCACATTTCCCAAATACCGCTTGGCCGAATATTGGCGCTTGGAGTGGAACGGAACACCCGAGAAGGCGCATAATTTCTTTCTCCAGATCGGCGCCACTACGGGTTTTTTAGGCCTGGCGGCGTGGCTTTGGCTTATTGGACTCTACTTTTTCAAGTTGGCCAAGCAGCTCCCGGGGCTCTCGCCTCCGCGTCGGCACCTGGCCGCTGGGATCGGGATCGCACAAGTGGGTTTCCTGGTACAAAATCAGTTTAACTTTACGGTCATTGCCTACGGGTCTCTGTTTTGGTTCTTTTTTGCCCTGGGGTTGAACCTCGGTCGCGAGGAAGAATCCGTGGATTCGGGTTTGAAAAAAGGGGAGCCTCTGACCAAAGCCTCATGGCCCTGGACCGATCTAGCCACCTATGTGGGTGCTGCCGCGCTGGTGCTCCTGGCCATGGTGTTTTCGGTCCGCCTTTGGACTGCCGACGTGTATTTCAAACGGGGAATTATTTATCTCTCCTCGGGCTATGCGGAACAAGCCATCGGGGATTTGCAGCAAGCCGTGACCTTGCATCCGTATCGGGAAATTTATTGGGTCAAGTACGGAATTGCGCATGAGGAACTGGCCAAACGCGCCCAACAGAAGGAACCGGTCTTACAGAAAGCCGCGGAGATTCATCAGCACACCATTGAGATGAATCCACTCAACGGTTACGATTACAACAACCTGGGGCGTGTGTACAAATACTGGGGGGATTACCTCAATCCCGCCAAGCTGAAAGATGCGGAAGCCGCTTGCATCAAAGCCAGTCAGTTGGATCCTTACAATGTGTATTTTGCCATGGATTTGGCTTCGGTCTATCTCTCGGAAAAACGCTTGCCCGAAGCCCAGGCCGTGGCCGAACGCTTGGTGAAGTTGTTTCCGGATTTTGCGTTGCCGTACTCGTACCTGGGGTATTTACGGCTCTTGGCCCAAGACTACGAGGGGGCGCTGAAGTATCTGACCCAGGCCACCCAGTACAATTGGCGTGGGGATCTGAACACCCAGGCCAGCACCTGGAGCAACCTGGGCATTGTCCATGCTCGGCGCAATGGCTTGGAATTATCGTCCCAGGCGTTTCGGCGTGCGTTGGAACTGCGCCCGCAGTATTTGGAGGCGCGGTTGAACCTGGCGGTGGTGTTGGAACGCCAAGGCCTGAAGTTGGAAGCCGCTTCCGAGTATCGTCGGATTGTTACAGAAGCTCCGCAGTATCCTCAGGCCGAGGCTTTGAGGAAAAAAATCGAACTGTTGGAAAGGGGGAACTCAAAATGAAGTGTCCCTTTTGTGGATTTCAGGAAGACAAGGTCGTCGATTCCCGTTCCAGTAAAAACGGCCTGGCCATCCGCCGCCGTCGCGAGTGCCTGCAGTGCAGCAAACGTTTCACCACCTACGAACAAGTGGAGGAACTGTTGCCGGTGGTGGTAAAAAAGGACAATCGCCGCGAGCCGTTTGACCGCTTCAAGATTATAGCCGGCATGCGGAAAGCCTGCGAGAAGCGTCCGGTCGCCACCGAAGCCATTGAACGCGCCGTGGATGAGATTGAGAAGGAATTGCAGAACAAGATGGATAAGGAAGTGGACAGCACTGCGGTCGGAGAGCTGGTCATGAAGAAGTTGGCCGAACTCGATGAGGTGGCCTATGTCCGCTTTGCATCCGTGTACCGTCAGTTCAAGGATTTGAATGCCTTTATGGACGAAGTCAAGCACGTCATTGCCAAACAAGTGAAGGCTGGACCGGGTAAGAAATAGCGGCGTGACATTTAACGTGAAGGTTTAAATAGCAAGAAAAATCACGAGGGTGTATCGGGTGATCGTGGGCATGCACACGGCTGATTTTTGGAAGACCATTAATGAATTCGTCCATTGCGAGCTTTGTCCCCACCGGTGCAGGATTCGGGAGCACCAAGTGGGACGGTGCGGGATTCGCCGGCATGCCGGCGGGCGTTTGGTGGCCGAGGCGTATGGATTGGTTTCAGCCCAAGCCCTGGATCCGATCGAAAAGAAACCGCTCTTTCATGTGAAGCCGGGGCGGGAGATTTTTTCCATCGGTTCGGGCGGGTGCAACTTTCATTGCTCCTTTTGCCAAAACTGGACCATTTCTCAGTCCGTGCCTCCCATGGTACCGCTGGCGCCGTCCGAGGTCGTGGCCGCAGCGTTGGCGCGCAAAGCGTGCGGCGTGGCGTATACGTACAACGAGCCGCTGATTAATTTTGAATATGTGTTGGATTGCGCGCGTTTGGTGCGCGAGGCGGGTCTGATCAACGTGATGGTGACCAACGGGTATATCAACCCCGAACCCCGGCGGGTTTTATTGCCCTGGATCGACGCGTGGAACATTGATTTGAAGTCGGCACGTCCGGAGTTCTATCAGAAATTTTGCGGGGCGGACCTGGAACCGGTACTTGAGACCCTTCGTGACGCTGTGGCCGTGGCGCATGTGGAAGTGACCCACCTGGTGGTCACGGAAGGCAATGACCGGGAGGCGGACCTGGAAGCACTGGTGGACGCGTTGGCGGCGATTTCACCCGAGATGCCTGTGCATTTTTCCCGCTACTTTCCGCAGTACCAATGGGAGGCCCCGCCGACCTCGCAAAGGGTCATGCAGCGGGCGCTCACCTTGGCGCAGAAAAAGTTGAGTTGGGTCTATTTGGGAAATGTACAGGGTCATGATGATTCGACCTATTGCCCGGATTGCGCGGAGCGTCTGATTCCGCGGCAGGGCTTTATCACAGGAACGGTTCGAGTCGCGGACGGGTGTTGTCCGCAGTGTCAGCGCAAAGTGCCGGGGATATTTTAAGTACGCAGGAGTCTAGGTATGGAGTGGTATAACGGGATTTATTATGGCCTTTGTGTTGGCCTCTGGGTCGTGTTGGCGGGGTTGGGGATCGCTTCATTGATCCCGGGGTTTGCTGCCTGGTTGGGACAACGTCCTAAGATGATGATTCTTTTTTTAGGCATCGACCGGATGCCCGAGAAACCCGTCTCGACCCTCAGGCGGATGTATGTCTATTTGGCGCTGGGTTGGAGTTGGCTTATGTCGTGGTCGTGGTGGATCATGCCGGCGCTCAAGAATGTTATTTATCACGATGTGGCTTCGCTTAAAGCCATGCACATCGCGCGGATCTCGATGTTGATCCTCTTGGTGACGTATTCGGTGTTTGGTTTTTTTTGCATAAGCAAAGCCTTGAAGATCTGGTTCAAGGAAATTTACAATCGCCCCAATGTCTGAGGTGGTCTATTTCTGGCTAAGGAGTGATGGATTATGGCACAAGTGAAAGGGAGCACCCTGATTCCGCGTTTGGAATATGTAAAGCGTTACGGCAAGCCCGAGGATTGGAAGCGTGTGGCGGCGTTGTTGCGCCCGGAGTTTGTGACCGCGGCCGAGCGCGGACTCATGGTCAGCCACTGGTATCCGCTCAGCGATTATACGCAGTTAAGCGGAGCCATTGATAAGGTCATGGGCCGTGGGGATCTCAAGTTGGTCTGGGAATTGGGGCGCTTTTCCGCCGAATACGCAGCCCAGGGCATTTATAAAATGTTCTATAAATTTGGGAGTCCCGAATGGGTGATCAAGATGGTCGCCTCGGTATGGAAGCAATATTACGACGTCGGCCGAGCGGGTGCGGATTTTGAAACCGTACCTACGGGGAAACAGATACGGTTTTACATAGAAGCGTTTCCGGAGGGCTCGCCTGAACTTTGGCATTCCATTGGGGGTTGGTCGCAAAAGAGCATTGAAATGTCCGGGGGGCGTGAGGTTGAAGCGAACATTGCAAAGACCTGTAAGCGGCCGGCTTCGAGCTGTGAAATCGAAATTCGCTGGAAAGTGTAACCAGGGCGTTTGCCGGTGAGGCGGCGCCGAAGTCATTAAACCTGTTGGGGGTCAACCATGACGTGGAGTAATCATCCTGGGGTACGTGCGGTGGTAGGAACGGTTATGGGGGTTAGTTTGATCAATGCAGCGTTTTCTCTCATGAGCATCCTGGGTGGGAAAACGGCGATTCCGGTTGGTTTCGCTATCTTTCTTTTGTTGGTCCCCGTGTTGGTGAACGTGTTTCTGGCCTTGGGGGCTTTGCGCCTCAAATGGTGGGCGCGTGTGTTGTTGCTGGTATTGGCGCTTATATCGCTGATCACGACCACGCTGACCTTTGTGCAAAGCTTTAAAACCGTGACCGCCTTTGTTTTGCTGTCGGTCAATCTGGCTGGATCGGGTTTTATCCTTTGGGCGTTGATGCGCCGCGAGGTTATAGAGTTGTTCAACCAAAACAAGGATACGGACATCGATGTCTTCGGCCTCTCACATCGCGTCCGCACGTGGCTGTTGCGGTTGGTGGTTTTGAATTCCTTTGTGTTTGTTCTTTCCACCATGGTGTTGCGGGTGAAAAACGCCCTGGGTTTGAGCCAAGAGATGCGCAGCGTGTTGGTGGTGTATATGTTCATCACACTGGCCATGTTTCTGTACTTCCTTATCTACAGTTTTGTTCACTGGAGTCGGCAGTCCTTTCGTAAAAAGAGCACCAAATACCTTTGGCTCACGTGTTTGGTGCTGGGGTTGCTCTGGCATTTTATCGGGCATTTTGTTTATTACATCGTGGTAATGGAAATGAAAAAAAGCCTGCAGCAACCCGGTGAGAAAACCGCTTTGCCCTCCGCCGGGGGTTCCGCTTCCGAAAACGCATAACCCACTACGCATACCTTCGTCGGTCTCGGCCGATGCAGAGTTTGAGGACGCAGCATGGATCATTTTATAGCACAACATGCGATTGATTTGAATGAATCCGCGGAAACGCTGGTGTTCGCGGATTTGCACATACACTCTCGGTTTTCCCGTGCGACTTCGGGGCAAATGGAGGTGGAGACCTTGGCCTACTGGGCCCAACGCAAGGGGATTGGCCTGTTGGGCACCGGGGATTTCACCCATCCGCAACATTTTCAAGACTTGAAAGAAAAATTGGAATTGGATCCACTCTCGGGTTTTTATCGCCTCCGGCGCGGGGACAACGGTGTGCGGTTTGTACCCACGGCCGAGATCTCCAATATGTTCAAACAAAACGGGAAGGGGCGGCGGGTGCATACCGTGGTCATTGCCCGTTCCCTCGAAACCGTTCAGGAGATCAATCGCGCCTTGGCGTCGCGCGGCAATGTCGCAGCCGACGGGCGTCCGATTTTCGGTTTCTCGGTCATGCACTTATGCAAGCTTCTACGCGAAATTGATCCTGAGACCTTGGTTATCCCGGCGCATATTTGGACGCCTTGGTTCTCGGTATTGGGGGAACGCTCCGGGTTTGATACGTTTGAAGAATGTTTTGAAGACGAGCTCCCGTTTGTCAGCGCCGTGGAGACCGGACTTTCCTCGGATCCGGAGATGAATTGGCGGCTTTCGCAATTGGATCGGTTTGCCTTGATTTCCAATTCGGATTCGCACTCCCCGGCCAAGATTGGGCGCGAGTGCAATGCCTTCCGCGCGCCCCTGACCTGGATCTCGCTCCGGGACACGTTGCGCACCCGGGACCGCAATCGCTTTCGTTTTACGGTGGAGTTTTTTCCCGAAGAGGGCAAGTATCATTGGGCCGGGCATCAGGCGTGTGGCGTGGTGGTCTCGCCGGCCCAGTACCGGGAGTTGAACGGACGCTGCCCGGTGTGCAAAAAAGGTCTGACCGGCGGTGTGGCCTCCCGCGTGGAGATGTTGGCCGATCGCCCGCTCGGGTACGTTCCGCCGCAGGCCGTACCCAGCATTCATTTGGTTCCGCTGGACGAAGTCATCGGCGAGGCCATGCGTAAAAAATCCACCAACAAGCCGGTACAAACCTTGTGGGATCGTTTGGTCACAGAAGCCGGGAACGAACTGGCGGTCTTGTTGTTCCTGCCGGAAGCGGCGCTCCGCGAGATGGCGGGGGACGAGGTTGCGCGCGCGATCATGCAGATGCGCCGGGGCGAGGTTCAGGCGGTTCCGGGATACGACGGCGTGTATGGGCATATCAAGATTTTTGGCGGCGCGGCGGCGCTGCCGGAGTTGCCTAAAGTTCCGCAGTTGCCACTGCTCTAGTTGTTGGCAAAAGGTATAAAGAGGGCGTATGAGTATGGTTTCGAAAAGCGCTTGCCTCGGAGAGGCTCGCTCCGCATCGGCCATCCTCCGTTGATAAGGATGGCCTCTGAGGTTTTCTCGACCACACCCATGCGCCCTCTTTGGTTTAATGACGTTTAAGCAGTATGACGTGAGTGAGATCGCCAAAAAGTAGTGATTGAGGTGAATTTTATGTTGTGGCAAAAAAAAACGCTTAGTATCGTGTTGCCCATGATGCTCGGCATGTTGCTGGGTGGAACGTCCGCCTATTCAAAAAGTGAGGAATCTATGAAAACAACCATGCATGAAACCTTCCGTCTGTCCAATGGACTGACGGTTATTACCAAACAGGTGCAGGCCGCACCGATTGTGTCCGTCTACGTTTGGTATAAGGTCGGGAGCCGGAACGAACCCGAGGGCAAGTCCGGCATGGCGCATTTTCTGGAACACATGATGTTCAAGGGCACGCCCACGTTTCCCAAAGGGGAGATTACGCGCCAAATCGGGCGCACCGGCGGGGAGCAGAATGCCTTTACCAGCTACGACTACACGGCCTACTACGAAACCGTACCCGTGGACTACCTGGACTTGGCGCTGAAAATTGAGTCGGACCGAATGCAAAACGCCCTGTTGGACCCAAAGGAACTGGAGAGCGAGCGGACGGTCATTTTATCCGAGTTGGAGGGGAACCGCAATTATCCGCAAACCCGCTTGCGCGATCTGGTCAATGCCCAGACCTGGCAGTTGCATCCTTACCGGCGGCCGGTCATTGGTTGGCGCGCCGATGTCGAGGCCCTCACGGCCCTGGACCTACGGGCCTTTTATCAGCGTTACTACCGTCCGGACAACGCCACGCTGGTCGTGGTTGGGGATTTCAATCCGGCGACCCTTAAAGGCGCCATTGAAAAGTGGTTCGGCCCCTTGCAAGGAAAAGATGCACCCCGGGCGTTTGCCAATACACTTGAGCCGCAGCAGGGTGAACGCCGAGTGATTTTGCGGGACCACGGACAGACGCCTTTGTTGCGCCTGCAGATTCGTATCCCGCAAGCGGGAAAAGCCGATCATTATCCGTTGACGGTCTTAAACGAGGTGTTGAGCAACGGGAAAACCGCGCGCCTGTACAAGGCGCTGGTGGATACAGGTTTGGCGGCAGACGTTTCCGCTTCGCCTCAGGAAATGATCGACCCCGGCCTTTGGTCGTTCACGGTCACCTGCCAGCCGGGAGTGGATCCGGCCAAAGTGGAAGCGGTTTTGAAAAAAGAGTTCGCGCGCATCATTCGCGAACCATTAACGGATCGTGAATTTCAACGTGCGGTCAACCAGACGCGGGCTCAGTTGATTTACGCCAAAGACAGCATCAGCGATCAGGCCATGCTTTTGGGATTTTATCAAACCGTGGCCGGGGATTGGACTTTGGTGGATTCGTATCCGGAGAAGGTAGCCGCCGTAACACCGGCCCAGGTGCAAGCCACGGCCAAGCAGTTTTTAAATGAAGATTTGATGACCTTTGGCTATTTTATTCCCCAAGGCGGAGCTCCGTCCGGGGCCTTGGCACCCGAATCCGGTGATCGTGTTTCGTGGAAAACCATGCCGGCGCGTCAGGCCTTCACCGAGGCCTTGCCGGTCCTTCCGGGGAACGGCGGTGGGAGTTCGGGCACCGGAAGTGCCTGCCAACGGTGGACGCTGCCCAACGGCTTGGTGCTCTTGGTACAGCCCAATCACAGCAACCCCACGGTGAGTGTCTCGGGCTTGATTCGTGCGGGCATGGTGGCCGAACCCGAAGCCTTGCCGGGATTGGCCGTCACGCATGCCCACATGTTGGATCGGGGCACGGCCCAGCAAACCGCCGATCAACTCTCGGAGAACCTGGAGTTTCACGCCGTTCGCTTTTCCTACCACACCGGGTACGAAGAATTGAATATCGGCGGCGAGGCCTTGACCGAGAACAGCGAGTTGCTCTTGGCGACCTTGGCCGAGACCTTGCAGGCTTCCACCTTCCCGAAACGTGAATTGGAAAAAGTGCGTAAGGAAGTATTGACCTCGGTCAAACTGGCCCAAGACAGTGCGCAAAGCCAGGCGTGGCTGGCGTTTAACCGTTTGGCATATCCGGCCGGGCATCCTATGACACGCAGCTTAATTACCGCGGAACCCGGCCTGCGAGCCCTGCAGCGCAAGGATGTGCTGGCCTTTCATGAGCGGTGGGTTCGTCCGGATTTAACGGTTCTCTCCGTGGCCGGAGATGTGGATCCGGAGGCAGTAAAAGCCTGGGTGGATAAATATTTCGGCGCATGGACCGCCAAAGGTGCCAAGCCCAGCAATGCGTTCACAGCCATGCCCGCGGTGAAGACGACCGCCGAACAAGTGGTGGAACTGGCCGGGAAGCGTGAGAGCATTACCTTGTTAGGGCATGAAGGCATTCAACGCAAGGATGCGGAGTATTATGAAGCCTACGTGGCCAATCATGTTTTGGGCGGCGGCGGGTTGACCAGCCGACTTATGAAAACCGTACGCGATCGGGACGGGTTGACGTATTCCATACACTCCCAGTTCAAGGCCAGTACCAATCTGCGTCCCTGGGTGGTTTCGTTTCAGGCCGATCCGGGTAAGGTTCAGCAGGCGGTGGATACCCTATGGAAAGAGATACGCGCCATGCAAGATGGAGACGTCAGCGAACAGGACATCGACGATGGTCGGGAAGAGTTGGTGGGCAGTCTCCTGTTGACGCTTGAGACCAACCAAGGCATTGCCTTTTTGAATCGGGAAGTGGAGTACCACCAGTTGGGGGCGGATTATTTGCAACAATACCCAAAAGCCATTCGCGGCGTAACCCGGGAACGCCTCATGGCGGCGTATAAGAAGTGGTTCCATCCCGATCGCTACTTGAAAGCGACGGTAGCTCCGCCTGCCAAGTCGATGCCTTCGGAGGGTTCGAAGGGGCATTGACCGGGGCAGGCAATTGGTATAAAATGCAGTACATTTTAGCGTTGAGAAAGTGAGGCAATCGTCATGGAAAAGTATGTTTGCACAGTGTGTGGGTACGTGTACGATCCGGCCAAGGGAGATCCGGAAAACGGGATTGCCCCGGGTACTCCTTTTTCCGCCATTCCCGATACGTGGGTCTGTCCGGAATGCGGTGCCGATAAATCCAGTTTTGAGAAAGAATAGGTTAAAGGGGCATCGGTGTTGGAGCACTTGAGTGGGGCCCGTTTGCGACGATCCTTGTTGGCGGGGATTCAATGGTTTTCGCATTACCGCAAGGATGTGGATCGTATCAATGTATTTCCGGTTCCGGACGGAGATACTGGGAAAAACATGTACCAAGCGTTTCAGGCTGCCGGAAGGGCCATTGCACTTTTGACCAAACCGAATGCCTCGGATGTGGCTTGGGCGGCCGCCCGTGGGGCCTTGACCGGCGGGCGGGGATGCTCGGGCATGATCTTATCCGGTTTTTTTTCCGGCTTTGCCGAAGGTGTGGGCGAACGCGCCACGCTTACGGCCGATGACATGGTGCGTGCCTTGCACATTGGCTGCCTGCGGGCTCGGGAACGGGTGGAACATCCGAAGGAAGGCACCATCCTAACCGTAGGTGAAGCCGCGGCGCATGCGGCGAAAAAGGCGTCCCTAACGTCTCGTGATATTTTTTATGTATTGGAGGCGGCCTGCAAAGGCGCCCAACAGGCTTTGCTGCAAACGCAGCAACAGCTTCAGGAACTTAAGGCACATCACGTGGTGGATGCCGGCGGCCAGGGCTTGGTTTATTTTTACGAAGGGATGGTCCGCTACGGACGCCGCCAAGTGTTGGATGATTCTGCGGCCGAGCATGTTCATCTGTCATCCTTGCAGCCATCGGTTCCCCGTCACGCCCTTTTTACCCCGTTTAAATTTTGTACGGAATTGATTTTGGAAAGCCCTCACTCGACGGTTGAGGCTTTGCGCAAGCGCCTGAAGCCACAGGGTGAGGATCTCATGATCGCAGCCTCGACCCCGGCGGCCGGCGTGTTTAAAATTCATTTGCATACCAAGGATCCGGAACCGGTATTTGCGGATTTGGAAACCGTGGGTACCATTTCCTGGCGGAAAGTCGAGAACATGGAAGAGCAACATCACGACACGTTTAAGGTGCAACCCAAACCATGAATCAAGAACGGATTGCCCTGCTTACCGACAGTACGTGCGATCTAACCCCGGAGCTCTTGGAGCAAAACCGCATACATCGGGTTTCGCTCAGTGTTTTTTTTGAGGATGAAGAGTATCGCGATGCCGTGGATTTAACCCCGGACCAGTTTTATGAAAAGTTGCTCCAACACCCGCATTTGCCGAGTACTTCCCAACCGTCGGTAGGGGCGTTTGTTGAAGTTTTGGAAGCCTTGAAGCGGTCAGGGGTGACCCAGGTTTTGGGCTTGTTTCTGTCACGCAAGCTTTCAGGCACGCTCCAAGCAGCCTTGGCTGCGAGCCGTATGGTGTCAGGGCTGCAATGCGAATTTCTGGATTCCAAAAGTGCGTCCTGGGGGCACGGGCTGCTCCTGTTGCAGGCACGACGTCTAATTGATTCTGGACTGAATCTGGCGGAAGTCTGTGAACAGATACGCGACCGCATTGAAAAGACCACCATTTTGTTTGCGGTCGACACCCTGGATGCCCTGCACCGGGGCGGACGCATAGGCCGTGCGGCCATGTTTTTTGGGAAACACCTGGGCATTCGGCCGATTCTCTCCATGTCCGGTCATTTGGGCGAAGTGGATGTGGTGGATAAAGTTGCCTCGCGTGCCGCCGCGATTGCGTTGATTGTGGATTTGGCGCGTAAACACGTGCGGGCGCATGGGTTGGTGTACGGGATCGCGGTGCTGCATTCGGCCATTCCGGACGCACAGCAGGAGTTGCTGGCGGCCTTACTCGCGACGGGTGAGGACTGGAAGACCATTATCCACGGACGCATTGGTGCGGTGATTGGCACCCACTTGGGACCGGATGGATGGGGTGTGGCCTTGTGTTAGGCGTTTTTTTCAAAGGTGTTTAAGTTGGGGATTGGTTTTTCCGATAGTAGCATCGGAGATTTTTGTGAGCGTGACGTCCTGGGAAAGGAGGCTTTCGGACATGACAAAAACCATTTTGGTTGTTGATGATGAAGAGGAAATCTTAAGTTTGGTAAAGAAAATCCTCATGGGCGAAGCATACCGGATTTTAACCGCCAAGAATGCCGAAGAGGTTTTTGCCACGCTGTCGCACGAGCGTCCGGACCTCATTCTTTTGGATGTGATGATGCCGGCCATGGACGGGTTTGAGGTGTGTAAGAAACTAAAGTCCGATCCTGCCACCACCCATATTCCCGTGGTGATGCTGACGGTGTTGGCCACCAACAGCGACATCCGAAAAGCCTTGGATTTGGGCGCAGCCGCGTATCTCATCAAACCGTTTGATCCCGATGTTCTGGATAAAGAAATCAAAGCCATCCTCCATCGTTCCTAAGCTGGTTCGTACAGGCCGTTTTTCCCAATTAAATAAATAAACGTGAGTATACTACCGCACCGAGTGCGGGCATTTTGTGAAACGAGGCATGCGTGATGCAAAGACATTGGTGGTCGGGCGGGATGGTGTTGGTGTGGTTGGGGAGCGTTGGGTGCAGTCCGGCGCCGGTACCCCAGGTGGTGCAGTATGAGTTCAACGACGGCGGACGCTATCGGGTGGATTGCACCTACGAGACCGATAAGCGTTTGGAAAAGACCCACGAGGGCAAAGCCTTTGCCACCACCGAAGAGGGTGTGTATGTCAAGACCAGCATGCACATGACCGCGCAGCGCCAGCCCGATCAGGATTGGGTGATTGCGTACACCTTACTGCGTCTGCGGATTCATGACCGGGATGGCCACTTTAAATTGGAGATGGGTCCGGAAGGCGGGGAGCTCCAGTGGTATCAGGACAAGCAACCTCTTAGCGACTACCTTACGTCCGATGAATTTAAGGCTTTTCAGAAATTAATGCAGGTACCGTTGGCTCGGGTGCGCATTCACCCCAACGGAGTTCAGGTTCCCAATGGTTTGGAATTTAACTTTGATTTGATCCGCCTCCTGGGAAAAAACCGGGTGTACGGGGAGTATCTCACGCGCAGTGTGAAAGTGCCTCCGGTGCTAATGACCATGTTCAAAGCCGAGCCCATCAAGGCCGGGGATCGGTGGGACCATCAAGGCAATTCGTCCAACGCGAACACGCACTTTCGCGCGCGGGCTGTATCGGCCAAGAGCCTGCAGGTTGAGTACAGCAGCGATTTGAATCTCGCCGCCGACGAACTGCGCGCGGTGCGCAAAGCACTGCGCTTGGATGGCGTTCCTGGTCTGGAATTAAAAACCAGTCGCATGACCATCCGCGGGGTGGTGGGCTTTGATCTGCCCGGGAAGCGGCCGGAAACGGCGGAAATGAACTTTGACAAGCGTTACGAAATGACGCTCCCTCAGGAAGTTTGGAAACTGCATGAGACGGAACGCTACCGCTTGAACGTCGAACCCGTTCGGGATTAGTGTGGCGACACTGAACACCTGGGTTGTAATTTGCCGGATAACTTAGTAGAATAATACGCATTGCGCATAGTGTGTTGGGTGCGACGTGAGTGTCGCTAAGGAGGGTTACGCCATTTTCGACTCAGTTGATCTTAACGAAGTCCGGAAACGTTTTGGAAAGCAAATCCAGACGACCTTCATCAAGCATGTGCAGACGATTCTCAAGGATACCGGTTGGCCTACCCTTTCCATTTTGCATTTAAGCTCCAATCGGCAAGGCGGCGGAATACCGGAAATGCTGTTTTGGTGGTCCGAGCTGTTCAACGCACTGGCCGGCGATCAAGTTACGGCCGACGCCCATTGGACCGTTCCGTTTGTTAAAAAGAATTTCTTGGAGCCCATTGTTCTTCCCTCGGGTCATCTGGTCCCGGCCGACGATGCGCTTTCGGCATTTTTTGAAGTTACAAAAAAACTCGGCAACGGTCTGCAAAAAAACACCCATCAAATCCATCCTTTGGCCGGCAAAGCGTTTGTGCGGCATGAACGCCTGGTCCTTATTCGTTCCGGACGCCAAACGGAGATCTTAAATCGAGAAGAATTGAAGCTGCAGCTGCAAAAGTATTACCAACCCCAGGCCTTGACGCGGCTCTGCGATCAAAAACCCGAGGCCATTGTGGAAGAACTGGTGACCGAAGACGATCTCGTCTTGTTCCAGGCCGTTTCAAAAATTTCCGCCCAGCAATTGCAATCCGAGTGGGAAGTCCGCAAGCATCCGCTGATCATGGTGCACAATTTTCAAACCGCCGGGTTGATTCCGCATTTGCGCCGCATTCTCCCCGAAAGTGTGATTTTGCTGCGCAGTCACCTGGCCACCTCGGATCCCACACCGGTCATTTGGAACTTTTTTGCCCCTATGTTTGATCAAGCCCAAGCTGTTATTTTGCATACGCCGGAATACAATCCCCTGGAGCGTACCGGACTGACCCCGTTGCGTACACCCATGATCCTGCACGTGCCCTCCCTGTATCCGTTTTCTCCGAAAAATCGCGAGCTCGACAACCTGGGCGTACCGGTGGTCAAGCGTGTTTTGGCCCAATACCAGCGCGATTATACCTTGGTCTCCAAGTTTGATTTGAAACCCAAGGTGGAGAAGGCCTATTTGAAATTGACCGGCACTCGCATCGCCGATGTTTTGGTGGAGAGTATTTTGGATTCATTGACCAAGGCCTCACTTCGGGCCTCGTTTATTGAAGAAGGACGCCGACCGGAACTGGAACGCTTTATGAGCAAGGCTGCGGCTCGCGGGGAGCACATGTGTGAACTGATCCGGGAATTGCATGGGATCGCTCCGGAACGTCCGCTGTTTACCCAAATCTCCCGCTACGACCGATTAAAAGATCCGGTGGGCACCGTGAAGGCGTTTGTGCATGCCTACCTCACCTTGGTACGGGATCATGTTCCGTTGGAGGGGCGTCCTCAGTTTGCTTACGGCGGGACGCTGGAAGAAGACGACCTGGGTGCTTTTGAAGAGTTGGTTAAAATCTTCCTGTATTTGGAGAGCTTGAAGGTTGTGATTGCCGATGAGCTGCGCGGGATGTCGGGCGAGACCATCGAGGACGTGTATCGGCAGTTGCGGCGGGATGTGTTTGTGCTTATCCTGCCCAGTCACGATCCGGTTGCCAATGCCATCGAGATCAACGCGTTGCAGCGCACCTCGCGCGCGGTGATCCAGAAATCGTTGCGTGAAGGGTTCGGGCTGGCCATCACCGAGGCCATGTGGAAAGGGGTGCCGGTCATCGGTGGAAACACCGGGGGCATCCGGCTGCAAATCGATCACGGCACCAACGGATTTTTGGCCGGGCAATGGGTGGACGGCGAGCTGATCGATTCGGTGGAAGACACCGCTCAGTTTATCATTACCTACACCAAACATGTGGACGTGGCCACGCGCATGGGAGAATTGGCGCAGCGCAAGGTGGCCAAGGAATTTCTCATGCCGGTCAACATCAATATATTTCTAAAAAAAGTGCATGATTTCTTAATCAAACATCGGGCACCGGCCTTGTCTCCAGACCAGAAACCGTTGCGTCGCAAGAAAAAAAACACGTAACGCTTGAGGCGGACAGAGCATTTTCTTCGTTGCAATGTGGCGAACCCCGTTTTATACTGTTGCGAAATTTTGAATCCTATTGAGGTGAATTATGCGTAGATGTGTTGCGGTTTTAATGGTTGCAGGCATAGGCTGGGCGGGAACCATGGCTTGGGGAGATGCTCCGACCCCCACCGTGACCGTAACCCCAACCTGTACGATTACCCCCACGTTTACCGTGACTCCCACAGTGGCCCCGCCGGTGCAGGTGGTCTCGCTGGATCATAATCGGTTTAATCCCCTAAAGGGAGAAGTGGTTCGGGTGACGAGCCTACGTGCCGACCACGGCACGATTTCGGTGATGGTATACAATCCTTCGGGCGTATTGGTTCGGCGTGTGGTGGATCGTGTCGATGCGTTGTCCGCCAACCCGGTTTGGGATGGGCGTAATGATCAAAACGAAGTGGTTGCCTCCGGAGTCTACCTCGTGCAGGTCTCGGGGAATAAATTGCATAAACGGTTCCGTATTGTGGTTTTGAAATAACCGAAGCCTAAAGCCGGTCACGGGAGGAAAACGAAATGCAGAGAAACATTGGTTACCTTGATCGGGCAATTCGTTTCGGTGTAGCGATGGCCTGTGCGGCGTTTGCGTTTGGGCGCGAAACACGTGACGTCTGGTACGGCGTAGCCCTGGGCATCGGCGCCCTGGCGTTAAGCAGCGCCCTTTTAAGCTATTCGGTTCTCTATGCCTTGTTGGGCATTTCCACTCGTGAAAAGCGCAGCCCTGAGGATTCGCGTTCATGAGGTTTACGCCCTTATTCTTATCCGGTTTGGTTCGCATTGAGCCACATGTGTATGGGGATGAACGGGGATTTTTTTTTGAGAGCTATCATCAGGCGCGTTTTGCCGAGCATGGGATTGAGGCGACGTTTGTGCAGGACAACCATAGTTGTTCGCAGCGCGGGGTAATACGCGGCTTGCATTTTCAGGTGGGCCCTTGGGCCCAGGGAAAGCTTATTCGCGTAATTAAGGGCGCCGTGTTTGACGTGGCGGTGGATATTCGCGTGGGCTCGCCTACATTTGGGGCCTGGACCAGTGAGACCTTGAGTTTGGAGAATCGCCGCATGCTGTACATCCCGCCTGGCTTTGCCCATGGGTTTTGTGCGCTTGAAGACGGGACCGAAGTTTTATACAAGACCACGCAAGTTTATTCGCCGGAGCATGAGCGAGGCGTGGCCTGGAACGATCCGGAGATCGGCATTGGTTGGCCGGAGTTGGGCGTTGCGTACGTCGTTTCAGAAAAGGACCGCACTTACCCCCGCTTGCGTCAGATCGCCGTTTAATGTTTCCGCACGTATCTCGGTTATTTGCCCTGACACCGTTAGGGACCATAAGACAATATAAGTAGGAGGATGTACAGGTATGCCCATGTACGAGTTTGAATGCAGTCAATGTCAGCACGTGTTTGAAGAACTTTTGAAAATGAGTGATCCGAATCCGGAGGTGTGTCCGGTCTGCAAAAAGGGACCGGTGCGGAAACTGATTTCACGCAGCGGTTTTGTATTAAAAGGCGGCGGGTTTTATACCAACGAGTATCCCTCGGCCGCTCGGCAAGCCGGGAGTAAAAGCGAAAGTTAAACACCAAGCATTTTAAATAAAAAAGCCCGAAGGCTCTTTTTGCCTTCGGGCTTTTTTATTTAAGGGTCTTTAGGCTTTGGCTTCCACTGCGTCCATTTCGGCTTTTACCCGGGTAAGCAGTTCCGGGACTTGCTGGGGTGTTACTTGACTGAAAACGCGATCGTTGATGGTGACCACCGGGGCCAAACCGCAGACACCCAAACAGCGGGTGCAGTCCAAAGAGAAAAGCCCGTCTTTGGTTGTCTCAGCCAGATCCACTCCCAACTCGGCGCGGAAGGCATCCAATATTTTGTCGGCCCCTTTGACAAAACAGGCGGTTCCCAAACACACAGAGATGGAGAACTTGCCGCGGGGTTGGAGACGGAAGAAATGATAAAACGTCGCCACACCGCTGACAAAGGCCGTGGGCACGCGCAGGCGCTGAGCCACTTGGTTCATGTGTTCTTCGGTCAGGTACCCAAAGCGCTGTTGCAATTTATGCAGGACCGCGATGAGGTAGCTCTCCGGATGTTCGCGGGTCAGGCAAACGTCAATAAATTCACAAATCTCTTGGGGCAAAGTGTTTTTTACGTCCGTCATGGTTGTCATTTGATCCCTTTCGGTGACCGGGGCACATACTGCGTGTGGAGCAGATGATGCGCTTTTTCGCTGCCCGGATGTTGGAAATACTCTTTGTACAACTGCTGGATGTACGGATTCTCATGCGACTTGCGCACCTTCTTGGCTTCGTCGATGTTGTAGAGGGCGCCGGCGCGCAATTTCAAGATTTCCTCATCGAGGACATAGCGTCCTTCGCTGGGGTAGGGCTGGCCGCCGCCGCCGATGCAGCCGCCGGGGCAGGCCATGATCTCAATCAAGTGATATTGTTTTTCCCCGCTCTTGACCTTTTCCAAAATGGTTTTGGCATTGTTCAAGCCGTTGGCCACCGCGACATTGATGGTCGCATCGCCGATTTTAATCGACGCTTCCTTCAAACCCGTAGTGGCACGGACTTCAAAGAAGTTGAGTTCGGTCAACGGTTGGCCGGTAAGGGCTTCGGCCGCTGTGCGCAAGGCCGCTTCCATAACGCCGCCGGTGGTGCCGAAAATGTCCGCAGCACCCGAGGAGAATCCGAGCGGGTTGTCGAATTCACCCGGCGCCAAGTGGCTGAAGTCAATGCCGTACGCCTTGATCATCCAGACCAACTCGCGTGTCGTCAAGACCGCATCGGTATAAGGGTATCCTTCCGGGGCGAAATGCTCAGGACGGCGTGATTCGAATTTTTTGGCCGTGCACGGCATGATGGAAACAACATAGATGTCTTTTGGATCCAGTTTGTTTTTCTCGGCATAATACGTCTTGATCAAAGCAGAAAGCATGCTCATGGGCGATTTGCAGGTAGACGCGTTCGGGATAAACTCAGGGTAGAAGTGTTCCATGAATTTGACCCAACCTGGGGAGCAGGACGTTAAAAGCGGGAGTTTTTCACCCGACTTCAGGCGCTTAGCCAGTTCATGCGCTTCTTCCATGATGGTCAAGTCCGCACCGAAATTGGTATCGAAGACCATATCAAATCCCAAGCGTCGCAGGGCCGTGACCGTGCGGTTGGTTTCCGGTGTTCCGGGTTCAAGCCCGAAGCCTTCGCCAATGGCGGCGCGAATGGAAGGTGCAATGTGCACCACCACATGCTTTTTCGGATCGGCCAGGGCCTTCCAGACATCGTCCGTGGAATTTTTCTCCAAAAATGCGGCTGTGGGGCAAACGTTGATGCACTGGCCGCAGTTGATGCAGACCGATTCCAGCATGGGGTTTACGTGCGCCGGGGCGATGACCGTGTTGAACCCGCGGTACAACTGGCTCAAGTTGTGAACGCCTTGGACTTCCGAGCACACACGCACGCAGCGGCGGCAGAGAATGCATTTTTCCGAGTTGCGGACAATGGAGAAGCTGGAGTCTTCAATCTCGTAACGTTTGCGCTTGCCTTCAAAGAGGCGTTCGCGTACACCCAAGGTGTAGGCGAGGTTTTGCAGCTCGCACTGGGCGTCGCGATCGCAGGTTTGGCACTCCATGGGATGGTTGTCCAGAATCAATTCCACCAGGTCGCGGCGGGCTTGGCGGATTTCCGGTGAGTTGGTCTTGACCACCATGCCCTCGGCGGCCTTCACGGCACACGAGGCTTGGAACGTACGGGCGCCGGCGACTTCCACAATACAAATGCGGCAGGCCCCTTCCAACGAAAGATGGGGCAGATAACAAAGGCGCGGAATATGCACGCCGATGGTCTCGGCCGCCTGCATGAGCGTCGTGCCTTCCGGTACGGAAACGGGCATGTCATCGATGGTAAGATTTATGGTTTTCATAGGGTTCAAATCCTTCTTAAGATTTCTATAGGTTATAGGTCCTATAGGACCTATGAACGTTTACAGCTTTTTCACCGCGTCAAACTTACAGACCGTGAAGCATTCGCCGCATTTGATGCAACGATCCTGATCGATGATATGGGCCTTGCGGGCCGTGCCGGCGATGCAAGGCACCGGGCAGCGACGGGCGCAGAGCGTGCACCCGGTGCACTTCTCGGCATCGATCTCATAGCGGATCAGCTTGGGGCAGCGCTGGGTCGGGCAATGCTTGTCAATGATGTGTTCCAAGAATTCCTCACGGAAATTTTTCAGAACCGAGAGCACCGGGTTCGGTGCCGTCTGTCCCAGGCCGCAGAGTGAGGTTTTTTGGATCAACTTGCCCAGGCGTTCCAACTTGTCAATGTCTTCCATGGTGCCCTGACCCTCGGTGATGCGGGTCAGGATTTCCAGCATGCGGAGCGTTCCTTCACGGCAGGGTACGCACTTGCCGCAGGATTCGTCTTGCGTGAATTCTAAGAAGAACTTGGCGGTGGCGACCATGCAGTCTTGATCGTCGAGGATGATCATACCGCCCGAGCCCATGATGGAACCGGCTTGAGCCAACGAATCGTAGTCAATGGGCGTATCCACGGCCGAGGCGGGGATGGTGCCGCCCGAGGGACCGCCGGTTTGAATGCCCTTCAAGGTGCGTCCTCCCGGAATGCCGCCGCCGATGTTGAAGATGATGTCGCGCAGCGTGGTGCCCATGGGAACTTCCACCAAACCGGTGTTGTTGATCTTGCCGGCCAGCGCAAAAACCTTGGTGCCTTTGCTCTTCTCGGTGCCGATGCGGGCAAAGAAGTCAGACCCGTAGAGCATGATCACCGGCACATTGGCCAGTGTCTCAACATTGTTGATGACCGTCGGATGGCCCCACAGGCCGCCTTGGGTCGGATACGGGGGACGAATGCGCGGTTGACCGCGGCGTCCTTCGATGGAGCGCATGAGGGCGGTTTCTTCACCGCAGACAAAGGCGCCGGCGCCCAAACGAATCTCGATATCAAAGTCAAACCCCGAGCCCAAGATGTTCTTGCCCAGGAAGCCCGCCTCGCGTGCCTTGGCAATGGCTTTTTCACAACGGTCAATGGCCAAGGGATACTCGGCCCGAATGTACATGTAGCCTTGGTGAGCGCCAATGGCAAACGCGCCAATGGTCATACCCTCAATGACCGAGAACGGATCGCCTTCCAAGGCGCTGCGGTCCATGAACGCACCCGGATCGCCTTCGTCGGCATTGCACACAATGTATTTGATGGCATCTTGGCTGCGCGTCGCGTCCTGCCACTTGCGCCCGGTGGGGTAGCCGGCACCGCCGCGTCCACGCAGACCCGATTTGAGCATTTCGTCGATAACAAAAGCAGCATCGTTTTTCGCCAGCACCTTGGACAATCCTTCGTACCCGCTGTTGTAGATGTATTCATCCAAATTTTCAGGATCGATGATGCCGCTGTTGCGCAGGGTTAGACGCGTTTGTTTGTTGAAGAAGGCCACATCGCCGTAGACCGAAAAGAAGCGTTCGGTCATGGGGTCGGTCTTGGCGAGAAGCTCAGAACAGACTTTTTTATCGATAAACTGGCATTGGATGATGCGATCCAGTTCTTCCTCGGTGTGGAAATGATACAAGATGCGCTCGGGGAAGACCATGAGGCCCATACCTTTCCAGCCGTCTTCCGATTGTGCGATATTGATGCTGCCGCCTTGGAATACGCGGGTTGTTTCTGGATCTACGCCTTTGGCTTTCAACTTGGTGATGAAGAGTTCTTCCCAGTTTTTATCCTTCGGCAGGTTTGGGTCGTTGGAGGTGTAAAGCGTGACGATGTGGGAGTAGTATTTGGTGGTTTTTTTATCGAGGATGAGATTGAGGACCGGTTTGCCTTCGACAATGTGCTGCTGGAAAATTTCCTGAACCTTGGCGACAGTGACCTTTTCATACTTGAAAGGAAACTGTCCGGGGAAAAATACTCCGACAATGGGCTCGCGTGAGCAGCGTCCCGTGCACCCTGTCTGTTTCAGAATAATGTCCTTGCGTCCCGAGGCCTTGAGGAGCTTTTCAAACTCCTCCCGGACCACGTCAGCACCCGCGGCATTTTCACACGTGGCGGAGCCGATTTGAATGACAATCTGTTTACTGTCAAGCTTGGCTTGAAAATCTTTCTGGACACGTTGTGCAATAGTTTGATAACGAGATGCGACTTGTTCCATATGAGCTTCACCCTTTGATTGGTTCCCGGACCGTTTTGGAGATACCACGGAGGGATGCAGAATTAAATTGTGAAAAGCATAACATACTTGATTTTTGAACACAAATTAAAATTTGAGACAAAATACAAAAGTGTCATATTTTGGATATGCGAATGAATTTTATCCACTCACAACTTGGCAGGAATAAACTTGGGTACGTATAATAAGCTGCTGTGCACACGCAAGTCAAGCACAGGGCTTGTGGGAGTGGCTAAGGCTAATGTTTATATTTATATAAGGTGGTTGACGATGAAATCGCATCCCTTACGTCGTAACATCAAGAAATCAGAACAGGTTCAGTCACGCCCGGCCGCGACCTTGCCGAAAAGCAAGACGCGGAATTTTGTGGTCTCGTTTGCCCGCACCAACAAAGGGGGAGGACGAAAGCCGTAATAAATGCTGGGCCGAGAAGGAAGTGATATTAATTTTAAGCATTCACAAAAAGGAGGACGGTTCTGCCTAATGCAGGTTCAAGTTTCGTGAAAGGTGGACGTAACTTAGGATGAGTGGGGGGGCAAGCATACCGTGGTGATGGAATAAAATAACATCAAAACAGGGGGGGACATGAGACGTAGATTTTTAGGGGTGTTGTGTGCGGTTGGAGTATTCAGCGGGGGGGCTTTTTTATGGAACGGTAGTGCAGGTGCAGTAGATGCTCCAGTCGAAGGTACCCCCACGGTGGTGGCAACCGTGGTACCGGAGGCTCCGGTACCGGCTCCGGCGGCTGAACCGAAAATTAAGACGGCGGAAATTCCGGAATTGTTGTTGTTTCAAGAAATTCCAATGGTGACTTCAACCGGTTTTTTTAATGTGAATAAAAACCTAGCTCCGGGCTCCATTTATATTATCACTCAATCCATGTTGACGGATTACCCTGTGAGAACTTTGCAAAATGTGTGGGACGCGTTTATTCCAGGTGTGGCCGTGGGTGCGGAGCATGTGCATCTGGGGCCGCATTTTGATGTACGTGGGGCGCAAAGTCCCACCACCTCTACCACTTTGTACATGCTTAACGGTAATTCCTTTACGGACCGTCTTTTCACAGGGTATCAATGGGGCCAATATTCCCCCTTGCTTGGAGACATAGACCGCATGGAAGTCATTCTCGGGCCAGGCTCGCTGACACACGGCTCGGGCGCCATGATGGGCTATGTCAATCAAATACAAAAAAATGGCAAGGATAATCCCGGACTCCTGGCAAGTGCCGAGTATGGAAATCCCAATAATCTTGCCAAAGCCGAAGTTAATTATGGAACGATATTTTCAGAAGACCATGATTTTTATATCTACGGCGGTTTTGTACAAGCGCCGGGAAGTCGCTATAAGGATGATTTTGGCAATTGGTTCGATGGCTCTGCCAGTCGCATAGAATATTCCCAGGTGGTTGATCAAAAGGTTGGGAAGATTAGCCCCTCATACCGGCTCTCGACCAATTACCGCAAGGGCGGATTTAAATTCAGCGGTTTCATCCAAGACTTTTCTTCATCCACGGATTCGCCTTGCACGGACGATACAGCTGTGGGTATGCGGCGTGATGCGGTTATGTTGGCGGCGCCAGAATATACGTACAGCTTTGATGAAAACAATTCGATTCAAATCATCCCCAACTTTGTGGTGCATGATACGGTACGCAATCGCTTTATTGCACCTGCGAACACGTCCAATAATTTTGATGCGGCTTCCACTCCTGGGTCTTTTGAAGATGCCGGAGCTTGGACTACCATGACCCGTGGGAAAATGGTGTTCAGAACAACTTCTTTGTCCGAACAAAAGTTGGCGGCCGGAGTTGATTATTCGGTAAGCAAATTTTATTTGGGCAACAGCCTGATGGATTCTTCGGCCGATGTTGCCTATGAAGGACTGGCGGGCGACTGGACCGAATCCAGCGTTTTTCTGGAAGATGTATATGCCATGACAGATGCTATTCAGGTTTCAGCAGGGTTACGGTATGACCAAGTAAAATACGGAACGTTTTCCGTAAGCAACCTGGACTTTACACCGGAAACTCAATCCAGCCCGTCTGCTCGCATTGCTGCCGCATATGCAATTAACGAGGCACACTCCGTGAAAGTATCTGCGCAGCAGGGATTTGCCTACGCGACGCCTGGACAATTACAGTGGTGGGGCGAATGCGATGCGTTGTCGGTGAATGGCGGGTACGGGCATATTCCCGTGATTAAGTCGGCACAGCAAATAAGCTACGAAGCCAATTATCATGGGGAATTCAATGATCTGAAATTAGCTACGGACGTAAACGGATACATCAATAAAATGTCGAACTGGATCAACTGGGGTGATGGTGCGACCCAGCTTACCGATCCTAACCAAATCGCTTATTTGCGCGCCAACAGTCGTTTGGCGGGACAACATTGGATGAATATGCCAGACACCACCCATGTGGGTGGCGAAATAATGTTGAAGTATGCGCCGTTCACCAGCACTTTGTTAGGTGTAGGCTATGCCTATGCGCAACCGTATCATTCGGACCTGGGCAAGGATATTTATGGGGATTACCCGACACATCAGGTGAAAGCCAATCTGAAGTTGGAATTAATTGAAAAGTTGACGGTTACAGGAAATACCATCGTGGAAAATTCAGCCCCGTTGGATTTTTCAGTAGGAGCTCCAGGCTCGTTTAATCAAAATACCTCGTTTATTAATCCACGGCTTATTGTCAATTTGTTGTTGAACTACAAGATTGATGAGAGCTGGTCCGTGAGTCTTACGGGCATGAATGTCACGGAGAACGAAAACATGGCCATGTCCATGGGAAAAGGCTATTTGAACCGGAACCAGAGATATCTGTATTTAGGCGCCAAGTTCAGAATGTAATTAACGGTATGGGTTGAAGCGTGTAAATAAAAAAGGCGGAGCCGGTTGGCTCCGCCTTTTTTATTTACGTCTAAACGTATACCTTGCCGTTGCAGCCAAGCACGTTGACCACCGTGTGCTTGACCACGCCTCATCCTAGAACGTAAGGCGGGGGCTTGGGGGCGAAGCACCCCAACTGAGATAGGCAGGAACAGCGGACCCAGACGTCCGCTTTCTTGATGGCGTCGTGGGCCGGGACGAGGGCCTTTTTTGGGGGGAACATGAAAAAGTATTTTACATTTTATCGACAGATGCGTATAACGTAACGGATGTTTATTCCGCAGAATCAAGGCGGATATTTGAAGGAGGACGTGGTCCATGCAACATAAGTTGGGAACCATGGGTGGGTTGGTAGCTTTGGTGTTGGGCGTCTCGCAACTGGCGTGGGCCGGAGCCGGCACATCGGGCGGTCAAATATTGATGGAAATGTACGGCGCACGGGGTTCGGCCATGGCCGGAGCATTTGTGGCCCAAAGCGGGGGCTTGGAAAGTCTGGCGTACAATCCGGCCGGCATGGCGGATTTGGAGAAATTTGATATTCAATTCATGCATGTCGCAGGTGTCGAGGGCATGTCCACCGAGTGGCTGGGCCTGGCGCTTCCGGCCCAGGGGTTGGGTTCTCTGGCCGCCCAAGTGCTTTACCGCGGCCAACCGTCCATTGACAACCAGGTGAACGGTGAAGCGGTCGTGGATTCCAAGGAAACTGTCTTTGGCGTGAGCTTTGCGCGTCCGATCGTGGCGGGCATTAGCATGGGTGTGAATGCCCGTTTTCTAAGTCTGGTCCTGGGTCCGGCCAATGCCAGTGCGCTCTCGTTTGATGCTGGGTTGCAGTACACTATGAATGAGACCGTGGTTTTTGGTTTGGCGGTGCGCAATCTAGGTGAAGACGTGAAGTATCACGATGCAGGTGATGCGCTGCCGACGGTTGCCGCCGCGGCGGCACGCTGGTTGGCCTATCAGGAAGGACCGCATGTATTGAACACGGAGCTGGATCTCGAGAATCAGATGGTGGAGAAAAATTGGGTCACGCGGGTGGGTTTGGAGTATACCTTCCAGAAAATGTTGGCCCTGCGCATGGGTTATGCGTATTCGTCCATACGCTCGGTGGGTGGGTTTGCCGCGGGCGTGGGCTTTAAGTTTAAGCTCAACCCGCAAGTGGGCATGAACTTGGACTACTCGGTTCAACCACAAATGTGGGAAGAGTCGGACTTCGAGTTGGTCAACCGATTGGGGCTAGGCGTTTCGTTTTAGCGGATCATGGCTTGGCTTTAAGGGGTTCATGAATTATTAAAGTGTGTATGCGGAAGTGCCGGCCTCGGTGCTTCCGCTTTTTTTTTATCGCAGCAACCAGGCCCAGAAGAGCAGGGGCGGAACCAGTCCGGTCACGGCGAGGGCAAAGGCTTCCCGCAGCAAGGTCTTGGGCCATTGCCAAATCCCCATGGTCAGCAACAAGAGCATATACAGGAAGGTGCAGGCAGGCATAAGTTCCCGCACCCAGAGCCCGGGGAAGCCGGGCTGAGCGTTGTTGAGTATTCCGAGAGAAACTGCCAGGTCCGTGGGCCAGAGCGTAGGCCAGAGCGGGACGAGCAGGGCAGGGATTAAAAGCGCCCAGAGACGGAAGAACGTGAAGGTCTTTTGGAAGAGGCGGCCCAACCCTTGCACAGCCAGACAGCAAAGTCCACCCCCCACCCATAAAAATACGGGCATGCAAGCCGCCTCGAACAATCTGTAATTGGGTATGTCCCACACCGGAGCGTCGGTCATGGGTATGCGGTGAACATGGGCCACCACCGCAGAAGTGGCAAACAGCAGCGAGGTGACAATCAGGGCGGCCCACGCCGGTCGGGTGTCGCCGGATTCCGCCAACTCGGCTAAAAACGCCTGGGGGCGGGTGAGCACGTCCCAGGTGCGAAAAAAGGCATGGGGGAAAAAACGGGTCGGAGAGGAAGGCATGCCCAGAGCTTACCAGATTTGCCTCTGCTTGCCAAGGCGGCGGTTGGCTGGCTGGAACAGTGAACGGTTTGGATCGAAGTCTTCGTAGGGGCGAATTGCATTCGCCCTGACGTGTTCGTCACCCCGGTGTTTGTGCAGTCGGGGGAGTTGGGGTGTCACGTCGAGGTCCTGCTTGTATATAGTATATGTAGCCCCTGAGCTACTTCCTGTACACTGTCTACAGATAATCCTGCTTTTTCAATCCATTGCCGGGAACTTGGGCAGTTTAAAATTGACAAATTTTTATCCAGCATGCTAGAGTTCTTACTGTTTTTGGTCGTTGCAAAAGTTTGGGAGTTTTAGTTGGGTACGAGTTCGAAAGGGGGATCGCTTTTTTCGCAAGACACAATCGTTTGTAAAATCGTTTATATAATCTGAAAGGGGGACAGCCAGTGAAAAAGTTATTGGTAGTTGCAGCTTCCTTGGTTTTCAGTGGTCTTATCTGCTCAACTAGTTTTGCCTTGTCAAGTAGTTCGTACACCTCCAGTGCCACCTTTGGTATGTTCGAAGAAACCTACGATTATTTTCAGTACAGCCCCGCGTATATGCCGAGTTTTAAAAACAATACTTTCTGGAGTCAGTTTGCCAACAAAATTTCCGCCCCGGCTACAGGGGATCGGTTGTTCAACAACTCGGTCGGATCCTACGATTATTTTATAGGCGCCCAGGCAGATGCCATGGGTATGGGACGAGCCGGCCTCCTTTTTCAAAATGCCATAGCGTCCACAGCCGATAATGCCCAGGCGTACGGTGAGAGCGGGACCCACACCGGGTTGGGTGAAAACACCTACAACGATTACCGTGACCGTAACTCCGACGGGGTGTTGGATTACCGTAAGGAAACCTACGGGCGTTCCGAAGCCACGTATCACGGCAATTACGGCAATGTCTACGCCGCCTATGCCTTGGGTGAAGTGGAAGGATTTGACCTGGGACTGGGTTTACGCGCGATCTGGAACCAGTCCACCCCAACGTACACTCAGTTGCCCTACAGCGCTTCGGGTGGGTTTCTTTCAGTGTATACGGGTTCGTTTAACCTGGAAGGGCGGGAGCGGCAGTACGACCTGGTGACAGGTCAGGAACTGTACCGCTACGACGAATCCACCAAAGGCTCTCTGAATTTTGGGAATTCCAACTGGAAGATCATCTTGGGCGGACGGAGCAAGGACTTGCTCCCGGACATGGACTTGGTTGTGAACCTTGTCCCCGTGTTTCAGACCTACAACAACGCCTTGAAGTGGGACTACTCGCAGAACACCAACTACGCCCCCTCGGATCCCGCCACACTCTCGGATATTCAACAAACCTACAAGCTGACAGGTGTGGACACCTACTGGACCTCGACCCGGCCCGGCGGCGGTTTTGGGGTGAACGCCGATGTGCGCAGCGACTATACCGTGGCGCCGAACCTCCTAGTCACCGGTCAAGTCAATGTGCAGACTTTGTCCACGCAGACCAAGGATGCACAGAAAGCGTACGATCGCTGGAAACAGACGCGTTCACCGTATTGGACCGGCACACAGTTTGTCAACACCATGACCACGGAAAACGAGAACAAGACCTGGAACTATGACGGTAAAGGCGGCACGCTTTATCTAAACGCTGCGCTCCGGGCCCAGTATCTGGCCAAAGGCTGGCGCTTGGCCTTGGGTTGTGCGGCTGCCACGAACAACTCCACCAATGAAGAAACCCAAGCGTATGCCACCAACCTGCGCATGCGTTACGAGAGCGGGGACGGCATTGCCAACAACTCCTACACCACTGTAACCACCGAGTCGTACAAAACCAAAGTTACGACCCAAAATATAACCAATACCTATTCCTTTCCCACAGCGTTGGTCTTTGACGTCCTGAAGAACCTCCAGTTCCAAGTCGGTGCCAACCATGTCATCACCACCACGTCGAACACCTCGAGCACCGAAGTTACCGAACGCGCGTTGTATACCTCAACGACGACCCGGGATGACGGCAGCGTTACCTCGACCGTGGTGCCGCCGGTTGGGGCTTTGCAGGAAGCCAACCGCACTTCGACCTTGACCTCGAATCATGCCACTCAGTTTGCCTATGGGATCACCTGGTGGCCGTATGAACAGATTCAAGTGGATTTCACGTATTTCTCGCAAGTGTTGAATTTGGAAAATTACCGGATTGGCATCAGTGTTTATTTCTAAAAGGAGCGTGAGCCGATGATGAGTAAGTTGATCCGAAGTTTAATGGTTCTGGGTATGTGCGGTGCTGTGGCCGCCGGCCTGGGTGCCTGCGCCAAGCAGGCGGGTCCTTTAAGTCCCTCGATCAATGCTTTGGGTGCCGGCAGCACGCCCAACAGCGGTGATACCTTGAGATACTCGACACTCACAACGCCGGCCAATGTATCAGCCACAGCCCAAGTTGTGTTTAATGTACCGCTGAATCCAGCCAGCATCAATGCGTCCACGGTGCTGCTTTACACGCTGGATGCGTCCGGGACCACGGAAACACTGTTTACCGCCTACACGCTTAGTTACAATGCGTTATCCAAGATGATTGTGATTACGCCGGCAGGCGGCGCCTGGGCCAACGACCAGCGGTATCATCTGGTCTTGACCACCGGCCTGCAAAGTGTGAGCGGGCGGCCGCTGGACGGCAATTCCAACGGGTTGGCAGAAAGCAGCGAGTTTGATAACCTGCACTATGCCTTCTCGCTCGGCGCTCCGGTCTCGCTCAATTTCTCGACTGCGAATCTAAATTCTTCGGTTACCTATTCAGCGACCATTACAGATAAAAACGGTAGTTACTCGCTGCCGTTTGATGGAACCACTTTCCGGGGCAATCTCAATAACTACTATGCCTATGTCACGGTCACTGTGACCTTTACCGTGAATCCGGCGAATCCGTCGGATTTCCAGATGGACACCAGCACGTTTTTTACCGATGCAGTCACGTTGCATCCGAACGTGAGCCTTACCGATGTCACGGGAACCGTGGCGGCGCCGGTCAATGTGACGGTAACCTCCTCGGTGGCCAATGCGTACAATGTTCTTACTGTTGTTCTGAACCCGGCGGCCGCAACGTCCTACAAGTTGAAGCTTAAAGGTGGGTTGGCCGGTATTCGTTCTGGGCAGGCGTCCACCCTGCGCCTGCGTCGAGGCTACTACTTTGACGGCAACGGCAGCGGCGCGGCGGAGTCTGCGGATGACACCAAGGATGCGATCTTTGGGACAGGCACAGCCACCGGTGGCAACAATCCGCGGGTTTATATAAGCGGGGTCATTGCCAACGGCATGACGTCCACGACTGGGTTGCGTCGGTTTGAAATTACGTTTAGTGTGCCTACAGGTACTGGAACCATCGATCCGGCTACGGTCAACACCTCGACCATCTCGTTGTTTAACGATACTGCAGGTATGCCGATAGTCCCGGCTGCGATTGTTTTAAACAACGCAACCGCGCCCAATCCGGTTGTGTATGTGTATGTGCCAATGCGCATCGTAACCTCGGGTACGAGCGGGGGGAACAATACGGTGCGGTTGTTTGTGAGTAAAAACATCAAATCTTCAGACGGGGTGGCGTTGGACAACAACAGCGACGGCATTGCTGGTACAGATGCGGACAATTACCGCACCACCGGGTCTACTGTAACCAATTACTAATCCCGCAAGGGTGGGTGGCGTAAAACGCAAGATGGCGTGAGATCATTCGCGGCTGGCGGGGAAGTGAGTGCAAAGCCAGCCAAAAGGGGGTCGGAAGTGAAAAAAACAGTTGCCCTGTTGCTGGGCGTGTGGGCAGGTATCATGCCTGTGCTGACGCAAGCACATCAAGATCGCTCGTTTACCAGTACGGCCACGGCCGGGCTGTTTGAAGACACGTACGATTACTTCAAGTATTCTCCGGCATACTTGCCAGGGATGAAAAGAACCACGCTATGGACACAGTTATCCAACCTGCAGTCACAAAACGAACAGGTGTTCAATACCTCTGGAACTGGCAATGGCATGTACTATCTGGCCGGGCAGACTGATCTTGGGGTTGGGCACTTGGGTGTGGCCCTGGATTGGTACAGTGGGTCCTGGGCGTACAACACCAATGTCTACGGTTACGGAACGGTAGGTGGATTTGGGGAAAACACCTACTTGGTTTACGAAGATCTGGATACCGATGGGGTTGTTGACGCACGCCAGGAAATCTACGGCAAAAGTTCGGCCGGTGATAACTACCAAGAAGGGGACGTGCATCTCATGTACGGACTCGGGTCTGTGGCCGGGCTGGATGCAGGCGTTGGTCTGCGGGTATATTTCTGGCACGATCAGTATTCCTACGATCCTTGGTCGTATTACGGCAGCGACTACGCATCGTTTGAATACTCGGCTCGGGAACGCCGTACGAATCTTTTGACCGGTCAAGATACGTTTCTGCTTGAGAACAGCGGGAGCGGAGCGTTCGACTACGGCGAAAACGAATGGCGTGTGATTTTAAGTGGACGCTCGCAAGATGCCTTGGGATTTTTGCCGAAGTTGGATGTGGTGGTTAATGTTGAACCCTATTTTATGAACCGCTACAACAATTTCAAACAGGATATTTCCTTGTTCACCGACTACTCGCCTTCGGATCCGAACGTGTATTCCGATGTTTCCCATACCTACACACTGCGCGGGATGCAAAATTCCAGTGGCTATGTACCCTACAACGGGTTTGGTACGGGGTTAAAACTCCGAGGTGAGTATCCGCTGCTCCCGTGGTTGCAGATGACCGGGTGGCTGGGGACGGACCTTTCCAGTTGGACTTCGAAAAACGGCACTATGGATGTGAACGAGCACTCCGTGACACGGACCACGACCTGGGTGACCGATGGGTTTTACACCAATGTTGTCGATGAAAACAAGTATGAATATTTTAAACGCGAGGATAAAGGCAGCACCGTGACGTTTAACGCCAAGGTGCGGGGCATCATACCCGTGCAGAAGTGGAAACTGGCTTTGGGTGCCGGGGTAAATACCTCGGCCAACACCACCGAACAGGTTTACACCACAGGAATGGACAGTCAAGAACATACAGACTTGGGACGCGGGCTGCCCAGTGAAAACTATACGGTTTACCGTACGCGCATGACCAAGACTCAAACCACGTATGAGAACAGCGCCACAACCGTGGAATTGCCCATTGCGGTCATGTTTGAGGTTTTGCAGAATTTGACGCTCCAAGTCGGGGCGCGCCATACCATCACTTCGTCGAGCAGCACCACCTCGACGATTTTGAAAGAACGCGTGAACGAGACTTTCACCACCGTGTACGACGACGGCCGCGTGGGGTCGACCGCAATAGGGGCGCCTTCCGGGGTGGAATCCTCACGCCAATCCTACGTGAACGTGAGCCGCTACACGCAGATGACCTACGGATTAACCTGGGTGCCCTATGAAGATGTGCAGGTCGACTTAAATACCTTTGGCACGATTTTAAGTTTGAACAATTACCGCTTATCGCTGAGTTTATTTTTCTAAGGAGCGTGTGCGCATGAGAAAAATACTGACTGGATGGACGATGGTGGGTTTAGGGGTAGCCCTCGTCATGGGTGCGGGCGGATGTGCCAAGCAGGCGGGGCCTTTAAGCCCTCAGGCTCCTTTGATGAGTGCAGAGACCTCGGGGAACCGGATGTTGCCGTATCTTTCGACCGGCAACTGGTTTACCAACGTTTCTGACACGGCCGAGGTGATTTTTAGCCTACCCATGGATCCAACGTCGTTTAATGCAGGGACTGTGTTGCTGTACACCTTGGATGCCTCGGGTGTGACCGAAACGTTGTATACCAACTACACCATGGTGTACCTTGCCGGTGCCCAAACTTTGAGGTTTACACCCGGGGGCGGCGCCTGGGCGACCAATGTGCGTTATCATGCTGTGTTCACCACGGGGATTCGCAGCATCAACGGGCGTCCCTTGGACGGCAATGCCAACGGAATTCCTGAAAGCGATGAGTTTGATGCGGTGCACTTGACCACGGTGTTGGGATCACCCGCCGCGACACCCAACTACACCAACACCGCATCCGGTGTGCGCATTTCGTCGGCCGCCTTGGCCTACAACGGTGTCTCCCAAGCCGTGACCTTGACAAGCCCGAATTATCTAAGCATTAACGGAACCTACACCTACGTGACCTTGACCGCGTACTTTGCCGTGACCGGAGCCAGCGACGATCCGAATTTTTCAATGGACACCAGTACCTTTTTTACCAGTGCTACGGCCTTGCACCCGAACGTCTCTTTTACCGATGCGTCCGGGCAGCCCATCACTCCGGTGTTGGTCTCGGTAACCTCTACGGCATTGACCAACGATACCTTGACCATTGTGGCCAGTTTGGCGCCTGCGAGCAAGTACTCGTTCAAACTCAAAGGCGGGCTCAACGGTATTCGCTCCTCAAGCGCGACCAATGTCTGGCTGCGCCGCGGGTACACGCTCAACGGCAACGGGGTCAGTTCCATGGAAGCCTCGGACGACACACCTGTGACCGTTATTCAGACGCGCAATGACACCAACAATCCCTTGACGTCGGTACGCATCACCAGTGATGCGTACGACTCGACCAACCGACGCTTTATTCTCACGTTTACCGTGGTTGGTGGCATCGGGGCCTTGGACCCAACCACCATCAATGCCACAAACTTTATGCTCTCGGACAGCGGTTACTCGGGGTATGCCTGCACGCCCTCGGTTGTTGAGGTGGACAATGCTTCGGCCCCGAACCCCGTGGTGTATGTCTACGTGCCACAGCGGTTCATTGATTACGGAACCGGAGATGCGCATACGCTTTATGTGATGGTGCGCAAGGATGTGAAATCCAGCGACGGCGTGATGCTGGATCAAAACAACGACGGCGTGCCCGGGACCAGTGCGGACAACTACTCGAGTACCGGCGCGTCGATTTTTAACTATTAATTCTCATGGAGACACAGACCATGCACCAAATACACCAAGACTCGGAAGGGGGAAAGCACGTGAAACCAATTTTTCGCATAAGCATGATGGTGATCGCTGCAGGGCTTTTGATGTCCACGCTGGGGTGGGCGCATCAGGATGCGTCGTTTACGTACAAGGCCACGGCCGGCATGTATGAGGATGTGTACGACTACTTTAAGGCCAGTCCGGCCTACTTGCCGGGGTTTAAGCGCAATGTGTTCTGGGGGCAGTTGGCCAATTTGCAGAACCGCACGGACAGAGTCTTTGCCAACTCCGGTGTGAATTACTACCTGCTCGGGGGCGAGATGGACTTAGGTGTAGGGCATGTCGGAATCATGTACGACACCTATGGGTACACCTCTTCCGACGGCAGCCAGAGCTTCGGCGAGTCTGGGACACATTCAGGGTATGGGGAAACGACCAATGTAACGTATCAGGATCGCAATTCCGATAATATTCTGGATTACCGGCGTGAGACCTTTGGCAAAAATGATTTCACCTCCAACTACAATGTGAATGACATCTACGCAGCCTACGGCCTGGGCGGAGTGGCCGGATTTGACGTAGGTGTGGGTGTGCGCGGGCAGTGGAGCCACTGGTATCCGACGTACGACTCGTTTCTGACCGAAGCTACGACCTACAAGCGTGGTTTTAAGTTGGAAGGGCGGGAACGCCAGCTTGACTTGGTTACAGGTCAGACGATCTATACGTACGACGAGTCTTCCTCTGGGTCGTGGAACTACGGACAAGCGGCCTGGCGTCTGAACTTGGGTGCGCGCGCGGAGAACCTTATGCCGAACTTGAGTGTGGTTGCCAACCTGGCCCCGATTTTCAAGTTCCAGACCAATGAGTTGAAATGGCAGTACGACTCAGCGAGTAATAGTTCACCTGCCAATGCTTCTGTGGTCGCGAATAATCAGTCCACGTACAAGGTAACGGGTTCGGAAATAGTTATGGGTAACCTGTATCTACCCAAACCTGCTACGGGTATGGGTGTGGCCGCAGATGTGCGTGGTGACTATGCACTTTCACCGAGTGTACTGCTCATAGGCAAACTAGGAATTGAAACGATCGGGTTATCTTCAAAAGATGTGAAACGTGAATCCGCTTTTGACTATCGGGGACAGGCCACGGTCTGGAGCGGTGCTGCGAACAATTACGTTTTAGCCTCGACGGTTGACAACAACCTAACAACTTTGGCTTTGGAAGGTACCAGCAGCGGAACCACGGTGGCCGCGCAAGCGCGTGTCCAGTTCCCACAAAAAGGCTGGCAACTGGCCTTAGGTGTGAATGCCAACACCTACAGTGTGAAGAGTGAAGACAAAGTGACCAGCACCACCCGCAACAATCGCCGCTACGATATCGGCGACGGAGTGGCGGCCAACAGTTATTCACGAGTTCAGACCAGCGGGTACAAGGCAACCTATAAAAATGATGTGACCATTGACACCCTGGAACTGCCGGTGGCCATGGTCTTTGATGTACTGAGCAACTTGAAGTTGCAGATCGGTGCCAAGGGGGTGTATCAGTTTACCTCCACCACCAACGAAACCACGTACACGGACCGTACTTTAACCACCACCGTGACCACCACCGATGCAGGAGCTGTAAGCACGGCCATCACCCCGGCGACGTTCACAGACTCCACCCGCACGTCCACGTACTCGGCGGTGCAACGGGCCGAGTTGTCCTATGGCCTCAATTGGTGGCCGTACGAACAGGTGCAGGTGGACTTTACCGCTTTCTACCGCCCGCTGGAACTCTCGAACTACCAGTTGTCGCTGAGCATTTATTTCTAGGTTAAGGAGCGTGAGACACGTTATGAAAAGACTCGTGAGTCAACTGACTGTACTGATGGTGTTGGGCGCAGCCGCCGGCATGGTGGCCTCGTGTGCCAAGCAAAGCGGGCCGCTAAGCCCGAGCATACCGTATCTGACCGCAGCCAACCCCGCCAATGGATCGTTGCCTACGGTAACCACAGGAGCGCCGAGCATCTGGCCCACCGCCGTGTCGCAAACCGCTCAGGTGTATTTTTCCATGCCCATGGACCCGGCCTCTTTGGTCGCGGGGGGGACGGTCTCGGTTTACACCATGAACGACGACGGCAAGAGCGAGACCCAGTACCCGAATTTTACAGCGTCGTACAACACCTCCAACAAGTGCTTGACCTTGACGCCCACCGGCGGGGCCTGGGCCAACAACAAGGCCTATCACTTTGTGTTCACCACCGGCTGTCTGAGTGTGAACGGCAAACCCTTGGATGGGAATTACAACAAGGTGCAGGAAAGCGCCGAGTTTGACACCATGCACATGTTTGCCACTATCGGGACACCCCTTTCTCCTGGATATGGTTTGTCTGATTGGAACAACGGGATTCAAGTGGTGGGATACACCGTAAGCACCATTCCGCAAGGTGGCATGTCACCGCATCCCGTCACTGGTTATTTGGGGGACGTGAATCCGGATGCTTACGGCGTGACCATTACAGTAGCGTTTAGTCCAAATGCCTTTCCCTCTCCTGATTTTCAGATGGATACGACTACGTTTTTTACCAGTGACACGGTTTTGCATCCGAACATCAGTGTCGTGGATGCGGCCACCAACGCACCGGTGGCTCCCGTGTATGTAACCGTACCGGCCTCGGCAGGCACAGCGTACAATATGTTGAGTGCGCGCTTCACACCAGCGGCTGGAACCAAGCTGAAGCTCAAGATTCGCGGTGGAATTAACGGAGTGCGCTCGTCAAATGCGGCCACCTTAAATTTAATGCGCGGTTTGTATTTCTCGGGTTCTGGGAATGGCCGACCCCAAGCCACAGACGACAGCAAGGAAGTGACGATCCAGTTGCGCCCCACCACGGGTCAGGTGCCGTATGTGTTGGTGACGGGGTCAGCATATGAATCGGCTACAAGAAGGATCGTCGTGACGTTTAATGTGCCTACGGGCAACGGAACCTTGGATGCGGCTACAATAAATTCTAGCACGTTTCATCTAATAGATATGAGCACCAATCCGTACACAAGTTTTGCTTCTGCGGGGATTGTGGTCGATAACTCTTCGGCCCCTAATCCGAAAGTTTACGTATATATACCAACGAAGTTTTATGTCAATACTGCCACATCCGCAAACCGCGATGTTCGGCTGATTGTTACCAAAGATGTGAAGTCGTCTGACGGTTTTGCTCTGGACCAAAACAACGATCAAGTCTTGGGTACGGAATTTGACAACTACGATAGCTATGCAGGAAACGCAAACACCTATTTTTCAATTTATAATTACGTACAGTAAGTCTAAAGGGAGATCCAAGGGGAGTGATCTTAAGATCACTCCCCTTTTTTTTTGACCAATGCAATGTTTTAAAAAAGGTAAGGTCTAACTCTGCGTGGTTTGCCACAAAACCTCCCCTCGGCGCATCAAGCCTTTAGTGAGGAGGGAGTAGGTCGTAGGGAACTTCGCGTGCGGGGTTCCCTACAACTTTTAAACCGAACGCCCCCCCAGCCCCCTCTTTGATAAAGAGGGGGAGACAGCCCGGTGTATGGGCAGTCGGGGGAGTTGGGGTTCAAAACGTAGAGTGCCAACTTAAACCTGAGTTTACTTGCTATCTTGCTTGTGGTAAATAAATGGATCGCTATTTAAAGTCATATCTACAAAAGGCCTTTTTAAGAAAGGTAAAACATGAAAAAATGCATATTGGTTTCTAAACTAATCGTTTTTCTGCTTCTAAGCGTTGCTGGTGTTCAAGCAGACTGGGTACAAGATGGTGGAAGTTTAAATATAAATGCCAGTAATAATGCGGGAAACCCAAGTATGGCGATTTGGAATGGGACGCCGTTTGTGTGTTGGGCGGAAGTTCAGCAGAATGATATTGTGAAATATTGGAACGGAAGTGCTTGGGTGCGTATTGGTACAAACACTATGGCAGGTACAACCGAGTATGATTTAGCGGTATGGAATGGAAATCCTTATATTCATTGGAGTGATGGGAATTACACAGGCGGAAGTGCTGGTGTAGTACGTTGGAATGGAAGTGCGTGGGTGACTATGTCAGGTGGTGGAGGTGCTAATCCTAGCATTACAATTTGGAATGGGACTCCTTATATTAGCTCGATTAGTAAGTCATTTCCACCAGATCCGACTCAAGTCTATGTGAAACACTGGAGTGGGAGTTCCTGGGTGCAAGATGGGGCGAGCTTAAATAGCAATACTGCGTTGGCGGCATATTCACCCAGCATTGCTGTTTGGAATGGAACGCCTTACGTAAGTTGGAGTGAAAACTCGTCGTCAGGGACGGATCAAGTATATGTCAAACACTGGAGTGGAAGTGATTGGGTACAGGATGGAGGTAGTCTAAATATAAATCCGAGTGTAAGTGCATCAGCTCCGAGCATAGCGATTTGGAATGGTTTCCCTTATGTGAGCTGGCTAGAAAATGATTGGATTTATGTGAAGAAATGGAACGGTAGTACATGGATTCAAAATGGCGGAATTAACAGTGGAACAAATACTAAGTTTTTAAAAATTGCAGTATGGAATGGAACTCCATATGTTGTTTGGAAAAGAAATGATTTTACTTCGAACTCGATATTTGTCAGCCATTGGAATGGATCTGGATGGGTGATGGATGGATCGAAGGTAAATAATACTACTGAAGTTCCGGATGGCAAGTTAGGTTTTGGGGTTATAAATGACACTCCGTACGTTGCGTTTACTGAAGGGTTTAGTAGTTCAAACGTTTATGTTAAACACTACGAAACTCCGACAAGTACAGCTACTGTTTCACCCACACCTATCCCCGGTACTCGTACCAACACACCAACCATGACCCGCACCTCCACCATCACTCCCACTGTGACCGCGACGCCTACGGCCACCCCAACCTCCACGCCTCCGGTGTTTATCTACAGCACCTACCCCAATCACGGCACTTCGGGTTCTTCTGTCCGCACCTACATCACGGGTAAAAACTTTTTGGCGCAACCGGCTGTGAAGCTGGTTAGTTCAGGGAAGCCGGACGTAGCCGCAGCAAACGTAACCGTGAAAAACACCTTGCTCATGGCTTGCACGTATAACCTGGTAGGTGTAGCCGAGGGCGTTTACGATGTACTTCTGGATTTAAGCGGCGCGACCAACAGCTTACCCCGCACGTTTCAAGTGCTCAAGCCAGTCGTTTTACCTGCGCGCTGGCAAGTCGCTGACCTTGGTGCGGGAGACACGCCGGCTATCTCCGGAGCTGAGTGTGGCGTGTCCATCGGCGACGGAGACAACAACGGTGCCACGGACGTGTTCGTAGCCAACCGCAACACCAAGTTCACCAAGTTTACCTGGCAAGGCAGTTCATGGGCCAAGACGTCTTTGCCGCCCACGTTGAACACCGAGCTGGCCAGCGATGTGTTGGTCTATGACCTTGACCACAACGGCACCCAGGAAGTCTATGTAGCGGCTCAGGACAACCATGTCTACCAGTATTCTGGCGCCAGTTGGACCAAGGCCGATGCCGGTAGTGGCACCAACAAGATGACCACGTTGGCAGCCGTTGACGCCAACAACGACGGCGAGCCAGAATTGTATGCAGGCAACGCCGACGGATGTGTGTACCAGTTTAAACTCTCCGGTACATGGAGCAAGACCAACCTCGGGACTACGCTCACGGCCATCAGCGCACTGACCGTAGGCGATGGCAACAACGACGGGCAGTTTGAGGTATATGCAGCAGGTGCAGATCATGGAGTCTATGAGTTCAAGTACAATGGCAGCACCTGGTCGTCTGTTGCTTTGGGTACGGCGGGCGGGGTTGTTACGGGCTTGAGTGTGGCAGACCCAGCCCATGATGGAGTTATGAGTGTTATGGGTGCTTGTAGTGATGGACAAATGTACCAGTTCAAAAAGAGTGGAGCCAGTTGGAGCGTAACCTCTGTGGGCAACGCAGGTGTGGCACTCTCCAAGCTGGCTTGGGGGGACGGTGAGAACAGTGGTGCGTATAAGCTTTACTCCGCCGGAGCCAACGGGCATGTGTATCAGTTTGCGTTTGAAAGTGGTCAGTGGACCATGACGGATATCGGCAGCGCTCAGACGCCGTTGTATGCCTTGAGTCTGGGAGACGCAGACAGCGACAACCAAAACGAAGTATATGTGCTGGGAGAGAACAGCCATGTTCTGCGGTTTAAGTATGTCAGCCTAGGGACGCCTACGCCCACGGTGACGATCACACCTGAGCAGCAGTTCATACCTGATAAATACTTCAAGCTATACCACAACCAGATCAACCCGAACCGTGGTGAGGCTGCCACGATCCGTTGGTGCCAGCCGCAAAGCGGCACGGTGACGATCACCATTTACAACATGGTCGGAGACAAGATCGCCACCTTGGCCGATCGTCAGGAATACACCGCCGGACAGTATCATGAACTCACCTGGCGCGGGGTCAACCAAGGCGGGCAGGTAGTGGGCAGCGGTATCTACATCGTCCACTTCCGCGCATCCGGATATGACACATACGGTAAGGTGGCAGTCATCAAGTAGAACTCCCCCCAGCCCCCTCGTTGATAAAGAGGGGGAGACAGCCCGGGGTATGGGCAGGCGGGGGAGTTGGTTTAACAGTGGGTGGAGTAAGGGAGTTGAATCTCGTCTTTCTCCTTCCAATTCGACTCAGGGCTTGTGCTATAATAAACCCCACATTTATCCGGGGGTGAACCGCATGGCTTTGGTCTTGGATTCCTTCAAACGTTTTTTCTCAACTGAAAATCTTAAGTTTTTGGCTGCCAAGCGCATCAAACCCGCGGTGCAAATTGGTGTGGGCGTGGGTCTGTTCTTCTGTTTGTTCACTTTTTTTGATTTCAATTCTATGTCGGAAAACAAGACGTTGGATTGGCGTTTTGTCTGGAAGGACGTCCAGTCGCCGAGCGCCAAGGACCAGATTTTGATTGTGGCCATTGATGACCAGTCCATGGACAGCTTGAAGGTGCGCTGGCCCTGGCCGCGTACCATGTACGCCAAGGCCATTGACCGTCTCTCCCAAGCCGGTGCCAAGGTGGTGGCGTTCGACTTGGTCTTTTCAGAACCGAGTCGGAAAGAACTCGAGGTTCAGGATCGTATTTTAGGGGATGCCATTTTACGTTCGAAAAGTTGGATTGTGTTGGCGAGCAAGTTTTTCGTGAAGGACATGCAAGTGGGGCAACAAATCGGGTATGTGTCGCCCATCCCGAATATTGATCCGAATAAGACCCATGTAGGCTATGTGAATCTTTGGCATGACAAGGACGGGATCATTCGCCACTCGGCCCTGATCCAAAAACACCTGAACAAACCCTATCAGTCGTTTGCATTGAAGATTTTAGCGCGCTACTACAATTTGGATTTTCCCACCGTGACCGTACGCTCAGGGTGGGTGAACTTCGGGGATATCCCGATACCGGTCGACAGCGGCGCAAATATGTTGATCAATTTCCGCGGCGGTCCGGGCAGTTTCAAGGTTATTTCGTTTGAGAACCTTATGGACGATGAGGTGATGCAGGGCCTGGCCACAGCCGGTGTGTTTAAGGATAAAATCGTCTTAATTGGCCCTACCTTCACCGAAGCGCAGGACAATCATCCCACCCCGTACTTTTTGGACTACGGAGTCACACCCGGGGTGGAGATCCATGCCAATGTGTTGGATACCATCATCAATCAGAAGTATTTCTTCCGCCTCTCGGGTCCGCTGCTTTACGGACTTTTGTTGCTCTTGCCCCTGCTCCTGGCGTTGGTGATCATCCATTTAAAACCATGGCAGGGAATTGTCTTTTTCTTGGTTTATACGTTGTTGTACGTGGCTGCGGGATTCTTTGTTTTTCTAAAGGCGCATGTGGTGGTGCCTTTGGCCAATCCGGCCATTGCCTTGGTGGTCACGTATTTGTTTGTCTTGATGTACCGTGTGTTTTCGGAAGAACGGCGCAGTCGCCAGATCAAGGGCATGTTCTCACGCTATGTTTCCCCCAAGGTAGTCGATGAATTGATCAAGAATCCGTCGGCGGCCATGAAGCTGGGCGGGAACAAGCAGGAAGTGACGCTTCTGTTCTCCGATATCCGTGGGTTTACCAGCCTGTCCGAGCAATTGGCCCCAGAAGAGGTGGTTGAGTTGTTGAACGAGTATTTCCAGGCCATGACCGATGTTATCTTTAAACACGATGGCACGGTGGACAAGTTTATCGGGGACGCCATCATGGCTATTTTTGGCGCACCGGTTCGGCATGAGGATGACCCCATGCGCGCGGTTCGGACCGGCGTGGCCATGTTGGAAGAACTCAAAGTGCTGCGTGCCAAGTGGGAAGCGCACGGGCGCAAGACGTTTGACATTGGCATTGGGATCAATACGGGAGACGCCATTGTGGGGAACATGGGATCGATTCAAGCCATGGGCTATACGGTGATTGGCGATACGGTCAACCTGGCCTCGCGTTTGGAAAGTGCGAACAAGGAACTGGGGACGCGGCTGTTGATCTCCGAGAGCACCTATCAACACGTGAAAAGGCAAGTTGAGGTGAAGGAGTACACGGGGCTTAAGGTCAAGGGCAAGGCGCAAGCCATGAGTGTGTACGAGGTGTTGCGCCTCCTTTAGGGTGGGCCTGTGGGGCAGCCAGGGAACGGTTGACAAATGGGTAGGCGTATTGGATACTGTTTTGGCGGTTATTATGGCTTATGGAGAGCGACCATGCATGGGTTTGAACGATGGCCTTTAGTCTGTTTGCTGCTTGCCGGTGCCGCACTGGTGCCTACTGCCGGGTGGACGTATTCACGCAGTCTCTTGGAATCGTCTGAAATCATCTCAAACGAAGACGTCTTTCAAGTCGCCGAAGCTCCGGTTTCGGAAACCCCTGCGGCAGCAGTTTCGCCTGCGGCGGTGTATGTCGATAAACGATCCCCCAAAAATTCGGGTGTGGCCATTACCTGGGCGTTGGGTCCGGGTTTCCTGGTGCACGGTGCCGGGCATATGTACGCCGGACGTCCGTGGACGGGTGTTTCCTTGTTTTTGGCCGAAGTCGGCGGTGCGTACATGGCCTATCGCGGGGGGACGGATGCCTATTCGGCCATCGATGTCATGAGTAAAAATAATTTTGCGGAATTTCATGGAGATTCGGGGCAGGTCTCCCGTGGGATTGGACTTGCCGCCGGTGGGGTTATGATCTTCTTGGCTTCATGGCTCTATGATTTGACCGGATCACCGATTGCGGTTGACCAGTACAATCAAACGTTGACGCCACGCCAGGCCGAAACATCCTCACCGGTGATTGTGACCCAACTCACTCCCGGGGGCGTTACGGTGGCTGTGGAGCAACGCTTCTAGATAGCAACGTACGAATTCTTTGTAGGAGGTGGTTGCATATGAAAAGGAAAGCGCTTGTACTGGGTGTGGTAGGGTTGAGTTGTCTCTGGGCCAGCGTCGGGTGGGCGCGGGTGCAGATTACCAATGCTTCGCTCTCGACGCAGATTTTGCTGGAAGCGTATCGTTCGTCCCAGAACAACTTGAACAGCATCACCTGGATTGATCCGAACATCATTCAGTTGGCCGTGCAGTCCGATGCCGCGACCGCAGGCCAGAACTTGGCCTTCGACATTGAGATCTTCGACGGCAGCACGCAAGTGGTAACGATCGGACATTTCCGCGTCGTGCCCAAGACCCTGGCATCGGGAGCAAACCTTTACAATGCCAGTGATGTCAATGCCTCGAATCTGCAAGTGAACTTTAACAAGGATTATCTGCCCAACGTCAACTCAGGCAATATCTCGCAAGGGAGCATCATGCCCATGGGCAATTACCGTCTCATCCTCCGTCCCGTGGCGCCTACGCCCGGGGATCCGTACAGCATGAATGTGGCGCTGTTCACGCCCTCTTCGGCCCTGAACCAGCCGCCGGTCACGATTTATCCCAAGGACGTGGAAGTCAATACCTTCTTGCCGAACTTTACCTGGACCCCGGTGGCCAATGCGGCTTGGTACGAAGTCTCGGTGGGGCCTGATTCCAACTTGGACGTCAACACGTATTGGAAGAGTGGCCGTTTGACCCTCACGCAAACCTTGTATGCCCCCTCGGCGCGAACCTTGGAGAACGGGCAGAAGTATTACTGGCAAGTGCGCGCCTTTGATTCGTTTGGCAAGCCGATCGGTGGCATTGACGGGAAATCACAACCCACGATGTTCACGGTAGTCAGTTCCAATCATTTGAACACGTTGGTTTCGCCACTGGAAGTGGAAGCCGTGCTAAAAACCACGGTGCCCAATACCAATATATTTAACCCCTTGGCCGTGTACCAACCCGTGGCCATTGAGACCAATTGCGACGATGTGGCCGGGTTGTTGCGTCAGTTGAAGGATGGGTCGGCAAAGGTGCTTTCGGCCCGTGTGGAATAACGCTTATCCATTACGTTGGATCAGGGAGGAATTTAAGATGAAAAAAATCATGTGGATGTTGAGTGCGCTCCTGGCGCTGACCGTAGGCGGCGTCGCCGTCGCCGGAGCGGAAGCCGTTGCGGCCAATGCGGGTGTAGGAACCCTGACGGTGAAGACCGGACGCGTGGAGATCATGCGTACAGGCCAGACGCAATACGTTCCGGCTGAAAAAGGTTCGTTGTTGTATGAAGGGGACAAGATTAAAACCGGTGAAATGGCGCGGGCCGCGATCCTGCTCGATGACGGAAGCTTGGTGCGCTTAAATGCCAATACCGAACTGATCTTAAAGGATAAAAAACCCGGCAAGCAGAAGAGCCGGCTGCAGTTGATGATGGGGCATTTGTGGGCCAAAATTTCCAAACAGGAAAATCAGTTGGAAATTGAAACGCCGACCGCGGTTGCTGCGATTAAGGGCACCCGTTTGGAATTGATTTTCACTCCCGATGGTCAGACCACCTTGATTGTCTGGGACGGACTGGTGGGCTTGAACAATGCACTGGGCCAGATCTTGGTGGAGGCCGCCCATCGTGGCTTTTCGGAAAAAGGGAAGCCCCCGGTGCTCTCACCCGTGGATTTAAAGAAACTGGACCAGTGGTTCGAACACGTGGTCGATGTGCCCGCCACGCAAACCTTAAAAACCAAGGTTAAAGATAAGGACGGCAAAGAGTACAATCTGGACTTGAAATACAACAAGCGCTAGGTCAGATACACCCCATCCCGCGCTCGCGGGGTGGGGTTATTTTTTATCGAGGGACACTCGCGAATATGAAACATAACGTTTTGCGCGGTTTGGCCATGGTTGGGATTTGTTGTTGGGGTTGGGGTGTTACGGCGGCAAATGCCGCGCCGAACCTCGTGCATCAGCCGCCTTTGGAAGCCCAGTCAGGGCACTCGTTGGACGTGACGGCGGTGGTTACCGATCCGGCCTCGCCGATTCAACAGGTCCGGGTGTACTATCGTCCAGGACAGACCCTGGGGTATCAGTTTGAGACCATGAATGGCGCAGGCTACAACTATGCGGCCCAGATCCCGGCCTCGGCGGTTACGGCCGCAGGCGTGGATTACTACATTGAAGCCCGCAACCAGGCGGGGGAAGTCATGACCGCGCCGCCGCTCAATGCGGCTCTGGCACCTTATCATCTGGTCGCACGCGAAGCCCATGCCAAACCCCAGTTCCGCCTGATCGCACCTGAAGTGGATTCGACCGTTACACCGGAAGAGGCGCTCGTGGCCGTGGCCATGGATGCCGGAGGAACACGCCTGGATTTGGGCACTTTGCGCGTCTGGGTGGATGAACAAGATGTTACCTCGAAAAGCCGTATCTCCGAAACCTTACTTACGTTTGTATTGCCCGAGAGCACGCCGGATGGCCTGCATGGTGTTCGCGTTTCGGTTCGCAATGTTGACGGCGTGGAAGGGAAGTCGCCGACCTGGGCGTTTACCATCAAACGCTCGGCCGGACCGCGCGTAGGTACAGACGCTCAAGCGACCTCGGCCGAGGCCAAGCGGGCCAACTGGGCCAAACTGGGTGGATCGTTGGGTGTGGATGTGCAGTACGCGGCCATGACCAAAGATTCCGATACGGCCGCTTATTTTTACCAACCGCGCGGGTGGTTGAATCGCTCGACGCTGAACCTGAACGGATACTTGGGTGGGCTTAATTTCTTAACGTCTGCGTACGTAACCTCGGAGGAGACTCCGGGACGCCAACCGGTCGACCGTTTTCGTATGGAACTGTTTGACGATACCTTCAACGCCACCTTGGGGGATATGTATCCCACGTTTTCCGTGTACTCGCTGAACAATCTTTTTGTGCGCGGCGGGAGCCTCGCGCTCATGGCGGGCAAACCCGAGACTGCGTTTTCGAAGTTCCAAGTGGTGGGTGGGAAAACCCGCATGGCCATCGAAGGGCGGGACACCACCGCTCCGGGTACGTTTGAACAGTGGCTCTGGGCCACGCGCTGGCTGTACAACTTCCTTCCGGGCACGGGCTTGGCCCTGAACTACAGCACCATCAACGATTACGCCAATTCTTTGCAGACCTCCGGCGGAACCCTCCCGGCCAACAACCACGTGGCCACGGCCGAGTTGAACATCCGCATCCCTTGGATGCAGCGGTTGGCCACCACCCTGTTTGGGGAAGGGGCGTTTAGTTATTACGATGAACGCCAGAGCCTGCTCAATGTATCCATGAGCACGGCCTATCGCGGCGGAATGCGTTGGGATTGGGGCGGGCGGAGTTTCGCCCAGGTGGAGTATAAAAATACCGGGGCCAAGTACGCCTCACTGGCCAACCCCTGGTTGGTGGGTGACTGGCGTGGATTTACGGGCGACAGCCAGATGTACTTTCTGGACAACGCGTTGGCGCTCATGTTTTCCGGCAACATGTGGCGGGACAATTTGGATGGGCAGAAAAATTTCTCCTACACCAATGCGTCCGGAGCCAGTGTGGATGTCGTCCCAACGACCCAAACCCTGTATCTTTCGGGCATGATGAATTACCGGATCTCAACGTATGTCCCCACCCTCTCGCTGGGGTATTCCTACAACCGTCAGCAGGGTGATTCGCAACCCATCAAGGTGGATAACAAAACCACGGTGATCAATACGGGTTTAGGTGTGCAAGTTCCCGTGGGGAGCGACCAGTGCCTTACCAACGTGACGTTTTCCCAGACCCAGTATGCGGACCAGGGCACTCCACGCACCTCGGCGGATATGAGCTCGTCTTCGTTCATTGCCTCACTCATGTATTTGTTGGGCCCCACCTGGTCTTTTTCCGGCGGGTACGGGTTGACCAACAACCAGGTGTTGAGTTCGGGGTTGGCTCCGGCCGGCGGCAGTCTGCCTTCGTCGGTTCAAGTCTTGCAGGACCAGAGTGTGAGCTTTACGTTGTTAAATCTGCGAACCGCCTGGAAGGTGATCCCAAGCGCGTGGGAAGTAGGCGCAGGATGGGAAAGCCTGGCTGGCAAAGACAATTTGAGCCGGGTCGACAATCAATTGACCAACGTGTACTTGCAAAACACGTATTACATTGATGCGGCCCAGTCGGTAGGCTTGAAATTAACGCAAGCTGACTATCAAGACCGTATAACTTCCGGCAGCTATACGGAATTTATTGTGAATGCGCATTACGGCATAACGTTCTAGGGAGGAAACGCCCATGCGAGACCCCGAGTGTTTGTTTTGCCGGATTGTTTCCGGTGAGATACCGAGCCAGAAATTATACGAAGATGCGGATGTGGTCGCGTTTGCCGATATCCATCCACAAGCCCCGGTGCACATCTTGATCATTCCCAAAGAACATATACCTACGGTGGCGGATGCGTCGCAGGAACAAACGCTTTTGCTGGGAAAGCTGGTCCAGGTGGCCAATCGTTTGGCCCAAGAGCAGGAACTTATTTTTGGGTATCGCCTTGTCATTAACTGCCAAAAAGATGCGGGCCAGGAAGTGTTTCACCTGCATGTGCATCTTTTGGGCGGTCGGAAATTTGGCTGGCCTCCTGGTTGAAAAAACACCCCTAAAAACAAGCCGATTATATTTTTGTTTTGTTTTGTCAAAAAAATTGACAAGAATAGCCTTGGTGAGTATAATTACCCCATGTATCTGAAATAATAGGAATGACTCTTAGAAGGGAGGGATAAAAATCGTGCCAGAAATTCGTATTAAAGACAATGAGAATTTCGAAGCCGCCCTCCGCCGGTTTAAGAAAGAAGTTCAGATGTCCGGAATTTTGTCCGAAATGCGACGTCGTGAACATTATGAGAAACCGAGCGTGAAGAAAAAACAAAAGGCCCTAGCCGCTCGCAAAAAGAACAAAAAGCGTTTCTAAGGCAAGCATGTTTTTTCAGTGGACGGTCATAACAAGCTTAGCAAACAGCCCGGAATTCGTTCCGGGCTGTTTCTGCTTCCAAGCGTTTTGCATCGGGGTACGGCCTACAGAGTAAAACCGAGTCCCGTTGCTTGGAACGCGGAAACCACTAATTTTTCGAGGCGATGTGAGTGATTCCGCCGGACCTGATTGAACGCATCCGTGAATCTGCGGATATCGTTGATGTCATTTCTAAATACGTTGCGCTAAAATCCACAGGGAAAGGGTATAAAGGTCTTTGTCCTTTCCACCACGAAAAAACCCCGAGCTTCACAGTCAATTCAGACCGGCAATTTTTTCATTGTTTCGGCTGCAAGGCCGGAGGCAATGTTTTTCATTTTTTAATGCGCGCCGAGGGGATGACGTTTACCGAGGCCGTCAAGGAGCTTTCGCAGCGCACCAACATTCCTTTGCCTGCGTCGGATTCACCGGCCGCCCAGGCCGAGGAAACACAGCGCCGTCAGTTGTTGGATGTTATGCTCTGGGCCGCCGGGCGATTTCAGGAGGCGTTGCAACGTCCTAAAGTGGCTGAGCCCGCCAAGGCCTATTTAAAACGCCGCGGACTCTCCGACGAGTTGGCCAAAGAGTTTGGCTTGGGCTACGCTCCGGATGGGTGGGACAATTTAATGAAGGCCGCACGCCGGGATCATTTTTCCGAGGGTATTTTGGAGAAAGCCGGCTTGATTATCCCCCGCAAGGAGGGGGAAGGGTTTTACGATCGCTTTCGCAACCGTTTGATGTTTCCGATCCGCGATCTTCAGGGACGCACAGTGGCCTTTGGCGGACGCGTCTTGGACAGCGGCGAACCCAAATACTTGAATTCCCCGGAGACCGGATTGTTTAAAAAGGGGGAGTTGCTGTACGGCTTGGATCTGGCGCGGGAAACGGCCCGGAAGACCAACCGGGTCATTCTCGTGGAAGGGTACATGGACGTCATTGCCTGTCATGCCTTTGGGTTTACCGAGGCGGTGGCTTCCTTGGGTACGGCGTTTACCTCGGTTCAGGCAAATTTGATTCGGCGCTTTGCCGAAAAAGTTATCCTGCTGTACGATGCGGATGAGGCCGGTGTGAACGCCTCTCTGCGCGCCTTTGAGGTGTTGAACCGCGAAGGCCTGCTGGTACAGGTTATTGCTTTGCCCGGGGCCAAGGATCCAGATGAGTTTTTGCGCGCTCAGGGAACCGAAGCCTTTGCCGCGCTTTTGGAACGTCCCACGTCGATGGTGGAATTTGTGTTTCAACACGTTTCCAAGACTGAGAAGCTTGATCGTTTGGAAGGAAAATTGACGGTGTTGAAACGTTTGGCCCCGATCGTGGGTCAAATGGCCAGCCCCGTGGAACGCTCTTTGGCTGTGGAGTGGATTGCGGACAAGCTGCGTCTGGATCAGACGACCGTCACCCAGGAATTTTCACGGCAACGTAAGCCCGGGAGCGTTCAGGAACCGGCGGCACCGGCGGTTGTGGCCGAGCAACGTCCGCCGGCTCCTTTGGAGGAACAGACTCTGATCAGTGCACTGTTGAAGCGCCCTGCTCTGGTGGACAAGTATCGAGAGCGGTTGGAACCCAGCTTTTTTTCGGATGAAGTGCTAAAAACTTTGTTGGTTAAAATGTTGGAAGCCGAACCGGTTTCTCCGGATGCCGAAGAAGATTGGACCGAAACCTGGATCCATGCCTTACCGGAACCCACCTGGGTGGAGACGGCGTTGACGCTGTGGGCGGAAAGCCGTTCGGGTCAAACCGAGGCGGTGGTGAAAGATTGCATCAATCGACTGGAGAGCATCTGGTTACGCACGGAAATACGCCAATTGCAGGCCAGTATTCTTGAAGCGCAGCAAGCCGGGGAGCGGGAAGCGTTTAAACGTTTGGCACAACGTGAGATCGAATTAAAGAATCGATTAAAGAAAATGGGTGTGGATTGGAGCGGCGGCGGTCGGCGCAGGGGATAATTCCCTGATAATGCGCTTGACGGATGGCTGGGTTTGGATAGAATAAGGGCTCATTATAGGCGAAATGGGGTTTTCACGAACAATGGCTAAAGAAGCGGCTCGCAAAATTGTAAAATCCGGGGAAGTGGAACAACTTCTGGAGAAGGGCAAAAAGAAAGGGTACCTGACGTACGACGAAGTAAACAATATGTTGCCCTCCGAGATCGTTTCGTCCGAACAAATCGACGATGTCTTGATCATGCTGGGTGAGAACGATATTGAGATTGTGGATACGGAAAAAGAAGACAAGAGCGAAGACAAAGTTTCGGTTGTCAGCGAACTGGAAGAAGCTGAGTTGGAAAGCGCGGCGGAAGTCTTTGAGGAAACGCGTTCGGACGATCCGGTACGCATGTATTTGCATGAAATGGGGCGCGTCCCTTTGTTGACGCGCGAACAAGAGGTCAAGCTGGCCAAGCGCATTGAGGAACAAGAGTTCCGGATTGAACGGGCGGCTTTGGAAGCTCCGGTTACAGCCCACGAAATCAAGTTGCTGTACGACAAGCTTTCGCAGAATAAAATCAAGGCTTCGGATTTGGTCAAACACGACATCGAGGGCGAGATTGCCCCGACCATTGAAAAGGCCATGGCGACTCGGGTTAAGCGCGAGATGAAAGTGGCCCTGGATGCCGAGAAGCAGATTGCCAAAATGTTGGAGCATTCGGGAAAAACGAAGCAAACCGAGGCCCAACGCGTTTTGAAAAATAAGCAACTGGTCTTGCTCCAAGCCAAAATGTTGCGTAGCTTGAAGAGCATCAATTTAAATCCTAAAGAAATGTCCAAGCTGATCCAGCGCATCAAGGTCATTGCCGACAAAATCAAGTCGGCGAATCGGACCATGGATGCGATTTTGAACCGCTATCGTGTTTCGCCCGAACAGCTCAAAGAGTTGAACAAGCGGTTGAAGAATGCCGCCGACGCCAAGAAAGTTGAACGCGAGACCAAGACCAAGGCCGATGTCTGGGTGGCGGTTATCGAGGAATACCATGAAGAACATAAAAAGATGGTTAAGGCCGAGCAGGAAGCCGTTATGTCTGCGGCCGATATTCTTCGGATCTCAAAGGAGATCGACGAGGGTGAAGCCGCGGCGTATAAGGCTCGGATGGAATTGGTGGAAGCCAACTTGCGTTTGGTGGTCTCGATTGCCAAGAAATACACCAACCGCGGATTGCAGTTTTTGGATTTGATTCAGGAAGGAAACATCGGCTTGATGCGCGCGGTGGAGCGCTTCGAGTATCGCCGTGGGTACAAATTCTCGACCTACGCGACCTGGTGGATTCGCCAGGCGATTACGCGCGCCATTGCCGATCAGGCGCGCACCATCCGTATTCCCGTGCACATGATTGAAACCATCAACAAATTGATCAAGGTCTCACGAGACTTGGTGCAGACGCATGGTTGCGAACCGCTGCCTGAGGAAATTGCTAAAAAGATGAATATGCCCGTGGAAAAAGTTCGCGGCATTTTAAAGATCGCCCAGCAGCCGATTTCGCTTGAAACGCCGATTGGCGAGGAGAAAGATTCGCATTTGGGCGATTTCCTGGAAGACAAGGATGTTGTTTCTCCGGCCAATGCCGCTGCGTTCCTGCTCTTGCAGGAACAGATTTCCAAAGTACTGCATACCTTGAAGGAACGTGAGGCCGAAGTGTTGCGCCTGCGTTTTGGGATTGGCGACGGATACCCGCACACCTTGGAAGAGGTGGGTAACATCTTCAATGTGACACGCGAACGCGTGCGACAAATTGAGGCCAAGGCTTTACGGAAATTGCGCCACCCTTCGCGTAGCCGGAAGTTGAAGGGGTATTTGGATTAGACGGTTACCCGCATAAGGGCCCTTAGCTCAACGGTTAGAGCAGCGGACTCATAATCCGTTTGTTGCCGGTTCAAATCCAGCAGGGCCCACCAACTCTCTTTGCGGAGGGTGGGGTACATTGAGCATGAATCCAAGGAAGCACCAAGTCTGGTCCACCGCCTTGCTCAGGTGTTCGGGCCGCGACTCCGGGACGGTGAACTTTTTATAAGGTGGTTGGTGTATGCAAGAGTTTTTCAAGAAGGTTTCGGTAGCGTACTTGGCGGGAGCGCTCGGTGGGGTTGCCGCTACTTTTTTTCAATGGCTGTTTGAACATTGGACCTTGATCAAATCACCCTCCTGGGGTGCCGTAGCAGGCAGTCTGGGTGCAGAACATTGGGCGGCTCCCGTATTGAAGGGGTCCTTGTGGGCGTTGCTGATAGTACCCTTGGCCATGGTTCTAAGGATTAAACAGGTTGCCTTCGGCCTGATCGTCAGTTTGCTACCCAGTGCGTATGCCTTGTTGGTTCAGTATCCGGAACAGCATCACGGATTTTCCGTATTTTCACGCGATCCCCAATGGGCGCTCTGGGTGCTTTTGCTGAATGCCATTTGGGGTTTGGTGGCCGGAAGCATCTATTTAAGTCATTACAAGGCTTAGCGCCTTGATCTTTGCTTACGAAAGGACCTATTTCTCATGCAACTGGTAATCGTCAAACTGCACGCTCGCAACACGGCGGCGCTCCGGATCCAGGAAGTCTTGACCAAGCACGGCTGCAACATTACCTTACGCTTGGGGGTACATGAACAAGGTGGGGCCGAATGCTCCAACGAAGGGGTTATTATTTTGCAGGTGAAGTCCGAACAAAGTGCGGTCAACAGTTTGGTGGCGGACCTGAAGGCTGTTGGGCAGGTGGATGTCCACGCACTTTCGATTTAGCCCACTGGTTTTAGTTTGATCGTTCAAAGCCCTCAAGAGCTCTTGAGGGCTTCTTTTTTTTCGTCAAGCCTAAGTCATTCCTGCCGAAGCTATGGGTATACGATCCGTGAGCGCGTGTAGGAGTGATCTATGGCATTTTTACGCAAATCAGAATCTCCGTCCTTGGGTTGGCAAGCCTGGAACTCAGGCTCTCATCCCGAACCTTGGTCTTCGACGGTGCCTTACCGCAGGATTTTGGCCTGGCTACAGATTCGTCCCGGGGAAATGCTTTTGGACTTGGGTTCGGCCTCGGGGCGCATGTTGGAGTACGCCACCCGGATGGATGTGCGGGCCACGGGACTGGAATTTTCACCTCAAGCCGCGGCCATGGCGCAGAAATCAGCCTCGGAAGCGGTAGTCTTCATTGGCAGCATGGATGAATTGCCTTTCGAAAATGAATCGTTTCATTGTGTTACCTCTTTGGGTCTTCCCAGCTGCATTCATTCGCCCCAGCAGCATTTACGTGAAATTCGCAGGGTGTTGAAGCCCAAGGGGAAAGCCTGCTTTTTGCTCTCGCCTCGAGCCACGGAAGCTGCTGGCCTAGATCACACTGGGGATATGTTGGAGGGGTTGGGTCAGCCTTCGCCGCCCCCTTCCTTTGGCGAGTGGGAAAACTGGATTCACGAGAATGGGTATCTCCTCCGGGGCGTATGGCCGGAAGAGCATTTGTACCGCCGTCAGAGTCCGGTTCATGTGAATACACGAGCCTGGGCATTATCCTGGCATGTATGGTGGTGGCGAACGTTTCCGCGTTGGCATCGCGATCCGTTTGTGATCCTGGCGGAAAAGGGCTTGGATTGAGCTGATTTCCCCCTGGGTGGATTGGACCTTAGATGTGTCTCTGAATTATTCCTTCATTTATCCACGATAAGTGCTTGACGATTTTGGTTTCTCTAGTGTATGATCTCCGGACGATCATGGGCGGATAACTCAGTGGTTAGAGTGCCATCTTCACATGGTGGAAGTCGAAGGTTCAAATCCTTTTCCGCCCACCAGCGAATGTATCAGGGAGGGGAGTCGTTCGCTCCCGTCCCTTTTTTTTTGGAGGAAACAGTTCCATGGACCAAGCCTCGGAATCCCAAAATTTAAAAATCCAATTGGAGAATTTGGTGAAGTTGCAGATACTGGATCAGGACATGCTCCAGCGTCGCGCCCAGATTCAAAAATTGCAGGATGGCGTTCATCAGACCGAGAACGGTCTGGACAGCTTGCGCTCCACCATGGAAGGGCACAAGCAGGATATGGAAAAATTGTTGAAAGATCGGCGTGAAGCCGAACGGACCGTGAAGGAACGCCAAGAACAAGTCTCGAAACTGCAAGGCCAGAAGTTCGATGTGAAGACCAACGAGGCGTACAACACCATCGAATCCGAAATCAAACAAAAAAAATCTGAGATCGGACTGTTGGAAGAACGCATTTTGGAAATGATGATGTCCGAGGACGAATTAAAGAAGATTACTGCCAAGACCCAAGCCGAGATGAAAGTGGTGGAAACACAAATCCAGGCCGATCAAAGCAAGATTCAGGCGGCCATCGCCGGGATCGAAGCCGAGATCCAGAACATTCAGACCCAGTGGCAGGAAGCGTCCAAAGTTGTGCGGGCCGACTACTTGGATCGTTACACACGTTTGCGCGAATCCAAAGGCGGTTTGGCTGTGGCCAAGATTGAAAACGATGTCTGCACCGGATGTCGCTTGAGCATCCGTCCGCAAGCCAGCATTGAGCTGCGTAAATACCGCACGCTTTTGTTTTGCGACAATTGCGCGCGCATCATGTACGTCGAGTAGCCTTTCTTCTTATGACCTCCAAATCCTCTCGTTCGCCGATTCTTCAGGATGCGCGGCGCGTTTTGCGCATCGAAGCTGCGGCCATTACCCAATTGATTCAGCACCTGGGGCCTGCGTTCGAACGGGCCGCGGAACTCATGCGCCGGTGTACCGGGCGGGTGGTGGTTACCGGACTGGGAAAATCGGGTGTGATCGGGCAAAAAATCGCCGCCACCCTGGCGTCCACGGGAACCCCGTCGATTTTCATTCATGCGGCCGAGGCCATCCATGGCGACTTGGGAAAACTGGTGGCCCAAGACGTGGTGATTGCCATTTCCAACTCCGGTCAAACCGAAGAACTTATTCGCCTTCTGCCGCAAATCAAGCGTCTGGGCGTGGCGCTTATCGCCATGACCGGCAATTTGAAAAGTCCGCTGGCGAAGAACGCCGATGTGGTGTTGGATGTTTCCGTGAAGGAAGAAGCCTGTCCTTTGGGATTGGCGCCTACGGCCAGCACGACCGCGGTCTTAGCCATGGGCGATGCCTTGGCGGTGGCGATCCTAAACCGCCGGAAGTTCAAGGCCGAGGATTTCGCTCACTTGCACCCGGGCGGAGAATTGGGAAAGCGTTTGATCAAGGTCCGCGATATTATGCACACCGGTTCCCGCATTCCCAAAGTCAAGAGCACATTGAGTGTGGACCGTGCGGTCAAGGAGATGACCGGCAAGCGTTTTGGCTGTGTGGGCATTGTGGATGCACGTGAGAAACTGTTGGGGATTTTCACGGACGGGGATTTGCGCCGTCTGGTGGGCAAAGCTACGGGTTTTTCCGGCTTGACCATCGGTTCCGTTATGACGCCGAAGCCCATTGTGATTCGCGAAGACGAGTTGGCCATCAAGGCGACCCGCCTTATGCAAGACAAACGCATTTTTGTCATCATGGTGGTCGATGATGCAGGACGCCTGCGTGGGGTCTTGCACTTCTTGGATTTGTTGGACGCAGGGGTGATCTAATGCCACGGATACAAACGCTGGAGAAAAAGCTGAAGGCCATCAAGCTGCTGGTCTGCGATGTGGATGGTGTCTTAACCGACGGAACCATTGTCCTTGACAGCGTGGGGCATGAAGCGAAGTTTTTTTCGGTGTTGGACGGGACCGGTTTGGCGTTGGCACGTTTGGGCGGAATTCAGTCGGCTTTTTTATCCGGGCGGAGCAGTGGGGTTATTACCGCCCGCGCCCGCGAATGCAATGTGCCTTGGGTGATTCAAGGCGTGCAGGAAAAGCTTCCGGCGTTTGAACGTATTTGTCATCAGGCCGGGGTCTCGCCTTCGGCCGCGGCGTTTGTGGGTGATGATTTGATTGACCTGCCTGTGTTTAAAAAAGCCGGTGTGGCCATCGCGGTGGCCAATGCCGTACCCGATGTTAAGCGCGCGGCGGCCTGGGTAACCAAGACCCGCGGCGGCCAAGGTGCCATTCGTGAGATTGTCGAGCGTCTCTTGAAAGTGCAGGGGCAATACACCCGTGTGGTGAACCGCTATTTAAATCCCCATGCTTCAAAAAATTAAGAACACACTCATCTATTGGTTTTTGCGGGGCTTGTTGGCGGCTGTAGGACTGCTTCCCCATACCTTGGCCTTGGCGTTGGGGAGCTCACTCGGGCGTTTGTTTGCCCAGGTGGTGCCCAAAGAACGCATGCGGGCCGAGCGTCATTTGGCCATTGCTTTTCCCCATGAGTCACCGGAAACACTGCGCGCGTTGGCTCGGCAAGTGTTTAAGGCTGTGGGCCAGACGGGCATGGAGTTTCTGCGCATGAATTCCATGACAACCCAGGCCATCGTGAACACGGTAGAGCAGGTGGAAGGCCGCGAACATTTGGAGGCGGCCCTGGCGCGGGGCAAGGGTGTGGTGTGCTTGACCGGGCATATTGGAAACTGGGAGCTGCTCCCGATTTTTACCACGGCCCAAGGTTGGAAAACCGCGGTCGTGGCGCAGAAACTGTACGATCCGCGCCTGGATGAACTTTTAAATGGCTTCCGCGCCCGGCGTGGGGTGACCATCATCCAACGCGGGAATGTGACCACGTCGATCATTCGCAGCTTGCGTTCCAACATGCTTTTGGGTATGTTAAACGATCAGGATACCAATGTGGATTCGCGCTGGGCGCCTTTTTTTGGACGTTTGGCCAAGACCCCGATCGGCATGTTTCGCCTGACCCGGCGAACCGGTGCGGCGGTGGTGCCGGTCTTCACCGCGCGCCAGCCCAATGGGAAAAATCGCGTATATATTTATCCGGCGCTGGACTTGAAGGCCACGGACCATGAGGAACGTGATTTGTTGGAAGGGGCCACCCTTTCCAATGCGGCCATTGAGGCGTTTATCCGGCGTTTTCCGGAACAATGGGTTTGGTTTCATGCACGCTGGAAAAGCGCACCGCCTCCGGAAGCCAGCGCGGGTTAAGGCAGTACGCAAGTTCGTTGGTCGGATAGGGTGTCAATGCCGAGAAGGTGGAGGACCGAGATGGTCCGTTGGAACGTCATAGTAACCGTGGGTGTGGTCGGACTGCTTCTGGCCGGTTGCGGACAGGAACCGCAGCCCTCTATTCATTTGTCCAATATGGGCAACAAGGCCTTGGAGCCCACCCTCATGTTTGAAGGGTTTCGCATGGTCTCAACCCGCGGCCAGGAACGGGAATGGGATTTTACCGCGCGTGCGTGTCAGATTTTTGAGCTCGACAACATGGCGCGGGCACAGGACATAAAAATTGTGTATTGGCGCAACGGACGTCCGGCCTCAACCCTCACGGCGCGGAAGGGATTTATCCAGACCGTGACGCACGACACTCGGGCGGAACAAGATGTGGTCATGGTCTCGCAGGAAGGTGCGGTGTTGCGCACCGAACGATTGCAGTGGAACAATCAAAAAGGGCGGATCTATACGGATTTGCCTGTAAGCATTGAACGCGGCACCAGCGTGATGACCGGAGTGGGGCTGGAAGCCGACAGCGAGTTGAAGCACATTGAGGTGCTTTCGCAGGTCAACATTCAGGTTCGGTCCATCAAGGATTTGAAAATCGGGCAGGGCACACCCACGCCGGAAGCCAAGCCATGATGCGCGTGGCGCTGATTTTAGGTCTGGGGGTCGCACTGGGGACGCTGGCATGCGCCCCACGGGTGGTGACACCCCCAAGCGCCGCCACACCAACACTTACTGGAACGGCTGCCGGAGTGACCAAGACCGCTGCGCCACTTGCGACCCATGCCTCCGAGGATGCGCGCTTGAAGCCGCTTGCGGAAGACAAGCCTGTGGCCATCACCTCGGACCGGTTGTCCTACACGCAGCAAGGGCAAGTCACCGTTTTTCAAGGGCGGGTTAAAGTGGTGCAGGAAACCACACGCTTGGATGCACCGTATTTGGAAGTACGCTCCCAAGATGGGCAGGGCGTGGCGCGGCAGGGCATTCGCCTGGTGGATCACGCACGCGGGATCACGGTGACCGCCCGGGAGTTGGAATACAAAGAAACCCTCTCGCATGCGACCGTACGCGGAAACGTGAAGGTGGTTTCGCATGACAATGAGAACCAGACGTTGGTGGTAAAAAGTGAGTCCATGGAGTGGAACGCCCAAGGCAAAGACATTCAAGCCAAGGAGCGTGTGGTGGTCACGTATCGCGGAAGTACCGCCACGGCCGAGGTCATGGATTATTCACAGACCACGCAAGTGGCGGTTTTAAGCTCGCCCGGAAAGAACGCAGCTTTGCCTAAAATTGAACAAGAAGGCGATGTGATTACGGGCAAAACCTTGATTTTGAAGACCAAGGAAAGAATCTACGAAGCTCGCGGCTCGGCGCGTGCCGAAATATGGCCCAAAGAAAAAAACAATCGCGCAGTGCCCGGACGCATGAAGGAGAAACCATGACCCCCGTTGCAGAAAAACAGGTGCTTTCGGGACCTCAAGTATTGGGGACCGAAAACTTGGTGAAAATTTATCATCACAAACATGTGGTGAATCAGGTCAATGTGGAAGTTCGGCGCGGGGAGATTGTCGGTCTGCTTGGGCCCAACGGCGCGGGGAAAACTACAACGTTTTACATGGTGGTCGGTTTTATCAAGCCCAATGACGGCCGGATTATCCTTGACGGCCCGGACGGCAAACAGGACATTACCGATGTTCCCATGTACAAACGGGCCCGCTTAGGCATTTCGTATCTTTCACAAGAACCTTCGATTTTTAGAAAGATGACAGTTGAAGAGAACATTCTCGCGATCTTGGAAACGTTGCCGCTTTCCAAGGAAGAGCGGGCGCAACGCTTGGATCAACTTCTCAATGAGTTGAATATTGCCCATCTCCGTCGTCAGCGTGCGTACACGCTCTCGGGGGGAGAACGCCGTCGTTTGGAAATCACGCGGGCGCTTGTGATCAATCCCTCGTTTATTTTGTTGGATGAGCCGTTTGTGGGGGTTGATCCCATTGCAGTATTGGATATTCAAAACGTGATTCGGCAATTGCGCAAACGCGGGATCGGCATCATGATCACGGACCACAATGTACGCGAGACCCTCTCCATCACCGACCGTGCCTACATTCTTTACGAAGGCAAGATTCTGTTGGCCGGAACCGCCAAGAAATTGGCCAGCAGCAAGAAGGCCAAAGAGATTTATTTGGGTGAGAAATTTACCCTCTAAGCATGTGACGTTCTGGAAAATCCACTCATTGGTGATTATCTGATTCATGCTGGCCGTTCCATGGTTTTTGGGGGGCGTTGCTGCGAAAAGAAAAAGGGGCATGGGTAAAATATTCATCTGATTTATCAAGGTTAAATTGAATGTTAGGAAAATATGCAGGAAGTATGGTATATTTATTGATAGTTATCCGGTTTATCAATAAAGAGGTCAGGCGAGTTGACCATGAAATGCACCCACCGGTGGTTATGTCTAATTGTTTTCTTTTTTGTTTCAACCCCCTTGCAAAGTTTTGCGACGTGGCAAAAGTATAGCGTTAATTCTTCTGCCATCACCGGTACCTTTTGGAATGTCACAGTAACGGCTGGGCGTAACGGTGATAGCACACCGTATTTGTACGCCACTCATTCAAGCACCACCACTCCTAACGTATATGAATATTATTGGAACGGATCAAGTTGGCAAGGCGGTGCTTTTGGAACCGCCGAAGCAACATTTGAAGCCCGCGGCATTGCAGTGGGAGACGGACGTAACAATGGCTCCACCTGTGTGTTTGTAGGCACGAGTTATGGGGATATTACGGAATTTTATTTTAATGGAACCGGTTGGGAACGAAATTTACAATACACCCCAGACAGTGCTTTCCATGGGCTGGCCATTGGGCGTGGAAGAAATTCCTCGACCAATTATATTTATGGAGCCAGTATTTCGGATTTGGTGTGTGAATTAAGATACAACGGTGTGAGCTATGCTAACACCAATGTGGCTCCGTTTGGAAGCGGTGATTTTTGGGATGTGGCGGTTGGCGATGGGCGCAACAATGGCTCTCAACGTGTGTACGCGGCCAGTGCCGATCAAAGTGTATATGAATATTATTACAACGGTTCTGCCTGGACGCGGAGCAATGTGGTGACTACGGCGGGAGATGCTTTTTATTGTGTGGCTATTGGTCCGGGAAGTCATGCGGGGAATTCGGTGTTCGTAGGGTACGATCGTGGCGCTGTGCATGAATATTATTGGAACGGTTCTGGGTGGCAAGCTACGATCCTAACGATTACCGGGTCCAACAATCAACCTGTGTACGGTATCGCTATTGGTGAAGGGCAAAACGACGGTACCAACCATGTGTATGCATCCTACAACAACGGTCATACGTTTGAGTTTACTTGGAATGGGACGGCTTGGGCGAGTTCGGACATGGGGGCGACCACGGCGGGTATTCCGCATGCGGTGAATGTGGGGCGCGGTCGTGGCGGAGACAATTCCGTGTTTGTTACTGCCGACGATGGTTTTGTCTATGAATATCGTTGGGTACCTGATGCTACGGCGACACCAACCTATACACGGACCTTTACGCCCACAGCGACAGTGACTCCTTCGGTAACTCCGACGCTTACGATCACATCTACGCCTACGGAGACACTCACGGCCACTCCGACCGGGACGGCCACGGAATCGGCCACAGCCACTGCGACCCGAACCGTTTCGGCTACGGCGACGGAAACGCCCACCGCGACAATCTCAGCCACCGAGACCGCTACGTCCACCGCGTCGCCCACCTATACCGAAACACCCACCGCGACGATCTCGGCCACCGAGACCTCCACATCCACCGCGTCCCCTACCTATACCGAAACACCCACCGCAACAAGCTCGGCTACGGCTACGGTTACGTCCACGGCGTCACCCACTGTGACCGAAACTCCGACGTTGACGATAACTCCCTCGGTGACGGCAACCCCGACGATTACCCAGACGTCGACGGCCACGCCGCCGTACACCTTGACGCCTACCCCGACACTTACGATAACATCGACGATCACTCAAACGTACACGATTACGCAGACGTGCACCATTACCCAGACTATGACTCCGACCCCGTCTTCGACAATTTCTCCGACGATAACGGTCACGGGGACAATTACGCCTACCCCGACGATAACCTCCACGGTCACGGTCACGCGCACTCGAACCGTCACGCAAACGGTTATTCCTTACCCGGATCTGGCGCAGGTGGTGGTGTATCCCAATCCTTATCGCACGCGCGAAAAAGCCTTGGCCGAGGTAACGTTCGGACGCATGCCGGAAAAGGCCACGGTGCGGATTTATTCTGTAACCGGCGGGGTGGTTCGTACCTTGGAAAAAGATGACGATCAACCGATACTTAATTGGAACTTGAAAAATGACCAGGGGAGCAATGTGGCCTCGGGGATTTATATATATGTGATCAAGAACGAGCGTGGCGAGGTTCGGGGGAAACTTGCACTTCTGCGGTAAGCATTAATATGTCTGGGGGAATGACCATGCGCACCATAGTGAAATTAATGATGTTAACCGCGTGCATCACAGGGCTTACCGTGAGTTCGGCGTATGCGCTCTGGCAAGTCAACACCGTACGTGATGAAGGCGATATCATGTATACGGTAAAAGTGGGAGAGGGGCGCAACAACACGATCACGGCGGTGTATGCCGGTGGGAAAAATGATAATGTGATCTACGAATATATTTGGAACGGCGGGGCTTGGGATCGTACCGCCATAAACGGCGGAGTATGGGATTGTACTTCGATGGTGTTGGGGGATGCCCGCAACAATGGTCAGACCCGCATTGTTACGGGAAATGAAAGTTATGCGCAGGTGGATGAGTTTTATTACAACGGGTTATCCTGGAGCTCGGGAAACATTGGTCAGATGGAGGGCGGGCACTGGGACGGCAATGCCTGGTCGGTGGATATTGGGCCTGGGCGAAACGACGGCACGAACCGAGTGTATGCCGGAAGTGCTTGGGGAAGTGTTAAAGAGTATACCTGGAGCGGATCCGCGTGGTCGGAAACCTCAACCGTAGCCAGCTTAGGCAATAATACCAATTGGGTGACCAAGGTGGCGCCAGGTCGCAACGGAAGCGGGACCAACTATGTGTATGTGGGGTGTGCGGACGGGCGCTGGCGCGAGTATTATTGGAATGGAACCGCTTGGAATAGGACCGATGAATATAATTACGGAGGCGCGGTAGATGTAACGGCAGCCTATGTTGGGATTGCACGCAATGGAGGTACGGTCATGCGTACCTACGTGGGGTTGTCAAACGGGGATTTGTACGAACGGCGTTACAATGGGGGGTGGCAAACACCCACTCGTATTGCTCAAAATTTAGGGTGCATTTGGGGGCTGGAACCCGGACTAGGCCGGAACGATGGTGTTAAAAGGTTGTACATTGCCACGGAAAACAATGTGGTGTATGAAATGTTCCACAATGGGACCTCTTGGGATACCCCGGTAGTCATTGGTCCGACCATGCCGAATAAATTAAACTCCATTTCCATAGGGCCGGGGCGAAATACAAGTTCGAATAATCAAATCTATGTGACCTCCCCCGATCATAAAGTGTATGAATATTGCTGGGTGACGCCAACGTTTACCGTGACGCCAACCCCGACGATTACGCCTACAGTGAACCCGAATACCCCGACGATTACGCCAACAATTGATGTGAACACACAAACCTATACACCCACCAGCACGCGAACCGCTACCGTTACCGAGACCTCGACGATCTCTCCGACCTCGACGGAAACTCCGCCGTACACGCTCACGCCGACCCCGACGATCACCATGACCCCGACGGCCACGGTTTCAGCGACCATTACCCAAACCCCTACGATTTCTGTAACCGCCACCATATCCGTTACGCGAACAATCACACCTACGTGTACCATCACCCGGACGATTACGGTTACAGTCGCACCTTATCCGGATTTGGCCAATGTGGTGGTCTTTCCCAATCCGTACAAAAGCAAAGAAAAGAATACACAGCGGATCACGTTTGCGCGCTTGACCCAGCAAGCGGAGATACGCATCTATACCTTGAATGGGGAGCTGGTTACAACGCTGTCCAAGGATGATTTAAAACCGGTGATGACCTGGAATTTAAAAAACAATTCAGGGCAACCCGTGGCTTCGGGTATTTATATATATGTGATTAAGAACGGCACTGAGCAAAAGCGCGGTAAGGTTGTTCTGCTGCGATAATCGGGCCGCTAGAGAAGGTGAAAAACCTTGTGTTTAGTGGATTTTCTCACTGTGTGAGTTCACTTTTTTATGGACCCATACGCGGGAGCATGCTAATATCCCCACAATGAACATGCCAAAGATCGTACCCCATTTTTTAATGACCCGTTCGAAACGTTGGTTGACTCTGATGGCTGCAGGCGGATTTCTGTTGCTGGCGACCGTATTGGTAGTCGCCCAGACACGGGCCACCCCCGAAAAGACCTCGGTGGCCACACCGGTGCTATCGGCCACTACACATGCATCTTCGTTTACCTACTTTACCCAGGAACGTCTGCAAACCTATACGGGTTATGATTTTGACCTTTACCCGGATCTTACGGACTTTTTAGATATCTTGGAACAGCAATCCGTGGATGCAGCCGACGATGCAGCCACCACCGTGGTGCAACAGCTTCTGCAATTTGTGAATCCTGAATATGTACAGTTCGAGGAATACGTCATTCGGACACGCGAAAATTATTGGATGATCGCCAAACGGCGTGGGTACACCATTGATACCATCGTGGGTTGCAATCCGCACTTGGAGAAAATTGTGTGCTACACCGGGCAAAAAATTCTTTTGCCGAGCCGGGGTGGATGTTTGCACCAGGTTAAACCCGGAGAATCCCTTCACAAAATCGCCTTGGATTATCGCGTGGATGCTGCTGCGATCCAAGCGGCCAATGTCATTAACCTGGATTTGGGTGTGGTTCCTGGGATGTGGCTCTTTGTTCCCGGTGCCAAGCCTCTGTATCTTTCGCAAGGCATGCATAAGCAGTATTCCAAACGGTCGCTTTTTCGTTCGCCGCTTTCGGGGCGTTACACCTCGTTTGTGGGAAAACGAATTCATCCGGTGCTTGGGTTTACAAAATCCCACAACGGGGTGGACATTGCCTGTAAGATGCGCAGTTGGGTGGGCGCTTCGGCTTCGGGTGTTGTCATTGCCGCAGGTTGGGGCGGCGCCATTGGCAAGCATGTTAAGATTGACCACCAAAACGGATACGTTACCATGTACGGGCATTTGGATGCGGTGTATGTGAAAGTGGGACAACGTGTCCGGGGCGGGCAGTTGATCGCACGTTCAGGAAACACGGGGCGTTCGACCGGTCCGCATCTGCACTACACGATTTGGGAACATGGGGTCATTAAAAACCCCATGGATTTTCTCTGGTAAACAGGAGCCTCGGGATGATGGGACGCGTTTTAGTGCTGCACGGCCCCAACTTAAACATGCTTGGTTCACGCGAACCTGAGATTTATGGCGCATGTACACTCGCGGACATTGACCAAGAGCTGGCTCGCTTGGCCAAAACCTTGGGTGTCGAGGTGCGTACGGTCCAAACCAATCATGAAGGTGAGTTGGTTGAGGCCATTCAGCATGCTCCGGAGTGGGCTCACGTGATTATTATCAATCCCGCTGCGTACACCCACACTTCGGTGGCCATTCCAGATGCCCTTAAAGCCGTGGGCCTGCCGGCCATTGAAGTACATTTATCCAATGTTTACGCCCGTGAAGAATTTCGGCAGAAATCGTATTTGGCCGGAGTGGTACGCGGACGCATCCTTGGGTTTGGTCCCGATTCGTACTATTTAGCTTTGCGGGCCGCCCTGCAGTATCTCCCACAATAAATCCATGCTAGCCTCCTGGCTTAGTCGACGGCATCCCCGCTGGCTAGGACATGTATTTCTGGGCCTTCTTACCTCCTTAATTATTCTGTTCTTATTTTTGCCCCCTTCCTGGGAAGGACCCATGGCGGCGTTGTGCGTATTGGGCATGGCTGTCATGGGAATTGCGAGCGTAGCTTGGCTGGGGTGGAGCCGGGGCGTTCCCGAGCGTCCGGCGACATTTGGCCTGGCGTTGTTGGTCTTGCTGGGTGCTTGGACCGTGTCGGCCATAACTTCCATGGATTTATCGCAAAGCATGAATTCCTTGGCTCCGGTGCTGGCGTTGGGGCTCTTGTTTTTTCTGGCCTTTCTTTTTTCGCGTTCTCTACGTACGTTGCAGCTTTATTTGGGGTGGATGTTGGGCGCGGCTGCGTTGTTGGCGCTGTTTGGGCTTTACCAGTACGGTGGCGGTCTGTCGGAAACATACGCTCGGATGTTTGGCTTGCAGCCACCGCAAGGGTTTGTGGAAAAGGAATTGGCCGCGCGCTTGCTTTCGGGCCGTGCTTTTTCCTTGTTCGTCTATCCCAATGTATTTGCCGGATTCTTGGCCATGTTGATTCCCATAGGTTTGGTTCAGGTGCTTTCTGCGACTCGTCCCATGGCGCGTTGGGGTTGGGGAAGCCTCTTGGTTCTGCTGCTGGTTGGTTTGTTCTCCACCCAATCCCTGGGTGGGTGGATCGCCGCGGCTTTGGGTGTGGGATTGTTTTATTCACTCTTATCGGAAACCTACTCGCTGCATCCGAAAAATCGTTGGGCCATGGGCGTCTGGATCACCGGCATTCTTTTGCTTCTAGGCGGCTTGTGGCTGGTACTTAATCATCGCGGTATGGGAGCGGCCTGGGATGGATGGGCGCAGCGCTGGGAACATTGGAAAGTCGCCTTGCGCATGTTGCGCGCGCATCCTTTTTTAGGCATTGGTCCAGGTATGTTTGGGGCTGAATACTCGGTGTACGCAACGGTTCCTGGCCAATATGCTCGTTTTGCCCATAATGCCTGGTTGCAGGTGGCGGCCGAAACGGGCATGTTGGGGTTGGGCGCACTGGGCTGGTTTCTATGGAGTTTGTTTCGGATGTGGCAGCGTGGGTGGGGCGCGTGGAAGCATCATCCGCAGCGCACCTGGTATGTGGGGTTAACGGCCGGGCTTTTGGCCGCGGTCTTGCACGCTGCCGGAGATGTGGATTTTCATTTTTTGAAAAACACCTCAGTGGTTGTCCTGTTTTTAGGCATGCTCATGGGTTTGGCTGGATCCGTGTCGAAGCCCAGGCTTGAGCCGGCTGCGGAAACGCAGCTTGCTTTGGAGCACCCAATGGGACGTTGGGGTTGGATTTTTGCACTCGGGGCTATTTTGACCCTGGTGCTCTGGCGCGCCGGGCGAAGTTTGCCGGTTGAAGTGTTTTTATATTGGTCGGTGGGTTTGCTCTGGCTCATGTGGATGGTGCGGTCTTCGCAACAAGGGCGGCTTTTGTTTTCGGCCGTCCCGATGCGTTGGCTGATGGGAGGGCTTTGGATCTGGGGAATTGTTTCTGCCGCGCTCTCATCGCATCCCGCGGCTGCCGTACCCGGCCTGATGCTGGGGCTTGTTGCGTTTTTGGTGTTTTGGCTGAGCTGGGAATGGGCGCCGCGTTCCTGGAGTTTGATTTGGGTGCTCATCGTCACGGCGCTCGGAATGAGCGTTATGGCGTTGGTGGAGGTCGGATGGCCTGGGTCCACCCGCGCCACGGGGCATTGGCCCAATCCCAATTTGCTCGGCGCGTATCTGGCCATGGGGTGTTTGGCCACGGCGGGCATGGCCGCAGGGTGGGAGACCACCTGGGGCAAAAAGGTGGGCTTGGGGTTGGCCGCGTTGGTGATGGTGCTGGGCATTTTGGCCACCGGATCCATGGGCGCTTGGCTCAATGTTTTAGCCGGCGCTGTTGTGCTTGTTTTTTGGAGTTGGCGCCACCACAGGCGTTATGCGCTCGGAGCAGGAGCCGCCGTTGTGATTATGATCGTCTTGACCCTGGTGCTGCCCTTGGCTTTGCGCCAGCGTTTGGTGGCGTGGGACGCGTACGCCGGACCGGCCTACGAGCGCTGGCATATGGCCAGTGCCGCCATTCAAATGGGTGCCGATCATCCTTTGGCCGGCGTCGGGCCGGGTAATTTTGCCGCCACGTTTGAACAGTACAGTTTTCCCAATGTGCGCGGTTTGGCGCGGTATGGCAAAGTCGCCCAGTTTGCCCACAACGAGTGGTTGCAGATTCTGGCTGTACTCGGGATCCCGGGATTGGTCATGCTTTGTGTCATTCTAGGTTGGAGTCTGCATCGGTTTTGGTCCCTTTGGCGAATGCCGTTCTCTCCCACGAAGTCGGGCTGGAGCCATGCGGTTCCCTTGGCTGCCTCTTTGGCAGTGGTGGGAGCGTTGGTTCAAGGGAGTGTGGATTTTAATTGGCATCCACCGGCCCTTTTATTATGGAGCATGGCGCTTTTAGGCATGACCTTTGCGGGGTTAAAGCCTGCGGTGGAGACCGCACCGATCTTGGCCCAGGCGCGACCGTTTTGGCAGCGTTCCTTGCCCTTGGTTTTGTTGTTGGTGGGATTAACGGCGTTGTTGGCCGCCTCACGACCCTTGCTCTCCGAGTATTACCTGGCGCAAGGTGAAGCCCAGCGCTATAAGAAAAATTTTAAGGCCGCGGCCCAGTTGTACCAACGGGCGCTCTTGGCGTTTCCCCTGGCGGCCACGGCGTACGATCGTCTGGGGCAAACGCAATTGGATTTTTATGCGACCTCCGGGGCCGAACACTGGTTTGCTTTGAGTGAGTGGGCTTTTCAGAAGGCGCTGACGCTGGATGGGTTGGATCCATACATACACCGGCATTTGGCCCAGTTGTACGGATTGAAAGCCTCGCAACTTTCGGGAAATGAACGCCAGCGGTATTATGTGCTGGCCATGGATCAGTATCAAGCCGCGGTCACCAAAGCGCCGCATCAGGCGTTCTTGAGTTTTGAACTCGGCAATGTCTGCCGGGATGCGGGGCTTAATGCCGATGCCGAGACGCATTGGCGGGCGGCCGTGGAATTGGAACCGCATTACGCCGCGGCTTGGAGCAACTTGGGCGTTATTCAGGAAATCCGCGGCAACACCGTGGGCGCAGAAGCCAGTTATCAAAAAGCCCTGGCTGTTCGGGCCTTGTCCGCCGGAGCCTTGGATAAATACGAAATCGAACTGGTTTCGATCAATCCCACGGTTGTGCATTATAATTACGGGCAATTGTTGGAGCGGCAGGCACGCTGGCGCGAGGCCAAGGAGCAGTATGCGGCCGTTTTGCAGTTTGAACCCAATCACTCTCAAGCCAAGCGTCGTTGGCAGGCCTTGCGCAGGATTGTTCCGTGACCGGGGAACCCAACGTGGACGGCGCCAGTCCAACGTACGGGGATTTTATGGATCACGAATTGGTGCGACGGGCCGCCGAGGGAGAGACCCGGGCCTTTGATGAATTGATGCGGCGCTATCGCGACCGGGTGTATCGGTTGGCCTTGAACATGCTCTGGAACGAACATGAAGCCGACGATGTGGCTCAGGAAGTGTTTGTGCGGGCGTACTGCAATTTGAAAAAATTCCGAGGCGACTCGAGTTTTTTTACCTGGCTGTATCGGATAGCGGTCAACGTGGTGTACACCCAGTCCAAAAAAGCCGGGCGGCGCCGGGAGATACACCAATTGGCCCAGCAGGTGAAAGACGAACAGGCCAAACCGGCCCCTTCGCCTGAGCAAACAGCGGAACACGAAGACTTGATGCGGTGGGTGTATCTGGGGTTGCAGCATTTGGATCCGCGCTTGCGTGAGGTGTTGGTGCTGCGCGACATTGAAGGGCTGGACATCGCCACCGTCTCGGACATTCTCAAGATACCGAGCGGCACGGTCAAGTCACGCTTGTTCCGAGCGCAAGACGATCTACGGCAATGGATGCAGGCCCAGCAGTTTGCGCGAAAAGAAGGTCAATCATGAAACCGTGTTTTGAATTTCAACAATGGCGGCGTAAGGTCCAAGCAGGGTCCGCAACCCCGGCCGATGAAGCACGGTGGATGGAGCATTGTTCCCAATGTCCCGAGTGTGATCGAGCTTGGGAAGCGGAGCGGACCCTGAATCAAGCCTTGCAGGGCATGGCCACGGTTAAAGCTCCTGAAGGGTTTAATCAACACGTGTGGGATCGAATTCAGGCATTGCCCACCCCGGCCGTGCAGGCATCGTCGCGTACCTGGGGATGGGGGTGGGCGGCCGTTGCCGCCTTGCTGGTTTTGGCCGTCGCCAGCGTGGTGTACATGACCCAACACCAGGGGAGCGAGTCTTCGGTTCAAGTCGCGCACCGGGCAACACCGGTTCCTGGTTTGGAGACGACGCCGGTACCTCAAACCGCGCCTGAAAGGCTGCAACTCAACCCGGTGGTGCAACATTCACCACGCCTAAAAAAAGATTTATCGGAACCGGCGGTTCCGTTCGAGCCAGAAAAGAACGTGCCGCGCCTGGCGCGCAAACCCGAAGGTCGTTCGGTGGCTCCGGTGCAAGCGGTCTTGCCCCCCTTGGGGCAGAAGCGTGCGGAATCATTGGCTCCGGCGCAAAAGGGTTCCGGGCTATCGGGATCTGAGCGCGGTGTGAGTGAAAAGCAACCCGCCGAGAACGCGGCCGTGGGAACGCCCGGTGTATTGGCCGGAACCGTGAGGGTGCGTCCCAATAAGATTAATCTCAACCGTCAGGAAAAGGTGATTCTGGAAATCAATCCTGAGCAACCCGGCCGGTTGGAAGCCCGGATTTATACGCGGGAAGGGACAGGCGTAAAAACCTTAGTCGATGCACAGGTCTCACCGGGCTATCAATCCTGGGAGTGGAACGGGACCAATGACCGGGGCGAGCGCGTTGCAGCCGGGATTTATATTTTGCTGGTTCAAGGTTTGGGTAGGGAAGAACGTTTCAAGTTGGCGGTGGTGCGATGAGATATTTAAACGAGGGAACAAATAAGGTGTCGCCTAGGCTGGATAAACCAAAACGTAGATGGTTTCTATGTGTGGGAGTGCTCTCGGCCTTTATCTTGGCAGGAAGTGCGGGCGTTTTCGCTGCAACCCCGACCTGGACCGCAACCGCAACCGAGATCGGTACCCTCACCATTACACCCACGAATACTCTTACCCCGCCGGCAACCGTCACGTCCACGGCCTCGCCGACACCTTTGACCATGAGCACGCAGACCAACACCCCCACCCTGACGTTTACGACATCGGCCACCTGGACCGTAACGCCCTCGCATACGCCCACGGGGACGGTCACGCTTACGTTTTCAACCACACCGACCTATTCCAGCACACCCACTGCTACGGTCACCAGTATATCCAATACCACGGCAACCGTCACGGTTACAGCTACGATAACCTTAACCCCGACTCCAACGGCGACATGGACACCCACCTCGGGTTCGCCCACACCTACGTCTACTTGGACGCCAGAGTCATCGGCTCCCACTCCGACGCTCACGCCGACCCTGACGACCGTACCCGGCCTGCATGTGCCTGGAGATGCGGCGCCGGTGGTGATTCGACAAAATGTCGTACGTCCGGCGTACAATCAACCCGTTTTTGTCGGCGTTTGGTTGGATCGGTCGCAGCATGTGGTGGTGCGAATTTACACGCAATCCGGGCAGTTGGTTAAAGTGGTGGAAGATCGTATTGCCGATGCCGGCACCTTCGAAACCTCCTGGGCCGGAATCAACCAAAACGGGAACGTGGTAAGCTCCGGCGTCTATTTTGTGGAGATCCAGACCGAACGGTTCAATGAAAAACGCAAGCTGGTGGTGGTGCGATGATGACCTCCTTATTTCGCAACCACGTAACCAAGGCAATTCTGGCCGGGGTTGGTTTTTTGGGGTTGATCGGCAGTGCTGCCAGGATCGAGGCCTCGGGTACAACCGGTGCCGAGTTTTTGCGTACGCAGGCTCCGGCCACCGTGTCGGCGCTCGGCGCGGGGGTGGGTGATGCGCGGGGAGAAGAAAGTTTGAATTGGAACCCGGCGGGGTTGGTCGGGCAACCGTACGAATCGCTGGCCCTCACCCATTTTTCCGGGTTGGTGGACACGGCCTATGAACAGATCGAGGGTTTGGTTCCCGAGGCGTTCGGTGGTCCTTGGGCGGCCCGCTTTTTCTATGTAAGTACCTACAATTTTACGGAAGTGGATGCCCTGGGTGAGTCCGTGGGCACCATGGAAAATTACGATGCCTTGCTGCATTTTGCACATGCGCGCGTGCTGGCGCCGGGGCTGCGCGTCGGTGCCGGGCTCAAGCTTTTTGAGAGTGCGCTTGCAGGCTACCACAGTCGTGGCGCAGCCATCGACCTGGGTTTGCAGTTGGAGCCCGAACCTGAGGGCTGGTCGCTGGGTGTGTGCCTGAACAATCTGGGGGCGAAAACAGCCTTTGATCGTGAGGCCGATGCCTTGCCGCTCACGGCTGTGGCGGGGTTGGCGTATCACTGGATGCCGACCCTGGATCAGCGCGTGACCCTTTTGGGCGATGTCCAGTGTCCACTGGTGGGAGATGATCCGGTTCAACCCGTGGTTGGGGTGGAGTATGCCTTGAAAGATGTGGTGTATCTGCGTGGCGGCTATCGCTGGATGCATGAGTTGGGCACACTCTCGGCTGGAGCAGGGTTGCATTGGTTGCGTTGGGGCGTGGACTACTCCTTCCAACCCTTCGGCACGTTGGGGAGCAACCACCGGTTCACGCTTTCCTATGCGTGGAAACCCTGGCCCTTGCCAGAAGCGCAAACCCCTAGAGTGATCCCGCCGCCTCCCTCGGCCGCAGCCGATCCGGCATTGCCGGCGGAGGTGCAGTTGAATCAGGTGCATGATCCGGACGCTAAGGTTTTGAGTACCTTACCGCGAGATTTGGACAGCCTGGTTGTGTTTAAGAAGAATACAAACTCGGCGCCCGAAGGCGGAACCCTGCATATCGTTGATTCGCAGAACGAAGCCGTGAAACAGTTTGCGCTAACCCGCAATGCGCTGACGGATATCTATTGGGATGGGCGCAACAACGCCGGCCAACTGATCTCCAGTACGGAAAAATATGCCTATCGGTGGGAGAGCGCCGGACAGACGCAACCGGCTTATGCGTTGGTCCAAGTGAATCCTGTTTTGAAATTGGTCTTTGACGATGGAAGTCTTTTGGAGCCGCAAGCCGAGTTTGAATTTACGGTCCGACCGGAACTTACCTCCTGGACCTTGAAAATTTTGGATAAAGGCACTGGGCGCGAGTTGCGCACCTTGCAGGCGACGCTGCCGCTGCTTAAAAATTGGACTTGGGATGGAATGAATCAAACCGGCGCTTTGGTGCTCAACCCAGCCGAAGGCTTGAGTTACCACTTGGAGGCGGTTTATCCGCAGGGGCAGGAAGTGGTCGTAAGCGCGACCATTCATGGGATCAAGGCCCGTCGGGTGCGGGCGCAGGCGGGCCAAGAGGGGTTGCTGATCCCGGAAATTCTTTTTGACTTCAACAGTGCGGTTCTAAAACCTGAGATGCTGGATAAAATTACCGCAGCGGCGCAAGTGCTGCGACGGCACAGCGGCAAAGCCGTGGCCATTTGTGAAGGGCACGCCGATGAGATCGGCAGTCAGGAACTCAACCGTAAGATTTCAGTGCAGCGGGCCTACATGGTGGCTAAGTTTATGGCCGAAACCCTCCAGATTCCAACCAGTGTGCTTTTTGTACGAGGGTTTGGCAAGACCCAACCCGAAGTGGTTGGGTACGGGGAAGACGCACGGGCCCGCAATCGGCGGGTGGAGATTCGCATTCTTATCGATCAACCGTAAGGACGAACGTCTCATCTTTAGAGCCTTCTGGGGTAGTGGCCCTGGAAGGCTTTTTTTTTGAATTATTTTTTTTGCCCGGGAACCCTTTGTTGACCACCCCAGTCCAAACATCGCCATTTTATTTTTGAAGGGGAGGCTGGAATCATGCAGACACTGGGGAATTGGATCATGCGGCTTGTTTTTGGGATGTTGGGGATATGTGTGTTAGGCGTGGGGGCGGGGTGGGCAGGCACACCCACGGCAACCACCACTATGACGGAGGGCGTCAACGCCACGGCCACGCCCACGGAGAGTGGGACCACCCTGCCTGCGACGTTCACACCCACGCTTTCGCCGACTTGGATTATGGGGGAAACCTTTACGCCTACGGTAACGGCAACGAATGTTGGGAGTTCCTTGCCGGCCACGGCCACACGCACTGCAACCCGCACCGTGACGCCGAGCGTGACCAGCACCACCACCCCGATTGGGAACACGGTCCTGGCAACCTATACGCCAACCGTGACAACGACACTCACCCGTACAGCCACGGTGACCGCCACCGCCACCCAAGGAACCACGGTGGTGGCCACCGCAACCCCTGACTTGACCATGCTCATCACCGCGACACGCACCGCCACACCCAGTGTGACCAGTACGGCGACGCAGATTGGCAACACGGTGGTGGCAACATCGACACCCGATCTAACCATGCTCATCACCGCAACGCGCACTGCCACACCCAGCGTGACCAGTACGGCAACGCAGATCGGGAACACGGTGGTGGCCACCGCAACCCCTGATTTGACCATGCTCATCACCGCGACGCGTACCGTAACGCCCAGCGTGACCAGCACAGCCACACAGATCGGCAGTGCGGTGGTCACCACCGCGACGCGTACGGTAACACCCAGCGTGACCAGTACCGCCACACAGATCGGCAGTGCGGTGGTCACCACCGCGACGCGTACGGTAACACCCA